>CP133316.1:0-1867500 GCA_050920645.1 Rickettsia endosymbiont of Argas persicus | reverse complement strand
ATATGTACATGTTTACTGTCACTATCTATATTTAATTATTTACTTTTAAAAACAGCTGCGATTCCCTTATCGGTAGTCGCTTTCGATAGGTGTAATTATAAGCAATATAATCAGCCTTGTCAACTACATTTTTAAAATTATTTCATTTTATTTTATGAATAACTACAGAGTTGATGTAAGCTCTTGATTTTACTAGTTTTAAATAGTCATTTTTAAAAAAATTTTTCTATAATATTTTTAAAATATGCTTGTTTATAATTATTCCCTCATCAAAACACAAGCATATTTTATCAAAAATATTAGTATTAATTTTTGAGAAGACTGTGCAAAAACTAATAATACTCTTAATGATGCTATATTCATTAAAATCTCCCTCCACCTCTATTGTTATTTTTATCTTGTGTACACTTTTTTAGCTTTAAAGTAATCTCCATCTTTATCACTAATTTCATTTATTTAATAATTCTATTAGTAAATCTTCAGAAGGATGTTGACCGTTAATTATTAAATTTGGATTATTTAAAACATAATCATCAAATGGCTCAAAACTACCTCCAAGATGCTTTGCTAAAAAACGTTCTACAATAGCATAAGAAGGAGATTATATTAGCTTCATTATAAAAATTATAATTTTCATATTTATATAAAGCATAAATGACTGATTTATTATTCTTGACTAATGCATCTACCATTTGATCTGTTTCAGTTTGAGGTACTCTCATATCTTCTACTCCTTGAATTATAAGTAAAGGCTTTATTATATTAGTAGCATGGGATATTGGAGAGTATTGATATAATTTTTCTTTATTCTCAGTCGTTTCTAAAAAACTAAATTTTGCTTGATCTATTCTATCTAAACGAAAATTTTGAACAAAATAGTTTGAAATTGTGACTAAATTGGAGGGCCCTGAAATATCTATACCGCAAGAGAAAAACTCTGGAGTAAAGGCTAAACCGGCAAGAGTAGCATATCCACCATAACCGCTACCTACTATAGCGATTTTTTTAGGATCTGCTATTTTGTTTTTAATAGCCCAGTTAACTGCATCAACTAAATCGTCTTGCATTTTCTTTCCCCATTCGCCATAGCCGCTATATAAGAATTTCTTACCGAAACCTTCTGAACCTCTAAAATTAACACTAAGAACTACATAACCACGATTTGCAAGCCATTGATGCTTCATTAGACCTCTTTCGAAACTATCATTTTAAGTATAAAGGTTGTATAAGTACTTAATTTGTAGTAATAATGAGATTCGAACAAGTTAAAGAGTTAGAGGATAAAAGATTTAGTCGATTAACAGGAGTAAAGAAGGGGACATTTTTAAAGATGGTTGATATTTTAAGGCAAGCTGATAGTCTTAAGAAATCAAAAGGCGGTCGTAAGAATAAGCTCAATCTAGAGGAACAGTTGCTTGTGAGCTTAGAGTATCTTAGAGAATACCGTACTTATTTCCATATAGGTCAAAATTATGGCATTAGCGAAAGTACAGCATATAAGACTATTAAATGGGTAGAAGATACACTAGTAAAACATCCAAACTTTGCTCTACCTGGACGTAAAGTTCTAATGAAAAATGATATGGATTATGAAGTAGTATTGGTAGATGCGACCGAAAGTCCTATAGAAAGTCCTAAAAAAAACAAAAGTTATATTATTCAGGAAAAAAGAAAAGGCATACATTAAAAACCCAAGTAGTGGTAAACAAAAAAACAAAACAAGTAATATGTACAGATTTTGCCAATGGTAGAAAGCACGATTTCAGGTTATTTAAAGAATCTAAAATGCTTATACATCATAAGGTTAAAGTAATTACTGACACAGGATATCAAGGTATACAGAAGATTCATAATAATTCTGAGTTACCAAAAAAAAGAAACAAGAAAAAGCCTCTAACTAAAAAGGATAAAACAAATAATCGTAGGTTAGCAATAGAAAGAGTGCTTAATGAAAATGTTATTAGTATGCTGAAACGCTTCAAAATCATTTCTGACAAGTATCGAAACAGGCAAAAACGATTTGGACTTAGATTTAATCTTATTGCTGGAATTTACAATTTTGAACTCAAGTGACTAGTTTCGAAAGAGGTCTAATGTACTTAAAACCACGAAATATGGTATTTCTTAATTTTTGTAAATGTACTATATAGTAGTTTATTAATATGCGTCAAGAAAAAACCAAGAAATATGGTATTTATATATTTTAAATTGAGGATTGACTGAAGTGATAAAAATGTTTATTATCTACTCTAAAATTAAATGTTAAGTAATATTTGTATGAAAGTAGTTAGCTCATTAAAATCATTAAAAAAGCGTGATAAAGATTGTCAAATCGTTAAAAGAAGAGGAAAAATTTTTGTAATAAATAAAAAGAATAAAAGATTTAAAGCAAAACAAGGCTAATTTTCCTTAATAAAAAAGTTAAAGTACAATGGCCGGACACTCAAAGTTTAAAAATATTCAGCACCGCAAAGGTGCCCAAGACAAAAAAAGAGCAAAAGTTTTTACCAAGTTAATTCGCGAGATAGTTACCGCCGTTAAAACTGGCTCAGCAAATCCCGATAATACCCCTCGTCTTCGAACAGCTTTAACTACCGCACGCAGTCAAAATCTTCCTAAAGAACGAATAGATAGAGCTATTAATAGTGCCGGTGATTCTAGTAATACCGAAAATTATACGGAAATTAGATATGAAGGTTATGCTCCCGGGGGTATTGCTATAATAGTTGAGGCTTTGACAGACAATAAAAACCGTACTGCTGCCGAGGTGCGTTCTAGTTTTACTAAATATGGCGGTAATCTAGGCGAAACCGGTAGTGTTAATTTTTTATTTAAACATTGCGGGATAATTGAATATAACGCGGGAGTTGCATCTAACGAAAATATACTAGAAAGTGCCATAGAAATAGGTGCAGACGATGTTAAGTCAGATGAAGATTTGCATATGATTTATACCGATATTGAAAACTTTTCTAAAGTTCTTGAGTTTCTAACTGATAAATACGGTATCCCGGAAGAATCCTATATAGGTTGGATACCTTTAAACACCGTAATAATTGATGACAAAGAAAAAGCCGAGAAACTTCTAAAGCTTGTTGAAGTTTTTGAAGAAAGCGATGACGTACAAAAAGTTTTTGGTAATTATGAATTATCAGACGAAGTCTACGAGTTTTTACAAGGTAGCGAATGAATAATATCCAAATAATTATTTTAGCAGCCGGCAAAGGTAGCAGAATGGAGTCTGATTTACCTAAAGTAATGCATAAAGTCGGCGGAGTCCCTATGCTTGAGACTGTATTGAAAAATTCTCTTAAAGTAACTGATGATGTAATTACTGTTTATTCAGAAGATTTAAAAAAACATTTGACGCCTTATGAAAATATGTGTCGTTTTGCTCTACAAAAAGAACCTAAAGGCACAGCTCATGCCACTCATGCAGCAATAGATCTAATTAATGAGAATAAAACGGTTTTAGTATTATACGGCGATCATCCGCTTATTACTCCGGAATTAATGAACGAGGTAGTAGAATATCTAAATTCTAGCAACGCTTCATTAGTAACTTTATGTTTTGAAAGAGACGATCCTGCTTTTTACGGCAGAATTTCTTTAGATCAAAACGGTGAATTTCTGGAAATAATTGAATATAAAAATGCGACTGAAGAACAAAAGAAAATAAAGCTTTGTAATTCAGGCATTATGGCATTTAATCCCGGAGTTTTAAACAAATATTTACCGCTATTTGCTACTGATTCTAGAGATAATAAAGAAGTATATTTAACGGAAATAGTAAAATTATGCAAAGATAAAGGCGAAAAAGTTTCGTATTTATTGTCTGATAATCATGATTTAATTGTCGGTGTTAATACTAAAAAAGAATTGACCGAAGCAAACGATATTTTTTCAAATAATAATAGATAAATTTCCTACCTTATGGATAGATGGCCGAGCGGTTTAAGGCGCACGCCTGGAAAGCGTGTTCACGGCAACGTGTCGGGGGTTCGAATCCCCCTCTATCCGCCAAACTAATAATCTTTACCTTATATATTTTCTAGATATTAGAAACTACTTTTTAGAAAACCTTTAATATTTCATGTAACTGATATATATATATAAGTCTTGCATTCCTAAATTCTAAATATAAATTACAATAATATTTATTTTTTCTACTAGCCTTGACAAGGCATATTTTTTTCATCAATGTTAATTAAATAATTGCCAATTAAAATATTAATAATATGAAAAAGTTATGGAATCTTTCTTGGTCAAAATATAGTTGGGCAGAAATTAGGAAAATTTTAATAGCCTTACCACGTCTACTGTTTTTAAACGGTAATGCTAACATTTTAGATATAAGTATTGAAACTAGTGATATTGAACTTATAAAAAAAATTTTAGAAACTGAAAAAATATCTAATATTAATGAACCTAATAATGATGGTTTGACAGCCCTGCATATAGCCTCATTGCAAGGAAAGCTTGAAATAGTAAAGTTTTTGGTTGAAGAAAAAAATGCAGATATACATATTAAAACACCAGAAAAAGAATTTTATTACCAGACACCTGAATTAATAAGTCGATTAATCAAAGGAAATAGTTCGATCATAGATTTTAGTGTAGAAGATTTAGACTCAAATATGACAAAATATTTTCTTGAATTAGGTTTAGAAATGCCTCAAGTAATTACCATTTTTATAGGAGTTAAAACAGGTGAGGAATTTTGTAAACAATTATGCGATTATTTTGAAGAAAAAGTCGAGCAAAACCCCACAGATATAAATTTTGATAGTATATTAAAGCAAGTAAAAAATGCTCAAAAAAATTTTCACGAAAATATTTTAAATCCTTTTAGGGAGAATCTTGCTAAGCACCACTCTAATGAAAAAATAGAAGTTGTTGTTAAAAAAGAAAAAGTTGATGATGATGCAACTGATTTAATAGGAGAAGAAAATGTTTAAGAAATATTTTTTAAATCTATTTATTATTTTAACTTTATCAATTTCAATGCAGGCACTGTATATTTCAGTATGGCTTTAAGGAAAATAGAATAATATGCAAAATTTAAATGCAGTTTTCTTGTTAATTCTAACAATTTTTATAACAGGATGTAAAAGTAATATGAAAAATGAAAGCACTTTACTATTACCGGAATATGTAACCTTAAATTTAGAGACATTAAATAGTTCCGAGAATAAAACTATTAGGATAAAAGCAAAAGAGCTAAACTTTCCATTATCTATAGAAGATAAGGAATCTGTACGAATCTTGGAGCAAAAATATGATCAAGAAGAAAATTGTGCAGGTCTTACCGCACCGCAAATAGGCATATCGAAACAGATAATAGTGTTTGCAGTTCCTGAAAATGAGGAATTAAAAAAGTGGCGTCCTGATCTTACTGATACGATGTCTAAAACTATTTGGATTAATCCATCTTATAAGCCTATGGGAGTTGAAAAACATGAAGATTATGAAGGATGCTTTTCAGTAGAAAATGCTACAGGTCCTGTTGCAAGATTCAAAAAAATTTATTATCAAGCTTATGATATTGATGGTAATAAGATTGAAGGGAATGCTGAAGGTTTTTTAGCAAGAGTTATTCAGCATGAAATTGATCATTTAAACGGCAAAGTATTTTTAGACTATGTATCTCCTGAAAAAAGAATGACTAAAGAAAAATATTTAGAAATGCGTAAGAAAGCTTCAACTTACCTGTAAAACACTACACTTGACCTGACAGACGGTGATTGATTAAGCAGCAAAAGAGCTGTCAGATAAGTAAGAGTTAATAGACTTATCTTTAGCAATTTTAATGCTATCCTTGAAAGTTTGCATAGGTGTTTTTCCATAACAAAACTTTCCAGAATGAGGTCTTGCGTTGTTATATTTGTTTAAATATTGATCTAAGTCAATCTGTAAATCCTCTAAAGAACTATAAATCTTTTTACGGAATGTGATATCGTAAAACTCATCCTTTAAAGTTCTATGTAATCTTTCGCATATTCCGTTAGTTTGAGGAGATCGAGTCTTAGTTTTAGTATGATCAATATTTTCTATCGCCAAATATAACTCAAAAGCATGATTTTCTACCTTGCCACAATATTCTGTTCCTCTATCTGTTAAGATTCTAAGTAGAGGTACATCATGATTGTTAAAGAACGGTATTACCTTATCATTTAGAATATCAGCAGATGTTATTGCAGATTTGTCAGTATAAAGTTTACAGATAGCAACTCTAGAATAAGTATCAATAAATGTTTGTTGGTAGATTCTACCCACCACCTTCATATTGCCTACATAATATGTATCTTGTGAACCAAGATACCCTGGATGCTGCGTATCTATTTCCCCATGTGCTTCTTTAATTTGTTTTGCTTTTTCTAGGAGCAGCTAGTTGCTCTTCTGTAAGTAAGATACCATCCTGTGCAGATTTAGCTTCTAATGCTTTTAGTCTTTTCTTTAAAGTCTCAAGATCATTGCGTAGCCAAATAGAACGTACTCCACTGGATGATACTATAATACCCTGTTTCAATAACTCTTGGCTTGCACGAAGCTGACCAAGAGCGGGATTTTCTATAGCAAGATTTATTACTGCTTGTTCTATATGTTCTGATACACGATTCTTAAGTATAGGTTTCTTACGACTTATATCTGTAAGTGCAGCTTCTCCGCCTGTCTCATACAGTTCTTTAAATCGGTAAAAGCTATCTCTTGAATACCCCATTACTTTACACCGCGGTACTAACACTGCCCAGTTGTTTTGCAAGTTCTAATAATCCTAATTTAGGCTTGATTATTTTTTGATCGTAATTTGACATATTATTCCTGTTAATTGAGTTTTATATTTAGTTCCTGGATATGATAGATAACTTCTCAGTTATCTACATACACACAAACTCTTCTATTTTTAACCTTAATATGTCAGATCAAATCTGAAGGTTTACATATTATATATACTGACATATTCATAATATTTATAAATATTTAAAAGATAAAGGGATAAGTTTTTTTTATCAATAGACTTTAATTTTTCTTTAGTAATATTATTTATTTCAAAACTTAAGTTTAGAAAATTTTGTGTATTTTCTGATGATAAATTATTTAATATTTTTTTTTCTTCGGTTATTTTATTGGTAGATATATAAACATTAAATAAATTGATTATTACATCATCATCTGGCATTATTTTTAAAATATTTGAAAGATACTGTTCTGCTTTTTTATAATCTCCTATCATTGCATATGAAACACCTAGATTATATACACATAAATGTATTTCTTTGTTAGGTGAGGTAATATTAAATAATTTTGGCTCAACTAATTCTATTACTTCTTCCTAATAATCATTATCCATAAGTACTTTAGAAGCACTGGACAATCCCATATTGTTTTCTTTTAAATGCTCTTTTAAAGCTTGAACTACCCTGAGTTGAAATTTTAGCTCTAAATAATTTTTTATAACATTAATTATTTCAATAGCATATTGATATTTTTCTTGATTTTCTATTGAAAGCGAATTTAAAACTTCATAAGAATCTTCCAATAATTCTTTAATAATATTTGATATAGTATTAATGCTATTATTCTCTATACTTGCATAAAAAGCATTATGAAGAGCTTTTATTTCCTCAACTTTACTAACAGCCGTATTTGATTTTTTTTCATTTGCAATACATTTTATAATTTGAGGAAGGGAAGGTATTTTAAACAAAAATACCCCCTGCTCTGCCGTTTTTTGTATTTTATAATTACGAAATAATTTATGGTTGTCATATTCTGAATAATCGAACTTTAAAAATACTTGTAAAAACATATTTTTTATTATTTCTTTTTGATCTGTTATTTCTTTTTGATCTTTTAACTTAGCCATATTATTAACGCTAAAAAGAATTATTTCTCCAATGTAATCTAATTTGTTTTTTAGATAAGTTGAATTACATAAAATAGATACAGAACCGCCATAGCTTTCTATATCTATATTATATGATTTTAGAATAAGTTTTTTTCCTTTAGTTAAAACCTCTTCCGAAACAATTTTATCCGTAGGCTGGAATAGAATTTTATTATTTTAACTTGTAATTCTTCATTACAATATATTTCCTTCATAAAATCCTAAATTATTAATTAATAGTTAAATTTTAAAAAATATATTAAATCAATTATTTACAAAAAGTAAATATAATTAAGTCTAAAAAATTATTCTACTCATCTTCAAAATTCTCTACACTAACGCCGTGCTTTGTTTTACTCCATTTGAATGGGCAAAAGATAATTTCAAACACGGCTTTATATGATGCTATAGTATGTAATATAAAATAACCACCCCATAAAACTACAGACACCAAATCTTGAAGCATTATTTTTTGGCTTTTTAGAGAGTTTTTTAATATATAAATAGCAATACCGTAGAGATATAAGAATGAAAAAATACTATTAACCAACCATAAATAATTAATCACTGAATTTTTATTTACCACAATAGAGAATATTACAAAAGGTAGGCACCAAAAATTATAAGTAGATAAACCAATGAAAATGTAAATAGTTATTATTTGCGGTAAGGTAAACTTTTTACATTTATCTTTTTGTGCTTTAAATACAAAAAATGTTTGCAAGAAACCTTTAATCCACCTTGATCTTTGATTTAACCAATTGCCTAATAAACTATTCGGCGCCTCCTCCAGGTGTATACGAATCAAGGATAGCTACTTTATAGCCTTGTGAGTAAATCCTTATTCCAAGCTCCGCATCTTCCGTTACGTTATAAGCATCCCAACCACCACCCAACTTACGTAATATATCCGCTTTAAAATGATTACTTGTACCACCAAGCGGCATAGGAAGCTTTAGCAAGCTTAATCCCTTTAATATATACTTAAACCACAAGCTATATTCTATATCAAACATTTTGGTTAAAATATTTTCATTCTTATTATAAAAATTGAGCTTAGCCTGCAAACAAATATATTTAAAAGGTAAACTCTTAAACATTGCTAAAGCCTTAAGTAGTTGATCCGCCTCAGGTTTATCTTCGCATCATAAACTACTATATACTCACCGCGAGAATATTCTAAAGCATAGTTAAGTGCTTTCGGTTTAGTCCTAGGAAAACTTTTAGGCACGAGTACAATATGAAAATAAGCAGGTAAATTGTATAAAGCCACTTCTTTAATCATTAAATAATCATCCTCTTCGATAATTATTTTAACGTCTAACTTATACTTAGGGTAATTAATCAAGGAAATATTTTTAATTATTGACCTTAACTTGCTTAATTCTTTATATAAAGGTACTAGAATCGTATAAATCGGCAATTCACCTAATTCACTTTTATCCTCTTCAATTTCTGCTAGCTTACAAGCTTTTATTGCTTTTAAGAATAACACAGATTTTAAAATATTCTGCACACAATAACTTATGTTATTTGCTATATGAAATAAAACCGGTAAATAAATCAATATTGCTATAAACACGACAAAAAATATTATTACCTTATTTGCATAATTAATATTTTTAGCAATAATCGGTCCAACCTTAAACTCAAGAGCATATTTAGCCTTAATGCTATTTAAATGAGCAAAATTTTCCTCTAGTGATTTATAGAAGTAATATTTCTTAATTAGAACTAAAGAAGCAAAAATACTTTATTACTAAATAACAATTTCAAATCATTTATTGCTGTAATTTTATTTCCTACTTTATCTTCATAAACAAAATAACCTTGAGTTATATATTCTTGAGCATCTGAATAATTACAAATCTTAATATACAAACTATTATTTATTAATGGCAATATTTCACTTTCATAAAAATGTCAATCATTACTTCATTAGACCTCTTTCGAAACTAGTCACTTGAGTTCAAAATTGTAAATTCCAGCAATAAGATTAAATCTAAGTCCAAATCGTTTTCGCCTGTTTCGATACTTGTCAGAAATGATTTTGAAGCGTTTCAGCATACTAATATGTAGAAGTCAAGATTTAATCTTACAGACACTATAAATTTTGTACCTGATTGTCAGTTAAGTTTTGACTGTCAGATATATAATCAAGATACAAGATTTCATTATTCTTTTCAACAGCTAATTTCTTACTATCATTAAAAGTTTGCATAGGAGTTTTTCCATAACAATATTTACCGGAATGAGGTCTTTCATTATTGAAATGCTCTAACCAAATATCAAGATCTAATTGTAGATCATCAAGATCTGTATAAATCTTTTTCCGCATAGCTGTATCAAAGAATTCTTGTTTCATGGTTTTATTAAAACGCTCACACATACCGTTTGTTTGTGGAGAATATGCCTTAGTTGTAGTATGTTCTATACCTTCTATGCTAAGAAATAACTCAAAAGCATGATGCTCTATATTCCCCTTATATTCTGACCCACGGTCTGTAAGAATACGAAGTATTGGTATTCCTTGGGTCTCGTACCATGGTAACACGCGGTCATTCAGCATATCAGCAGCAGTAAGAGCTGTTTTATCAGTATATAGTTTAGCATCTGCTACCCTAGTATAGCTATCAATAAATACCTGAGAATAAACCTTACCGATACCTTTAAAATTACCTACATAGTATGTATCCTGACATCCTAGATAACCTGGATGCTGCGTCTCAATTTCTCCATGTGCTTCTTTTTCATTACGACGCTTCTCTAGTACTTGTAACTGAGCCTCAGTAAGAACAATACCATCCTGAGCCATTTTTGCTTCTAATGCTTTAAGCCTTTTACTGATATTGTTTAAATCATTACGTAACCAAATTGATCTCACTCCTCCAGGTGATACAAGTACACCAGTCTTTTTAAGCTCATTTGATACTCTAAGCTGACCGTATGCTGGATATTCTATTGCCATATCCATTACTGCCTTCTCTATCGCTGGATCAACTCTATTCGCTATTATTGGCTTTCTGCGACTAATTTCATACAATGCTTCTTCGCCACCAGTTTCATACAGTTCTTTAAATCTGTAATAACTATCTCTACTATATCCCATCGCTTTACATGCTGATGATATACTACCAAGGCTCTTAGCTAATTCAAGTAACCCCAATTTTGGCTTTATTATTTTTTGATTTAAGTTCATTATGACCTTCCATTTTTTTATCTGTATTTTTTAATACATTATTTTTATTAAATGTAAGATCAAATGTCAACTACTACAACTAATAACATTTTCATTAAGCACTCTTTCTATTGCTAACCTACGATTATTTGTTTTATCCTTTTTAGTTAGAGGCTTTTTCTTGTTTCTTTTTTTTGGTAACTCAGAATTATTATGAATCTTCTGTATACCTTGATATCCTGTGTCAGTAATTACTTTAACCTTATGATGTATAAGCATTTTAGATTCTTTAAATAACCTGAAATCGTGCTTTCTACCATTGGCAAAATCTGTACATATTACTTGTTTTGTTTTTTTGTTTACCACTACTTGGGTTTTTAATGTATGCCTTTTCTTTTTTCCTGAATAATATAACTTTTGTTTTTTTTAGGACTTTCTATAGGACTTTCGGTCGCATCTACCAATACTACTTCATAATCCATATCATTTTTCATTAGAACTTTACGTCCAGGTAGAGCAAAGTTTGGATGTTTTACTAGTGTATCTTCTACCCATTTAATAGTCTTATATGCTGTACTTTCGCTAATGCCATAATTTTGACCTATATGGAAATAAGTACGGTATTCTCTAAGATACTCTAAGCTCACAAGCAACTGTTCCTCTAGATTGAGCTTATTCTTACGACCGCCTTTTGATTTCTTAAGACTATCAGCTTGCCTTAAAATATCAACCATCTTTAAAAATGTCCCCTTCTTTACTCCTGTTAATCGACTAAATCTTTTATCCTCTAACTCTTTAACTTGTTCGAATCTCATTATTACTACAAAATGATACTCCTCGCAGCAGAGCTGCGAGGTATCTAAAAAAGTTTTAGTTGCTTCTGATGAAAAGCTTTATATGATGGTCGATCCGCCTCTTGATTCTTTACATAGTTGCGTAATTTTTTCTCATCTCCATGTTTTCCAACCGTACTCATAAAATATCCATTAGTCCAAAATTCGGTACCCCATAATTTATTTTTTAAGTCAGGAAATTTCTCAAATATTTTCTTAGCTGTTATACTTTTCACTATCCTAGCTACTT
The DNA here is from genome assembly GCA_050920645.1 of Rickettsia endosymbiont of Argas persicus. Taxonomy (GTDB): domain Bacteria; phylum Pseudomonadota; class Alphaproteobacteria; order Rickettsiales; family Rickettsiaceae; genus Rickettsia. The sequence continues at coordinate 1,855,351 of CP133316.1, read as the reverse complement.
TAGTAGGACTATAACTAGGCACAGGCTGAATTAGAAAATGCACATGATCTTTATCTACTCCAATTTCTAAAAATCTTATCTCGTATCTTTCTTCAATTTCTAAACATATTTTGCATAAATAATTATCTAACTTCTTATCAAAAATTGCTCTACGATATTTTGCAGGCGTTACTAAATGATAAATAAGTACTGTAACATTATGGCTCTTATGTATGTACCTACTCTCTTCCATCCATACATCATATCACGAAGCAAAGCTTCGGGGAATTAAACCCTAAGAGATTAAGTACTTATACAACCTTTATACTTAAAATGATAGTTTCGAAAGAGGTCTATTGTAGTTTATTAAGAGGGTGGGAAGGTTCAGCAAATGAAGGAAAAGGTGCGGCCCAAGGTGATCAGATATTAAAACTGCTTGAGAAAAACTTACAAGTAACAAAAAATCATCCTATTAAGTCAAAAATATTTGAATTAATAGTAGCAGAAGTAAATAAAGGGGAAAATGGGTTATACGCTCTTCCAAACGGTACAAAGAACTAAAATATAAAAGATTCTGCTGCAGAGCATATGAAATTTGTAAAAGCTGATTTTAAGCTATTATGTTATATATGGAACACTATGAAAGTGGGAGAAGATGCAACAATTATAGGAGATGAAGGTAACGCTGGGAATAACAATTTAGCAATATCATTAGAGGATTTAGCTAAATTAACCGGATCAGGGGACAATAATACTAACCACAATCAAATTGATATTAAAAAAGAAATTAATAGCACTAACGAATTATTAAAAAAATATAAGTTTGTAGAAAATCTAATACAACAAGGTTTTGGTGAAGAAGTTATAAAAAGTATTTTAGAAACAAGAGATAATGGAATGGACCTACCCTATATACAGAATGAGAAGCAAATGCTAATCTTCTAGGATAGGAAATGAATCCTAAACAACAATAAGAAGGTCCATATGGAAGTTACCACAATTGGTATAGATATTGCAAAAAGAATTTTTCAAATTCACGGTGTAGATAAAAATGGTAAGACAATATTAAAGAAAAAATTAATGAGAGAGCAGGTTCTAACTTTTATGGCTAATTTACCAACCTGTCTAGTAGGCATGGAAGCTTGCGGTGGAGCTAGCTATTGGGCAAGAGAATTAACAAAATTAGGTCATAATGTAAAACTAATGGCTCCACAATTTGTTAAGCCTTATGTTAAAACTAATAAAAATGATCAAGCAGATAGCGAAGCAATATGCGAGGCAGTGGCAAGACCTAATATGAGATTTGTGCCTATCAAAACTGTAGAGCAACAAGATATTTTATTTATTCATAGGGTAAGGCAGCGATTGGTAAAAAACCGTACTGCTCTTGCTAATGAGATCAGGGGATTATTACATGAATTTGGTTTTGTTATTCCGCAAGGAATCAATAAGATTATGACAAAATTAACCGAAATTTTAGATGAAGGTGATTTAAGTCAGCTAAGCTACCAAACGTTTAGAGAGTTACAAGAAGAATTTCTAGAGAATGATAAAAAAATAAAAGAACTAGAACAAAGATTAAAAATTATAGCTAGCCAGTATAGTAATCACCAACAACTAATGACGATACCAGGTATAGGGTTAATTACTGCCACAGCCTTAATAGCGTCAATAGGTAATGCTAGTTGTTTTGAAAATGGCAGGCAATTATCAGCATGGCTGGGATTAGTGCCAAGGCAACATTCTAGTGGTGGCAAAGATAAGTTACTAGGTATTAGTAAAAGAGGTGATATCTATTTACGTACTTTGTTAATTCAAGGAGCAAGAGCAGTACTGAATAGTAAGATAAGATTTACCACGGAAGAGCAAAAATCTAAAAAAGATTATAGCAAGTTTACCGAGTGGATGTTTAATTTATCTGAACGAAATGGGCATAATAAAACAATTGTTGCAGTAGCTAATAAACTAGCAAGGGTGGTGTTTGCAGTACTCAGTTCAGGCAATGATTATACCGAGAGTAAAGTTTGTAGCTAAAGAATTGCTATAAATAGTTGACGAGATAATATTATAGATAAATAGAAATTTAATAGATTCTAATCCGGAATATGCGAAAGAATGATAATATTGATGGTAAATAAGACGAACCTTAGCTTACAAAAAAACTGATTTCTTCAGGGACTCGTTTAGAAGCCGATGAGATGATAAGTAATAAGTTTGTAAGCCAGCGAATTCCATCAGGGCTATAGGGTAAATTTAAAGTGATTTATTAACTATAAGCCGGATACATGACTGCATTCGATTTTTTTGCTGTTATATATTATTTTTTTCTTGCATTATCGGGTAGGTCCATACATGAAGAAACAATAAAAGATGCTTTGTTAAATGAATTTGCTGATATCAAATATAATCTTTTAACAAAAATAGAAACTCTTACTAAATCACTTGGAAGTTATTATACTTCTCTTAATATATTTAATAAGTCTGTCTTTTTAGAATCAGAAGAATTTCAAGATTTGCCGAAACTAGTAGAGGAGTTAATTTTAGTAGCAAATGATCAAGGTAAATATTTAAAATATGAATTATGTAAAGTAATATTAGAAGGAGTAAAAAATCCATTACAGAAATTAGGTTCTAAAGTAAATGGGAATCAATTAGATCGTATAGAAATAGCTGCTAAAACATATATAAAATAGTATGAGGAGAATATTTTACCGCAAAGTAGTTCTGCATTTCCTGAAAATAACTATTCTAGCGATAAAAGTGTGGTTTTAGGAAATATTGACGACAGTTTGGATTTAGGCTAAATGTATAATGCGGAATAATTCTTTAAAAACTTGGATAACATAACTTTCCTTGCTTAATAGGGAAAGTTATGTTACGGTAATTTATTTCAAGTTAAAAATATTGAAGATAAATGCTTACTAGGCTTACAATCTTTACATTTTTCTTTATATTATTCTCTAAATCAGCTATTGCAGATTCTGAAATAGCTGAATCTCTAAAATGCTCAAAATTTTTCTCTCATTTCGAGAAAAAATTTAACATTCCCTCTAATACTTTGCATTCAATCGCTTTAAAAGAATCAGGTAAGAAACATAAAACACGTAAAATTACGATAGTATGGCCCTGGACAGTAAATGTCGAGGGTAAGGGTTATCATTTTAATACTAAAAAAGAAGCGGTAAATTTTGTTAGAAAGCAAATTATAAGAGGGCGTGAAAGTATTGACGTCGGGTGCATGCAGATCAATTTAAGACATCATTTACAGGCTTTTAATTCACTTGATCAAGCTTTTGAACCAGATTATAATGTTCGTTACGGTGCAGAATTCTTACGTTCTAAATATGACCAGCTTAAAAGTTGGCATAAAGCTATAGCACATTATCATTCGGCCACTCATTCTTTAGGTTCAAAATATAAACAAGATGTGGTTAAAATAGCAAGTAATATGGCTCTATATAAAGCATCATTACATAATTATCTAACTAATAAAGAAGAAATTGTACAAAATAAAGCTATAGCGAGCGATAGTAAAATTCAAAAAAAATCACTTTTCAGTAGTAACAAAAGACATAGAAGTAGTATTATGGTACCGATATCTGTTAAAGTTAACTAAGTTTATGAATTTCATTATAATAATATGTTTTTTAATATTGATTAGTGCATTAGAAATTAATGCCGATTTGAGTGACGTTCATGTTGTAGAAGAAGATACAAAAATTACTGTTGCAGATAAAATATCCAAAAAAATAATAAAATTACCGTGGAGTGATTGTATAGAAACACATAAAAAATTTTCTTTTTCAAAAAATCAAGTTGAAAAGGAAAATAAAATTTATGAAGAATATAAAAAATTTGCTTCAAATCATAGAAACCTTACTGATTTTTCAATGCATTTTGTTGCAAAAGAATATGAAAATAATAAAGCTGAAATATTATTCAAACTTTTTTTTAGTGTTCTTGAAACAAATAAAATTGTTAAATCTCCTAATTCTCCGGTTATAAATTTTAAAAAGCAAGAACTTTTGTTTAACAAAGAGTTAGAAGATAAGATAAATTACAAAAGAAAATATGATGATAACGTTTTTTTACCTTCATCTAAAAATTATTAAATTACCGAAGTGTTTAACCGACTTAAGTTAAAATTTAACCGGAACAAAGCAGTAACGGAAATTAATAACAGCTTGTTCATCAAACAAGCAGCAGATGATATAATTGATCGTTTAAAGGTAATCGATCAAAACTATTTCTCTATTTTAGAGATCTCGGCTAAATGCGGCTACCTTACCAAATTACTTAGTAACATTTACCGAGATGCCGAAGTTAGCGCAACAGATATGTCGCCTTCGCTGCTTGATTCATTTGAACATAGTAATAAGCTATGTATTGATGAAGAAAAATTAGAATTTCCTGAAAATTCATTTGATTTGATAATTTATTCTCTAGGCTTACACTCTATAAATGACGTACAACGTTTTTTATTTAATATAAAAAAAACTTTGAAGACTAACGGTATTTTTATCGGTAATTTTGTGGGAGGTAGCAGTCTCCAGAATTTGCGTAAATCTTTAATAGAGCTTGAGATGGCAAGTGGCTCTAAACATTTCCCTCATATCTCGCCTTTTATTCATTTTGACCATGTCCCAATTTTATTATCGCAAGCCGGATTTAGTGAAGTAATAGTTGATTATGAGAATATAAAGCTGAAATTTAATAATTCTTTAGAGTTAATAAGGGAAATAAAAAATATCGGTGAGTCAAATTTACTAGCTCGTGAACAAAATTACGCTATTTCTAAAAAGATGTTTTCTTTGTTACAAAATTCTGACAGGGATTTTGAAGATAGTATTACTTTAATAAGTTTTATTGCTTCACCGAATAAAAATAGTATAAGATTAAAGTTGTTATAGAATCTATAATATAGTATTTTTGAGAAAAAATATAAGGTTAAAAATTATATGCAAGAATTTGATTTAGTAGTAATTGGAAGCGGTCCTGCCGGTTATACGGGTAGTATTAGAGCAGCACAACTTGGGTTAAAAGTAGCCTGTATTGAGAAAAATGATACGCTTGGAGGTACTTGTTTAAATATTGGTTGTATTCCCTCTAAAGCTTTGCTTAATTCCTCCGAAAAATATGAAGAAGCCTTGAAGCATTTTGAGAATATCGGTATCACAGCTGAAGTAAAGTTAGATTTACAAAAAATGCTTGCTAATAAGGATAAAGTGGTTTCAGACCTTACAAAAGGCATAGAAAGTTTATTTGCTAAAAATAAAATCACTCGAATAAAAGGTGAAGCTAAGATTGTAACTAATAATATAGTTGAAGTAAATGGCGAGCAAATTTCAGCTAAAAATATCTTAATTGCTACAGGCTCTAGCGTTATAGAAATTCCAAATATTAAAATTGATGAAGAGTTTATTGTTTCCTCGACTGGAGCTTTAAGGCTTTCGAAAGTACCTGAGAATTTAATAGTAGTAGGCGGCGGATATATCGGGTTAGAGCTTGGTTCAGTTTGGAAACGTTTAGGATCTAAGGTGACGGTGGTAGAATATGATCCAACTATTTTACCGATGCTTGATAAAGAAATTGCAACACAGTTTATGAAGCTACAGCAAAAGCAAGGTATAGAATTTAAGCTAAATACTAAAGTAATATCAGCGGAAGTAAAATCCGGTAAAGTAAACCTTACGATAGAAGAGGGCGGTAAGAGTTCGGTAATAACTAGCGATATCGTATTGATGGCAGTCGGCAGAAAAGCCTATACCCAAAATTTAGGTCTTGAAGCTGTTGGGATTGCTACAGATAAGCAAGGCAGAATTGAGATTAACGAGCATTTTCAAACAAAAGTACCAAATATTTATGCCGTCGGTGACGCCGTAAAGGGTGCTATGCTTGCTCACAAAGCCGAAGAGGAAGCAGTAGCTGCTGCAGAAATTATGGTAGGGCAGGCAGGGCATGTGAACTATAACTTAATACCGAGCGTGATATATACTGCTCCTGAAGTTGCAAGCGTTGGTGAGAGCGAAGATCAGCTAAAAGAAAAAGGCGTTAGCTATAAAGTAGGTAAGTTCCCGTTTTTAGCGAATAGTAGAGCAAGAGCGGTAGGTAAAACCGAAGGAATGGTAAAAATCCTTGCCGATAGTAAAACGGATAAGGTTCTAGGAGCACACATTATCGGAGCGGATGCGGGGACTCTAATCGCCGAGCTTACAGCTTACATGGAATTTGGAGCAGCAGCCGAAGATATCGCAAGAACTTGCCACGCCCACCCAACTTTAAATGAGGCAATTAAAGAAGCGGCTCTAAGTGTAGATAAAAGAACTATTAACATATGACATACTTGATGAACTTCAAAAATTGACTACGTCGTCCTATAAGTACTCCGGTACTCACGTACTAAATGTACGCTCTGTTCCTCGTCTTATAGACTCCTTGCTTTTTTTGAAGTTGATCTTCGTATGCCTTCTTTTTTACTCATACATTGTTTTACAATGAACAAACAAGAATTACGTGTTTATTTCAAAGATTTATTATCAAAAAATAACACTAAGCTTAATTCTGATTTAGTTAGAGCTAATGAAGTAAATAAAATTAGTAAGTTATTAAAGGAATTAAAAGTAAAAATTGTAGGAATATATTATCCGTTAAAGTATGAAATTGATTTACTTAAAATAATAAAACTCCATCCTAAAATAAAATTTCTCTTACCGAAAATTATAGAGAATGAAATAGAATATTGCACTTATAATTATAGTGATGAATTTGTATTAGGGAATTTTAATACTTACGAGCCTATAAATAATGATTTTTGTGAACCGGAACTAATTATTGTTCTAGGCTTGGCTTATAGTTTTGACGGTTATAGGCTTGGATACGGGTAAAGGGTATTTTGATCGATATATAAACAAAAATCCCAATGTGTTAACAGTCGGTGTTTGTTTAAAAGAACAGTTAGTAAATAATTTTCCGCACGAACCACATGATAAAAAATTTAATTTTATTATTTCAATTTAGATAATAGAGGATGAAGAAAAAACCCATTATAGGAATTACTCCCGATCTAGCTCAAAATTGTGAGAAATATAGCTATGCTGCCTTTCCTTGGTATGCTCTAAGAAAAAACTATACCGATGCGATTATTAAAGCCGGCGGCGTACCTTTGTTATTACCTTACCAATATGAAACAATAGACGAGATTATGAAGCTTATTGACGGTGTTATATTGCCCGGCGGTGATGAGGATATACATCCTAAATTTTATGAACCTGAATACCCTGAAGATGTCATTATTTCCAATGAAGAGCGTGATAGTTTTGAAATATTAGTTTTAAAGAAAGCTTTGGAGAAAAATATCCCGATTTTAGGAATATGTAGAGGTATGCAGCTATTAAATGTTATTTTTGGCGGCACTCTTATTAAGCACATTCCTGATCATGTAAAAGATATCGGGCAAACCATAATAATAAATCATGAACAACCACATCCTAAAAATATAGTTTCGCATGCGATTGATATAAAACCTGATACTAAACTTGCAGATATTGCTAATAACCGGTTCCACATTATGGTTAATTCAACCCATCACCAAGCAGTTTGTAAGGTGGGTAATGATCTTATTATATCGGCAACTGCAGAAGACGGAATAATCGAAGCCATTGAATCAACAAAACATAATTTCGTTATCGGCGTGCAATGGCATTCCGAATATTTAAATGATAATGGAATAGATTTAGCTTTATTTGAAGAGTTAGTTAAAGCTAGCACCAAAAAATAATATTCATGTCTGCTAATATTTCTTTTTTACAGGATTTTGCTGAATTTATTATAAGTAAATTCGGTGTAGAGAATTTACGTAGGGAATTGAAAATAATCTTGCCGAATAATCTTTCTTGCACTGAATTACAAAGTATTTTGACTAGTGATTACGGTATACAGAATCTACCTATTATCATCCCGTTTAGTGCTATCATTTCAAAAAAAGATTCTTCAGAGGATTATCTTTCTAAAATAGAAGAATTACTTATTTTATCAAAGATAATTGCAGAATATAAAAAATTAGATTTTGCTCCCGAAGAAGCATTAAAAACTGCTGATATTTTAAATAAGTTATTTGCTGATTTAACAAATAATAATGTCGATATAAAATTAATTGAGACCTATAATAATTCAGAGTATTGGCAAAATATTTATGAATTCTTAGAATATAGCTTTTTAAAATGGCAAGAAAATGAAAAACAAAGTAGCAATAGTTATAAACTAAAATTGCTTTTAAAAGAAATAACAAGAACCAAAAATAGCCGTAAACAAGTAATATTAGCCGGAATATTTAAACCTAATTCTCTTTTAAAGAAATATGAGGAAGAACTACAGAAGCAAAATATTCCATTAATAAAGTATAATAAGGTAGAAAAATCTAACAATAATATATTTTATTATGAACCGGAAAATATTTACGAAGAAGCGAAGCAAATAGTTTACCTATGTAAACTGAATGTAGATAAAAAAATAGCTATTGTTATAAATAACGATAAGCTAAAAAGGGTGTATTGTAATTATTTACATAGTTATGGGTTAATGTTTGAAGATCTGATAGGTAGTGATTTAAAACTCACAAATGTAAGTAGTTTGCTGACATCTATCATCAACATATTATGTAATAATTTTGATTTAAAATTGTTATTTCTACTACTTAAGAACCCTCTAATTAATGGCTCTCTAGTTCAAAAACTTGAGTTATTGTTGTCAGGTAAAAATCGTTTTATATCTTCATCGAAATATTTACTACGATTACAATTTGATAACGAAGAAGTAAGAAGCTATTGTCATAGTTTAGTAGATATTATATTTTCTATTAAGCCTCATACTATCAAAGATATATTAGTACTTTCTAAAGAAATAGCCGAAAAGCTTTTACCGGAAATATGGGAAAAAGAAGGAGGAAAAGAGGCATTAGAATTCTTAAACAGTTTAACCAAATCTAGCATTAATATAAATATTGATAAAAAAGATTTTCCTAAAATTTTTACTTTATTAATTTCTAATGTTAAATATTACAAAAATGTTGAGTCGGCTAATATAACTATCGGTTCACCCGAGGAGCTTGCTTTATCTCACTTTGATTTAGTTATATTGCCACATTTTAACAGTGAAAATTGGAATTATATTCCTAAGGCTCATCCTTACTTAAGCAAAAAAGCAAAGCAAATATTAGGCATAGATTATGATGAAATTAATCCAAAATTATATTCAGATTATTTTGATTTAATATTGCAAAACAAAGAAGTAATTATATTAAATGCTAAAAAATATAACGGTAAATTATCAACTCCAAGCATGTTATTTTTGAAGTTACAAAATGTCATTCCGTCTAAAAGTGTCATACCGCGAGCTTGTAGCGGTATCCAAAAATATAACTTAAAAGATACCATAGTCAAGCTACAGTATGACTATGTAGCACATAGCTCTTTTTTTCCAAACATATTATCCGTAACCGATATAGAAACATTAATCAGAAGCCCGTATAGTTTTTATGCTAAAAAAATACTTCGATTGCGTCCACAAAATAAAATATGGGAAGAGCCTAAAATATCGGATTTTGGTAATTTCATTCATAAGGTTTTAGAAGAATATTCTAAGAACCATGATGAGCGATATGTGACTTTGAACCTACTTGATAAACAGCAAGCTTTGCTAAATATCGGTAATCAAATTTTATTTAGTGCTATTCTACCTTCGTATACTAAAAAAACCTGGCAAACAAAGTTAGTACTGCTTAGTAAAGCTTTTATTTTATTTGATATGGAACGTAGAAAAAACTGTCAAAAAATCTATTTTGAAATTAAAGGTGAGCTGAACTTAAACATAGCAGGGCAGGCTATAAAAATAATTGGGATAGCTGACCGGATTGAAATTAGTAAGTCAAATCGTCTAACCATATTAGATTATAAAACCGGTACTATCCCGACTAAAAAAGAAATAGAGACAGGGCTTTCCCCGCAGCTTATCATAGAGAGTTTAATGCTCCTCGAAAACGGTTTTAATATATGTCATTCCTACTCTTTTTTATGCCATTCCAGCTCCCCTCTATGTCATTCCCGCGAAGGCGGGAATCCAGTTGATGATATCACCATTGCCTACGTAAAAATAACCAGCACCGAGCCTTATGTACAAACAACCGAAATATCTTTAAGTAAAGAGGAATTAGATAAGCATAAAAAAGGATTGATAAGACTGCTCGAATATTATGTTACAAGCAAATCTTTTGTTTATGATTTGGATTTATCAAAATATAATGATTATTTGCATTTAAGGGGGTAGTATTTGTCATTTCTGCGAAGACGTATGGGGTTTAAAGTTCTATGTCATTCCTAGCTAAAAGCGGGAATCCAGTAATAAAAACCATAAATACAATGTATTAGTTGAGATTTGATCTTACATTTAATAAAAATTACGTATTAAAAATACAGATAAAAAAATGGAAGGTCACAATGCACTTAAATCAAAAAATAATAAAGCCAAAATTAGGTTTACTTGAATTAGCTAAGAGTCTTGGTAGTATATCATCAGCATGTAAAGCGATGGGATATAGTAGAGATAGTTATTACAGATTTAAAGAACTGTATGAAACTGGTGGCGAAGAAGCGTTGTATGAAATTAGTCGAAGAAAGCCAATAATAGCGAATAGAGTTGATCCAGCGATAGAGAAGGCAGTAATGGATATGGCAATAGAATATCCAGCATATGGTCAGCTAAGAGTATCAAATGAGCTTAAGAAGAGTGGTATACTTGTATCACCTGGAGGAGTGAGATCAATTTGGCTACGTAATGATTTAAACAATATCAGTAAAAGGCTTAAAGCATTAGAAGCAAAGATGGCTCAAGATGGGATTGTTCTTACTGAAGCTCAGTTACAAGTACTAGAGAAGCGTCGTAATGAAAAAGAAGCACATGGAGAAATTGAGACGCAGCATCCAGGTTATCTAGGATGTCAGGATACGTATTATGTAGGTAATTTTAAAGGTATAGGTAAGGTTTATTCTCAGGTATTTATTGATAGCTATACTAGGGTAGCGGATGCTAAACTATATACTGATAAAACAGCAATTACTGCTGCTGATATGCTTAATGACCGGGTGTTACCATGGTATGAGAGCCAAGGGATACCAATACTGCGTATTCTTACAGATCGTGGGTCAGAATATAAGGGCAATATAGAGCATCATGCTTTTGAGTTATTTCTTAGCATAGAAGGTATAGAACATACTACAACTAAGGCATATTCTCCCCAAACAAATGGTATGTGTGAGCGTTTTAATAAAACCATGAAACAAGAATTCTTTGATACGGCTATGCGAAAAAAGATTTATACAGATCTTGATGATTTACAATTAGATCTTGATATTTGGTTAGAGCATTTCAATAATGAAAGACCTCATTCTGGTAAATATTGTTATGGGAAAACTCCTATGCAAACTTTTCAGGATAGTAAGAAATTAGCTGTTGAAAAGAATAATGAAATTTTGTATCTTGATTATATATCTGACAGTCAAAATTTAACTGACAATCAGGTACAAAATTTATAGTGTCTGTAAGATTAAATCTTGACTTCTACAAATACAACAAGTTTTTAAAATTAAAAGCGTAGGTTATCTCGCTTTATGCTGGATTCCCGCTTTCGCGGGAATGACATCGAATTCATCAAAATTTTCATGTCTTTTATTTGCTTTGACCCATTTTATAGCTTTATCAATCGTCTCATTATTATTTTTATTATAAAGCCACATTTCATTATCAGGAATAAATTTACCTGGTTTAATTATTATAGTACCATCGATTAATGTTAAAACTTGTATTTGTTTACCGGCATATTTTTTCCCAAGTGATACTTGTCCGTTAGCCCCAACCTGCTTTATTGTTTCTATGTGATTTGATTCAATCATAATATATAATTTACAAAATTCCTATTTTCTTATTTTATTATATTTATGTGTGTAAAGCAATAGTTATGAGAGACGAAGTTTAATTTGGAAAAGAGCAAGGCGTTTTATATTTTTAGACCGCAGCGTGCATAAAAGTACGTGAGGATCAAAAAATATGAAACAACGATGCCAATTTTTCAAATTAAACGAGTATAGATCACAAATCCATTATCAGCTTAAATTTTTCACCATTACTAATAATTTTACTATCTGTGTTGTAAATAAATAGGATCGTTTATTTTCTCATGACCGAATCTATTAGTTTTAAATACCAGTATATTTAAGCTATTTGCAAAATTACGTAGCACTAACATTACAGCGTCAGAATCTTTATCAAACGAGCCAAATATTATAGCTTTAACATTTTAAAGTAAACCGGCTTGTTTTAAATTCAGTAAAGTACGATCTAACCTAAAAACTGCTACATTTACATCCTCTAAGAAAAGAATTTTATTGGTAGTTTGTATTTGCCAGTTAGTCCCTATGCTAGTTTTTGTACCATAGTTAGGTTGCCGCCGGGCAACTTACCGCTAATAGGCTTATTTGATTTTGCTATATCGTTAAGCGGTGATAAATTATCCACAGCAACCTGTTTTATTTTGCCGTTAATTATAGCAGCAATTTTAGTGAAATTAGTTGGATTTTTTTCAGGTTTTGTTAAGTCGTATATATTACTGCCGTGAATTGTTTTCCAGCCCCATTCTTGCGATAGAAAAAGATGTAAAGCCGTCATGTCGCTATATCCGATAAAGATTTTTTCTTTATTCGGTTTAGGTAATTTTTGTAAATCAGGAATGATTCTAGCTGAGCCGTAACTGCCCCTTAAACTCCATATTACATTGCTGGAATCATCAAACAGAGCCTCTTTTAAACAATTAAATCTTATCTCATCTGTGCTTGCAAGAAATGGTAATTCTCCTTTACCGAAACATTTAGTCGGGATCCGTAAATTTAGTCCTTTGATTTTTTTTAAGTCTAATAAAGTTTTGTTGTCTGCTCCTGTAGCAGGAGCAACAACATTAATAGGTGTATTTATTAAAAGCTCGGTTTGAGAAAACGCTGTTGCTGAAAAGATCAGCATTATTAGTATAAGTAAATTTTTAAGTGTCATGAGTTTGTGTTATTAGGTATCATTCCGACTTTTGCTGAAATGATAAAGGGTTTATTCTAGATGGGAAAGACCGCCTGTAAGCGTTGTATGTTTAGTTATTATTTCATCAATAGTTAAACACTTATAGTCTAGATCTTGCCAGTCTGTTATTAAGGTCTTATCATTATAGGAATTAAGTATTTTACAAATCGTTGATTCATTGATGAGACTTTTTTTCCATTTATGTGCAAAATATAATAGTATTTTTTGTTTTAATAATTCATGCACTTTGGGTGTAACATTTTCTAAAATTGTATCTATAAAACTTTTAATAGATAAACATTTTAAAATAGATTTAATTTCAAATTCAGCTTTATCATAATTAATAAGTTCTATTTTGTCACCAAGAACTTTAATTTTCTTATCTTCTGCAATATTTATTACAGGCTTAGGAAGTGGAGTAATTTGCATCGCATCATTATAAACCTTGTACTCCTCAAAAAATTTTTTAGTAGGATAGCAGTCGAAAGTTGCAGTATATGTTTTTTTACCATCTTTAAGAAAAGCAGTGGCAATCTTATTATAAAAATTTATACTGATATGATCGGTAACATTTTTTGCAAACGATATTACACCATCAACATCTAATTCTAAAAATAATTTTTCAAATTTGGAGGTTGGTATATAAGTTATTTTACCTTCATCTTCTTGAGTTGTCTCAATCTTAAAGCAATTATTTAATTCTAATAAAATCTCAACTACTTGCTCGAATAATTTAACATTTTTTTTGCTTATATCAGTATCACTTGTAAATCACTGCCACTTAAAAGGTTCAAAATTTTTGTGAGCCAAATTTGGAATTTGTACAAATGCTACTTCATTATTAAAATCAATTTTAATTTCTTTGTATTCTTCGGATTTTTTGAGTCTTTCGAATATTGCTTTATATTCTTTTATTTTTGGGTTTTGGGGAGCTTTCCTAAACACAATATTCTCCTTAATTTATGTTTTAACTAATTTATATTAATAGTTTAGCATATATCAAAATAAAATATCTACTTCATCATTACTTAATAAGAATTAATAATTTTTTCCTGATGAAATATTTAGACAGTATATTTTATTATTAACTTTAAAAAAGGTGAGGGTAATAGCATTTTTAGCTAAAGTGGGGTGGGCTTGTATGGATATCTTCTTCTATTATCATTTAGCTCACTTGTAGCGTGATCTAGCTAAAAATATCAAATTTATTGATATTTTTAGCTATTTTCTGGATTTAGTTCCCAAACCACGGAATGACTACCTTAAGGTGTTTTTCGATACACGCAGGCAACGCTTTCAAATATTAATTTAAACCTAGATTAATATCCATATGGAGCAGTAAAACCGGTAGCACCGATACAATCTACCGTATCATTATCATAAGTTTCATAGTCAAACCAATCATTTACTAAGTCTGGATTACCCAAAGAATTAACAAATTTAAAAGCTTCTTTTGCATTGGTTGATTTAAGTGCTGAAAATATACATTTCTTTAGTTGTTGGTAACTTTCAGGGCTTATATCTCTCAAAACATCCGATATAAAACCTGGATCAAGTAAGTGTTGCGAAATAGTCTTAACTTTAAGTTCTGTACCATTTATAAGTTTTAACTTTTCATCAAGTGGATTAGAGGAACTATTAATAATTTTTTCTTCTGATTCAGTAGTTTCTTCAGTACCAATATTTAAATCATTAATTTGATCTGCAGTATCTTCTATTCTTTGCATTTCCTCATTATGTTTGTTTATTGCCGCTTGGTCCTACTGCACCTGTATAGTTCACTAATGTTTTTTCAGTTAATTCGTTATAACGAGGGTCATTAAAAGTAAATGACACTTTTGAATCTGCTATATGGTGTGCTATACCTTCTGCTTTTTCCATAGGTTGAATACCAGGTATATTAGAACGAAAGGGCATACTTCTTAACATAAGCATACCATCTAGATTTAATAATGATAGATAAGTATCAAATGTATGTTGATCATTTTCTTCAGAAGCATTATATGTTTTTATAGCATAAACAAATTGCGTATAAAGCGGATGAGTAGATGTTATCTTCGTTTCAGAGTGCTCTCCGGTTTCCCATTTGATGGCGGACATAAGAATTCCTTCTGCATCTTGCGTAAGAGAATGTTTTTGTACTAATGCAGTTACATCTGCTGAATTTGTATGTGGTACAATAACATTATTCGCTTTAATAGTAACTTCAAGTGCAGTTGTAGTTTTATAATTAAGTTTTGACACTAATTCTTTATATTTATCTGGATCATGTCGCGCTTCTAAAACTTTAAGTATTTCTTCAGCCTCCTTAACTTGCTCTGGATGACTATTAGTAGTGCTAGTTAACCAGTTCTCATTAAAATCTTGCGTTTCCATTGGTAGCAGGATTTGAGACCTTAATCCCGTTAAATAGTCCTATATCTTTAACTTTTTGCCTATGTACAGCTACCTTACTACTATTGTTATTACGAAATTGTTTTATCTTGTGCATAATCCTTACCCTAATTTGTTATCATAAATCTGTATTATATTTATATTTTACAATATGTCAAAATAAACACTAACAAAAATTAACTTTTAGGTATTTTACAGGCATGCAAATCTTTCTTAAAATCGAATTTACTATTTTTATTTAATATAGTGCGGTAAATTTGGATATTTTCAAGAACTCGTTGAACGTAATCTCTTGTTTCTCTATATGGTATAAGTTCTATCCAACCAATGATTTTCCGCATATCTTTTATGTTTCTCGGATCTCCGAACCTATCAATCCACTTTACTACGTTATGACTTCCAGCATTATAAGATGCAATAGATAAAATATAAGAACCCTGATGGTCGCCTAGTAATTGTTTAAAATGATGGGTACCGAGTTTAATATTATATTCAGGATTTTTGGTTAAAGCCGCAATATTACATTTAGCATTTATAGATCTAGCCGTATCGCAAGCGGTTTTTTCAATAAGCTGCATCAGTCCCATAGCGTTTGCACTACTTACTGCCTTATGGTCAAAAACAGATTCTTGTCTTATAATTCCATAAGCTAAATGTGAATCAATAGGCGAACCGGTTAAATTATAGGGTGTCGGGAAAGCACAATCGGAAATAAAAACATTATTTTGAGCAGCAACTTTTGCAACTTCAACCATATGATTAGTATTATTAGTAGCCTTAATAATATTTGCAATTATTAAAATTTCAGCAGGGTTTTTAGTCTCTTTAATAGCAGCTTTAGAATATGTAACGGCTAATTTATTTTTATCATATTTAACAAGTAACCTTATAGCTTTAATAATTTCTTTATTTTCTATCGCTCTTCTTTCTTCAGCAGTTATAACAGGGGTAGGCGGCAATACTAAATTTGTTTTATTCAGCTCAATATTTGCTACCTGCCCGTAGAAAGTAAAGGAGAATTTAGCCGCCTGCTCGTAAAACTTCTTAGCAGTCTGTTTATCACCTTTAGCTTCGTAACAGCGACCTAGCCAATAATAGCCGCGTGCTAAACTAATCGGAGTTTTAACGATTTTGATAAATTTATTAAAATGCCCTAATGCTTGATCTGGTTTTTTTAGAAAGCTCAAAGAAAGCCATCCCGCTAGCCATTCTTGTTCTCTTATCGTATCAGGGCAGTTAGCAAAAGGAAGCGCTGCCATTTTATAGCTATTAGCAAAATCTTTATAATCAATAAACTCACGAGCATAATATAATTGAAGGCGACACCATTTGGCAAAATGCTTGCGGTTATTTTTTGCTTTTTTAAATAAATTAATATCTGCGGCAACCGGTTTTTCTTTTTTCTTAGAATCTAAATAATGATATAATAAGCCGGAAGTATAATATTTTTCAGGAACGGATTTGAAAAACTTTGCGGCATTTGATGGATCTTTTATGATAGCGATTTGTGCTTTAAAAGAATTGCAATAACCAGGGGCAACGTATTTTAAAGATTGCTCTGCTGATCTAGTATCACCTTTCCATAAATGCTCTTCTACTCGCTCTAAATGATCATTTGCCGTTAAATATTTACCCCATTTATTATAATATTCTTTTTCTTCTTCAGGACTAAAATTAGCATATATCCAAGCTTCTTTGATAATCAGTAATAATACTTTCTGATCTTTAACTAAGCTGCTTGCAGCTAATGCATAGAATTTATAACCTTTGCCGGTAAGAGGAGGATGTTTATTAAACCACTCATAAATTACTTTCTTATCCGTATTATCATTTAAATATTCTTCGGCTTTTTCCTCAAGTAGCTTGTTTTGAGGATAATTAGGGTTATTACCTAAAAACTTTATTACCTGTTTAAAATTATTATCAGGATAGTTTGTATCTAAAAATTTCTGCGAAAGTACGATTTTTAATAGTGCTTTGTTATTTATTTCTCTTGCTAATTGCTCTGCCTGCAACCAATCCTTTTGATCTACATAGATAAAAGTTTGCTGAATGTTATCTACGGCTTCCGCAAAAACACTAAAACTTGATACTAGGATTAATGCAATAATTGATAAATTTTTTATTATTTTCATTTTTGTAATAATTGAAGTAATGTAATTTTTATATGATTTGCCTAGTGTTGTTACATGGATAGCTTATGTCATTCCCGCGTAGTCGTTGTTGCCATAGATCGAAAATTGTCTTCGGTGTCATCTAGTTGCTTGACTATGGTATCCAAAAAAACAACTTTTAGTACTAATAATTTTAGTATTTTAAGCTGGATCCCGCGATCAAGTCGCGGGATGACAGAGGAAAAATTGATCCACGCAACAACGCCTACGCGGGAATGACGTGAATGATCCATGTGGGCAATGCCTATAGTCGCGTAGCTCATGATGACCTCACTCAGGAATAATATCATTTATCGTCTTACTACTTTCGTATTTAGAAAAATATCATGCAACATTTTCTCGTCTTCTCTAAATATCATCATAATAATGCTTACTAGAGAACCGATAATTGTTATGTTTATAAAAAAATAGGCAATGAACCTTAAAAAAGCAGTAGCCCCATCTAGTGTATCTTCACTATATGTATCTACTATTTTTATATTTAGAAGTTTTTTACCCAGTGTTCCTTGCATTTCTGAAGATTCAAAGTAAGAGTAATAAAAAGGAATAGATAAAAAGCAAATAATAATAAAAGCATTTTCAAAATATTCTTGTTTTGCTTCTTGGACAAAAGCTCCTATTACTAAACCAATTAAGAATCCTAAAATTCCAGTTATAATAATAATTATAATTTTATCAATTAAGAAAGCAAAAAATCTTCTAAAAATCATAAATTACTCCTCAATATGCGGGGGTGTTTCAAATGTATGGAACGGAGGAGGGGAGGTAAGTGTCCACTCTAGCGTATCGGCACCTTCACCCCAAGGATTATTCGGGCAGTCTTTACTATACTTTAAGGTATAGAAAACGATAAATACAAAATAAAGAGCAGCTGCCATAGAAATGCCTGCTCCTATCGATGAAACCATATTCCAACCGGCAAAAGCTTCAGGATAGTCGGGTATTCTTCTTGGCATACCGGCAAGCCCTAAAAAGTGCTGCGGGAAGAAAGTTAGATTAACCCCGATAAAGGTAATCCAGAAATGGATCTTGCCTAAGATTTCGGGATATTGCTTGCCGGATATTTTTCCGAACCAGTAATAAAAGCCCGCAAATGCCGTAAATAAAGCCCCGAGCGACATCGTATAATGGAAATGTGCGACCACATAATATGTATCGTGCAGAACTCTATCAAGTGCCGAGTTTGATAAGATTATACCGGTTACGCCGCCAATCGTGAATAATATAATGAAGCCTATGGAAAACAGCATTGGCGTCGGGAAAGTAATCGAACCGCCCCACATTGTTGCGATCCAGCTAAATATTTTGATACCTGTTGGAACTGCTATAATCATCGTTCCGGCAGTGAAATATATAAGTGCGTTATGAGATAAACCAACGGTAAACATATGGTGAGCCCATACGATAAATCCGACAAAGCCGATGATAACCATGGCACCGACCATGCCCTGATAACCAAATATCGGTTTGCGTGAAAATGTAGAAATAACTTGGCTAACTATACCAAAGCCCGGAAGTATTACAATATATACTTCAGGATGACCGAAAAACCAAAACAAATGCTGAAATAGTACCGGATCACCGCCACCGTCGGTTTTAAAGAAAGTAGTACCGAAATTACGATCGGTAAGTAGCATAGTGATAGCTCCGCCAAGTACCGGCATAGCTAGGATAATCAAGAACGCAGTAACTAAAATAGACCAAACAAATAACGGCATCTTAAATAGTCCCATCCCGGGAGCTCTCATATTAAAAATGGTAACGATTAAGTTAATTGACCCAAGTATTGATGAAAGACCCGTTAAATGCAGGCTGAAAATAGCCATATCTACGGCTGCCCCCAGGTGTCCGCTTATATTGCTCAAAGGAGGGTAGAGTGTCCAGCCCGTCCCCGGTCCTCCGTCAACAAATGCCGATCCCATAAGCAGAAGAAAAGCTGGAACTAGCAGCCAAAAACTGATGTTATTGAGGCGGGGAAATGCCATATCGGGAGCACCTATTAATAAAGGCACGAAGTAATTACCAAAGCCCCCAAATAAAGCCGGCATGATCATAAAAAACACCATAATCACCGCATGTGCAGTAATCAGCACGTTATATAACTGAAAATTATGGTTTAGGAAAGTCCCGCCCGGCATTGCAAGCTCTAACCTAAACAGCAATGAGAATAACCCCCCGACAATTCCGGCAAACACGGCAAATATGATATACATAATGCCGATATCCTTGTGGTTAGTAGAAAACAGCCACCTCTTCCAGCCGTGAGGGGTGTGATGGTCATCATGATTTAGGTTTTCTGTACTTGTAATTGATTGCATAATAGTTAGTTTTTATTTATATTATTTTCTTAAAATTTACATTGATTTTTGAAAACTAGAGACATTATGTCTAATCTTTTGTCTTTCAAGGTTATTTACGTATAATTTTAGCATTTTCTCAAGCTTTATTCATTTTTAGGCAAAGCATAAATTATTCACTAAAGGTTAAATTATGCAAATTTGTTAAATAAGGTGATTCTATTGATTTTAGAAGCTGAATTGCTTTTTTTTGTAAACCTGGCATTATAGTTATAATATCTGCTAAAAATGATTTAGCAAAAACATACTCACTTCCTTTTAGATTTAAAAATTTTTTAATAAAAGGTAATACAGCATCAAAATCTATTTTTTGAAATCTAAGTAATATGTAGCTAAGTCCTTGAAATACTGCTATATTTACTTCTTTACTTTCATTATTCTTAAGATAATATAAACAGACTTCTAGAGCCTCTTGATAGTTCTTAGAATTCTGACAAAAGCTTAAAATAAACTCTACTTTTTCTTCTTCATGATTTAAGGAATGTATTAATTTTTTATCGATATATTTTTTTAGTTTTATTTCAGTAAAAAAATCAATACCATTCTCAAAATATGCTAAATAAATCTCTCTCTTTAATTGTGGTATCAAATAAGCAATATCGCTTAAAGTATCCATAGTTTCATGTAATATTCGATCACTTTTACTTTTTAAGTTTTCAAATAATATAGGTAATATTAGTCTATTGGGTGATATTAATTTATTTTCAATATCCCAAACTCTAGGGTTTAAAAGTTGTAAAGCTTGGAGTGCAGCAATTTGTAATATCTCATTTGGATTTCGCAAGTTTTGAGTAATACAGTCCATTGCATCATCATAATTTTCATGACGTTCCGCATCTATAATATGGTAAAAAACCTCTTTCAGCTCAGGTGTCATATTCTTTTTTCTCCAATCTCGCCGTTGTGTGTTATTAAGTTATGCATTATCAATATATTTTTTTGAATAGGGCTTAAGCTATGAGAATTTCTTACCTGACCATGGTAAACGTTACTGTCACCGACTCTATTTAAAATTACGATTTGTTTATTTTCTAGATCAATACCGATTAATTGGCTACTTCCGTTTTTTACTTTGTAAGTATTACTTAAAACATTTTCAGGACTTATGGGTTCTCTATGTTCTAAAATAATATTATGTTTTAATTTATGTTTTAGTCTGAATTTTATAAATTTTGGTTTACGCAACAATTTTTTCATAAGTTACCACTTTTCATTACCTACCGCATCATCGCTATTAAATAGTTCGTGATGATGATTGGTTCCGATAATTTCCTCTAATTCAGAGATTTTAGCCTCAATAAACAAATCTTTTATCTTCTCAATCTCTTTTTTACGTAAACCGGTATATTTTACGATTTTTTCTATAGGTTCTTTATCGTTCAACATTTTTTTTGCAAAAGATATAGTACTTTGCTCAATACCTTGTTCTAACCCTTCCTCAATGCCTTATTTTTCCCAATGATGTGCGATGCTTTCCATAATTTCTTCTCTCTGTTCAGGATTTAATTTTGATTTAAGTATTTCCTCTACTTCTATTATATCACTTTGCTTAATCTTGGTCAAAGTGTAGCATAAAATTAGCTCTATATAATTAATACCGACATTAACTTTAGCAAAATGAGGTAAAAGATCAGCTACTTCTTTCCATCTCTTGAATAAATCACGTTCATGGATATGCTTCATAAAAAACTGTAAAATTCCCGACCAAGCTCTTTTTTTCAGTTCTTCATCAGGGATATCATGAACATTAATTAATTGATAATCATTAATCCAAGTGTTTTTTATAAGTTCATTATGCTCAAATAGCTCCCAAAGATTACGTGGAGCGTTATATGTTCTTTGACCGTTATAAAACACTAAAGGATAAATAAAAGGTAATTTTTTTGTTTTAGGATTTTTGGTAATGTGACGTTCAAGAATATTAAACATATATTTGAATAACCGAAAAGCCATAAAATAATCCGGTGTACTCTGATGTTTTAAAAGTAAATACAGATAACCGTCTTCATTTTTAAATTTAGCAGAAAATAAAACATCTGATATAGAATTTTTAAGATTCTGCTCTACAAAACTATCTTTTTCTATTTTAAGAGTTTCATATGATAATATAGAACTTACATTTTCCGGTAAATGGGACTCAAAAAACTCTCTAGCTACTATCTTATTTTCAAGAGCTTTACGGAAAAGCTCATCATGTCTTATTTTTGTAGTCATACTTATTAATTAGCTACCAATTTCAGATTTTCACCGTTTGCGGCAACCTTATTCTTACTTGCAAGCCAATTGTCGAAATCTTCTTTGCTGACTACCTCTATAGCAATCGGCATAAAGCCGTGATTAATACCGCAAAGTTCGGAACACTGCCCGTAATATACACCTTTTTTGGCGATTCTTGTCCATGTTTCGTTAATTCTTCCGGGTACTGCGTCTATCTTGAAGCCAAGAGACGGAACGGCAAAACTATGTATTACGTCACCGGCGGTAACAAGAAATCTTACGGTAGCATTCTCAGGTATTACTATTCTATTATCAACGTCTAATAATCTTTTTTGGTCAGGCTTTAGATTCTCATCTGAAATCATAACGCTATCAAATTCTAAATCATTATGATCGGGATATATATAATGCCAATACCATTGATATCCGACTACTTTAATAGTTAAATCTGCTTCAGGTATCTTTTCAGCATGACGTAAAATTCTGAAAGACGGTACGGCAATGATAATTAAAATTATTATAGGTATTATAGTCCAAATTACTTCTATTAAAATATTATGCGAAAATTTTGCCGGCACCGGATTATTTTTTGCATTAAATCTTATACATACAAAGCCGAGTAGTCCCGCGACAAATAAGACGATAGCCGTAGATATATAAAGTAAAAAGTTATGGAATTCATGTAACTCTTCCATAATCGGACTTGCAGGCGGCTGAAAATTCATTTGCCAAGGCAACGGCTCGGAAGCAAAGCAAAAACCGCTAAATATCACTAAACCGATTAAAGTAATAATATTCTTCATATCTAATAAATGATAATAGTTGGTATACGAAGATCAACTTCAAAAAGAGCAAGGCGTCCACAAGACGAGGAACGGAGCGTACACCTTAGTACGTGAGTACCGAAGTACTTGTAGGACAATGCCGCCAATTTTTGAAGTTCATCGAGTATAATACAAGTTATTTTCATATTAATATAAATGGATATATATTTTTATTAAAGCAAAAATCGATAAAATTTTGCAATTTTTTATTGTAATTTATTTTTAGATGGTTCATATTAATATTGTAATGAATTAAGTAAATTCCAAGTAATAATGAATAACGACGCACTATCTTACGATATTGATAATATATTATCGGCTCCTTATTTTAGTGTGCGATTCAAAAAAATTCTTACCTCCATCTCCTTATTACTATTTATAGCACTAGTTATTTTTGTCTCTTTTGCCGTTAATAACTATGTCAATGATACTTTATCTATAACCCTAGTACATCCTGAAACTGAAGAATCTTCCGAAGCAATTTCATTTAAAGAAGTAATAGTCAAGAAAGGCGATACAATAAACTCTATTTTGAGCGGTCAAAATATTCCAAAAAATGATATTGAGAAAATAGTAAATTTGGTAAAAGAGGGTAAATTATCCTCATCACTCAAAATAGGACAGCAAATCACTTTTGAGTATGAAACAAAAATTCTAGAAAATGATGATGAAGATTTAACTTCTGAGACGATATTCCTAAATAAAATCGTTATAGTTTTAGATAAGCTTAAGACTATTGAAGTAGTAAGAGAAAATGATAATTTTAAAGTTGAAGAAATTATTGTACCTTTAAGTAAAAAGATTTCAAAATCTTCCGTGATTATTGAATCTAGTTTTATGTCTGCTCTTAAAAAACTTGGTTTATCAAATAACAGCATAATAGAATTAATCAATGCTTATGCTTATCAAATTGATTTTCAGCGTCAGATAAAAAGCGGAGATACTGCTACCGTAATCACCGAAAAATACGTAACTGAAGACGGTAAATTTTCTCATCACGGTAAAATTTTATATGTCTCATTAAATCTTTTAGGCAAAGATTATAATATTTATCGTTATTCACAAGATAATAATGCAAATAATCAGACGTTTTTTTCTGAAGACGGTAAAAGTGTAAAAAGAAGCCTGCTTAAAACGCCG
Organism: Rickettsia endosymbiont of Argas persicus; assembly: GCA_050920645.1. Taxonomy (GTDB): domain Bacteria; phylum Pseudomonadota; class Alphaproteobacteria; order Rickettsiales; family Rickettsiaceae; genus Rickettsia. The sequence goes on along the minus strand of CP133316.1, from coordinate 1,831,153 downwards.
TTAAAAGTTATAAAAGTTTCTTCGCATTACGGTAACAGAAAGCACCCGATACTCGGTTATACTAAAATGCATAAAGGGGTTGATTTTGCAGCTCCGACCGGAACTCCTATATATTCGGCAGGTAATGGTGTTATCACTGAAATAGGCTGGAAATCAGGTTACGGAAAATTCATCCAGATAAAACATAGCGGTACGTTATCTACGGCTTATGCCCATGCATCAAATTTTGCTAAAAATCTAAAAGTAGGAAGCATAGTAAAACAAGGACAGGTTATAGCATATGTCGGAAGTACAGGTAGAGCTACCGGTCCGCATTTACATTATGAAGTTAAAATTGACGGTAAACATGTTAATCCTATGTCCGTTAAAACAACGCCCGGCGTAGAGCTAAACGGAAAAAATCTGGAAAAATTCAAACAGTTTAAGAAAGAAATTAAAACTCTGAATGTTAAACTTGATAAAGAGCTGCAGAGTAATAAGGTAGCTGAAATTTCTGTATAATGTGTTCGGTGTTGTTATTGCGAGGAGGACTCGGCTCTGTCATTCTTAGCAACGGGGGAATCCAGAAAAAAAGCATAAATACAGCAAGTTTTAAATTTAAAAGCTCGATTTATCTCGCTTTATGCTGGATTCCCCCGTTGCTAAGAATGACATCGTGGGTGTTTTTCGATCCATGTAACAACGCCTACAAGCAACTAGATTACAGCTACTCTTTATTCCTTTATAAAATTCCTAAACCAATATGCCTTTTTTATTTAAAAAAATATACTTAGCTTTTGCACGCAGTAGTCGCATTATAATAACCTTGATAATTATTGATCAATTAACTAAATGGTGGTTTATTAATAATCTAAGATGGAAGCCCGGCTTAACTCTAAAAATCACGTCTTTTCTAAATATGGTTTATACTTGGAATTACGGTATTAGCTTTGGTTTAATGCGTGATTATTATCAATATAGTAATATTGTTTTCTTAATAACTAATACTCTTATAGTTTGTTATCTATATTATTTGATGATGAGTTCAAAGACTATAGGAGGTTTTGCTGGCTATAGCTTTGTAATCGGTGGTGCCGTCGGTAATTTAATTGATAGATTTTTTAGAGGGGCAGTATTTGATTTCATCTATTTGCATTATCAAGATTACGGCTTTCCCGTATTTAATTTAGCCGATTGTTTTATTACGTTTGGGGTAATTATTTTAATAGAAGATTATTATAGCACGAAAAAAATTATTGAAGAAAAAGCTAAAGAGAATTATGATAAGAACCAAATTGAAGCTATGGTCGAAAAGATTCGTAATACGGATCAAAGCGGCGATAAAATATAATCTAATTTAAGGTGTTAAAGTGAAAAAAATCTTCTTATTATTTACTGTTTTATTAATTACTTCTGCATGTAATAAAAAATTAAAAGAAACCGTGGGAATATCAACAGCTGGACCAAATGAATATCAAGTTCAGCGTACTAAAGCTCTAGAAGTTCCGCCTCATTATTATTTACCTGAGCCGACTAACGGTCAGAAAAATTATGACGGTGTTAAAGGGCAGAGTAACCTTAATGAGGGTGAAGAAGCTTTAATGCAGGATATTAAGTAAATATTTATTTTATTACTCTCATATGTGGTTGGCGTTGCCCTGTATGTCATTCCCGCGAAAGCGGGAATCCAGTCAATGTATATTGTCATCCCGTGGCTTGATCACGGGATCTTGTGCTATAGACTGTGTCCTAAGATACCGCGGTCAAGCCGCAGTATGACAGACTTTTTTCTCTGGATTCCCGCTTTCGCAGGAATGACATAATGTCTATGCAACAATACCACGCGGGAATGACATAAGAATCATGCGATAACTTTTTCTCTCTGTTTGAAGATAACATCAATATATTACTCATGACTATCCATAAAAAACAAAATATAGGTATTTTTGGGCTTGGTAAAACCGGTATATCGGTTTATGAAGAGTTGCAAGATAAGTGTAATATAATTGCTTATGATGATCTAGAAATAAATAGAAATAAGTTTAAAGAATTATTTGGCAAAAACCATATTTTTCCTATATCCGATACAAAGTGGCATAATTTAGATAAAATCGTTCTCAGCCCGGGAGTTCCTTTAACACATGAAATAGTCAATATTGCAAAAAATTTTAACATCCTAATTACTTCCGATATAGATTTATTCTTTGAAAAATCTAAAAATTTGAATCTTGTTGCCGTAACGGGTACAAACGGTAAAAGCACCACTACCGCTTTGATTAGTCATATCTTAAATAGTAATGGTTTAGATTACCCCGCTGCCGGTAATATCGGTGTTCCGGTGTTGCAGGCTAAAGTAGGTAAGAATAGACACTTTGCCAAATTCGCTTATAGAGAGGAATTTAAAGGAGACACGGCACGCAGCACCGCAGCGTACATAGAAGTACGTGAGGATGCGAGTACCGGATCAACGTATAAATTACCTCTAGAAGTAGAGTTTGGGAAGATATCTAATGGCTATGTATTAGAGCTGTCTTCCTTTCAGCTAGATTTGGTGAAGATTTTTTCTGCTAAAATAGCTGTGCTTCTTAATATTACTCCCGATCATTTAGATAGACACCAGAATATGGAAAGCTATATTGTAGCAAAATCCAAAATTTTTGATCGAATGGAAAAAGATAGTTACGGAATAATTAATATTGATAATGATTATTGCCGAGAAATTTTCACAAAGCTACAACAAAAACGACATATTAAACTAATTCCTTTTTCAGTTACTAAAATTCTTGAAAAAGGTATATCAATAGTTAATGATATAATAACTGATAATTTTTGGGGAAACGGTAGTTTTAAATTACTATTCAACAAAAACCTTCAAGGAAGCCATAATAATGAGAATATTGCGGCAAGCTATGCAGCCTCGAAAATATTAGGGCTTGAGCCTATAAAAATAATTGAATCTATTAGTAGTTTTCAAGGGTTGCCACATAGAATGCAATATCTAGGTGGCATAGACGGTATAGATTTCTATAATGATAGTAAAGCAACAAATGCTGTAGCTGCCGTGCAGTCAATTAAAGCTCTTGATAATATTTACTGGCTTGCCGGAGGAATCGCTAAAGAGGGGGGTATTGAGGAAATAAAGCCTTTTTTTAGTAAAATCAAAAAAGCTTATTTCTACGGTCAAGCTAAAGAGAGGTTCGCAAATACTGCTAAAGGTTTAATAGATTTTGTGATATGTGATGATCTAAGCCAAGCTTTTGATCTTGCTTATAAAGATGCCTGTAAGGATAATGAAAAGATTAAAAATATTTTATTAGCACCTTGCTGCAGCTCATACGACCAGTTTAAGAACTTTGAGGAAAGGGGCGAGATATTTATTAGACTGTATGCTCGGTGAATTTCAAAAATTGGTATTATTGCATGATTTCTATGTCATTCCCGCCTACGCGGGAAGGCATTGTTGCGTAGATCGAAAAACGTGTTCGGTGTCATCTAGTTGCTTGACCACGGTATCAAGAAAAACAACTTTTAATACTAATAATTTTAGTATTTTAAGCTGGATCCCGCTACAAGCTCGTGGGATGACAGAGGAAAAATTGATCCACGCAACAACGCTCCGTGGGAATGACATAAAAGTCATACAATAATGCCCGTACCTCCCTGCAACGACGGGAAAACTGATCACAGAGTAACAAAGAAAAATTGAATAACTACAATATGAATAATGAAATACCTAATAATTTTATAAAATTATGGTGGCGCAGTACCGATCGTCAAATAATAATTTCTTTGATTATTTTATTTGCTTTTAGCTTAATGTTGGTTACTACTTCAGGATCGGCAGTAGCAAGTAGGATAGGGCTTGAAGAGGGATATTTTGCCTCTAGACAAATATTTTATTTAGCTGCCGCTTCAGGTCTTATATTATTATTTTCATGCTTTAATAAAAAATGGTTAAAGCGTTTAGCGGTATTAGGGTTTATCGTTAGTGTATTTTTGTTGATTGCAGTTAAATTTTTTGGTTATGAAGTAAAAGGAGCAACGCGGTGGATTAATATTTTAGGTCTATCTATTCAACCTTCAGAATTTATTAAGCCGTTTTTTGCAGTTGTTACAGGCTGGATATTATCGCTAAAATTTAATGATGACTTCCCGAGTTTTACTGTTTGCTCTATACTCTATTCTATAGTTGCGCTGCTATTAATTATTCAACCGGATTTTGGCATGCTTGTGATGATTACGGCAGTTTTCGGTATTCAGCTTTTTATTGCCGGTATGCCGATATTTTGGATTGTTCTAGCGGGTTTTTTAGGTATGATAGGAGTAACTATCGCTTATTTTTGGCTACCGCACGTTACGCAAAGAATTAACTCATTTTTAGATCCTGACAGTAGCGAGAATTATCAAGTTAGTAAATCTCTTAAGGCGTTTGAACATGGAGGTTTATATGGAAGAGGTCCGGGAGAAGGAGCAATAAAACAAGTTTTACCAGATTCGCATACCGATTTTATTTTTGCAGTTGCAGGTGAAGAATTTGGTGCAATTATTTGTCTTATTGTTATAGGTATATTTGCGTTTATCGTTCTTAGAAGCCTTGCTAAATTATTAAATGAGCAAGATAAATTTGTCCAATTTGCTGCTAGCGGTATAATTGCACAATTAGGACTTCAAGCAATAATTAATATGTGTGTAACTTTGCATTTGCTGCCTACAAAAGGTATGACATTGCCGTTTATTAGTTACGGCGGTTCTTCAACGCTTGCAATTGCTATAGCTACCGGTATGCTTCTTGGTTTTACTAGGTATAGAACGCCGCTAAATTCTTATAAAATTCATAATGTAGAGATATGAAAAAAATAGTTTTAGCAGCCGGTGGGACGGGAGGGCATTTTTTTCCGGCGGTTGCCCTTGGAGAAGAGCTAATAACTCGCGGTTATGAGGTTCATTTTATTACAGATTTAAGATGTGAAAAATTTATAAATCCTGATATAGGAATAGTTTTTCATGTTTTAGATTTAAAACGTTTTACCAATATTTTTTCATTTATTCCGCAATTATCTATTTCTATTTTAGAGGCTATTAAGTTATTATATAGCCTTAAGCCTTCGGCTATTGTAGGATTCGGCGGTTATCCGGTTATTGCTTCAATGTTTGCGGCAATTTTTTTAAGAGTGCCGATTATAATACATGAGCAGAATTCTTATTTCGGAAAAGTTAATAAATTTTTTGCAAGTTTTGCTAAGAAGATAGCTGTTTCTTATAAAGATATTAAAAATGTTCCTTTAACTGTAAAAAATAAAATAGTAGTTACCGGCGGAATGGTTAGAAAGGATATCAGAAAATTAAAAAATATCAGTAAGAAGTCAGAGCAATTTAGAATATTCATTTTCGGCGGTAGCCAAGGGGCTAAATTATTTTCGGAACTGATACCTGATAGTATAAAAATTTTAATGGAAAAGCAGCCGGAATTAAAATTACATATAGTGCAGCAAGCAGCTCTTAATGATCAAGTTAAAATAAAAGAAATATATTCAAAAATAAATATTAGCTATGAACTAGCTGAATTTTTTAATGATATGGCACGGCAATATCAGAATGCTGATTTAGCAATTTCAAGAGCAGGTGCATCTACTATAGAAGAACTAACTTATATAGGTTTGCCGGCAATTTTTATCCCCCTACCGAGTGCAGCAGATAACCACCAATACTATAATGCAAAATTATTGAAAGATGAGAAATGCGGCTGGTGTATGAAACAAGATGATATATCAAGCACAAAATTAGCCGATAAAATATTTGCTTTGATAAGCGATCCAAAAATACTAAAAAATACTTCACAAAACTTATTAAAAAGAAAAAAAGAAGGTCATACGTTGCTAAGTAACCTAATAGAAGAGGTAATTTAAATAATATAAATGCTTTATCCTTGCAAGTTAAGATATTATGTGAGATTAATTAACAATAAGAAAAGTTTTGGATAATATATGTTGAAAAAAATTATAATATTATTTTTAGGAGTTTTTATACTTTCGGGCTGTACCGATAATTTTAGAAATTACTTTCAAAAATCTGCAAATAATAGATTAATTGACGGTAAAGGTTTTAAAGGCGGTAAGAGAAAACCTTTATATAATAATAAATATATTACTCTTGCTAAAAAGAATATAGTAGAGGACAATATTGATGATAATGAAGATGATGATGACGATTATGATAATCCTTTAAGAGGAGAAAAAATCGATCCTGTAAAAAGAAATAGAGAAATGTATCTCAAAATGATTAAAAGAGATATGGCAAAATATAAAGCTGAAACAGGTGGATATTCAGAAGATGATATGAGCTTAAGTAAGGCTAATAAAAAAGTTAGAAGAGACGATAGCGATAGAGAAAGGAAAATGCAAGAAGAGTTAGACCAGATAAAAACAATGTTAAGGGAAACTAAACGTGATATATCAAAATATACTTGCCCTAATGCTGTCGTAAATCAAAATTATGCACCTCCTGTTACAAACTATGAGTCTGCAAAGCCGGTAAAAAATAATAAACCTTATAATAATAATTCTAAGGTAAAGCAAAAATTTATCCGCGAGGATGATGATTATAGTGATAAAGGTTGTGCTATATAGTGTTTTAAATATCATTCCGTTGATCGCAGGAATCCAGTCAATTATATTGTCATCCCGTGACTTGATCACGGGATCTTGTACCACAGACTGTGTCCTGAGATACCTAAGGTACAAGCCGCGGACAGTCTTTTTACTGGATTCCTGCGATCAACGGAATGACATAAGAGCTGTCATAACAAGATGACAATATTATTATTTCACAAATACAAATTCATTATTTGATGAATTTTCAGAATTATATTCATAGCCTATATATGAAAAGCTTTTAAGCAGTTCAGGCGGCATCGTCAAGTTAAGAGAGATGTAAATTTAAGTATTGAGCGATTGAAAGGAATGATTTATAGAATAGCAGTAACCATTTATCAATAAATCTTTAACGCTATGCATATTACTCAAACCCCGAAGAGACATCGTTTTCCAGCAAGCATCATTAGCCATAAGTATGGTTATATCATCGCTTTAATAATAGTTACCGAGATGTTCAAGAACAGATGGCGTATCGAGGTATTATTTTAAGTCATGAGACTGTAAGATTTTGGTGCAATAAATTTGCGATTTATTTTCAAGCTGTCATCAAAAAGAGAGAGAGGAAAGCAACTGACAAATGGCATTTAGATGAGATGAACATCAAGATCAAAGGCGAAGTATTCATATTATGGAGAGCTGTTGACTCCAAGGGGCATGAATTAGAAATATTATTGCAGAAGCGTCGTAACAAGAAATCAGCTATTCGCTTTTTATCAAGATTATTGGGTAATTATCCAACTCCAAGAGTAATTGTTACTGATAAGCTCAGGAGTTACATTAAACCGATTAAGCTTATGTGTCCTAACACTGAACATCGTACTAGTAAGAGACTAAATAACTGTGTTGAAAATGCTCATCAGCCAACTCGACGAAAGGAAAAAATATTGATTAAATTTAAGCATCCTAATTCAGCACAATGTATATTATCACTGATGGGCAAAGTCAGAAATATATTTGCCGTCAATGTTGGACGATATACTAAAACCGCACCAGAGCAAAGAATTGCATTTGCATCCGCTAAATCTATTTGGGACGAAGCTACTCAAAGACTTCTTGCTGCCTGAAATATAAAAACATAGTACTTTTTGAAACCAATTTACTTAACTTGACGGTGCCTAATATACCTATTAACTGGTGTTATCCTGATGGAACCCCTTTTGAACATAGTAAATATTGTAAATTGTTAAGAGAGGATCTTCATTTTTAAAATAAAACAAAAATAACGCTGGAAATTCATTTAATTAGCTGATATAAAATAGTCTTCTATATAAACGGAGAGATGGCCGAGTGGCTGAAGGCGGCGGTTTGCTAAACCGTTATACGGGTCATACCGTATCGAGGGTTCGAATCCCTCTCTCTCCGCCAGCTTAATTATTAAGTTCTATGAATTTTTCTAATTGATTTTCAATTTTGAGCTATTTTTTAGTGAAAATTAATAAGATTTTTGCTGGAATAGTTATTCATATTTCAAAAAAATCTTATAATTTGCAGCAAAAAGGAGCCAAAATTAAATCTTTTTAAAAATCTTCATAGAGCCTAAGCACTTTTATTATAATGTTTAGTATATTTATCTAACAAAATTCTAATCATTTTTTGATAAGGGACATGCGAACGAGACGCTTCTGATTTAAAGAATTCTACGCTTTCTCTGCTTAATGAAATAGTTACTTTTATTGAATCATCTTTTAATAATAGTTCTTTAGGGGGCGGCAAAAAATCTTGTACTATTTTTACTGCGCTTATTTCCCCATCAGTGTATTTTATTTTCTTGCTCATAAATTTTCTTACCTTTACGCCAATATCCTGCTCCAAAAATTCTTATACGATTATTTCGAAACATAAAAGGACTGTTAAAATATTATCTTCAACTTTTCCCTAGTCTCTGTAAAGTTTTCTAATTGATTTTCAATTTTGAGAAATTTTTTTAGCAAAAATTAATAAGATTTTTGCCGGAATAGTTATTCATATTTCAAAAAAATCTTATAATTTGCAGCAAAAAAGAGCCAAAATTAAATCTTTTTAGAAATCTTCACAGAGACTACACAAAAATATCTTTTTTTCTATAATACTATGATCTATATCTTCAAGTATTATCCTATTAATATCTAAAAATGTTTTTTGAGCTTCATAAAAATTTACATTATGCTTTTCAATATTAATTTGATTCTTTTCTTCATCCCATTCAAAAGAAAAATACATTTTTAGCCTTTAATCTATTAACTTAATAATATTTTATTTTATATCAAATGTCCATATATTTATATGTATAATAAACCATATTTTCAAATTAGTCTTTTTTCATAATTAGGTTTAACAAAAATTTGAATCAAAACTAATCTATACTTGTTAAAGTTTCGCATAATGTCCCTCTCTCTCCGCCAGTCGGGACAATTAGCAATTTCTTGTAACTTATCAAACAGAAAAGCCAGAGAGTAATCAAGTTTCCCCCCAATTGTAGGTTCGCAAATATAAAATTTAAAAATCCTCTTCTTCCTGTATTGTCGAACTTTTAAAATTGAAGAATTTTAGTTTGTTATATAGCTTACTCCTGATTTTTAACTTAATTGATTAGTAGCGTTATCTTTACCAACTATATGTTTTTTGATAATACCGACCGGCATACTCAAATAAGGAATTTGCTGATATTCACAAAAGGCTGTTAAAGTTGCTAAGAACCCGCCGTATTTATAAGCGATATCCATCCTTTTATGACTTCGCAAATAATTGAGAAAGCTTTCTGAATAATTCCTTAGTTGAATTTTCTGAAATAAAATCATAAAAATTATTAGGTGTAACGGCACTGTCAAGTTAAGTAAATTGGTTTCAAAAAGTACTATGTTTTTATATTTCAGGCAGCAAGAAGTCTTTGAGTAGCTTCGTCCCAAATAGATTTAGCGGATGCAAATGCAATTCTTTGCTCTGGTGCGGTTTTAGTATATCGTCCAACATTGACGGCAAATATATTTCTGACTTTGCCCATCAGTGATAATATACATTGTGCTGAATTAGGATGCTTAAATTTAATCAATATTTTTTCCTTTCGTCGAGTTGGCTGATGAGCATTTTCAACACAGTTATTTAGTCTCTTACCAGTACGATGTTCAGTGTTAGGACACATAAGCTTAATCGGTTTAATGTAACTCCTGAGCTTATCAGTAACAATTACTCTTGGAGTTGGATAATTACCCAATAATCTTGATAAAAAGCGAATAGCTGATTTCTTGTTACGACGCTTCTGCAATAATATTTCTAATTCATGCCCCTTGGAGTCAACAGCTCTCCATAATATGAATACTTCGCCTTTGATCTTGATGTTCATCTCATCTAAATGCCATTTGTCAGTTGCTTTCCTCTCTCTCTTTTTGATGACAGCTTGAAAATAAATCGCAAATTTATTGCACCAAAATCTTACAGTCTCATGACTTAAAATAATACCTCGATACGCCATCTGTTCTTGAACATCTCAGTAACTATTATTAAAGCGATGATATAACCATACTGTATGGCTATAATGATGCTTGCTGGAAAACGATGTCTCTTCGGGGTTTGAGTAATATGCATAACGTTAAGATTTATTGATAAATGGTTACTGCTATTCTATAAATCATTCCTTTCAATCGCTCAATACTTAAATTTACATCTCTCTTAACTTGACGATGCCGTTTAGGTGTAAGTAACATCAGGAACTATGAGCCCATCTCAAAGGAGAGAAAATAATAATTGCTGCCGATAATGATGGTAAAGAAGCAGTATCAGTTCATACAATAATTAAGGCTCAGGACAAATTAATTAGCAAAGGAGCAGTGGTAGCAATAATACGACCACTCGAGACAGGAGATTTTAATGATGTGCTAAAATCTCAAGGAGCAGAATCTATTAGAAATCTTCTAGAGCCTGAAATAATAAAATTAACAGCAGCTACTAAGGTAACTAAACAGTCATCCTTAAAAGCAAGTGATGATAGAAAATCACAATTTAAGTCTATAGAATTACTATTTTCAAAAATGGTAAATAACGATAATAACGGACTAAATAATTTGCAGCAACAGCAAATACAAGCTTTAGCACAGTTTGGCACAACAGAGAATATCAATACCGCAATACAAATCTACAGAGAAAAAGGTATAGATTCTTGTTTGCTCTATAGTAACAAAATTTGCATAGCAGCAATAGAAAAGAAGATACAGAAGGATTTACAAATTATGCAGAATAAATTTGATCCTAATTATAATCTTGGTGATAAAAGATTTTCTGATATAGTAATATATGATTTTCAAGGCAAAAGCCATCTCGTCCCTGAAGATTACTTAAATGCCATAGGAAAAGATAAACAAGTAATGTAGTACATAAGTCCAAACTCAGAAATAGATAAAGAAATAAAAAGTGCGGTAAAGAATTGCTCTAAGATCAAGCTAAATCAAGGAATAAGAGTTTAGGATGTAATGTAATAATATTTTATCAAGTTAAAAAATGTAAATATATGAGTGAACAAGGAAACCTGCTTGGTGATCCAGATAAAGGCACGAAGAAAGCTAAGCATGATAAGATATTTCGTAAGGCACTGGAGAATCCTCTAGTTGCCCATGAGTTCTTTAATGCACATTTTTGCCCCCAAATATTAAAAGTTTAATAGATTTTCCTAGTTTAGCAATGGAAAATACCACTTTTGTAGAAAGCTCTTTAAAAGATTCTATCTCTGATGTTTTATTCTCATGCAAATTTGATAAACAAGACGGATACTTATTTTTGCTTGTCGAGCATCAATCAAAAGCAGATCATTTTATGGCTTTTAGGCTATTTAAATATATGATTAATATTTGTGAGCGACATTTAATACAAAATCCTAAAGCTAAGACTTTACCATTAATATACCCGATGATATTTTATAATGGTCAGGAGAAATACAATGTTGCAAGGAATTTATGGGATTTATTTGCTAATAACAAATTAGCAAAAGAATTATGGATTAATGATTACCAGTTAGTGAATGTTCATGAAATTCCTGACGAAGAGTTTAAACAAAGGATATGGTCAGGGATATTAGAATTTTTTCTCAAGCATATACATGAGAGAGAGTTGTTAAAAAGATGGCAAGAAATATCAGATATATTACCGGAATTAACAAAAATAACGATAGGTTATGATTATCTAGAAATGATATTATATTATACTTTGACAAAGATAGAGCAAGCTGATAAAATAAAGCTAGAGAATTTATTATTAACAAAGTTAAATCCAGAAATAGGGACAAGGCTTATGAGAAGTTTAGCAGAGCATTGGCAACAAGAAGGGAAAGAACCCGGTCTTGATGAAGCTTTTATTAGTTCTTTAGAGTAAACATATTTCTTGTAAAATTTACTCTGCTGTTTGAAAAATCATTTATAAAAAATTCTGAAATAACAAAAAAGTTTTTTATACACAGCTTACCTCTAAAACTCGTAATACTAAATTAGCGATTTAAATGGGCATTATAATAGAATTTTTCTTTATAAGGTATTATAATCCCCCCTATCAAACAATTAAAATCTTTTAAAAATACCATTAAAATGGCTTCTATGTTTTTAGATTTAAATCAAGTTTGTAAATTCATTTGTAATTTAGTAATAGGGAAATTACCCACAAGTTTTATAATGGTACCCAAAAACTGGACTACTAAAATGATAGAATGAGATATAATTTTCAAATACAAAAGAGAAATTATATGTCTAAAAAAGCAAAACAATATAGTGCAGCAGAAAAAACAAAGATAGTTTTAGAAACAATAAAAGCTGAAATGACAATAGCTCAAATTAGTAGCAAATATGGAGTTCATCCGACACAAATACAAGCGTGGAAAAAAAGAGGTATAGAAAATTTAATTAGTGGTTTTCAAATTAAGCCACAATCTAAGGATCCAGATCATCAGGATTTAATAAGACAATTGTATGAACAAATAGGCCAGTTAACTGTTGAACGTGACTGGTTGAAAAAAAAATCTACATTGTTTGGACTTAGCAATTAGAAAAAATATGGTAGATAAAGATTGTAGTAATCTAAGTATCGCTAGGCAATGTACACTACTGTTTATTAACAAATCTAGCTATTATTACAAGCCACAAGGCTTAACCCAAAAAAGACTTAGAAATAATGCAAGTGATTGATGAAATATACACACAGCATCCTTACTTTGGAGCAAGAAGAATGTCTGAGCACCTTGTACCATTTGGAATCACAATCGGTCGCAAGGCAGTAAGTCGTTATTATAGAATAATGGCTATTGAAGCTATCTATCCTAAAATGAACTTAAGTAAGCGCAATCAAGCTCATAAAATATATCCATATCTTTTAAAAGGAGTTGAAATTATTAAAGTAAATCAGGTATGGAGTACAGATATCACTTATATTAGAATGGCACAAGGATTTGTATATTTGGTAGCAATTATTGATTGGTTTAGTCGTTATATTGTAAGCTGGAAGGTATCTATTAGTTTAGAAAGTGACTTTTGTATTGCTGCACTGGAAGAAGCTATAATAAAATATGGTCAGCCTGAAATCTTTAATACAGATCAAGGTTCTCAATTTACATCAAAAAATTTCACAGATAAACTAATTAAACGTGAAATCAAAATCAGTATGGATGGCAAAGGCAGAGCCCTGGATAATGTATTTATAGAAAGATTTTGGCGTTCATTAAAACAAGAAAAAATATATTTGATGGTTTTAAATACTGTCAAGGAGGCAAAAAATGCTATAACTGATTACATAAATTTTTATAATAGAAAAAGAATGCACCAATCATTGAAATATCTCACTCCGGAACAGGTGTATTTTACAAAAATTATTGAGTAAAATTATAACGCAAATTATATCTTATAAATCTTAATTTTTAGTCTAAACAAATTGGGCCACTATAAATGACCCTTCGCATGCAGCAAGCGATCTACTTACCTCATATGTTATGCCTCGCTCTTTCTCAATATCCATCGAATCCAGCACTTGCTGACTCATTTCTCTTGCCTGCAAGCCGCTGCAGTACTTGATTAACCGATCGGCTAAAGTTGATTTACCGTGATCGATATGAGCGATTATTGAGAAGTTCCTTATATATTTTTGATTATTCATAATTATTGTGATATGATTTGCGTTTGTTTGTTGGGGTCAATGTCATTTCGCAAAGGCAAGGCGTTGCTAAGAATTACTCCAATGTCATTCCCGCGTAGGCGGGAATCCAGAAAAAAAGCATAAATACAGTAAGTTTTTAGAACTAAAAGCTCGATTTATCTCGCTTTATGCTGGATTCCCGCCGTTGCTAAGAATGACATGTAATATATAACAAAATCAAAATTTATAACAGGAAAAAATAATGCGAGCGGAAATAGAGAATTACGTTAAAAAAATTGAGCAGTCCTTAGAACTGCTTCGGAGGTCACTTTGACATTGATACGTCATCGGCTAGGCTAACAGAGCTAGAGGAGTTAACGGCAAACCCTGATTTGTGGAATGATCAGGCTAATGCTCAAAAATTACTTCGAGAAAAAAGCAATCTAGAAGAACAATTAGGAGCTTACAATAAAATTAAGTCTAACCTAAAAGATGCGTTAGAGCTTGAGGAAATGGCTGAAGCCGAAAATGATCTAGAAATAATGCAACAGGTCGTGAAAGATTTACAATCTTTAAGCACTATTGCCGCAAAATTCGAAACTGAATGTTTGTTTTCAGGTGAAGCTGATAATAATAACTGCTTTTTAGAGATAAATGCCGGAGCGGGAGGAACTGAAAGCCATGACTGGGCGTCTATTATGATGCGTATGTATTTACGTTTTACTGAAAGATTAGGTTTTAAAACCGAAATAATTAATATGATTAACGGTGAAGAAGCAGGCATTAAATCATGCACGATCAGGATAATCGGTAAGCGTGCTTATGGCTGGCTTAAAACCGAAGCAGGCGTTCATAGGCTGGTGCGTATTTCCCCGTTTAATGCGGCAGGCAAGCGAATGACTAGCTTTGCAAGTAGTTGGGTATATCCGGAAATTGACGACAATATAGCAATTACTATCGAAGATAAGGATTTAAGAATAGATACTTTTAGAGCATCGGGTGCAGGAGGACAGCACGTTAATACTACCGATTCAGCCGTACGTATCACCCATATACCGACCGGCACGGTTACCCAGTGTCAAAGCGATAGATCACAGCATAAAAATAAAGCTCAAGCTATGAAAATGTTGCAAGCAAAGCTCTATGAGCTTGAAATGCAAAAACGCACCGATAGCATTAACGAGCAGAATGCCACTAAAACTGATAACAGCTGGGGGTATCAGATTAGATCATACGTCTTACAACCATACCAAATGGTGAAAGATTTACGCACCGATTATGAAACTTCCGACACTAAAGGCGTACTTGACGGCGATCTTGAGAAATTCGTCTCAGCAAGCTTAGCAATGAATGCAGGCGGTAAGAAATAATCATGTATAAATTTTCCAACAGACGGTTGGAAAAATCCTACGGAGTAATAATATTACCATTTTTTTAAAACTAAAGCTGTGGAGTAATAAATGGATACCAAGTCGTCATTGCGAGGAACGTAGCGACGTGGCAATCCATAAAAAATAATAAAAAATGTTATAAATTAGCTTTTTTAATTTAGATCTATTCATCAAAACTTGCAGTTTTTCCAGCTTTGTTGCATAGAACACTAATTAAAAGCTCGATTTCTCTCGCTTTATACTGGATCCCGTGGACAAGCCACGGGAGGCGTTGTTGCGTGGATCAATTTTTCCTCTGTCATCCCGCGAGCTTGTAGCGAGATCCAGCTTAAAATACTAAAATTATTAGTATTAAAAGTTGTTTTTCTGGATACCGTGGTCAAGCAACTAAATGACACCGAATACATTTTCCGATCCACGCAACAATGCCACCACGGGATGACAGCATAAAGGATAGGGCTTAGAAGTCCATACCGCCCATTCCACCCATACCGCCACGCATTGGCATTGGGTTTTCTTTATCTTCAGGCTCGTCTACGATTAAAGTTTCCGTAGTGATAATTAAAGAAGCAACGGAAGCGGCATCTTGCAATGCAGTACGCACTACCTTAGCAGGGTCGATAATACCTGCTTTAACCATATCAACATATTGCATATCTTGAGCATTAAAGCCATAATTCTTATCTTGATGCTCTAGTAATTTACCGACTACCACACCGCCATTCTCGCCGGCATTTTCAACAATTTGCTTTATTGGATCTTGTAAAGCTTCTATAACGATTCCAATCCCGGCTTGTTGATCAGGATTTTCTACTTTCAGATTTTTTAAAGCTTGTGAAGCATGTAGTAGCGTTACGCCGCCGCCGGCAACAACACCTTCTTCAACCGCAGCTCTAGTTGCTGCTAGCGCATCTTCAACGCGGTCTTTACGCTCTTTTACTTCCACTTCAGTAGCGCCGCCGACTTTAAGCACGGCAACACCGCCGGAAAGCTTAGCTAAACGCTCTTGTAGCTTCTCCTTATCATAATCGGAAGTAGTTTCAGCTATATGCGACTTAATTTGCAATACTCTATCTTCGATATTTTTCTTATCGCCGTTACCGTCAACAATTACAGTATTCTCTTTAGAAATTGTAACTCTTTTTGCAGTACCAAGGCTCTTAATACTAACATTTTCAAGCTTCATACCTAAATCTTCGGTTATAAGTTCACCGTTTGTTAAAATAGCGATATCTTCCATCATCGCTTTTCTTCTATCACCAAAGCCCGGAGCTTTTACGGCTGCAACTTTTAAACCGCCGCGTAATCTATTTACTACTAAGGTTGCAAGTGCTTCACCCTCAACATCTTCAGCAATAATTAACAATGGACGCTGCGATTGTACTACCGCTTCAAGAATAGGTAACATCGGTTGTAAATTTGATAATTTTTTCTCGAATAATAAGATATAAGGATTTTCTAGTTCAGCTACCATCTTTTCAGGATTTGTTACAAAGTAAGGTGATAGATATCCTCTATCAAACATCATCCCTTTAACTACATCAACATCAAAGCTGAAATTCTTTGCTTCTTCAACGGTTATTACGCCTTCTTTGCCGACTTCTTCCATTGCTTTAGCAATTTTCTCACCGATTTCCTTATCACCGTTTGAGGAAATAGTACCGACTTGAGCTATTTCTTCTTGGCTGCTAATCTTTTTGCTAGACTTTTTGATTTCTTCTACTACAGTATTTACTGCTAAATCCATACCCCGTTTTAAATCCATTGGATTATAACCGGCAGCAACCAGCTTATTACCTTCACGTGCTAAAGCTCTAGCAAGAACGGTAGCGGTAGTTGTTCCATCACCTGCTACTTCAGCAGCTTTAGTAGCGGCTGACTTTAATAATTGAGCCCCGGCATTTCTAATTTTATCTTTTATCTCGATAGATTTTGCAACTGTTACACCATCTTTGGTAATTTTTGGTGCACCGAATGATTGCTCGATAAGTACGTTTCTTCCTTTTGGACCTAAAGTAACTTTTACTGCATCAGCTAAAATATCAATACCTTCTAACATTTGCTCACGAGCTTTTGAGCCGTGCTTAATAAGTTTTGTTGCCATATTTAAATTCTCCTTAAAACAAATAATTAATTAATAATACCGAATACGTCGCTTTCTTTCATGACGATTAAATCTTTACCGTCAACTTTAATTTCGGTGCCTGCCCATTTACCGTATAGAACTTTATCGCCTACTTTTAACTCCAAAGGATGGACTTCCCCTTTTTCATTGCGAACGCCTTTGCCTACCGCTACGACTTCACCTTGCATAGGTTTTTCTTTTGCGGTATCCGGGATAATAATTCCTCCTTTAGTTTTTTCTTCATGCTCGATAGGCTTTATTGCGATTCTATCATGTAATGGTTTAAAAGACATTTTAACCTCCAAATTATAAATATTTTTAAATGTACATACTAATATATATTTTATTTCTATTAGTTCAAGAGTTAAAAGTAAAAATTTTTGATTGTTATTAACAAAAGAACTAAATTATGCTGATTTTTGGCAAAGTAATTAGATACTTTAATCTTTCTAATTCTATAACAAATATGGTATTCCTAAATAAATATAGGTCAGTTAATAAATATAACTTCATTGTGAAGAAATTAAGAATTAATTGAGAAAGCGATCCAGTAAAAAAACTTTAAAGTTCAGTACTATTTTGTTATTTTTCTGAATTGCCATGGCAAAATAGTTGCTTAGTAATGACGATATCTATATTTAATTAGCAATAATATAAAAAATATTTTTAAAAATAGTTGCAAGTAATTTTTTATTAATTATAATACACTATCTCAACTTTTAGTTAGTTGAATTATTAAGTGTAGCTATTAACTAAATTAAGAAATGAATGGTTTTAAGTCATTTCATAAATTTTGATTTTTTACTTTTCTGTTTTTTATATATCTACTTTTCATTTATTGAAAATATATATTAAGGAGGTAGTGGTGTTTCAAAAAATTATTAAACATTTAAGCCGTAATTTATCCCAGCAAGGTATTGCTGCTAAAATAACGGGTAGAATTAAACATCCGATATCAATTTTGTATAAATTATATCGTAAGGGAATAACGGTTGAGCAATTAACCGATGTTTTTGCAATTAGTATAATGGTACCCAAAAACTGGACTACTAAAATGATAGAATGAGATATAATTTTCAAATACAAAAGAGAAATTATATGTCTAAAAAAGCAAAACAATATAGTGCAGCAGAAAAAACAAAGATAGTTTTAGAAACAATAAAAGCTGAAATGACAATAGCTCAAATTAGTAGCAAATATGGAGTTCATCCGACACAAATACAAGCGTGGAAAAAAAGAGGTATAGAAAATTTAATTAGTGGTTTTCAAATTAAGCCACAATCTAAGGATCCAGATCATCAGGATTGGCATCGTCAAGTTAAGAGAGATGTAAATTTAAGTATTGAGCGATTGAAAGGAATGATTTATAGAATAGTAGTAACCATTTATCAATAAATCTTAACGCTATGCATATTACTCAAACCCCGAAGAGACATCGTTTTCCAGCAAGCATCATTAGCCATACAGTATGGTTATATCATCGCTTTAATAATAGTTACCGAGATGTTCAAGAACAGATGGCGTATCGAGGTATTATTTTAAGTCATGAGACTGTAAGATTTTGGTGCAATAAATTTGCGATTTATTTTCAAGCTGTCATCAGAAAGAGAGAGAGGAAAGCAACTGACAAATGGCATTTAGATGAGATGAACATCAAGATCAAAGGCGAAGTATTCATATTATGGAGAGCTGTTGACTCCAAGGGGCATGAATTAGAAATATTATTGCAGAAGCGTCGTAACAAGAAATCAGCTATTCGCTTTTTATCAAGATTATTGGGTAATTATCCAACTCCAAGAGTAATTGTTACTGATAAGCTCAGGAGTTACATTAAACCGATTAAGCTTATGTGTCCTAACACTGAACATCGTACTAGTAAGAGACTAAATAACTGTGTTGAAAATGCTCATCAGCCAACTCGATGAAAGGAAAAAATATTGATTAAATTTAAGCATCCTAATTCAGCACAATGTATATTATCACTGATGGGCAAAGTCAGAAATATATTTGCCGTCAATGTTGGACGATATACTAAAACCGCACCAGAGCAAAGAATTGCATTTGCATCCGCTAAATCTATTTGGGACGAAGCTACTCAAAGACTTCTTGCTGCCTGAAATATAAAAACATAGTACTTTTTGAAACCAATTTACTTAACTTGACGGTGCCTTAAAACCTAATGAATTTAGAGAATTTACGGTTTCAAATAACGGTAATCCCATAACATTTGAGTAAGAGCCGGAAATGAATGAGATAAAAGCTTCTGCGTAACCGGAAATTTTACATCCGCCTGCTTTATCTAATCCCTCATCTAAGGAGCAGTAGAAATTTATTTCTTCTTCACTTAATTTTTTGAACTTAATGATTGTTTGAACTATTTTCTGCCTAGTAACTAACTGATCTTTATCCTTTTTTATAATACATAAACTGGTATAGACACGGTGACGGCGTCCGGATAATGTTTCCATGCAGTATCTTACTTCTTCCAAACTACTTGCTTTCGGTAATATTCTTCTACCTAAGGCAGTTACGGTATCTGCTGCTATAATAATTGCTGAATTTTCTATTTGAGAAGCAATTTTAGTAGCTTTTTCATAAGCAAGCCTTGTAGCTAGATTATTTGGAAGTTCACGTAAATTGGGAGTTTCGTCTATATCTGCGGGAATAATTTGGGCAGGAATAATTTTAATTCTTTTTAACAGCTCAACACGTGCAGGCGATTGCGAAGCTAATATAATAGGCAAGTTTTTTGAGGTTTGATGCATGCCTTAAGTCTTATTACGAAGAATTATACGTCCTTTAGTTAAATCATAAGGAGTCATTTCTACCATTACTTCATCACCTAGTAATATTCTAATACGATTTTTACGCATTCTTCCTGCAGTGTGAGCAAGAATTACATGACCGTTTTCAAGCTTTACTCTAAAAGTGGCATTAGGCGCAAGCTCAATTACCCTACCCGTAAATTGAATAAGATCATCTTTTGACATTAATTTAATTACATATTATGGTCGGGGCGGAGAGATTCGAACTCCCGGCCCTCTGGTCCCAAACCAGATGCGCTACCAGACTGCGCCACGCCCCGAAAGTTAATTTGCTTATATTATATATCCTATTATTGCAAATAAATCAATTTTTTTATTCAAAAATATGCAGATTTTCTAAGATTATTATATTTATTGAAATAATATTTAAGAAAATTTTAGGCATCGTCAAGTTAAGAGAGATGTAAATTTAAGTATTGAGCGATTGAAAGGAATGATTTATAGAATAGTAGTAACCATTTATCAATAAATCTTAACGCTATGCATATTACTCAAACCCTGAAGAGACATCGTTTTCCAGCAAGCATCATTAGCCATACAGTATGGTTATATCATCGCTTTAATAATAGTTACCGAGATGTTCAAGAACAGATGGCGTATCGAGGTATTATTTTAAGTCATGAGACTGTAAGATTTTGGTGCAATAAATTTGCGATTTATTTTCAAGCTGTCATCAGAAAGAGAGAGAGGAAAGCAACTGACAAATGGCATTTAGATGAGATGAACATCAAGATCAAAGGCGAAGTATTCATATTATGGAGAGCTGTTGACTCCAAGGGGCATGAATTAGAAATATTATTGCAGAAGCGTCGTAACAAGAAATCAGCTATTCGCTTTTTATCAAGATTATTGGGTAATTATCCAACTCCAAGAGTAATTGTTACTGATAAGCTCAGGAGTTACATTAAACCGATTAAGCTTATGTGTCCTAACACTGAACATCGTACTAGTAAGAGACTAAATAACTGTGTTGAAAATGCTCATCAGCCAACTCGACGAAAGGAAAAAATATTGATTAAATTTAAGCATCCTAATTCAGCACAATGTATATTATCACTGATGAGCAAAGTCAGAAATATATTTGCCGTCAATGTTGGACGATATACTAAAACCGCACCAGAGCAAAGAATTGCATTTGCATCCGCTAAATCTATTTGGGACGAAGCTACTCAAAGACTTCTTGCTGCCTGAAATATAAAAACATAGTACTTTTTGAAACCAATTTACTTAACTTGACGGTGCCTTACCAATTACTATCTTCTAAATCATAGAAAGCCTTGATTATTTTGAAATTTTATTAATTCAAAAGTAAAACCTTGAGCCTTAAAAGCCTTATCTAAATCCTGCATATAATTATTTCTCACATAGTAATCATAAAAAGATGATGTGGATTTAAGGATTATTTTCTTATTAGCCGTATCTTCCTCTACCACTACTAATTTATTTAATACACTAGAATCAATATGTGTGTTATAACACTGAATAAGAAACTTCCGCACATTATACCATACTGTATCAGGATTTAATTGTTTACTGAGCTGCAATAGGTAATTTTTTATTTCATCTTCAGTGTTCTGCTGATTAGCTGCAAGTTCAGTAAATGGTATAATGTCCAACTTTCCAATACTATTGCCATAGATCATTTGTACTTGCTGTAGTATTTGATCTTGTGTATTTTCTGAAAGCGTAATATTTTTAAGCAGTTTTATTTGGTATTGATTATCAACTATGCCAATAAAGCAGCAAGAGCTTAGTAATTCATAAGCTATATCAGAATCAAAAATGCCGATTATTTTGCGTTTTAGTTGAGATTGTTTGCTAGTATTAGTACTACTTTCTATCTCATTTAAATATTGCTCTTTAGTTTTTTCTAAATTACTAGATTGAAACTGAGTAGGATAGTTGTTAGCTTGAGTATCTTCTTTGCTTAGTTCATGAAATAACGCTTTAGCCATATAATCCATTAGGACTTTCTTATGACCAAAATGATGATGAGAATATTTTCCTGCAAGCTTTAAGAGCAATTGATTGATAGAATCAAGATTAAATGCTCTATTTGATTTTATCTGTAGTAAATTGCAATCTTCTTGGCTTAATGGATAAAAATCTATTAATTTTTTTCTTTTGAACCAGCTTTTCTGATTAACACGACCAATTGCGGCATTATTACTGCTTGATTCTGTAGAAGTAGAATTATATTTTTGAGATATTTTATCCATCACTACTTGCAGTGTAGTGTTAATTTGTGTAACACCCGTGAGATTAGCACTAGCTGCACTGATATTATAGGCTTGTTGTTCATCGTGTACTGGTTTGATGCTATTATATTGTGAATTTGCTTCGAGTTTTTGTTGTGGTAACTGATTTTTTGCATTTTGACTGCATTTATCTTTTTCATTTTGCAAAATTGTAGATTCAGTATATCTAGATTTATTAGATATATTTTTATTATTATCTATATATATAGAGTGGTCCAAACTTTTTTGGGGTTGAGCCAAAATTTCTTTGCGGTTGACCCCAAAGTTTTTTGGAGTTGAAGTAAAATTTTTTTCATTTTCAAGTGATATTTTATTAGAAGCAGGTTGGAAAATTCTTACCAGTTTAATACAAGGAGTATTACGGCATTTAATACCATATTTAACGACTGTTGCGTTGTAAACTTCAATAAAGCCACTTTTTTGTAACTCAAGTAGGCATTGTCTTACACGTTCTTGACAAACACTTAAGTGTTCTTGAAAGAAATGATAAGTTTCCTTAAGTTCATCAATGCTATTATTATGATAGATTTGCAAGCGAAAGACTATTATAGATAGAAGCTGCCTTGCAGTTTTACTTAATATTTTTCCGTTATGAGATGAGAGATGACTCCATTCAGGAGGGATAAAATTGCCAACAAAATTATAGAAAATAATTGAATTTTGATCATCAAAATTATGCGTTGCACAATCATTAGTAAAATGCGATGAGCATATAGTGAGCATAAGACCTCAACTTAAACATCAGTTTAGAAGAGGCACTCAAGGTAATTATACTATCATTTTTAAAAACGCGATGAGCATATAGTGAGCATACGGAGTATTGAACTAAAATTAGCAGATTAAGAAAAGCTTGGAGGTAATATGGTGGGCGGTAGTGGGATTGAACCACCGACCTTTATGATGTGTATTAGTTGAGATTTGATCTTACATTTAATAAAAATTACGTATTAAAAATACAGATAAAAAAATGGAAGGTCACAATGCACTTAAATCAAAAAATAATAAAGCCAAAATTAGGTTTACTTGAATTAGCTAAGAGTCTTGGTAGTATATCATCAGCATGTAAAGCGATGGGATATAGTAGAGATAGTTATTACAGATTTAAAGAACTGTATGAAACTGGTGGCGAAGAAGCGTTGTATGAAATTAGTCGAAGAAAGCCAATAATAGCGAATAGAGTTGATCCAGCGATAGAGAAGGCAGTAATGGATATGGCAATAGAATATCCAGCATATGGTCAGCTAAGAGTATCAAATGAGCTTAAGAAGAGTGGTATACTTGTATCACCTGGAGGAGTGAGATCAATTTGGCTACGTAATGATTTAAACAATATCAGTAAAAGGCTTAAAGCATTAGAAGCAAAGATGGCTCAAGATGGGATTGTTCTTACTGAAGCTCAGTTACAAGTACTAGAGAAGCGTCGTAATGAAAAAGAAGCACATGGAGAAATTGAGACGCAGCATCCAGGTTATCTAGGATGTCAGGATACGTATTATGTAGGTAATTTTAAAGGTATAGGTAAGGTTTATTCTCAGGTATTTATTGATAGCTATACTAGGGTAGCGGATGCTAAACTATATACTGATAAAACAGCAATTACTGCTGCTGATATGCTTAATGACCGGGTGTTACCATGGTATGAGAGCCAAGGGATACCAATACTGCGTATTCTTACAGATCGTGGGTCAGAATATAAGGGCAATATAGAGCATCATGCTTTTGAGTTATTTCTTAGCATAGAAGGTATAGAACATACTACAACTAAGGCATATTCTCCCCAAACAAATGGTATGTGTGAGCGTTTTAATAAAACCATGAAACAAGAATTCTTTGATACGGCTATGCGAAAAAAGATTTATACAGATCTTGATGATTTACAATTAGATCTTGATATTTGGTTAGAGCATTTCAATAATGAAAGACCTCATTCTGGTAAATATTGTTATGGGAAAACTCCTATGCAAACTTTTCAGGATAGTAAGAAATTAGCTGTTGAAAAGAATAATGAAATTTTGTATCTTGATTATATATCTGACAGTCAAAATTTAACTGACAATCAGGTACAAAATTTATAGTGTCTGTAAGATTAAATCTTGACTTCTACATATGATGGCATTCAAAAGGTCGAGGGTTCGATTCTCTCTGGCTCCACCACTTTACAATCAACCTTTTCGTACTTTACTAATTTTCCTTCCATACTCCTTATGCTCACTATATGCTCATCGCGTTTTAAAAAATAGTACTATAATTGTCTTGAGTGCCTCTTCTAAACTGAAGTTTAAGTTGAGGTCTTATGCTTACTATATGCTCATCGCATTTTACTAATGATTGTGCAACGCATAATTTTGATGATCAAAATTCAATTATTTTCTATAATTTTGTTGGTAATTTTATCCCGCCTGAATGGAGTGATCTCTCGTCGCATAATGGCAAAAGATTAAGTAAAACTGCAAGGCAGTTACTCTCTCTTATAGTCTTTCGCTTGCAAATCTATCATAATAATAACATTGATGAACTTAAGGAAACTTATCATTTCTTTCAAGAACACTTAAGTGTTTGTCAAGAACGTGTAAGACAATGTCTGTTTGAGTTACAAAAGAGTGGCTTTATTCAAGTGTATAACACAACAGTCATTAAATATGGCATTAAATGCCGTAATACTCCTTGTATTAAGCTGGCTAGAAATTTCCAACCTGCTTCTAATAAAATACCCTCTGAAAATAAAAAAAATTTTAGCTCAACTCCAAAAAACTTTGGGGTCAAGCCCAAAGAAATTTTGACTCAACCCCAAAAAAGTTTGGACCACTCTCTATATATATAATAATAATAAAAATATATCTAATAAATCTAGATATAGTGAATCTACAATTTTACAAAATGAAAAAGATAAATGCAGTCAAAATGCAAAAAATCAGTTACAACAACAAAAACTCGAAGCAAATTCACAATTTAATAGCATAAAACCAGTACACGATGAACAACAAGGCGATAATATCAGTGTATCTAGCCACTGATAGCATACCAGGTAATATGCAAATTAACACTGCACTACAAGCAGTTATGGATAAAATCTCTAAAAAATATAATTCTACGGAATCAAGTAGTAATAATGCAGCAATGAGTGCTGTGAATCATAAAAACTGGTTCAAAAGGAAAAAATTAATAGATTTTTATCCATTAAACCAAGAAGATGCTAATTTACTCCAGATAAAATCCAATAGACGATTTGCTCTTGACTCTATCAATACGCTACTTTTAAAGCTTGCAGGAAAATATTCAAATCATCATTTTGGTCATAAGAAAGTGCTAATGGAGACTATATGGCTAAGGCATTATTTCATGAGCTATGTGAAGAAGATACTAAAGATAATAATTGCATGATACAGCTTCAATCTGGTAACTTAAATAAAGCTAAAGAGCAATATTTAAATAAGATAGAAAATAGTAG
Source organism: Rickettsia endosymbiont of Argas persicus (assembly GCA_050920645.1). Lineage (GTDB taxonomy): Bacteria > Pseudomonadota > Alphaproteobacteria > Rickettsiales > Rickettsiaceae > Rickettsia. The sequence goes on along the minus strand of CP133316.1, from coordinate 1,805,394 downwards.
CAATATTAGTAAACAAGCTCAACTAAAACATAAAATAATCGGCGTTTTTGATTCTGATATAGCTTACGAATTACTCAGCTCTTGCTGCTTTATTGGCATAGTTGATAATCAATACCAAATAAAACGGCACCGTCAAGTTAAGTAAATTAAGATGCTTAAATTTAATCAATATTTTTTCCTTTCGTCGAGTTGGCTGATGAGCATTTTCAACACAGTTATTTAGTCTCTTACTAGTACGATGTTCAGTGTTAGGACACATAAGCTTAATCGGTTTAATGTAACTCCTGAGCTTATCAGTAACAATTACTCTTGGAGTTGGATAATTACCCAATAATCTTGATAAAAAGCGAATAGCTGATTTCTTGTTACGACGCTTCTGCAATAATATTTCTAATTCATGCCCCTTGGAGTCAACAGCTCTCCATAATATGAATACTTCGCCTTTGATCTTGATGTTCATCTCATCTAAATGCCATTTGTCAGTTGCTTTCCTCTCTCTCTTTCTGATGACAGCTTGAAAATAAATCGCAAATTTATTGCACCAAAATCTTACAGTCTCATGACTTAAAATAATACCTCGATACGCCATCTGTTCTTGAACATCTCGGTAACTATTATTAAAGTGATGATATAACCATACTGTATAGCTAATGATGCTTGCTGGAAAGCGATGTCTCTTCGGGGTTTGAGTAATATGCATAGCGTTAAGATTTATTGATAAATGGTTACTGCTATTCTATAAATCATTCCTTTCAATCACTCAATACTTAAATTTACATCTCTCTTAACTTGACGATGCCCAAAATATAGCAAATAAACAGCAAAATTTTGTTGGTCATAAATTTTGGGCAAGAGGATATTTTGTGAGTACCGTAGGAGCGAATGAAGAGGTAGTACGTAAATACGTTCAAAACTAAGAATCTGAGGATAAAAGAGCTGATCAACTTAACCTGTTTTACAGGTCAAAATAAGTAATATTAACCTGCTTTGAGCGGTTCTATAACAAACTCCCACTTCTAGTGGGAGTAATTGGCTGATTGAGTGGTGGTAGGCTTCAGTACTTTAATCTTTCTTTAATAATTGGTTACTATTACCTCATCAGATATTTTATTATTCTCAGGCATAGAATATTTAACTTTAATAATCTTAATATTGAAATTTTTGTATAAGTTTCTAATAAATGGAGTATTGCTATTAGAAAGCATTATTTTAACATTTTTATTATTTAGCTCTAGAGCAAAATCTCTAAGTCTAGTTTGCTCATTTTCATCAAATGGCAATCTAGTATAGAATTTTTCACCTGATTTATGATAAGGAGGATCAAAATAAACTAAATCATCTTTTTGTGGTTCAATAAAAGAAAAATCTATAGCACAAATGGACGTGCCAATTAAAAGGTTGCTACATTGTTTTAATCGAGAGGCAATATCAGATTTACTATAATTCCTGCCCGATGTAGAAGTCAAGATTTAATCTTACAGACACTATAAATTTTGTACCTGATTGTCAGTTAAATTTTGACTGTCAGATATATAATCAAGATACAAAATTTCATTATTCTTTTCAACAGCTAATTTCTTACTATCCTGAAAAGTTTGCATAGGAGTTTTCCCATAACAATATTTACCAGAATGAGGTCTTTCATTATTGAAATGCTCTAACCAAATATCAAGATCTAATTGTAAATCATCAAGATCTGTATAAATCTTTTTTCGCATAGCCGTATCAAAGAATTCTTGTTTCATGGTTTTATTAAAACGCTCACACATACCATTTGTTTGGGGAGAATATGCCTTAGTTGTAGTATGTTCTATACCTTCTATGCTAAGAAATAACTCAAAAGCATGATGCTCTATATTGCCCTTATATTCTACCCACGATCTGTAAGAATACGCAGTATTGGTATCCCTTGGCTCTCATACCATGGTAACACCCGGTCATTAAGCATATCAGCAGCAGTAATTGCTGTTTTATCAGTATATAGTTTAGCATCCGCTACCCTAGTATAGCTATCAATAAATACCTGAGAATAAACCTTACCTATACCTTTAAAATTACCTACATAATACGTATCCTGACATCCTAGATAACCTGGATGCTGCGTCTCAATTTCTCCATGTGCTTCTTTTTCATTACGACGCTTCTCTAGTACTTGTAACTGAGCTTCAGTAAGAACAATCCCATCTTGAGCCATCTTTGCTTCTAATGCTTTAAGCCTTTTACTGATATTGTTTAAATCATTACGTAGCCAAATTGATCTCACTCCTCCAGGTGATACAAGTATACCACTCTTCTTAAGCTCATTTGATACTCTTAGCTGACCATATGCTGGATATTCTATTGCCATATCCATTACTGCCTTCTCTATCGCTGGATCAACTCTATTCGCTATTATTGGCTTTCTTCGACTAATTTCATACAACGCTTCTTCGCCACCAGTTTCATACAGTTCTTTAAATCTGTAATAACTATCTCTACTATATCCCATCGCTTTACATGCTGATGATATACTACCAAGACTCTTAGCTAATTCAAGTAAACCTAATTTTGGCTTTATTATTTTTTGATTTAAGTGCATTGTGACCTTCCATTTTTTTATCTGTATTTTTAATACGTAATTTTTATTAAATGTAAGATCAAATCTCAACTAATACAATTAAGATAAGTAAATCTTGCAGTAATTTTTGTTGGATCACTACTATCATTATTAGCTCTCACTTGATAATAATGCTCTTTAGAGTGTTTTGCTTTATGTGAGTCTAGTAATTCACTAACCGCATCAGGATTTTTCTTAACTGCATTATAGGATGTTACTAGCTCAAGGTTAATATCAGATAAATAGCATTGTTTAAATTTATCTCGTACATGAAAGAATAAAGCTCCACCACCAAGAAATGGTTCATAGTAGTTGTTTAGTTTTTCAGGAATAAATTTAACTAGTTGATCAACAATTTTTCTTTTACCACCCACCCATTGTAAGAATGGTTGTGGTTTACTTAAGTTTTGTACTGACATGATTTATTATTTATCTTTAATTTTTCTACTAAAGATTATATCAGAAAATAGGCTTAAATGCCAGCAAAACAGCATAATCAAAGGGATTTTAGTATTTATTATAGCATCATTTAGTGTTATTTTATCTATGTATAATTGATAAAAAATAGGGCTAACAAATATTATATTTTAAGTCTGTCTCATTTATGCAGCTTTTTGTCATATTATAAAAAAATCTGGCAAAAAGGTTCTTAAATCCTTTGTACTTCCAAGAATTGTGGTGATATCTCTCTTGGTTAAGAGCTGTATGGTGCAACTCTAGTTCAGAGGTTAAGTTAAAAACTACAACATCTTATCACCTTAACCTCTGAGCTGTCTTTTTTTTAACTTCAACAGCAAGGAAATGTTATGATAAGTAATCACACAAATCAACAAAAAGATAACAATAAAGTTAAAAATATGGTGCAGCAAGCTTGGACATTGCAATTATCTCCCATATCTGTCACATTAATGCCATCTGACCAAGAATACAGTTTTATAGATAAGGATCAAGAATTAGCACTAGAATTACAAAAAGCAAAGCATTCACTAAAAGAATCTAATCTATTTAAGATAGATTTAATTAAAAATATTAGTAATAAATTAGATATATCATGTAATGCAATGCTCTCTGAGCTACTGACACTTTATGGAGTAGAAACAGATAGTAACAAGAAAGATACCTTATCTAATATTGTTATCGATTGTGCTAAAGGACTACTTGATTATTCTCATAATCTAGTAAATTTTTTACAACAAGATACTAAATTAGTTCCCATAGATTTACAAGCTTTTGATCTAGAGCAATTAGTCAATGACACTATTAATAAAATTATAACAGAAGCTAAGGCCAAAGGTTTAGATCTTTTTTATAATTTGCAATACAATATAGCAAAGATTATTATTGGTGATAGTTACTGGATATCGGTAATATTAGAACAATTAGTAGCTAATTCAGTTAAATTTACCGAAAAAGGCAAAGTTATTGTGACAGTAAATCTATTTCCTACTACTATAGCTGAAGATAATAAAGAGATGATGCTACAACTTATTATTCATGATACAGGTATTGGCATGTCTGAAGACATACAGCAATATATTAGAAGTAAGGATACTGAATTTAATTCTGCAACTGGATATAAACGATTAAATTTAGGACTGACCTTTGTTAAAAGGTTGATCGATGAAATGCATGGAGATATTCACGTTGAAAGTGAAGAGGGTAAGAGTACGACTGTTACATGTGATATACCAGTAACATTGCCTATATATCATCAATAATCACTAAGCAATTTAAGGTTTTGTAAATCACATTACAAGACCTTAAATACTTCTTGTGAAAGAAGTTTAACATGAGGGAAATACTTTGACCTACTGATAAAATTTCTTGATTATTACCGTTAGTTAACTAAACTTGAATTATTAATTTAACCACATGGCACAATATGTTTGAAAATCACTTTACTTGTAAGTATAAGGAGTCTTATAATCTATATTATAGTAAAAGATTATTACAAAAACTTTTGCTATTAAATAAATGTGCAATAAATAAGATAGATTTGAACCAAGTTACTAAGGCTATTTACTATGCCAAAAAATATCACAGTGGACAAAAGCGTAAAAAACTGGAGAATTATTTTACACTCATACTTTAGAAGTTGCCTATATGGTTGCTGACTATTCATTTAAAACTGATGTTATTGTTACTGCCATATTACATGATGTTATTGAGGACACAGAATGTACTCAAGAAATGATAGCAAAAGCATTTAATGATAAGATAGCATATTATGTTAAAGATTTAACCAGAATTAAGAAAGATTATAAGATTAGTGCCGTAGAAATGGTTAAGATATTATATATGCAAAAAAATGATGATTTATTATTAATTAAGCTATGTGATAGATTGCATAATATGCAGACAGTAAGGGCTAAGCCTCTTGACAAAATTTGGCAAACAACTTCAGAAACTTTACAGATATTTTTATCATTAGCTGCTTACTTAAAAATACCTGAGCTTGCTAGGGAATTAGAACAACACTGTCTCAATGTAATCTTCAATTATGAAATCCTACAGAATATATTTGATAATAATCGATTAGTTGATACAAACTGTTAAATAAACTATAATGGAAAATATATACTTCTTTCGAAACTAACTATTTGATACTGAAATCATATCTAAAAACTATTAGATTGAGTCTTAAAACAATCTTTTTGTCTATGTTGTTCAGATTTTTAGCTCATGTGTTGATCTTAAATCTTAGTTTCGAAAGGCGTCTATTAAAAATTCAAATAGTAATAGATAAGAAAAATTCTTGATTATAAAACGCCAAATGAAGTATAGGAAGAAAATGCAATTTTAACTTAATTAATCCTTGAATTTACCAATTATAATGGTCCCCAAAATTTGGACAAGAAATAAGAGGAAATGAGGTATAATTCTTTAGCAAGAAATAAGGAGCTAGGGATGAAAAAAACAAGTGAGACAGTATAGTGCTGAAAAAAAACTAAAATTATCATAGAGGCGATAAAAGGGGAATTAACTATAGCCCAGATAATTAGTAAGTATGGGGTTCATGCCATGCAGATAGGTAATTGGAAAAAACAAGGTCTAGAACTATTAGTACAAGGTTTTAAGAGCAAGGCACAGAGTGCTGATCCAAATCAGCAGGAGCTGGTTAAGAGTCTATATGAGCAAATTGGTCAATTAAGCGTTGAACGTGACTGGCTCAAAAAAAATCTGCATTGTTTGGAGTTAAAGGTTAGGTCTAATATGATAGAGCCTAATCATAATAGCCTAACAATTGTGCAACGGTGTAAGCAAAGCTTACGCTATGAGTAAAAAAGTGGTAAATTATTTTAAGAATAATTAAACATGCCAAAGAGGATAAGATTGCAAGCAATACCAATTAATAGAACAGATTACTGTCAATTTTTAACAGTTAGCCAAAAGAATTATAGTTTGACCTACTACGCTGAACATGCAAAGAAATGTAGCCATGATGTTATTAATAGATTTTTAGAGAATGAAAAATATAGCCCTTCTTTGTTATGGGAACACATTAAGAATGATGTTATTGTGTCACCTAATGGATATACAATATTTGATGATACGGTGTTAAACAAAAGGAACACGAAGAAAATAGAGATTGCTAGATTGCAGTACAGTGGAGCTACAGGTGGAGTTACTATGGGTATAGGAGTAGTGAGTCTTGTATATTATAACCCCGATATTGATAAGTTTTGGGTAATAGATTATCGAATTTTTTCGCCTGATCATGATGGAGCGACGAAACTAGATCACCTACTCAACATGTTAAATAATGCCGTGTATAGCAAAAAGATTCCTTTTCAAACTGTACTTTTTGACACATGGTATGCTACACACAAAATTATGCAATATGTTGACTCCTTGGACAAATATTATTATGCCCCTATTAAAGCCAATAGAAACGTTAGTAAAACTTGTTCTTCTGAGCCTTATAGAGCTGTTAGCAAGTTGACGTTTTCAGATGAAGAAATCAGGCATGGAGTAGAGATTCATATAAAAGGATTTGCCAAAAATAAGCATGTTAATTTGCTCAGTACAGGACAAAGAGATTAAGGAGAGAATAAAAAATAGTAGATAACGCGTAGCTAAAGGTCTATTACTTAGGTTATTGAAGACTTAAGAGGTAAGAGAATGAGTACAGCGTTATCACAATTAATAGGAGACTACTTTTTTAATAGTTTTGCAAGCATAAAATTAATAGAACAAATAATATTAGGATTACTGCAAGTGAGAGATGTAAATCTTACACAGCTTGCCTTAACGATAAAAGGAGATAAGCAAGAATCACGCTATAAGAAATTACAGAAATTTTTTGCCAAATGTGAATTATCATATACGTCCTTAGGCAAGTTACTGGTTAGGTTGGCTGGAATTGATGCTGATCAATGGTTACTAGTGCTTGATCGGACAAATTGGAAATTTGGCAAGCTTGACATCAATATTTTAGTATTATCTATTTGCCATAAAGGCATTGCTATACCAATTATGTGGGACATGTTGCCAAAAGCAGGAACTTCTAATAACGTTGAACGTCAGCAATTAATGGAAAGGTTTATTACTGTATTTGGCATAGAGAAGATGTCAGCATTGCTTGGGGATCGGGAGTTTATTGGTGATTTATGGCTAAAGTTTTTAGCTGATAAAATGATACCATTTTATATTAGAATCAAAGCCAATCTTACCATTGGTAGAGCAGAAGATGAGTTAGTTAGTGCTAATCATTTAATTAAGAAGTTACAGAATGGTGAATATATGTTGTTTAAAGGAAAAAGATATTTGGGTAAGAATTATAAAGGACCTAAAGTATCTGTGGCTGCACTGCGTAATGATGAAGGCGTATTAGTAATCATAGCTACCAATGATAATCTGCATGTAGTACTAAATATATATAAAAAAAGATGGGAAATAGAAAGCCTTTTTGCTTGCCTTAAGACGCGGGGCTTCAATTTTGAAAATACCCATATAATACATTTAGATAGAATTAGTAAATTGCTTGGTTTACTTGCTATAGCATTTACTTTTGCTTATATTGTGGGTCAATGGCAAAATTCTATCAAACCTATAAAGCTTAAAAAACATGGCAGAAAGTCTATCTCCTTATTCAGGTATGGCTTAGATTACTTGCAGAGAATATTTTTGAATATTGAAGAAATGATGGAAAAATGGATGGAAGTTATAATAAAATTTATTAAGCCAATAATACCATCTTTACTCCGATTATCACTTTGTTAATCTCTTTGTCCTGTACTAAGGTTAATTTGTTTAAATTTACTGTTTCTACCAACAGAGTTGATTATGTTGTTACCAATAACAAAACTCAAAAATCTTCTAAAGCTGCACAAGATGAGTTTGGCTTTCGGTGGGTAATTGAGAGCATGCATAGAGAAATTAAGCAACTTACTGGTATAGAACGTTGCCAATGCAGAAAATAGCGTATCCAACGTAATCACATTAGTTGTGCATTTCTAGTTTGGGCTTTTCTAAAAAGAACTGCAAATAAAATAGGTAAAACGGTTTACCAAATAAAGTTAGGACTTTTAGATGATTATATCAACAACAGCTCCGTTCTCCATCTTTACCTTATTTAGAACCTTCCATAGCGTAAGTTTTGTATGATTGAAACTGCTTTAAATGTTTGGTCAGATTCTTGTATTGCTAAAGTTATAGATAAAAAAGCAAAGTGTAACAATATCAACAATTCCAGATATGACATTATAGATATATAGGAAAATTTTAGCCTCATGATTCACTCAATAAAGCTAGTATTATGGTAAATGAATTATTGATCAGAAATCACCTCAGATAATGCCAAAACAATAATAGACGGAGCAAGAGCACATTGGAAAATAGAGAACGAATGCTTTAATTGTTAGGTTATATTATTAGTACAGTCAAATTAGAGTATTACAGTACTACTGTGAACTTAATAAATTATAGTACAATGAATAAGAAATATTAGACTTTCCTGTGCTAATGTAGTAAAACTATTGACTCTTGTACAAGGAAGTATGAAAATTGGATATGCTTGTGTTAAGTTTAATATTCTAGTAGTTTGGCTAGCTTTATGTTATAATAACTAACGTGTGGGAACTGTAACAACTCTTAATAATTACTATTTATGGCTATTACTAAATTTCTAGATCCTAAAAATGATGTGGCCTTTCGCCGTATATTTGGTTCGGAGAAGAATAAAGACATTCTGATTCATTTTATTAATGACGTTGTCTCGCTTTCATTGGCAATAGGCATACCGTGACGGAACATACGAAAAACGAAATCATATTATATTAGATTTGACGCAATTAGACAAAAATAACTATAGATTTAAAATCTCTAGGAAGTCATATTAAATTCTACAGTTCACATTTCAAGATTTTAAGCGACCCAAAAAGCTAATACTACCTAACTAAGATATACAATATTAAGAAGGAGTTTATATGCCAAACTTAAGAACTAAAAATATATCTAATAGTCAAAATATTAATTTCAGAGCAGATTCAGAGTTATCGTATCAGAATGACAATAAAAAAGCACAAAAGAGAAAAAGAGATAAAATAATAGATATTGAGGATAAAGAAAATGTGGAAGTAAAGAGATTACGACTAGATGAAATTGATAAAGCAAAGAGTAAATTTGCTCAAAGTATAGCAACTAAGCCGCATCTTCCAGAATTTAAAAATTTTTTAAATACACCAGAAGGTAGCGATATGTTTAATGTTCTGTATAAAAATCAAATCCATTGTAATATGTCTAGTATTTTAAGTGGAGCAGGAGCAAAAGCTAAACAAACTTTTGAGGAGCTTTATAATCTTTGGTTTGATGAGAAAGGAGAGAAGACACAATATTTACAAACTCTAGAAAACAACGGAGTAAATCTATCTAATGTATCTAGTATTTTAAGTAAAGCAAGAGCTAAAGCTAAACAAGCCTTTGAGGATCTGTATAATCTTTGGTTTGATGAAAAAGGAGAGAAGACACAATATTTACAAACTCTAGAAAACAACGGAGTAAATCTATCTAATATATCTAGTATTTTAAGTGGAGCAGGAGCAAAAGCTAAACAAGCTTTTGAGGAGCTTTATAATCTTTGGTTTGATGAGAAAGGAGAGAAGACACAATATTTACAAACTCTAGAAAACAACGGAGTAAATCTATCTAATATATCTAGTATTTTAAGTGGAGCAGGAGCAAAAGCTAAACAAACTTTTGAGGAGCTTTATAATCTTTGGTTTGATGAGAAAGGAGAGAAGACACAATATTTACAAACTCTAGAAGACAACGAGGTAAATCTATCTAATATTACTAGCATTTTAGCTAAAACAGGAGCAAAAGCTAAACAAGCTTTTGAGGAGCTTTATAATCTTTGGTTTGATGAGAAAGGAGAGAAGACACAATATTTACAAACTCTAGAAAACAACGGAGTAAATTTATCTAATATATCTGGTATTTTAAGTGGAGCAGGAGCAAAAGCTAAACAAGCTTTTGAGGAACTTTATAATCTTTGGTTTGATGAGAAAGGAGAGAAGACACAATATTTACAAACTCTAGAAAACAACGGAATAAAGCTATCTAATATATCTGGTATTTTACATGGAACAGGACCTAAAGCTAAACAAACTTTTGAGGAGCTTTATAATCTTTGGTTTGATGAGAAAGGAGAGAAGACACAATATTTACAAACTCTAGAAAAAAATGGAGTAAATTTATCTACTATATCTAGTATTTTAAATGGAGCAAGAGCAAAAGCTAAACAAGCTTTTAAGGATATTTACAATCTTTGGTTTGATAATGAAGGAAATCCAACACAATGTTTACAAACTTTAAAAAAACACGAAGTAAGTCTATCTACTATATCTAGTATTTTAGGTGGAACAGGAGCAAAAGCTAAACAAGCTTTTGAGGAGCTTTATAATCTTTGGTTTGATGAAAAAGGAGAGAAAACAAAATATTTACAAACTCTAGAAAAAAATGGAGTAAATTTATCTAATATATCTGGTATTTTAAGTGGAGGTACAGAAGCTAAACAAGCCTTTGAGGATCTGTATAATCTTTGGTTTGATGAAAAAGGAGAGAAAACAAAATATTTACAAACTCTAGAAGAAAACGGAGTAAATTTATCTACTATATCTAGTATTTTACATAGGACAGGAGCAAAAGCTAAACAAGCTTTTGAGGAGCTTTATAAGTTTTGGTTTGATAACGAAGGAAATCAAACTAAATATTTAAAGGATTTCACTAATGTAGGTTTTAAGATAATTAGTTTATCTGGTAGTTTAAGAGGAATAGGAGCTAATGCTTGTTCCGTTTTAAAAGAGTTTCATAAAGTTTGCTTTGATGAGGATGGAAATCCAACAAAATATTTAGAGGATTTCACTAATGTAGGTTTTAAGATAAGTAATCTATCAGGTATTTTAGGTGGAGCAGGAGCTAATGTTTGTTCTGCTTTAAAAAAGTTTCATAAGGTTTGCTTTGACAAGAATGGAAATCCAACAAAATATTTAGAGGATTTCACTAAAGCAGATTTTGAAATGCATCATTTATCTTCTGCATTCTGTGGATCAGGAACTAAAGCTGCATCTATTTTAAAAAAATTCCATAGTATTTGTTTTGATGATGAAGGAAATCAAACCAAATATTTAAAGGATTTTACTAAATTAAAAATATGTTTTAGACCGACTGATTTATGCAGTATTTTGAGTCACGGAGCAGATAGTTTAGAAGAATTCCATGATTTTTGTTTTGATAATGCAGGGAAGCCAAAAAAGTACTTACGTAATTTTATTAAGGCAGAGTTTACACCAAATCTTTTATCTAGAGTGTTACATGGAGCGGGAGGTAATATTTGTTCTGCTTTAAAAGAGTTTCATAAAGTTTGCTTTGATAAGAATGGAAATAAAACAAAATATTTAGAAGATTTCATGAACTCAGGTTTTAAAATGAGTAATTTATCCTATATATTATTGTTGTCAGGAAGTAACGCTGCTTCTATTTTACAAGAGTTTCATGCCCTTTGTTTTCAAAAAGAGTATTTAAGTCATTTTTTAGCTAAAAAAGAACTTTTTGATCTAGATAAATTATCTAACAAGTTATTAAATGGAGCAGGACTCAAAACTTGTTCCATTTTTAAAAAATTGCACGATCTTTGTTTTGATGAAACAGGTGCAAGAACAGAATATTTAAATTCTCTTATCGAAGAATATACAAATGTAGGTGATGAAACAGTAAATTTTAATCAGGTATTCAATTCATTAGATGAAGAATGTAAAAGATTTAGAAAAGAGCCTGCTGTTTCTCAATATCGAGATATTGGTGGAGTAATTTGTCAAGAATTTGAGGGAATGGATATAGAATCTATTGATTATAATATTCAATTCATGATGAAAACAGGGTTAAAAATTGATAAAATTCTTGATTCAGTAAATGTTAAGAAAGCGATGTGTAACAACAATCAATATTTAAGTATTTTACTAATTAAAGGAACTAATAATGATCATGCAGTAGTTCTTTTTAAAAAGAATGATATTGTATCAATAATTGATCCACTGGGTATAAAATCAGAATTTAGTAGTAATTTAGAAGAAATAAAAAATGAGCTTATAGCTTCAGGGACTAAATCTGTAAATATTATTTATTCTAATTTGCAACAAGTTGATTCTGGAACATGTGCAGATATATCGTTAATTCTAATTAAGAATATTTTAGATACAATACAAAGTATCCAATCAATTGAGGATATAGTAAATATTATTGAAAATATAAGAGTAGAGTATAACAGTACAGAGTTAGAAGCACAAGTAAAACCTCTTGATTCAAGAATAACGTCTAAAATAGATGTTTTAATAGAACAAGAAGAACAGAATCAAAGTATCCATGACTGTAATAATGAGCTAGCTTTACAACAAGATAATATTGATGCGTATCCATTAGAGTTAATAGGTGATACTTTTTTATCTGAGACTACCATATAGGCGGGGAGTTAGGGAACAAGCGATAAAGTGCCACTTTGATAAAATATAGATAGAAATATTGCAATTTATAAAGTACCGAGTATAATTCAGTGATAGAATTAGATTAGAAAATGAATAAAATGTATTTTTTGCTTATGTGTAGAAGTTAAGATTTGATCTGACAGACTCATCCTTTGTGATACTAATTTACAAAATTGGGCAAATGGAGAAATCATACTTACACAAAGAATCTGACAGACCCAATCGATTCCACTTTATAACCCCTCAGCTTATAGCTGAGGGTTGTTTAGTTCTTGATCAAAAATATTTCGACCAATTTTAGTCCATTGGTCTTTGATATGTGGGGATTCTGTTAATTCATTTTTCAAAGAGACTAATGCTCCAAATAAACTATTGGTAGGTAAGTCATCAAGCTTTGCTTTAGCAATCAATCCGCCCAATTCAATTAAGCGACGAGTACGCATTTTTCTTTCTATAATTTTAATTTTAGCTTCTTCAGTAATAATTTTAGTTTTCTTTTGTTGTAATTTTAATCTTTGTTTTATGACATTTTCCATATAAGTATAATATTCTAAAAATTATTGCTTACATGTCATGAATGCACAATAAATTTAAGAAGTCCAATGAATTATAGAGTTCCAATAAAAATTTCATATTTTTTTTCTGAACCAGATAATTGATACAACAGAAGACTACAAGCAATAATAAATGGATAGGACAATTTAAGAATTCCCACTCCTACCGAACCAGCAAATTAATATAAACAGATATTGCCATTATTTTCAGTAGTAGCTGAAAAGCTACAGAGAATAGGTTATTAACCTAACTTCAGATTAGGTTAAAGCGGGTAGGTAGGCACTTTAGAGTGCTTTCCTCCCAAAGAACCGTACAAGCGAATTACTCCGCATACGGCTCAAGCAATTTACTAACAGCTGCAATTAGTTGGCCTCGCTTGCTATGTACTTGCCTATGACAGTTTGTATGCAATAGGCACAAATTGTTAATATGGTCAGTGCCGCCACATCTTTTAAGTATTTTATGATGGACTTGTACATTTTCTCCATTATCTATTGAATCTAAACAAACAAGGCATTTACCTTCTTGTCTACGCCAAAGAATCTGTCTGGTCTTAAAGAAGTACTTTGGTTTACTAGCTTGACGTTTTTGCCAGTATTCCTTAAGTGCTGGATTATCAGGAGATGCTTTGCCTTTAACTAGAATATGTCTTTTAATTGCTGTCCATTGTAATTTCCATAGATATAGATCTTTACTTTTATCCATAAAGACCCAATTATCATTTCGAGCTTTGATTCTGCCCCAATACTTCTCTTTAAGCCACTTCCAGTATTTATTAGGATGTCTTCTACAAGCAAATCTTGCTTGTCGCATCCACATCCAACGATCTAGTTGGATAAAAGTTCTTTGGCGACAACCTTGTTAAAATAACTGCACCACCCCATTATTCTAGGGTTAAGATTTTCAATTATTCTATCAATTCCCCATGCGAAGCTTCTTTTCCATTCAATCATTATTCGCTTTTTAAATGATTTAATAGTATCTTTGGACGGTTTGACTAGTAGTGTTACACCTCTTCTTCTACTTTTAGTATTATATTGACGAATATTAAATCCCAGAAAGTCAAAACCCTCCTTAATATGAAGTATCTTGGTCTTTTCTTCTGATAATCCTAATCCTCTAATATTTAACCAATCGTTGATTATCTGCTTTGCTTTGATACAAGAGCTTTCAGATTTTGCACAAATGACAAAATCATCTGCATATTTGACTAAAGCATATTCAGACTTAGGGTGGAGATGATCATATTTATCATAAGTTATGTTAAGTATGTCTTCCATTCCATGAAGAGCGATGTTTAAAAGTAAGGGACTGATTACTCCTCCTTGAGGAGTACCAACTGTTGTTTTGGTGAATTGATATTCTTCCATTACGCCAGATTTAAGCCATGCTTTAATCCAATTTCGTGCTGGAAAATTTCCTACAATCTTCAAAAGAAAATCATGATCGATATTATCAAATGCACTTTTAATATCAGCGTCTAATATCCATCCCCTAGTTGTACCAGGGCAAACAATAGCAGAAATTCTCTGTATTGCATCGTGGGTGCTACGTCCAGGTCTAAAGCCGTAACTACTACCCTCAAACTTAGCTTCCCAGTATGGTTCAAGTGCTGATTTAACAACAGCTTGCCTACATCTATCCAAAATAGTGGGCAAGCCTAGAGGTCTAAGTTTGCCCTTTCTTTTAGGTATGTACACACGCTTGATTGGTTTAACAGATAATAGATTGTTATCTATTAATTTGTGCATTAATAGATTTCTTTCTTTATCTGTATTAACAACTATTTTATCAATACCAGGACTTCTCTTCCCTCGATTGATTTGGGTAACACGTCTTATAGCAAGTAATTTATTTGACCTTGACTTTAACATCAGTTTCTGTAGACTACCTACTAGTTTCGTATTACCATTTGCAGATGCCCTATAAATACGTTTACGAAGATTATTAACCTTTTTATTAATATCCTGCCAATCAATTGCATACCAATGGATTTGTTCGGAATTATTATTATCATTAGTCTTAATTGTTACATTTGCGTTTAGCATCTAACTTTTCCAATATAATTCATAATCTTGTTTACTTATTTAGGGTAAATCACCAGTCTTAAGTCAGCATCATTTCTGATTAGCACATAGTGCCTATACACCCAGTTATGTATTCCTGTAGTCTTTCGACTTAGTGTCATTAGCTTTTTAAGACCTCTCTTACCTACTATCAGTTGCCAAATAATAGGCTTACCACGTTTCACTAATTAAAGATGCGTTAAGTTGGTTACCTTCTTTATACCGGGGAACTGGCATTTTTAAAGAAGGTCGCGTGTGCCTTCTTACAGCTAAGCTTTTCAGCTTTATCCCTATAACAGATATTATCTGGAGTATCTGCTTTTATATTTACGATATTTTCCAAACAAAGATTCACTTTCGTTTAACCAATTTTAACTTTACTTTGCCCCTATTTCCTATCCAGATTAGTACTTTAGTTAGGCTTCTTATTGCGCTTAGCACAAGGTCGTTACCAACCTTGCACCGCAATAATAGTAATTAGGTCTAAATGCAACCTAGCCGCAATATACTTGCAGACTTTATTTTAGTGCCATCGTGTCGCACAGCGGGTAGGTAGGCACTTAGAGTGCTTTCCTCCCAAAGAACCGTACAAGCGAATTACTCCGCATACGGCTCAAGCAATCTACTAACAGCTGCAATTAGTTGTCCTCGTTTGCTATGTACTTGCCTATGACAGTTTGTATGCAATAAGCACAAATTGTTAATATGATCAGTGCCGCCACATCTTTTAGGTATTTTATGATGGACTTGCACATTTTCTCCATTATCTATTGAATCTAAACAAACAAGGCATTTACCTTCTTGTCTACGCCAAAGAATCTGTCTGGTCTTAAAGAAGTACTTTGGTTTACTAGCTTGACGTTTTTGCCAGTATTCCTTAAGTGCTGGATTATCAGGAGATGCTTTGCCTTTAACTAGAATATGCCTTTTAATTGCTGTCCATTGTAATTTCCATAGATATAGATCTTTACTTTTATCCATAAAGACCCAATTATCATTTCGAGCTTTGATTCTGCCCCAATACTTCTCTTTAAGCCACTTCCAGTATTTATTAGGATGTCTTCTACAAGCAAATCTTGCTTGTCGCATCCACATCCAACGATCTAGTTGGATAAAAGTTCTTTTGGCGACAACCTTGTTAAAATAACTACACCACCCCATTATTCTAGGGTTAAGATTTTCAATTATTCTATCAATTCCCCATGCGAAGCTTCTTTTCCATTCAATCATTATTCGCTTTTTAAATGATTTAATAGTATCTTTGGACGGTTTGACTAGTAGTGTTACACCTCTTCTTCTACTTTTAGTATTATATTGACGAATATTAAATCCCAGAAAGTCAAAACCCTCCTTAATATGAAGTATCTTAGTCTTTTCTTCTGATAATCCTAATCCTCTAATATTTAACCAATCGTTGATTATCTGCTTTGCTTTGATACAAGAGCTTTCAGATTTTGCACAAATGACAAAATCATCTGCATATTTGACTAAAGCATATTCAGACTTAGGGTGGAGATGATCATATTTATCATAAGTTATGTTAAGTATGTCTTCCATTCCATGAAGAGCTGTGTTTAAAAGTAAGGGACTGATCACTCCCCTTGAGGAGTTCCAACTGTTGTTTTGGTGAATTGATATTCTTCCATCACACCAGATTTAAGCCATGCTTTAATCCAATTTCGTGCTGGAAAATTTCCCACAATCTTTAAAAGAAAATCATGATCCAGATTGTCAAATGCACCTTTAATATCAGCGTCTAATATCCATCCCCTAGTTGTACCAGGGCAAACAATAGCAGAAATTCTCTGTATTGCATCGTGGGTGCTACGTCCAGGTCTAAAGCCGTAACTACTACCCTCAAACTGAGCTTCCCAGAATGGTTCAAGTGCTGATTTAACAACAGCTTGCCTACATCTATCCAAAATAGTGGGCAAACCTAGAGGTCTAAGTTTGCCCTTTCTTTTAGGTATGTATACACGCTTGATTGGTTTAACAGATAATAGATTGTTATCTATTAATTTGTGCATTAATAGATTTCTTTCTTTATCTGTATTAACAACTATTTTATCAATACCAGGACTTCTCTTCCCTCGATTGATTTGGGTAACACGTCTTATAGCAAGTAATTTATTTGACCTTGACTTTAACATCAGTTTCTGTAGACTACGTACTAGTTTCGTATTACCATTTGCAGATGCCCTATAAATACGTTTACGAAGATTATTAACCTTTTTATTAATATCCTGCCAATCAATTGCATACCAATGGATTTGTTCGGAATTATTATTATCATTAGTCTTAATTGTTACATTTGCGTTTAGCATCTAACTTTTCCAATATAATTCATAATCTTGTTTACTCATTTAGGGTAAATCACCAGTCTCAAGTCAGCATCATTTCTGATTAGCACATAGTGCCTATACACCCAGTTATGTATTCCTGTAGTCTTTCGACTTAGTGTCATTAGCTTTTTAAGACCTCTCTTACCTACTATAAGTTGCCAAATAATAGGCTTACCACGTTTCACTAATTAAAGATGCGTTAAGTTGGTTACCTTCTTTATACCGGGGAGCTGGCATTTTTAAAGAAGGTCGCGTGTGCCTTCTTACAGCTAAGCTTTTCAGCTTTATCCCTATAACAGATATTATCTGGAGTATCTGCTTTTATATTTACGATATTTTCCAAACAAAGATTCACTTTCGTTTAACCAATTTTAACTTTACTTTGCCCCTATTTCCTATCCAGATTAGTACTTTAGTTAGGCTTCTTATTGTGCTTAGCACAAGGTCGTTACCAACCTTGCACCGCAATAATAGTAATTAGGTCTAAATGCAACCTAGCCGCAATATACTTGCAGACTTTAATTTAGTGCCATCGTGTCGCACTACGCAATATACTTGCAGACTTTAATTTAGTGCCATCGTGTCGCACTACGCAATATACTTGCAGACTTTAATTTAGTGCCATCGTGTCGCACTACGCAATATACTTGCAGACTTTAATTTAGTGCCATCGTGTCGCACTACGCAATATACTTGCAGACTTTAATTTAGTGCCATCGTGTCGCACTACGCAATATACTTGCAGACTTTAATTTAGTGCCATCGTGTCGCACAGCGGGTAGGTAGGCACTTTAGAGTGCTTTCCTCCCAAAGAACCGTACAAGCGAATTACTCCGCATACGGCTCAAGCAATTTACTAACAGCTGCAATTAGTTGGCCTCGCTTGCTATGTACTTGCCTATGACAGTTTGTATGCAATAGGCACAAATTGTTAATATGGTCAGTGCCGCCACATCTTTTAAGTATTTTATGATGGACTTGTACATTTTCTCCATTATCTATTGAATCTAAACAAACAAGGCATTTACCTTCTTGTCTACGCCAAAGAATCTGTCTGGTCTTAAAGAAGTACTTTGGTTTACTAGCTTGACGTTTTTGCCAGTATTCCTTAAGTGCTGGATTATCAGGAGATGCTTTGCCTTTAACTAGAATATGTCTTTTAATTGCTGTCCATTGTAATTTCCATAGATATAGATCTTTACTTTTATCCATAAAGACCCAATTATCATTTCGAGCTTTGATTCTGCCCCAATACTTCTCTTTAAGCCACTTCCAGTATTTATTAGGATGTCTTCTACAAGCAAATCTTGCTTGTCGCATCCACATCCAACGATCTAGTTGGATAAAAGTTCCTTTGGCGACAACCTTGTTAAAATAACTGCACCACCCCATTATTCTAGGGTTAAGATTTTCAATTATTCTATCAATTCCCCATGCGAAGCTTCTTTTCCATTCAATCATTATTCGCTTTTTAAATGATTTAATAGTATCTTTGGACGGTTTGACTAGTAGTGTTACACCTCTTCTTCTACTTTTAGTATTATATTGACGAATATTAAATCCCAGAAAGTCAAAACCCTCCTTAATATGAAGTATCTTGGTCTTTTCTTCTGATAATCCTAATCCTCTAATATTTAACCAATCGTTGATTATCTGCTTTGCTTTGATACAAGAGCTTTCAGATTTTGCACAAATGACAAAATCATCTGCATATTTGACTAAAGCATATTCAGACTTAGGGTGGAGATGATCATATTTATCATAAGTTATGTTAAGTATGTCTTCCATTCCATGAAGAGCGATGTTTAAAAGTAAGGGACTGATTACTCCTCCTTGAGGAGTACCAACTGTTGTTTTGGTGAATTGATATTCTTCCATTACGCCAGATTTAAGCCATGCTTTAATCCAATTTCGTGCTGGAAAATTTCCTACAATCTTCAAAAGAAAATCATGATCGATATTATCAAATGCACTTTTAATATCAGCGTCTAATATCCATCCCCTAGTTGTACCAGGGCAAACAATAGCAGAAATTCTCTGTATTGCATCGTGGGTGCTACGTCCAGGTCTAAAGCCGTAACTACTACCCTCAAACTTAGCTTCCCAGTATGGTTCAAGTGCTGATTTAACAACAGCTTGCCTACATCTATCCAAAATAGTGGGCAAGCCTAGAGGTCTAAGTTTGCCCTTTCTTTTAGGTATGTACACACGCTTGATTGGTTTAACAGATAATAGATTGTTATCTATTAATTTGTGCATTAATAGATTTCTTTCTTTATCTGTATTAACAACTATTTTATCAATACCAGGACTTCTCTTCCCTCGATTGATTTGGGTAACACGTCTTATAGCAAGTAATTTATTTGACCTTGACTTTAACATCAGTTTCTGTAGACTACCTACTAGTTTCGTATTACCATTTGCAGATGCCCTATAAATACGTTTACGAAGATTATTAACCTTTTTATTAATATCCTGCCAATCAATTGCATACCAATGGATTTGTTCGGAATTATTATTATCATTAGTCTTAATTGTTACATTTGCGTTTAGCATCTAACTTTTCCAATATAATTCATAATCTTGTTTACTTATTTAGGGTAAATCACCAGTCTTAAGTCAGCATCATTTCTGATTAGCACATAGTGCCTATACACCCAGTTATGTATTCCTGTAGTCTTTCGACTTAGTGTCATTAGCTTTTTAAGACCTCTCTTACCTACTATCAGTTGCCAAATAATAGGCTTACCACGTTTCACTAATTAAAGATGCGTTAAGTTGGTTACCTTCTTTATACCGGGGAACTGGCATTTTTAAAGAAGGTCGCGTGTGCCTTCTTACAGCTAAGCTTTTCAGCTTTATCCCTATAACAGATATTATCTGGAGTATCTGCTTTTATATTTACGATATTTTCCAAACAAAGATTCACTTTCGTTTAACCAATTTTAACTTTACTTTGCCACTATTTCCTATCCAGATTAGTACTTTAGTTAGGCTTCTTATTGCGCTTAGCACAAGGTCGTTACCAACCTTGCACCGCAATAATAGTAATTAGGTCTAAATGCAACCTAGCCGCAATATACTTGCAGACTTTATTTTAGTGCCATCGTGTCGCACAGCGGGTAGGTAGGCACTTTAGAGTGCTTTCCTCCCAAAGAACCGTACAAGCGAATTACTCCGCATACGGCTCAAGCAATTTACTAACAGCTGCAATTAGTTGGCCTCGCTTGCTATGTACTTGCCTATGACAGTTTGTATGCAATAGGCACAAATTGTTAATATGGTCAGTGCCGCCACATCTTTTAAGTATTTTATGATGGACTTGTACATTTTCTCCATTATCTATTGAATCTAAACAAACAAGGCATTTACCTTCTTGTCTACGCCAAAGAATCTGTCTGGTCTTAAAGAAGTACTTTGGTTTACTAGCTTGACGTTTTTGCCAGTATTCCTTAAGTGCTGGATTATCAGGAGATGCTTTGCCTTTAACTAGAATATGTCTTTTAATTGCTGTCCATTGTAATTTCCATAGATATAGATCTTTACTTTTATCCATAAAGACCCAATTATCATTTCGAGCTTTGATTCTGCCCCAATACTTCTCTTTAAGCCACTTCCAGTATTTATTAGGATGTCTTCTACAAGCAAATCTTGCTTGTCGCATCCACATCCAACGATCTAGTTGGATAAAAGTTCTTTGGCGACAACCTTGTTAAAATAACTGCACCACCCCATTATTCTAGGGTTAAGATTTTCAATTATTCTATCAATTCCCCATGCGAAGCTTCTTTTCCATTCAATCATTATTCGCTTTTTAAATGATTTAATAGTATCTTTGGACGGTTTGACTAGTAGTGTTACACCTCTTCTTCTACTTTTAGTATTATATTGACGAATATTAAATCCCAGAAAGTCAAAACCCTCCTTAATATGAAGTATCTTGGTCTTTTCTTCTGATAATCCTAATCCTCTAATATTTAACCAATCGTTGATTATCTGCTTTGCTTTGATACAAGAGCTTTCAGATTTTGCACAAATGACAAAATCATCTGCATATTTGACTAAAGCATATTCAGACTTAGGGTGGAGATGATCATATTTATCATAAGTTATGTTAAGTATGTCTTCCATTCCATGAAGAGCGATGTTTAAAAGTAAGGGACTGATTACTCCTCCTTGAGGAGTACCAACTGTTGTTTTGGTGAATTGATATTCTTCCATTACGCCAGATTTAAGCCATGCTTTAATCCAATTTCGTGCTGGAAAATTTCCTACAATCTTCAAAAGAAAATCATGATCGATATTATCAAATGCACTTTTAATATCAGCGTCTAATATCCATCCCCTAGTTGTACCAGGGCAAACAATAGCAGAAATTCTCTGTATTGCATCGTGGGTGCTACGTCCAGGTCTAAAGCCGTAACTACTACCCTCAAACTTAGCTTCCCAGTATGGTTCAAGTGCTGATTTAACAACAGCTTGCCTACATCTATCCAAAATAGTGGGCAAGCCTAGAGGTCTAAGTTTGCCCTTTCTTTTAGGTATGTACACACGCTTGATTGGTTTAACAGATAATAGATTGTTATCTATTAATTTGTGCATTAATAGATTTCTTTCTTTATCTGTATTAACAACTATTTTATCAATACCAGGACTTCTCTTCCCTCGATTGATTTGGGTAACACGTCTTATAGCAAGTAATTTATTTGACCTTGACTTTAACATCAGTTTCTGTAGACTACCTACTAGTTTCGTATTACCATTTGCAGATGCCCTATAAATACGTTTACGAAGATTATTAACCTTTTTATTAATATCCTGCCAATCAATTGCATACCAATGGATTTGTTCGGAATTATTATTATCATTAGTCTTAATTGTTACATTTGCGTTTAGCATCTAACTTTTCCAATATAATTCATAATCTTGTTTACTTATTTAGGGTAAATCACCAGTCTTAAGTCAGCATCATTTCTGATTAGCACATAGTGCCTATACACCCAGTTATGTATTCCTGTAGTCTTTCGACTTAGTGTCATTAGCTTTTTAAGACCTCTCTTACCTACTATCAGTTGCCAAATAATAGGCTTACCACGTTTCACTAATTAAAGATGCGTTAAGTTGGTTACCTTCTTTATACCGGGGAACTGGCATTTTTAAAGAAGGTCGCGTGTGCCTTCTTACAGCTAAGCTTTTCAGCTTTATCCCTATAACAGATATTATCTGGAGTATCTGCTTTTATATTTACGATATTTTCCAAACAAAGATTCACTTTCGTTTAACCAATTTTAACTTTACTTTGCCCCTATTTCCTATCCAGATTAGTACTTTAGTTAGGCTTCTTATTGCGCTTAGCACAAGGTCGTTACCAACCTTGCACCGCAATAATAGTAATTAGGTCTAAATGCAACCTAGCCGCAATATACTTGCAGACTTTATTTTAGTGCCATCGTGTCGCACTACGCAATATATAAACTAAAGTTTATTGCTTTTTTTTTTTTGCTGGTTCATTTGATCTAGATTCTACTCGATGATTTAAAATTTACATGGTAATATAATGCAAGATTGAGATGATGAACAGTAAAGAATTATGGCGATACAATTTGCAAGGATCGAGATAGTAACTAGAAGCTCAGGAGGAAATAGCTGTTGTAAAGCTGCTTATAATGCGAGGGCGATGATTAAAGATCAGCAGACTAATGTTACTTATAATTTTGCTAGAAAAGGAGATAACGTCTATCATACAGTTTTACTACCTAGCTATGTAGATGGAAGATTTAAAGTCCCTGAAATATTGATGAATGAGGTAGAGCATGCAGAGAAAAGAAAGAATAGCCAGTTATTAAAAGATATTGTTGTAGCCTTGCCTGACGATAAGGAACTAAATTTACAAGATAGAATAGCCATTACCCATGAAATAATAGAAGAGATGGCATGGGTAAAAAATGGTTTAGGAGTGCAAGTGGATATACATAAACCCCATAATGGGGAACGAAATTGGCATGCTCATCTGCTTGTTACTACTAGGAGATTTACAGAAGACGGTAAAAGTTTAGGAGCAAAAGCAGTAGATTTAAATCCTGAATTTAAAAAAGTTAACGGTAAGGCATTTATTATTCCAGAATCACAGATGATTCATCAGAGAGCCAAAGAAGTAATGAACAGATATTTTGCTAAATTAGGTTTAGAAAATAGAGTGGATTCAATAAGCATGATGCCACAACAACATCTTGGTCCTGTGAGAATGAGAAACATCATTAATGAAATAGCAGAGCAAAATGAGCTATACAAGCTAGCTCATCTAAAAATTATTAAAGATAGTGATGGGGTATTAAATCGTATTATAAGACATCAAGCTATTTTTAGTAAACAAGATGTAGTAAGAGCGGTTAAAGAAATTCAAGGAAAAGAGGAAAAGCAAAAATTAATTCAAGGCGTATTAAATTCAGACAGGTTAGTAAAACTATATAATGAAGATGGCAAAGATACTAAATATTATACTACTTGCGACGTTCGAGAAGAAGAATCGTGTTTACTTAGAATAGCTAATAAAATTCATGATAATATCAATTATAATATAGTCGGTAATATAACAAGTTTAAAAGAAGACATAGCAAAACTTTCTAACATTAGCGAGTCTCAGAGAGAAGCACTACAACATATTTTACTTACAATTAATGGGATAAGAATGCTGCGTGGTAGAGCTGGTACTGGTAAATCACAAATACTCGCTACTGCCTATAAACTTATTACTAACCATGGACAAAATATTATAGGGCTTAGCCCTACTCATAAAGCTGTATCAGAGCTAAAAAGTAAGGGTTATCAACAATGTTACACAGTAAAGGGATTTTTATTTAAATTGTATAATGGTAGAATTACTCTGCCAAATAATAGTTTACTAGTAGTAGATGAAGCAGGAATGGTAAGTAATAGTGATTATTTAGAATTATTTAAGATAGCAAGAAGCTCTAATTGTAATGTAATATTAGCAGGAGATGAGAAGCAACTAACCTCAATCGAGCGAGGTAGAATGTTTGAAATATTTGCCAATACATTTGGTTCATATGTACTCAGTGATATTAGAAGACAAAGCCAGCAGTGGGCAAGAGAAATGGCTTTATGTTTTGCTAAGTCAGATATTGCAGCTGGGCTGTTGTTGTTAGAGAGGCATAATGGATTAAAGATTGATCATACTTTGGAAGAATCAATGGCAAGATTAATTAATGATTGGAATAGTAGTAGATTTAATCTACAAGAACGTTTAATAATTACTGTAGGTAACCAAGAAGTAGATAGTATTAATCAAGGAATAAGAGAATTATTAAAAGCAAGTGGATTACTAACGGGTAAAGAATATCGTCGCTTTATTCTAGGCTCAAAATCAAATAAGCAATATGAAGATTATATGGTAGGAGATCGTATTTTATTTAAAGTGACTAACAAAGAGCTACAAATAGAAAATGGTGAATTTGCTACTCTAGTTTCAGTAAGTAACAGTAAGTTTGTCGCTAAAACAGATCAAGGCAGAGAAATAGCATTTAATCCAGAAGGGATAAGTTTTAAACATGGCTATGCTTCTACAGTCTTTAAAGCTCAAGGAGCATCAATTAAAGATGTATATGTTTTGCATAATCTAGCTGGTAATGTTCGGAACTCTTATGTTGAGATGACCAGGCATGTAGAGCAAGTAAAGCTGTACTGTAATAGGCAAGATACAAGAAATATGGCAAGTTTAATATCACAACTTGCTAGAATAGATAATAGATTAGCCAGTATGCATTTTAAAACTTTAGAAGATTTAAACAAAACACATGAAGATAAGAATCCTACTATCATCAATAAACTAGGTAATTGGTTTAAATATGTAGCCAATGACATAGAGGATAGATTGCATAATAATAAGCAATATTATCAACCTAAAGTAACAGCAGAGTCACTTGTTAAAGTAGTAGAAGCTTTGCAGCAGACTAGCATGAATCTTGCTCAAAATAATCAACTGCAAGAAGGGTTAAACAACTCTTGTCAAATGTTAACTAATAGTAATAAACAAGAACCAAAAATAAATACTAAATCACAAGAAGATATTATAACAAATTACACTTTTACTCAGGATAATATAAAAAATAAAAATATGACAAATAACATCATTAATTATGATTTAATTAACAAGCAAGAGAGTATAAAGTTGAAACAACTACTATCTTTGAAAGTTGAAGACATAGCACATAGCCTTCTTGGTAGACCAAATGAGCTTTTATCCAATAATTATATATTACGCTGGGAGAAAAATGGTAAAATAGCAATGAAGATTAGAGGTAGCAAGGCTGGGATATGGTATGATTTTAGTAAAGATGAGGGAGGGGATTTATTTACCTTAGTAACAAAGAGAAAGAAAATGTAACTTTGTCGAAGCCAAGAAATATTTGCAAGAAATAGTTGGTATGCCAACTGTCCATAAACAAGACCTGCTAGCAAATTTGGTAGCAGATAAGTCTTACAGGCAAACTAAAACCCAAAATCAACAAGAACAAGACAAAGAAGCAGCTAAGATAAAACGAGCGGAAGGATTATATGAAAAATCAAGTTCTGTACTACATTCTACCAATAATAATGTAGCTAGACAATATTTAGGTAAGCACCATGGAATTAAGACAATATTAGAAAAATTGCAGTTAAGCGGGGATATTAAAACTAACATGATGTGGGATAATGGCAGCAAACAATATTATCCAGCCTTAATTGCCTTCGCACGAGATCAACAAAGTAGAATCACTGGTGGACAATCGATCTATTTAGATAAAGAAACAGCTACTAAAGCTGATATTGCAGTTAATAAACGTTCATTTGGTAAAATTAGTGGTTCTTTTGTAGAAATTCAACAAGATAATCGACGGGAGAATAAGTTAAGGAGTAATATAACAATTATAGCAGAAGGAGTAGAAACAGCTTTAAGCTTGCAGGAAGCAGGTATTAAAGGTAAAATCATCTGTAGCTTAGGGATAAATAATATCAAGAATTATCAGCCTACAACAGGTGAGAAAATAATTATTGCCGCTGATAATGATGGACAAAGTAGCGTATCAGTTAATACTGCCACTAAAGCTAAAGAACAATTAGCAAATAAAGGGGCAGTAGTATCGGTAATAATGCCGCAAGATATAGGAGATTTTAACGATATGCTCAAAACTAAAGGGGCAAAATCTATTAAAAATCTTATAGAACCTGAAATAGCAAAATTAACAACAAATGAAACACTAAACGAAAAAACAACTAAATTTACTGAGTCATTGAAAGCAATTGACAATAGTAAGGCTGATAATAATCAGTCACAAATCACATCTATAGAGTTAGAGCTTAGAAAATCAGCAAGTAATAATATGTTACAGCAGTTTCAACAGCAGATAAAATCATTGGAAAGATTTACTACCAAAGAGAATATATAGGTACAGCCTTACAGATATATAAGGAAAAAGGTATAGAATCTTTTATTATCTATAGCAAAAATAGTTGTTCTAAAGCTATTGAGCAGAAAATAACAAAAGATTTGCAAATAATGAAAAATAAGTTTGATCCTAATTATAATCTTAGTGCTGTTAAATTTTATGATATAGTAATAGATGATTTTAAAGGTAAAAGCTACTTAGTAGCAGAAGATTACTTAGCTGCCATAGGCAAGGATAAACAAATGATGCAATATATTAATCCACAATCAGTAATAGGTAAGGAAATAAAAAATGAATTACAAAATGCAGCAGAGACGCAGAAAAATCCAGGAATAATAGTTAAAGGTACTATATAGGTTATATTAAAAATAATAATAATTAACTAATTAAGAATATGTCAAATCAACTAAAACATGATGCATTGTTTAAAAAGATAATGGTCAATCAAATAGCAGCTCAAGAATTTTTGGAGCATTATTTACCAGAAGAGGTTAAGGAAATAGTTGATTTAACCAAAATAACAATAGAGAAAGAATCGTTTGTTGAGGATGACCTAAAAAGAGCTCTTAGTGATTTAGTCTATTCTGTTAAGACTAAAGATAATGAACAAGCCTTTGTGTATGTGTTGATTGAGGCGGAGATAAGACCAAAATATTGGATGGCACTCAAATTATGGAAATATATGTTGCTATTAGCTGAAAGACATAAAAAAGGTAGGAATAAAATACCGTTGATAGTACCAATGGTGTTTTATCATGGTACTAGAAGATTTAATGTGCCAAAGAATTTGTTTGAATTATTTAGCGATCCCAAACTTGCAAAGCAATTGATGTGTGAGGATTATAAGCTAATAGATTTACAAGCAATGTCTGATGATGAGATAAAGCAGAAGCAACATTTCGGTATGTTAGAATTTATGATGAAAAATATACAGAAGCGAGATATATTGAAGTTGTGGGATGAACTTTTAACAAATTTTAAACCATATATTAGTATAGATAAGGCAACAGGCTATATTTACATAAAATCATTTTTATGGTATAGTGACACTAAGATAGAAGAAGGTAGGCAACAAGAGCTAGAGAAGCTAATAGCTAGTCATTTAACTGCAACAGAAGAGGAGAATATTATGAGAACTATCGCTGAGAAATATATTGATGAGGGTGTAGAAAAAGGTATAGTTCAAGGTATCCAGATTGGTGAAGCTAAAGGCATCCAGATTGGTGAAGCTAAAGGTATCCAGCTCGGTAAAGCTGAAGGTAAAGCTGAAGGTAAAGCTGAAGAGAGAGTTGAAATAGCAAAAAAAATGTTAGTTCAAGGCTCTGATTTTACTTTTATTTCTGCTGTAACTGGTCTTGACGAATCTTTTATTCATTCTCTTGCTCAGAAAAAATAATTTATTTTTAGTAATATTTTGAGATAACCTGAGCAAAATTTATAGTGTCTGTAAGATCAAATCTTGACTTCTACAGTTTATAGTGCAATTTCCCCTTTTTGTACTTTCCTATCCTACATAAAGCTACTTAATCCCTCTAAAAACGTCTTAAAATAATTTTTGACTTTTAATGAGTTTGCAAGTTCATTGTGAGTTTAGTAATAGGAATATTACCAGCAAGCCTAACATAACAGGTAAGGTCTGGTAGGTTCATAATTTCAGATGGCATTACTAATAACTTCTTTTTCTCTATGTTATTCATATTTACTCCATCACGCATAGTGTTAGAGCCATAAGAAAGATTTTCTTGTGTTTCAATGATTTCCTGCTCACCAAGCATTAAAGCAGTTCTATGGGCTGTTTGTTGGTCACTAACTCGAAAAATAAACTTACTGCTAAATAAATCAAGCATCGAGCTACTGCCGGCAAAACCATATATTTCCTCTAGCTGATAAATATTCTGCATACCAGCAACAAAACATCCGCCATATTTACGTGCTTCAGCTAAAGCAACTGGCAAGGCAGGTATTTTTTGTAAGGCTGGTAGTTCATCTACAATAAACCACATATTGTTATTACCGCTGGTATTCCTATCCATTAAAGCTTTGATAGCAATACTTATCCAAGCAGCAATTAATGAACGCAATGTTACTCTTTGATTAGGTGTGCTAGTTATAAATAACCAACCTGTTTCAAGTGGATCACTAAACCATCTTCTAATACTAAAATTACCATTAGGCTTTAAATGTTGTAGAGCAGCAATGTTTTTACCAATAGTTGCTTGAATACCGGAAGATGTCTCGGGTGCATTATTACTTATTATACCTGCTACTGCAGTATTTTTAAAAATTCTAGCAAATTGTCTATTATCGGAATAGATAATGCTATCAATTAGCTTTTTTATATCTTTATCTTGATATAGTTTTAATCCTTCAGATAAGACTAGCTCGGCATTCTTAGCAAAAAAATCATCTAACCTATGATTATAGCCGCTAAAACTACTTGCTATATTATCAAAATCAGCAATCTCATAACAATCATTCCAAGGCAGCCAATGCTCTGTACAATCTGCAAAGGGGTTAAGTAATTTATCACAACTAGAGTCAAAAAATCTATCAACAAAACTACCGGTCAGATCAACAATAATGGCTCTATCTTGTTGTCTTCTAATTTGTGGGTAGTAACTCATTTAGCAAATTAGTTTTACCGCTGCCAGTAGTATACCAGTAATTAGAATATGTTGCCTCTCACTATTTTTAACTAACGGCAAACCAGCAAATTTAATTTTTGAGGCTTTATTATTTTGATGCAGCATTTTAGCCAACATTTTAGCTTCTACAAAATCTGCTCCTCTAATTTTATCTTTACTAATTGTTTTTTTGCCTTGGTAGATAAAGAAGATTATGGAAGTTATTACCCCAATAGTAAAGATAATTATTCCTTCTAACCAAGCTGAGTGTGATAAAAATTGTCCAATTTTCTCAATCCTTGCTCCGTGAGGTGTAACATACCAGAACTTATCAATGAAGCTTTGAGCATTACGATAAACCCAAGCTTTTTGTTCTAAATAATAGAATTTGATACCTATTTGATTAACAGGATAAAAATATTGCCCTACTGCAAGTTTTAACTGAACATAACGCTCTATTATAAAATAATAAAAACTACTCAAAGATAATTTCTGATATATACGCCATATTAGCCAACTAATAGTTAGTACTAACCCGACCATAACAGCATTTATACTTCCTTGTCCAAACATTCTCAATTGATGAGCAAAGATTTGTGAGCCTCGAGTAAAGTTATTTTGATTATGATTTTGATAGCTCATTAAGTTTATTATCAGTTTATAAATTATCTTTTAATATCTTTAATTTTTGTTCAAATGCATCAGCCATACGATTGTTACCTAATTTCCTTAAACCTATAATTGTTTTTTCATATTCTTCTATAAGATTAGGTTTGTATTTAAGAGCCAAGTTAAAATTTTTCTTAGCTTCCTGATGTTTTCTTAAATTGATTAAAGATATGCCTTTTTCTAAATAAGCTGCTACATAATTAGAATCATATTTAATTGCTAAATCACAATTTTCTATGGCTTCCTGATGTTTCCCTAATATATTCAATGCATATGCTTTATTATAATATGCCATTACATGATTGTAGTGGTATTTGATCGCTAAATCATAAGCCTTAATTGCTTCCTGAAACTGTCCTAAATGTAATAAGGATATCCCTTTATTGTTGTAGCTCTCAGCATAATTAGATTTATATTTAATGGCAAGATCATAGTTTTCTATTGCTTCTTGATGTTGCCATAAATACATTAAAGATATCCCTTTGTTATAATAGGCTTCTGGGTAATATGGGCTATATTTAAGAGCAATATCAAAATTTTCTATCGCTTCTCGATATTTTCCTAATATGTTTAAAGAGCCTCCTTTGTTATTATATACTGCTGCAAAATTTGGTTTATATTTAATAGCCATATCATATAACACTATAGATTCTTGATATTTTCCTAATTGACTCAAAGAATTTCCTTTATTATTATAAGCTTCTGCAAAATTAGGCTCATATTTAATAGCAAGATCAAAGTTTTTAATAGCTTCTTGATAGTTGCCTAAATCATTTAAAATCATGCCTTTATTGTTATAGCTTTGAGCATAATCTAGTTTATGTTTAATAGCTATATCGTAATTTTTAATAGCTTCTTGATATTCTCCTAGTTTGAAAAAAGACCTGCCTATGTTAAAATATTCTTCTGCTAAAATATTCGAATCTGTAATGTTATCTTGTTGATCTAGCTCATGCTGTTGCTCTTTTGTATTAATAGAATGATTTAAAATTTTTGCCACAGCAGTATTGGAAAACATTAATGGTAAAATAACTATGGCAATTAATCTTTTTATACTTAGCATAAATTTATCCTCAATTATTTTCGTTATTCTTTTTATACCCTGGTAGCTTTATATTTCTTTTCTTAATAGCTTCTTGACTGACTCCAAGATTATCTGCTACTTGCTCAGCAGTTCTGATAATTGTAGAGTCTAGAATCTTATTAAATTCATCCTGAATTTGCTGAGTTCTATCATTTATTTTATTAGGTAACTGATTAAGAGTTTTTACTTTTTCTCCTTCATTAGCAGTTACATTATTGGTAAATATTTGTTCTATATTTTTATCATAAATGTCATTTTTTCTATTATCAATAATAGCTTGCTCATTTAATTGTTTGGTATTTTTATCAAAAGTTGATCGTAGTTCCTGTTTAGATGGAATATTACTACCACTGTTAGAACTCAGAGCTTTAGGTACAATATTGTTAATTTTAGCTATATCTAAAGCTATTTGCTCTGCCTCGTGTTGATGAGTATTTGCCCATCTAGCTGCTTGCTCTTTACTGGTAACTCCAGGAATATTTTTTGCTACTATGCTATCCAATACTGGTTCATTTAAATTACGGTCAATTGAAGCAGAGTTTTGTGATACATAATTGATATTATAACTAAGCTGTTCCATAGTTTGTTTGGTTCTAGCTATTTCTTGTCCAACAGATTGCTGCTCAGAGGGCATCGTCAAGTTAAGAGAGATGTAAATTTAAGTATTGAGCGATTGAAAGGAATGATTTATAGAATAGTAGTAACCATTTATCAATAAATCTTAACGCTATGCATATTACTCAAACCCCGAAGAGACATCGTTTTCCAGCAAGCATCATTAGCCATACAGTATGGTTATATCATCGCTTTAATAATAGTTACCGAGATGTTCAAGAACAGATGGCGTATCGAGGTATTATTTTAAGTCATGAGACTGTAAGATTTTGGTGCAATAAATTTGTGATTTATTTTCAAGCTGTCATCAGAAAGAGAGAGAGGAAAGCAACTGACAAATGGCATTTAGATGAGATGAACATCAAGATCAAAGGCGAAGTATTCATATTATGGAGAGCTGTTGACTCCAAGGAGCATGAATTAGAAATATTATTGCAGAAGCGTCGTAACAAGAAATCAGCTATTCGCTTTTTATCAAGATTATTGGGTAATTATCTAACTCCAAGAGTAATTGTTACTGATAAGCTCAGGAGTTACATTAAACCGATTAAGCTTATGTGTCCTAACACTGAACATCGTACTAGTAAGAGACTAAATAACTGTGTTGAAAATGCTCATCAGCCAACTCGACGAAAGGAAAAAATATTGATTAAATTTAAGCATCCTAATTCAGCACAATGTATATTATCACTGATGGGCAAAGTCAGAAATATATTTGCCGTCAATGTTGGACGATATACTAAAACCGCACCAGAGCAAAGAATTGCATTTGCATCCGCTAAATCTATTTGGGACGAAGCTACTCAAAGACTTCTTGCTGCCTGAAATATAAAAACATAGTACTTTTTGAAACCAATTTACTTAACTTGACGGTGCCTCACAAAGTATAGCAAATTGATTTAAAGCCATTGCCCAATTCTTGATTGGCATTGTCCATTTCTTAGAAGCATTTGTCAATGCTAAAAATATTATTTTTTGAATTGATTTATCATCTGGAAACACCCCTTTATTCTTGATAATTTTTCTGATTTGACGATTAATTGATTCAATAGCATTAGTCGTATAAATTGCTTTTCTGATTTCATCCGGGAAGCTAAAAAGGAGCTATACCAGGCCAATTTCGCTGCCATATATCAAAAATAACTGGATATTTATTATCCCATTTTTTGCTAAAACTCTGTAATTCTCTTAAAGCTTCTGCTTCATTTATTGCAGAATAAATTTTCTTTAAATCTGCTATAACTGATTTTAAATCTTTATACGATACGTACTTTACAGAATTCCTAATCATATGGACTATACAGAGCTGTACTATCGTTTTGGGGAACACACTGTTTATAGCTTCAGGAAAGCCTTTTAAACCATCAACACATGCAACATATATTTGTTCAACTCCACGATTCTTTAATTCTGTTACTATCTGCAACCAGAATTTAGCGCCTTCATTTTTGCCTATCCAAATGCCTAAAAGCTCTTTTTTACCTTCTAAATTCACACCTACAGACAAATAAACTGCCTTGTTAATTATTACATGATTATCTCTTGCTTTCACATAAATGCAATCTAAATACATCATAGGATAGATACTATCAAGTGACCTATTTTGCCAAGCATTAGCATCCTCTAATACACCATCAGTTACCTTTGATATTAACTCAGCAGACACCTTGGTAGAGTACAATTCTTCTAAATGGCCCTGAATTTCTCTAGTAGTCATACCTCGTGCATATAATGATATTAGCTTATCATCAAATCCTTCAAATTTACGAACTCCCTTAGGAATAAGTATAGGTTCATATTCTCCGTCACGATCTCTTGGTACTTCTACTCTTAATTTACGACCTTCTTCATCTAAAATGGTTTTTTCATAATTACCATTGCGCCTATTATCTGACTCTTTCTCAGTTTTAGAATGCTTCTCATATCCTATATGAGACTCCATTTCTTTCTCTAAGATCTTATTCACCAGCTGTTTTTTTAATTCTTCAAAGATCCCTCCTTTGCCAAATATTTCAGATGGGTCACTTTGTGATAGTATGTCTGATACTACTTTTTCTATAGTCGGATTTGATACTTTGTTCTTATTTTTCATATTAGCCTCATGTTAAGTTGTTTTAATTAATTTTATTCTTAACTATTTTTACAACTTACACAAACTTTCTGACACCCTCTTTATATATCTTTGTTTTTTGTATATTTTTCTTTTAGTTCGCTAATATGGGCATAATCCTCGCTTACTTCGTTATATTGACGTCGAATAACGTTTAGGATTGCAGTAGGTAAATCTTCTTTTAACGCCTCTAAATAGTTATTTCTTGCTACTTCTTCCCCACGTTCACATTCAACTAAAATAGCGTAATCATCATTCCCGGTTATTATAGATTTAACCTCTAAAAATCCACGGTGTAAAGCACCAAGCATACTACCGCTATCCTCCAGAGGCTCAGCGTTTAATCCGCTTACAAGCTCTTGCAATTCAGTAATATAACCCTGACATTTGTCTGCTTTACTAAGAAATGTATCTTTTAAGTTTTGATTTTCTACCTTATCTGCTGCACTTCTAAACCCCTGCTCGCTATCTTTAGAAGTTGTGATTAAAATATTTAAAATATTGATAATATTTGTAGTATCTGTAGTCATTTTAATGCTCCTATTTAGGTTTATTATTTTGATTATTTGTTTCTCTTAAAAAGAAAAGAAAATATAACGTATGCAGCAAAAGCATAAGTAATATTTTTAATTGGATTATTAATAATAGAGCCACATTTACTGCACCAATCTAGCAAACCATTTTTATCTTTACTATTATTTTTTCTAAATTTAGATATTACGGAAGATAATGCTGTTATTTGTTCTAATATATCATTTCTCGAATCATCTTTTATATTTTTTAACGAACTACTAAGCTTTTGATATCCTCTTTTATTTTTTCAACGTCTTCTTTAAAATTAATATCATTCATAAATTCACCTTTTATAAGATCTAGATGTTAGTAAAAGTTTAATATCTAACAGACAGGAGCTTTGTACCTGCTAGACATAGAGTTTATATTCCTTTTAATTTTTATCTATCATCATCGTCATTGTGACTTCCTCTGTGTGAAGCTTGACCACCCTTAGAAGCAATCTCCCTTACTTGCTCTTTAGGCATAGAGGCAAAGCCTTGTTTACCATGATGTTCTTCATCATGTTCACTTGTATGTTTGTTATTATGATCATTTTTCTCGTTATATGATTTTGATTTATCGTGATCATGATTTTCCCCTTTATGAGCGGTATGCCCTCCTTTAGATGCGATTTCTTTTACTTTCTCTTTATCCATAGAAGCAAAACCTTGTTTTCCAGAGTTATGATTTTTATCATTATGATTATCACTTTTATTAGTCATAAACTTCTCCTAATTGTTTATAAAGGTTAATATTATAACAAACATTCAATAAACGCTTGCACGCCCAAAATAGAAGAACTAATATTTCGAGTCAACCATTAATTTAAATTAAATTTAGCCTTTGATGTCACTGTTTATAACGCCGATTTAGAATAAGGACAAGAACAAGGGGCAGGAAAAATAAGGATTTACAAGAGAGCTGATGTTGGGTTATAAAGTTTTTAGCAATAAAAACGAGGACCAAACATGAAGAAATGTATCATAAGTTTATTTTATATATTTAGACAATTTTTGTAAAATATACGAAGAATGGAAGCAAGTGAAATTAGTACCGACAGACAGAAAGCATCAAAAAGAGGGGAATTTAAAACTCAGCGAGTTGCTAACCATAATATTATATTTTTATTTATCACCTTGCAAAGACTTTAAAAATTATAATTTATATTACTTATCATATAATATTAGTTTTGCCGTTAGACATTACTAGAGCATGGAGCGTCTGTATTATATTTTCTGTAATTTTTATATTTTGTATATATCACAACTTTTAAATTTTAATTATTTTCCTTAATCATTAAAACCTCTTCTTTTCCTCCAATAATTTTAAATCCTGCTTTTTCATAAGTTTTAATAACTGCTATATTTTTGCTATCAGGATCAACCAAAATGTGGGTGAATTTTTTATTTACGAAATTTTCTAAAAAACTTTTTAGAGCAAGTAACCCGATTCCCTTATTTAAGTATGCAGGTTCGCCTAAGAAAAAATCAAGAGCTGCTAATTTTGTAGGTAAATTTATTGACTGATATGAACGTTCAAAATCATGGGCATTATAAATCTGAATATATCCTATTGGAGTCTGGTCTACTTCTATGATATAAGCCTGTATTTTTCTAGGCTCGTTATTTTGGAGCTTATACTCTTTAATATAACTCGAATATTTCTGCTCTACTAGTTCTATATTCCATTTTATATCCTGATCCCACCATAATTTTACATGTGGCATTTCTAACCATTTTAAAAGAAGAGGAAAATGAGAATTGGTAAGAGGTACAAAATGTATGTTCACAATAGTGGGCTATTAAACGTAAAAATAACTCTTTCAGCTTTGTAATCATCTATTTGAATAAGTTTGATTTCTTCGTAATAATTACCTTTAGTAAACTCGTTTTATTACATTACGCCAAAATATTATTGCCGGTTTGTTTTCGGGTATAGCCGATACTTCCCATAAACCTTGATGCATTTGCCAAATTTGCTGTGCTACTCGCTTGCCTATCCCTTTATTTTGAAACCTTGCTATAATAAAAAACTTAGCCATGTTCCAGTCAAGTTTGTCGGTAGTTCCTACTTTATTAAGTAATACAAAACCTGCTATCTCATTAGACATCTTCCCAAACTCTACTTCTAGGGGTAATTTATGCGTCGATCTGGTACTCGAATCCTCGCGTACTTCAGTGTACGCTGCGGTTCTGCGTTCCGTGTTTCCTTTAAATTCCTCCCTATAAGCGAATTTGGAAAGATGTCTATCATTTACTTTTATTAAATAGGCTTTCCTACTTGCTTCCGTAAAATATTTTTTATAATCATTAGCCTCATATAAACCGTCCTGCGGCAACGTCCGATCATATTCGTCTGAGACTTAAAACCACAATAACGTGATAGGTCATATATATAAAACCGTGCCATATTTTGCATTAGTGGATAATCCTCAAGCGTAGCAGGGATCAGATGCAAATTATTTACAAACTCGTTTTTCATAACTCTTTTCTAAAATATGCTCCTGCGGTTTCGCCCGATTTATAGCCTAGATTTTCATAAAAGGCATGTGTGCCGTCTTTAGCTCTTCGGTAACCGGAGGTAAGGTCAACAATTATAGGGCTATATTTTTTTGCTATTTCTTCTATATGTTCCATTAGCCTTTTACCGATTTTTTGCCCTCGATAATTTTCGTCAATAATTAAAGCTTCAACATGAAATCTAGTTTTATCTGAGACAAATAATATAGATCTAGACCAAGCAATAATACCGACAACTTTGTTATCCAAGCTAGCTACAGAAATGCCATACCCATCGTTATCTATAAAGTTTTTAAAACGAGTCGTTAATTTTTGATTGTTAGAAGGATAACCAAGTTGCGACATTAACGGCAAAATATCTGATATGTCATCAATTGACGCATTACGAATGTTTATTTCATTCATATCAATATAATTCACGGTATTCTATCTTTCCAATGCTTTTACCCCTTCCTTTAAGCCGTCTTTTATGAATGAGATTTTAGCGTGTTTACCGTCAGCAGTAAGAAACTCTATATAATTGTCATTCGATAAAATAGAGTCTAAATCACTTTCACTAATGATAGCGACCGCTTGGCAGCCTTGGGTAGTACAATTTACATATTTTCCTGCTGCGAGTTGTGTACCACCGCTATTAATAACTGTGCCGGCAGGAATTTGAACGTTTGGCGGTAATATTTCAACTATTCTTAACTCTTTTGTATTCTGCTCTTTATTAAAATAACCTATATGATAAATTGCTAATATTTCTTTTTCTTTATCTTTTTCAATATTATTAATTTGTTGTGATAAAAAGCAGATTTGTTTTTTTTCGTTATCAAGAGTGCAGCTCAAAGTCCATGCTCCATACTTTTTGGGTGTTGACGATGCATCAACTTCTGTTCTATATAATATAAAAGTTCCGGCTATTACGAATAAGCCGCTGCAAATAAACGCAATTTTCTTTATGTAGTTTTTCATATAATTCTTAACCTTTTTAAAATGTTTTCTTTTCCTAAAATTTCAGCAATTTCAAATACGCTAGGTGTTGCCGTCATACCTGTTATTAAAGCCCTTATCGGTTTCATAATTTCATTTAGTTTTAAACCTCTTTCTGCAGCTATCTCTTTAAATTTATTCTGTATGGATTCTTTATCAAATTGTTCAAGCTTTTCTAACCCTTGCATAACATAATTAATCAAATCTTGGTCACAATTTTTTATTATTTCTTTTGCTTCTTCTTGATAAGTAATAGGAGTCTCTATTAAATAAATCTTAGCAAGATCTGCTAAATCTAGCAATGTTTCGCTTCTAACTAATAGACCTTGAAGCCCAAGTTTTATATAGTTTGTTTCTTGTTTACTCACTTGATAATTTTTTTGCAATATTTCTAAAATTTTGGCAACTAAGCTATCCTCATCAAGAAGCCGCATATAATGAGCATTAAGGCTCTTCATCTTGGCAAAATCAAGCTTTGCAGGCGACTTCCCAAGCGAGTCAAGATTAAACCACTCTATAGCTTGTTCCATCGAGATAATTTCGTCATCCCCATGACTCCAACCTAGTCGCAGCAAATAATTACACAGACTTTCCGGCAAATATCCCATATCCTTATAAGCCTCAACGCCTAACGCTCCGTGCCTTTTAGATAATTTAGCTCCGTCTGCACCGTGAATTAGCGGTATATGCGTCATGCTCGGCACATCATAACCGAAAGCATTATATATAGCGATTTGCCTTGCGGCATTCGTTAAATGATCATCCCCCCTAATAATATGAGTTATGCCCATATCGTGATCATCCACCACCACGGCTAGCATATAAGTAGCAGTACCGTCGCTACGCAGCAGCACCATATCGTCAATGTGGGAATTCTCTATTACTACATCGCCCTGCAAAGTATCGTTAATTGTTATACTACCGATGCGAGGTACTTTTAAACGTATCACTGGCTTTACGTCAGCCGGATAAGTATCAGGAGTTTTATCACGCCACTCGCTGTTAAAAATAAAATGCTGTTTGTTGTCTAAAGCTTTTTGCCGCTGCTTCTCTATTTCTTCTTGTGAAGTAAAACAGTAATACGCTTTCCCTTCTTCTAATAGCTTTAATGCTGCCTGCTTATAAAGCTCATTCCGCTTTGATTGAAATACAACTTCCCCATCCCAATTTAGCCCTAACCATTTCAGCCCTGAAAATATAGCCTGTACTGCTGCCTCGGTCGACCGCTCTTTATCGGTGTCCTCTATACGAAGCAAAAAATTACCGTTATGATGACGAGCAAATAGATAATTAAACAAAGCCGTTCTTGCCGAACCTATATGCAAAAACCCCGTCGGTGACGGGGCAAATCTAGTAATTACGTTGTTATTCATTTTTCTAAATATATCTTTAATACATAAAAATTAGTAGACGAAGTTTTATTTGGAAAAGAGCAAGGAATCCATAAGACGAGGAACGGAGCGTATACTTAATACGTGAGTACCGCAGTACTTATAGGATGACGTAGCCAATTTTTTAAATTAAACGAGTATACACATAAAATAATTCACATCTATATCATCGCTTAAATGCCATTCATCTTGGGCTATGTTATACACCAAGCCTTTTAATTCCTCAATCTCTATATTAGTATCTGCAAGCATTTCATATATTTCAGATGGTTTTAGGAAATTACTATAATCATGGGTATTTTTCGGCACCCATCCTAAAATATATTCAGCTGCGATGATTCCGAACAAATAAGCTTTTTTAGTACGGTTAATAGTCGAAATAATCGCCATACCGTTCGGCTTAACGCGCTTTACTAAATTAAGCAAAAATTCTTGAACATTTTCCACATGCTCAATAACTTCAAGACATATTACCACATCATATTGCTTATTGCTTTCTAGCTCTTCTATAGTGCTTTTTAGGTAAGTCACCTTGATATTATTTTCTGCAGCATAGTCTATTGCTGTATCTATATTACTTTGCAAAGCATCAATAGCCGTAACATTAAAGCCTTGCATTGCAAGATTAGTAGCAATCAAGCCGCCGCCGCATCCTACATCTAGTACTTCTAGTTTAGAAATATCGTTGTAATGCGATTTTATTTTCTCTATTATATAATCAAGGCGAATAGGATTAATGCGGTGTAAAATAGCAAATTCTCCCTCCTTATTCCACCAATTATGAGAGATTTTTTCAAATTTTTCTAATTCTGTTTTATCGATTGAAGACATAAAATATAATATACTTAGATGATACTAATAATACTAGCTTTAATTTTAATTAGCTGCATATTTGCTCCACTCGGTTGCATAGCATTATGGAAGCGATATATATATTTTGGTGACGGTCTTGCTCATAGCAGTTTTTTAGCCGCAAGCATTAGTATTATTGCCCACTTTCCTTTGATATATTCAGGTATAATAGTTGCAATTCTTTTTTCGGTTTTTGTATTTATCTTCCAAAATAATTCTGAAAAAAATGCCGTTATTAACTTAATTTCTAGCTTTATGCTAGCTATTGCCCTTATTATAAATTATTTTTCTTCCACTCAAAATAATATAGTAAATTTGCTTTTCGGTGATATTTTATCCGTATCTTTCAATGATTTAGCAATACTTGTAATAATGCTGGTAACTATTATAAGCTTTACAATATATTTTTATAACCAAATTCTTCTTATAATTATTAACCGAGATATTGCAGTAATAAAAAATATTAAAGTTAATGTTATTGAGCTAATATTTTTACTTCTGTTATCGTTATCGGTATTTTCGGCAATTAAGATAGTTGGCGTACTTATGGTAACGGCTGTATTACTTATCCCAGTCATGATAGCACGGTTTATCGCAAACAGTCCTGCCATGATGATTGCAATAGCAATTTTGATTTCGTTATTTATTAATTTCTGTGCTGCTACTGCCTCTTTCTATTTTGATCTTCCATTAACACCGTTATTTATAATAATAGGTTCTTTTATTTATGGGGTGTTGTATTTAAAAAGATTGTCTTTTTGAATAGAAAGGAAATGAATAAAATAACTTCTGAAACTTTAAAATAAAAAATTACAATAAAAGAAAATTTTAATTATGTTTATAGAACTTTATAATAGAATTAATGACAAGCTCCATTTTTGGCAAGTATGGGATAATGAGCAAAAAACAAAATTAATAGTATCTTATGGAATAGTAGGTATAGAAGGAAAATATGATGAATTTGATGTATCACCTCAGCTATATGAAGATATAGGTAATAAAATAGAGCAGCTTGCACAAGAAGGTTATAAACCTATAGATATAGATGATCATGCAATACTTATAGTTGAGTACAACGTAACAGGTGATTTTGGTACTGAAGAAGATTTAGAAAAAAGACATAAATTGCAAGATTTATTAGGAGAGATTTTAGGGTGGACAGGATTGGGAAAGTGTGACGGTGGTAGTGTTGGCGGAGGGACAATGGAAGCATGTTGTTACGTAGTTGATTTTGATATAGCTAAAAAAATAATAAAAGAAAAATTAAAAGGTACAGAGTTTGAAGATTATACTAGAATTTACAATGAAATTGAAGATAGCGAAGATGAAGAGCTGAAGTAACACTATATTGGTATCTTCCCTATAAAATATAAAAATAACCCGTACGCGTTTTTAGAATAATTAAGAATAAAAAAAGCAAGCTACTTATTTTAGTAACTTGCCTTTTATTTTACTTGAAACTAATCAGAAATTTTAATCTTCGTACATTCTTTTACGAGCAAACTTT
The DNA here is from genome assembly GCA_050920645.1 of Rickettsia endosymbiont of Argas persicus. Lineage (GTDB taxonomy): Bacteria > Pseudomonadota > Alphaproteobacteria > Rickettsiales > Rickettsiaceae > Rickettsia. Next base: position 1,763,505 of record CP133316.1, on the reverse strand, counting down.
CTTTTTCTTCTTGCTGCTTCTTGTGCTTTACGAACTCGTTTTACTGACTTCGGTTCATAATAACGCCGTTCTTTCATCTTACGAAAATAAAGCTCTCTTTGTAGCTTTTTCTTAAAATTCTTAAGCGTATTATCACAATTACCGGCGTGAACGTTTACTAGTATCACTAAAATTACTCTCCTTAAAAAATATGTATTGGTAACAAAATATATTATCTATATAATAAGTTATAATGTCAAGGTTAAAATATGCATATTCAAGAAGAACACCATAACAAAAAAATAAGCTTCGTGCAATCTTTATTAGAATTATTACCGTTTAGTGAATGGAATAATAAGCTTCTTGAGGAAGCAGAAGAGAAATGCGGCTTTGCTAAAGGCTACAGTTTAATAATTTTCCCAAACGGAATATCTGAAATAATAGAGTTCTTTGAAAAATACTTAGATGATAGCACGCTTGAAAATTTAAATAAGCAGGAAGTGCCAAATAAAATACGAGAAAAAATATCTCTAGCACTAAAGGCAAGAATTAAAGCCGTACCGCCTATTATTCACAGTAAAAATGCCGCTTATTTTGCACTGAACCCTTTTCAAGGCACTGAAGTTGCATTCCGTAGCTGTGATGCAATTTGGAAATATGCCGGCGATCAATCAATTGACTATAATTATTATACGAAGAGAGGTTTATTACTTTCGGTTTATGTGTCATCTGTTCTTTTTTATATTCAAGATCAGTCAGAGAATTATACAGATACCGATAAATTTATTGACGATTCCGTAGAAAATATCATAAAGACTTTTGCACAAATGAAAAAATTATTTGATCCTTCCAACATCCCGATAGTTAGAATGTTTACATAGCTGCAACATGAGAATTAAGAATTTATATTTTGTAATTATCATAGCTACCTTACTAACCGGCTGCACTTCACCATATAAACAATTATATAAAAAAAAGCCTGGATTTTATTCTTATATTATTGGAGATGTGCAAAGCAATTATATTTATGAAGAATATTACTCAAAAGTCTATGCTACTCCTGCAAGCTGTCAGAAAGTTATAACTGCTCTTGTTGCATTAAAAACTCTTGATCCTTTATATAAATATAAAACTGAGTTATTAGTCAGTAAAAAGGGCAGCGTAATTCAAGACTTAATAATAAAATTTTCCGGCGATCCTACATTAACTTCTGAGCAGCTAATAACTTTATTACAACCGCTTCGTAACTCAAAAATTAACAGATATATTATCCTGGATAGCTCTATTTTTAAAGTACCTCCATATTCACCTAATCTTATGATAGATGATTTGGGCAGAAAGTTTTCAACTCCCGTATCTTCTATAAACATAGATAAAAACTTTATATCAGTAAAAATAACACCGACTAAACTAGGAAAATCTGCTAAAATATTTACCGATCTAAAATATGATATTCTCTTTAATGTAAAAACAAATAATCAACCTTCATCTATTCATTTTCCATGGAATAGTGAAATGATTAGTATTGCAGGTAATATTAATGAAAAAGCTAATTTTATAGAGTTAAAAATTGCTCCTAAAAATCATAATGAATATACGATAAAGAAAATACAAAAAATACTTAAAGCCCTTAATATAAAAGGCAAAATAAAAATAGTTCAAGACGCAAGTAAAATAGTGGGAGATTTTAAATTAGTAAATCAAATTGAGTCACTTCCTCTTAAAGATTTAATAAAACCAGCAATGAAGAGTTCCGACAATTTAGTATTTGATAGTATATATTTGACTGTAATTAATTATAATTCTACCCAAGAAATTACGGATTGGGCAGTAGGAGATGCTGTTATTAAACAATTAATTAAACAACATTTTGGAATTAATGCCAAAGACGCTTTGTTTGTGGACGGTTCCGGACTTTCAAGATATAACCGTGTTCAGCCTATAATTCTTTTTTCATTATTAAAAAAAGGCTATGAAATTCCTGAATTTACAACCACCTTGCCAAATGCAGGTGAGAAAAACTCTACTCTTGAAAATCGTTCTAGACTTTCAACGGACATTATTGCAAAGACCGGTTATATGTCCGGAATAAGCTGTTTATGCGGATATAATTTAAAGTATAAAAAAGTTTTTGTTCTGATGGCTAATAGCTTTGCCCTTACAAGTAAAGAGTTATTTGAAGTTGTGGACGATTTTATAAATAAACAAGTAGCCGAGAAGTAATTGTTCTAAACGTCTATTGAGAGTGACGTTATGATATGAGGTGGCGCACCCGAGAGGAGTCGAACCCCTAACCTTATGATCCGTAGTCATATACTCTATCCAATTGAGCTACGGGTGCTTAGCAGTGATTTATGAGAATATTTTATTTTTTAAAGATATATTTTTAAAATAAAAATATAGAATGTTTATAATTTAATCTAAATGACTATTTTTTCTTAAAGAAGCATATATAAAAGCTTATAGTTTGTCAAGAAACATAGAGTTATATTATAGTTCCGTTTCTCGAAAACCGATAAAATATAAAAATTATTACAATTAATAGTTGAATTATTATTTCAGATGTTATATATAGAGTTCTATAATTATTAAGAGAAAGAAAATGAATAAAATTTTTGTATTAATCATAGCTTGTTTGCTTGGTGTTAATATTACCGCACAAGCTGAAAATATATCAGAGACCGCTAAAAAAAATTTGGAGATAATTAACTCTTTAAATGTTGAAAAGAAATGGCAGAAAGGTAATGTAATAAACTGTAGGACAGGTGAAACTTTGCTAGAGGAAACAGAAAAATATGATTCACCTAAGTTAAAGCGTTTATCTCACTGTAGTTGTTTTGCTTATGCTGCTTCTAAAGCGTTAGGTCTTCCTAATAAATCACTACTTCCTCACCCTGAAGGTGATAAAGAATTTATACCGGCTTTATCAAATAAACAGGCTGAATGGCTTGAAACCGAAGGAGTGAAAAACGGATGGAGCTATATTAAGACCGAAAATCGTGATGAAGGGTTTATCCAAGCACAAAAATTTGCTAATCAAGGGCATTTCGTTGTCTCGGTATATAAAAATGCTAATCCGAGAAGAGCAGGGCATATTGCAGTTGTTATTCCAAGCAGCAAAGATATAGAAAAAATAAAGCTGGAGGGGCCTGATATCGCACAAGCAGGTACAAGTAATTTCTCTTCCGGCTCATTGAAAAAAGGTTTTAGAAATAAAAAGGATGCTTTTAAAGATAATGAAATAAAATTTTATTACTTTAAGGCTTAATATAATTATAGATTTTATATTTGAGGTGAAAAATTATATTTCATCTCAAATATAGAAATATATTTTTACAATGTATTTTTAGGAATCGCATAGCCTTATTACATGATTTGTTTTTTTTTGTCATGAGCTATGCGTCTTAGTACATTAAGCCTAGAAAAAACAGTTAGAAATATTAATCATATATTTTTATATATAGTGAAGTCGATTGGATTTGGTGATAGGCGTTAGGGTATTGCCTAACAATAAGAAATAATAGGCGAGCCGATGAGCTACCTGCGTTCAATTCAATTCACTATAAAAGAAAATACTACTTATATTTTTATATAAGGATACTGTCCTCCAAGTTTTTTCATACGCTCACTATAGTTTATAGAGGAAGTATATTGCTGCCATTTTTCCTATCCTTTATCAACTCTTCCTATAGGAGTATTTAAAAATTCAATAGCAGGATCAATATCTTCTTGTGTTATAAAATTTATATCTAATGATTCCAGATATTGAAGAACTTCTATTGTTGTCTGAAAAAACATCACCGCTTTCTAAATCTATTGCTTCGCCGTTATCATATAAATAATTTGTTGTTTTATAAATTTCTTTGACAGTTATCTTATCTTGCTGCCAAGCTCTTAGCTGTAGAAGTCAAGATTTAATCTTACAGACACTATAAATTTTGTACCTGATTGTCAGTTAAATTTTGACTGTCAGATATATAATCAAGATACAAAATTTCATTATTCTTTTCAACAGCTAATTTCTTACTATCCTGAAAAGTTTGCATAGGAGTTTTCCCATAACAATATTTACCAGAATGAGGTCTTTCATTATTGAAATGCTCTAACCAAATATCAAGATCTAATTGTAAATCATCAAGATCTGTATAAATCTTTTTTCGCATAGCCGTATCAAAGAATTCTTGTTTCATGGTTTTATTAAAACGCTCACACATACCATTTGTTTGGGGAGAATATGCCTTAGTTGTAGTATGTTCTATACCTTCTATGCTAAGAAATAACTCAAAAGCATGATGCTCTATATTGCCCTTATATTCTGACCCACGATCTGTAAGAATACGCAGTATTGGTATCCCTTGGCTCTCATACCATGGTAACACCCGGTCATTAAGCATATCAGCAGCAGTAATTGCTGTTTTATCAGTATATAGTTTAGCATCCGCTACCCTAGTATAGCTATCAATAAATACCTGAGAATAAACCTTACCTATACCTTTAAAATTACCTACATAATACGTATCCTGACATCCTAGATAACCTGGATGCTGCGTCTCAATTTCTCCATGTGCTTCTTTTTCATTACGACGCTTCTCTAGTACTTGTAACTGAGCTTCAGTAAGAACAATCCCATCTTGAGCCATCTTTGCTTCTAATGCTTTAAGCCTTTTACTGATATTGTTTAAATCATTACGTAGCCAAATTGATCTCACTCCTCCAGGTGATACAAGTATACCACTCTTCTTAAGCTCATTTGATACTCTTAGCTGACCATATGCTGGATATTCTATTGGCCATATCCATTACTGCCTTCTCTATCGCTGGATCAACTCTATTCGCTATTATTGGCTTTCTTCGACTAATTTCATACAACGCTTCTTCGCCACCAGTTTCATACAGTTCTTTAAATCTGTAATAACTATCTCTACTATATCCCATCGCTTTACATGCTGATGATATACTACCAAGACTCTTAGCTAATTCAAGTAAACCTAATTTTGGCTTTATTATTTTTTGATTTAAGTGCATTGTGACCTTCCATTTTTTTATCTGTATTTTTAATACGTAATTTTTATTAAATGTAAGATCAAATCTCAACTAATACATCTTAGCAAACTTATCAAATATTCTCTAGTGACTATAATATCATAATTCATATTTGTTACTATAGTACCTTCATTTTGCTTATAAAGATCTATATAAGGATATTGTCCATTAAGTTTTTTTATGCGTTCTTCAATGTTTGTACTATATTCGAATTGCTGCCATTTTTTCCATCCTTCATCAAATTTTCCTATCGGTGTGTTTAAAAATTCAATAATAGATTCAATATCTTCTTGTGTTATATAATCTAAATCCAGCATTTCAAAATATGCTATAATTTCAGATGTTACAGACTCCCATGTTACAAGTTCACCGTCATTTTCCCAATCTAAATATTTTGAATCACTAGAAGCATGAATTATTTCTATAGTTTCATAAAATCTTGCCGTTGTTATTTTATTTTGCTGCCAAGCTCTTAGCAAACTTATTAAATATTCTCTAGTGACTATAATAGATGTATCATTTACATTTACTGTTTGCATGTTTTTGGTTTTGGGTTCTTTAGTGTTCATTATATACTTACATAGACGATGCAGCCAAGTTTTGAATTTCACTTAGTATAACTATCCAAATTTCTCATCATCTCCAAATAATTAATCTTACCGCTTGCAAGTAGAGGTATTTCCGGCAGAGTAATTATTGTTTTCGGTAGATGTAATAGAGAAAGTTGCGTTTTATTTATAATATCTAGAAAATTTTCTCTATTTATAATAGTACCGGTGGTAAATAAAATAATTTTCTCACCTTGTTTTTCATCTTCTATTGAAATAGCTGCATGCAAAAAATCAGGATCAATTTCGCTTGCAAGTTCTTCGACTTTTGTAAGGGAGATCATTTCACCTGCAATTTTAGCGAACCGTTTTAAACGTCCTAATATGGTTATATAACCTTCAGTATCTACTCTTACTATATCACCGGTATCATACCACTCGTTATGATTGATTGTTTGGTTTAGATAACCGAGCATAATGTTAGGTCCTCGAATTAATAAGCGACCTCCCTCATTTATTCCTTCAACCGGTTCAATTTTATATTCAATCTTAGATAATAACCTCCCAACCGTACCTGCTTTATTATGCATAGGAGTATTACAAGCAATAACGGGTGACCCTTCCGTAATGCCGTATCCTTCAAAAATACGTATGCCGTATTTATCCAGCCAGAAGCGTCTTGTAGATTCTTTTAATTTTTCACTACCTGCAAATATATAACGTAATGAGTAAAAATCATATGGATGGGCATAAGCGGCATAACCGTTTAAAAACGTATCGGTAGAAATTAATATAGTTGCTCCAATATCATATATCATTTCAGGAATACTACGGTAATTTAACGGTGAAGGGTATAAAAATAGTTTGATCCCGTTTAAAGTAGTAATAATTGCGCCGCCAAGCCCGAAGCAATGGAATAACGGCAATGAATTAAATACTATATCATCAGGGCTAAAAGGTATTTTAGCAGTTACTTGACATCTATTAGCTTGTAAATTCCTATGAGATAAAATTATGGGTTTAGGGTTTCCTTCAGTGCCTGAAGTAAAAATTATTACTGCAGCTTTTTCATCATCACGATTACGGCAAAAATAATTATAATAAGTTTTAGAAAAACGGATACCTATTGAAGCTTTTAATTTTAAGGCTAAATTGATTTGGTTTTTAAAATCTTCTAAGTAAATTATTTTAATACCGACATCTAATAGCTGAGTTATTAATTCATGTAACTTTGCTTTTTCGATGAATTTTTTTGAAGTATAAATTACTTTGATGTCTACTGTTTTACATGAGCCGATAATAGTAGATATACTGCTACTCCAGTTAATTATAGCAGGAATAAACCCACTAAATTGCATAGCGTAAAAAGTAATAAGAGTATTTGTCGTATTAGGGAGCATTAACCCTAAATGCTTGCCGAATAAATTATTCTTTTTGATTAGATCAGCGAGAATAAAAGATTTAAGTATTAAGTCCCGGTAGGTAGCCTTATTATTTTCAAAATCATTAACGATTTTTTTCTTAAATCCATTAATTTTGGCAGCTTCTATTAATGAGGCAAACAAAGTATTCTTATAGTCCGCACTCTCAAACATCATATCGGCCATAATATCATATAGTGTCCTTGCTATATATTTGCGTCTTTCTTGACCTGATGTAGCATTTATATCGGCAAATTTTACCGGCGGTAGGACTGTTATAGTGATTTTAGGGAATATTTTTCTCTTTAATATGTTTTTTAATTTTGAAAAGTGTGTAAACTGCGTACCGTCTATTCTAACCGGTAAAATAGTTGCATTCGCTTTATCGGCAATCATTCCGGGACCTTCGTAAATCTTCATTAAAGAGCCTGTAACGCTTATTCTTCCTTCCGGAAAAATGGCTATTTTATGATCATTTTGTACTTCTCTTACTAAGGTTTTGATTGCCATTGGGTTATTGGGGTCAACAGGCAAGGTATTAGCCATACGCAAGAAAGGTCTAATCCACCATATTTTGCGTATATCAGGGCTTATTGCAAAAGTCATTTCTTCTTTTAGGTAAGTCGCAATTAGCGGTGGATCAAGATATGAGATGTGGTTTGCAACTACTACTACTTTACTGCCAGCTTTTTCTAAGTTTTCAAGTCCTTTGACTTCAACTTTATACATTAAATCAAAATAGAACTGAAACAGTTTGCGTAAAACCGGGAACGGAATAATTTTAACTTCAGGAATCAGGCGGTAGATGTAGATAGTAACAATTATATTAGCGAGACTAATAAATAATATAATCCAAGGTATTGTAAAATTTAAGTAAAATAATAATGATAAGATAATAGTTGATCCTACCATAAAAACGGAATTAATGAGATTGTTTACGGCAATAACACGGCTACGGTGAGCGGGATTTGCATAATGCTGTAATATAGCAAAAAGAGGTACAATATATAAGCCGCCGATTGCCGCTAAAAAGAATAGATCGATAACTATTCGCCAATTATGTCTTTTTGATAAAAATATTAAAATACTTTTCAGTTGGGCAGGTTCGTAATTTACTGTACTAATTCTACTAGCGAAAAATAAATCGATGCCAAAAATACTAATACCAAGAGCAGAAATAAAAAGATATTTAACGGTAATTTCATCTTCAAATATTTTGCTGCATAAGAATGAGCCAACACCGACGCCTAAAGAAAAAACTGCTAAAAATAAATTTGCAACATTCTCATCGGCTTTAAACGTTACTTTAGCAAGTAAAGGTATTTGCGAAATTATGGCAGCACCGATAAACCAAAACCATGAAATACCTAGTATCGCTAAATATATTTGCTTTTTAGCTCTAGCATATTTTATTAGCTTTAAGCTTTCCTCTACGATATTAAAATTTATCTTAATATCATTATTCGCATTCCCTGATTTTGGAGCGAAAAGACTTGTAACAAAGCCAAGAATCGCAATAGTAACTAAGGAATTAATTATAAAATTATTACTAATTGTATAATAGCTGCCGATTATAGTACCAATAAAAATAGCGATGAAAGTTCCTGCCTCAACAAAGCCGTTAGCTCCGAGTAACTCGTCTTTACTTAAATGATCAGGCAGCACGCTATATTTAATCGGACCGAAAAAAGTAGAATGAATACCCATTAAACAGATAGAGCAAAGTAGTAGTATAATATTATTGTTGTGAAAACTGTAAATGGCAAAAGTAATTATGGCAATTTCACAAATTTTTATGATTTTAATGAGGGTAGAGCGTTCATATTTATCGGCAATTTGCCCTGCTATACTTGCAAATATTATAAAAGGTAAGACAAAGATAGCGTTAGTAATTAAGACAAATAAGTTATTATATTTGCTTAAAGAACCGACAACACCGTAAGTTATCAGAATTACGAGAGCGTTTTTTAAGATATTATCGTTAAGACAACCGCATAGCTGTACTATAAAATTCGGTAAGAATCGTCTATCTTTGAAAAGATATAATTTATTTGAATCCATAGGATATATAATTTATTAGTTTTGCTTTTATGTTGTTTTTGTGTGGATTAATTTCCTCTTATTGCGAAGAGCGTAGCGACGTGGCAATCTCAGAAGTATCATACTGTTTTACGAGATTGCCTGCGTCCTCTGCTATGCATCTCCTCGCAATGACGAATTTCCATTCCTTCCTTTCTGAATTTTTTTCCGCCTTTGTAAATTCTTTTTTAAAGCAGATGATAAATTGTTAAAATTAGGCTTTGCTTTAATTTTTGTAGTTTGTTCTTTGCTAACTTTAGTAGATGACATAAATAATTATCTTTTCACGGTGGGATTATTATATTATACTACGGATATTTTGGAAATAAAATTATAAATATCTATGAATCAAAGTAATATAATCTCTGCGGAGTTACTTGACGAGAAAAAAAATATTGCGAGGCAAGGGGGTGGTGAAGATAGAATTAATACCCAACATAAGAAAGGTAAGTTAACTGCGCGTGAGCGAATAGAGGTATTACTAGATCCTAATAGTTTTACCGAAACAGGAATGTTCGTATCTCATAGATGCGAAAATTTCGGGATGGATGATAAAAAATTCTTAGGTGACGGGGTTGTAACGGGACACGGCACTATAAATGGTAGATTAGTTTTTATTTATAGTCAAGATTTTACTGTACTTGGTGGTTCTCTCGGTGAGTATCATGCTAAAAAGATTTGTGATATTCTAGATCAAGCTATAGCAACCGGTACTCCGGTAATCGGAATAAATGATTCAGGCGGAGCAAGAATTCAAGAAGGAGTCGATGCCCTTGCCGGATACGGTGAGTTATTCCAGCGTAATGTGTTAGCTTCCGGCGTTATTCCTCAGATCACTTTAATTATGGGGCCTTGTGCAGGTGGTGCTGTATATTCGCCGGCCTTAACCGATTTTATATTCATGGTTAAAAATAGCTCCTATATGTTTGTAACCGGTCCTGATGTAGTAAAAACTGTTACCGGTGAGGAGGTTAGTCAAGAAAAACTCGGCGGTGCTAAAATGCACACGACCAAAAGCGGTGTTGCCGATCTTGCGTTTAATAATGATATAGAAGCTTTGCTTGAAATTCGTAGGTTCTTTAACTTTTTGCCCTCATCTAATCGTAGTCCTCTTCCTGTTCGTCCGACTGTTGATCCTGCTGATAGGGTCGATATGTCTCTAAGCACCTTAATCCCTAATACTCCCAATAAACCTTATGATATGAAAGAGCTTGTAGAGCGTATCGTGGACGAGGGAGAGTTTTTTGAATTGCAACCAGATTTTGCTAAGAATATTATCATTGGTTTTGGTTATATGGAAGGGTACCCGGTAGGGTTCGTTGCTAATCAACCGTTGCATTTAGCAGGTTGTTTAGATATTAATGCTTCAAGAAAAGCAGCAAGATTTATCAGATTTTGTGATGCTTTTAACATCCCTATAGTAAGCCTTGTTGACGTACCCGGATTTTTGCCAGGAACATCGCAGGAACATGAAGGTATTATTAAACATGGTGCTAAGCTTTTATATGCTTATGCAGAAGCGACAGTACCGAAAATTACCGTAATCACTCGTAAAGCTTACGGCGGTGCTTATATAGTAATGAACTCTAAGCATCTAAGAGGTGATATAAATTATGCTTGGTTTAATTCCGAAATCGCAGTTATGGGCGCTGAAGGAGCGGCTGAAATAATATTTAGAGAGGAATGTAAAGATCCGGAAGCGAAAAAACAAAAGATCGATGAATATAAAAAAGTAGTAACATCACCTTTTGTGGCAGCATCTAGGGGATATTTAGACGATATTATAAGACCGCAAAATACAAGATGGCGAATATGTAAAGCGTTAAATTTCTTACGTACTAAAAAGGTAGAATTACCTTGGAAAAAGCACGATAACTTGCCATTGTAATTGTCATCCCGTGGCTTGACCATGGGATCCATTGTCATTCCCGCAAAAGCGGGAATCCAAAAAAAGCGAGATAAATCGAGCTTTTAGTTTTTAAAACTTACTGTATTGTACTTATTTTATTACTGGATTCCCGCTTTTAGCTAAGAATGACATAAAAATAAGTATAAAATACAAGAAAAATTGTAACAAAAAACTATGACAAAACCTTTATTTGATAAAATTTTAATCGCTAACCGTAGTGAGATTGCCGTTAGAATAATCCGTACTTTAAAAAAAATGGGCATAGGGTCGGTTGCCGTATATTCTGAAGCCGATACAAACTCAATGTATGTCCAGCATGCCGATGAAGCTTATTATATAGGCGATTCACCTGCAACCGAAAGCTATTTATCTATAAAAAATATTATCTCGGCAATTCGTGAAAGCGGTGCAAACGCAGTGCATCCCGGGTACGGTTTTTTATCGGAAAACCCTAATTTTGCTAACGTTCTTAAGAGAGAAGGAGTAGTTTTAATAGGGCCTAATGCTGCTACTATAAAGAAAATGGGCGATAAGATTGAAGCGAAAAAGATAGCAATAGAAGCAGGAGTTAGCACCGTTCCCGGTTATATGGGAACTATAAACGACGTAAAACAGGCAATAGATATCGCAAAAGAAATAGGCTTTTCAGTAATTGTAAAAGCGGCAGCAGGCGGCGGCGGACGCGGTATGAGGGTAGTAAATAATCCTTCAGAAATGGCAAATGCTTTTGAATCTGCGAAGCTTGAAGCGGGAAATAGTTTTAGCGATGATAGGTTATTTATTGAAAAACTAATTCAAAGACCTCGTCATATTGAAATTCAGTTACTTGCCGATCAGTACGGCAATAGCGTATGCCTTGGTGAGCGTGAATGCTCAATACAACGTCATCATCAAAAAGTGATTGAAGAAGCACCTAGCTCATTCATAACTGAAGAAATAAGACAGGAAATGTATAGGCAAGTAATATCGTTATCTAAAAAGGTAGGATATTACTCCGCCGGTACCGTTGAGTTCATAGTAGATAGTAATAAAAATTTCTATTTCTTAGAGATGAATACAAGACTTCAAGTAGAGCATCCCGTTACCGAGCTTATTACCGGTATAGATATCGTTGAAGAAATGGTAAAAATCGCTGCTGGTGAGAAATTATCATTTACTCAAGATGACGTAAAGCTGAAAGGTTGGGCATTTGAGTCACGAATTTGTGCCGAAAATCCAAGCCGCGGTTTCCTGCCTTCTAGTGGTAGAATAACGGCTTATTCTGAACCTGTTAGAAGCCCTAATATCCGTATAGATACAGGTATTGGGCTAGGTGGTGAGGTAAGTATGTTTTACGATTCAATGATCGCAAAATTATGCACTTACGGCGAAACGAGAGAGCAGGCAATAGAAGTAATGCGTTCAGCTCTAAGCTCTTATATTATTAACGGTATTTCTCATAATATCAGCTTCTTGGAAGCAGTAATGTTGCATCCTCGTTTTGTTAGCGGTGATATCTCTACGGCATTTATTCAAGAAGAATATCCGGACGGTTTTTCCGGAGCGAGTCTTACTTCCGAGGTAACGGCAGTTTTTTTAGCAACGGCTATTTTTATTTATATATCCGAACAAAGACGTGCTTCTTTAATTTCCGGAAATATCAATAACCAAGCTAATAAAATCGGTACTAGATGGGTAGTAACGATTGATGATAAATTATTCCCTGTTTTAATTACGCCTGTTGAAAACGGCTATAATATTCGTCATGAAAGTGATCGTATATATATTCGCAGTAGCTGGAATTTAGGAAATGAGCTTTTCACTGCTATAGTTAACGGTAAAAAGACTCACGTTAAAATTGAAAATATCAGAACCGGTTACTTGTTATCACATGCGGGTATTAGCGTGAAAGCCTTTGTTCGCTCCCCTCGTATTTCGGAGCTTGAAGGATTAATGATTTCAAAAGTAGTAACAGAAGAAAATTCCGAATTACAAGCTCCTCTTAACGGTCAAATTGCTTCAATAAAAGTAAAAGAAGGACAAGAGGTGACGGTAGGACAGGAAATAATGATTTTAACTGCTATGAAAATGGAAAATATAATACTAGCCGAACGTGACGAAAAAATAGCTAAAATCTTTGTAAGTGAAAAAGATAATGTAGTCAAAGGTCAAATGCTACTTGAATTTAGTTAAATTAATAAAAATTTTCAATATTCATTTACAAATAATTAGTAAGTATAAGCTAGAAATAGTGGTATTTCTGGCTTTTATTGTTATTATAATTAATGTCAGCCATGCGTAAGGTTTGCTCACATGGACCTAAAATCATACGCAATGTCATCCTTAGCAACGACGGGGATCCTGAAAAAAGTATAAATATAGTAAATTTTTGGAACTAAAAGCGTAGGTTATCTCGCTTTATTCTTGATTCCCACCTTTAGCTAGGAATAACATACAAGCCATGCAATAACGCCGGTATGATACTAGAAGTGTTTTTCAATTTACGCAATAAAGCCATAAATCAATCATTATAATGCCGAGTTTAAGAAAATTTTTGTTTAGATATCTTTATAGTAAGCGATTTATTTGTATTTTAGCATTGATAGCTATTATTTTTTCTTGTCTTACTTATCATGAAATATATGCAGGTTCAAAAAACGGTATTGTTAATTCCAGCAAAGTAATATGGCTTTTATCAATTGACCTTGTAGTCTTTTTAATCCTTGGAATTTTATTAATTCATAAATTTTTTCAAAGTTTTTTCTTTAAAAGCAGAGATCAAAATACTTCTAGATTACAAAATCGTATAGTAATTGCGTTTAGTTTAGTAGCTGCTATTCCAACTATAATTGTTTCAATATCGTCTGCTTATTTTTTAAATCTTAGTATCCAAGCTTGGTTTGATAAGAAAATTTCACTAGTACTTGACCAATCTATAATAGTTGCCGATTCTTATATTACAGAGCATAAATTGCAGCTAAGAGAAACGGCTTTAGCTGTTGCGGAAGATTTAAGCGATATGTATTACGATTTAATTCATAATCCTGCTTTGTTTACCGATACTCTTAATACTGAAGCAGAAATGCGTTCACTTGATGAAGCAATAGTTTTAGATAAATCGACTAATACTATAATTGCTAATAGTTATTTAAGTTTTTCTTTGTCATTTGCAACTATACCTGCCCATTTAATTAAAAAAGCGGATTTAGGTGAGCCGGTAGAGGTTAAATCAGATCCAACCAAAATAAGAATGTTGATCAAATTAAAGGAGTATAATGATGTATATTTATTAGTCGGTAGGTTAATCGATAATAAAATTATTGATCATATAGATGCAACAAGCGGTGCGGCTGCAGAATATTACCGTCTTAAAAATCAGGTAGGTAATATGCAAATTAAATTTTCGATTATTTTTATCTTTATAGCTCTTTTGCTACTTTTAGTCGCTATAAGTTTTGGAGTCATATTTACCACTAAAATAGTAAAACCTATTAAAAAGTTAGTAATAGCAACCGATAAAGTAAAGGGAGGCGATCTTACCGTGCAGGTTCCGGAAAGTGAAGTTGATCAAGACGAAATAGGAACGCTTTATGCTGCCTTTAACAGGATGATTAAACAGCTTTCACGTCAGCAGCGAGATTTAGTAATAGCACAGCGTGCGCTTGTATGGTCTGATGTTGCAAAAAAAGTAGCACATGAGATTAAAAATCCTTTAACTCCTATTTTACTTGCTTCCGAAAGGTTGCTTAAAAAGTTCAGTTCTGAAGTTAAAGAAAAAGAAGAGTTTGAAAACTATTTAAAAATGATTATTCGTCATACTAACGATATTAAAAATATAGTATCCGAATTTGTTCTTTTTGCTCGTCTGCCTGCTCCTAAATTTACGAAATGCGATTTGATTTATGTAATCAGGCATATTATAGAAGCGCGTAAATTACTTAACGATAATATTTTTTATGAGTTTGAAACTAATGTTAGTCAGTTTGATTTTATGTGTGATACTACGCAGATGAATCAGGTAATGATAAATTTGCTTAAAAATGCCGAGGAATCATTAGAGGGAAAAGCAAAAGCCAAGATAAAAGTTAATATAAATATTGATAACCAATTCGCTAATATTACAGTAACGGATAACGGTAAAGGCTTCCCACCTGAATTAATAGGCAAAGCTACCGAAAGTTATGTAACAACTAGCAGCAAAGGTATGGGGGTAGGGCTTGCTATCGTTAAAAGAATAGTCGAAGAGCATTGCGGCATTTTAGATATTGCAAACCGAGAAGAAGGGGGAGCAGTTATCGACATAAAATTTGACTTAAGAGAACTAGATCTAAAAGTTGGACGTTTGAGGGAGTAAAATTTGACTTCTTTAAGTAATAGAAGCCAATTATTCATCAGTAAAATTAAACTAATATATTAATATGTAAAGAATTTACTAAACTAATCACGTGCATCCCAGTCCTTTTGGCTTAAATGGCAATGAATATGATCTCCCATCAAAATATCTGAAGCTTTGGGTTCATGATAATACCAAGGTAAATTATTAGTATTACTAGGAAAACCACTATTATTGCTGCTAATATTAGTATTATTATCGCGATTTACAAAATTATCAACTTCCCGTCCTATTCTTGCACAATTTGCATTTGTTGCATTTTGCCAATCTTGATTAGGTTGCGGTCCAGAAATAGCTATGCATACTGCTTCTGCTACTCTACCAGCCATGCCTAAAAATTACTATTATTGTTTACAACGCGAATTTAGGATAAGTGAAGTTTGTTAATATCAAAAGAAGAATAAAGAATATTAGATTTTTTGATATTAAAAGCATTAACACAAGCAAGAATATGAACTAAAAAATTCGTAGGTGATCTATGCCTTGAATGCTCAAGGTCCATACTCTTTTTTAGAACATTAAATACAGATTCAACTAATGACCTTTTTCTAAGTTGCATTTTGTCTTCCATTTCAATCAAATGATTCTTCATATCTTTCCTTATCCCTGTAAATAACCGTAAACCTCTATTATATAATTTACTGAATAAATCCTTAGATATGTAGCCTTTGTCACCAAAGATTTTACCTTGTAATCCAGCTGTTATAGCCTCTGCCGCTGATAAATCACTATTATTTGCTTTGGTAATTTTGATTGCCATAATTGCTCCCTTATTATTAATTACTATATGCAACTTAAATCCCATAAACCATCCATAACTACTCATCCCGATTTTAGCAATATTACCGAATACTTTATTATTGCTTATACGCTTTGTATGACATATTGATAATTTAGTTGAATCAATAAAATAAATTCCTGTTTCTTCTCCTCTAAATAGTTGCAGCATTATAGCAAACGGTAGAATTAATCTCGGCCATAATTGTATTATTCGGCTATAACTTGGTAATTTAAAATATCCTCTGTATTTATATGATAGGTGATATAAATAGTAATTCTTAAAGTCTTTGCACGGTGATAAATAAAAATATAATACTATAGTTAAAAGCTCTGAAAGACTTAATTCTCCTAACCTCTCTAACGCTTTCTATCTGTTGGTACTAATTTTTGCTTCTCCCATTCTTCGTATATTTTGCAAAAATTATCTAGTATATAGAATAAACTTATGATACATCTTTTCATTGTTGGGTTCTCGTTTTTTTTATCAAAAACTTTTGTAACCCAACACTCTACTCTTGTAAATAACTTATTCTTATTTCCTTCCTTACTTATCTCTTATCCTAAACTGGCGTTTACAGGGTAATCTCTACCACCTTTACTCATAAAACCTCCTTAAAATTTATTTATTCAAATATATGAAAATTATTTTCCATATATTAATAGTTATAATTGGTTTTTTTTATTCAATTATAAGTTATTTTATAAAAAATATTGTGTTTAATAAATTTTTATATTTATAGTGATAAAGTAACCATAAATTATTTTTAAGGTATTATTATGTTATCAAAAATTGCACCTATAATTATATTTTGTATAGTAATAAATCCTATTGTTAAAGCTAGTTCTATTCTTCAAAATAATCTTATACCAAGAAAAATATTATTTTCTTCACCTAAATATTCAGCATTAAATTTTAGTCCGGATGGTAAATATCTAAGTTATATGGTTAAGAAAGATAATAACGGATGCATTTATATTGTTGATAGTGATAATCCGAAAAATATTATAACAACTATAGAAACTAATTTTAGTAATAATAGTTATAGTTGGGGATATGATAATAGTCATATTTTCTATTATAAGAGAAATGAAAAAATCAATAATATTCAGAGCTTTATAGTTATGATATAAAAACTAAGCAAACAAAATTATTAACTCCAGATGAAAATTCTATAGTAAAGCTAATTGCCACAAGTCCTAAGAACCCTAATAAAATATTGATAGGTTTAGGACAAAGCATACAGCAACCTTTTGATGTTTATTTGGTTAATATTACTAATAATAGTAAACAGTTAGTATTTGATAATAAGGATGAAAAATTTTTAAATTTTACTGTTGATGATAATCTACAAATTTGCTTTGGGACAAAATATAACGAGAAAGGTGAAAAAGAATATTGGAAGTTTACAGATAATAAATTAGAGCTTTTTAATAAAATACCTCCTAAAGATATTGTCGAGACTCGTTTTTTAAATTGCAATTCTCAAAATAATAGTGCTTATTTATATGATAGTCGAGATCGTGATAATGTAGCTATTAAATTCATTAATTTAGCTAATGGGAAAACAGAATTAATTGCTGAAGATGAAAAAACTGATTCCTATGTATTTACTTCTAGTCCTATTACTAATAAAATTCAAGCAGTAGGAACTAATTATGAAAAACCTAAATATAAAATATCAGATAATGCTATAAAAGAGGATATTAAATTCCTTGAAAGCCTAGATTTAGGAAATTTTGATATTATGAGTCGTACGACAGATGATCAAATCTGGTTTATTTCATTTTATAGTGATATAAGGACTACTAAATGTTACAAATATGATAGAAAAAATAAAAAGGTAAAATATTTACTTTCCCGTCACGAAGAACTAGAACAATATTCTCTTGTTCCAATGAATCCAGTAATTATTAAATCGCGAGATAATTTAGACTTAGTTAGTTACATTACCTTCCCCAAAAATACTATATTAGATAAACAAATTTATCCAAAAGAGCCATTACCTTTAGTCCTTTTAGTGCATGATGGACCTGATCGTAGAGATTACTGTGGAATGACAATAGACCTCTTTCGAAACTAGTCACTTGAGTTCAAAATTGTAAATTCCAGCAATAAGATTAAATCTAAGTCCAAATCGTTTTCGCCTGTTTCGATACTTGTCAGAAATGATTTTGAAGCGTTTCAGCATACTAATAACATTTTCATTAAGCACTCTTTCTATTGCTAACCTACGATTATTTGTTTTATCCTTTTTAGTTAGAGGCTTTTTCTTGTTTCTTTTTTTTGGTAACTCAGAATTATTATGAATCTTCTGTATACCTTGATATCCTGTGTCAGTAATTACTTTAACCTTATGATGTATAAGCATTTTAGATTCTTTAAATAACCTGAAATCGTGCTTTCTACCATTGGCAAAATCTGTACATATTACTTGTTTTGTTTTTTTGTTTACCACTACTTGGGTTTTTAATGTATGCCTTTTCTTTTTTCCTGAATAATATAACTTTTGTTTTTTTTAGGACTTTCTATAGGACTTTCGGTCGCATCTACCAATACTACTTCATAATCCATATCATTTTTCATTAGAACTTTACGTCCAGGTAGAGCAAAGTTTGGATGTTTTACTAGTGTATCTTCTACCCATTTAATAGTCTTATATGCTGTACTTTCGCTAATGCCATAATTTTGACCTATATGGAAATAAGTACGGTATTCTCTAAGATACTCTAAGCTCACAAGCAACTGTTCCTCTAGATTGAGCTTATTCTTACGACCGCCTTTTGATTTCTTAAGACTATCAGCTTGCCTTAAAATATCAACCATCTTTAAAAATGTCCCCTTCTTTACTCCTGTTAATCGACTAAATCTTTTATCCTCTAACTCTTTAACTTGTTCGAATCTCATTATTACTACAAATTAAGTACTTATACAACCTTTATACTTAAAATGATAGTTTCGAAAGAGGTCTATTGTAGATAAACTCCTCCTCGATAATAATTTTTAAGTTATCCGATTGCTCTTTACCAAGTAAGTTTTTATCTCTAATTATCTGTAAAATAATATTAGACCTCTTTCGAAACTCTACTTCTAGGGGTAATTTATACGTCGAGCCTGACCCCTCATCCTCACATACGTCCCCATACGCCTCTGGTTCGAGATGAAGTGTTTTTCTTTTAGATTCCTTCTTAAATCCTCTCTTCAAAATAGGTCTATTTTTACTTATACATCCATCCATACTGAAAAGCTTACACCAGATATTCTATATTTTTTATTTGAAAGACTACGATCCCAAAAATATCCTATTTGAGTCGTTAGTGTCTTTTTACTCTCCTCATTTAAGTTAATTATTTTTGCAATTCCTAGTTGCTCATAAACGGAATTATCATATACCAAACCATAATTTTGCCTTGTATGATATTTTGTAAAACTTGTAAGCATTATACCGTTCTTGAGTTTAATCCCTTCACATGTAGAAAAACTATAATGCATCTTTTTAGAATCTAAATTATTTATAGAATGCCCAAGACTAAATACATTTTGATTAAATATAGTAACAGAACGGATATTTTTAGAAGTACCTGTTAGCAAAGATATTTTCCCTATAAAGTTTTTATTTTTAGCCATCAAAATTTTAGGTTGGGTTGAAATTACAAAATCTTTATCCTCATATAATTTAAATTTGTAATAAATAGACGCTTCTAGACTTGTATTTTTTTTATGCAAAAACTTATCTTCCTTATACAAAAAACCTATTCCTATATTTTGATTATCGGTAATACCATATTCTATATGACTACTTGCAAATTTCTCATCTTGATATGACAATAACTCTACTTTTTGCCGTTCTAATTTTTTTATTTGCCGCAAAATTTTTGCCTGAAGATTAGGTTGATCTTTTACTTCCTCAAAATATGCTCTTAAGTAACCTAATCTTTCTTCCAAATATAAAACTATTTCCTCTCTTTGTTTCTTTTCATTTTTTGATATTTTGTTAACTTTATTTCCTCCTATAATATATCTGTATCTCCCCTGCTCTAGTAACCATGCAGAAGCATTTGCCGTATTAATATCAAGAATAATTGCAAATAATATAAGACAGCAATATAGCCTTAATTTCATAACCGCTTAAATGTAAAAAACGTATTATAATCACAATTAAAAGTTGAGTAAAGTACTAAATCAAAAAATTTTCAAAATTTTTTGATTGAATTAATATGTAGCTTATTATAATAATGATTTTATAACTTTAAATTTAAGAGAAAGATATGAATGATCCAAAAAATAATAGTGCTGTACTTAATGCAAATGGTACTAACGTCTTTATAAGAGCAGGTTCAATTACAAGCACAAAATATCACCATCACCAGCTAATACCCTTTCAAGCGCTAATGTTGTAGCTAGTATTAACTCCGGTACGGTAACACTTAATAATACAAATGTGTTTTCAGAGGAATTCAATGGAAAAATAACGGTTGCTCCTAACACAGATCTAGTTCTTCAAACATTAGAAAATATTGAAAAATTAATTTTAGGAGCACATAGTAGCGTTAAAGTGATCGATCTTAATGGGTTAACATTTACAAATTAGTAATGAGGAATACAACCCATATGAGTAAATTTGGTATCATTGTTACTACTATGTTGCACACCTACGTAAGGTTGTGTTTGTTGTAAGGTTTCAATGACATTCCTGCGTAGGCGGAAATCCAGCATAAAACTAGATAAATCGAGCTTTTAGCTCTAAAAATTTATTGTATTTATGTTTTTTTTCTGGATTCCCGCCGTTGCTAAGAATGACATTGTACACTTTTTTCGATCCATGCAACAACGTAGAACAAGCCACAGGATCCAATTAAAAATATTACTTTATCTTTTTTTAAATAATTTATAAACTTCTCCATCGTTTCTTTTACCTATAAGGAAAATACACGTTTTAATTTTGTCTTTTTGATAAATTATTCTAAACTCTCCTACGTCTAATCTATAATATTGTTCGTCTACCCCTTTTAAAAGCTTGCTATCGTTAGGATGATTGGTTAGTTCACTTAATTCTCTAATCTTAATGGCTATTTGTCGTGCTTGCTTTGCATCTAATTTTTCGATAAATTTTTGCGACTCTTTTGATAATATTAAAGCCATGTTTATTACTTTAATATTTTATTTAAAAAATCTTCACTATCTTTTTCGGACAAAAAACCATTTTTACTTGCATTTTTAGCTTGCAATGCCCAATACATATCTTCAAGTTGATTAAATTTTTTATATTCTTCATGCGATATAAGAACTGCAGCAGGCTTACCATATTTGTTTATAATTACCGGAGCTTTTATAGCTTGGTTCATTAAATCTCCAAAATGATTTTGAGCTTCTTTACTGCTAATACTTTTCATATTTTTACTTTCATAATTTACATAATTATATCAATAATAGTAGCTATTATCAATATAATAGCTATCATATTAGTCAAATAATCTTAACTAGCACATGTCTTTTTTTACCGGCAGAAAGTTTAATAAGCTTATTATCAAGTAGGAAGTTAGTGTTAATTACCGAATTCTCATCTTCTACCGGCTCATCATTTACTTTAGCCCCCTTTCCTCGTATAAGCTTTTTTGCTTCGGATTTAGAGGTAGCAAGCCCTGCTTTGTGAAATAGTTCAAACGCACTAATACCTGCCTGTAATATTTCCGGCTCTAGAACTACGGTAGTCAAATTTTCGTCGATTTGCCCTTGCTCAAATATTTTAACTGCGGTCTCTAAAGCCGATTTAGCTGCCTGCTCGCCATGGCAAAGCTTAGTTAGCTCATAAGCAAACTGCTTTTTGGCTCCGTTAATGTCTTTTGAAGCTAAATTCTCAAACTCGGCAAGTTCTTCTTTTGTCATCTCACTATATAGTTTAGCAAATCTAACTATGTCGGCATCTTTGCAGTTACGCCAATATTGGTAGTAATCATACGGACTTAGCAAATCTTCATTGAGCCAAACAGCCCCTGCAGCAGTTTTGCCCATCTTAGCACCTGAAGCGGTCGTAAGCAGCGGCGTTGTCATGCCAAATACTTCCTTGCTACTTATTTTACGTGTTAAATCCGCTCCCATTACTATATTGCCCCATTGATCGCTACCACCTAGTTGTAGACTGCAATCATAATGCTTGCTTAAATAGTAAAAATCATAGGCTTGAAGCAGCATATAGTTGAATTCTAAAAAGCTTAAATGCTGCTCCCGCTCTAGTCTAAGCTTTACCGAATCCATAGTAAGCATCCAGTTCACAGAAAAATGACTACCGAAATCTCGCAGAAAATCTAAATAATTAAGGGAATCTAACCACTCGGCATTATCGAGCATTATAGCATCACTCTCACCGTCACCGAACTTGATAAACTTAGATAAAGACTTCTTTATACCTGCCGCATTTTTAGCTATATCTTCTTGAGTTAAGGCTTTACGTGCTTGATCTTTACCCGAAGGATCACCGATTTTACTCGTGCCGCCACCGATAATTACTATCGGTTTATGTCCATGCTTTTGAAGTAGCCGCAAAATCATTATCTGCATCAAACTACCGATATGCAGAGAAGTTGCTGTACAATCAAAACCGATATAAGCAGCTATTTTATTGTCTTTTGTTATACTAGTTAACCGCTCTAAATCGGTGCATTGATGGAAATATCCTTTATTTATAAATTCTTCTATAAAAATCATATTGTTTATTTTGAAATTAAATTGCGATTTGTTGTATGGCTCATTAAGTTAACAATATCAACCCATAGCTTATCCTAGGTTGTTGCATGGATCGAAAAGCACGTGCGATGTCATCCCCGCGTAGGCGGGGATCCAGCATAAAGCGAGAGAAATCGAGCTTTTGATTTTAAAAATTTACTGTATCTACATCTTTTTTCTGGATTCCCGATTTCGCAGGAATGCAATAAGGATACTTTTTGAGTATACAACAAGATTATTAAACCCTGCAGTTTGCTATAAGTTAATATAATTGTCAATATATACTTATATACTTTTATAAAAGGAAACTTGCTCCCATGGATTAGCTCTGTCATCCCGGAGTTTGTCCGACATTATTGCATATATCGAAAAGTACACATGATGTCGTATTGTATATATTTTCCAGTTCATTAAGTGACAACCCTAAAGCATCCTTAGTCTTTATAACCTTGTGAGTCTTTTAAGTGATAAATTAACTAATTTTAATCTTATTTAATTTAAATTAACTTGTTACTATAATTAAATAGTGATTAAATTAAGTTAGTAGATTTTAATAAAAATTTAAATATGCCTGAAAATACTAATCAAAAAACAATCTCAGAGGCTGAAAAAGCTATAAATGATATTAATGCCGGAATAAGGAATTTTAAAGATTATCAAAATACAATATTTGATAACGCAATGTATCAATCAAACAAACCTCTTGATATAGAAAAAGTACCCGGAGAACAATTTAATGAAAAAAATGATCCTTATCAGATAAAATCTATGTTAACGGATATTATCAACGCCACAACCCCTGACAATATTTTAACTAAGCAAAAAAGCTTTCAAAAGTTTATAGATGAAGCAATAAGTAAGGGGGCTTCTAAAGAAGAACTTAAAGAAATACAAGAAAGAGTAACAAATTATCCTAAAGAGTATAAAGAAAAATTTTCTAATAATGAAAAAGCAAATATTGAAATGCAGAAATATATGCGGCGTCAAATAATAAGCAATTCAATAGATTTCACAGAAGCAGACGGAAGAGCATTAGATAATAATAAAAGAAATCGTTTTCTAAATAAAGTTTTTGAAAATAATGATACATTACTTCCGGACGCATTATATAAAAAATATGTAGCAACAGACCCCACTCTTAGACCAACTATAGTTAATTCTATCGTTGGAGAAGAAATGAAAAAATTTTTTGGTAAAGAAGAAATACAAGATGGGGTTACTTATCATACTTTAGATGAATCAAAAATAACACCGGAAAATATAGAAAAATTTAATCAGTCAGTAAATGAAAAGCTTCAAAAAGTTAATGATAAGTTAATAACTAATGAGAAAGTAGCTGAGGAGTTAACTAAAGCCGATCCTTCTATTACTAAAACTCAAATTGAACACTACCAAAATGCTTTATCTAAACTAGACCCTCAATAATTTGTAAAACACTACACTTGACCTGACAGACGGTGATTGATTAAGCAGCAAAAGAGCTGTCAGATAAGTAAGAGTTAATAGACTTATCTTTAGCAATTTTAATGCTATCCTTGAAAGTTTGCATAGGTGTTTTTCCATAACAAAACTTTCCAGAATGAGGTCTTGCGTTGTTATATTTGTTTAAATATTGATCTAAGTCAATCTGTAAATCCTCTAAAGAACTATAAATCTTTTTACGGAATGTGATATTGTAAAACTCATCCTTTAAAGTTCTATGTAATCTTTCGCATATTCCGTTAGTTTGAGGAGATCGAGCCTTAGTTTTAGTATGATCAATATTTTCTATCGCCAAATATAACTCAAAAGCATGATTTTCTACCTTGCCACAATATTCTGTTCCTCTATCTGTTAAGATTCTAAGTAGAGGTACATCATGATTGTTAAAGAACGGTATTACCTTATCATTTAGAATATCAGCAGATGTTATTGCAGATTTGTCAGTATAAAGTTTACAGATAGCAACTCTAGAATAAGTATCAATAAATGTTTGTTGGTAGATTCTACCCACCACCTTCATATTGCCTACATAATATGTGTCTTGTGAACCAAGATACCCTGGATGCTGCGTATCTATTTCCCCATGTGCTTCTTTAATTTGTTTTGCTTTTTCTAGAGCAGCTAGTTGCTCTTCTGTAAGTGTAAGATACCATCCTGTGCAGATTTAGCTTCTAAACACCAGTTTAGGATAAGAGATAAGTAAGGAAGGAAATAAGAATAAGTTATTTACAAGAGTAGAGTGTTGGGTTACAAAAGTTTTTGATAAAAAAAACGAG
Organism: Rickettsia endosymbiont of Argas persicus; assembly: GCA_050920645.1. Classification (GTDB taxonomy): domain Bacteria; phylum Pseudomonadota; class Alphaproteobacteria; order Rickettsiales; family Rickettsiaceae; genus Rickettsia. The sequence continues at coordinate 1,738,395 of CP133316.1, read as the reverse complement.
AACCCAACAATGAAAAGATGTATCATAAGTTTATTCTATATACTAGATAATTTTTGCAAAATATACGAAGAATGGGAGAAGCAAAAATTAGTACCAACAGATAGAAAGCGTTAGAGAGGTTAGGAGAATTAAGTCTTTCAGAGCTTTTAACTATAGTATTATATTTTTATTTATCACCGTGCAAAGACTTTAAGAATTACTATTTATATCACCTATCATATAAATACAGAGGATATTTTAAATTACCAAGTTATAGCCGAATAATACAATTATGGCCGAGATTAATTCTACCGTTTGCTATAATGCTGCAACTATTTAGAGGAGAAGAAACAGGAATTTATTTTATTGATTCAACTAAATTATCAATATGTCATACAAAGCGTATAAGCAATAATAAAGTATTCGGTAATATTGCTAAAATCGGGATGAGTAGTTATGGATGGTTTATGGGATTTAAGTTGCATATAGTAATTAATAATAAGGGAGCAATTATGGCAATCAAAATTACCAAAGCAAATAATAGTGATTTATCAGCGGCAGAGGCTATAACAGCTGGATTACAAGGTAAAATCTTTGGTGACAAAGGCTACATATCTAAGGATTTATTCAGTAAATTATATAATAGAGGTTTACGGTTATTTACAGGGATAAGGAAAGATATGAAGAATCATTTGATTGAAATGGAAGACAAAATGCAACTTAGAAAAAGGTCATTGGTTGAATCTGTATTTAATGTTCTGAAAAAGAGTATGGACCTTGAGCATTCAAGGCATAGATCACCTATGAATTTTTTAGTTCATATTCTTGCTTGTGTTAATGCTTTTAATATCAAAAAATCTAATATTCTTTATTCTTCTTTTGATATTAACAAACTTCACTTATCCTAAATTCGCGTTAAAAATGCATTTATTGGATCAATGTTAAGTGGTCTTGCAAGCAGTAGTAAAGGAGTGGAAGGATTAACTTTGACATCACTTGGGGCTGTAAATACAAAACGCAAAGGATTTAAAGATTTAGCGGGTCAGGGACTTTTAAGCGGCGGCAGTAACGCAGGTGAGAAGATAGCAGATTATTATTTAAGACTTGCTGAGCAGATGTCGCCGGTACTTACCGTTCCTGGTGGCGTTAAGGTGGACGTGATATTTACCAAAGGCTTTTTCTTAGGAGAAGTTGGTATGCAGCAAAAAATTGCCAAAGCTCACAAGGTTAATAAGCAGATGCAAGCGGAGGATTATGAAGAATATTAAAAAACTCACAACGATTATCAAATTAGGAACAATATTAATTGTTACTATAAGTATGAGTGGATGCAGCACATATAGCAGTCATTTTGGTTGTCCAGATGCACGAGGATTAAATTGCACACCAGTAAGCATAGTCAATGCACAAATAGATAGCGGAAAGATTGAAAGTGTTACAAATCAAAGGAAGAAATGTAGAGGTGGTAGATATAACGTGCTTAATCAAGATGATATGAAGCCGGAATTAAAACTTAAGGATCTAAGGTAAGAGATGGTGCTTGGAAGATTAATAGAGAAAGTGGAAGATTATTGCGGTTTTGCATCAAGTGAGATAATGGAATGGACCTACCCTATATACAGAATGAGAAGCAAATGCTAATCTTCTAGGATAGGAAATGAATCCTAAACAACAATAAGAAGGTCCATATGGAAGTTACCACAATTGGTATAGATATTGCAAAAAGAATTTTTCAAATTCACGGTGTAGATAAAAATGGTAAGACAATATTAAAGAAAAAATTAATGAGAGAGCAGGTTCTAACTTTTATGGCTAATTTACCAACCTGTCTAGTAGGCATGGAAGCTTGCGGTGGAGCTAGCTATTGGGCAAGAGAATTAACAAAATTAGGTCATAATGTAAAACTAATGGCTCCACAATTTGTTAAGCCTTATGTTAAAACTAATAAAAATGACCAAGCAGATAGCGAAGCAATATGCGAGGCAGTGGCAGACCTAATATGAGATTTGTGCCTATCAAAACTGTAGAGCAACAAGATATTTTATTTATTCATAGGGTAAGGCAGCGATTGGTAAAAAACCGTACTGCTCTTGCTAATGAGATCAGGGGATTATTACATGAATTTGGTTTTGTTATTCCGCAAGGAATCAATAAGATTATGACAAAATTAACCGAAATTTTAGATGAAGGTGATTTAAGTCAGCTAAGCTACCAAACGTTTAGAGAGTTACAAGAAGAATTTCTAGAGAATGATAAAAAAATAAAAGAACTAGAACAAAGATTAAAAATTATAGCTAGCCAGTATAGTAATCACCAACAACTAATGACGATACCAGGTATAGGGTTAATTACTGCCACAGCCTTAATAGCGTCAATAGGTAATGCTAGTTGTTTTGAAAATGGCAGGCAATTATCAGCATGGCTGGGATTAGTGCCAAGGCAACATTCTAGTGGTGGCAAAGATAAGTTACTAGGTATTAGTAAAAGAGGTGATATCTATTTACGTACTTTGTTAATTCAAGGAGCAAGAGCAGTACTGAATAGTAAGATAAGATTTACCACGGAAGAGCAAAAATCTAAAAAAGATTATAGCAAGTTTACCGAGTGGATGTTTAATTTATCTGAACGAAATGGGCATAATAAAACAATTGTTGCAGTAGCTAATAAACTAGCAAGGGTGGTGTTTGCAGTACTCAGTTCAGGCAATGATTATACCGAGAGTAAAGTTTGTAGCTAAAGAATTGCTATAAATAGTTGACGAGATAATATTATAGATAAATAGAAATTTAATAGATTCTAATCCGGAATATGCGAAAGAATGATAATATTGATGGTAAATAAGACGAACCTTAGCTTACAAAAAAACTGATTTCTTCAGGGACTCGTTTAGAAGCCGATGAGATGATAAGTAATAAGTTTGTAAGCCAGCGAATTCCATCAGGGCTATAGGGTAAATTTAAAGTGATTTATTAACTATAAGCCGGATACATGACTGCATTCGATTTTTTTGCTGTTATATATTATTTTTTTCTTGCATTATCGGGTAGGTCCATACATGAAGAAAGATATGCAAACTAATCCAATTTATGTCTTTCAAGGAGAATCAAATAGTTGTCGGAAAAATATTGTTAATTTCCTTAATTGTTGTTCATCGATGAAAGGTTGGGGAAAAGATTTGGGACTAGCTAGATGCAAAGCAGGAGAGAAAGCTCTTGCCTTGAAAAGAGGGAAAGGACAATGCCATTTTATTGGCACTTACTGCAGTGAGCGAGATCCAATATTTAAGAAATGTTTAACTAAAAAATCCACCTATTGTTGTTTTAATTCCAAGCTGGCACGGGTTTTTCAAGAGCAAGGAAGAAATCAATTAGGAATTAGTTTTGGCTCAAGCGAATATCCAAATTGTCGTGGATTTACCGTAGATGAATTACAAAGAATAGATTTTTCAAAATTTGATTTGGAAGAATTATTTGCTGATTTATTGATAGAAGCTAAAAATAAGATGGGCAAGAGTTTTCCAAAACAACTAAATAATCAAATGCCAGTAATCCAGAAGCAAATACCGGTTAATGGCAGGAATAATAACCATAATTTATCATATTGAGGTACTAAAGTGAGGAACTAAAGTAATGAGTAATAATGTGTGTAACAATAAGTCGAGTAATAACCATAGTAACAACTTTAATGTTAATCAATTATTGGCAAACAGAATCATTTGCTGTTACTACCAAGGAAAGAGCTAACGATATGAGCAGAATAGAGACAGAAAATTTTACTAATAATCCATGGCAAGAACCGCATGGGTTTTTGTGGTACAATGAAACAGCCAATGAGAAAATCACTACCATATTCTAGGTCAAAATTATCATCTAAAACAGGAGAAAAACAACAATCTTATAACCAAAGAATAGAGGAGTTAAAGCAAAAGTTTAACGATGCTGAGCGTAAGGCACTTGATAATCCAACTTTAGAGAATGTCATCAAGGCTCAAAAATGGCAAAAAATAATAATGGAGAAGTCACAAAAATTTGCTGCTATGTGGCAATTAGCAACTTTAATTGATCATAGTTTAACTAATGCTAATGAGCCAGTTAACAGCTTACATAAAAAATTATATCAGGAGGCAATTGAACAGGTAAATAATAACAAATTAACCAATTTAGCCAAAGATTGGGGTTTGATTTTACAAGTGAGTAGCAACTGTCCTTATTGTCAGGCTTTTGCTCCTATTGCTAAGCAATTTGCCAGCAAATATGGTTTTCAGTTATTGTTGGTTTCTAACAATGGTACAGATTTTCAGAATGTTAAAACTAGCAAAGATAGTGGATTATTACGAGCTTTAAATCCTGAGAATATTGTACCAATATTATATTTGGTTGATAGTAGAAGCAAAAGAATATATCCGGTAGCTAGAGGAATAATTTCGGAAGATAAGATTATTAAGAATATCGTGACTATTGATCTACATTATCAAAATTTAGCAAAAAGTGAAAATAATGATAAAAAATATCACTTTAACTATGAGTAGCAGCTTATATTTTAGTATAATAATCATAATATTGTTGATTTATCTACCAACTGCTTTGGCATGGAATATCGGAGATGTGTTTCAAGGGATGAGTACTAATGTTACTAAGCCAGGTTCTTATCAAGACCAAGCAGCCGGTTACTATGCTGCAGGAGGACTATCAATGCGAACTAGTAAAACATCGTTTAACCCAATTAGTATGACCCCGCCATCTTTGACTATGAGCTGTAATGGTATAGATGCCTACCTTGGTAGTTTTTCAATTATTTCCGGTGAAGAATTGGTACAGTTGATGAAAAATATTGGCACGCAGGCTAAAGCTTATGCATTTTCCTTGGGATTAAAGACTTTTGCCCCACAAATCGAGAATGCCTTAAAAGATTTACGGAATTTAGCTATGGAAATGAATCAATTTGCTAAGGGTGATTGCGAGATGACTAAAGCGATTTTTGCTTCTATTCTGCCAAAAGATTCAGCCATGCGTGAATCAGTTTGTAAAGATATGCAAGCACAATCTGGTATGGATTATTTTGCTGCTGGCAAAAGATGTCATAATGATTTAGAGCAAAAGCAAGCATTGCAACAAGCACAAAATAAAGACCCAGAATTAATGTTAAACAATTATAATATCTTTATTAAAGCAGCAGAAAAAGCAGGTATCCCACCAGATATGAGAAATGCCATAATGTCAATGACTGGTACTATTATCATCAAGGATAATAATGTTTATTTCTTTGATTCCTTGGCAAAAGATGAGAAAAGTTGGATTACTCATCTTAAAGGTGGAGAATCTGCGTCAATTTACGCTTGTGATAATAGTAGTTGTTTGAATCCAACATTACAGCGGAATATTAGTATTCTACCAGAGCAATCATATCAAGGCAAAGCAAAAACCAAGCTGGATGGTCTAAAAAGCAAATTAGCCAGTAATAGTGAGTTTAACAACATAGATATAATGTTCTTGTCCTCGATAGGTGAAGCATTTCCAATTTATGATTATATTACTTTAGAATCAATTTCGGGAGTAACTATTTTAGATAATTCATCAGAGTTAATTGCCAGTTATAGTTTATTGCAGCATTTGAAAGAAATAATATCTGAAGTACGTAAAGCAGTAACTATGCTGCAAACTAAGCAAGTTGCAGATCAACATTTAGTAGAATATTTAAAATCTTTAGATAGAGTACAAATTTTTGCTCAAGAGAAATGGAGTAATATGCTGACCAGTAGCAATCAGATAGATAGAAGAGCCAGGTTAATAGAACAACATCTAATGGTTAAGGAAAGAAGCTAGAATTTTAAAATTAAATTTTACTGAAATTATGATACAGTAGAAAAAATGGTAGATTACATAATACATACATTTGGTGGTGGAGATATATTATGGCATGTATTTAACGGCATAGGTAGAGTATTTGCTTCAGATAGTGAATATTTTACCCCAGTAGGTAAGTTTGCTTTAACCTTGGGAGGTATTTGGGCTGCAACTAGAGCTATTTTTAAAGGCAATATTGGTATTTTTGCCATGGAGTGGTTTTTCCCATCTTTATAGAAAATCCAATAACTTTAACCAATAGTAAAGAGTTTTTGCGACAATGTTTTATGAAACCTTATGTTATCGGCAATATTTTAGGCAAAAAAGAAGCAGCACAAAAAACAAATGATATAATTGGTTTTATAGAACAAAACATACCATATAATTTTGGTATTTATTATAAAGATCCAAGTAATTCTGCTATTAGCTTTAAAACTTGTAGGCAAGTAACTCCATTAATCAAGGCAGCTATTAATAAAGAGTTACATGATGGGTTACTAACTAAATTTGCCTCTAGTATAGGGGTACAATCTGACAGACCAGAACAGTTAACCCAGAGACTAAAAGCTATGACCGGCGATACTCTGAAATATCTCAAAAAGGAACAAACAGATATTCATCAGTGGATGAAGCAAGCAATGCTACTAAACGCTAATCGGGAATCATATGATGATTGGCGGAAAAAGTTCTCGCTAGCTAGAATATATCCACAACTAGTTAGTATGAATGCTACCAGAGGCTTATTTCAACAATCATTTTCCTATTTAGTAGCAGGAGAAATGGCAGCAACTATTATGCCAATATTGCAGTCAGTATTTTTTGCACTTGTAACCTGCATGATCTTTATAGTATTTCCAATGTCAATGCTACCGGGTGGCTTTAATATCTTAAAAACCTGGTTATTATTGATAATCTGGGTTGCTAGTTGGTCAGTATTTTTTACCATCATTCATTGTTTGGGGATGATTAGTTTAGCTGGTAAATCTGGCTCTAGTGGATTGACTGGTTTAAATATCTTATCCCAAGGAAGTTTTTCTGAAATGATTCTGCATAGTTACGCTACCTTTCAGATGTTAGCTGCATCAGTACCAATGTTATCCTGGGCAGTATTAAAGGGCTGCGTTCACGCTACTACCACGCTTGCTAACCAATTTTCTCCAATATCAGTGACCAGTAGCATAGGAGCAAACATTGCTGATAATAATATTTCCATGGATAACTATAATATCGGCAATAGAACAATCGCCCAGCAGAGTTTGACTCCAACTCTACAAATGGCAGGAGGTATTATTGATGATGGAGGCACAAGAGTTACTAGCACCGATAGTGGCAGGCAAGTGCTTACTGAAACAGTAGATTCATTGGTAAATAATTATCGCTCCTCTAAATTATTACAAGATAGCTATCAAAGTCAGTTTACCAACTCACAAAGCTATCTTGATGGACTAACTGATAGGTACAGTGATTTGACAACAACAGGAGAATCTTTAGCAACTGAGATAGGTAAGAGATTAAGTTATGAGGAAGCTAAATCCATAGGCATTACTGATAGTCAGTATTTAGCCCTGCAGCAAACGAATTCAGATAGCGAGTCTGCTACAGAGCATACTGCGAGTCACAATAGAAAGGGAAATAGTACCAATACAAGTATAGGTATAAATATACCAGTTACAGGAGGAATAAATGTTGCTTCCCGTAATGATCAAGAAAAAGATCAAGGAAAATCAGTAAATCAGCAACAATCATTAAGTAAATTGGTTTCAAAAAGTACTATGTTTTTATATTTCAGGCAGCAAGAAGTCTTTGAGTAGCTTCGTCCCAAATAGATTTAGCGGATGCAAATGCAATTCTTTGCTCTGGTGCGGTTTTAGTATATCGTCCAACATTGACGGCAAATATATTTCTGACTTTGCCCATCAGTGATAATATACATTGTGCTGAATTAGGATGCTTAAATTTAATCAATATTTTTTCCTTTCGTCGAGTTGGCTGATGAGCATTTTCAACACAGTTATTTAGTCTCTTACTAGTACGATGTTCAGTGTTAGGACACATAAGCTTAATCGGTTTAATGTAACTCCTGAGCTTATCAGTAACAATTACTCTTGGAGTTAGATAATTACCCAATAATCTTGATAAAAAGCGAATAGCTGATTTCTTGTTACGACGCTTCTGCAATAATATTTCTAATTCATGCCCCTTGGAGTCAACAGCTCTCCATAATATGAATACTTCGCCTTTGATCTTGATGTTCATCTCATCTAAATGCTATTTGTCAGTTGCTTTCCTCTCTCTCTTTCTGATGACAGCTTGAAAATAAATCACAAATTTATTGCACCAAAATCTTACAGTCTCATGACTTAAAATAATACCTCGATACGCCATCTATTCTTGAACATCTCGGTAACTATTATTAAAGCGATGATATAACCATACTGTATGGCTAATGATGCTTGCTAGAAAACGATGTCTCTTCGGGGTTTGAGTAATATGCATAGCGTTAAGATTTATTGATAAATGGTTACTACTATTCTATAAATCATTCCTTTCAATCGCTCAATACTTAAATTTACATCTCTCTTAACTTGACGATGCCCCTTACGAATTGTAATAAACAAGATACAACAATAAGTGTTAAGTTACAAGAGGATATTATGGCAAAGACAAAAATAGATTATAATTCTATTAATAAACAAGAAGCACTGGAATTAAAACAAAAATTATCATTTAAAGCTGAAGAAATAGGACGAAGCTTACTTGGTAGTCCAAATAAGCATTTATCAAATAGCCAGTTACTCCGCTGGGAGAAAGATGGTAAAATAGTGATGAAGATAAATGGCAGTAAAGCTGACAGATGGTATGATTTTAGTAAAGGAGAGGGAGGAGATCTATTTACCTTAGTACAAAGAGAAAAAAATTGTGATTTTGTAGAAGCTAAGAAATATTTACAAGATATGGTTGGTATGTCAACCAACGGAGGTAAAGATCTAGCATCAAATTTAGCAGCAGACAAAAATCAACAAATTAAAATTCAAACAGAGCAATATGATGAAATAGCAAAAATTAAGAGAGCTATAGGATTATATGAAAAATCAGATTCTATAAAATATGTTATGCCAAATAATGTAGCAAAAAGATATTTATCAGAACATCGTGGAATTAAAGAAATATTAACAAGATACCAACTAAGTAATGATCTTAGAACTGATATGATGTGGGATAGTAATAGTAAACAATATTATCCTGCATTAATTGCTTTTGCTAGAAATAAAGATGGTAATATTACCGGAGGTCAATCTATTTATTTAAATAAAGAAACAGGGTCAAAAGCGAGTATAGAAGTTAATAAACGTTCATTTGGCAAAATTAGAGGTTCTTTTGTTGAGATTAGTAAAAATAATGAACAGCAGAACGTACAAAGCAGGAACGTACAAAGCAGTAAAGATGGCAACAATTTAGTTAGTAATGTAACGATTATAGCAGAAGGGTTAGAGACGGCTTTAAGCATTGGGGAAGCTGGTATTAAAGGCAAAATTCTTTGTAGCTTAGGTGTGAGTAACATTAGGAACTATGAGCCTATCAAAGGAGAGAGAATAATAATTGCTGCTGATAACGATGGCAAAGAAGCAGTATCAGTTAATACTGTAATTAAGGCTCAAGAAGAATTAATTAGCAAAGGAGCAGCGGTAGCAATAGTACGACCACTCGAGACAGGAGATTTTAATGATGTGCTAAAATCTCAAGGAGCAGAATCTATTAGAAATCTTCTAGAGCCTGAAATAATAAAATTAACAGCAGCTACTAAGGTAACTAAACAGTCATCCTTAAAAGCAAGTGATGATAGAAAATCACAATTTAAGTCTATAGAATTACTATTTTCAAAAATGGTAAATAACGATAATAACGGACTAAATAATTTGCAGCAACAGCAAATACAAGCTTTAGCACAGTTTGGCACAGCAGAAAATATCAATACTGCCTTACAAATCTACAGAGAAAAAGGTATAGATTCTTGTATACTTTATAGTAACACGATTTGCAAGGCAGCAATAGAGCAGAAGATACAGAAAGATTTATAAATTATGAAGAATAAATTTGATCCTAATTATAATCTTGGTGATAAAAGATTTTCTGATTATAGTAATATATGATTTTCAAGGCAAAAGCCATCTAGTTCCTGAAGATTACTTAAATACCATAGGAAAAGATAAACAAGTAATGCAATATGTAAGTCCAAGCTCAGAAATAGATAAAGAAATAAAAAGTGCGGTAAAGAATTGCTCTAAGATCAAACTAAATCAAGGAATAAGAGTTTAGAGTGTAGTGTAATAATATTTTATCAAGTTAAAAAATGTTAACATATGAGTGAACAAGGAAACCTGCTGGGTGATCCAGATAAGGATAAAATTTGGGATTATAATTGCTAAAACTACTTGCTATATCATTATAATCCCAAATTTCATGACAATCATTCCACGGTAGCCATGCTGAACTATTCTCTTGCAAGGGATTAAGTATCTTATCACATTTGGGATCAAAAAATCGATCAGTAAAGCTACCTGTTAAATCAACAATAATTTGTATTAGTTGAGATTTGATCTTACATTTAATAAAAATTACGTATTAAAAATACAGATAAAAAAATGGAAGGTCACAATGCACTTAAATCAAAAAATAATAAAGCCAAAATTAGGTTTACTTGAATTAGCTAAGAGTCTTGGTAGTATATCATCAGCATGTAAAGCGATGGGATATAGTAGAGATAGTTATTACAGATTTAAAGAACTGTATGAAACTGGTGGCGAAGAAGCGTTGTATGAAATTAGTCGAAGAAAGCCAATAATAGCGAATAGAGTTGATCCAGCGATAGAGAAGGCAGTAATGGATATGGCAATAGAATATCCAGCATATGGTCAGCTAAGAGTATCAAATGAGCTTAAGAAGAGTGGTATACTTGTATCACCTTGGAGGAGTGAGATCAATTTGGCTACGTAATGATTTAAACAATATCAGTAAAAGGCTTAAAGCATTAGAAGCAAAGATGGCTCAAGATGGGATTGTTCTTACTGAAGCTCAGTTACAAGTACTAGAGAAGCGTCGTAATGAAAAAGAAGCACATGGAGAAATTGAGACGCAGCATCCAGGTTATCTAGGATGTCAGGATACGTATTATGTAGGTAATTTTAAAGGTATAGGTAAGGTTTATTCTCAGGTATTTATTGATAGCTATACTAGGGTAGCGGATGCTAAACTATATACTGATAAAACAGCAATTACTGCTGCTGATATGCTTAATGACCGGGTGTTACCATGGTATGAGAGCCAAGGGATACCAATACTGCGTATTCTTACAGATCGTGGGTCAGAATATAAGGGCAATATAGAGCATCATGCTTTTGAGTTATTTCTTAGCATAGAAGGTATAGAACATACTACAACTAAGGCATATTCTCCCCAAACAAATGGTATGTGTGAGCGTTTTAATAAAACCATGAAACAAGAATTCTTTGATACGGCTATGCGAAAAAAGATTTATACAGATCTTGATGATTTACAATTAGATCTTGATATTTGGTTAGAGCATTTCAATAATGAAAGACCTCATTCTGGTAAATATTGTTATGGGAAAACTCCTATGCAAACTTTTCAGGATAGTAAGAAATTAGCTGTTGAAAAGAATAATGAAATTTTGTATCTTGATTATATATCTGACAGTCAAAATTTAACTGACAATCAGGTACAAAATTTATAGTGTCTGTAAGATTAAATCTTGACTTCTACAAATAATTGCTTTACCACATTCTTTTCTAATCTGAGGTAACAGCTCATTTAACATGTTAGTTTTACCACTACCTGTAGTACCGGTAATAAGAATATGTCTCCTTTCACTATTTTTAACTAATGGCAATCCAGAAAAGCAAATGTTAGCAGCTTGTTTGTTTTTATAAAGCATTTTTGCTAAAGTTTTAGCTTCCACAAAATCTGCTCCCCTAATCTTATCTTGGATAACAGCTTTTTTACCTCGATACATAAAAAAGATGATACCAGTAAATAGACCAATAGTAAAAGTAATAATACCTTCTTGCCAAGCTGAATGCAATAAAAATTGCCCAAATTGATTGATATTATGCGAATGCTGTGTAACATGCCAAAATTTATGAACAAATTCTTCAGCATTACGGTAAACCCAAGCTTTTTGCTCTAAATAATAGAATTGAATACTTATTTAATCTATAGGATAAAAATATTCTCCTATAGCAAGTTTTAATTGTGTGTATCGCTCTATGATAAAATAATATAGGCTTATAAAAGATAATTGCTGAGATATTCGTAATATCAGCCAAATTACAGAAAATATTAATCCAGCTGTTAAAGCATTGATACTTCCTTGACTAAGCATTCGTAGCTGATGAGCAAAGATTTGTGAACCACGAGTAAAATTATTTTGATTTTGTGGTTGCATAGAATTACAAATTATTTTTTAATATCTTTAATTTTTCTTCAAACTCATTAGCCATAAGATCATTATCTAGTTTTCTTAGAGCTTTAATTATTGCTTCATATTCTTCTATCAGATTAGATTTGTATTTAAGAGCTAAGTTAAAATTTTCTTTAGCTTCTTTTTGTTTGCCTAAATTAACTAAAACAATGCCTTTTTCTAAGTAACTTTTAGCATAATCAGATTTATGATCAATAGCTAAATCATAGTTCTTAATTGCTTCTTGATATTTTCCTAAGTTTATTAAAGCTACACCTTTGTTGTTATAAGCATCTGCATAATCTGGTTTATATTTAATCACTAAATTATAGTTTTCTATTGCTTCTTGATGTTGCCATAAAGACATTAAAGATATTCCTTTATTATAATAAGCTTCTGGATATTTTGGATCATATTTAAGAGCAAGATTAAAATTTTCTATTGCTTCCTGATATTTTTGTAAATTGCTTAAAGAATTGCCCTTATTGTTGTATGCTACCGCAAAATGCGGCTTATATTTAAGAGCAAAATCACAATTGTTAATTGCTTCCAAATATCTACCTAATTTATTTAAAGAATTTGCTTTATTACTATATGCTTCTGCAAAATCAAACTCATATTTAATCGCTAAATTATAATTTTTTATTGCGTCCTGATATTGTCCCAAATCATCTAAAACCATTCTTTTATTGTTATAGCACTTAGCACAATCAGGTTTATATTTAATCGCTAAGTTGTAGTTTGTAATAGCTTCTTCATATTCACCTAATTTATAAAGAGATCTACCAATATTAAAATATTCTTCTGCTAAAATATTTGGATCCTGAATGTGACCTTGTTGATCCATTTGCTGTGGTTTTTCATTAACAATACTAGTGGTATTTTCCGCTAAAATAATTTTAGAAAATATTAGTGGTAAGATAAATATGAATGCTAATTTCTTAATATTTTGCATAAATTTTTCTCAATTATTTTTATTTTTGTAATCTAGTAATTTTCTGTTTCTTTTCTTTATCGCCTTATCACTGATCTCAAGATTATCTGCTATTTGCTGACCAGTTCTAATAATTGTCGATTCAGGAGTTTGGTATAGGTCCTGGAGCTCATAGTAGAATAACCGAAAGCCCAAATTCAGTATCGGCAATTATGATGTGGCATAAGCCGGAGAAATGGTTAGAAGCCGTTAATACTCAAGGTAACGGTATTCAAGCCAATATAAAATTAACTAAACAAGAAGTGATTGAAGAAATCTTAATGATGGGGTTACATCTTAAAGACGGCATAAACATTCATATACTAGAACAAAAAACAGACGCAAAACTAAAAAATATTTTAGATATTAGCAGTCTTAACCATTATCTAGAATTAGATTTAATTAGGTTAGATGAAAATATCCACCTAACCGATAAAGGGCTAATGCTGCATAGCTATATAGTTCCAAGGCTTTTACAAACTTAAAAATAAGGTGTAAACTTTCAGATTTGATCTGACATATTAAGGTTAAAAATAGAAGAGTTTGTGTGTATGTAGATAACTGAGAAGTTATCTATCATATCCAGGAACTAAATATAAAACTCAATTAACAGGAATAATATGTCAAATTACGATCAAAAAATAATCAAGCCTAAATTAGGATTATTAGAACTTGCAAAACAACTGGGCAGTGTTAGCACCGCGTGTAAAGTAATGGGGTATTCAAGAGATAGCTTTTACCGATTTAAAGAACTGTATGAGACAGGCGGAGAAGCTGCACTTACAGATATAAGTCGTAAGAAACCTATACTTAAGAATCGTGTATCAGAACATATAGAACAAGCAGTAATAAATCTTGCTATAGAAAATCCCGCTCTTGGTCAGCTTCGTGCAAGCCAAGAGTTATTGAAACAGGGTATTATAGTATCATCCAGTGGAGTACGTTCTATTTGGCTACGCAATGATCTTGAGACTTTAAAGAAAAGACTAAAAGCATTAGAAGCTAAATCTGCACAGGATGGTATCTTACTTACAGAAGAGCAACTAGCTGCTCTAGAAAAAGCAAAACAAATTAAAGAAGCACATGGGGAAATAGATACGCAGCATCCAGGGTATCTTGGTTCACAAGACACATATTATGTAGGCAATATGAAGGTGGTGGGTAGAATCTACCAACAAACATTTATTGATACTTATTCTAGAGTTGCTATCTGTAAACTTTATACTGACAAATCTGCAATAACATCTGCTGATATTCTAAATGATAAGGTAATACCGTTCTTTAACAATCATGATGTACCTCTACTTAGAATCTTAACAGATAGAGGAACAGAATATTGTGGCAAGGTAGAAAATCATGCTTTTGAGTTATATTTGGCGATAGAAAATATTGATCATACTAAAACTAAGGCTCGATCTCCTCAAACTAACGGAATATGCGAAAGATTACATAGAACTTTAAAGGATGAGTTTTACAATATCACATTCCGTAAAAAGATTTATAGTTCTTTAGAGGATTTACAGATTGACTTAGATCAATATTTAAACAAATATAACAACGCAAGACCTCATTCTGGAAAGTTTTGTTATGGAAAAACACCTATGCAAACTTTCAAGGATAGCATTAAAATTGCTAAAGATAAGTCTATTAACTCTTACTTATCTGACAGCTCTTTTGCTGCTTAATCAATCACCGTCTGTCAGGTCAAGTGTAGTGTTTTACAATTAATTTCTATTAAGATACACAAAAATATTACCCATTTTGGGTATGGGTCGAAGAGTAAATAATGAATTTAGTTTAATTACATTTTCACTAAGTGTGGAAAAATTAATACTTCATTCATAAAGCAGTAAAAAAAGTTATAGCTCCAAATATAATTCCAGGTGCACATGAGAGAGCTATAGGATAATCCCTTTTTTCTTTAAGTAATCCGTAAGCTACCCATAAGCTGCAATTGATTACTGCTACTAAGGGCTGAAAGGGATTGCATTTATTACCGCTTAAGTTTACAGAGATTTGAGATATGTATGAAACATACATGCAGATAGCAGTAAATGTGGCTATCCAACCAAGGATAATAATATAGCGTTGGTTCATAATGTATATTTATATATAAATATATTTTAAATAATTGTATAAATCAATATTTTGTTAAGCATTTTGGTTCTGATATTGTCTTGAAAATCTAAAAATTACTCTATATCAAAATTAAAGTACTGGTTCTTATAAGGTTCATTCTCTATAGTATAGTGCCACCACTCAGTTAAATATGGTTTAAATTTATGTTTTTGCATGTATGGCGTAAATAATTGCGCATATCCAAGCATTTCTTGTCTATGAGTATAGTGTCATGATTTGAGGCTTCAATCAAATAAATCAAATGAAGTATACATATCAACAATATTATCATCAAAATATATTACAACTCTACCATCTTTTAGAATACGTTGTGTTACTTCAGGGTTATTAAAAATCATTTTTCCTATTTTAGTTATTGATTATTTTATAATACTACCTCGACTATGACCAGAGTTTTCGGCTATATAGACTAATTAAATAATGTATCTTTATTTATAGTGGATAATAAAACTGCTTTTTTCTTTAATCTATATAGTCTTTACTCCATTTTAAAAATTATTCTACGGCCTTTTGAGGTCTATATGCATCATATATTACTAATGTGTAGCCCCCTTTTTTAATATCTTCTTGTACCGCTTTTAGTGTATTTGCAGCTTCCATAATATAATTATAGGATCTATATCACGTAAATACACAAAGCCTTAAGGTAATTTCTTAGCTAAGCAAATTGAATTAATTATACTAGTTATTACTAATATAACAAATAAAACTAAATTTTCATATGGTTTTCTCATGCACTGATTAACTTGGCGGTACCTTTCTATATTTTATAGCTTCTTTTAATATACAATTTATCTATCATAAAGCGCCAAGAGACCCTGCCTGAAATGCATACAATACTTACTACCTCTGCCACTTTATTGTTTTGAGCGTAGTGATTTAAGCAGCTGTGCTGAGTAAATGATATTTTGTGAAGGATTTAGCATATTATCTAGGTCGCTATTAAATTCCTTAGAATGCCATCGCCAGTTAATCTGCATGATGCCTATATCAATATTAGTATGTTTGTCTATTATTTTCTAGCTGTTATATATATAATCTGTTTTAAACTATAAAAAATAGAAGTATGATTACAAATTAAGTTAGTATTTGCACTACCACGCTTTATAGTTTGATATATACTCGATAAACTTCAAAAATTTGCGGTGTTATCCTAAAATTATTGCGGTACGCACGTATTAAGTAACAGCTTCTGTTCTTTGTGTTTTGTGGACGCCTTGCTTATTATGAAGTTGATCATTACATACCAATTTTTTATTTATTAGCATTATAAATAACCAACAAACTCACTATTCTTTAAAAATCTACATAAATATCTTTCATATCGGCATTAATTTGTTTCAAAAATCTATGTTTTAAGGTAAGGTTACTTTAGTGTCATCGTGAGAGAAGATGCTTAGCATCGGAGTCATGCAACAATGCCTATAGTCGCTCGCAATGAAGATATTTAATTTTCAATTATTACATAACGAATATCAAAAGAGGAATGTATGCAAAAGATGCATAATTTAGAATATCTTAAAGAATTAGCAATTAATAATATTTCGTATAAAATTTATGATATTAATAAAGCAGCTAGTGATATTGATCTTCCTTTAAAAAAGCTGCCCTATAGTTTAAGGGTTTTATTTGAAAATGTTCTACGTACCGGCATCTCAAAACAAAATTTATTTGCTTTTAAAGAATGGCTAAAGAATAAAAAATCTGATGCAGAAATAGATTTTATGCCGGCAAGGATTTTGATGCAGGATTTTACGGGTGTACCGGCTATCGTAGATTTAGCGGCTATGCGTGATGCGATGAGGAAAATAGGGGGTGATCCGCTGAAAATTAATCCGCTTATCCCTGTTGATCTTGTGATTGATCATTCAGTTAGTGTTGATTCTTATGCATCAGACAGCTCGTTTAATAAGAATGTGGAAATGGAAATGAAGCGTAATATAGAGCGTTACCAGTTTCTTAAATGGGGGCAGCAGGCATTTAATAATTTCAAAGTAGTCCCGCCGGGTACAGGCATTTGCCATCAGGTAAATTTAGAATATTTAGCAAAAGTCGTGTGGAATAAGGACAGCCTTCTATATCCTGATAGTTTAGTTGGTACAGATAGCCATACAACCATGGTAAACGGATTATCGGTGCTTGGTTGGGGCGTCGGCGGAATAGAGGCAGAGGCGGCAATGCTCGGTCAACCTCTTACTATGATTTTACCGGAAGTAATTGGGGTAAAACTTACCGGTAAGTTAACAGGCACTGCAACGGCAACCGATCTAGTGTT
The DNA here is from genome assembly GCA_050920645.1 of Rickettsia endosymbiont of Argas persicus. Lineage (GTDB taxonomy): Bacteria > Pseudomonadota > Alphaproteobacteria > Rickettsiales > Rickettsiaceae > Rickettsia. Next base: position 1,720,708 of record CP133316.1, on the reverse strand, counting down.
GAAGATTACCGAAATGCTAAGGAAGAAAAAAGTAGTAGGTAAATTTGTCGAATTTTACGGTGCAGGACTTAAGAATATGACAATTGCCGATCGTGCTACTATTTCCAATATGTCACCTGAATATGGTGCTACTTGCGGCTTCTTCCCGATTGATCAGGAAACCATAAAATATCTAGAGTTAACGGGTAGAGATCAAGAACAAATCAAAATAGTAGAAGAATATGCTAAAGTTCAAGATTTATGGTGTAATTTTGACTATGCAGCAGAATATACTGATATTTTAGAACTGGATTTATCTGAAGTAACAAGCTCACTAGCAGGTCCAAGACGTCCCCAAGATCGTGTAAATTTAGGAGATGTAGCAAGTAATTTTATAAAAGAATTACCGTCTTTTGCTTCAAATAATGTGGGTATTGATAAAAAATATCCTGTACAGAATTATGAAATAGGTAACGGTAATGTAGTAATTGCAGCGATTACTAGCTGTATTAATACCTCCAACCCTTCCGTGATGATCGGTGCAGCACTGCTTGCTAAAAAAGCGATAGAACAGGGATTACAGGTCAAGCCTTGGGTTAAGACTTCGCTTGCCCCGGGATCAAAAGTGGTAACGGAATATTTAAAGCGTAGTGGTCTTGATAGATATTTAGATGAACTCGGATTTAATTTAGTAGGTTACGGTTGTACTACCTGTATCGGTAATTCAGGTCCTTTAAATCCCGAAATAGAGGATACTATAAACAAAAATGGCTTAGTCGTTGCTTCCGTTTTATCTGGTAATAGAAATTTCGAAGGGCGTATAAATCCGCTTACTAAAACTAGTTATCTTGCCTCACCTATTTTGGTCGTAGCGTATGCCCTTAGCGGTAGTCTTAATATAGATTTAATAACCCAACCGATAGGAAAAAACAATAAAGGCAGAGATGTTTATTTAAAAGATATTTTGCCGAATAAAGAAGAGATAGATAGTGTAATTGCAAATTCAATTAACTCCTCTATGTTTAGAGAAAAATATTCCGATATATTTAGCGGAACAAAAGAATGGCAAAGTTTAGAGGTAACAAGCAGCGCTACTTATAACTGGAATAAAAACAGTACTTATATCAATAATCCTCCCTATTTTGAAAATATAGGCAGTACGAATAATATAAAAGATATAAAATCTGCAAGAATTTTGGCAATTTTCGGTGATTCTATTACTACTGATCATATATCGCCGGCAGGCAGTATTAGTAAAACTAGTCCTGCTGCTAAATATTTAGCGGATCATCAAATATCGCCAGCTGATTTTAACTCTTACGGATCACGTAGAGGTAATCATGAAGTAATGATGCGTGGCACTTTTGCCAATATTCGTATAAAAAATGAAATGTGCAAAGGAGTGGAAGGAGGTTTTACTATAGACTACTTAAAAAACTCACAACAAACTATTTATGATGCCGCGATGGATTATAAAGCAAATAATGTGCCGGTAGTTATTTTTGCAGGTAAAGAATACGGCAGCGGTTCGTCAAGAGATTGGGCAGCAAAGGGTCCGCAATTACTTGGAGTGAAAGCTGTAATTGCTGAGAGTTTTGAGAGAATACACCGCTCAAATTTAGTAGGTATGGGCATACTACCTTTAACTTTTACAAATAACATGACTCGTCTTGATTTAAAATTAGACGGATCGGAATATATTGATATAATAGGTTTAAATGAGTATGTAAAGCCTTATAATCCACTAAAATGCGTCATAAAAAAACAAAACGGTGATACGCAAACTATTGATTTAATATTGCAAATATTTACGGATAATGAGATAAATTATATAAAGCACGGCAGTATTATACACTTTGTGGTGGAGAGTTTGAAAAAGTCCTAGGTTCTGTAAAGATTTCTAAAAAGATCTAATTTTGGTTCTTTTTTCTACAAATTATAAGATTTTTTTTGAAATATGTATAACTTTCCAGTTAAAAATCTTATAAATTTTTGCTAAAAAATAGCTTAAACTTGAAAATGAATTAGAAATCTTTACAAAACCTATAGAAGTTAGAAGTAGAAATAGAAAAATCTGAAAAGTATAAACGATTAATTTGCAAAGATATTTAGATCCATTTCATAACCTCATACCCGCAGATTATGATGTATATATAAGAGCAAAATGAACAGAAGATGCTTAAGCAATAGCTCTAGGAGAGAATTTTAAAAAAGGTAAAGCTGAACGTAAAATTGAAATAGCAAAAGAAATGTTAATTGATGAAGAACCTAGGGAAAAAATAGATAAATATACTAAACTTAAAAAAAAGAAATGCAAAAATTAAAAGATGAAATTGAAAAATAAAAAGGTAAAATATGGATAAACAACTTAAAGAATATACCGAAAGCGGTAAGAAAAATTTAATAGTAGTATATATATTATATTTATGTGGGGTGGTAGCACCGATATTACCTCTAATAGGAGTATTTTTTGCCTATCTTAATAAAGATAAAGGTAATAATTTTGCTACTAGCCATTATATATTTTTATTTCGTACTTTCTGCCTAGGGGTGCTTGGGTGGATTATATGTTTTATACTGACCTTTATTGTTATTGGAGTAATATTAAATTTTGCTTTAGCTGTTTGGTATGTACTTCGTGTTGCTATTGGTTTTAAATATATGATAGAAGATGATCCGTATCCAAATCCTATGACTTATTGGATTAAATAAATAAATTTTACTGGAAAGCGATAATTAAAAAAACTATAATTTCGAATCAAGTGAAGAACAGCTTTAAACTTGATTTACATAACTTTTAAAACAATAGCAAATTACTTAAATTATTTGTTATTGAAAAGAAATAAGAATGATAAAACTTACGATAGACGGCTCTGAAATAGAAGTACCAGAAGGTACTACGGTTTATCAAGCCTGCGAAAAAGCCGGAATAGAAATTCCACATTTTTGTTATCACGAGCGTTTGAAAATTGCTGGTAATTGCCGTATGTGTTTGGTTGAAATGGAAAAATCACCAAAACCTGTAGCTTCTTGTGCAATGCCTGCAGGTAACGGTATGATAATTCATACCAATACGCTGATGGTAAAAAAAGCGCGTGAAGGAGTAATGGAGTTTTTACTTGTTAACCATCCTTTAGATTGTCCTATCTGTGATCAGGGCGGTGAATGTGATTTACAGGATCAAGCTTTTAAATACGGTAAAGGTACTAATAGATTTCATGAAAATAAGCGGTCAATTAAAGATAAATATATGGGGCCGCTGATTAAAACAGCGATGACTAGATGCATACAATGCACTAGATGTATTCGGTTTGCCAATGATATAGCGGGAATAGAGGAAATGGGAGCTATCTATCGTGGTGAGCATATGGAAATCACTTCCTATTTAGAGCAAACTTTAGACTCTGAAATTTCCGGTAATATGATTGATATCTGTCCCGTTGGAGCTCTTAATTCAAAACCTTATGCCTTTAAAGCTCGTAAATGGGAGCTAAGACATACCGCTAGTATTGGCTTACATGACGCAGAAGGGACGAATATACGCATTGATAGCAGGGGTGATGAAGTGATGCGAATATTGCCTAGAGTTAACGAAGATATAAATGAAGAATGGCTTTCAGATAAAAACCGATTTAGCTATGACGGTTTGAAATATCAGCGTTTAGATCAGCCTTATATTAGAAAAAACGGTAAATTAGTAGAAGCAAGTTGGGATAAAGCTTTAAAAGTTATAGCTAATAAAATTAAATCGATTGACTCGAAAAAAATTGCCGCTTTTGCCGGCTGTTTTGCTTCCGTTGAAGCAATGTTTATGATTAAAACTCTTTTGCAAAAACTAGGGTGCAATAATTATAGTATTAACGGGTTTAACTATAAAATAGATACTACGCAGCGAGGAAATTACTTATTTAATACAACTATCACAGGAATTGAAAAAGCTGATTTATGCTTGTTAATAGGAGCAAATCCAAGGCAGATAGCACCGGTATTAAATAGTAGAATAGGTCAGCAAGTACGTAGCGGCTTGCTAAAAGTTGTTCGAATCGGCAAAGGGCATAATCAGACCTATAAAGTTCAAGATTTAAGTGATAATATTAAAATCATCGAGGAGTTAGCTTCAGGTAGTCATGAATTTACTAAAGATTTAAAAGCAGCAAAATATCCGATAATTATAGTAGGTGATGGGGTTTACAGGCGAAATGATGGCTATGCTATATTATCGCTGATTCATAAAATAGTGGATAAATATAATATTATGCGTGATGATTGGAATGGTTTTAATATTTTGCATAATCACGCATCGATTGTAGGGGGGCTTGATATCGGGTTTAATACTTCGTTAGATAAATTAGAAGAGATAGAATTTGCTTATTTACTTGGGGCGGATGAATTATCGTTTGATAAACTGGAACCTGCTTTTATAGTATATCAAGGGCATCACGGGGATATTGGGGCTACTAACGCCGATGTTATTTTACCTGCTGCTGCTTATACCGAACAGAGCGGGATTTTTGTAAATTTAGAGGGTAGACCGCAAATAGCCGAAAAAGCAGTATCACTTGTAGGGAGTGCCAAAGAAGATATAATAATTATCAAAGAGTTGGCTGATTATTTGAAAGTTGATATCGAAGTCAGTAATTTGCAAGAAGTACGAGCAAAACTTGCTGAAGAATATCCCGTATTTGCTAATATCGGTAAAATTATAGAGAATAAATTTGCTAAATTTAGTTCTAAGGATAAGCTATTAAAAGATCCTATAACAGCTGAGCCTATTAATTATTATATGACTGACGTGATTAGCAAAAACTCCGTAACTATGGCAAAATGTGTTGAGGCTAAGCTAAAGAGGGGTTGTCATACCGCGACTTGATCGCGGTATCTCAGGACATAATATATGATAAAAGGTCTTGCTATAAGCGTGCATGGTGCCAGAAATGGAGCTGACTTATACAGCAATGTCGACTTGATTGCGGGATCTGGTGGTTAAAACATAAATATGAAAGAATATTATGTTTATGTACTTTCAAATAAATATGATGGTACTTTGTATATCGGTGTTACTTCTGATATTATAAAGCGTGTTTGGCAGCATAAACAAAAAGTAATAAAAGGATTTACTACAAAATATAATTTAGATAAATTAGTTTATTTTGAACAGTTTAATGATATTAATTTGGCAATTAGTCATGAGAGACTCTTGAAAGAATATAAGAGAAAATGGAAATTAGATTTAATCGAAGCTAATAATCCTAATTGGCATGATTTATATGAAGATATTATAAAATAATTTTGATTAGATCCTGCGATCAAGTCGCGGGATGACAATGAAATATGACAGAACTCTTTTTTGAATATATTTTTCCGTTAATTATAATCGCTTTAAAGGTAGTAGCGATCACTATTCCTTTAATATTATGCGTTGCGTATTTAACTTATGCAGAGCGTCGTGTAATCGGGCTTATGCAGCTAAGACGCGGACCTAACGTGGTGGGACCCTTTGGGCTTTTGCAGCCTATTGCTGATGCATTAAAGCTATTATTTAAAGAGCCGTTAATTCCAACTAATGCCGATAAAATATTATTTATCCTAGCACCGATGATAACTTTTATATTAAGCTTAATCGGTTGGGCAGTTATACCTTTTGCAAAAGACGTAGTGCTTGCTGATATTAATGTCGGTGTGTTATATATATTAGCTATTTCCTCTTTAAGCGTTTACGGCATTATTATTGCCGGCTGGGCTAGTAACTCAAAATATGCATTCCTTGGTGCTATTCGTTCCTCGGCGCAAATGATATCTTATGAAGTATCAATGGGGCTTGTTATTATCACGGTACTACTTACTACCGGTACTCTAAATTTAAGCCAGATTATCGAAGTGCAAAAAACAAATCCATGGTGGATTGATTTAATGCTGATGCCGATGGGAGTATTATTTTTTATCTCGGTGCTTGCCGAAACAAATAGATTGCCTTTTGATTTACCGGAAGCAGAATCGGAGCTGGTTGCCGGCTATAATATCGAATATTCCTCTATGGGTTTTGCTTTATTTTTCCTAGGCGAGTATGCTAATATGATATTAGTTAGTGCGATGACTACGACCTTCTTTTTAGGAGGTTATTTGCCGCCTTTTAATATATCGTGCTTAGATTGTATCCCAGGTTTCTTTTGGTTTGTTTTTAAAGTTGGATTTTTACTATTTTGCTTTTTATGGATTAGGGCAACATTGCCGAGATACCGCTACGATCAACTAATGCGTTTGGGGTGGAAAGTATTTCTGCCGCTAACTTTATTTTGGGTGGTGTTAGTGTCTAGTGTTCTTGTTTATACTGATCGTTTGCCGGGTATTTAACAATTATGGGTAAGGAACTTTTTCCTGATTTTATCAAAGAACATTATGAAATTCATGAATGGAAACATGCTGTTGCTATTTTAAAAAATGATTTTGTAGATGAATGGAATGATATAATACAGGTACTAAAAGACTTCCGTTTCAGAAAAAGCTGGATTACTATAGGAGGGGGGGAAAAATCTGAAATATCGAAATCAATAGATAAATCTTTTGCAGAATTAGGTTGGAAAGAAAAAATGTTTTCAACCAAAGTTATAGTAGATGAAAATTCTTTAGACTCTCCAACTCATAAAGTTGATTGTTATAAAAATAGAATAGCATTAGAAATTGAGTGGAATAATAAAGATCCTTTTTTTGATAGAGATTTAAATAATTTTAGTATTTTATTTGATTTGCGTACAATAAGTATACCTTTGATACTTCAAGATTTAATACGTCAAATTTCGGGATTCGCCTGTGCTCACGTATTATTATACGTTCCGCAGGCTCACCGCTTATTTGACTTCCAACTTTTGAAGTATCTGCGGTAATAGGAATTATAATGACAGATGTACAGAGTTGCAAAAAATATTCAATTCTATAGGTAAAAGTAGCTCATATGGTTCTTCCACTACCCATATAGCCAAATTACTTCCGAGAATTGAGGGTGGCGGTGGTGGCGGTTGTCCTATTTTAGTTTTTGGCATCACTGAGAAATTATATATAGAGGATTAAGCAGTGAATGATGTTATAACAGCAGAAAAAGATTTTGAAAATAATATAAAAGGCAAGTTTCATACTATACTTACTGATCCTCCTTGGCAATTTGAAAATAGAACAGGTAAAATTGCTTCTGAACATAAAAGACTAAATCGTTACTCGACATTAAAGCTTGATGAAATAAAAAATATCCCTGTAGCAAATTGTGTTCTTGAACCTGCCCATTTATATTTATGGGTTCCTAATGCTTTGCTTAAAAAAGGGTTAGAAGTAATGAAAGCGTGGGGTTTTACTTATAAAACAAATATAATTTGGTCTAAAATTCGTAAAGACGGTGGTCCTGACGGTAGAGGTGTAGGCTTTTATTTTCGTAATGTTACGGAAATGGTTTTATTTAGCCTAAGAGGGAACACTGCCCGCACTTTAGCGCCTGCTAGAAGTCAAGTTAATTTGATAAGTAGTAGAAAGCGAGAGCATTCCAGAAAACCCGATGAACTGTATGAATTAAAAGAGAAATGTAGTAAAGGACCTTATTTGGAGCTTTTTGCTAGAGGTACAAGACTAAATTGGAGACAGTGGGGAAATGAGGTAGAAGATTATAGCCCCAAATGGGTAACTTATTCAAATCATTCGCAAGTAACAAAACAAGAAGATACAAGTTATAGAGATAGAAGTTTAATTATTAAAAAGTCTGCTTAAAAAAATAAAATATGATCAATTATTTAAAATCGTTTTTTCTATACGAGATAATAAGAGGGATGGCCTTAACTTTAAAATATTTCTTTAAAGCTAAAGTCACCATCAATTATCCGTATGAGAAAAGCCCTGTTAGCCCAAGATTTAAGGGTGAGCATGCATTGCGTCGTTACGAAAACGGTGAGGAGCGTTGTATTGCCTGCAAGCTTTGCGAGGCTATTTGTCCAGCACAAGCTATAATTATTGAAGCAGATGAGCGAGAAGACGGCAGTAGACGTACTACTCGTTATGATATAGATATGACTAAATGTATTTATTGCGGATTATGCCAAGAAGCTTGTCCCGTTGATGCAATAGTCGAAGGTCCTAATTTCGAGTTCGCAAGCCTAACCCATACTGCTCTTATTTATGACAAAGAAAAATTACTTCAAAATGGTGACCGCTGGGAGCAGGCACTAGCTAATAAGTTACATAAGGATTATGAATATAGGTAATATACTAATAAAATTATATTGAATCTATTTCATCTCATAACTCTACTTGTATTAAATATAGCAATACGTTATTTATTAATCCAATAACTAAGCAAAATAGCCAAAGAATTTATTGCCAAAATCACCAAGACACTTACATATATCACAACTTTCGTTTCGATTATTATACTCATCGCCGTTTGGTATTTCATAATTATAGTATAATATCTCTCTTGGTTGGCTATATTCTTTATTGCAGTCCTTTACTAAATTTTGAATTGTCAGGGTTAGTTCTTTCTTTTTTACTATTGAATTCTCGTTATTAAGCATATCCGTACTCCACTCTTTTAACCTCCACTCTTACAGCCAGCCTCCATATCACATGTGAGTATTGATTCCTGATCAAATCCGCCATGAATCTTGTTGGCATTGTTAGCTTTAATGTAGAAGTTTTTTTGCATTCGTAAGATACTTTTATAAACATCTTATAAAGTTTTTTCAATAGATATTAAAATTTTTTAAGTAAACCTATTAAAAGGAGTAACGGTTTGGATTGGAATATCACAATCGGTAGGGTAAATGTAAGAGCGTAAATAATCAAGCTCTGCGTCAAGGCAGTCTTCGGTTACTTTGACCATCCAAGATTTATAATTATCAAGAGGGTGGGTAAGCCAATGATAGCCTTTAGCTTTAAGTAAATCCTTGGTATTGTAAGGTGCATTTTTTGCTCAAATTCTATATCTTATTTTATGGCAATTGGTGAGTAACCTCTTTAGCACCAGTTCTTTAGAAATAGGCAATGTTTGAGTTAGTAAATGTAGACCTGCAAGGCAATCCGTGACTGCTCTATGTCCTTCATAGAAGAAATTATATTTGTAAGCAAGATATTCGAGTTTTTGGCTTTCTATCTTTTCAGCTTTCCAATTAATGTCAGCTCTTGAGCAACCCCAAGCTTCAGAGGATATAGTAGGAAACATTTTCTCAAGGAAAGGTCTATCAAATGTAGCATTATGAGCAATGATAATATCAACGTCCTCTAAAAATCTCTCTACTGTGGTAGGTTTTATATTTTTTCCTTTTACCATTTCATCAGTGACACCTGTAAGCTCAGTTATATGTTTCACTATGGGCTTTTTCGGCTCTTGGTAATCGTTAAACTCATCAAGTATTCTATAAACATAACCGTTCTTACAATATTCAAACTTTACCATACCAAGTTCAAGGATTTTGTCGGTATGAGAGATAAACCGGTAGTCTCAGTATCAAGAAACACTCCAATTTGTTTTGGCACTGTATTATCTGCTTTATAAAATTTAGGTTTTTGATATTTCCGAATAATCTTAAATTGCTCAGGTTTATCAAGTAATAAGACTAATTGTTCTATATTAGGTATTGCTTTGAAATTTATTTCTGTTTTAGAGCTTGCAATAGCATCAATATTATATTCTCTGTTCTTTCTAACTTTTACTAAGCGCTTTAAATTATTATGTACTTCTTGCGGTGTGCTACATTCAATAACTTTATGATTTCCTCTATTACTGTTAACCGATCCCCATGAGCATATAAGGTCTTCATTACCAAATAAAGATAACTGATTTTGTATGTTGTAATATCTGTGATCTTTTCTAAAACAGAGTTTTATTACGAAATTTATACAATAAATTAATTCATTATTTTCTAATGCTTTGGTTATTTCAATTTTAATATTTTCGTTTAGTCATTCGGGTTTTAATAAAATCCATAGTAAAACTTGAGTATCAAGAAATATTATTAGAATTTAGGATTGAAGAGAGTTTATTGTAATTAATAAAAATATTACATCTGATATATAGATCATTTGTGTATGAAAATATTGTATGACATATTAGATGATACATATTTAACTTAAACATCCATCTCATATTCTTGTCAAATTTGTGGCACCATCGCATATGGTTACTTGATTAAAAAAACAGTACCCAAACATAAAAGCAGCTAATGATAAATGAAAGTCAATATTATTTAAGTAAAATATAATATATTACATAGAGCCAACCAAGGAATCCATGAATTATAGCCCATAAAATTGAGTGGTTTACATTAAATGATATTACTATTGCAAGTATCGAGCCAAGCGAGATACCACCATATCCTAAATATTTCATATATTCTACCATATATATTAGGATTTATTTTTTACTACTATAATCTTTCTTATCTTTATCAGTTTGTAGCTTATCTGATTTATTATGCATATTATTTTTTTCATTATTAGTTTGATTATGTAGGTTACTTGATTTATCTTTCATATGTTTCATATTGTCTTTATTTGTAAAACACTACACTTGACCTGACAGATGGTGATTGATTAAGCAGCAAAAGAGCTGTCAGATAAGTAAGAGTTAATAGACTTATCTTTAGCAATTTTAATGCTATCCTTGAAAGTTTGCATAGGTGTTTTTCCATAACAAAACTTTCCAGAATGAGGTCTTGCGTTGTTATATTTGTTTAAATATTGATCTAAGTCAATCTGTAAATCCTCTAAAGAACTATAAATCTTTTTACGGAATGTGATATCGTAAAACTCATCCTTTAAAGTTCTATGTAATCTTTCGCATATTCCGTTAGTTTGAGGAGATCGAGCCTTAGTTTTAGTATGATCAATATTTTCTATCGCCAAATATAACTCAAAAGCATGATTTTCTACCTTGCCACAATATTCTGTTCCTCTATCTGTTAAGATTCTAAGTAGAGGTACATCATGATTGTTAAAGAACGGTATTACCTTATCATTTAGAATATCAGCAGATGTTATTGCAGATTTGTCAGTATAAAGTTTACAGATAGCAACTCTAGAATAAGTATCAATAAATGTTTGTTGGTAGATTCTACCCACCACCTTCATATTGCCTACATAATATGTGTCTTGTGAACCAAGATACCCTGGATGCTGCGTATCTATTTCCCCATGTGCTTCTTTAATTTGTTTTACTTTTTCTAGAGCAGCTAGTTGCTCTTCTGTAAGTAAGATACCATCCTGTGCAGATTTAGCTTCTAATGCTTTTAGTCTTTTCTTTAAAGTCTCAAGATCATTGCGTAGCCAAATAGAACGTACTCCACTGGATGATACTATAATACCCTGTTTCAATAACTCTTGGCTTGCACGAAGCTGACCAAGAGCGGGATTTTCTATAGCAAGATTTATTACTGCTTGTTCTATATGTTCTGATACACGATTCTTAAGTATAGGTTTCTTACGACTTATATCTGTAAGTGCAGCTTCTCCGCCTGTCTCATACAGTTCTTTAAATCGGTATAAACGCCAGTTTAGGATAAGAGATAAGTAAGGAAGGAAATAAGAATAAGTTATTTACAAGAGTAGAGTGTTGGGTTACAAAAGTTTTTGATAAAAAAAACGAGAACCCAACAATGAAAAGATGTATCATAAGTTTATTCTATATACTAGATAATTTTTGCAAAATATACGAAGAATGGGAGAAGCAAAAATTAGTACCAACAGATAGAAAGCGTCAGAGGTTAGGAGAATTAAGTCTTTCAGAGCTTTTAACTATAGTATTATATTTTTATTTATCACCGTGCAAAGACTTTAAGAATTACTATTTATATCACCTATCATATAAATACAGAGGATATTTTAAATTACCAAGTTATAGCCGAATAATACAATTATGGCCGAGATTAATTCTACCGTTTGCTATAATGCTGCAACTATTTAGAGGAGAAGAAACAGGAATTTATTTTATTGATTCAACTAAATTATCAATATGTCATACAAAGCGTATAAGCAATAATAAAGTATTCGGTAATATTGCTAAAATCGGGATGAGTAGTTATGGATGGTTTATGGGATTTAAGTTGCATATAGTAATTAATAATAAGGGAGCAATTATGGCAATCAAAATTACCAAAGCAAATAATAGTGATTTTTATCAGCGGCAGAGGCTATAACAGCTGGATTACAAGGTAAAATCTTTGGTGACAAAGGCTACATATCTAAGGATTTATTCAGTAAATTATATAATAGAGGTTTACGGTTATTTACAGGGATAAGGAAAGATATGAAGAATCATTTGATTGAAATGGAAGACAAAATGCAACTTAGAAAAAGGTCATTGGTTGAATCTGTATTTAATGTTCTGAAAAAGAGTATGGACCTTGAGCATTCAAGGCATAGATCACCTACGAATTTTTTAGTTCATATTCTTGCTTGTGTTAATGCTTTTAATATCAAAAAATCTAATATTCTTTATTCTTCTTTTGATATTAACAAACTTCACTTATCCTAAATTCGCGTTTATAATATTAAAAATTTCAGGCTGACCATATTTTGCTATCGCTTCTTCAAGTGCATCAATACAAAAATCACTTTCTAAGCTAATAGACACCTTCCAGCTTAGAATATAAAACGACTGAATCAATCTATAATTGATATGCTTGCCATAGATCACGTACTGGACCGGAGTTATTGAGCAACATGGAAACAGAGCCACTAGCTATAACTTTTCCATTATTTAGCATAATAACACTATCAAAGTTGGGCAAAAGATGTAGCCGATGCAATGAAATAATCATAGCTGATTCTGGAAAATCATTTATAATTTGTAATAGAATTTCTTGTTCTGTAGGTAAGTCTACACTAGAAGTAGGCTCATCCATTAGAATAAGCGAGCTAAAACGTGCAGCAAATAGCCCACGTGCCAAAGCCAATCTTTGCTTTTGACCAACTGAAAGATTTAGCCCTTTTTCACGAATATCTGTTTTAAGACCAGTTGGTAAGGTATCAAGAACATTTGAAAAACCAGAGAGTTTTACAACATGATGAATTTTATCTAATTCTGTTGGAAGGTCCAGTGTAATGTTGAACGCTATTGTATTTTCAAATATTTCTGGATCTTGAGGGATCAGAGTAGTAATTGTTTGAAGCGGTGCTAATGAATTGAAATGAACTCCATCAATTTTAAGATCCACATGTGAAGGGGTATAAAGTCCCGACAATAGATTCATCAATGTACTTTTACCACTGCCATTTAATCCAATCAAAGCAATTTTTTCGCCACGCCTTATCTTAAATTCAATTCGATTAAAAATTTGGACATACCTAGCAGCTTCTGAAGTATGATGAAAAGTTAGATTTTTTACCTCAATTACATGCCATTGTTTAACAGTTGCTGAACTTTTAGGTAAAAGTGCCAATTTTTTAATATCATCTAGAATAGGTTGTATGCTTTTGATATCTGTATTCATACGTACAATTTCTCCATAATGAGTACTTAAAGCTTGGAATACATCATTAATATCACATTGGTAACGGAAAATCATGACTACGACGCCTAGCATAATTGTTTCCGTTTTATTTAAAGTATGAACTACATAACTAACCAAAATTATGGTTTGAACAATAGTGAACAAAATCATCATTGAGAACCACTTAATTTCATTTAAAACTACTCTTTTTCGGAAAAATGGCCAAATAGACATCATGTGCTCAAATAAATTATTATGTGTTAATTTACCTAAACGTAACGTTAGTATCGTTGTTATGTTACTAATGTAGTCAAAGAATACAGAACCAATGTGATTTTCAACTTCATTTTCAGCATTGAAGAGTGGTACTAATTTACTATCGAATAAAATCACCACTATCATTACAAATAAAGAAGAAAAAAAACTGATAAAACCTAAGGGTGGTGAAATCCAAAGTAAAAACCCCATTGCGGTTACAAATTTAACTATTGTATGAATATAGCTGAATTGATTGTCTGCGAAGCGGTATATGGCTGCTGATGAGCGATTAATGCGTGTAATAATATTACCAGAATGATGATCTTGATGCCATTTTAGTGGTAAATGCATTAATTGTTTATAAATATTTAGTCGAAACGCTTGTTGGATTTTTAGAGCGACATTTCTTTCAATAACTCTTGCAGGGCCATGAAATGACCAAAATAATAACACTAGACCAACTCCGGCAAGCAACCAAAATATTATTTGAGTAAGTTGTCCGGGCTTAAAATGCTGCAATTCATCAATAGCTCGACCAAATGCATATGGACTTAAGCTCAAAAATATTTGAGCTACTATAAGTGCTAAGTAATAACCAACAATTGTAAACCTCCATGGTGTACCATAATGCCAAACAGTATAGATCAAGTTGAGATAAGGATTACTCATTAGATTTATGACCATATTAGGTTAATTGTTCGAGAGTTCAATGTTATTTCAAAAGTACAAGGTATAAATTGTACTTTTCGTATGTTTAGTAACTAACTCTAAGCTAATAGCTTAACAAATTGTCTAGAAAACTTTCGACAAATCAACATATTCTTTGGATAGTCAGTGTCTGAGCATCTGATAAAGATCGCCTACAGATGCTGCCTTAGAGAGATCATCACCGGTAATAGTTTGGCCATATTCTGTGTCGAACATGACGATAACACCAAGGGCAGCAAGCGAATCCCACTCCGGCAAATCCTTAAGCAATGTATCCATGGTCACTTCTACAGGATTCTGGAAATCTGTCACAGACAGGAAATTCTCAAGAAAGGTCTCCTTCCTCATTCAATACCTACTAATAGTTTGTCTTTTCTAATAAAATGGCTTATAGTAAATTGTGTCGAGTAATGATATACAAGAATACGAACCGATTCATAGTGTCCAGAGTTTGAGTATTTTGATCCGGTGGTACAATGCAATTTTTGAGAATTGAATTTATTTATAGCATTGATTATTTAAAAACATATCTAAACAATCCACTAATTCTCACTTGCTATCTTAAAATCTTAACTAAAGTTATCGTCTCTCTTACTATATTGAAATTATTAAGTTATTAATAATTCTGTTCTAATACGAACACAGAGCTAATTTTATAAAACTTAATACTAAAATGCAAGTGTATTTATTAATTGTAGAAGTTCTGACCGTATTGAGTTTTCAAAAATATCACATCTAGTTCTAAATTAACCACTAATTAGATAAAATTGATTATGACTTAAAAACATTTTTTATATAATAAAGGAATGTCATAATATAAAAAAGTTTGTTTAATCTAATTAAAGTACGAAGTAATTTATGGATAACAAAAATGAAAAAATTTTTTTAGCTCACAGATTAGAATCTGTACATGATGATCTATGGAAGGCCAAATCCGTAGGCGATCTTTATCAGATGCTCAGAGACACTTACTATGCCGACTTCTACTCTTAATAATGTACGTTTCGCCGGAATGTCAACCTGTGTTCCCAAGAACAGTGTTTCCAACTTGACGGATTGCAAGCCACAACTGCGCTCCGAGCGTGAACGTTTAGTGCGTAATATCGGTATCGAGATGCGCCGCATAGCACCAGATTGGCAGTGCTTTTCTGACCTGGCCTTTGATGCTGCTGAGATCATACTAGAGAACCTAGCCTGGAAGCGCAAGGAGATTGATGCACTGATCGTGGTGACCCAGTCCCCAGATTACCTGGCTCCGGCTACTGCGATTATACTACAGGATCGGCTGGGGCTTTCCCTAGCTACAGTAGCATTTGATGTTAATCTCGGTTGCTCCGCTTATCCATTCGGCATCAATCTGTTGGGTTCGATGATCGCCGCCGGCGGCGTGAAAAAAGGGCTGTTACTAGTAGGTGATCGTGGTGCGAAACTGAACGATCCGATCTTCTCTGATGCTGGTACCGCGACAGCACTGGAGTTTTGCGAGGGGGCTCCGCCGATGTACTTTGACCTAAACAGCGATGGTAGCGGCTACAAGACGATCATTCTACCGGTTGGTGGACACCGTGAGCCGGTTAATCTTCAGCATCTGATTCCGTTCCGCAAGGATGAGAACGCCCACTGGCAGCATGCTATAGACCTGCAGTTGGATGGATCGGCGGTGCTTAGCTTCTCGATCCAGTGCGTGCCTAAGGCGGTAGAAAAGCTGCTCTCCTACGCTGGTGCCATTAAGAAAGATGTAGATTACTTCGTCTTTCACCAGGCCAATCGAATGATCAACGAAACCATCCGAAAGAAACTTGAACTGCCGACAGAAAAGGTGCCATCCACTTTGCGTGAATTCGGCAATACTAGTGGCGCTTCGTTGCCATTGACTATGACCGTCCGCATCAACAAGGAGCTTGAGGTTAGCCGTAAACGTGTACTGCTCTCTGGCTTCGGTATTGGTTTGTCGTGGGGAACCTGCTTAGTGGATATCGAAGGGGCAAAGTTCCCTAACCTGATTGAATCCTGAAAGTAACAAACATGGAGTGATCCCAAATGAAAGACGAGACCTGTTTCAACCCATTCAATCTGTCCGGAAAGCGTATATTGGTCACCGGTGCCACTTCAGGATTAGGTGAGGCAATAGCCCAAAATTGTGCTCGAATGGGGGCAGAGATTATAGTCACTGGTCGTAATCAGGAGCAGCTGGCTCGTAGCTTGGACGCACTACGCTTGATTTCAAAGCTGCCACATCTTTCTGTTCAAGCAGATCTGACTGTGGCTGAACAACGTGCTGAACTGGTGGCTACGCTTGGCACGAAGATTGATGGCCTCGTGCATAGTGCTGGTATTTCACGACTGTGCCCAGTGCGGATGATGAGCACTGCCCATCTTTGCGAAATTCAGGCGATCAATGTAGAGGCTCCAGTAATGCTGACTCAAGCATTACTGAAGAAAAACCTGATTGGTGTTGGTGGATCAATTCTGTTTATCTCTTCCATTGCTGCACACATCGGTGTAGCGGGGGTCGGTGCTTATTCAGGCACCAAGGCTGCTCTGATCGCAATATCCCGTTGTCTGGCCATGGAAGTTGTGAAACGAAGGGTTCGGGTCAATTGTCTGTCTCCGGCACTAGTAGAAACATCGATGCTAGAGCGCATTTCCATGGTTGTTGGCTCCAGGAAGTGCGAGGATAGTAATTATCCGTTGGGATTTGGCAAGCCAGAGGATATTGCTAATGCTGCAATCTTTATGCTCTCGGATGCTAGTGGTTGGATAACCGGAACCACATTGGTGATGGATGGCGGCCTGACCATCAGTTGAGATAATGGAATGGACCTACCCTATATACAGAATGAGAAGCAAATGCTAATCTTCTAGGATAGGAAATGAATCCTAAACAACAATAAGGAGGTCCATATGGAAGTTACCACAATTGGTATAGATATTGCAAAAAGAATTTTTCAAATTCACGGTATAGATAAAAATGGTAAGACAATATTAAAGAAAAAATTAATGAGAGAGCAGGTTCTAACTTTTATGGCTAATTTACCAACCTGTCTAGTAGGCATGGAAGCTTGCGGTGGAGCTAGCTATTGGGCAAGAGAATTAACAAAATTAGGTCATAATGTAAAACTAATGGCTCCACAATTTGTTAAGCCTTATGTTAAAACTAATAAAAATGATCAAGCAGATAGCGAAGCAATATGCGAGGCAGTGGCAAGACCTAATATGAGATTTGTGCCTATCAAAACTGTAGAGCAACAAGATATTTTATTTATTCATAGGGTAAGGCAGCGATTGGTAAAAAACCGTACTGCTCTTGCTAATGAGATCAGGGGATTATTACATGAATTTGGTTTTGTTATTCCGCAAGGAATCAATAAGATTATGACAAAATTAACCGAAATTTTAGATGAAGGTGATTTAAGTCAGCTAAGCTACCAAACGTTTAGAGAGTTACAAGAAGAATTTCTAGAGAATGATAAAAAATAAAAGAACTAGAACAAAGATTAAAAATTATAGCTAGCCAGTATAGTAATCACCAACAACTAATGACGATACCAGGTATAGGGTTAATTACTGCCACAGCCTTAATAGCGTCAATAGGTAATGCTAGTTGTTTTGAAAATGGCAGGCAATTATCAACATGGCTGGGATTAGTGCCAAGGCAACATTCTAGTGGTGGCAAAGATAAGTTACTAGGTATTAGTAAAAGAGGTGATATCTATTTACGTACTTTGTTAATTCAAGGAGCAAGAGCAGTACTGAATAGTAAGATAAGATTTACCACGGAAGAGCAAAAATCTAAAAAAGATTATAGCAAGTTTACCGAGTGGATGTTTAATTTATCTGAACGAAATGGGCATAATAAAACAATTGTTGCAGTAGCTAATAAACTAGCAAGGGTGGTGTTTGCAGTACTCAGTTCAGGCAATGATTATACCGAGAGTAAAGTTTGTAGCTAAAGAATTGCTATAAATAGTTGACGAGATAATATTATAGATAAATAGAAATTTAATAGATTCTAATCCGGAATATGCGAAAGAATGATAATATTGATGGTAAATAAGACGAACCTTAGCTTACAAAAAACTGATTTCTTCAGGGACTCGTTTAGAAGCCGATGAGATGATAAGTAATAAGTTTGTAAGCCAGCGAATTCCATCAGGGCTATAGGGTAAATTTAAAGTGATTTATTAACTATAAGCCGGATACATGACTGCATTCGATTTTTTTGCTGTTATATATTATTTTTTTCTTGCATTATCAGGTAGGTCCATACATGGTAGAAATAGCAAATTCGTCATTCTGGTGGTGTAATCAGATTAGTCTAGTTGCAGATCAATTGGCAAAGAGTTGATATGCAGATTGTGATGTTTGATAATGTGCTCGGCGGGAACGTCATAGTTGCTAGCCTTGCCATGGTGATTTACAATAATTCATTAAGTGTGCCGTAAGGCCAAGGAAGGATTTACATATGATACGTCATGCACTGGATGCGGGGCACTACATAAGTCCACAAACATTCTCTCTAGAAAGTGACAGGATTTTTAGCAAGTTATGGATCTTTGTTGGTTTCAGCTCAATGGTACGCCAGCGTAACCAGTTCTTCACCCGTAAGGTAGCCGGTATTCCAATTTTGGTACAGCACACTGACACTGGCGTGCGTGCCTTCGTTAATCAGTGTCCGCACCGACTGTCAGCGATCCAGACGGAATATACGGGGCAGCGCCCTCTAGTTTGTCCATACCACGCCTGGTCCTTCGGTCCTGAAGGTGAACTACGAGCTATACCCAATTCCAACCTCTACCGTTTCACGGACGAGGAGCTGAGTGGTATCTGTCTGCATAAGCTGCATCTTGCGGAAGTTGGGCAATTGCTGTTTGTGAACCTAGCAGTAAAGCCGATTCCACTGTATGAGCATTTCACCAATGATTATCTGGAGGTCCTGAGAGAAGTTTCCTCGCATTTAGACTCCCGATTAATTTATAGCTGTCATCGGGTCCGTTATAACTGGAAGCTGAATATGGAGAATGTGCAAGACTCCAACCACGTGCCCTTCATTCATCCCAAGACTCTCCAGCCAATAATGACTTCACCTGTCAAAATGGTTAAGCATGATCCGGAAACACCGTCCGAGTTAGTTAGCTTGCTACAGCTTGGCAAAGTGCCTAACCTCAATTCACTTAGCTATTCTGCACAAACGCCTTTACAACATCTAAACAGGAGCTGGTTTGCCAATCTCTGCCACGTCTATGGGGATGAACACGTCTACTACAGTTGGTATATCTATCCGAACGTCAACTTCTGTAGTGTGAACGGTGAGCATTTCCTGTTACAGCAATATGATCCGGTTTCTCCAGGTGAAACCGACTACCACCTGTGGATGATGACGGCACGTCGCAAGAACGAGCACACTGATTTCACCGCTCTATTGAATATATTGATCAAGAGGGAGCGTACGGTCATTGCCGAGGACACAGTGGTTCTTGAACGATTGCAGGAGGGACTCAGTACTCACTCTAGGCATTTTACCCATGGCGATTATGAGACGCACTTGGTACGACAGCATCTGTGGTATCGAGCACAGGTAGTGGGAAAGGTAGAATGAAGAGATTCATAATCGTCGGCAAGGGGCGAATGCTCGAGGAAGCATGTGAAACGGCTCGTGACAGTGGGTTAAACTGCCTGCAGCTCGAACTCAACTCCTCTGATCAATACGACTTCGATACGAACCCTCTGTTTGAGAACTATACCTTGGTGGAAAACGAGGTCTTCGTGGCTTTGGACGAACGAGCCATCAACTATGCTCGCCACAAGTTGATTGCAAAGATTCGTTTGGCCGGTTACCGACTATTTAATATTGTTTCGTCTAGAGCCATCGTCAACGTTAATATCCAGCTACTGGGTAATGTATACATCGGACCCGGATGCAATCTAGCCCAACATTGTATCATAGGAATGGGAAGTTGGCTGGATCGACAAGTCATCGTCGAGGATGGGAGCCGTCTCGGTGTTTGCACTACGTTACTGTCGGGAGTCCAACTTGGACGGGAGGTTGAAATCGGCCAAGGTAGCACGTTGGGGAGTGGATGTATCGCAAGTGCCAAGACAAAAGTGGGACGCCATTGTGAATGGCTGTTACCAGGCATGCTTCCGGAAAAGATTCCGGATCACTCATTTTATGACCAACTCATGCCACAAGGGGCCCGTATTCTGGACTAGAGGGGTAAATTCAGGCGCTGGATATATAAGTATATAAATTTCTCAAAGGTTATATAAAAAATATAATATAACAAAAAGAGAAAATAGAATGAGTCCAAAACAAAATGAAGCGATGAATCAAGCAATAGATTTATTAATAAATAATGATACAGATATATCAACATTATTTAAAGAAGATGGTCTATTAAAACAATTAACCAAACGGCTTGTAGAGAAGGCTTTGCATTCAGAGATGAATAATCATTTAGGATATGATAAATATTGTCGTGCTAATAGTGATAATGTGCGTAATGGCAGCAATGTAAAGAATCTAGTAACAAATAGTGGAGTTGTGGAAATTGAGGTCCCAAGGGATAGAAGTAGTACATTTGAACCAGCATTAATTCCGAAGCGGCAAAGACGTTTTGACGGATTTGATGATAAAGTAATATCGTTATATCTGAAGTTTTGACAAAAAGATAACCAAACTTGTAATTTATGATATAAATGCGCTCAAATAAAAAATGGTTTTTAGTGTGTATGATGATTCAAGAAATGTTACAAGAGGTAAAAAATTTTTCCCTATAACCAAGATGTTATTTTAGAATTAATATTATCACTAGTAACTAATGATAGCGTTAAAGCAAGATCTGTTGTTGAGTTGACAACTAATAAATGTTTTCAGCGTAGTTGGTCAAGTGTATACAGAGCTATAGAGAATTTTTACTGTGCTCGTGATGAATCATTAAATACAAGAGATGCACAACGTTTTAAGACTCGAGAAGCTATAGAAAAGTACTTAATAAGTAAACTGATTAATGAGAGTAAAAACTTACTACAAATAGATACTACAGTGAGTAGCAAGAGAGATTCCAAGAAAGCAATTGATCGTACATATATTAGGAATAATGCTAATAATTGACCAGTTGCTGGTTATGAATATAGTGTAGTTTGTATCGGTGCTCAGCCTAAATGGTCTGTACCAATATCTATAGATAGAGTAAAATCAGATGAGAATAAGTATAGCAAAGGTAGCAAACAAATAATGAAAATTGTTAAGCAAATACCATAAGAGGTTCTAAATATAACAGTAGGTAATGCAGGTTACAGTGCTCTATCTTTTATTCACCCGTTGCACAATGAAGCAAATATGGTAACAATAACCCGCCAAAGGATTAATCGCAGTATTTACAAAATATATATAGAAGAGCAAAAAACAAGAGAGCGTAAAAGATGCTAAGATTTCGTGTAGTAGTTCTGATAATTTACTGATTCCAGATACAGAAGAAACTATAGTAAAGGCTACAAAAAATGGCGACATATCAATTAGGATTTCGCTATTTAAGAATTATCTAATCAAGGGTAAGAAACAGCATATCATGTCTGATAAACCGCTAAATTTTATTCAGGTTAAGTGTTAGATGTAGCGGGAAATAGAAAATATAACAGAGATTTATTAAGAAAATCAATAGCAATTTGTTGTCTCCGAGTGAGGTTTACAGATCTATGTCACAAATTTCACTTGAAGAAATATTAGAAAAGTCTATATCAAGCGGGATACCAGATCATAGAAATATTAGAAATAATCATAAGGTCAAACCATTTGCACCAGTAATACGCAAAAATAATAAATATGGTAAATTAGAAATTACAATAAAATCAAATCTTGATGGAAGTAATAAAATTACTAAAACCTCATTTAATAAAAAGTTAGAATTACCAAATAATATTAGTGAGTATAAACCAGCAATATTAGAAAAAATTGCTACAGTTTTTGATACACTATGTACCCAAATAGAATAAATAAATCTTGTTATTACTAAAAACGCGAATTTAGGATAAGCTACCGGCTTTGCAAAAAATATCTGCACTGCCTATAGCATTAGCTGAAGGTAGAAAATATGGCGGTTGTTTTGTTGCTGGCGTGCAGAATATTTATCAGTTAGAAGAAATATATGGTTTTGCAGGAAGTAATTCAATGCTTGATCTATTTGGTAGTAAATTTATCTTTCGAGTAAGTGACTGGCAAACAGCTCAAAAATCAGCTTTAATGCTTGGTGAGCAAGAAATTATTGAAACTCAAGAGAATCTCTCATACGGAGCTAACTCCATGCGTGATGGAGTGAATATGCACAGCTTAGAGAAAAGGAAATTATTAGTAATGCCTTCTGAAATCATGAATTTACCTGATCTTACCTGTTATGTAAAACTTGTGGGTAATTTCCCTATTACCAAACTTAAAATGAATTTACAAACTTGATTTAAATCTAAAGATATAAAACCATTTTAATGGCATTTTTAAAAGATTTTAATTGTTTGATAGGGGGGGATATATACCTTATAAAGAAAAATCCTATTATAACGCCCTTTTAAATCGCTAATTTAGTATTACGAGTTTTAGAGGTACACTGTGTATAAAAAACTTTTTTGTTATTTCAGAATTTTTTATAAATGATTTTTCAAACAGCAGAGTAAATTTTACAAGAAATATGTTTACTCTAAAGAACTAATAAAAGCTTCATCAAGACCTGTTACACTAGAGATTAAAGCAATATTGCAACCTTGGGATAGCATTTTTTTTGCTATTTCAACTCTTTCCTCAGCTTTTCCTTCAGCTTTTCCTTCAGCTTTTCCTTCAGCTTTTCCAATTTGGATACCTTTAGCTTCACCAACTTGTAAGCCTTCAAGAATACCTATTTCTTTCCCTTCTTGTTGCCAATGCTCTGCTAAACTTCTCATAAGCCTTGTCCCTATTTCTGGATTTAACTTTGTTGATAATAAATTTTCTAGTTCTATTTTATCAGCTTGCTCTATCTTTGTCAAAGTATAATATAATATCATTTCTAGATAATCATAACCTATCGTTATTTTTGTTAATTCCGGTAATATATCTGATATTTCTTGCCATCTTTTTAACAACTCTCTCTCATGTATATGCTTGAGAAAAAATTCTAATATCCCTGACCATATCCTTTGTTTAAACTCTTCGTCAGGAATTTCATGAACATTCACTAACTGGTAATCATTAATCCATAATTCTTTTGCTAATTTGTTATTAGCAAATAAATCCCATAAATTCCTTGCAACATTGTATTTCTCCTGACCATTATAAAATATCATCGGGTATATTAATGGTAAAGTCTTAGCTTTAGGATTTTGTATTAAATGTCGCTCACAAATATTAATCATATATTTAAATAGCCTAAAAGCCATAAAATGATCTGCTTTTGATTGATGCTCGACAAGCAAAAATAAGTATCCGTCTTGTTTATCAAATTTGCATGAGAATAAAACATCAGAGATAGAATCTTTTAAAGAGCTTTCTACAAAAGTGGTATTTTCCATTGCTAAACTAGGAAAATCTATTAAACTTTTAATATTTGGGGGCAAATGTGCATTAAAGAATTCATGGGCAACTAGAGGATTCTCTAGTGCCTTACGAAATATCTTATCATGCTTAGCTTTCTTCGTGCCTTTATCTGGATCACCAAGCAGGTTTCCTTGTTCACTCATATATTTACATTTTTTAACTTGATAAAATATTATTACATTACATCCTAAACTCTTATTCCTTGATTTAGCTTGATCTTAGAGCAATTCTTTACCGCACTTTTTATTTCTTTATCTATTTCTGAGTTTGGACTTATGTACTGCATTACTTGTTTATCTTTTCCTATGGCATTTAAGTAATCTTCAGGGACGAGATGGCTTTTGCCTTGAAAATCATATATTACTATATCAGAAAATCTTTTATCACCAAGATTATAATTAGGATCAAATTTATTCTGCATAATTTGTAAATCCTTCTGTATCTTCTTTTCTATTGCTGCTATGCAAATTTTGTTACTATAAGCAGTACAAGAATCTATACCTTTTTCTCTGTAGATTTGTATTGCGGTATTGATATTCTCTGTTGTGCCAAACTGTGCTAAAGCTTGTATTTGCTGTTGCTGCAAATTATTTAGTCCGTTATTATCTGTAGTAGTTGACATTTGATCTTACATTTAATAAAAATAATGTATTAAAAAATACAGATAAAAAAATGGAAGGTCATAATGAACTTAAATCAAAAAATAATAAAGCCAAAATTGGGGTTACTTGAATTAGCTAAGAGCCTTGGTAGTATATCATCAGCATGTAAAGCGATGGGATATAGTAGAGATAGTTATTACAGATTTAAAGAACTGTATGAAACTGGTGGCGAAGAAGCATTGTATGAAATTAGTCGCAGAAAGCCAATAATAGCGAATAGAGTTGATCCAGCGATAGAGAAGGCAGTAATGGATATGGCAATAGAATATCCAGCATACGGTCAGCTTAGAGTATCAAATGAGCTTAAAAAGACTGGTGTACTTGTATCACCTGGAGGAGTGAGATCAATTTGGTTACGTAATGATTTAAACAATATCAGTAAAAGGCTTAAAGCATTAGAAGCAAAAATGGCTCAGGATGGTATTGTTCTTACTGAGGCTCAGTTACAAGTACTAGAGAAGCGTCGTAATGAAAAAGAAGCACATGGAGAAATTGAGACGCAGCATCCAGGTTATCTAGGATGTCAGGATACATACTATGTAGGTAATTTTAAAGGTATCGGTAAGGTTTATTCTCAGGTATTTATTGATAGCTATACTAGGGTAGCAGATGCTAAACTATATACTGATAAAACAGCTCTTACTGCTGCTGATATGCTGAATGACCGCGTGTTACCATGGTACGAGACCCAAGGAATACCAATACTTCGTATTCTTACAGACCGTGGGTCAGAATATAAGGGGAATATAGAGCATCATGCTTTTGAGTTATTTCTTAGCATAGAAGGTATAGAACATACTACAACTAAGGCATATTCTCCACAAACAAACGGTATGTGTGAGCGTTTTAATAAAACCATGAAACAAGAATTCTTTGATACAGCTATGCGGAAAAAGATTTATACAGATCTTGATGATCTACAATTAGATCTTGATATTTGGTTAGAGCATTTCAATAATGAAAGACCTCATTCCGGTAAATATTGTTATGGAAAAACTCCTATGCAAACTTTTAATGATAGTAAGAAATTAGCTGTTGAAAAGAATAATGAAATCTTGTATCTTGATTATATATCTGACAGTCAAAACTTAACTGACAATCAGGTACAAAATTTATAGTGTCTGTAAGATTAAATCTTGACTTCTACATATTATCGTTATTTACCATTTTTGAAAATAGTAATTCTATAGACTTAAATTGTGATTTTCTATCATCACTTGCTTTTAAGGATGACTGTTTAGTTACCTTAGTAGCTGCTGTTAATTTTATTATTTCAGGCTCTAGAAGATTTCTAATAGATTCTGCTCCTTGAGATTTTAGCACATCATTAAAATCTCCTGTCTCGAGTGGTCGTACTATTGCTACCGCTGCTCCTTTGCTAATTAATTCTTCTTGAGCCTTAATTACAGTATTAACTGATACTGCTTCTTTGCCATCGTTATCAGCAGCAATTATTATTCTCTCTCCTTTGATAGGCTCATAGTTCCTAATGTTACTCACACCTAAGCTACAAAGAATTTTGCCTTTAATACCAGCTTCCCCAATGCTTAAAGCCGTCTCTAACCCTTCTGCTATAATCGTTACATTACTAACTAAATTGTTGCCATCTTTACTGCTTTGTACGTTCCTGCTTTGTACGTTCTGCTGTTCATTATTTTTACTAATCTCAACAAAAGAACCTCTAATTTTGCCAAATGAACGTTTATTAACTTCTATACTCGCTTTTGACCCTGTTTCTTTATTTAAATAAATAGATTGACCTCCGGTAATATTACCATCTTTATTTCTAGCAAAAGCAATTAATGCAGGATAATATTGTTTACTATTACTATCCCACATCATATCAGTTCTAAGATCATTACTTAGTTGGTATCTTGTTAATATTTCTTTAATTCCACGATGTTCTGATAAATATCTTTTTGCTACATTATTTGGCATAACATATTTTATAGAATCTGATTTTTCATATAATCCTATAGCTCTCTTAATTTTTGCTATTTCATCATATTGCTCTGTTTGAATTTTAATTTGTTGATTTTTGTCTGCTGCTAAATTTGATGCTAGATCTTTACCTCCGTTGGTTGACATACCAACCATATCTTGTAAATATTTCTTAGCTTCTACAAAATCACAATTTTTTTCTCTTTGTACTAAGGTAAATAGATCTCCTCCCTCTCCTTTACTAAAATCATACCATCTGTCAGCTTTACTGCCATTTATCTTCATCACTATTTTACCATCTTTCTCCCAGCGGAGTAACTGGCTATTTGATAAATGCTTATTTGGACTACCAAGTAAGCTTCGTCCTATTTCTTCAGCTTTAAATGATAATTTTTGTTTTAATTCCAGTGCTTCTTGTTTATTAATAGAATTATAATCTATTTTTGTCTTTGCCATAATATCCTCTTGTAACTTAACACTTATTGTTGTATCTTGTTTATTACAATTCGTAAGGTTATAAGAAGAGCTTTTTCGCTCTTCTTGGGCTTTATGGCTTGTGGCAAGATTTGTGCTAGTGCTTCTTAGGATTTCTGCTACTTTAGCAGGTGGTCCTAACTTCACTCTTAAGTGGTAATAGTTATCATTACTGTGTAATCTATCCTTAATATCTTCTACTACCCCTTTAAACCAATTACCTACTTTATCTATAATATTAGGACTCTTGCTTTCCTGAACTGCTAGCAACTCTTCTAAAGTTTTAAAATTCATGCTAGATAGCCTATTATCTATTTTGCTAAGTTGCGATATTAAACTGGCCATATTCCTGGTAGCCTTTCTATTATAGTAAAGTTTTACCTCTTCTATATGTCTAGTCATGGCTACATAAGAATTTCTGCTATTTCCTGCTAAATTATGTAATACATAGACATCTTTAATTGATGCTCCTTGTGCTTTATACACTGTAGAAGCATAGCCATGTTTAAAGCTTACATCTTGAGGATTAAATTCTATTTCTTTCCCGCTATCTATTTTAGCAACAAACTTATCATTACTTACTGAAGTTATCCGTTGCAAATTTCCCATTTTCTATTTGTAAATCTTTATTAGTACTTTTAAACAAAATATGATCTCCTGCCATATAATCTTCATGCTTTTCAGATGATAGATAGCGTCTATACTCTTTACCGGTAAGCAATCCTTTAGCTTTTAGTAACTCCCTGATCCCTTGATTAATACTATCTACTTCAACATTACGCATGGTAATTATTAAATGCTCATTTAGAGCAAATTTGCTGTTACTCCAATCATTAATTAATCTTACCATTGATTCTTCTAGTGTATGATCACTCTTTAAACAGTTATGTTGTTCTAGTAAATGCAAACCACCAGTAATATCTGATCTTGCAAAGCATGAAGCCATTTCTCTTGCCCACACTTTACTTTGTCTTCTAATGTTACTTAATTCATATGAGCCAAATTTACTAGCTAATACTGCAAACATTCCTCCTCGCTCAACGGAAGTGAGTTGTCTCTCATCTCCAGCCAGTATTAGATTACAATTATTACTCCTTGCTACTTTTAGTAATTCTAAATAATCACTATTACCTACCATCCCTGCTTCATCTACTACTAACGTAGTATTTCTTGGTAGTTCAGCTTTCCCATTATACAATTTAAATAAAAAACCTTTTACTGTATAACATTGCAGGTAACCTTTACTTTTAAGCTCTGATGCTGCTTTATGAGTAGGAGCGAGTCCTATAATATTTTGCCCATGGTTAGTGGCAATTTTATAAGCTTCAGCAAGTACTTGCGACTTACCGGTGCCGGCTCTACCTTGCAAGATCCTAATCCCTTGATTATTAATTAAAATATGCTGCAGACTTGCTCTTTGTGCTTCATTAACACTTGCAAGATTATCAATAGCACTTTTAAGCTTAATAACGTTATTAAAATGAATCTGGCTATTTACCTTATCTGCTATTCTAACTATCCTTAATTCTTCATCTCGCACGCCTTTAGTAGTATAGTATTTAGTATCCGTGCCATCTTCATTATATAGTTTTACCAGCCTATCTGAATTTAATACCTTCCTTATTAGTTTTGACTTTTCTGCTTCTTCTAGAATCTCTTTTACTGCTTTTTCTATATCTAATTTAGTAAAAATAGATTGATGACCAATAATACGATTTAATACTCCATCGCTATTCTTAACAATCTCAAGATGGGCTAACTTACATATTTTATTTTGCTCTGCTATTTCATTGATAATATTTCGCATTCTACTAGGACCAACATGCTGCTGTGGCATAAAACTTATCGGATCTACTCTGATGTCTAAACCTAACTTAGCAAAATATTTATTAATTACTTCTTTAGCTCTTTCATGAATTATTTTATCTTCCAGGATAATAAACGCTTTGCCACTTTACTTTAGCAAATTTAGGATTTAAATCTACTGCTTTAGCTCCTAAAGATTTACCGTCTTCTGTAAATCTTCTGGTAGTAACAAGCAAATGGGCATGCCAATTCTTTTCTCCATCATGTGGGGCTGATGAATATCAACTTGAACTCCTAGACCATTTTTTACCCACCCCATCTCCTCAATGATTTTATGAGTAATTGCTATTCTATCATCTAAATCCAATTCCTTATCATCAGGCAGTGCTATAACTACATCTTTTAATAATTGACTATTTTTTCTTGTCTCTAGACGTTCTACTTCATTCATCAAAACTCTTGAGTCTTTGAATTTTTGATCTACGTGGTTAGGTAATAAAACAGCATGGTAAACATTATCGCCTTTTTTGCTAAAATTATAAGTAACGTTAGTTCTTTCATCTTTAATAATCAGCCTGGCATTATAAGCAGCTTTCAAACAAGCATTTCCTCCTGAACTCCTACTTACTATCTCTATCCTTGCAAACTGTATCGCCATGATTCTGTTTCTTATGATTATTACAATCCTGCATTACATTAGCATGAATGCTTTTCATCATCCATTGAATCAGCAATAAATCAGCAAACAATAAACGATAGTTTATATATTGCATGGTGCGACACGATGGCACTAAAATAAAGTCTGCAAGTATATTGCGGCTAGGTTGCATTTAGACCTAATTACTATTATTGCGGTGCAAGGTTGGTAACGACCTTGTGCTAAGCGCAATAAGAAGCCTAACTAAAGTACTAATCTGGATAGGAAATAGGGGCAAAGTAAAGTTAAAATTGGTTAAACGAAAGTGAATCTTTGTTTGGAAAATATCGTAAATATAAAAGCAGATACTCCAGATAATATCTGTTATAGGGATAAAGCTGAAAAGCTTAGCTGTAAGAAGGCACACGCGACCTTCTTTAAAAATGCCAGTTCCCCGGTATAAAGAAGGTAACCAACTTAACGCATCTTTAATTAGTGAAACGTGGTAAGCCTATTATTTGGCAACTGATAGTAGGTAAGAGAGGTCTTAAAAAGCTAATGACACTAAGTCGAAAGACTACAGGAATACATAACTGGGTGTATAGGCACTATGTGCTAATCAGAAATGATGCTGACTTAAGACTGGTGATTTACCCTAAATAAGTAAACAAGATTATGAATTATATTGGAAAAGTTAGATGCTAAACGCAAATGTAACAATTAAGACTAATGATAATAATAATTCCGAACAAATCCATTGGTATGCAATTGATTGGCAGGATATTAATAAAAAGGTTAATAATCTTCGTAAACGTATTTATAGGGCATCTGCAAATGGTAATACGAAACTAGTAGGTAGTCTACAGAAACTGATGTTAAAGTCAAGGTCAAATAAATTACTTGCTATAAGACGTGTTACCCAAATCAATCGAGGGAAGAGAAGTCCTGGTATTGATAAAATAGTTGTTAATACAGATAAAGAAAGAAATCTATTAATGCACAAATTAATAGATAACAATCTATTATCTGTTAAACCAATCAAGCGTGTGTACATACCTAAAAGAAAGGGCAAACTTAGACCTCTAGGCTTGCCCACTATTTTGGATAGATGTAGGCAAGCTGTTGTTAAATCAGCACTTGAACCATACTGGGAAGCTAAGTTTGAGGGTAGTAGTTACGGCTTTAGACCTGGACGTAGCACCCACGATGCAATACAGAGAATTTCTGCTATTGTTTGCCCTGGTACAACTAGGGGATGGATATTAGACGCTGATATTAAAAGTGCATTTGATAATATCGATCATGATTTTCTTTTGAAGATTGTAGGAAATTTTCCAGCACGAAATTGGATTAAAGCATGGCTTAAATCTGGCGTAATGGAAGAATATCAATTCACCAAAACAACAGTTGGTACTCCTCAAGGAGGAGTAATCAGTCCCTTACTTTTAAACATCGCTCTTCATGGAATGGAAGACATACTTAACATAACTTATGATAAATATGATCATCTCCACCCTAAGTCTGAATATGCTTTAGTCAAATATGCAGATGATTTTGTCATTTGTGCAAAATCTGAAAGCTCTTGTATCAAAGCAAAGCAGATAATCAACGATTGGTTAAATATTAGAGGATTAGGATTATCAGAAGAAAAGACCAAGATACTTCATATTAAGGAGGGTTTTGACTTTCTGGGATTTAATATTCGTCAATATAATACTAAAAGTAGAAGAAGAGGTGTAACACTACTAGTCAAACCGTCCAAAGATACTATTAAATCATTTAAAAAGCGAATAATGATTGAATGGAAAAGAAGCTTCGCATGGGGAATTGATAGAATAATTGAAAATCTTAACCCTAGAATAATGGGGTGGTGCAGTTATTTTAACAAGGTTGTCGCCAAAAGAACTTTTATCCAACTAGATCGTTGGATGTGGATGCGACAAGCAAGATTTGCTTGTAGAAGACATCCTAATAAATACTGGAAGTGGCTTAAAGAGAAGTATTGGGGCAGAATCAAAGCTCGAAATGATAATTGGGTCTTTATGGATAAAAGTAAAGATCTATATCTATGGAAATTACAATGGACAGCAATTAAAAGACATATTCTAGTTAAAGGCAAAGCATCTCCTGATAATCCAGCACTTAAGGAATACTGGCAAAAACGTCAAGCTAGTAAACCAAAGTACTTCTTTAAGACCAGACAGATTCTTTGGCGTAGACAAGAAGGTAAATGCCTTGTTTGTTTAGATTCAATAGATAATGGAGAAAATGTACAAGTCCATCATAAAATACTTAAAAGATGTGGCGGCACTGACCATATTAACAATTTGTGCCTATTGCATACAAACTGTCATAGGCAAGTACATAGCAAGCGAGGCCAACTAATTGCAGCTGTTAGTAAATTGCTTGAGCCGTATGCGGAGTAATTCGCTTGTACGGTTCTTTGGGAGGAAAGCACTCTAAAGTGCCTACCTACCCGCTTTGCGACACGATGGCACTAAAATAAAGTCTGCAAGTATATTGCGTGTTGCGACACGATGGCACTAAAATAAAGTCTGCAAGTATATTGCGTGTTGCGACACGATGGCACTAAAATAAAGTCTGCAAGTATATTGCGTGTTGCGACACGATGGCACTAAAATAAAGTCTGCAAGTATATTGCGGCTAGGTTGCATTTAGACCTAATTACTATTATTGCGGTGCAAGGTTGGTAACGATCTTGTGCTAAGCGCAATAAGAAGCCTAACTAAATTACTAATCTGGATGGGAAATAGGGGCAAGGTAAAGTTAAAATTGGTTAAACGAAAGTGAATCTTTGTATGGAAAATATCGTAAATATAAAAGCAGATACTCCAGATAATATCTGTTATAGGGATGAAGCTGAAAAGCTTAACTGTAAGAAGGAATACGCGACCTTCTTTAAAAATGCCAGTTCCCCGGTATACAAAAGGTAACCAATTTAACGCATCTTTAATTAGTGAAACGTAGTAAG
The DNA here is from genome assembly GCA_050920645.1 of Rickettsia endosymbiont of Argas persicus. GTDB lineage: Bacteria > Pseudomonadota > Alphaproteobacteria > Rickettsiales > Rickettsiaceae > Rickettsia. Next base: position 1,688,226 of record CP133316.1, on the reverse strand, counting down.
CCTATTACTTGGCAACTGGTAGTAGGTAAGAGAGGTCTTAAAAACGCCAGTTTAGGATAAGAGATAAGTAAGGAAGGAAATAAGAATAAGTTATTTACAAGAGTAGAGTGTTGGGTTACAAAAGTTTTTGATAAAAAAAACGAGAACCCAACAATGAAAAGATGTATCATAAGTTTATTCTATATACTAGATAATTTTTGCAAAATATACGAAGAATGGGAGAAGCAAAAATTAGTACCAACAGATAGAAAGCGTCAGAGGTTAGGAGAATTAAGTCTTTCAGAGCTTTTAACTATAGTATTATATTTTTATTTATCACCGTGCAAAGACTTTAAGAATTACTATTTATATCACCTATCATATAAATACAGAGGATATTTTAAATTACCAAGTTATAGCCGAATAATACAATTATGGCCGAGATTAATTCTACCGTTTGCTATAATGCTGCAACTATTTAGAGGAGAAGAAACAGGAATTTATTTTATTGATTCAACTAAATTATCAATATGTCATACAAAGCGTACAAGCAATAATAAAGTATTCGGTAATATTGCTAAAATCGGGATGAGTAGTTATGGATGGTTTATGGGATTTAAGTTGCATATAGTAATTAATAATAAGGGAGCAATTATGGCAATCAAAATTACCAAAGCAAATAATAGTGATTTATCAGCGGCAGAGGCTATAACAGCTGGATTACAAGGTAAAATCTTTGGTGACAAAGGCTACATATCTAAGGATTTATTCAGTAAATTATATAATAGAGGTTTACGGTTATTTACAGGGATAAGGAAAGATATGAAGAATCATTTGATTGAAATGGAAGACAAAATGCAACTTAGAAAAAGGTCATTGGTTGAATCTGTATTTAATGTTCTAAAAAAGAGTATGGACCTTGAGCATTCAAGGCATAGATCACCTACGAATTTTTTAGTTCATATTCTTGCTTGTGTTAATGCTTTTAATATCAAAAAATCTAATATTCTTTATTCTTCTTTTGATATTAACAAACTTCACTTATCCTAAATTCGCGTTATAAGTCTTTAAGTGTCACCCCATAACTTGTGAACTAGGTTTTGTGTGATAGTCTGTGTCTTAAGATCTAGCTAGTAAGCCGCGATATGACATTCAAGCTAACTGGATCCCATGGCTTGTCTAAGAGATGACACAGTATGTAAAATGTATATTTACATATATTACATAAAATAGTATAATATATAATGTATAATAATCTTATTAGAGTATAGATATGGCACAAATCATTAAGGCGACGGAAGCCGTCCGTTCATTCTCCGATATCATTAACCGCGTTTATTATAAGGGCGAAAGCTTTGATATTCAAAAAGGTAATAATATCGTGGCACAAATTACACCTGTTCATTCGGTTGGTAAACCTAAAAAAACATTGAAAGAGTTTTTTGAACACGCTCCTGTATTAGACGTTGAGGACGCTGAACAATTTAAAAAGGTTATATATGAAGCACGACAAGGACATAATCTAAAAAATAAATATAATATACCTACAGGAACTTTAAGAGAATTTTTAGAACATGCCCCTATATTAGATGCGGATGATATTGATGATTATATAAAAAATGTTAATCAAATAAGAAAAAGTACACGACAAAATATTAAAAAATTGGTTGAAAAATGGGATTAATAATCGACACCTCAGTACTTATAGCGTTAGAAAAAGATAAAATAAATCATAATGAGTTGTTAAATTTTGGTTCAAGTTATATTAATCCTATTATATTAACAGAATTATTAACCGGGGTTGATAGAGCTAACAAGATAATAGACGTGTAAAATGCCTAGCTTTTATAGAATATGTAAAAAGCATATTTGCCGTATTACCTTTCAGTATTGAAGAAGCATATGTATATGCAAAAATTATAGATAATCTATATAAAGAACATATAACTATTGATACTCATGATTTGCTAATAGCAGCAACGGCAATAACTCATAATTACCCTATTCTTACCTTAAATGCAAAAGAATTTAAAAGAATTCACGGACTAGAAGTATTAACTGTAGAAGTCAAGATTTAATCTTACAGACACTATAAATTTTGTACCTGATTGTCAGTTAAATTTTGACTGTCAGATATATAATCAAGATACAAAATTTCATTATTCTTTTCAACAGCTAATTTCTTACCATCCTGAAAAGTTTGCATAGGAGTTTTCCCATAACAATATTTACCAGAATGAGGTCTTTCATTATTGAAATGCTCTAACCAAATATCAAGATCTAATTGTAAATCATCAAGATCTGTATAAATCTTTTTTCGCATAGCCGTATCAAAGAATTCTTGTTTCATGGTTTTATTAAAACGCTCACACATACCATTTGTTTGGGGAGAATATGCCTTAGTTGTAGTATGTTCTATACCTTCTATGCTAAGAAATAACTCAAAAGCATGATGCTCTATATTGCCCTTATATTCTGACCCACGATCTGTAAGAATACGCAGTATTGGTATCCCTTGGCTCTCATACCATGGTAACACCCGGTCATTAAGCATATCAGCAGCAGTAATTGCTGTTTTATCAGTATATAGTTTAGCATCCGCTACCCTAGTATAGCTATCAATAAATACCTGAGAATAAACCTTACCTATACCTTTAAAATTACCTACATAATACGTATCCTGACATCCTAGATAACCTGGATGCTGCGTCTCAATTTCTCCATGTGCTTCTTTTTCATTACGACGCTTCTCTAGTACTTGTAACTGAGCTTCAGTAAGAACAATCCCATCTTGAGCCATCTTTGCTTCTAATGCTTTAAGCCTTTTACTGATATTATTTAAATCATTACGTAGCCAAATTGATCTCACTCCTCCAGGTGATACAAGTATACCACTCTTCTTAAGCTCATTTGATACTCTTAGCTGACCATATGCTGGATATTCTATTGCCATATCCATTACTGCCTTCTCTATCGCTGGATCAACTCTATTCGCTATTATTGGCTTTCTTCGACTAATTTCATACAACGCTTCTTCGCCACCAGTTTCATACAGTTCTTTAAATCTGTAATAACTATCTCTACTATATCCCATCGCTTTACATGCTGATGATATACTACCAAGACTCTTAGCTAATTCAAGTAAACCTAATTTTGGCTTTATTATTTTTTGATTTAAGTGCATTGTGACCTTCCATTTTTTTATCTGTATTTTTAATACGTAATTTTTATTAAATGTAAGATCAAATCTCAACTAATACATATTAACAGTTTCGCTTAAAAATTAAAATGTTTCAAAACACTAAACTATCATTTTTTCTTACTAATTTTGAGCTAGTATTCGACTTTAGCACGCAAAACCAATTATTAGCCGTAGCATTTTTACTAATTACCGCTATTACAAATTTATATGCGATTTCTCTAAATAGAAAATTTGAAAGTTTAATCGGTAGTTTATATTGCCTTTCATCTCTCATTTGCTTATTTTTAGGCGATTTTATCTCTATGATAATCTCGCTGGAATTTATGACGATTTTTTCCTCTATAATTGTTTTTTGGGGGCAATTAAAAATGAAGCCGGCACGTCAATATTTCCTAACGCATTTATTTAGTAGCAGTTTAATTCTAACAGGTATTAGTCTACTAATTTCAGCTACAAATGATTCAATATTTATTTCTTTAACGGAAGCAGTACGTAACTTTGAGCTACCGGCAATGTTAATACTAACAGGCTGCTTGATCAATGTCTCTGCTATTTTCTTCAACGGATGGGTAGTTAATTGTTATCCTACAGCTTCAGGTAGCGGCATAATATATTTGATCAGCTTTACTACTAAAGTCAACTTAATTATCATCCTAAAATTATTTAGTGGTCTTGAAATACTTAAATCTTTCGGTTTATCTATGATCGTTTACGGACTCATATTCGCCTTAATTGAGAAAAACCTTAAAAGAATAGTATGCTATCTTACTATTTCGCAATTGGGCTTTGTGCTTGCTGCTATAGCCATTCCATCCCCAAATATAATATTTCTTGTTACAAGCTTTATATTTATACATATATTATATAATGGGTTATTTGTTTTTTACTTTTCTATTTTAGAAGATCGGTATCAAATTAAAAATTATCAAGATCTTAAAATAGCTGTTAGTCCTCTTTTATTAATCGGGTTTATAATTACTGTATTAATATATCTCTCTATTCTACCGATTAGCTCTTCTTATATTAAATTGGAAATGGCAAATGCTTTAAACGAGAAATATATTATGATTTTCTTCAAAATAGCCACCTCTATCGTATTATTCGGATTAGTTTTTGAGGCGGGAATGATGTCATTATCGCAAAAGTGGGAATCTAGTAAAAGCTATTATTATCTGTGGATTCCCGCCTACGCGGGAATGACATACTTTATTTCTCTTCCTGCACCATAACTTTAGGTATATGCTTATTTTACCCGATTCCTATGTCGTATGTAGCTAGCTCTAATATGGATAGTAACTTACTAATTGTTACAATTTCTCTATTTTTAGCTTTAATACTTAGAAAAGTGCCACGAATTTTAACAGAAAATATCAATCTTGATTTATATCAATATATAGAAAAAATTACTTATTTCAGCATTACCAAATATAAAGAAACAAAAAACAATGAGATAGACGAAGATGAATATCTTAATTTAAAATCTCTATGGAATAATGCTTTAAACAAATTATCCTCTTGGCACAATCAGCAAACTTCTATATTTATTGTAATATTAATGTTAATCAGTTTAATTTTAGTACTTTATGTCATTCCCGCCTATGCTAAAATGACATAAACATCTTTAACTCTTATAATATTAAATAAATATATGAAACCGCCTATTGCCGATAAACAAGATTACAGCTTTAAAATCCACGGACAGAAAATAAATGATGATTATCATTGGCTGCGTGATCCTAAATGGACAGACGTACAAGACACTAAAATTTTGGATTACCTAAAAGCTGAAAATAAATATACTGAAAGTTTTTTTGCCAATTTACAAAGCGATAAAGAAAAGATTTTTGAAGAATTAAAAGGACGAATTAAATTAGACGATACTTCAGTTTATACTAAGAAAGAAGATTATTATTATTATCATAGAGTAGAAGGCGATAAAAACTATCCGATATATTGCCGAAAATATATGGGGTTAGATGCAAAGGAAGAAATAATATTAGACGTGAATCTTTTAAACGACGGTTTTACCGAGGTTGGTAAAGTTTCTATGTCGCCTGATCAAAATTTAATGGCTTATAGCGTTAACTTTACCGGTAGCGAAAAATACGATATCAAAATATATAATTTAAAAGAGCAAAAATATTTACCAGACACAATAAAGGATGTCGCACCTACTATAATCTGGCATGAAAAACTAAATGGTTTTTTCTATATCACTATTAATGAAAATCAACGTTGGGACAAAGTAATGTTTCATCGCTTAGGTGAAAATTCATCAAATGATCAGCTAATATTCGAGGTAAAAAATTCTCTTCATTTTGTCAGTAGCGAAAAATCAGCAAGCCGCAAATATTTATTTATCAATTCAGGTGATCATAACGAAAATGAAATTTATGCAATTTCTATGGAGGATAACAGCTTTACGCCTAAATTGGTACGACCCGTCCAGAATCATATATTTTATGATATAGCTCATCATGGTGATTATTTTTATATCAAAACCAATTATAAAGCTAAAAATTTCCGTATCGTCAAAGTTTCGGTAGATAACTTCCAAAACGATGATTGGGATAATGATTATATAAAAGAAGAGCAAAATAAATATTTAAAAGATTTTGATGTAACAGTAAATTATCTTATTTTAAATTATCGTGATAACGGCTTACCCCTTCTTAAAATAAAGCGATTTAGGGACGATTTAGAAAAAATTGTTTCTTTTCCGGATAGTAGTTTTCAAGCAAACGGCTATTCTACTAATTTTGATGAAGACGATATACGCTTAAATTATTCTTCTCTTGCAAGACCTAGTACTATTTATAGCTATGATTTCGCCAACAATAAATTAACGATATTAAAAGAGCAGGAAATACCCTCTGGGTTTAATCCTGAAGAATATAAGGTAGAGCGAATATTTGCAGATAATGCAGGCGTTAAAGTTCCTATCACACTTTTTTATAAAAAATCTCTGTTCAAAAAGATGGTACAAATCCTTTATATTTAATGGGTTACGGAGCATATGGCATTGCAATGCCGGTTAATTTTAGAAATATGGCAGTTAGTCTTGCTGATCGCGGTTTTATTTACGCAGTTACTCATATTAGAGGCGGTGACGATCTTGGTCATAGTTGGTATGAAGCTGCAAAATTCCTAAATAAAAAGAACTTTTGAAGATTTTATAGTCTGCTCTAAAACTTTGATTCAAGAAAAATATACAAATAACAATAATATAGTAATAATGGGCGACAGTGCCGGCGGTATGCTAATCGGTTACGTTCTTAACGAAAAACCTGAAATATACAAAGCAGCTATTGCACACGTGCCTTTTGTCGATGTCCTAAACACCATGCTTGATGAGAGTTTGCCACTAACTCTTATAGAGTATAATGAATGGGGTAATCCAAAGGAGAAAGAATATTTTGACTATATTAAATCATACTCGCCTTATGATAATGTTAAAGCACAAAACTACCCTGCTCTATTCGTTACTTGCGGTATTTCAGACCCGCGGGTAGAGGATACTGGGAGCCGGCAAAATGGGTAGCGAAATTGCGTACTCTCAAAACCAATAATAACCCTCTATTGTTAAAAATTAACATGGATACAGGTCACACCGGTTCTGCCGGTCGTTTTGACTATCTTAAAGAGATAGCCGAAGAGCTAGTATTTATTTTTAAAGTGTTTAAGGTAAGGGTTTAATGGGAATGACATAAAAGCTAACAACACTGCAACGTAATGACAATAGTAAACAACATAATCCACTAGTAAATACATCAAATATGTTCAGTACAAACAGCAAGGGTCTTCTATTATTTGCTAGATATAATTATCAAAGATCGGTAAAGGAAATATTAAAAGATAAAACAGATATAATTGACTCAAACTTACAAGATAAAACCGGGAAAACAGCATTACATTGGGCAGTAATAAATATAAATGGCATCGTCAAGTTAAGAGAGATGTAAATTTAAGTATTGAGCGATTGAAAGGAATGATTTATAGAATAGTAGTAACCATTTATCAATAAATCTTAACGCTATGCATATTACTCAAACCCCGAAGAGACATCGTTTTCCAGCAAGCATCATTAGCCATACAGTATGGTTATATCATCGCTTTAATAATAGTTACCGAGATGTTCAAGAACAGATGGCGTATCGAGGTATTATTTTAAGTCATGAGACTGTAAGATTTTGGTGCAATAAATTTGCGATTTATTTTCAAGCTGTCATCAGAAAGAGAGAGAGGAAAGCAACTGACAAATGGCATTTAGATGAGATGAACATCAAGATCAAAGGCGAAGTATTCATATTATGGAGAGCTGTTGACTCCAAGGGGCATGAATTAGAAATATTATTGCAGAAGCGTCGTAACAAGAAATCAGCTATTCGCTTTTTATCAAGATTATTGGGTAATTATCCAACTCCAAGAGTAATTGTTACTGATAAGCTCAGGAGTTACATTAAACCGATTAAGCTTATGTGTCCTAACACTGAACATCGTACTAGTAAGAGACTAAATAACTGTGTTGAAAATGCTCATCAGCCAACTCGACGAAAGGAAAAAATATTGATTAAATTTAAGCATCCTAATTCAGCACAATGTATATTATCACTGATGGGCAAAGTCAGAAATATATTTGCCGTCAATGTTGGACGATATACTAAAACCGCACCAGAGCAAAGAATTGCATTTGCATCCGCTAAATCTATTTGGGACGAAGCTACTCAAAGACTTCTTGCTGCCTGAAATATAAAAACATAGTACTTTTTGAAACCAATTTACTTAACTTGACGGTGCCCCACAAAATATTTAAGTAATTTTATTAAGGCAGAGTTTACACCAAATCTTTTATCTCGAGTATTACATGACGCAGGAAGTAATATTTGCTCTGCTTTAAAAAAATTCCATGATCTTTGTTTTGATAGTAAAGGAAAACCAACAAAATATTTAACAGATTTTACTAAAAAAGAGATAGGTTTTACGCTAGATAATTTATCCTATATATTATCTCTATCAGGATCTAACGCTACGTCTATTTTAAGTGATTTTCATAAACTATGTTTCCAACAACAATATTTAAATCATTTTTTAGCCCCAAAAGAACTTTTTGATCTAGATGAATTATCTAATAAGTTATTAAAGGGAGCAGGAACTAAGGTTTGTTCCATTTTTAAAAAATTGCATGATCTTTGTTTTAATGAAACAGGCGCAAGAACAGAATATTTAAATTCTCTTATCGAAGAATATACAAGTGTAGATGATGGGAAAGTAGATTTTAAGCAGGTATTTAAGTCATTAAATGAAGAATGCAAAAAATTTAGAAAAGAACCTGCTATTTCTTTAGATTCTCAACAACGAGATATTGGTGGAGTAATTTGTCAAGAATCTGAGGGAATGGATCTAGAATCTATTGATTATAATATTCAATTAATGATGAAAGTAGGGTTAAACATTGATTCAATTCTTGATACAGTAAGTGTTAAAAAAGCGATATGTAACAACAATCAATATTTAAGTATTTTACTAATTAAAGGAACTAGTAGTGATCATGCTGTAGTTCTTGTTAAAAAGGATGGTATTGTATCAATAATTGATCCACTAAGTATAAAATCAGAATTTAGTAGTAGTTTAGAAGAAATAAAAAAGGATCTTATAGCTTCAGGGACTAAATCTGTAAATGTTGTTTATTCTAATTTGCAACAAATTAATTCTGGAACATGTGCAGATATATCATTAATCCTAATTAAGAATATTTTAGATAAAGTACAAAGTATCCAAGCAATTAAAGATATAACAAAAATTATTGGTAGTATAAGAGCAGAAATGTATAATACATCATCTGCAGCAGGTCAGAAAATAGTAAGCTTAGTAAATGAAGAAAAACTACAAAATACTTATATTTATGATCATAAATATAACAATCATGAAAATAACATTACGACATCTTTACCAATAATAGGAAGACTTGAGAATGCTTTTTATGAGGAGTGAATATAATATAGTTTAACTAAATTACACGTTTTTTGAAGCCTATATCCCCTTAGATATAGGCATTTTTCTATTTTAGATTTCTAAAATTAACAAATGCTTAATGTAAAAATCAAGATAATTTCCACACCTAAACCGAACCAGCAACTCAAACATCAATAAAAAACAAATAAAGACAAATGTTATTAATCCACTATGTTGAAAAATAGCAAATAGAGAGGTTGGGTACTTTGTTTGATAAAATAAAGTACCAAGCGGGTAGGTAGGCACTTAGCGTGCTTCCCCCCCAAAGAACCGGACGAGCATATTGCTATGCATACGGCTCAAGCAATTTACTAACAGCTGCAATTTAGATTTGGGTAACACATCTTATAGCAAGTAATTTATTTGATCTTGACTTCAACATCAATTTCTATAAACTACGTACTAATTTCATGTTACCATTTGCAGATGCCCTATAGATACGTTTACGAAGATTATTAACCTTTTTATTAACTTCTTGCCAATTTATTGCATGCCAATAAATTTTCTCAAAGTTATTATTATCGGTCTTAATTGTTACATTTGCGTTTTGCATCTAACTTTTCCAAAATAATTCATAATCTTGTTTACTTACTTAGGGTAAATCACCAGTCTCAAGTCAGCATCATTTCTGATTAGCACATAGTGCCTATACACCCAGTTATTTATTCCTGTAGCCTTTCAGCTTAGTGTCATTAGCTTTTTAACGCCAGTTTAGGATAAGAGATAAGTAAGGAAGGAAATAAGAATAAGTTATTTACAAGAGTAGAGTGTTGGGTTACAAAAGTTTTTGATAAAAAAAACGAGAACCCAACAATGAAAAGATGTATCATAAGTTTATTCTATATACTAGATAATTTTTGCAAAATATACGAAGAATGGGAGAAGCAAAAATTAGTACCAACAGATAGAAAGCGTCAGAGGTTAGGAGAATTAAGTCTTTCAGAGCTTTTAACTATAGTATTATATTTTTATTTATCACCGTGCAAAGACTTTAAGAATTACTATTTATATCACCTATCATATAAATACAGAGGATATTTTAAATTACCAAGTTATAGCCGAATAATACAATTATGGCCGAGATTAATTCTACCGTTTGCTATAATGCTGCAACTATTTAGAGGAGAAGAAACAGGAATTTATTTTATTGATTCAACTAAATTATCAATATGTCATACAAAGCGTATAAGCAATAATAAAGTATTCGGTAATATTGCTAAAATCGGGATGAGTAGTTATGGATGGTTTATGGGATTTAAGTTGCATATAGTAATTAATAATAAGGGAGCAATTATGGCAATCAAAATTACCAAAGCAAATAATAGTGATTTATCAGCGGCAGAGGCTATAACAGCTGGATTACAAGGTAAAATCTTTGGTGACAAAGGCTACATATCTAAGGATTTATTCAGTAAATTATATAATAGAGGTTTACGGTTATTTACAGGGATAAGGAAAGATATGAAGAATCATTTGATTGAAATGGAAGACAAAATGCAACTTAGAAAAAGGTCATTGGTTGAATCTGTATTTAATGTTCTGAAAAAGAGTATGGACCTTGAGCATTCAAGGCATAGATCACCTACGAATTTTTTAGTTCATATTCTTGCTTGTGTTAATGCTTTTAATATCAAAAAATCTAATATTCTTTGTAGTAGTTGACATTTGATCTTACATTTAATAAAAATAATGTATTAAAAAATACAGATAAAAAAATGGAAGGTCATAATGAACTTAAATCAAAAAATAATAAAGCCAAAATTGGGGTTACTTGAATTAGCTAAGAGCCTTGGTAGTATATCATCAGCATGTAAAGCGATGGGATATAGTAGAGATAGTTATTACAGATTTAAAGAACTGTATGAAACTGGTGGCGAAGAAGCATTGTATGAAATTAGTCGCAGAAAGCCAATAATAGCGAATAGAGTTGATCCAGCGATAGAGAAGGCAGTAATGGATATGGCAATAGAATATCCAGCATACGGTCAGCTTAGAGTATCAAATGAGCTTAAAAAGACTGGTGTACTTGTATCACCTGGAGGAGTGAGATCAATTTGGTTACGTAATGATTTAAACAATATCAGTAAAAGGCTTAAAGCATTAGAAGCAAAAATGGCTCAGGATGGTATTGTTCTTACTGAGGCTCAGTTACAAGTACTAGAGAAGCGTCGTAATGAAAAAGAAGCACATGGAGAAATTGAGACGCAGCATCCAGGTTATCTAGGATGTCAGGATACATACTATGTAGGTAATTTTAAAGGTATCGGTAAGGTTTATTCTCAGGTATTTATTGATAGCTATACTAGGGTAGCAGATGCTAAACTATATACTGATAAAACAGCTCTTACTGCTGCTGATATGCTGAATGACCGCGTGTTACCATGGTACGAGACCCAAGGAATACCAATACTTCGTATTCTTACAGACCGTGGGTCAGAATATAAGGGGAATATAGAGCATCATGCTTTTGAGTTATTTCTTAGCATAGAAGGTATAGAACATACTACAACTAAGGCATATTCTCCACAAACAAACGGTATGTGTGAGCGTTTTAATAAAACCATGAAACAAGAATTCTTTGATACAGCTATGCGGAAAAAGATTTATACAGATCTTGATGATCTACAATTAGATCTTGATATTTGGTTAGAGCATTTCAATAATGAAAGACCTCATTCCGGTAAATATTGTTATGGAAAAACTCCTATGCAAACTTTTAATGATAGTAAGAAATTAGCTGTTGAAAAGAATAATGAAATCTTGTATCTTGATTATATATCTGACAGTCAAAACTTAACTGACAATCAGGTACAAAATTTATAGTGTCTGTAAGATTAAATCTTGACTTCTACAGTTCATATTCTTGCTTGTGTTAATGCTTTTAATATCAAAAAATCTAATATTCTTTATTCTTCTTTTGATATTAACAAACTTCACTTATCCTAAATTCGCGTTAGTAAGTTACATTTTATTTACACCAATTGAGATAAGAAAGTTTTTGCAGGTACGATTACAGGATAATTATAATTAAAGCAATCAATTTCCTTATATTCCATGTCAAATACTACTTGGAATGCAAAAGGGCAATTTAAATGCTCTTGAAAATAACCTAAATTCTGGCTTAATTCTTGATTTAAGGAAGTTTTAGCCTCAACTAACATCCACGGTTTTTTATCCTTTGTTACTAAAAAATCTACTTCTTTTTTCTGCTTGTCCCTAACAAAGTATAATTCATAATCACCAAATCCTAAATCGCTTTGAAAATGACAAAATTTTAATAGATGATTTGCAACAAAATTTTCATATTTTGTTCCTTTATCCTCTATAAGTGACCAATCCCATAAATATATTTTAGGTTCTTTTATCAAGCTTCGAGGAATATTATTTGACCATGGATAAATACGATAACTATAAAAAAACGATTCGAACGATTCAAGCCATCTTGCAATAGTTGGAATTGATACTTTAATTTTATTTGCAAGAGAATTGTAAGAGGTTAACCCTCCTATAGAAGAAGTTAAAAAACTTCCTAAGGTTTGCATTTGAGATAACTCTTGGATTTGGGTTAGCTCTCTAATATCTTCCTTAAAAAGTTGAGTGTTTTTAGTTTTTTTCCACCTGTTCCAAAAGTTAAAGATCCTTTAAGATAAGGATCAGGAAAACCGCCAAACTTAAATAAAGATTCAAATTGCTCTGCAGATATTTTCTTTGGTAAGCGTGTCTCTTTAGTTAAGTCATTAAAATTTTCTATTACTTCAGCAACTGATAAAGGATGCATACGATACGGAAAGTACCTACCCATCATACTATCACCCCCTTTTTATATACTCCCAGCTTTGAGCTTCCAGTAACTATGATGTGAACTTGTTCACCATAAATATCGAAGAAGCCTTTTAAAAAAGTTTGCCATTTTGAGAATTTATGTAACTCATCAAAGGTGATAATGGGATTATTCTGATCCGGAATATGTAAGCCGATAAATTCTGCTACTGCTTCTGTTCCTTTTAGAATTAGCACATGAGCCTTTTCGTCATCCCAATTCAAATAGTAATTTTTATTTATTATTTTCTTGGCTAAGGTAGTTTTACCGACTTGACGTGCTCCTTCTATAAAAACCATTTGCTTATTTTCTTGTAAATGATTTTTTATTACCGATTCATAAATTCTTTTCATATATTTATTATGACCATTATAACGAGTATATTAATTTGGTTATGACTATTATAATATGCTCGTTATAATAGTCAAAGTAAATGCTTATATATTTGTTAAGTTAGTATGCCCGTTGGCACCGTCAAGTTAAGTAAATTGGTTTCAAAAAGTACTATGTTTTTATATTTCAGGCAGCAAGAAGTCTTTGAGTAGCTTCGTCCCAAATAGATTTAGCGGATGCAAATGCAATTCTTTGCTCTGGTGCGGTTTTAGTATATCGTCCAACATTGACGGCAAATATATTTCTGACTTTGCCCATCAGTGATAATATACATTGTGCTGAATTAGGATGCTTAAATTTAATCAATATTTTTTCCTTTCGTCGAGTTGGCTGATGAGCATTTTCAACACAGTTATTTAGTCTCTTACTAGTACGATGTTCAGTGTTAGGACACATAAGCTTAATCGGTTTAATGTAACTCCTGAGCTTATCAGTAACAATTACTCTTGGAGTTGGATAATTACCCAATAATCTTGATAAAAAGCGAATAGCTGATTTCTTGTTACGACGCTTCTGCAATAATATTTCTAATTCATGCCCCTTGGAGTCAACAGCTCTCCATAATATGAATACTTCGCCTTTGATCTTGATGTTCATCTCATCTAAATGCCATTTGTCAGTTGCTTTCCTCTCTCTCTTTCTGATGACAGCTTGAAAATAAATCGCAAATTTATTGCACCAAAATCTTACAGTCTCATGACTTAAAATAATACCTCGATACGCCATCTGTTCTTGAACATCTCGGTAACTATTATTAAAGCGATGATATAACCATACTGTATGGCTAATGATGCTTGCTGGAAAACGATGTCTCTTCGGGGTTTGAGTAATATGCATAGCGTTAAGATTTATTGATAAATGGTTACTACTATTCTATAAATCATTCCTTTCAATCGCTCAATACTTAAATTTACATCTCTCTTAACTTGACGATGCCCTATGCAAGCTAAAGTTACTAAAGGTCTGTTTTTAATTATTTCTATGAGTTCTGATAATCTTTTACTAAATGTAGATGGTAATTTATGATCCTCTACTGTATTTTGTAATTCTTCCTGCTTATTGAACTCTTGATCCATTGCTTTTAATCAATATCCTAATTATCTAACTGATTTTCATCCCACTAGAGACCCACTCTAAATAAAACCCTAAAATAATACCAATGGCTACAATTGCTCCGGCAAGTCTTAAATTACCCCTGACCACTGCCCAGATTGATGATAAAATCGTTGCTCCTGATATCCCGATAGTTTTAAGTTTACCGGTAGAGAGTCCATCAATGCGATCTAACTGTCCTTCTAATGTTTCTCCTAAAGCAACTTCAGATAGTATTACATTTACACAAAAAATTAATAATACCGGCAATAAAGGATATATTATCCTTAAAGACTGTTTATTCTTTTCTTTTTCTATTACATCTTTGTTTTTTACATTCATGATGCTTCTCTTCTTTGTTATTAGTTAACTTTATTACTTCTTTTCCTAAATCAAACTTCATAAGTCTAATTGGTGTTGGTTTAGTTTTAGTAAAATTCAGCATTAAATCTTGGATCGTGCCATTTTTCCCAATTAGGGTTAGGTAAAGCTTAGATTGATCTTGCTGTGGCAAAATAAATAAACATCCTGAATTATGTACTACTATTTCTGCAGCTTCCTGCGGATGAATAAAGATATCATTGATCTTTTCTCCTTCGATATTAATCCTAGTTGGAGCATCTTTTGCTATTTGCAGCTCTAACAAAGAATCAGCATGTAACATGTAGTTTATTCCATAAGCATTACTACTAAAGCTTGCAAGCATTATGCCAACAAAAACTACTAAGATCTGCAACTCTGACTTTAAACTTTTCATTGCTTATTTGCCTCTTCTTCCTTAATACCTGTAAGTAATAATAAATGATTTGCTCCTCGCTTGTAGGTTAACAAATAAGTTTTATCAGCTGCGACATGCTTATTCTCGGAAAACCAATAACGCAATGTTCCGTTAATTAATACTCCATCCCCAATGACTTTTACTTTTTTAGGAAAAAATACCGATGAAATATTAGAGCCTTTAACAAAATCTAAATGTTCCTTAAAAAATTTATCCAATTGCTCTGTATTACTAGATACCACCTTCATATCTGCTATTTGCCTCTCTACTTCTTCTGCTGAAGTAGTAAATAATTCTTTCATTACAAAAACTGCCCATTCTTTAAGATATGTCTCATGATAGCTCTTGGATGATACTATCATCCGACGATCTGGCTCTATTGCCGGAATTAATAACCATTTTTCTTCCGTGCTAACTGTTTTCATCATTCCAAGTAGACTTGTAACTGCAAGCAGCAATGTGATCAGCAATAATCTCTTATTATATTTAACAAGTTCTTGTATGGAGCTTTGCTTAAATAAATGATCCATTACTTACCTACCTTTTTACCAAGTAGATTAGGATAAGAAGTAGGAGCATATAGCCATTTCTTAGCTACTAAATAACTCTTAAGTATAAAATATTCTGATATTTTCTTAAACTTTTTAAATGTATAGCAAAGTACAATACCAGCTATAATGCATATCATCCCAAGCTTAGCATGTCCGCTATTTAGTAACACTATCCCAGGTACTATACCAAGTAATATAACAAACCACTCATCTAAGCTTAAGGCCATATATTTTAGGGGAGTAGATAGTGACCAATATAATCTTTGATTAGCACAATTATTATTCATATTAATTAAGTGATATTTCCATTAATAGATCAGTTCTCTAGTGTGATGACATTAACATCCTAATTTTTACATTGCCAGTGGAGTTTTAAACCATAATAAAAAAAACTGTAATTCATCTAAAACTGTGGATATCTGGAGATAGAATCTATAGCTCTATCCATGAATTTGTTGATAACTGGCAGTAATTTTGCTAATATTAACGAAATAAATTATTGGTGAGTTGTGTATGTTTAGAAATGATGTAGAGTTAAAACTAGAATGTTTAAAACTTGCTATCCAGTCTTGCTGTAGTTATGATGCTGTGGATCTTGCAAAACAATATTATCATTTCCTTATAGAAAATAATGAAAATGTACCAATTCAATTTTCTATCAATAAAGTAAGTTTAAATTAGGTCTATTATTAATTTTACTTAAAAGATTCTGATCCTAACAAATCTATAATTTCCTGTACACCATCAATTTCTTGATGACTTTGATAATAAGCAATTATTTCTTCTTTTTTATTCGGTTCAAGCTGTTCATTATATAAAGGCATACTATATTTATCTAACATCTTGTAAATATATGGATGTAAAATTTCCTGGTTTTCATCTACATAATATAATACCCTATGTAATAATAGATTTTGAACAATATCATACAGTTTCATATCTTCAAATTGCTTTACAAGATTTACGTAGTTATAACTGCCAAATGATTCTACTAAGTCCGGTAATTTACTATCAATAAATGTATTAAATTTGTTCGGCATTATTGCTATTAATTCATTAATATTGTTCATTATATTAAAGTCATAACCATTACCATGATCCTTTTTACACATCATATCGAAAATATGTACCTTAGAATTTGGATTATCATTTAAAGTCCTGACCAAAAAAGCATATTGATCAATATCAACAGGAGGGTATGTATTTTTGCTAGGTACAATAAATTCAAACTCATTACTCATAGGATTTAGTGATACTAATTCTTTAAATACATGACGTATTTTACATTTAACAGGAGTAGTATTTCTTGGTATGCTATAAGGCCATAGTTTGGTTCCTTCTTCTAATCCTGCTTCTATATTATTGCCATGTAAATTAACCCAAGATATATTAGTATTATCAACAACATCAATAAGATATTGATATCCTGCATATTCAATCATATTTCCGTGAAGATGAATACCAGTGACTTGACTATATGGCAAGCCATCTGCTAGATATCTAGCACCATCAGTTCCTATACCATTATTGCACAAATCGATAAAAAGAATCTTAGAATTTTGTAAGATTTTAGATAAATATCTAGCTCCTTCAGCTTCTATATCATTCCATGCAAGATCAATATACATAATATCACTATTTTTAAGTACTGGTACTAAATATTTCATACCTTCATCTCCTATGTAATTTAGACGAAGATCCAGATCTAAAACTTTAACCTCTCTTAAAAATTCAGCTAAATACTTAACACCTGTAGTTCTTATTTTTTCTGCATGTACATTTAATTTGGCAATTTGACTATTTTTAAATGCTTGAACTAAATGTTGAATACCATTAAGTTGCATAATATGATTGTAAGACATTTTAAGCTCACTAATTTTAGTATTTTTGAAAGCTTGGGCCAGATATTGAGCATCATCGGCTTCTAAGTTTTGACTATCAAGTGTAAGCTCAGCAATTGCAATATTTTGAAAGGTTTTATTTAGATATTGAGCACCCTTAATGCCTATTTTATTATTATGGATAGTAATATGAATATTCTTAATATCACAATATGATCTTTGAGATATATACTTATTAACATCACCATCTTCTGTGTAATGGATATCAAGATAAAGAGATCTCATTTTAGTATTACTCAGCATCTCATTTAAGTATTGTGCTGCATCGCTTCCAATTTTATTTTCACTCAAATCAAGTTCAGTAATTTGCGTATCTTTTAGAGATTCAGTAAGATACTTTACACCTTCATCCATTATATTGTTATTTTTAAGATTAAGTGTGGTAATTTGGGTGTCTCTCAAAACTTGAGTTAAATACTTAAGACCATTACATCCTATGTTATTATTACTAAGATCAAGTCTAGCAATTTGAGTCCCTTTTAGAGCTTGAGCTAGAGATTTAACATCGCCTTCTCCTATATTACTAAGAGATAAACTTTGATTATCTTTTAAGTTATCAATCATTGTTTTATATGGCATATATATATCCTCCTAGCTATATAAGTTTACTATGTTTATTATTGTTGAACTGTAGAGATCATTTCATTAATGGCTTTTTGCATATATTCTCGAGCAGTATCAGTGGCAAGTCTAGTATAAATTGCCGTTGATCTTGGATCTCTATGATTTAGGAGTTGGCCTATTACATATTGATTTGCTCCAGTCATTGCCATCCAACTTGGTATTGTTCTCCTTAAATCATGTATCCTTAAATTTTCTATTCCTGCTTTTTTACAAATCCTCTTCCATGCTTTCTTTGGTTCTTGCAGGTGACCACTACTGCTACTCTCACTTGGAAATACCCAAATGCTATTAGATTGCTCTTTCCTAGCTTTTAATATTTCTATTGCCTGATCTAATAAAGGTAAACGGTGGGGATCACCATTCTTAGTTTCTGGAAGATACAATTGTTTGTCAGTAAAACTTACTTGCTCCCATTTCATAGTAAGTAAATTATCCTTACGAACTGATGTATACAAAGCTATTAAGAAAAAATCCTTCATTACTTGGTTTCCCTCACCTGCTATTGCCATAAAAAACTGTGGTATTTCTTCCCTAGTTAAATACCTATCTCTAGATTGTTCCTTATGCTTCTTTATGCCAATAACTGGATTTACTGTTAATAATTCCCATTCGATTGCTTTACTAAATACAGGACTTAAAACTTCAAGAAATCTATTAGCTCCATATTTACCAGTTTTAGTTAAATTATTAAATAATTCTTGAATATCTGTTTTGTGAATAGTAGATATTTTTCTAGAATATAAATGCTTTGCATATCTATCTACAGAAGCAGCATAATCTTTCCATCTTTTATTATTAATTTTACTATATTCATTAATATATTTGTCATAAAACTCCTTAAAGGTAGGCTCCTTAGCTAATCTAGCTCTTTCTTCTACAGGATTATAGCCTTTGGCGATCTCACCCTTTAATTCAGATGCTCTTGTTCTTGCTTCAGTAATAGATAGTTCTGGAAAACGCCCTATCTTGATTTTTTGGTATAATTGTTGAATTTTTTTACCAAGATAAAATGTCTTACTGCCACCGTATGATACTATTAAAAATAATCCTTTTTCTTTAGTATCTCTATATATATTTTGTTTTTCTGTTGGGATTTTAATGTTATTTAATGCTTCTCTAGTAAAGAATAAAGATTTTACTGACATAAATACCTCATAAGAGCATTGATAACTAAAGTTATAATATGCTTTGGCTATGATAGCAAATCATATAAGAATAATCACCGGAATTAGATAATGGTTGATAATATTAATGCTCCATATGTTCTCCTGTCAGCGTAAGTTGTTAGTATATGTTAATAAGTATTTGACAGGTCATTCAAAGTTAACTACAGTAAAATTATTTCTTTACACATCGAAGAGGTAGCTATGAATATAAGGCTTTCACTAGGCGTGATGCAGCACTATAGTGTTGTATTTTATTTTTATAAAATTGCTCAGATAATATCTAAAAAAACGAACTGTTACGTTGACATCGTAAAGGTCAGAGGTTCGATCCCTCTATCGCCCACCACCTTATCTCCTAGCTTTTCTTAATCTGCTAATTTTACCTCCCTACTCTGTATGCTGCTTATATGCTCCTCGCATTTTTAAAAATACTGCTTTAATTGCCTTATTACCTCGATTAAACCTGATGTTTAAGTTGAGGTCTTATGCACACTATATGCTGCTCACGTTTTACTCCTGATTGTGTAATCCATAATGAGCGTGATAATAATCCTACTATTTTCTATAATTTTGTTGGTAATTTTATCCCTCCTGAATGGAGTAATCTCTCATCTCATAATGGCAAGATATTAAGTAAGACTGCAAGACAGCTACTATCTCTTATAGTCTTCCGCTTGCAAATCTATCATAATAATAGCATTGATGAACTTAAGGAAACTTATCATTTCTTTCAAGAACACTTAAGTGTTTGTCAAGAACGTGTAAGACAATGTCTGTTTGAGTTACAAAAAAGTGGCTTTATTCAAGTGTATAACACAACAGTCATTAAATATGGCATTAAATGCCGTAATACTCCTTGTATTAAGCTGGCTAGAAATTTCCAACCTGCTTCTAATAAAATACCCTCTGAAAATGAAAAAAATTTTGCATCAACTCCAAAAAACTTTGGGATCAAACCCAAAGAAATTTTGCCTCAACCCCAAAAAAGTTTGGATGAGACAATATTCATATATAGATAATAATAAAAATATATCTAATAAATCTAGATCTAGCGAATCTACATTTTTTCAAAATGAAAAAAATATATTTAATCATAATAACCAAACTCAGTTACAAGAACAACAACTTGAAACAAATTTACAATTCAAAATAACAAGCTCAACCAATGATCAACAACAAGCTGATAATACTAATTTCTCTAGTGCTAATATCACAACAGGTGCTACACGGATTAATACTACACTACAAGCAGTTATTAATAAAATCTCTAAAAAATATGACTCTACACCATCAAATAGCAATAATGCAGCAATTAATGCCGTTAATCATAAAAGCTGGTTCAAAAGAAAGAAATTAACAGATTTCCATCCATTAACCCAAGAAGAGGCTGATTTATTACAGATAAAATCAAATCGAGAATTTAATCTTACTTTTATTAACAAGCTCTTATTGAAATTAGCAGAACAATACCCAGAACATCATTTTGGTCATAAAAAAGTGTTTTTAAATTACATGGCTAAAGCTTTAGCTCATGAACTGAGAGAAACTACTAAAGCTAATTGTCAACAGTTTCAGTTTAAATCTAGCAATGTGTATAAAGTTCAGGAGCAATACCTAGATAAGATAGAAAGTAGCCTTGATACTAGCTTGCAAGCTCAGCTAAAACGTAAAATTGTTGGTAGTTTTGATCCTGATTCAGCTTATGAATTACTAAGCTCCTGCTTATTTATTGGGGTAGTAGGTAATAGCTATCAAATAAAACTGCTTAAAAATATTACGCTTTCAGAAAATGCACAAGATAAAATACTACAGCAAGTACAAATGATCTATGGCAGTAGTATTGGGCAGTTACAAATCATACCATTTGCTGAGCTTGAAGCGAAGCAGAATAATAAGGAAATTCCTCATTAAACGTTATAACAAATATATTGATTTTGCTGTATTAACTAAATTAGTAGTTGTAGAGGAAGATATAGTCAACAACAAGGTAATCCTCAAATCAATATCAGCTTTTAATGATTACTATATTAGAAATCGTCATATGCAAGATCTAGAAGAAGCTTTTAAGACTCAAGATTATTGCTTTGAATTAATTAAGTTTGAATATAACTAAGCTATTGTGGTAATTGATAATTTGTAATAACTACTTCATCAGATATTTTATTGTGCTCGGGCATAGAATATTTAACCTTAATAGTACTAATATTAAAATTTTTGTATAAGTTTTTAATAAAGGGAGTATTACTATTAGAAATCATTATTTTTATACCTTGATTATTGAGTTCTGTAGCAAAATCTTTAAGTCTCGTTTGCTCATTTTCATCAAAGGGTAATCTGGTATAAAACTTCTCACCTGATTTATGATAAGGAGGATCAAAATAAACAAAATCATTTTGTTGTGGTTCAATGAAAGAGAAATCTATAGCACAAATATATGTACCAGTAAGTAAGCTGCTACATTGCTTTAGTCTAGATGCAATATCAGATTTACTATAATTTCTACCAGAGAAAGTTTGAGCTGGTTTGCCATCAATATTAATCCGGTAAATACCTTTAAATGAATATCTATTAAGATAAATAAATCTTGTAGTAATTTTTATTGGATCACTACTATCATTATTAGCTCTCACTTGATAATAATGCTCTTTAGAGTGTTTTGCTTTATGTGAGTCTAGTAATTTACTAACTGCATCAGGATTTGTCTTAACTGCGTTATAGGACGTGACTAGCTCAAGGTTAATATCAGATAAATAGCATTGTTTAAATTTATCTCGTACATGAAAGAATAAAGCACCACCACCAAGAAATGGTTCATAGTAGTTGTTTAGTTTTTTAGGAATAAATTTAACTAATTGATCAACGATTTTTCTTTTACCACCCACCCATTGCAAGAATGGTTGTGGTTTATCTAAGTTCTTTACTGACATGAAATTATTATTAAAATATTTATACTGTAATTATAGTATAAAGTAGGCTTAAATGCCAGCAAAATACCATATTCAAAGGAATTTTTGATAGTTTTTGTAGCATAATTAATGCTACTTTGGATTTATATGTAATGGATAAAGAGTTGAGATAATAAACAATATTAATTTAGCACTGTCTCATTTGTGCAGCTGTTTGCCTAATTGTATAAAAATCTGTCAAAAAAGCTCTTAAATCCTCTGTACTTCAAAGAATTGTGGTGATATCTGTCCTTGTTAAGAGCGGCCGTGATGCAACTCTGGTTCAGAGGTTAAATTAAAACTACAAAATTTTAGCACTTTAACCTCTGAGCTGTTTTCTTAACTTTAACAGCAAGGAAATGCTATGACAATTAATAATCAAAATCAACCAAAAGATAATGATAATATCACTAATCTTACTAAAACAAATTGGAATCTTCAATTATCTCCTATATCTGTCACATTAATACCATATCCGCAAGAAGAGAATATCATTAACTCGACGATCACAAATTATATTGATATAATTAAATATAAATTAGAATTACAAGAAGCAAATAATAAATTGAAAGAATCTGAGTTATTTAAAAGGGATGTGGTTCAAAATATGGTACATGGATTAAAGATTCCATGTAACGGGATTTTTTCATTAGTAACAGCTCTTTATGAAATAGAAGATAATCCTGAAAAAAAGGATTATTTAGCTAGTGTGGTAAGTTGTGCTGAAGAATTACTGGATTATTATAACAATATACTTAGTTGTAGAAGTCAAGATTTAATCTTACAGACACTATAAATTTTGTACCTGATTGTCAGTTAAATTTTGACTGTCAGATATATAATCAAGATACAAAATTTCATTATTCTTTTCAACAGCTAATTTCTTACTATCCTGAAAAGTTTGCATAGGAGTTTTCCCATAACAATGTTTACCAGAATGAGGTCTTTCATTATTGAAATGCTCTAACCAAATATCAAGATCTAATTGTAAATCATCAAGATCTGTATAAATCTTTTTTCGCATAGCCGTATCAAAGAATTCTTGTTTCATGGTTTTATTAAAACGCTCACACATACCATTTGTTTGGGGAGAATATGCCTTAGTTGTAGTATGTTCTATACCCTCTATGCTAAGAAATAACTCAAAAGCATGATGCTCTATATTGCCCTTATATTCTGACCCACGATCTGTAAGAATACGCAGTATTGGTATCCCTTGGCTCTCATACCATGGTAACACCCGGTCATTAAGCATATCAGCAGCAGTAATTGCTGTTTTATCAGTATATAGTTTAGCATCCGCTACCCTAGTATAGCTATCAATAAATACCTGAGAATAAACCTTACCTATACCTTTAAAATTACCTACATAATACGTATCCTGACATCCTAGATAACCTGGATGCTGCGTCTCAATTTCTCCATGTGCTTCTTTTTCATTACGACGCTTCTCTAGTACTTGTAACTGAGCTTCAGTAAGAACAATCCCATCTTGAGCCATCTTTGCTTCTAATGCTTTAAGCCTTTTACTGATATTGTTTAAATCATTACGTAGCCAAATTGATCTCACTCCTCCAGGTGATACAAGTATACCACTCTTCTTAAGCTCATTTGATACTCTTAGCTGACCATATGCTGGATATTCTATTGCCATATCCATTACTGCCTTCTCTATCGCTGGATCAACTCTATTCGCTATTATTGGCTTTCTTCGACTAATTTCATACAACGCTTCTTCGCCACCAGTTTCATACAGTTCTTTAAATCTGTAATAACTATCTCTACTATATCCCATCGCTTTACATGCTGATGATATACTACCAAGACTCTTAGCTAATTCAAGTAAACCTAATTTTGGCTTTATTATTTTTTGATTTAAGTGCATTGTGACCTTCCATTTTTTTATCTGTATTTTTAATACGTAATTTTTATTAAATGTAAGATCAAATCTCAACTAATACAAATGATGGCAAAAACAGCAGCCATTACGGCACCGTCAAGTTAAGTAAATTGGTTTTAAAAAGTACTATGTTTTTATATTTCAGGCAGCAAGAAGTCTTTGAGTAGCTTCGTCCCAAATAGATTTAGCGGATGCAAATGCAATTCTTTGCTCTGGTGCGGTTTTAGTATATCGTCCAACATTGACGGCAAATATATTTCTGACTTTGCCCATCAGTGATAATATACATTGTGCTGAATTAGGATGCTTAAATTTAATCAATATTTTTTCCTTTCGTCGAGTTGGCTGATGAGCATTTTCAACACAGTTATTTAGTCTCTTATTAGTACGATGTTCAGTGTTAGGACACATAAGCTTAATCGGTTTAATGTAACTCCTGAGCTTATCAGTAACAATTACTCTTGGAGTTGGATAATTACCCAATAATCTTGATAAAAAGCGAATAGCTGATTTCTTGTTACGACGCTTCTGCAATAATATTTCTAATTCATGCCTCTTGGAGTCAACAGCTCTCCATAATATGAATACTTCGCCTTTGATCTTGATGTTCATCTCATCTAAATGCCATTTGTCAGTTGCTTTCCTCTCTCTCTTTCTGATGACAGCTTGAAAATAAATCGCAAATTTATTGCACCAAAATCTTACAGTCTCATGACTTAAAATAATACCTCGATACGCCATCTGTTCTTGAACATCTCGGTAACTATTATTAAAGCGATGATATAACCATACTGTATGGCTAATGATGCTTGCTGGAAAACGATGTCTCTTCGGGGTTTGAGTAATATGCATAACGTTAAGATTTATTGATAAATGGTTACTGCTATTCTATAAATCATTCCTTTCAATCGCTCAATACTTAAATTTACATCTCTCTTAACTTGACGATGCCCTGCCATCTTATTAACCTCATATAAAGATTTACACTTTATACCTTCAGGAATAGGGCAATCAAAGTCACTGCGATATGGCATTAATTTACAGCTACTAATACTGATAGTAAGTAACAGCAATAATACAATCTTGGATAATCTCTTCATTAAAATCCACCTTCATGTGATGATATTTGATCTAAGTCAGAGCTATTATCATCTAATTGCTCCTGCCAATTCTTATCATCTTTGAGAAATCGTTCTCTTAATTTTTGATTTGTTTTAGAAAAATTATTATTAGCAAAGCTATTAATTCTGTTTGATCTACTTGGATAATTATTATCATTCTGATTGTGATAATTTACTTGCTCAGTAAAATTATCTCTATAGGCCATTAATTGCTTCTCTTCACCACTATCTATTAAATCAAAACCTTTTCTAAATACTACATCTACTATTCTGCCTGATCCGACCACAATTACTGGACTCATACTTTCTGCTCGCTTTATTGCAAAATCAGCTAGCTTTTCTAAAGCATTGCCAGTGCCTGAGTATACTCCTGCTTTTAACGCATCCTGAGCTTTGAGAGCATTTTGTTGACCGGTCATTGGCGATATTGGAAAAATGCCATTAGTTGCTTGATTCTGGAAAAAATGAGCGATGCCTCCAAGTACTCCGTTCAGTACTGCCATTCTTGCTATATCTGAGGATTTATCAACTACTATGCCTTTAATACCAGGTCTGCCATCTTCCCCAATTAACCAACCTTCTACATTCTTCTCTATAATATCTCCTTTATTATTGATCAGCGATACTGTCTCTAAGCGACATTTAGCACGCTCTGATGAAATATCACCGCTACATGAACCGATTAATATTGCTTCTTTTATCTGCTTTGTTTTATAGCCTTTAGAAAAATTTGCTGTATCAACAAGCCTGATCATGATTGGCTCAGGTGAGGCGGCGTTATTGGTGCCAGTGCCAACTACTACTCCGGTAAGAAGTAATCCTCGTGCAAAACTACCAGTAGTAATATAGTCTTTCACTTCTTTTTTTATTCTAGAGTTTACTCTTGTAACGTAACCAAATTCTCTTCTCGAGGATGTTAGTGGTGTAGATTTTATTGCTAGCTCTTCTTGTGCCAAGTTTTCTTTTTGCAAATCAAAAGGCAGAGAATCATAAAGTAATGGTTTTTCATTTACTTGCTGCTCTAATGATTCTAATTTTTGATTAACCTCCTCAATCTTTGATTTACTCTCTAAAGATTTATTTTCTATAACAGTTTCTAATTGGTTTTTTTATAGTGCTGACTTCATTTAACACTTCTTCTGTCCATTTTGCTCTTGGATCTACTGCCTTTTCTACTCCTGATATTTCCTTTCTGGTTGTACGTTCTTCTTCTATTAATTTATTTGGCTCGTTGCTATCAGAAAAGTAATAAAATATTAAGGTGATAATTACTCCCAAAGCAGCTAAAGAGACGATAGGTTTAGTTTTGACTCGATCTATCAATTCTAATAACTGTAACTTAACACTAGTGAACTTAGAATATAATTTACTAATGGCAACTCTACTACTTTCTACTATATCTTTTTGATCTTCTTGATCCATAGCTTATTATTATCCAACTTTATATTTAATCAATACAATCTGGCATCTATTGATCTCTAACTAATTTTCATACCAGCAGAGACCCAATCTAAATAAAAACCTAAAATAATACCAATAGCTACAATTGCTCCAGCAAATCGTAAATTTCCCTTTACTACTGCCCAAATGGCAGCTAAAATCGTCGCTCCTGATATTCCTATAGTTTTAAGCTTACCAGTAGAAAGACCGCCAATTTTATCTAATTGCCCCTCTAAACTATTAGCAAATACTATCTCTTGAAATAAACAACAGCAAAATGTGATTAATACTACGTAACCTAAATGCTGTTTATTAAATATCTTTCTTATTATTTTGTTAAACATATCTCTATTTTTTAACCTCTTGCTTTATTTTATATCCCTTATATGCAGGTAAGTTTTGATTAGTTGGAAACTTATTACTAAACTGCTGCGTTTCTGCTATTTTAAAATTATATTTTAACAATCTGATCGGGCTTGGTTTATTCTTAGTAAAACTTAACAGCAGATCCTGCACCATGCCACTTTCAGCAACTATGCTGACATAAACTTTGTTTTTACCTTGTTGCGGCAAAACAAATATGCAGCCTGAATCATGGACTATTATTTCTGCTGCTTCTTTAGGATGAATCATAATATCATTAATCTTCTCACCTTCGATACTAATCCTGGTTGGGGAGTTTTTGGCTATTTGTAGCTCTAATACAGAATCATCATGTAACATATAACCTATAGCATAAGCATTATTAAAGCTTAACAAAGCCCCAATAAATAATAGCCAAATCTTAAGATGCGATTTAAAACTATTCATGATTATTTCCCTCCTCTTTAATACCAGTTAGCAGTAATAAATGATTAGCTCCTCGCTTATAGGATAAAAGATATGTCTTATCAGCTGAGATATGTTTATTCTCAGAAAACCAATAACGAAATGTGCCATTTATTAATACTCCATCTTCAGTAATCTTTGTTTTCTTAAGAAAAAATACTGATGATACATTTGAGCCTTTAACAAATTGTAAATGCTCTTTAAAAAACTTATCTAGCTGCTCCGTATTACTAGATACCACTTTTAAATCAGCTATTTGACGCTCTACCTCCTCAGGTGAAGTAGTAAATAATTCTTTCATCACAAAAACAGCCCATTCTCTTAAGTAAGTCTCATGATAGCTTTTTGATGATACTATCATCCTGTGATCCGGCTCTATGGCTGGAATTAATAACCATTGCTCTTCTTTGGTAATTACTTTGATCATTCCAAGTAAACAAGTACATGCAAGTAACAATGTGATAAACAACAATCTCTTGTTATATTGCACTAATTCTTGAATAGAGCTTTGCTTAAATAAATGATCCATTACTTTTTTCCAATTACTTACCTACCTTTTTACCAAGTAGATTAGGATAAGAAGTAGGAGCAGGTAGCCATTTTTTAGCTACTAAATAACTCTTAAGCACAAAATATTCTGATACTTTCTTAAACTTCTTAAATGTATAGCAGAGCGTAATACCGCAAATAATACAAATAACTCCAAGCTTGGCATTACTGCTATTAAGCAACACTATGCCAGGCATCATCCCAAGTAATACGACAAACCATTCATCTAAGCTTAATCCCATATATTTTAAGGAGGTAGATAATGACCAGTATAGTCTTTGATTAGAGCAATTATTATTCATATTAACGAGCTTAATAGACATTACAGATGATGATGACATTAACATCCTAATTTGGACATTGCCAGTGGAGTTTTATATCAAAAATAAAAAAGCTATTATTTAACTTGAAACTGCGTTAATTTAGAGATAGGTTTTTATTTATGGACTTGCCGATAAAATGAATGGTAATAGTGTCCATATAAGATATATTTATAAATTATGAATGATTTTATAACTATATTTTTCTTATAACATCTAATATTTCTTATTTCGTTGTGATGCTAACTTCATTATATGTTTCTTTTTCCTAAATACTATAAATCTCTTATCCCACAAACGAAAAAATTAATCTTGGTTAGTAAGGTTGTTATTGACATGTTCTCTGGATAGCCAATTTTGCAAATACTGTCTTGCTACTATTGGATCATTGATAATAATTACATTTTCTGCATTCTTATAATCTGCACTTTTACTAAAATTAAAGCTACCAGTAATTACTGTATACTCATCAATAATCATAACTTTGTTATGGGCAATACCAGGTACGTTATCGATTAGTACATCAATTCCTACTGATTTAATTTTAGAAAGCTTAGAATATTTAGAGTATAGATTGCTTTTATCTAATAGGATTTTAACTTGTACACCTCGCTTATGGGCTGCAATTAAGGAATCTGCTATATCAACATCAGTAAAACCATATGCCTGAACATATATAGAGGTGCTCGCCTTATCTATTATCGCAGTGATAACTTTGCTACAACCGGATGGAGGAGTAAAACATGTATCAATTTTAATAGAAGGCATCAAAATTGCTTGTGAATCTTCTGGTATAATTTTACTTGGTATACCCGTCTCATCCGGAGTAGAGTGAGCAGTTTGGACATCAGGACTAACTAATAGGTTTAATATACTATGATCAATTGTTATACCTACAGTAACACCTATAATTAGTGAAATAACTATATTACGGATATTGCGCGATTTTTTAGCTAATTTTTTTTTATTCTCAAACATAAAATCCGAAAACTTCCATCATTGTTGTACTTTCGGGATCATTGTATCAATTGCTCTTTGCATGTATTCTCTAGCAGTATCATTGGCAAGTCTAGCATAAACTGCAGTTGATCTTGGATCCATATGATTAAGTAATTGTCCTATTACATACTGATTCGCTCCAGTCATTGCCATCCAGCTTGGTATTGTTCTTCTTAAATCATGAAGCCTTAAATTTGCTATGCCTGCTTTTTTACAAATTCTGCTCCATGCTTTCTTTGGTTCTTGTAAGTGACCACTACTGCTGGTCTCACTTGGAAATACCCATGTGCTAGTGGATTGCTCTTTCCTGGCTTTGAATATTTGTATTGCTTGATCTAATAAAGGTAAAGAATGAGGCTGACCATTTTTAGTTTCTGGTAGATATAATTGTTTGTCAGTAAAACTTACTTGTTCCCATTTCATAGTAAGTAAATTATCTTTACAAACTGATGTGTATAAAGCTATTAAGAAAAAATCCTTCATTACTTCGTTTTTCTCTTCTGCTACTGCTGCAAAAAACTGTGGTATTTCTTCTCTAATTAAATATCTATCTCTTGATTTTTCTTTATGTTTCTTAATGCCAGCAACTGGATTTAATGTTAATATCTCCCACTCAATAGCTTTATTAAGTATTGATCTTAAAATATCAATAAACCTATTAGCAGCATATATCTCCGACTCTTTACTGAGATTATTAAATTTTTCTTGAATGTTTACTTTTGAAATATCCAAGATCTGCACAGGATATAAATCTTTGCCATGTCTATCAACTGTATCAAAATAATCTTGCCATCTTTTCATATTATATTTAGCATACTCATTGATGTACCTATCTAACAGTTCTTTAAAAGTAATCTTAGAAGATAATGCTTTTAAAGCTTGCTTTTTCTTCTCTTCTATTGGATTAATATCATTGGCTATTTGATTTTTTAATTCAGATGCCTTGGTTCTTGCTTCACAAATGGATAAGCTAGGGAAAGAACCTATTTTGATTCTATGATATTTTTTGTCAACTACTACCCCTAAATAAAATATTTTACTACCGCCGTATGACACGATTAGTAATAATCCTTTTTCTTTGGTATCTTTATATATATCTCGCTTTGCTTCTGGGGAGTTTATCTCTTGAAACGCGAATTTAGGATAAGTGAAGTTTGTTAATATCAAAAGAAGAATAAAGAATATTAGATTTTTTGATATTAAAAGCATTAACACAAGCAAGAATATGAACTAAAAAATTCGTAGGTGATCTATGACTTGAAACGCCAGTTTAGGATAAGAGATAAGTAAGGAAGGAAATAAGAATAAGTTATTTACAAGAGTAGAGTGTTGGGTTACAAAAGTTTTTGATAAAAAAAACGAGAACCCAACAATGAAAAGATGTATCATAAGTTTATTCTATATACTAGATAATTTTTGCAAAATATACGAAGAATGGGAGAAGCAAAAATTAGTACCAACAGATAGAAAGCGTCAGAGGTTAGGAGAATTAAGTCTTTCAGAGCTTTTAACTATAGTATTATATTTTTATTTATCACCGTGCAAAGACTTTAAGAATTACTATTTATATCACCTATCATATAAATACAGAGGATATTTTAAATTACCAAGTTATAGCCGAATAATACAATTATGGCCGAGATTAATTCTACCGTTTGCTATAATGCTGCAACTATTTAGAGGAGAAGAAACAGGAATTTATTTTATTGATTCAACTAAATTATCAATATGTCATACAAAGCGTATAAGCAATAATAAAGTATTCGGTAATATTGCTAAAATCGGGATGAGTAGTTATGGATGGTTTATGGGATTTAAGTTGCATATAGTAATTAATAATAAGGGAGCAATTATGGCAATCAAAATTACCAAAGCAAATAATAGTGATTTATCAGCGGCAGAGGCTATAACAGCTGGATTACAAGGTAAAATCTTTGGTGACAAAGGCTACATATCTAAGGATTTATTCAGTAAATTATATAATAGAGGTTTACGGTTATTTACAGGGATAAGGAAAGATATGAAGAATCATTTGATTGAAATGGAAGACAAAATGCAACTTAGAAAAAGGTCATTGGTTGAATCTGTATTTAATGTTCTGAAAAAGAGTATGGACCTTGAGCATTCAAGGCATAGATCACCTACGAATTTTTTAGTTCATATTCTTGCTTGTGTTAATGCTTTTAATATCAAAAAATCTAATATTCTTTATTCTTCTTTTGATATTAACAAACTTCACTTATCCTAAATTCGCGTTTGAATGCTCAAGGTCCATACTCTTTTTCAGAACATTAAATACAGATTCAACCAATGACCTTTTTCTAAGTTGCATTTTGTCTTCCATTTCAATCAAATGATTCTTCATATCTTTCCTTATCCCTGTAAATAACCGTAAACCTCTATTATATAATTTACTGAATAAATCCTTATAAAGTCCGTCCGCCAAAAATATTAAAAACCCCCATAATCTATGATTGAATAAAATTTTTACAAAAAAAATTCTAATATTTGCACTAAAATTAAAAATTGTTTTAATTTTTATTAAATTTTATTGAAAAATTTCTGTTTTAGTAAAATTTTTACATGAGCTTATTGTTAACGATTTTTTTTAATCGTTCAGCAAGTTTTTTAATGATAATTTTTTTATGTAGAGTTAGGCATGATGTATAAATGATTGGCAATACATCGTAAATTCAAACCTATAGCAGAGATTATTGGATTGATCACATCTCCTATCACACCTCTCAAGAAGTTTCTGCCCATCTTGCCATATTGTTTTAAATGCCCTATTATTGGTTCTATAGCACTGCGTCTCCTGATCATACACTTGTCTTCTTTCAATAACTTCTTCCGAGTTTTTGGGGTATATACCTTACTCTTCTCTTTAACATTGCTGCCAGTATAACCAAGATCAACAAACGATTTTTTTATCTTTATTCCAGTTACATTTTCTACCGCTTCAAAACTCTGCTGCAATGTATGACCATCATATGTATGATGGTCATAAGGATTATTATGAAACGATTTTGCTGACAGTACAAAATTTCTACGACCACTGACTACTACCGCAACTTTATTGCCAAACTCATATGGCTTGTTTCGTTTTCCTTTCCCTATGCACTCTAACTCAGGAGCATGAAAACTATACAATATTTTATTCTGTTCTTTGTATTCCTTTTTCTCTTCTCTTTTTAAAACAGATTGGCTATGTATTTGTTTCACTTTCTTCAATACGTCTTGATCTATGATAAATAAGTTTAATTTCTTATTTTTTATCTCACGTTCACATACTCTAATCAAGCGGCCAAGTAACGTTTTTAAATGCTTCATTATTTTCCAACGCTTCTTGGATTTGCTATGTTCTGTATACTTCCATAGCTTTTTTATGTCTCGCTTATATGTTCTAGCGTATGTTTCATTTAAACTTATACCCAAACTGTGGCAAATCTTCACAATACTCAGCCTAGCTTTATCCATTAAATAAACATCGTGTGGGTGTTTAATATTCTTAATTTGTACTGTTGTATCAGCGATTATCAATTCCAAATCTTTTTTTTTACTGTATTAGTCTTTATCCCAACCCTGATCAACTCCTCTAATATCTCGTTATATCCAGCTTCACCTAATAAACTACGGAATCTTCTTATACTAGTTTCCGATATTGCTATATCTGTTTCTATATATTCCCATCCACAGAAATATTGCCAATACATATTTTCTTTTAGTTCTTCCTCTGCTAATGAATCCGAAACATTATACATTGCTTGTAGCATGGTGACGCCAAGCATCACTCTATAACATTTTCTATTTCTACCAAATCTATTAATAGGAACATTTTTTGATAACCACTCTTCTAGGAGGGACCAATTTATTAATTCTCTTAATTTATATAGCTTATTATTTGAGTTTAATTCTTCTTTTAATTTATAACCAAAAAGTTTTCCTTGTTTTTGTGATTTGATAATATTTTCTATTGGCATATTGACTGAAATCCATAAGGTTTATGGGCATCGTCAAGTTAAGAGAGATGTAAATTTAAGTATTGAGCGATTGAAAGGAATGATTTATAGAATAGTAGTAACCATTTATCAATAAATCTTAACGCTATGCATATTACTCAAACCCCGAAGAGACATCGTTTTCCAGCAAGCATCATTAGCCATACAGTATGGTTATATCATCACTTTAATAATAGTTACCGAGATGTTCAAGAACAGATGGCGTATCGAGGTATTATTTTAAGTCATGAGACTGTAAGATTTTGGTGCAATAAATTTGCGATTTATTTTCAAGCTGTCATCAGAAAGAGAGAGAGGAAAGCAACTGACAAATGGCATTTAGATGAGATGAACATCAAGATCAAAGGCGAAGTATTCATATTATGGAGAGCTGTTGACTCCAAGGGGCATGAATTAGAAATATTATTGCAGAAGCGTCGTAACAAGAAATCAGCTATTCGCTTTTTATCAAGATTATTGGGTAATTATCCAACTCCAAGAGTAATTGTTACTGATAAGCTCAGGAGTTACATTAAACCGATTAAGCTTATGTGTCCTAACACTGAACATCGTACTAGTAAGAGACTAAATAACTGTGTTGAAAATGCTCATCAGCCAACTCGACGAAAGGAAAAAATATTGATTAAATTTAAGCATCCTAATTCAGCACAATGTATATTATCACTGATGGGCAAAGTCAGAAATATATTTGCCGTCAATGTTGGACGATATACTAAAACCGCACCAGAGCAAAGAATTGCATTTGCATCCGCTAAATCTATTTGGGACGAAGCTACTCAAAGACTTCTTGCTGCCTGAAATATAAAAACATAGTACTTTTTGAAACCAATTTACTTAACTTGACGGTGCCGTCAAGGAGGCAAAAAATGCTATAACTGATTACATAAATTTTTATAATAGAAAAAGAATGCACCAATCATTGAAATATCTCACTCCGGAACAGGTGTATTTTACAAAAATTATTGAGTAAAATTATAACGCAAATTATATCTCATAAATCTTAATTTTTAGTCTAAACAAATTGGGCCACCTCAATTCATTACTAAATTCCTTTTTCCTTGATTTAATTAAAGATTCAACCAGTGATACATTATTTTTATTTTTAGATTTTACTAACGCTTGGAATTCTTTAATTTTATTTTTGATAGGTACGAGTTTTAACTCTTTGTCAAGCACAAGCATTAATTGATCACCTGAAGAAAGATGTAACTGATCACGAATTTTACAGGAATATTTATTCTGCCGTTTTCTGAAATAGTAACTTTATATTCTAAATGCAAAATTTAAAAATAGTTAAAAGTTAAATTAAGTATAAATATATAAGATTATACTTACAATGGCAAAATAATTATATGTTTTTTTAAATGCAAACTAATCACTTATGAGATTCATAATTAAATTTATCATTAGTTCTTTTTGCTTGGGATCGCTTTCAGCAGTAAGTAAAGCTATGTCATTACCACAAAGGCGGGAATCAAGAAAAGAATTATAAATATAGAAAGCTTTAAAAATTAAAAGCTCAATTTATTTCGCTTTATGCTGGATTCTTACTTTTAGCTGAGAATGGCATAGAAGCCATATAATAATGCCAGTTTTTCTTTTAATGATAGCTCCTTTTTTTTAAAACTATCCTGTACTATTTACTAAATTTTGGTTTATTAAGGTTTTAGTGAAAAGTTCTTCTGTTTGATGTAATTGATTTAATTTTTTTTGAGTAATTTTATCTTGATTAATATTATAACCTTTAATGAGATATTCTTTAAGTAGGTTAGTAGCCCACTTCCTGAAAGCTATCCCTCTTTTAGAATTTACCCTATACCCTACTGAGATAATTGCATCTAAATTATAATATTCTATTTGCCTTTCTACGCTCTTTTCTCCTTCTGTTTGAACTGTTGCAAAAAATGCAACAACTGTTTTTTCTTCCAATTCTTGTTCTTTAAATATATTTTTTAAATACCGTGAAATTACAGATTTATCTCGTGCAAATAGAGATGCTATTTAATTTAAAGATAGCCAAACCGTTTCGTCTACTACTTTAACTTCAACATTAACTTTCCCGTTTTCGTCTTGGTAAATTACTAACTGACTTTCTGTTTCTTTATTCATATTATTCTAAGTTACTGTCAATAAATGAAGAGATGGGTATACGAAGATCAACTTGGAAAAGAGCAAGAAGTCTGTAAGTCGAGAAGCGGAGCGTATACTTAATACGTGAGCATTCGAGGACTTACAAAGACGACGATGCCAATTTTTCAAGTTCATCGAGTATTATTCTTTATGAGTGTAAGCCACTCAGATTCATCGATAATTTTAATCCCTAGTTCTTTAGCTTTTTTGAGTTTACTGCCGGCATCGATACCTGCTATAACTAAGTCCGTATTTGAAGAGACGCTAGCTGCAACTTGCGCCCCGAGTTTTTCGGCAGTTGCTTTTGCTTCAGCTCGCGACAAAGTCGGCAGGCTACCGGTAAATACTAATATCTTGCCGCTTAAACTGCTTTGCTCTCTAGTTTCTTTATAATCTTCAATATTTAATACTTTTTTTAAATTTTTGATAAGCTCAATATTTTCTTTAATATCAAAAAAGTTGATGATATCCACTAACATTTTATCGCCAATACCATCAAGATTATTTAGTTTTTGATAAATTTCAGGATCATTTTCCTTTAATAACTCCATCTGAGTTATAAAATTATCATAGCTACCAAATTCTCTAGCAAGTAACTTAGCGTTCTGTTCTCCAATGTGCCTAATACCTAAGGCATATATAAATCTCGGCAAACTAACATTTTTTGATTTTTCAATATTGTTAAAAAGATTTTCTACAGATTTCTTACCCCACCCTTCCATGTTCTCAAGCTTAGTTAAACTTGCTTCATTTTTTTCTTTCAAAAAGAATATATCTAGAGGATTACTAATCAATCCCTTATCTATTAAAAATTCGACTTGCTTTTTTCCTAGCCCTTCGATATTCATAGCATCTTTTGATACAAAATGGCAGATACGTTCATAATTTTGAGCGGGACAATTAAGACCGTTATCACATCTGATAATTATGTCGTTACAATCGTAATGTAGTTTAGAATTGCAAGAAGGACAAGATAAAGGCGGATAGAATATTTCGCTATTTGCTTCTCGTTTAGTAAGATCAACTCCGGTAATTTGCGGGATTACATCACCTGCACGCTGCAAAAACACGTAATCACCGACTCGTACGTCTTTCCGCATAATTTCTTGATAATTATGTAGTGTTGCTCTACTAACCGTTACGCCGCCGATTTCTATAGGCTCAAGCTCCGCTACCGGCGTTAACGTGCCAGTTCTTCCTACTTGCACCGTAATAGAAAGCAGCTTAGTTTGCCCGATTATAGCGGGGAATTTGTGAGCGGTAGCGAACCTTGGAGACCTAGCAATAAAGCCCATTCTATCTTGCAAGGCAAAATCATTTAGCTTATATACTACGCCGTCAATTTCATAAGGTAATTTTTCCCTATTGTTTTTTAGATATTCGTAAAAAGTAAATATCTCTTCTTCAGAGTTTGCAAGCTTGCCTATTTCATTAACGTTAAAGCCGAATTCTTTTAATTTTGCAAGTAACTGATCTTGGGAGCTTGCGATATCCTCCTCTTTTGCGGAACCTACAGCGTAAACAAAATATTTTAGGGGTCTTTTTGCAGTAACGGAAGGATCAAGCTGACGAAGTGAACCGGCAGCTGCATTGCGAGGATTAGCAAACTTATCTTTGCCTTGCTGTTCTTGTTCTTGGTTTAAAATTATAAAGTCATTTTTTTCAATGTAGATTTCCCCTCGTACTTCTAAAAGGTCCGGAGCATTATTAATTTTATAGGGAAAATTTTTGATAGTTTTAATATTTGTCGTTATATCCTCACCGACATATCCATCGCCTCTAGTAGCAGCAGTTATTAGAGTGCCTTTTTTATAAGTAGCGGCAAATGATAAACCGTCTATTTTAGGTTCGCAAAAGATAGGAGAAAAATTATCGAGTCGTAAAAAGTTTTTAATGCGATCTAGAAAATCTTTAACGTCTTTTTCATCAAAGACGTTACTTAGAGATAGCATCGGTGTGCTATGGGTAACTTTCGCAAATTTATTTTCTACTTTAGCCCCTACTTTTTTGCTAGGGCTATTTTCCAAAATTAAGTGAGGAAATTTTTGTTCTAACTTTAGATTGATGTTAAATAGCTGATCATATTCGGCATCAGAAACTAAAGGCTTATCTTCTATATAATATGCATGATTATATTCTGCTATTTTATCAGCTAGCTCTTGTAATAATTTTTTTTCTTCTTCGTTTATTTTTTCTATATTTTGCATTAGTAATTTTTAAGGTTTTTAATTTCATCTTCTTTTAAGTCAGTAAATTCAGCGATTTCTTTGATAGATAAATTTTTTTAGCTATACTTACCTGTAAAACACTACACTTGACCTGACAGACGGTGATTGATTAAGCAGCAAAAGAGCTGTCAGATAAGTAAGAGTTAATAGACTTATCTTTAGCAATTTTAATGCTATCCTTGAAAGTTTGCATAGGTGTTTTTCCATAACAAAACTTTCCAGAATGAGGTCTTGCGTTGTTATATTTGTTTAAATATTGATCTAAGTCAATCTGTAA
Organism: Rickettsia endosymbiont of Argas persicus; assembly: GCA_050920645.1. GTDB lineage: Bacteria > Pseudomonadota > Alphaproteobacteria > Rickettsiales > Rickettsiaceae > Rickettsia. The sequence continues at coordinate 1,649,952 of CP133316.1, read as the reverse complement.
ATCCTCTAAAGAACTATAAATCTTTTTACGGAATGTGATATCGTAAAACTCATCCTTTAAAGTTCTATGTAATCTTTCGCATATTCCGTTAGTTTGAGGAGATCGAGCCTTAGTTTTAGTATGATCAATATTTTCTATCGCCAAATATAACTCAAAAGCATGATTTTCTACCTTGCCACAATATTCTGTTCCTCTATCTGTTAAGATTCTAAGTAGAGGTACATCATGATTGTTAAAGAACGGTATTACCTTATCATTTAGAATATCAGCAGATGTTATTGCAGATTTGTCAGTATAAAGTTTACAGATAGCAACTCTAGAATAAGTATCAATAAATGTTTGTTGGTAGATTCCTACCCACCACCTTCATATTGCCTACATAATATGTGTCTTGTGAACCAAGATACCCTGGATGCTGCGTATCTATTTCCCCATGTGCTTCTTTAATTTGTTTTGCTTTTTCTAGAGCAGCTAGTTGCTCTTCTGTAAGTAAGATACCATCCTGTGCAGATTTAGCTTCTAATGCTTTTAGTTTTCTTTAAAGTCTCAAGATCATTGCGTAGCCAAATAGAACGTACTCCACTGGATGATACTATAATACCCTGTTTCAATAACTCTTGGCTTGCACGAAGCTGACCAAGAGCGGGATTTTCTATAGCAAGATTTATTACTGCTTGTTCTATATGTTCTGATACACGATTCTTAAGTATAGGTTTCTTACGACTTATATCTGTAAGTGCAGCTTCTCCGCCTGTCTCATACAGTTCTTTAAATCGGTAAAAGCTATCTCTTGAATACCCCATTACTTTACACGCGGTGCTAACACTGCCCAGTTGTTTTGCAAGTTCTAATAATCCTAATTTAGGCTTGATTATTTTTTGATCGTAATTTGACATATTATTCCTGTTAATTGAGTTTTATATTTAGTTCCTGGATATGATAGATAACTTCTCAGTTATCTACATACACACAAACTCTTCTATTTTTAACCTTAATATGTCAGATCAAATCTGAAAGTTTACAATTTACCGCTTTATCGTACTCTCTTTTTTCTTCAGCTTTTTTTAAAACGGCACTAGTTTAAATTCTAAGCCACTCTAAGTGATCTTTATAACCTAAAATACAATTTATTTATCAGACTCTGCTATTTCTTTTTGTAGCTTTTGCACTTCTTCTATAGTTAATCCTATAGCTCTTGTTATGGTATCTATATTTATATTGTCAAGTAACAAGTTCTTTGCTATTTCAGCAGCTTCTTTCATTTCTGCTTTTTTTTTTAGGTATTAGCTTCGATCATAAGCCACTTTAAACGATCTTCGTAAGCGTTTCGCTCTTCTTCATTAAAGTTCATAATCTCAAGTACAATTTATTTATTAGACTCTGCTATTTCTGTTTTTAATTCTTCTATTTGTTCTTTTGTTAAATCAGTAAACTCCATAATCTCACCCATGGGTTTTCTTTTAATAAGCATTTTCTTTACCATTTTTATACTTCTTTCAGCCTTACCTTCAGCTTTACCTTTTTCTTCAGCTTTTTTAAGCGTATTAGCTTCAATTCTAAGCCACTTTAAGCGATCTTCATAAGCGTTTCGCTCTTCTTCGTTAAAATTCATTATTTCAAGCACTGTTAAGGCTTTCTTTAAAACTTTATTATCTAATTCTTTTGGAAGCTTATCTTTATTTAATAAATCATGACGAGTTAAAAAAGCTAACCATATATCAAGAGAGTCTTTAACTTTTTTTATTATATCTGTTAATTCTTCCGTAGCATTAGTAAATTTATTTAATTCTATAGTATGTAACTCTATCTCTTAACTCAAAGGCACTATGATAGTTTTTAGTATTCGGGATGCTAGTAAAATTCAGGATATGAATACCTATTGTTTTATTTAGTTTCGAATAGTCATCACCAGATTTTAATTGTTCTGCATATAATTTAGACCAATAATATAAAGCTCTTTTATCATAATCAGCTTCATCGGTCACTTGTATTTCGATATTAAACATTTTACCGGTTTCACTTTTAGCCTTTACGTCGAGAATAGATAATTTATCTGCTGCAAAATTTTTTGGATTATATGGATTAAGAAGCGTTACTTCTACAATTTGATCTTTTTCACTAACTATTGAATTAATAAGTGATATCAATAAATCCTTATTTTCTTCGACTCCAAAGATTTTTTTAAAGGCTAAATCAACTCTTGGATTAACTTTGTACATATTACTAATTTATTCTATTAACATTATTATACTATATTTTTCTAAGTAATCCAATCAAGAAGCCGCTAACGGTAATAAATACTTCAAGCCAAATAAAGCTCATCATCGGTTTATAATATATCTTAGCATGAATTATATCGCCGTCTATATTACTTAATACTGCATAAAGGTCATATAATATATAAGAATATATATCGCTTTCTTGTGATAAGCCTTTCTCGACTATATATAACCTGTTTTCCGGCTTTAATATAGTTATATTATGATTATTATCTTCAAGCCAAAATTCAGCGATTTGCCTATAATAATTTTTGCCTTGAGCAAATTTAATATTCTGTAAGGTTACTTTAAAATCATTAAATTTTATATTTGTGCCAACAGTGCCGGTAAAATCCATTTCACTTTGTAATAATACGTTCATAGTAATACTAAAAGCAATTAATGCAAAACCGAAATGTCCAAGAATCATGCTAGCGATAGATGCTTTTAAAGATTTTCTAAAGTAATGAGTTTTAACTAAAAGATATAAACTATTATGCAGCATTAAGAATATAGAAGCAATCGTAGTTAAGACCGATATAACCCCAAATTTTACTTTAAGAGATATAAAATAGGTTAATATTAAGGATAATATTAGAATAATTATATGTTTTTTAATGGAGCTTTTAGTAGTAAATAATCCGATAGTAAAAAGAATAGGAATAACAAAAATAAGAAAATTGTTAATAAAAAATGTTTCGCTGATAATAACAGGCTTATCGTCAAATATAGAATAGACTATAGGGTAGAGCGTAGCAGATATTAATACGATAAGGCTAAGGAGGAAAAGGGTATTGCCGATGGTTATGGCTTTTGCAGGTATGTCATTCCAGCGAAAGCAGGAATCCAGAAAATAATCTAACAAAGAAGAACTGGATTCCTGCTTTCGCAGGAATGACATAGTACGGATATACAATCCCATCGAGCCACCCCCTATAATCAAAAATATAGCTAGTAAATATATACCTCTCTCAGGTGAGAAGGCAAAAGAATGAATCGAGGTAACGAAACCGGAACGTACTAAAAAAGTACTGAATACTACCAATAAAAAAGTTACAATTGATAAAATTATTGTCCAGCCTTGCATACGTTCGGTTTTTGTCGTGACCATTATAGAGTGATGCAGCATTATGCCGGATAACCACGGAAATAGTGAAATATTTTCAACAGGATCGAAAAACCAAAATCCGCCCCAGCCGAGTTCTCTATATGCCCACCAAGAACCAAGGGCTATGCCTATTGTAGTAAATAAAATACCGATGTTAGAGAATGTTTTAAGGAGATCTGTGTCATTCCTGCGAAAGCATGAATCTACTAAATGACTGGATTCCTGCTTTCGCAGGAATGACACAGAGGAGAGGGATGACACTAACTTTATGCAAACAATAGTAAAAGGTATGACGTAGCTGACATAACCTAAATAAAGTAGAGGAGGGTGGATGCTTAGAGCAATATCTTGCAGCATCGGGTTTAGCCCTAATCCTTCTTTTGGGATAAAGGAAAATGTATTAAAAGGGTTGGAAGTAAAATAAATAAAGCTGCTAAATAGTAGCTGGATAAATGATAGGATATTAATAGATAATTTTTTGTCTTCTTGATCTTTTATTAGGAATATATAACAGCCGCTAACGATTTGTAATAAGGTAAACCATAATAATATTGACCCTTCATGGCTCGACCAACTACCGGATATTTTATATATCAACGGCTTTAATGTGCTAGAATTTAAAAAGACATTTTGCAACGAAAAGTCTGAAGTAATAAAAGCATAAACCAAAGTGCAAAAGGCAAGTAGAGTGCAGAGGATGTTGGTGTAAAAAAGGACTATGTCATTCCCGCGAAAGCGGGAATCCAGTTTTTTAATTGTCCTCCCGTGGCTTGACCGCGGAAACCAGTAAAAAATATTTGTTTTCTGGATTCCCGCTTTCGCGGGAACGACATAGTAGGCTAGAAACCCAATAATAGATATACCACTTAATCCCATAACGACAAGGAGGAAAAAATTACCGATTTCACTCATCGGTGTCTATTTCCTCGGAATTTGGTAGTACAATAATTCTTACGCTATCAATTTTGTTAGCAGTTTTTTTCAGAATTATTATTTTAAAGTTAAATATTTCAATTACTTCTCCTCGATTTGGAATTCTAGCAATTTTGTGGATTATCAATCCTGCTATAGTATTTGCGTCATCATCAGGTAAATTCCAATCAAGTTCCCTATTAACATCTCTAATAGTCGTAGTGCCTTTTATAATAAATTCGTTATCAGATTTTTTAATAATTTCATCACTATGCCTATCATGTTCATCGGTAATAGGACCAACTATTTCTTCTATAACATCTTCAAGAGTAATAATACCTTGTAAATCTCCATACTCATCGACAACGCAAGCAAAATGGTTGTTACGTTCTCTAAATGCGTTTAGCTGATCTACAACTAATGCATTTTCAGGAATAAACCATGGGGGCGTTAAAAGCTCATTAATATTAATTTTCTTTTGATCGTTATTATGCTCATAAAGCGATTTTAATAAATCCTTTAAGTTCAAGATACCTATTATATTATCTCTATTATCTTTCCATAAAGGTATACGCGTATGGGAACTTGATAATAAAGTTTTAATTATTACTTCATTAGGCAAATCAATATTAATACCTATAATATTACTTCTATGAGTCATAATTTCAGATACCATCATATTACGTATATCCAAAATTCCGCCAAGCATATTACGGTCGGATTTATATACCCCGCCTTCTTGGTGATAATGCTCAATCACACCTCTTACTTCCTCAGTACCTGATATTTGAGGGTTCAAATTAATGCGGAATATAAAGCAAAATATTCTTGTAATATAATCAAGAGCAATATTAACAGGTTTAAAAAGCTTTAGAAAAATTACAATCGTTGAAGCCATCCGTAATGTTAGCTGTTCAGCTTTGACGACAGCTATAGCTTTAGGTACAACTTCAGCAAAAACAATAATTATAAAAGCCATAACGGCAGAGGCAACTAAAGGTCCATTATCTCCAAGAAAGCTGATAAATAAGGTAGTTGCAATAGTAGTGCAAACAGTATTAATTAAACTATTGCCAATTAGTAGAGTTCCGATTACTTTTTCTTTTTTCTTTAAAACCTGTAAAACTGTTTTTGCACGTTTATCACCGGCAATTTTAAGTTTATGAATTTTTCCAGGGGAAGAAGCAGTAATAGCTGTCTCGGTAGCAGCAAATAAAGCAGATAGAGCGATCATTATTATAATAACGATCACAAGTATAGTAGTCATTTTGTGTTAAAATATAAATTAACTATAGATAATTATATTAGGAATTAAGCATTTCTTCTAGCTCTTTTTTTGTATATTCGTTTTATTTGAAAAATTGGTTGGAAAGTTTCTAGCTTTCAAAATTATAATTAACGTCCTCTAGATGAATCATTTGTTTTTTGTCTTATAATAGTTTCCTTAAATTTAGTAGATTTTTCCCTTGGTATCTGTTGTCCGATTTTTTGTGCTTGTTGTTTAGTCATAACGTTAGTTAATATTGCTGCGTGCTTGTTTCGGAGTTCTTGTCCTTTATTTTCAGCTTCTTTAGTTGTAAAAATTGCTTCACCCTTAGCAATTTTAATACCGTTATCTACAGTAAATACACCACAATTTGATTGATTGGTTTGTTGCTTTATTTGCTCATCAATAGTAATAGGCCTATTAGGAAGATTGTTAAATGTTTTATCTATCAATTTTGGTAGCTTTTGACCGTCATAATTAATAGAATTACCAAGTGAATCATTAAAAGTTAATATTACTTGATTATCTTTAGAATCATACTTAGCTACTAGCACTGTCCAGTGACCATATCCCATTTCAATAGGGATAACAGCAGCTTCTTTTCCCTTTTCTTTAACGTCTGTAACTGCTCTATTAAGAATATCTTCATTAATTTTTTGTTTAGCTTCTCCTTCTTTAAGAAGATCCTTTTTCTGCTTTTCGCGTTCTACATCCGGAAGATTAAGTATTTCTTCTCTTTTTCTAGCCTCGCTTAATATTTGGTTTCGCTCTGTTTCGTCAGGAATTGCTTTAGCGAGTTCTATTGTTTCTTGAATTTCTGCTAAGGCTTTCTTCTTTTCTTCACCTTTTACGGTATAATCTTTAAGAATTTCTTCTGATATTACAGTATTAGCAAAAGTTATAGCCGGTTGTACGGAGAATTTCTTTTCATCAAGTTCTGCTGTTAAAAGTTGTATAATTTCATTTTCGGTATACCAATAATTTTGCTTCTTTACGTTGTTAATATCTTCTTGCGATACTTCATATTTAAAATCGTTTATATTAAAATAATTGTTTACCTAAGCAGTATACGCAGGGCTATTATTGGGTATTATATTTTTAACTTGCCCCAAAGGTTCTTTTAAGGTATTTGCAGTAATTTCTTGTGCGGCTTGTTGTTGAGATAGTGCCTTTAAAGTTGGAGCATTTTGCTGTTGTGTTTGCTCCTTTGATAATTCGGGTTCGGTTGATTTTAACTCTGATTCTGTTTTTGTCGTAGGTTGAGGTATTGGGGTTTCTTCTTTTTTTCCGAATATTGCTTTTATCGTATCCTTAAAATAATTAAAAATTCTTCTAAAAAAACTTGGTTGTTCTGGTTGATTTTCTCTTACGGGTTCAGGTGATTTTATTTGTTCATTTGCTTGATTAGTTCGGTTATCGCCATAAGTATTTTTCATAATTTGTTCTCTATCGAAATTAAAATCTATAGGGTTTATTTCGGGTTTCCCTAAATCTTTTTGAAATTGTCGGGATATTTGAGATACGTATTTTTCTAAATTATTAGCAGCGTTAATTTGATCTTTTAAAATTTCATTGATTTCAAGTTTAATACCGTAAATTTGATCTTCGGAAGTAATACCGAATTTAGCCGTTACAAGATTTGTTGCTTCATCTAAAGAAAGAGGCCAAGTTCTTATGATTACTCTTCCGTTTTGATTTTTAGTTGTTTTGATTATTTTATCTAATTCTTTTTTATTAGGTATTGTAGTTGAGATTAGAGTGTTAGGATTTTTGATCGTCTGCAAGGTTATTAAATACAGATATAACCGAATCTACTATATCATTAGCTTGGATTACGGTAGTTTTATCTTTGCTTATTATATTCTCGTTTACAGCAATTTCTTGATCTTGCTTATTTACAAAAAATACGTGATCTACTTCTGCAAAAATCTCCCTCCAGAAAGTTGCTAATTCAGGCTTTCCTGCCAATGAATTATAACGGCTAAAAGTAATAATATTTTTTATATCTAAATTTTTTAAATTGGTTATATCTTTTAATTTGAAAATAGGTTTTGTGTCATTATCATTAAGCTGGATATTAAAAATCGGAGTTTTATTTTGTTTATACGATTCTTCTAATATCTCAGAAAAAATACGTTCTTTATCAGGTATCGGTGATTCTTTATTTGTCTGAAGCTTAATAATAGTAGGCGAGGCTAGATCTTCGCGAGTAGATATTTTTTCTGATATTTGATCGCTATTGCCAAGCAAAAGAGTAAATATGATAGGTTCAGCCATCATTAACCTTTGTTAATAAAGTATTAAATATAATTATTAAAATTTTTAAATGCTAAATCAAGATATATTTAATATACCATGCTTTAACTTATATAATTTATCCATTCTATGTGCTAACTCATGATTATGAGTAACCATAATAACTGCAGTATTTTGTTCCTTAGCTACTTTTAAGAATAAGTTAAATACCTCGTTAGTAGTTTTAGGATCTAAATTACCGGTAGGCTCGTCGGCCAATATAATTTTCGGTTTATTAATTAAGCTGCGTGCTATTGCGACACGTTGTTGTTCTCCGCCGGATAATTCCCCCGGCATATTATATAACTTTTTACTAAGCCCTAAGCTGTCTAATATATTTTTAGCCGCCTCTATTGCTACTTTTCGGTCAACACCTTTAATAAGATAAGGCATAATAACATTTTCTAAAGCAGTAAAATCTCTAAGTAGATGATGTTGTTGATAGATGAAACCTAAATAATTAAGACGAATTAAATGTTTTTTCTCATATTCGTTACTTGGTATTATCACCTCCCCGTTAGTGGGATTATCAAGCAAGCCGGCGATATGTAGTAAAGTTGATTTGCCGCTACCGGAAGAGCCGATTACGGCAATTAATTCACCTTCCGTAACCTCTAGATTAAGGTCGTCTAACACTCTAACAACAGTTTTGCCTTGATAGTAATGTTTTGAAATATTTTTTAAAATTAAAACTTTATTATTCATATCTTAAGGCATCCACAGGATTTAATTTTGAAGCTTTGTAAGAAGGGTATATAGTTGCTAAAAAGCATAATATTATGGATAAAGAAGCAATAAATATTATGTCATTTACTCTTACTTCCGAAGGTAGGCTATAAAGGAAATAAATTGCTGCCTCAAAAAGTTTAGTACCTGTTATATTTTCTAAAGTATTTTTAATTGTCCCGATATTATAAGAAAAAGTAACACCCAAGATTACTCCAAACATTGTACCAAGCACACCGATAAACATGCCGTTATAAATAAAAATTAGCATTATCTGCCTTGTACTTGTCCCCATAGTTTTTAATATTGCTATGTCGGAAGTTTTATCTTTCACTAGCATAAATAAGCTCGAAATGATGTTAAACGCGGCAACCATTACAATTAATGAAAGAATAGTAAACATAGCAGTACGCTCAACAGATAACGCACTTAAAAATTGTGAATGCGAAGTTTGCCAGCTAACAACCCGTACGTTGTTACCGAGTAATAGCTGCAATTTATACGAATAGGAAAGAGCTTTATCGGGATGAGTAGTATTAACCTCAATTAAATTAATACTATCTCCGAAGGATAAAAAGTTTTGTGCAGCTTCCAGAGGCATTAATATTGTTGCCGAATCATAATCATACATACCGCTATTGAAGATCACTATAACCTTAAACTCTTTTGATCTTGGCACGCTACCGAAAGCCGTGGAAATAGAATTAGGCGAAATTAATCTAACTTTATCATTAATATTTACTCCTAAATTAGCAGCTAGCTCTCCACCTAATGCTATTACATTTTTACCGTGAAAATCATTGAAGCTACCGAAATTTACATTTTTTACAATTTCGTTTTTCGAATTTAGATCTTGCAGGCTGATACCTTTAACTATAGCACCGCTATTATTAAGGTTACCAAGGGCTAAAGCTTGACCGTGTGCTACAAGGCTTACATGTTTTATAAAATCTTGTTTAAGAAGTTCGGTTTTAATTTCTTCGTAATTATTGATGTCTGATTCTACAGGATTTATAACTATATCACCGTTTAAACCAATAATGTTTTTAGTGAGTTCTATATGAAAGCCGTTCATAACCGACATAACGACTATTAATGCCGCAACGCCAATCATTACACCGAGCAAAGAAAAGCCGGAAATAATAGAGACGAATTTTTCATTTTTTTTGGCTTTAAAATATCTAAAAGCTATTTTAAAAATAAAGTTATTGTTGATCATTGTTTATTTATTGTTTTGTCATTGCAAGCGATGGTAGGTTTTATTGCACGGCTCCTATGTCATTCTTAGCAACGGCGGGAATCCAGAAAAAAATTATAAATACAGTAAGCTTTTAAAATTAAAAGCTCGATTTATCTCGCTTTATGCTGGATTCCCGCCTACGCGGGAATGACATAGGACAAAGTCACCCGCCATCAGAAATCTCAAAAACCTTATCGTATTTAAATAATTTAAGTAACGTTATTAAACCTAACGCTGTAACAACACATAAGGTAATTCCAAGAGGAGCAAAAGTCCCATTATAAAGTAAACCTACCAATTGTAATCCTATTGCCGTTAAAATTAATCTAGCTGAAGTGAAAGCGGCTGTCATACGTGCTTTACCGTCAGGTATAGCTTCTAAAAGAAGCGGCCATAATATGTTAACCGGATATATTACGCCAAGCGATAGAAGTAGCGTAACTATTGTTATTATTAATGGATTATTGATGTTAAATATAGTTAATATACTGCTACCTAGCATGAATAATACTATAAATACAATACCAAAATAGAAACAATTTTTAATACCGAATTTTTTAAAGCAATAGCCGCTGGTAAAGCTCATAATTGAGAATAAAGCTGCTAGCGACCCTTGATACAAACCGAAATGCTCTAACCTGACTCCTAAATCTTGCATAAATAATATAGGTGCAATACCAATAAATATCCAATATCCTTGAGCAAGAAATATCATAGTAAGTATATAATATATAGCTTTTCGTGATTTTAACACGGGTAGATATTTTTTCATTGAAATTTGAACATTATAGTCGGGTTGTCCTTTTGGAATGAGAAATACCCCAAGAACTAAGCTAATAAGTCCAAATATAAATAATACAGTAAAGTTACCTCGCCATCCCCAAAATAAATCTATGTAACTACCTAAAACTGGTGCAAACGCCATAGAAAGAGTAATAGTACCATTCAAAACGCCCATTAATCTTTGCTGTTCTTGTACTGAATAAATATCGGCAAGTACAACATATACCAAAACTGCCACGGCTGATATTCCAGCGCCTTGCAAAAATCTTCCTAATAATATACTCTCGTAATTATTTGAAAATACACAAAATAAACTGCCAAGATTAAAAATTAGTAATCCAAGTATAATAATAGGTTTGCGTCCGTATCTATCGCCTAAATTACCGACTATCAGAGAGGTAATACAATAAGCAGTAAGATTTACTCCAAGTAATAACTCGGTCATGAAAGGTGAAAGGTTAAATGTATCTTGTATATCTGGAAAACTTGGAACAAATAAATCAACTTCTGCTCCAGCAAGAATTTCCATGATTATTACTGTAATAAATAGTTTCATAATTAAACTGTCTATAGATGAAAATAAATAATACTACTTCTTTTTACAGCAAATTATAAGAGTTTTTTATTATTTTTTATATTTTTATTTAGGGGAATCACTTGAAGAGGATAGATATAAAAACATAAGTTTAGAGTAGATTTAAATTACTCTAAACCTATGTAAAATTTAACCTTAATAAGTCAAAAAGAACTACTAATTAGTTAGAAGAAGCAGGTTTTGTTACTAATGCTTGAACTTCAGGTTTTAGCATATTATATTGATCCATTGTTAGACCGCTATTCATCCAGTTTTGTACATTTGATGATAATTTACCGTATTGATCGGCTGTTAAACTTTCTAACCAACCGTTTATGTCAGCTGTTGACATTTTCATAATAGCATCTGTTGTAACTGAAGCAGGATCAGGCCATTGCATGTTATTCATGGGACTGTTATTGCTCATATCACCAAAAGCGGTTGCTGAAAAAGCTAGAATTAATAGAACTTTAAATAAATTTCTCATTTTATAAACCTTTTTTGTTTTGTAACTCTGATTATAACAAAGCTATAGCAGCTTTCAAGATAAATTATAATATATTTCCATATTTTTGAACATAAACAGATACTAATTGTAACAAATATATCATTAATTATAGATGTTACCCGCACATGTCATCCTGTGGCATGTTTCGATCTACGCGACAAAATTTTAGTTATATCAAGTCGGCTAGGGATAAATAGTCATTAGGAGTAAGGTTTTCCGCTCGGGAATTATCGTTTATATTTAGCGTCGCTAAAATCTTGGATATATTAGGGGCAAGGTTTTTTAGTGACGATTTAATCATTTTTCGGCGTCCTGCAAAAGCCATTTTAGTTATCAATTCAACTTTACTTATTAAATTGCTAGAGGGTATTTTTTCTAAAGGAGTTAGTTTAACTATTGCCGAGTATATTTTTGGCGGTGGATAAAAAGCAGTAGGTGCTACATCAAAACATTTTTCCGGCTTTGTAATTAAGCTGCATATTACCGATAACCTACCGTATGCTTTAGTAGAAGGCTTCGCACAAATTCGCTCTACTACTTCTTTTTGCAGCATTAATGTCATGCTAGTAACTAAACTTACTTCTTTAAGCCATCTAATCAGTAATTCAGTACCTATGTGATAGGGTAAATTAGAGATAATATTTATCTTATCAAGATTTAAATCGCTTAAATTTAATTTGAGTGCGTCCTGTTTTATGATATTTAGATTAGGGTAATATTCTTTAATTTCGTTAAGTAAAGGAATGCATCTTTCATCCGTTTCTATAACCGTTAGAATTTTTGGATTTATATTTGATATTGACCTAGTAAGACCGCCTGTTCCAGGTCCTATCTCTAAGACGTTACTATTTTCTTTAAGCCCGCTAGCACGCACGATCTTATCGCATAGACTACTATCAAAAATAAAATTTTGCCCATGCTTTTTAAGAGCATGGATTTGATGATTTGCTGCATGTTTAGCAATTGAGGGAAGCATATATTAAGTTATAGTTAGTTTTTTTATGTTATTCCCGCGTGAAGCTGGTGTTGATTGAACAATACATTCAGTGTCATTCTTAGCAACGGTGGGAATCCAGTTAAAAAGATATAAATTGTAAAACACTACACTTGACCTGACAGATGGTGATTGATTAAGCAGCAAAAGAGCTGTCAGATAAGTAAGAGTTAATAGACTTATCTTTAGCAATTTTAATGCTATCCTTGAAAGTTTGCATAGGTGTTTTTCCATAACAAAACTTTCCAGAATGAGGTCTTGCGTTGTTATATTTGTTTAAATATTGATCTAAGTCAATCTGTAAATCCTCTAAAGAACTATAAATCTTTTTACGGAATGTGATATCGTAAAACTCATCCTTTAAAGTTCTATGTAATCTTTCGCATATTCCGTTAGTTTGAGGAGATCGAGCCTTAGTTTTAGTATGATCAATATTTTCTATCGCCAAATATAACTCAAAAGCATGATTTTCTACCTTGCCACAATATTCTGTTCCTCTATCTGTTAAGATTCTAAGTAGAGGTACATCATGATTGTTAAAGAACGGTATTACCTTATCATTTAGAATATCAGCAGATGTTATTGCAGATTTGTCAGTATAAAGTTTACAGATAGCAACTCTAGAATAAGTATCAATAAATGTTTGTTGGTAGATTCTCTACCCACCACCTTCATATTGCCTACATAATATGTGTCTTGTGAACCAAGATACCCTGGATGCTGCGTATCTATTTCCCCATGTGCTTCTTTAATTTGTTTTGCTTTTTCTAGAGCAGCTAGTTGCTCTTCTGTAAGTAAGATACCATCCTGTGCAGATTTAGCTTCTAATGCTTTTAGTCTTTTCTTTAAAGTCTCAAGATCATTGCGTAGCCAAATAGAACGTACTCCACTGGATGATACTATAATACCCTGTTTCAATAACTCTTGGCTTGCACGAAGCTGACCAAGAGCGGGATTTTCTATAGCAAGATTTATTACTGCTTGTTCTATATGTTCTGATACACGATTCTTAAGTATAGGTTTCTTACGACTTATATCTGTAAGTGCAGCTTCTCCGCCTGTCTCATACAGTTCTTTAAATCGGTAAAAGCTATCTCTTGAATACCTCATTACTTTACACGCGGTGCTAACACTGCCCAGTTGTTTTGCAAGTTCTAATAACGCGAATTTAGGATAAGTGAAGTTTGTTAATATCAAAAGAAGAATAAAGAATATTAGATTTTTTGATATTAAAAGCATTAACACAAGCAAGAATATGAACTAAAAAATTCGTAGGTGATCTATGCCTTGAATGCTCAAGGTCCATACTCTTTTTTAGAACATTAAATACAGATTCAACCAATGACCTTTTTCTAAGTTGCATTTTGTCTTCCATTTCAATCAAATGATTCTTCATATCTTTCCTTATCCCTGTAAATAACCGTAAACCTCTATTATATAATTTACTGAATAAATCCTTAGATATGTAGCCTTTGTCACCAAAGATTTTACCTTGTAATCCAGCTGTTATAGCCTCTGCCGCTGATAAATCACTATTTATTTGCTTTGGTAATTTTGATTGCCATAATTGCTCCCTTATTATTAATTACTATATGCAACTTAAATCCCATAAACCATCCATAACTACTCATCCCGATTTTAGCAATATTACCGAATACTTTATTATTGCTTATACGCTTTGTATGACATATTGATAATTTAGTTGAATCAATAAAATAAATTCCTGTTTCTTCTCCTCTAAATAGTTGCAGCATTATAGCAAACGGTAGAATTAATCTCGGCCATAATTGTATTATTCGGCTATAACTTGGTAATTTAAAATATCCTCTGTATTTATATGATAGGTGATATAAATAGTAATTCTTAAAGTCTTTGCACGGTGATAAATAAAAATATAATACTATAGTTAAAAGGGCACCGTCAAGTTAAGTAAATTGGTTTCAAAAAGTACTATGTTTTTATATTTCAGGCAGCAAGAAGTCTTTGAGTAGCTTCGTCCCAAATAGATTTAGCGGATGCAAATGCAATTCTTTGCTCTGGTGCGGTTTTAGTATATCGTCCAACATTGACGGCAAATATATTTCTGACTTTGCCCATCAGTGATAATATACATTGTGCTGAATTAGGATGCTTAAATTTAATCAATATTTTTTCCTTTCGTCGAGTTGGCTGATGAGCATTTTCAACACAGTTATTTAGTCTCTTACTAGTACGATGTTCAGTGTTAGGACACATAAGCTTAATCGGTTTAATGTAACTCCTGAGCTTATCAGTAACAATTACTCTTGGAGTTGGATAATTACCCAATAATCTTGATAAAAAGCGAATAGCTGATTTCTTGTTACGACGCTTCTGCAATAATATTTCTAATTCATGCCCCTTGGAGTCAACAGCTCTCCATAATATGAATACTTCGCCTTTGATCTTGATGTTCATCTCATCTAAATGCCATTTGTCAGTTGCTTTCCTCTCTCTCTTTCTGATGACAGCTTGAAAATAAATCGCAAATTTATTGCACCAAAATCTTACAGTCTCATGACTTAAAATAATACCTCGATACGCCATCTGTTCTTAAACATCTCGGTAACTATTATTAAAGCGATGATATAACCATACTGTATGGCTAATGATGCTTGCTGGAAAACGATGTCTCTTCGGGGTTTGAGTAATATGCATAGTGTTAAGATTTATTGATAAATGGTTACTGCTATTCTATAAATCATTCCTTTCAATCGCTCAATACTTAAATTTACATCTCTCTTAACTTGACGATGCCTTTTTTACTTCAAAACCATATTTTTTACCGTTTTTGATAATTAATAAGTCTAATTCTATTCCTGTTTGGGTTCGCCAAAAAAAATATTCTGTTTCTACTTTAAATTTACGTATTAATTCCTCTATTACAAAACCTTCAAATGAAAAGCCGCGTTTAGGATGTACATACCAATCATGTTCACTAACTCCTAATAATGCATGTAATATTCCGCTGTCTCGTATATAAACTTTCGGTGCTTTAACCTGTCGTTTAGAGATATTTTCATGCCAAGGTTTTAATAACCTAATCATGAAAGTTTGCTCTAATATTTCGGTATAACGTCTAATAGTCATATCAGTTAAACCGAGCAATCTTCCCAGTTCACTATAATTTAGCAACTGTCCGTGATTATGAGCAAGCATCATCCATAATTGTCTCATTAAATGAGGATTAAGTGTATTAGTTGAGATTTGATCTTACATTTAATAAAAATTACGTATTAAAAATACAGATAAAAAATGGAAGGTCACAATGCACTTAAATCAAAAAATAATAAAGCCAAAATTAGGTTTACTTGAATTAGCTAAGAGTCTTGGTAGTATATCATCAGCATGTAAAGCGATGGGATATAGTAGAGATAGTTATTACAGATTTAAAGAACTGTATGAAACTGGTGGCGAAGAAGCGTTGTATGAAATTAGTCGAAGAAAGCCAATAATAGCGAATAGAGTTGATCCAGCGATAGAGAAGGCAGTAATGGATATGGCAATAGAATATCCAGCATATGGTCAGCTAAGAGTATCAAATGAGCTTAAGAAGAGTGGTATACTTGTATCACCTGGAGGAGTGAGATCAATTTGGCTACGTAATGATTTAAACAATATCAGTAAAAGGCTTAAAGCATTAGAAGCAAAGATGGCTCAAGATGGGATTGTTCTTACTGAAGCTCAGTTACAAGTACTAGAGAAGCGTCGTAATGAAAAAGAAGCACATGGAGAAATTGAGACGCAGCATCCAGGTTATCTAGGATGTCAGGATACATACTATGTAGGTAATTTTAAAGGTATCGGTAAGGTTTATTCTCAGGTATTTATTGATAGCTATACTAGGGTAGCAGATGCTAAACTATATACTGATAAAACAGCTCTTACTGCTGCTGATATGCTGAATGACCGCGTGTTACCATGGTACGAGACCCAAGGAATACCAATACTTCGTATTCTTACAGACCGTGGGTCAGAATATAAGGGGAATATAGAGCATCATGCTTTTGAGTTATTTCTTAGCATAGAAGGTATAGAACATACTACAACTAAGGCATATTCTCCACAAACAAACGGTATGTGTGAGCGTTTTAATAAAACCATGAAACAAGAATTCTTTGATACAGCAATGCGGAAAAAAATTTATACAGATCTTGATGATCTACAATTAGATCTTGATATTTGGTTAGAGCATTTCAATAATGAAAGACCTCATTCCGGTAAATATTGTTATGGAAAAACTCCTATGCAAACTTTTAATGATAGTAAGAAATTAGCTGTTGAAAAGAATAATGAAATCTTGTATCTTGATTATATATCTGACAGTCAAAACTTAACTGACAATCAGGTACAAAATTTATAATATCTGTAAGATCAAATCTTGACTTCTACATTGTTTTAATATTGGAAATTCCTCTTGCATCTTCTTTGAAGTTCTGCCTTTCGCTTTTTGTACAAATTCACAGATTTTTATATGAGGTGGAATATTAGCAAAAATGTGTATATGATCGCTTGATACTACTCCATTTTCTATTTTAATACCTAATTCTGTTGCTACCTGTGCAATAATTTCTCGAACCCTCTTTTTTATATCGTAAGTTAATACCTTATATCGATACTTTGTAATCCACACTATGTGATAGCGATGATAGTAAACTGTATGTGATTTCCTGCTGTAATGTGTCATAGTGCTTATGATGCTAACGCATCATGGCACACATGGCAAGCTAAAGCTTCTCCATCTGGAAGATGGAGGTTTGTACCTCCAAAGAGACTATCAAATGCCCGCTTATGGCATTCTATTAATGTTACAAGCTTCTCATTGGTAACAAATTCTACATAGCTTGCTCTACTAAATCCTAATGTAGCCACAAAAGCTGAGAGAGGATTTTTTCCCTTACGAAATTCTATCCAGTCAACTTGCATCTGTTTGCCAGAAGCAGTCTCAAATCTTATCATATCCTCCTGTTTAGCTGCTGGCTTTATACTTCTTAGATAATCTCTGAGTTGGGTCATCCCGCCTGTGTAACCCAACTCCTTTATCTCTTGAAACAGTACAGTACCAGGTAGTGATACAGGATGGGCAGATTTTATTCTTTCACTCAAGTAGTCCTTATATGGGGGCAAGCTTTGTTACCAACTTCGGTCTATCCTTATATTTAGGGCTACCATCATATTTAAAATATTTACGTACTGTATTTACTGATACTCCTACTTCTCTTGCTATACTTCTTAGGCTTTTACCATGTTTATTCAATATTTTTATTTCCATTATTTGCTCCAGTATTATCATTATTTATTACCTCCTTATCCAGAAGATATTACTTTAATACTGTATCAATTTTTATCCGTTGCTCTGTATCATTTTACTTCCGTTGCTAACAATTGAATCAATTAATCGTCAAATCAGAAAAATTATCAAGAATAAAGGGGTGTTTCCAGATGATAAATCAATTCAAAAAATAATATTTTTAGCATTGACAAATGCTTCTAAGAAATGGACAATGCCAATCAAGAATTGGGCAATGGCTTTAAATCAATTTGCTATACTTTGTGATACTAATTTACAAAATTGGGCAAATGGAGAAATTCTACTTACACAAAGAATCTGACAGACTCAAAATGTTCCAATTGACAATAATCCTACAGCTTTTTTTTGTTCTGTTGTTAATGAAGAAAATGTTCCTTCATCATACCTTAATACAAATCATGCTAAGAATCAAGATTATCAAAAATATCCCTACCAATTTTAGTCCATTGGTTTTTGATATGTGGGGATTCTGTTAAGTCATTTTTTAAAGAAACTAATGCTCCAAATAAACTATTAGTAGGTAAGTCATCAAGTTTTGCTTTAGCAATCAATCCCCCCAGTTCAATTAAGCGACGAGTACGCACTTTTCTTTCTATAATTTTAAGTTTAGCTTCTTCAGTAATAATTTTAGCTTTCTTTTGCTGTAATTTTAATCTTTGTTTTATGACATTATCCATATGAGTCTAATATTTTAGATATTATTGTTTACATGTCATGAATGCACAATAAATTTAAGAAGTCCAACATATTATTTAAGTACCAATAAAAAATCTTCCATATTTTTTCTGAACCAGATAATTGATAAACCAAAAGACTACAAGTGATAGTAAGATAATAAATGGATAAGAAAATTTAAGAATCCCCGTTGCCCACCAAACCATAAAATTAAGATAAACAAAGATAATTGCCATTATTTGAAGTAACAGCTGAAAAACTACGGAGAGAGAGGTTATTAACATAACTTTAGATTAGGTTAAAGCGGGTAGGTAGGCACTTTAGAGTGCTTTCCTCCCAAAGGTAGGGTCGAGCAATGGCGCGGTGGCTTTTGTTATCCCCGTTTCCATCACCCGCCTCGTCAAACGTAACGTACAGATTTCCCGTATTACGCTTTCCTGATAACTTCTTATCATTGCCTATGGCCTATCCGCTGTGATTGCTTTCAAAGGTCTGTAATATTGAATCTGGTAATCATTATATAATCCCATCTTCTCATACAACTCTCTCCTACTCCACCTTTCCCAGCCGAAGCCTTTCAATCCACGTGATTTCATTAAATGGCGTCTTACTTTCTTCTCCACCCAGTCCCTTACATATCCAAAACAACGGCTAGAGTTACCAATTCTAAAGTAATTTATCCAGCCTCGTAATATCGGGTTGATAAGGCATATCACTCTATCAACTGGTTGCGATATATACTTATGGAATATCTCTTTTAGTTTTTCTAGCAGGACAGTGCGCGCTTTCATCCTAGGCGTCTTCTGAATTCCAATTTTTCCTTGCTTAGTTTTCACTAGTCTAAAATCAAACCCCAGAAAACTAAATGTTTCACCACTCTTTAGATTGACTGTATTTGTCTTCTCTTCGTTTAGCTCAACCTTTATTTTCAACAATTCTTGTCTTAGCCTTATATTGATCGCTCTCTCTAACCACTGCCATTTGCTGTAGCCATCAATTAGTATAATCAGATCATCGGCCCATCTAACGTACTCTACGTGGTCATAACCATCTCTTAGCTTACTCACGCTCTTTGCTCTTTCTAGCATCTTATCTACTTCATTGAGGTAAATATTGCTTAAAAGAGGTGATAGTGGCCCGCCTTGAGATATGCCTCTTTTCCCACTTGCTTTGACTATTAATTTTAGTAGCTTCATAACATCTTTGTCATTTACACGTTCTGCTATCTTGTTAAATAGCTCAAAGTGGGCAATCGTGTCAAAGTAAGAGCGCAAGTCTACATCTATTACTCTTGTCTTCTCCTTAATTGCTGCTACTGTAACTTTTTCTATAGCCGCAGCTGCAGTCCGTTTAGGGCGATATCCATATGATCCAGGTTGGAAGTCAGCTTCAAATATTGGTTCTAAAATGAGCTTTAGTGCTCCTTCTACTACTCTATCTTTGATAGTTGGTATGGATAACTTCCTCATTTTATTCCCATTATCTTTAGGAATTACCTTGACCCTTCTCCTCTTGGGATAATAGGTCCTGGCTTGTAATTCTGTTTGTATGTTTTCCAGAAATTGTTCAACCCCAGCTAACTCTATCATTTCAAAAGTAACACCATCTATTCCAGGCGCCCCCTTATTGTGTTTAGCTAGCTTATAGGATTCTCTTAGTGTTTCTATCTTACATACATGAACATATAATCCCCAAAATCGCCATTGCTTCTCAGCTTTAGCTTTGATGTATATCTTCCTTCTCAGGTCTTGTAATCCTATAGACGTTTTTATCATTCGTCTTTACCTCCCTTGTTGTTGGAATAATGTTATCAGTAGGGTGCCTTTGCTCCACAAGCATTACCCTGCTTCACTGCTAATACACACCCATCCGCCATCCTCTCATCTTCAATTCATTTCCTAGTGTTGCTAGTTATAGAATCTACCTTGCTCCAGAAAATTTCTTTCTGGGATGAGGAGGATTTCTCCAGTCACTTAATATGTCCTTATTATCATGCTGCCACTACCACCCCGCCGAAGTGCTCAACTGTATCAGTTAGTTTTCAGTTGAACATATTGCCTTCACTCTACGGTCGCTAGTTCGGCCTTCGGAGCTTCGCATTTTCGGGGCCACCTATGTGTTCGCTTTCACTACGGCCTAATAATTCGCTCTTATCCTATAGATAAGTTTGTCGATAGGTTCCAACATCTTGATTTCTCGCCATGCTGCTATCCTAGCTATAGATCTCTAACTTTTAATCTAGTAGGTTTGCCTCCTACTGAACATAACAGTCTCTCTGGACACACAACCGTACAAGCGAATTACTCCGCATACGGCTCAAGCAATTTACTAACAGCTGCAATTAGTTGGCCTCGCTTGCTATGTACTTGCCTATGACAGTTTGTATGCAATAGGCACAAATTGTTAATATGGTCAGTGCCGCCACATCTTTTAAGTATTTTATGATGGACTTGTACATTTTCTCCATTATCTATTGAATCTAAACAAACAAGGCATTTACCTTCTTGTCTACGCCAAAGAATCTGTCTGGTCTTAAAGAAGTACTTTGGTTTACTAGCTTGACGTTTTTGCCAGTATTCCTTAAGTGCTGGATTATCAGGAGATGCTTTGCCTTTAACTAGAATATGTCTTTTAATTGCTGTCCATTGTAATTTCCATAGATATAGATCTTTACTTTTATCCATAAAGACCCAATTATCATTTCGAGCTTTGATTCTGCCCCAATACTTCTCTTTAAGCCACTTCCAGTATTTATTAGGATGTCTTCTACAAGCAAATCTTGCTTGTCGCATCCACATCCAACGATCTAGTTGGATAAAAGTTCTTTGGCGACAACCTTGTTAAAATAACTGCACCACCCCATTATTCTAGGGTTAAGATTTTCAATTATTCTATCAATTCCCCATGCGAAGCTTCTTTTCCATTCAATCATTATTCGCTTTTTAAATGATTTAATAGTATCTTTGGACGGTTTGACTAGTAGTGTTACACCTCTTCTTCTACTTTTAGTATTATATTGACGAATATTAAATCCCAGAAAGTCAAAACCCTCCTTAATATGAAGTATCTTGGTCTTTTCTTCTGATAATCCTAATCCTCTAATATTTAACCAATCGTTGATTATCTGCTTTGCTTTGATACAAGAGCTTTCAGATTTTGCACAAATGACAAAATCATCTGCATATTTGACTAAAGCATATTCAGACTTAGGGTGGAGATGATCATATTTATCATAAGTTATGTTAAGTATGTCTTCCATTCCATGAAGAGCGATGTTTAAAAGTAAGGGACTGATTACTCCTCCTTGAGGAGTACCAACTGTTGTTTTGGTGAATTGATATTCTTCCATTACGCCAGATTTAAGCCATGCTTTAATCCAATTTCGTGCTGGAAAATTTCCTACAATCTTCAAAAGAAAATCATGATCGATATTATCAAATGCACTTTTAATATCAGCGTCTAATATCCATCCCCTAGTTGTACCAGGGCAAACAATAGCAGAAATTCTCTGTATTGCATCGTGGGTGCTACGTCCAGGTCTAAAGCCGTAACTACTACCCTCAAACTTAGCTTCCCAGTATGGTTCAAGTGCTGATTTAACAACAGCTTGCCTACATCTATCCAAAATAGTGGGCAAGCCTAGAGGTCTAAGTTTGCCCTTTCTTTTAGGTATGTACACACGCTTGATTGGTTTAACAGATAATAGATTGTTATCTATTAATTTGTGCATTAATAGATTTCTTTCTTTATCTGTATTAACAACTATTTTATCAATACCAGGACTTCTCTTCCCTCGATTGATTTGGGTAACACGTCTTATAGCAAGTAATTTATTTGACCTTGACTTTAACATCAGTTTCTGTAGACTACCTACTAGTTTCGTATTACCATTTGCAGATGCCCTATAAATACGTTTACGAAGATTATTAACCTTTTTATTAATATCCTGCCAATCAATTGCATACCAATGGATTTGTTCGGAATTATTATTATCATTAGTCTTAATTGTTACATTTGCGTTTAGCATCTAACTTTTCCAATATAATTCATAATCTTGTTTACTTATTTAGGGTAAATCACCAGTCTTAAGTCAGCATCATTTCTGATTAGCACATAGTGCCTATACACCCAGTTATGTATTCCTGTAGTCTTTCGACTTAGTGTCATTAGCTTTTTAAGACCTCTCTTACCTACTATCAGTTGCCAAATAATAGGCTTACCACGTTTCACTAATTAAAGATGCGTTAAGTTGGTTACCTTCTTTATACCGGGGAACTGGCATTTTTAAAGAAGGTCGCGTGTGCCTTCTTACAGCTAAGCTTTTCAGCTTTATCCCTATAACAGATATTATCTGGAGTATCTGCTTTTATATTTACGATATTTTCCAAACAAAGATTCACTTTCGTTTAACCAATTTTAACTTTACTTTGCCCCTATTTCCTATCCAGATTAGTACTTTAGTTAGGCTTCTTATTGCGCTTAGCACAAGGTCGTTACCAACCTTGCACCGCAATAATAGTAATTAGGTCTAAATGCAACCTAGCCGCAATATACTTGCAGACTTTATTTTAGTGCCATCGTGTCGCACAGCGGGTAGGTAGGCACTTTAGAGTGCTTTCCTCCCAAAGAACCGTACAAGCGAATTACTCCGCATACGGCTCAAGCAATTTACTAACAGCTGCAATTAGTTGGCCTCGCTTGCTATGTACTTGCCTATGACAGTTTGTATGCAATAGGCACAAATTGTTAATATGGTCAGTGCCGCCACATCTTTTAAGTATTTTATGATGGACTTGTACATTTTCTCCATTATCTATTGAATCTAAACAAACAAGGCATTTACCTTCTTGTCTACGCCAAAGAATCTGTCTGGTCTTAAAGAAGTACTTTGGTTTACTAGCTTGACGTTTTTGCCAGTATTCCTTAAGTGCTGGATTATCAGGAGATGCTTTGCCTTTAACTAGAATATGTCTTTTAATTGCTGTCCATTGTAATTTCCATAGATATAGATCTTTACTTTTATCCATAAAGACCCAATTATCATTTCGAGCTTTGATTCTGCCCCAATACTTCTCTTTAAGCCACTTCCAGTATTTATTAGGATGTCTTCTACAAGCAAATCTTGCTTGTCGCATCCACATCCAACGATCTAGTTGGATAAAAGTTCTTTGGCGACAACCTTGTTAAAATAACTGCACCACCCCATTATTCTAGGGTTAAGATTTTCAATTATTCTATCAATTCCCCATGCGAAGCTTCTTTTCCATTCAATCATTATTCGCTTTTTAAATGATTTAATAGTATCTTTGGACGGTTTGACTAGTAGTGTTACACCTCTTCTTCTACTTTTAGTATTATATTGACGAATATTAAATCCCAGAAAGTCAAAACCCTCCTTAATATGAAGTATCTTGGTCTTTTCTTCTGATAATCCTAATCCTCTAATATTTAACCAATCGTTGATTATCTGCTTTGCTTTGATACAAGAGCTTTCAGATTTTGCACAAATGACAAAATCATCTGCATATTTGACTAAAGCATATTCAGACTTAGGTGGAGATGATCATATTTATCATAAGTTATGTTAAGTATGTCTTCCATTCCATGAAGAGCGATGTTTAAAAGTAAGGGACTGATTACTCCTCCTTGAGGAGTACCAACTGTTGTTTTGGTGAATTGATATTCTTCCATTACGCCAGATTTAAGCCATGCTTTAATCCAATTTCGTGCTGGAAAATTTCCTACAATCTTCAAAAGAAAATCATGATCGATATTATCAAATGCACTTTTAATATCAGCGTCTAATATCCATCCCCTAGTTGTACCAGGGCAAACAATAGCAGAAATTCTCTGTATTGCATCGTGGGTGCTACGTCCAGGTCTAAAGCCGTAACTACTACCCTCAAACTTAGCTTCCCAGTATGGTTCAAGTGCTGATTTAACAACAGCTTGCCTACATCTATCCAAAATAGTGGGCAAGCCTAGAGGTCTAAGTTTGCCCTTTCTTTTAGGTATGTACACACGCTTGATTGGTTTAACAGATAATAGATTGTTATCTATTAATTTGTGCATTAATAGATTTCTTTCTTTATCTGTATTAACAACTATTTTATCAATACCAGGACTTCTCTTCCCTCGATTGATTTGGGTAACACGTCTTATAGCAAGTAATTTATTTGACCTTGACTTTAACATCAGTTTCTGTAGACTACCTACTAGTTTCGTATTACCATTTGCAGATGCCCTATAAATACGTTTACGAAGATTATTAACCTTTTTATTAATATCCTGCCAATCAATTGCATACCAATGGATTTGTTCGGAATTATTATTATCATTAGTCTTAATTGTTACATTTGCGTTTAGCATCTAACTTTTCCAATATAATTCATAATCTTGTTTACTTATTTAGGGTAAATCACCAGTCTTAAGTCAGCATCATTTCTGATTAGCACATAGTGCCTATACACCCAGTTATGTATTCCTGTAGTCTTTCGACTTAGTGTCATTAGCTTTTTAAGACCTCTCTTACCTACTATCAGTTGCCAAATAATAGGCTTACCACGTTTCACTAATTAAAGATGCGTTAAGTTGGTTACCTTCTTTATACCGGGGAACTGGCATTTTTAAAGAAGGTCGCGTGTGCCTTCTTACAGCTAAGCTTTTCAGCTTTATCCCTATAACAGATATTATCTGGAGTATCTGCTTTTATATTTACGATATTTTCCAAACAAAGATTCACTTTCGTTTAACCAATTTTAACTTTACTTTGCCCCTATTTCCTATCCAGATTAGTACTTTAGTTAGGCTTCTTATTGCGCTTAGCACAAGGTCGTTACCAACCTTGCACCGCAATAATAGTAATTAGGTCTAAATGCAACCTAGCCGCAATATACTTGCAGACTTTATTTTAGTGCCATCGTGTCGCACTACGCAATATACTTGCAGACTTTATTTTAGTGCCATCGTGTCGCACTACGCAATATACTTGCAGACTTTATTTTAGTGCCATCGTGTCGCACTACGCAATATACTTGCAGACTTTATTTTAGTGCCATCGTGTCGCACTACGCAATATACTTGCAGACTTTATTTTAGTGCCATCGTGTCGCACTACGCAATATACTTGCAGACTTTATTTTAGTGCCATCGTGTCGCACTACGCAATATACTTGCAGACTTTAATTTAGTGCCATCGTGTCGCACTACGCAATATACTTGCAGACTTTATTTTAGTGCCATCGTGTCGCACTACGCAATATATAAACCTGAAGGTTTATTATTTGCTTGCTGGTTCATATGTTTTAGATTCAGTGGATGATTTTAAGATTGCATGGTAATGTTATTCAGGATTGAATAAGATTGAGATTCACTAACCATGGCGATACAGTTTGCAAGAATAGAAATCGTAGGCAGAAGTGAAGGCAAAAATGCTTGCCTTAAAGCTGCTTATAATGCCAGGCTGATTATTAAAGATGAGAGAACTAACGTTACTTATAATTTTAGCAAAAAAGGCGATAATGTTTACCATGCAGTTTTGTTACCTACTCACGTAGATCAAAAATTTAAAGACCCAAGAGTCTTGATGAATGAAGTAGAACGTACAGAGAAAAGAAAAAATAGTCAATTATTAAAAGATATAGTTATAGCACTGCCTGATGATAAGGAATTAGATTTACAAGATAGAATAGCAATTACTCATGAAATCATCAAAGAAATGGCATGGGTTAAAAATGGTTTAGGAGTCCAGGTTGATATCCACAAGCCACATGATGGAGAGAAGAATTGGCATGCCCATTTGCTTATTACTACTAGAAGATTTACAGAGGACGGTAAATCTTTAGGAGCTAAGGCAGTAGATTTAAATCCTAAATTTGCTAAAGTAAGTGGCAAAGCGTTTATTATCCTGGAAGATAAAATAATTCATGAAAGAGCTAAAGAAGTAATCAATAAATATTTTGCTCAGTTGGGTTTAGACATCAGGGTAGACCCGATAAGTTTTAGCCCTGAGCAGCATGTTGGTCCTACTAGAATGAGAAATATTATCAATGAAATATCTGAGCAAAATAACATATGTAAGCTCGCTCATCTTGATATCATCAAAGGAGCAGATGGGGTATTAACCCGTATTATTCGTCATCAAGCTATTTTTACTAAACTCGATATAGAAAAAGCAGTAAAAGAGATTCCGGAAGAAGCAGAAAAGTCAAAACTAATAAAGGACGTATTAAATTCAGATAGATTAATCAAGCTATATAATGAGGATGCTACTGATACCAAATACTATACTACTAAGGATGTAAGAGAAGAAGAATTACGGATAGTGAGAATAGCAGATAAGGTAAATAACCAAATGCATTTTAATAATGTTCTGAAGATTAAAAGTGATATTGAAAATCTGACAAGTGTTAATGAAGCACAGCAAGAGAGCCTACAGCATATTTTAATTAATAGTCAAGGTATTAGAATCATTCGAGGTAGAGCCGGCACTGGTAAATCACAAGTATTTGCTGAAGGCTATAAAATTGCTACTAATCATGGACAAAATATTATAGGACTAGCTCCTACTCATAAAGCAGCATCAGAGCTTAAAAGTAAAGGCTACCAGCAATGTTATATAGTAAAAGGATTTTTATTTAAATTGTATAATGGTAAAGCTGAGCTAGCAAGAAATACTACGCTAGTAGTAGATGAAGCAGGGATGGTAGGTAATAGTGATTATTTAGAATTATTAAAAGTAGCAAGGAGTAACAATTGTAATTTAATACTTGCTGGAGATGAAAGGCAACTAACTTCCGTTGAGCGAGGAGGAATGTTTGCAGTATTGGCAAACAGGTTTGGCTCATATGAATTAAGTAACATTAGACGACAAAATAAAGCATGGGCAAGAGAAATGGCTTCATGCTTTGCAAGATTAGATATTACTAGTGGTCTGCGTTTACTTGCACAGCATAACTGTTTAAAGATTGATCATACACTAGAGGAATCAATGGTAAGATTGATTGATGATTGGAGCAATAGCAAATTTGCTCTAAATGAGCGTTTAATAATTACCATGCGTAATACTGAAGTAGATAGTATTAATCAAGGAGTTAGAGAATTATTAAAAGCTCAAGGTCTTCTTACTGGTAAAGAATATAGATGCTATATATCATCTGAAAAGCACGAAGATTATATGGTAGGAGATCGTATTTTATTTAAGACAACTAATAAAGATTTACAAATAGAAAATGGTGAATTTGCAACAATCACTACAATAAGTAACGATAGATTTATCGCTAAAACAGATAATGGCAAGGAGGTAGAATTTAATCCTCATGAGATAGACTTTAAACATGGATATGCATCTACAGTATATAAATCACAAGGATCATCAATTAAAGATGTTTATGTGTTACATAATATAGCAGGTAATAGTAGAAATTCATATGTTGCTATGACAAGGCACATAGAAAAGGTAAAACTCTACTGTAATCGGGAGAGTACAAGAAATATAGGAAGTTTAATATCTCAGCTAAGTAAATCAGATAATAACCTATCAAGTATTAATTTTAAAACTTTAGAAGAATTAGCAGCGATTCAAGGTCAAGAAAATAAGAGTCATAATATTATAAATAAAGTAGGTAATTGGTTTAAATGGGTAATAGAAGATATTCAGGATAGATTACATAGTAATGATAACTATTACCGCTTAAAAGTCAAATTAGAATCAGCTAAAATAATAAAGTCAGAGCCACATGCAACAGTCAGAGTAATTGTTAAAAACACTAGTATAAATCCTGCAACAAGCCATAAAGCCCAAGAAGAGCAAACAAGCTCTGCTGATAATCTCAAGAAATGTAATAAGCAAGATACAGCAATAAGTACTAAATTACAAGAGGAGGTTATGGCAAAGAATAAAATAGATTATAATGCTATTAATAAACAAGAAGCACTAGAATTAAAGCAAAGATTATCATTTAAAGCTGCAGAAATAGGTATAAATCTACTAGGCAGTCCAAATAAGCATTTATCAAATAGCCAAGTATTACGCTGGGAACAAGATGGTAAAATAGTCATGAAGATAAATGGCAGTAAAGCTGGTATCTGGCATGATTTTAGTACAGGAGAGGGAGGAGATTTATTTACCTTAGTACAAAGAGAAAAAAATTGTGATTTTGTAGAAGCTAAGAAATATTTACAAGATATGGTTGCTATGTCAACCGACACAAGTAAAGATCTAGCAGTAAATTTAGCAGCAAATAAAAATCAACAAATTAAAACCAATGATCAAAAAGAGCAAGATGATGAAATAGTAAAAATTAAGAAAGCAGAAATATTATATGAAAAATCAGATACTTTAAAATATGTCATGCCAAATCATGTAGTAAAAAGATATTTATCAGAACATCGTGAAATTAAAGAAGTATTAACAAGATACCAATTAAGCTTTGATCTTAGAACCAACATGATGTGGGATAGTAATAGTAAACAATATTATCCTGCTTTAATTGCCTTTGCTAGAAATAAAGATGGTAATATTACTGGTGGACAATCAATTTATTTAAACAAAGACACAAATAATAAAGCTGATATTGAGGTTAATAAACGTTCATTTGGTAGAATCAGAGGTTCTTTTGTCGAGATTAATAAAAATAACGAACAGCAGAACGTACAAAGCAGTAAAGATGGCAATAATTCAGCAAGTAATGTAACGATTATAGCAGAGGGGCTCGAGACCGCTTTAAGTATTAGGGAAGCTGGTATTAAAGGCAAAATTCTTTGTAGTTTAGGTGTAAGTAACATCAGAAACTATGAGCCTATCAAAGGTGAGAGAATAATAATTGCTGCTGATAATGATGGCAAAGATGCAGTATCAGTTAATACTGTAATTAAGGCTCAAGAAGAATTAATTAGCAAAGGAGCTGTGGTAGCAATAATACGACCACCAGAAAAAGGTGATTTTAATGATATGTTAAAATCCCAAGGAGCAGAATCTATAAACAAGCTTATAGAGCCTGAAATAGCAAAATTAACAGCAGCTAGCAAAGTAACAGAACTTGAATCATCCTTAAAAGCAAGTGATAATAGCAAATCACAAATTAAGTCTATAGAATTATTATTTTCAAAAATGGTAAATAACGATAATAACGGACTAAATAATTTGCAGCAACAGCAAATACAAGCTCTAGCAAAGTTTGGCACAGCAGAGAATATCAATACTGCAATACAAATCTACAGAGAAAAAGGTATAGATTCTTGTATGCTCTATAGTAACAAGATTTGCATAGCAGCAATAGAGCAGAAGATACAAGAAGATTTACAAATTATGCAGAATAAATTTGATCCTAATTATAATCTTGGTGATAAAAGATTTTGTGATATAGTAGTATATGATTTTCAAGGTAAAAGTCATCTTATCGCTGAAGATTACTTAAATGCCATAGGCAGAGATAAGCAAGTAATGCAGTATATAAATCACGCTTCAGAAATAGGTAAAGCAATAAAAACTGAGATAAAGAACTGCTCTGAGATCAAGCTAACTCAGGGCATCAGACTTTGAGAGTACAACAAGCAGTGTGGCTATACGAATCAAATAATAAATAAGTTATATGGCAAAAAAATTAAAACATGATGCTTTAGTAAAGAAGATTCTAACTGAGAAGATAGCAGCACAGGAATTTTTAGCACATTATTTACCCTTAGATTTTAAGGAGTTAATAGATTTAAGAGAAATAACAGTAGAAAAAGAGTCATTTGTTGAAGATGATTTAAAAAGAAAATATAGTGATATAATTTATTCAGTTAAAACTAAAGATCAAGAAAAAGCATTTGTCTATGTACTAATAGAGGCTCAATCTAGTTGTGATTATTGGATAGCATTAAGATTATGGAAATATATGCTGCTTCTATGTGAGCGTCATATGACAAATAAAGAGAAGTTACCATTAATTTGTCCATTGTTAATATATAATGGTTCTGAAGTATATAACGCGCCAAGAAATTTTTGGGAATTATTTACAAAACCAGAACAAGCAAAGAAACTAATGGTTCAGGATTATCAACTAGTAGATTTGCAAAATCAGTCTGATGATGAGATAGCGAAGAAGAAACATCTTGGGATGATGGAGTATTTTTTAAAGCATATATACCAAAGGGATATGCTAAAACTATGGGATGAGTTTTTAACTAGATTTAAACCAAGTTTAATAATGGATAAGGAATCAGGATATATTTACTTAAGATCGTTTTTATGGTATACTGATGCTAAGATCTCTGAAGAGAAGCAGCAAGAATTAGAACAAATAATAGTTAAGCATTTATCAACAGAAGAAAAAGATAATATTATGAGAACAATAGCACAAAAATACATAGATGAGGGCATTCAGCATGGCATAATTCAAGGCATTGAAAAAGGTATTGAAAAAGGAAAAGCTGAAGGAAAAGCCGAGGAAAGAGTTGAAATAGCAAAAAAACTATTATCCCAAGGTTGCAATATTGCTTTAATTTCTAGTGTAACCGGTCTTGATAAAGCTTTTATTAGTTCTTTAGAGTAAACATATTTCTTGTAAAATTTACTCTGCTGTTTGAAAAATCATTTATAAAAATATTTATAATACTAAATTAGCGATTTAAAGGGGCATTATAATAGGATTTTTCTTTATAAGGTAATATCCTCCCCCTATCAAACAATTGAAATCTTTTAAAAATACCATTAAAATGGCTTATATGTTTTTGGATTTAAATCAAGTTTGTAAATTCATTTGTAATTTAGTAATAGGGAAATTACCCGCAAGTTTTACATAACATGTAGAAGTCAAGATTTAATCTTACAGACACTATAAATTTTGTACCTGATTGTCAGTTAAGTTTTGACTGTCAGATATATAATCAAGATACAAGATTTCATTATTCTTTTCAACAGCTAATTTCTTACTATCATTAAAAGTTTGCATAGGAGTTTTTCCATAACAATATTTACCGGAATGAGGTCTTTCATTATTGAAATGCTCTAACCAAATATCAAGATCTAATTGTAGATCATCAAGATCTGTATAAATCTTTTTCCGCATAGCTGTATCAAAGAATTCTTGTTTCATGGTTTTATTAAAACGCTCACACATACCGTTTGTTTGTGGAGAATATGCCTTAGTTGTAGTATGTTCTATACCTTCTATGCTAAGAAATAACTCAAAAGCATGATGCTCTATATTCCCCTTATATTCTGACCCACGGTCTGTAAGAATACGAAGTATTGGTATTCCTTGGGTCTCGTACCATGGTAACACGCGGTCATTCAGCATATCAGCAGCAGTAAGAGCTGTTTTATCAGTATATAGTTTAGCATCTGCTACCCTAGTATAGCTATCAATAAATACCTGAGAATAAACCTTACCGATACCTTTAAAATTACCTACATAGTATGTATCCTGACATCCTAGATAACCTGGATGCTGCGTCTCAATTTCTCCATGTGCTTCTTTTTCATTACGACGCTTCTCTAGTACTTGTAACTGAGCCTCAGTAAGAACAATACCATCCTGAGCCATTTTTGCTTCTAATGCTTTAAGCCTTTTACTGATATTGTTTAAATCATTACGTAACCAAATTGATCTCACTCCTCCAGGTGATACAAGTACACCAGTCTTTTTAAGCTCATTTGATACTCTAAGCTGACCGTATGCTGGATATTCTATTGCCATATCCATTACTGCCTTCTCTATCGCTGGATCAACTCTATTCGCTATTATTGGCTTTCTGCGACTAATTTCATACAATGCTTCTTCGCCACCAGTTTCATACAGTTCTTTAAATCTGTAATAACTATCTCTACTATATCCCATCGCTTTACATGCTGATGATATACTACCAAGGCTCTTAGCTAATTCAAGTAACCCCAATTTTGGCTTTATTATTTTTTGATTTAAGTTCATTATGACCTTCCATTTTTTTATCTGTATTTTTTAATACATTATTTTTATTAAATGTAAGATCAAATGTCAACTACTACACATAACAGGTAAGATCTGGTAGATTCATGATTTCAGATGGCATTACTAATAACTTCCTTTTTTCTAAGCTGTGCATATTTACTCCATCACGCATGGAGTTAGCTCCATAGGAGAGATTCTCTTGAGTTTCAATAATTTCTTGCTCACCAAGCATTAAAGCAGATTTATGTGCTGCTTGCCCGTCACTTACTCGAAAGATAAATTTACTGCCAAATAGATCAAGCATTGAAGCTGCTCCTGCATGACCATATATTTCCTCTAATTGATGAATATTCTGCATACCTGCAACAACGCATCCACCATATTTCCTGCTTTCAGCTAAAGCTATAGGGAGTGAAGATATCTTTTGTAAAGCTGGCAGCTCATCAATCACAAACCACATATTACTATGAACATTATTGATATTCCTATTCATTAATGCTTTTATCGCTATGCTAATCCATGCAGCAATAAGTGGTCTAAGCATTACTCTTTGATTAGGAGTACTAGTTATAAATAACCAACCTTTGTCCGTAGTAAACCACTTTCTAATACTAAACTCACCTTTAGGCTTTAAATATTGCAATACTTCAATATTTTTACTAACAGTTGCTTGAATACCTGAGGAAGTCTCAGGTGCACCACTGTTAATTATACCAGACACTGCACTGTTTTTAAAGATCCTAACAAATTCTTTATTATTTGCATAAAGAATAGTATTTATTAGTTTTTTGATGTCTTTACTATCATGATATAATCTTAATCCTTCAGCTAATACTAGTTCAGCACTTTTAGCAAAAAAATCATCTAATTTTGGATTATAATTACTAAAACTACTGGCTATATCATTATAATCCCAAATTTCATGACAATCATTCCACGGTAGCCATGCTGAACTATTCTCTTGCAAGGGATTAAGTATCTTATCACATTTTGGATCAAAAAATCGATCAGTAAAGCTACCTGTTAAATCAACAATAATTGCTCTACCACACTCTTTTCTAATCTGAGGTAATAGCTCATTTATCATATTGGTTTTACCGCTACCTGTAGTACCGGTAATAAGAATATGTCTTCTCTCACTATCTTTAACCAATGGTAATCCAGAAAAGCAAATATTAGCAGCTTGTTTGTTTTTATAAAGCATTGTAGCTAAAGTTTTAATTTCTACAAAATCTGCTCCCCTAATCTTATCTTGGATAACAGCTTTTTTACCTCGATACATAAAAAAGATGATAGCAGTAAATAGACCAATAGTAAAAGTAATAATACCTTCTTGCCAAGCTGAATGCAATAAAAATTGTCCAAATTGATTGATATTATGCGAATGCGGTGTAACATGCCAAAATTTATGAACAAATTCTTCAGCATTACGGTAAACCCAAGATTTTTGCTCTAAATAATAGAATTTAATACCTATTTGATCTATAGGATAAAAATATTCTCCTATAGCAAGTTTTAATTGTGTGTATCGCTCTATGATAAAATAATATAGGCTTATCAAGGATAATTTCTGATATGTACGCCACATTAGCCAAACTACAGTAAATATTAATCCAATAGTTAAAGCATTAATACTGCCTTGCCCAAGCATTCTCATCTGATGAGCAAAAATTTGTGAACCACGAGTAAAATTATTTTGATTTTGTGGTTGCATAAAATTACAAATTATTTTTTAATATCTTTAATTTTTCTTCAAACTCATCAGCCATAAGGTTATTACCTAATTTCCTTAGACCTTTAATTGCTCTTTCATATTCCTCTATAAGATTAGGCCTATATTTAAGAGCCAAGTTAAAGTTCTTTGTAGCTTCTTTGTGTTTACCTAAATTAACTAAAACAATGCCTTTTTCAAAATAACTTTCAGAATAATCAGCTTGATACTTAATAGCTAGGTCATAGTTGCTCATTGCATCTTTATATTTACCTAATTTTCTCAATGATGTACCTTTATTGCAATGTGCTGCTGCAAAATTTGGTTTGTATTTAATAGCTAAGTCAAAATTTTTAATAGCTTCTTGCTGTTTACCTAATATACCTAATATACATCCTTTTAAATTATATATATCTTCATTGTCACATTGATATTTGATAACTGAGTCAAAACTTTCAATTGCTTCTTGATATTTTCCTAAATGCATTAAAGACGTAGCTTTATTATAATAAGCGTTTGCATAATCAGGTTTATACTTAATCGCTAAATCACAGTTTTCTATTGCTTCTTGATATTGCCCCAAATTTATTAAAGAGATTCCCTTATTATAATAAGCTTCCGGATATTTTGGGTCATATTTAAGAGCAAGATTATAATTTTCTATTGCTGCCTGATATTTTTCTAAGTCATTTAATACACTACCTTTATTATTATAAGCTTCTGTAAAATTGGGTTTATATTTAATCGCTAAATCATAAGAAAGTATTGCCTTTTCATACTGCATTAGTTTCCTATAAGCAATTCCTCTATTATTATATGCATTGGCAAAACTAGCATCATACTTGATTGCTAAATCATAATTTTCAATGGATTTTTGATATTGATTAGATTCATCTAATGCGATTCCTTTATAATTATAAACATCTGCATAATTAGGTTTATATTTAATCGCTAAATCAAAATTTTTAATTGCTTCTTCATATTTACCTAATTTATAAAAAGATTTACCAATATTGAAATATTCTTCAGCTAAAATACTTGGATCTTGAATTTTACTCTGTTGATCTATTTGTTGTTGTACATTAACAGCATTAGTTGAGTTTGCTGCAAAAACACTGTTAAAAAATATTAATGGTAAAATAAATATGAAAGTTAATTTTTGTATATTTTGTATAAATTTCTTCTTAATTATTTTCATTTTTATCACCTGGTAGTTTAATGTTTCTTTTCTTTATTGCCTTATCACTTATGCCAATATTATCTGCTACTTGCTGGCCAGTTCTGACAATCGTTGATTCAGGAGTTGCATTAAATTCATCTTGAATCTGTTTTTTCTTATTTTTTACTTTATCAGATAATTTACCAAGCGTCTTTACTTTTTCCACTTCATTATTATCTACATTATTAATTAGCATTTGTTCTACATTTTTATCATGAAGATCATTTTTTTTGTTACCAATATTACTTGCTTGATCATTTAATTGTTTTTGATTTTTATCAAAACTTGATCGTAAGCTTTCTTTAGATGGAGTATTGACATTACTTGCAGAATTTAAGCTTTGCGGTATAGTATTATTAATTCTAGCTATATCTAATGCGATTTGTTCAGCTTCTTGTTGGTGAGTATTTGCCCACATAGCTGCTTGCTCTTTACTACTTACCCCAGGAATATTTCTAGCCACTATTGCATTTAATACTGGTTCGTTTAAATTACGATCAATAGAAGCAGAGTTTTGTGATATATAATTCATATTATAGCTTAACTGCTCAATATTTTGTTTGGTTTTTGCTATTTCTTGCCCTACAGATTGTTGCTCAGAGAAATTACTATTTAAATTATTGCTAAATGATTGTACGTTGCTGTTTGCATTACTTAATCTACCCTCTTGAGTGGCACTTTTGATCTTAGATAATGCTTCATTATATGATTGCTGTTGACTTACTGATTTTCCTTGATCTTGTTCATTTCTCTTATCTGATGTAACTGTAGTCATTCCACTGCCAAACATAGTATTCAATCCTATACTTCCTGTAGCACTAGTACCAGTACCTTTCTTATTACTACTACCTGTATGATCAGTAGCAGCGATGCTATCTGAATTCATCTGTTGCAGAGCTAAATACTGGCTATCAGTAATACCAATAGATTTTGCTTCTTCATAGCTTAATCTTTTGCCTATTTCAGTTGCTATAGAATTTCCTGTAGTAGTTAAATCACTATATCTATCATTTAATGAGTCAAGATAACTTTGTGAACTCATAAACTGACTTTGATAACTATCTTGCAATAATTTAGAGGAGCGGTAATTGTTAACAAGTGAGTCTACTGCTTGAGTCAGCACTTGTCTACCGCTGTAAGTACTAGTCACTCTCATTCCTCCATCATCAATAATGCCTCCTGCCAATTGCAGAGTTGGGGTAAGATTTTGCTGGGCAATTGTTCTATTACCGATGTTGTAATTATCCATAGAGAGGTTATTATCAGCAATATTAGCCCCAATGCTACTCGCAACCGGTACTGGAGAGAATTGATTAGCCAAAGTGGTAGTTGCATGAGCACACGCCTTTAATACTGCCCAGGATAACATCGGAACTGAAGCTGCTAGCATCTGAAACGTTGCAAATTCATGCAATAGAATTTCTGAAAAACTCCCTTGCGATAAGATATTTAAACCAGTAA
This sequence comes from Rickettsia endosymbiont of Argas persicus, assembly GCA_050920645.1. Classification (GTDB taxonomy): domain Bacteria; phylum Pseudomonadota; class Alphaproteobacteria; order Rickettsiales; family Rickettsiaceae; genus Rickettsia. The sequence continues at coordinate 1,612,979 of CP133316.1, read as the reverse complement.
GGTGATTTGTACTTTTACCAGCTAGGCTAATCATTCCTAAACAATGAATCACGGTAAAAAACACTGGCCAGCTAGTTACCCAAATAATTAATGTGATCCAGGTCTTAAAGATAGTATAACCGCCCGGCAGCATCGACATTGGAAATACTACGAAAATAAGACAAATCACCAAGGCAAAAAATACTGATTGTAAGATAGGCATTATATTTGCTGCCATCTCTCCTGCAACCAGGTAAGAAAATGATTGCTGAAATAATCCACGGGTAGCATTCATACTAACTAACTGAGGATATATTCTAGAAAGTGAGAATTTTTCTCGCAAGTCATCATAAGCTTCACGATTAGCATTAAGTAACATTGCTTGCCTCATCCACTGGTGAATATCTGTTTGCTCTTTTTTCAGATATTTTAACGTATCAGAAGTCATAGCTTTTAATCTACTCGCTAACATCTCCTGCCTATCAGAGCTAATGCCTATAATATTTGCAAATTTAGTTAATAACCCATCATTTAATTCTTTATTAATGGCTGCCTTAATTAAAGGAGTTACCTGCCTGCAGGTTTTAAAAGAAATAGCAGAATTACTTGGATCCTTATAATAAATACCAAAATTATTGGGCATATTTTGTTCGATAAAAGCAATGATGTCACTTGCTCTTTGTGCTTCGGCTTTTTTACCTAAAATATTACCAATTATATAAGGTTTCATAAAACATTGTCTTAAAAATTCTTTTGTATTGCTTAAAGTTACTGGATCCTCTATTTGAATATCTTTAATTTTACCAATTACTTTTGCTCCAAACATAATCCCATTCTTCCTGCTTGATAACCCTGCATCCGGTGGAAGTAAATGCTTTTCGAGCGTCTCTGATAAAGAGTGACTTATTTTTGATGATATAGAAGCAAAAAAAGCAATTCCTATTGGAATATTATCAATTTTTACAGGAGCCTGCATTGATATTTCATCTTTGAGCCACACATTTGCTTTTGGAGCAAATAAAAAGATAAAAATAAATAAGGATGGAAAAAACCATTCCATAGCAAAAATACCAATATTACCTCTAAAAATAGTACGAGTTGCTGCCCAAATACCACCAATTGTCAAAGCAAACTGACCTACCGGAGTAAAATATTCACTATTTGAGGCAAATACTCTTCCTATGCCATTAAAAACTTGCCATAATATATCTCCTCCACCAAATGTATGTATTACATAATCTGTCATATTCTTTTTATTTTTTTATCTTCTTTGCTTATTTTTGTACCTGCTTATCTGCTTGCTCATCTAATTTTAATTTATAATTAAGCCCTCTCTTTAGCGATTAAATGTTGCTCTATTAATCTTGCTCTTCTATCAATCTGATCACTACTTGTTAGCATATTACTCCATTTTTCTTGAGCAAAAAGTTGCACTCTGTCTAAAGCTTTTAAGTAGGCGGTTAAATGATGATCTGATACTTGTTTTGGTTTCAGCATGTTTACTGCTTTACGTACTTCAGAGATCACTTCCTTTAAATGCTGCAATAAACTGTAACTAGCAATTAACTCTGACGAACTCTCTAAAATAGTAACTCCTGATATTGCTTCTAAGGTAATATAATCATATATTGGAAATGCTTCCCCTATCGATGATAGAAAACTAATATCTGCATTATTAAATTCATTGTTGCTTGCGAGTTTACTCTTTAATTCATCCAATTTTGTTTTAGCTTTGCCTTGATATGATTGTTCTGGGGCAATGCTAATATTTCGTCTTATTACTGGATTTAAACAATTATTGTTATCGCATGTATAGATTGATGCAGATTCCCCACCTTTTAAATGAGTAATCCAGCTTTTTTCATCTTTAGCAAGTGATTCAAGGAAATAAACATTATTATCTCGAACTATTATAGTGCCAGTCATTGACATGATAGTGTTTCTCAAATCCGCAGGAATTCCTACTTTTTCTGCTGCTTTAGTGAAAATATTATAATCAGTAAGCATTAATTCTGGATCTTTATTTTGGATGCTGGCTAAAGCTTGCTTTTGCTCTAAATCACTACGACATTTTTTGCCAGCAGCAAAATAATCCAAACCAGAGCTGGATTGTAAATCCCTACATACTGATTCTCTCATTGCTGAATCTTTAGGCAAAATGGCAGCAAATATAGCCTTAGTCATCTCGCAATCAGATTTGGCAAATTGATTCATTTCCATAGCAAGATTTCGTAAATCTTTTAAGGCATTTTCTATTTGTGGAGCAAAAGTTTTAAGACCCAATGAAAATGCATAAGCTTTTGCTTGCGTACCAATATTTTTCATCAGCTGTACTAGCTCTTCACCTGAGATAAGCGAAAAACTACCAAGATAAGCGTCTATACCGCTACAGCTCATGTTTAAAGATGGCGGAGTAATAGAAATAGGATTAAAAGCTGTTTTGTTAGTTCGAAGAGATAATCCGCCTGCCGCATAATAACCAGCAGCTTGCGATTGGTACGCTCCAGGCTTAGTAACATTTACGCTCATTCCTTCAAATACATCCTGTAAGTCCCATGCGTAAGAAATAGGTGGTTGCAGAAGTAAAACTATCATTACAATATGCATAACCTGCTTTATGTAAAACTTAGTGTTTCTGAACTGATAGTCATTGCTCATAATCATTAACCTTTAATCAATCATGTATCGCACTACTGTAGAGCCGCACTACTGCTAAAATATTTTCAGAGATTTTATCTTCACTAATAATACCTCGTGCAACTGGATATATTTGCGTGCCGCTACTTGCTACTAAATATAAAACCGGGATAAAATGTGCCGGATTGAGCTTATTAAGAAGTCCAGTATCTTTTATGGTCCTGAGATTTGTAAAATTTTCTCCATTATTTGACACCAGTAACAACTGAAATCCATATTTATCAGCAAATTCTCTCACAATAGGGCTAAATGCATGACAATAATTACAATCTTGATTTACTTGTAGAATTAATCCCCAATTTTTAGCTAAAAATCTTAGTTTTTTGCTGTTTTCTTCTTCTTGCCTTACTTCATATAATTTTTTATGTAAGGAATTTACTGGTTCATCCATGTTTACTAGCTTGTAATCTAATATCGTTGCTAATTGCCACATGGTGGCAAATTTATGTGATTTTTCTAAAATTTGCTTATGTAATCTTTGAGCAATAATGACATTTGTAAGTGTTGGATTATCCAGAGCTTGACGTTGAGCTCTATTAAATTTTTGCTTTAAATCCTCTATCCTTTGATCGTATGGTTCGTTGTATGATTGTTGTTTTGGCTGTGATAATGATGATGCATCATAAAATTGCAATTTATTAGTTTCTTCCACTTGCTGCTCATTATACCATAAAAAACCTTGTGGTTGCTGCCATATATTGTTATTTAAGTTTACTTCTGTCATCTTATTTACATTGCTAATCTCTGCTGTTATAGTACCAGCAAATGCATGATTTGACCAATCATTGATTAATAACCATAAATTAATTACTAGTAATGTAATAGCTAGTGATGATTTAGTTATTGTGTTTACTAGCCACTTCATTATTTTAATAAGATAAATTTGAATCAGTATAACTATTATTAGACCTTTGTTGTTGCATTATAGGCATCTGGTTTTTTAGTTGCTGTGGAAAACTCTTACTCATTTTACTTTTAGCATGATCAAGTAAATCACTAAATAGCTCCTCTAAATCAAACTTAGAAAAATCTATTCTTTGCAGCTCTTCTACTGTAAATCCCCTACAATTAGCATATTGTGCTGTGCCAAAACTAATAGCTAATTGAGCTTTACCTTGCTCTTGAAAAATCCTAGCAAGCTTTGAATTAAAACAACAATAGGTTGATTTTTTGGTTAAACATTTCTTAAATACCTTATCTCTCTGACTACAATAAGTGCCAACAAAATGGCATTGTCCTTTCCCCCTCTTTAAGGCAAGAGCTTTCTCGCCTGCACTACATCTAGCAAGACCCAAATCCTTGCCCCAACCTTTCATTGAAGAACAACAATTAAGAAAATTGCCAATATTTACTTTGCGGCAACTGCTGGCATGCCCCTTAAATACTGAAATCGGATTTGTCTGCATATCTTTTTTCATTTCATTTAACATTGCAAGATACCCAACATTCCCCATATCAGTATTAGGCACAATAGTTGCAGTATGACAATCCCCTCCTAAACAAAACATTTGTGATCCTGCTATAGAAGAGCTGAGCTCTTTTTTCTCAATGTAACAGCTATAATTTCGACTCCACTGCAAACAGATACTAGCAGCTTGCTTAATGCAGTTACTGCTTACAAGTTCACAACCTTGCTGCTTTAAATAATTACACCCATCTTTTGGCTCGCTACTACATTGATATTTAATCTGCTCTCGCCAGCATGGACGATTAACATTGTACTTATCAAAAAATATCTTATTACCACTCTCTAAACAGATACGTTTTATTTCATGACATTCATTTTCTTCAACTAATTTTTCACTATCTTCATTAACTATTTGCCAGTACTGGCCTTTTTCTCTAAATTCCTTGATTTTATCACGATATTTATAAGTAAAAACATATCTATCCCACTTAACTATATCTCTATCCCAGCCTTCAGTTAATGCTCCTTCTCCTTGAGGAGAAATGCCGATATATGTATCAATATGATCAAGAGAAACATTTAACTTACCAGCAATTGCTGCTCTTACATCAAGCATTATTGCTTGATTATTATGCATATGCATGCTGTATATTGTTTTACGCTTACCGAAATGTCTTTTCTTTTTCCAAAAAACAGGATAAAGCCAGTGACGATAACTGTTACTTATCTCAGAACCTGAAAATGCTATACTTCTATCTTGCCAATCTCCCCATTTATCTATTAATTCAGCATCTAGTATGAGATTCCTGATGATATCTACTTCAAATTCTACTCCTTCGCTGCAACTCTTACTAATTTTAGTCTTAATTACTTTTTCACTAGCATTAAGTGCAGTCCCTTCAGTATGACTTAATGGATCTGCCTCAATTTTAGCTGAATTACTAATTAATGGATTTTTAGCATTAAGGTCGTATTCTTGTAGTGCATCTATTTTTTTAAGCTCACTTTGTTGTAGTAATTGACCTGCTGAACTATTATTTAACATTTGACTACCTTGCTTTGTTAAATCTTGATCACTCATATTACTTAAATTTGAAATATCTGCGTCTTTATCAAATATTACTTTATTGCCCATTTGATCAGGATTACCAAGCTTAATACTATTTTGATACCCTATTGCTTGATTATAACTATCTTGAATGTTAGCAATTGCATTAAAACTGAACAATACAATAATCATTGATAAAAATGTGAACCTCATGAATTTTCTTTGTTCATAATTTCTAATGCATCATGTAATGATATGTGACCAGTTAGTCTTTTTACTCCCTTGTCTTCACTATTCACTATTATTGCTGGTACAGAAGTAATTTGATATTCCTCAAATAGATTTGGATTAATATCAAAACTAATATTAATTTCATCGGCTTTTGCTTTAGTTTCTAAAAAAGAATTATTTTTTAAACCTCGCATTACAAGTCTTATGCCTTTTTGTTCTGCTTCAATATAATAACTCTTTAATGCTGAATCCGGCATTGAAAATGAGACAAAAATATAGATTTGATTATATGTTTTAGGCTGTATTATCTTCTGTAATAATTTTTCTTGTTCTGCCAAAGCATTTGTGCTACCTAGAATTAGTAAACTAGTTAAAATTATTGTTTTTAGGTTAAATTGCATATTTTTCTGTATCTTGTCATATCATTATAGCCTTAAAAGAGGCAGCAATTTCTTTTACGCCAAATCAAATAACCAAAATCCTCACCTTTAACTGGGAATTCGCGTGCACCCTGCCAGGTAGTTTCAGTCTCGCCAATTTTTTTACAAGAATGAATTGCAGGGATTGGGTAAGTCATCTGTAGTCTATACTGACTTTTCTTCATAATCGGCATTGGATATTTACTGCATAACCCCTCATGACCCATATAACCCCATAATATCAACTGCCTATGTAACTTAGCCATAAATTTTGCTACCAACAACGTGGAAGTACCTACTCCACCATTATGAGCAGAAGTTGTGCCAGTAAATGGATAAAGAGAGCCTTGACATCCCCCGCACCAAAACATTGCATCGTTAGATAAATTACCAGAACTACAGCTGATGCAATCAGCTATACATGCACTTTGAGCTGCAATATTGCCAAATAATAGGCTCTCAGGATTTAAAATAGCAGATTTAGCATCATCTCCCCATAATGGATCAAATTCAGTTAAATATGCTATATCTACTTGTGACATCTCTAAACAGGCAAAATCAAGTAAGATCTCAAGCCAGTAAATAACTGGATATATATACCAATGTACATGATAAAAACTGCTGCCCTCTATATCATCCTTAACACCTTTTTGCATACTGGTACCAAGATTAATGCCTCCAAGACTTACCATACACATCGGAGATTTAGTCACATCAACCAATCTCACCGGCTCCCAAAATCCAATTGGAATTCCGGGCACTGGCATCGGAATTGAAGGCTTAGGGCAAAAACAAACAATTTGCCTTGGATTATTAGTATCAGCCATAGAACTTGACACAATTTTTACTCCTCCGATAGTAATTGGAAATAAACATTTCCAGCAAACATCAGTGATTGGATTTACAAACCTGCCTACGCAGCCAATTGATGCATAACTATAATTACCAAGCAAAATAATTATAATAAACATTATTAACTTCATTATTACTTGTATATTTCAGAAGTTATTAAATCTGTTTTTGCTTGACAACCTACCTTTGCTTGCTCTGCTATCATATTATTTTTCTCACCTGCTATTAAATATACTACTTCTCCACTAGATTTTACTATTGCTTGCACCCTACCTTGTAATACCTGATCTATTATCTTTTCTAAATTTTTCTTTGCTTCTGGTAATTGCCACTTCTTCATAGATTACCTCCGGATTTTATCAGTTGTTGTTCACACCTTAATTTTTACTCAAATACTATAACATTTCAATTAATCTTGATTTCGCTAATTTTAAGTAATGTACTTTCTTGCTGCACAATAGCTGGCACTGCTTTGATTTTAAAACGAGTAGTTAGAACGCCACCTTGATTAAAAAACACTGGCTTATTTAACTTTTTTGCCAGCTTAATAGGATTGCCACTCGTGAGTACTAATTTTCCTATTTTTGAGTTACTCCACTTAATCTGCTGCTCATCATCTCCATCAATAAATATTAATGGTGCTTCCCAGCTTATTTTTTCTAAAGGATTTACACTTGTTCCAGCTTTTACTATTATGCTTCCAGTTTGATCTTTTATATCTGTCTTTTGTATAAAACTTGGATTATAGTACCAGCTACGGTTTTTATTTGCTTTTGCTATAGCTAAGACAGGAGTTGGTCTAGAGATTTTCTGTTTTACTTTATTTTTAAATTCTTCCTGCATTTTTCCTAAATTTCCATTTTGCTTTGCTATTTTGAGCTTAGCTATAATTATCTCTAGTAAAGATTCTTCAATAATTGGAAATACATGACCTTGGACTCCATAATCTTTAATTTCTATTTTAGAATTATTATCTATGCTTATGTCTAAATTATTATTGTGTGCATTTAAAGAACTTGCCTTTAATATAATTATAAATAAAACAAAGGAGTTTATGGCAATAATTTTTATGTCTAAATACCTTCTCATATTTTCTAATCACTTTAAACCAAACCTCGCTCGTCCAATATATTATTGATGGCATCTGTCACGCTCATTCCTGCAATCATTCTATCTTCTATGACTTGGTAATCCCTAGCATTAGTAGATGTTAGCATCAGCGTAAATGGGTCTAACATTAACCTTGCTACAACTCCATGGACATTAGGTCCATAAATCGCTGCTTCACTATAATGCGGTGGATTTGAATGAATTGATTGCAGTAAATTTAGCTTCCAATCTTCATCTACAAAACCTGCAAGCTTAGGGTTTGCTCTCATTGCTTTAAAGCTCTCAGGATTTTGCTTAAGAATAACTTTATGTGATGAGTTCTCAAATGCCTTTTCTGCAGCAGATCCTGCTTCCCTGAAGTAATCAGTTAATTGCTGAGTAGCAAGCGTTATTGAGCCGTTGTATTTTCTAGCTATTCTTCCTGCTTCTTCAATAAATTCTCCAGATCTCTTGCCAGATAGTAATTTCCATGCTTCATCAATCATGATTAAAAAGGGATGCTTCCTATCACCTTTAACCATGCTCTGGTTAATATGAACAATCATGATTTGTACAATTACTGCAAGTAGTGCCGGGCTACTACGAAGATGATCAGTTTCAATTACTACTATATCTGAATTTAGTGATAATTTTGCCTTACCACTAAAAAACTTGCCATATTGCCCATCACGGGTAAATGGAAATAGCATATTACCAAGTTCTTGCGAGTAAGACTCTTCTCTTTTAAGCAACCAATCTGCTATGTCAGTTATCTCAGCTCTTGCTCCTTTTGCTTGCCAGACAGCTATTAAGGCCTTTTGTAGCATTGGTTGTTGCAAATCATTAGGTGCCATACTGAGGAGCTGCCATGGTTGCTAGAATTGATGGAAAACTTGCTAGAAAATCTGCCTGTGCTTCAATTGAGCCTTCGCTGCCGTCTGCTGGAATTTCTGAAAATGGATTAATGGAAATAGGATTTTTTACATCAAATTCAATATAATTACCGCCCAGTAGCAAACAGGTTCTTTTAAATGATCTACCATAATCAAGAACAAATACTTTGCCGCCTATACCCAAAATTGATAGCATTAACTCCTGCATAAACACTGATTTACCGGATCCTGGTACTCCTGCTATACAAAGATTAAAATTTTCATTTAGAGCTGCAGCTGTGCTATATAAATTTGAACCAATTAATGCTGAACCAAAAGGAGACCAATACATTATCTGTCCTCTTCTACACAGTAAGCAGCATTCCAGGAGAGCTTAAATCCCCTTTCCATTCACCAATAATAGGCAGTAACACCTTACTTTCTGAAGCAATAGTCCTTATTCCTCTACCAAGATTTGATAATGCTACGCCAACTCCCTGAGTCTTTTTATTAAATATGTTATTGAATCTATTAAATTTACCTACTAAAGAATTTGGTGCTGCTTCAACTAACTGCATCGGCAAACTAGCAAGTACCACCGCTAAATGATCATATTTACAAGGGACAAAATACCAGCCACTTCTTCGCATATGTGAGCAAAACTGTGATGCTGACCCTTTGGCTTTGTTCTTCTTATCCCACATAATGACATTTAAGTGGATATTTACTACTCTATCGCCGCTTTGCAAGCACGCTACTGCTCCTGCTAAATCTTGTGCCTCACTAGCTAAGTTAGGAAAAAACTTACCCATCCCAGCATTAATATTCCTCTCTAAAGCTTCTCTTTTGGTAATAGCAGATGTTTTAGCCACTAACTGATTTGGTATAATCTGCAAACCAAAATGAATCAGAAAATTTGATCTAATATATTCATCTCGTCTTAGCTCATTACCTAAAAACAAATCCATGGCTGATAATCGCCACTCAGAAGGTCTTTTTCCTGCCTCTAAGCTTATAAATATTTGATTGTCATTAAGACTGACATAATCTTCCTTTTCATATAAAGAAAAATTACCAGGTAAAATCTGCTCGGATAATATTTCATAAGGATTAAGTTCAGGATGCTCTTCTTCTCTCCAGCCAAATATTAAACGGACAAATTTTAATAGCAATGTTGCCTCAACATTATAAGTAGTAAGACCAATTGATTTAAATGTATCTTGTAATACTTCTCTTCTTCGTATCATCTCATTAATATCAATCGTCAGCGTCGGAATAGTTACTGAAATTAATAACACGACATCTTTGATATTTCCCTCTGCCTTTGCTTTTTGCTCTAGAAACTTTGCTCTTCTACTGCTAAGCTCAGCAAAAATTGTACCTTTTCTATGTAATTGCCAGTTATCTAGATATTCTCTTATATGATCAGAGCCAATCATCAATATTTGAAAACTACTTCCTACCGGTAAATTCTCATCACTTTTTAAAAATTCTGCTATCTCTCCTTGAGCTTGCAAGCTTGTCCCAACCAGTGGCCAACCAAGTAGCACAAATCCTACTGAAGCCCTATTAAAAAACAAGCTACTCTCCTCATCATATGATTCATAAACAAAATGTTTAGCTAGTCTTTCCCGAGCAAAATCTTTATCAATTCCTGACGTCATTAATTATACCCTCCAAAGCATCTAGTAGAGCATCTCGATTTAAAATTAGGCTTATCATTATTATTATTTGGATTAAACATATCAAGATCTGCTATTTTATTTACTTCATATAAAGATTTACATTTTAGTCCTTGGGGCAGCGGGCAATCAAAATCGCTTCTATATGGCATCAACTTACAATTAGCAACGCTAAAGCTTAACATTAATAACAACAGCAGATTAATTATTTTATTATTCATTAAAAATTACCCGGATATTGTTGTTCTGACCGCAAATCAATATCTGTCATTTCATCATCATTCTTAATAAAACGTTCTTGCAATTTAGTTTTTGCCTTAGTAAAACTTGTCACTTTATTACCGGCATAATTTTGATAATTACTATAATTTGTGCTATTTTGCGAATAATCAGTAGTAGTTGGTGGTAGTACTCTATCTACTTTAGCAGCCTCTTTATTCTCTCTTAAATCAAAACCTTTTCTAAATACTACATCTATTACTCTACCTGAAGCTACAACAATTACCGGACTCATGCTTTCTGCCCGTTTAATGGCAAAATCAGCAAGTTTTTCTAAAGCATTACCGGTACCGGCATAAACACCGGTTTTAAGAGAATCCTGAGCTTTTAAGGCATTTTGTTGCCCGGTAATCGGTGACACCGGAAATATGCTATTTGTCGCCTGGTTCTGAAAAAATTGTGCTATCCCGCCAAGTACACCGTTAAGCACCGCCATCCTTGCTACATCTGATGATCTATCAACAACTATCCCTTTAATGCCGGGTCTACCATCTTCTCCTATTAACCATCCTTCTACCGGTTTTTCAATTATCTCTCCATTACTATTTAGTAAAGATACCGTCTCTAACCGGCATTTAGCCCACTCTGATGAAATATCCCCGCTACAAGAACCAATTAAAATTGCTTCTTTGATTTGCTCCGTTTTATACCCTTTAGAAAAAATAGCTGTATCAACAAGCCTTATCATTATTGGCTCAGGAGATGCTGAGTTATTAGTGCCGGTTCCAACTACTACTCCAGTAAGCAGCACCCCTCTTGCAAAGCTGCCGGTAGTAATATAATCTTTAACGTCTTTTTTGGACTTCAAGTCAGCTCTTTTTACATAGCCAAGTAATCTTTTTACTGGAGCAGTAGGAGCAGCAACAAGACTTTTCTCAGGGCTACTATTTAATAAATCTTCTATCTTGTGATTATTGTTAAAATCATTGCCATCATATAATATAGTTTCTTTAAGAGGGGTCTCGAATGATTCTAATTTTTGACTAAAATCATCAATTTTAGTTTTAGTTTCTAAATATTTATTCTCGATTAGCTTCTCTAAATGATTCTGCATGTTTTTAACTTCATTTAATATTTCTGCCGTCCATTTAGCCCTTGGATCTATGGCCTTTTCTATTCCGGATATTTCCCTTGATTGTCTATCTTCTTGTAAACCTCGGGAAGTTTTGACCTCATTTTCGGCAAATCCATAAAATACCAAAACCATTATTACACCTATGCAAGCTAGAGTTACTAATGGTCTGTTTTTAATTATCTCTATGAGTCCTGATAATCTTTTACTAAATGTAGATGGTAATTTATGATCCTCTACTGTACTTTGTAATTCTTCCTGCTTATTGAACTCTTGATCCATTGCTTTTAATCAATATCCTAATTATCTAACTGATTTTCATCCCACTAGAGACCCACTCTAAATAAAATCCTAAAATAATACCAATAGCTACAATTGCTCCGGCAAGCCTTAAATTACCCCTGACCACTGCCCAGATTGATGACAAAATCGTTGCCCCTGATATCCCGATAGTTTTAAGTTTACCGGTAGAGAGCCTATCAATACGGTCTAACTGTCCTTCTAATGTTTCTCCTAAAGCTACTTCAGATAGTATCACATTTACACAAAACATTAATAATACCGGCAATAAAGGATATATTATTCTTAAACACTGTTTATTATTTTCTTTTTCTATTACATTTTTGTTTTTTACATTCATGATGCTTCTCTTCCTTGTTATTAGTTAACTTTGTTACTTCTTGTTCTAAATCAAACTTAATAAGTCTAATTGGTGTGGGTTTAGTTTTAGTAAAATTCAGCATTAAATCTTGGATCGTACCATTTTCTCCAATTAGAGTTAGGTAAAGTTTACTGCTATCTTGCTGCGGCAAAATAAATAAACAACCTGAATCATGTACTACTATTTCTGCAGCTTCCCTAGGGTGAATAAAGATATCATTAATCTTTTCTCCTTCGATATTAATTCTAGTAGGACCGTCTTTTGCTATTTGTAGCTCTAACAAAGAATCAGCATGTAACATATAATGTGTCCCATAAGCATTACTACTAAAGCTTGCAAGCATTATTCCAACGCAAACTACTAAGATCTGCAACTCTAACTTCAAACTTTTCATTGCTTATTTACCTCTTCTTCCTTAATACTAGTAAGTAACAACAAATGATTAGCTCCTCGCTTGTAGGTTAACAAATAAGTTTTATCAGCTGCTATATGCTTATTTTCTCCAAACCAATAACGAAATGTTCCATTAATTAATACTCCATCCTCAATGACTTTTACTTTTTTAGGAAAAAATACCGATGAAATATTAGAGCCCTTAACAAAATTTAAATGTTCCTTAAAAAATTTATCCAATTGCTCTGTATTACTAGATACTACTTTCATATCAGCTATTTGTCTCTCCACCTCCTCAGACGAAGTAGTAAATAATTCTTTCATTACAAAAACTGCCCATTCTTTAAGATAGGTCTCATGATAGCTTTTGGATGATACTATCATTCTTCTATCTGGCTCCATTGCCGGAATTAATAACCATTTTTCTTCCGTGCTAACTGTTTTAATCATCCCAAGAAGACTCGTAAACGCAAGCAGCAATGTGATAAGCAATAATCTCTTATTATATCTTACTAGTTCTTGTATGGAGCTTTGCTTAAATAAATGATCCATTACTTACCTACCTTTTTCCCAAGCAAATTAGGATAAGAAGTAGGAGCATATAGCCATTTCTTAGCGACTAAATAACTCTTAAGTATAAAATACTCCGATAGTTTCTTAAACTTCTTAAATGCATAACAAAGTACAACTCCAGCTATAATACATATCATCCCAAGCTTAGCATGTCCGCTATTTAGTAACACTATTCCAGGTACTATACCAAGTAAGATAACAAACCACTCATCTAAGCTTAAACCCATATATTTTAGGGGAGTAGAGAGTGACCAATATAATCTTTGATTAGCACAATTATTATTCATATTAATTAAGTGATATTTCCATTAATAGATAAGTTTTGCTAGTCATGACATTAACATCCTAATTTTTACATTGCCAGTGGAGTTTTAAGCCATCACAAAAAAAGTTGTAATTCATCTAAAACTGTGGATATCTGGAGATAGAATCTATAGCTCTATCCATGAATTTGTTGATAACTAGCAGTAATTTTGCTAATATTAATGAAATAAATTATGGGTGAGTTGTGTATGTTTAGAAGTGATGTAGAGTTAAAATTAGAATGTTTAAAACTTGCTATTCAGTCCTGCTGTAGTTATGATGCTGTGGATCTTGCAAAACAATATTATCGTTTTCTTGTAGAAAATAGTGAAAATGTGCCGGTTCAATTCCTTTTTAATAATAAAGCTAATTTAAATTAACCATTAATTCTAATTACTTATTTTAGAGTTAGTACGTTTCCAGAATTGTAACTGCTCTAGGGCTTCATCAGACCAAATGACTTTCAACTTTTATTACCTTCTTTTTTCTTCTTTACCTTCAAAAGATATTCTGTAATATCTTCAGCAGGTATACCACTATCATAATTCATCCACCAGCCATCTTCAGCATTTTCTATTTGAGCAATATCTTCTTTAGTAGTTGATAAAATATAATCTTTAATATCATTTATTATATTAGCTTTAAAAAATTCCTGTATCTTTTCTTTAGTAATAGTATTATCTGCTTTCTCTATAGCTGCATACCAAATAGAATGTGTATGTGTTAAATGACGTAAATAAGCAGCTGAATGTTCACCATAAAAAGAATATACTTTGTGAAGTAATTTTTTTGTTGCTAAGTTATAAATAGCAAAATCTATTTCTCCGGGCAAAGGAATTACATTATCTCTAAAGCTGCCAAATATTGAGAGTAAAGCTGGTACTACTGGCCCATTTTTCCAAGCCTTAATCTCTTCTTCAAACAACACTTTATCAAATAAAGCAAGATGAATACCTTGAGCAAAATATATTAACTTCTGCAGCTTTAACTGGGTTATACTATCCCATGCTTCTTTATCAACTAATACTAAAAAATAATTAGCTACACCAAAACAGCTAAGTACTTTAGCTTTTTCTTTAGTATTCATAATTATAAAATTCTTCATTGTTGTAAAATCTTCAAAAACTCAATAATTCTTAAGAGTATAGAAGAAGCAAAAAAGGAATTTCCAAGCTTGTTGCAACAATTGCTTTATTACTTTCCTCTTCTAGCCTTTCTGTTCTTATAGAACTCACTTAATACAGGAATTATTATAACATGAATAATATTAATTAATATATATTTAAGATTTTATATTTATAATAGTATTTACGGCTCTTTGCATATATTCTCGAGCAGTATCATTGGCAAGTCTAGCATAAACTGCCGTTGATCTTGGATCTCTATGATTTAGAAGTTGTCCTATTACATATTGATTTGCTCCAGTCATTGCCATCCAACTTGGTATTGTTCTTCTTAAATCATGTATCCTTAAATTTGCTATTCCTGCTTTTTTACAAATTCTATTCCATGCTTTCTTTGGTTCTTGTAGGTGACCACTACTGCTGCTCTCACTTGGAAATATCCAAATGCTATTAGATTGCGCTTTTCTTGCTTTTAATATTTCTATTGCCTGATCTAGTAAAGGTAAACGGTGCGGATCACCATTCTTAGTCTCTGGAAGATATAATTGTTTATCAGCAAAACTAACCTGTTCCCATTTCATAGTAAGTAAATTATCTTTACGAACTGATGTATACAAAGCTATTAAGAAAAAATCCTTCATTACTTGGTTTTTCTCATCTGCTATTGCTGTGAAAAATCGTGGTATTTCTTCCCTAGTTAAATAACGATCTCTAGATTGTTCCTGATGTTTCTTTATCCCAATAACTGGATTTATTGTAAGCAATTCCAATTCTATTGCTTTACTAAATACAGGACTTAAAACTTCAAGAAATCTATTAGCTCCATATTTACCAGTTTTAGTTAAATTATTAAACAACTCTTGAATATCTGTTTTTTGAATAGTAGATATTTTTCTAGGATATAAATGTTTTGCATATCTATCTACAGAAGCGGCATAATCTTTCCATCTTTTATTATTAATTTTACTATATTCATTAAGGTATTTATCATAAAGCTCCTTAAAGGTCAGTTCTTTGGATAATCTAGCTTTTTCTTCTACAGGATTATATCCTTTGGCAATCTCACCCTTTAATTCAGATGCTTTTACTCTAGCATCATGAATTGATAAATCAGGAAATACTCCTATTTTGATTCTATGATATTTTTATTAAGTACTGTACCTAAGTAAAATATTTTACTACCACCATATGATACTATTAACAATAATCCTTTTTCTTTGGTATCTTTATATACATCTCGTTTTGCCCGTGGAGCTTTAATCTCGTGAAGTAGCTCTTTAGTAAAAATTAGTGATTTAACTGACATAAATCCTCCCCCAGCTTAATACATATATAATTAAACTGTAATATGCTTTACTCAGAAAAACAAATCTTATGTTAAATAGGATTATACTTTAAAAAATGATTATTTATCCTAACTATATACAATTAAACAACCAATAGTTGCTATAATTTCTTAGCAAATTCAAAAGGTCCAGGTATATTTACAAGATAAAAATTGCTCATGAATTTGCACTCACTATATGCTCATCATATCCACATGTTATTTTCAAATTTGTAATATTTTTTAGAGATTGACAAATAACTGCAACTCTACTACAGTTAAGCTATAACTATTTGGTAATAAGGAAAAGCCTTAAATATGAGGGTTATGAGCTACAAATTAGTGTATGAGAAAAAAGCAAAAAAGTAGGGTGGGAAGGACTTTTACATTGACATCGTAAAGGTCGGGGGTTCGATCCCCCCATCGCCCACCACCTTATCTCCTAGCTTTTCATAATCTACTAATTTTACCTCCCTACTCTGTATGCTGCTTATATGCTCCTCGCATTTTTAAAAATGGTGTCTTAATTGCTCTATTACCTCGATTAAACCTAATGTTTAAGTTGAGGTCTTATGCACACTATATGCTGCTCACATTTCACTCCTGATTGTGTAATCCATGATGACGGTGATAAAAATCCCACTATTTTCTACAATTTTGTTGGTAATTTTATTCCACCTGAATGGAGTACTCTTACCTCTAATAATGGTAAAATCTTAAGCAAAACTGCAAGACAGCTACTATCTCTAATAGTCTTTCGCTTGCAAATCTATCATAATAATAGCATTGATGAACTTCAGGAAACTTATCACTTCTTTCAAGAGTCCCTAGGCGTGTGTCAAGAACGAGTACGACAATGCTTACTTGAATTACAAAAAAGTAGCTTTATTAAAGTTTATAATGCAACAATCGTGAAATATGGTATTAAATGCCGCAATACTCCTTGTATTAAGCTGGCTAAAAATTTCCAACCTACTTCTAGCAAAATACCATCTGAAAATGAAAAAAATTTTGTACCTACTCCAAAAAACTTTGGGGTCAAACCCAAAGAAATTTTGCCTCAACCCCAAAAAAGTTTGGATGAGACAATATATATAGATAATAATAAAAATATATCTAATAAATCTAGATCTAGCAAATCTACAATTTTTCAAAATGAAAAAAATGCATCTATTCACAATAATCAACAACAGTTACAACAACAAAAACTTGCAGCAGATTTACAATTCAAGACAACAAGCTCAATCAACGATCAACAACAAGCTGATAATACTAATTTCTCTAGTGCTAATATCACAACAGGTGCTACACGGATTAATACTACACTGCAAGCAGTTATTGATAACATTTCTAAAAAATATAATCCTACAGAATCAAGTAGCAATAATGCTACAATTAGGGCTATTAATCATAAAAGCTGGTTCAAAAGAAAGAAATTAGCAGATTTTTATCCATTAAGCCAAGAAGATGCTGATTTACTGCAAGTAAAATCAAATAGAGAATTTAACCTAGATTTTATCAACAAATTGCTCTTAAAGCTTGCAGGAGAATATTCCAATCACCATTTTGGCCATAAGAAAGTGTTACTAAACTATATGGCTAAAGCTTTAGCTCATGAGTTACGTGAAACTACTAAAGCTAATAATAGTGCATTTCAGTTTAAATCTAGCGACTTAAACAACGCTAAAGAACAATATCTAGATAAGATAGAAAGTAGCCTTGATACTAGCTTGCAAGCTCAGCTAAAACGTAAAATTGTTGGTAGTTTTGATCCTGATTCAGCTTATGAATTACTAAGCTCCTGCTCATTTATTGGGGTAGTAGATAATAGGTATCAAATAAAACTGCTTAAAAATATGCTTCTTTCAGAACATAGCCAAGATAAAATATTGCAGCAAGTGCGAATGATTTATGGCAGTAATATTGGACAGTTGCAAATCATACCATTTGCTGAACTTAAAACGAAGCAGAATAATACTGAAGATGAAAAACAAAATTATCTATTGCAGCTTAGCAGGCAATTAAATCCTGATTCAGTATGGTACAGGGTACGGAAATTTCTTATTGAACGTTATAACCAATATATTGATTTTGGGGTATTAAGTAAATTAGTAGTTGTAGAGGAAGATATCATCAATAAGAAAATAATCCTTAAATCAACAACGGCTTTTAATGATTATTATGTTAGGAATCGTTATATGCAAGATCTAGAAGAAGCTTTTAAGACTCAAGATTATTGCTTTGAATTAATCAAGTTTGAATATAACTAAGCTATTGTGGTAATTGATAATTTGTAATAACTACTTCATCAGATATTTTATTATGTTCAGGCATGGAATATTTAACCTTAATAGTACTAATATTAAAATTTTTGTATAAGTTTCTAATAAAGGGAGTATTACTATTAGAAATCATTATGTTAACATTTTTATCATTAAGCTCTGCAGCAAAATCTCGCAGTCTAATTTGCTCATTTTCATCAAAGGGTAATCTAGTATAAAATTTCTCACCCGATTTATGATAAGGAGGATCAAAATAAACAAAATCATCTTTTTGTGGTTCAATGAAAGAAAAATCCATAGCACAAATATATGTACCAGTAAGTAAGCTGCTACATTTCTTTAGTCTAGATGCAATATCAGATTTACTATAATTTCTACCAGAGAAAGTTTGAGCTGGTTTGCCATCAATATTAATCCGGTAAATACCTTTAAATGAATATCTATTAAGATAAATAAATCTCGCAGTAATTTTTATTGGATCACTACTATCATTATTAGCTCTCACTTGATAATAATGCTCTTTAGAGTGTTTTGTTTTATGTGAGTCTAGTAATTTACTAACCGCATCAGGATTTGTCTTAACTGCGTTATAGGACGTTACTAGCTCAAGGTTAATATCAGATAAATAGCATTGTTTAAATTTATCTCGTACATGAAAGAATAAAGCTCCACCACCAAGAAATGGTTCATAGTAGTTGTTTAGTCTTTCAGGAATAAATTTAACTAATTGATCAACGATTTTTCTTTTACCACCCACCCATTGCAGGAATGGTTGTGGTTTATCTAAGTTCTTTACTGACATAATTTGTTATTTATCTTTATTTTCTACTAAAGATTATATCAGAAAAGAGGCTTAAATGCGAGCAAAACAGCATATTCAAAAGGATTTTAGTATTTATTATAGCATCACTTAGTGTTATTTTTATCTATATATAATTGATAAAGAATAGGGCTAACAAATATTATATTTTAAGTCTGTCTCATTTGTGCAGCTGTTTGCCCAATTGTATAAAAATCTGTCACAAAAGCTCTTAAATCCTCTGTACTTCGTAGAATTGTGGTGATATCTGTCCTTGCTAAGAGCGGCCATGGTGCACTCTAGTTCAGAGGTTAAGTTCAAAACCTACAAAATTTTATCTATTTAACCTCTGAGCTGTTTTCTTAACTTTAACAGCAAGGAAATGCTATGACAATTAATAATCAAAATCAACCAAAAGATAATCATAATCTTACTAAAACAAATTGGAATCTTCAATTATCTCCCATATCTGTCACATTAATACCATATCAGCAAGAAGAGAATATCATTAACTCGACGATCACAAATTATACTGATATAATTAAATATAAATTAGAATTACAAGAAGCAAATAATAAATTGAAAGAATCTGAGTTATTTAAAAGAGATGTGGTGCAAAATATGGTACATGGATTAAAGATTCCATGTAATGGGATTTTTTCATTAGTAACAGCTCTTTATGAAATAGAAGATAATCCTGAAAAAAAGGATTATCTAGCTAGTGTGGTAAGTTGTGCTGAAGAATTACTGGATTATTATAACAATATACTTAGTTATCTACAGAATAATTCTGGATTACCTCCTATAATTTTAAATAAGTTTGATCCAAAACAGTTGGTAAATAAGATTATTGATAAAGCGATGCCAATAGCTCAACGTAAGGGATTAAATTTATCTTGTAATTTTCAGTATGATTTAACAAATGCTATAATTAGTGATACTTATAGAATAGGAGTAATATTAGAGCAGTTAATAGATAACGCTATTAAATTTACTAAAGAAGGTAAAGTTGTGGTAACAGTGAACATGTTTGCTATTAGCCCTGCATTATTAGAATCAGAACAACAAAATAGAGAAATGGTATTCCAATTTATGGTGCATGATAGTGGTGTTGGTTTGTCTAAAGAAATCAGGCAACATCTTCATGAAAAGATTGATAAATTTGATGTTGCTATGCAATATAATGGACTTGGATCAGGATTAAGTTTTGTAAAGCGTCTAATTAGTGAGCTAAATGGAGAGATTGAAGTAACAAGTAAAAAAGGTAAAAGTACTACTATAGTCTGTAATATACCAATTAAGTTACCTCTTCTTGATGATCTGATTTATGATACATAATGTTGATATTGATAAGGTTTTGATGATTATGTATTAACTAATAATGATGATTTTCTTGATTATTGTGCTTCACTTGCTACACTTAAGTAAATTATAGTAAGGAAGGATATATGGCAAGAAGTCAAGAAAATCATCAAAAAACTATAGATCCTATTATAGGAAAGTTAAATTTACCTAAAGGTATAGATCTTGAGCTAGACAAAATAAAAATTACAGATCTATCAAATTGTCGATATAGTAAAAGGCTATTAACGAAGATCATGCTTATTAATAAGATTTCTAGAAACAAAGTTGATCTTAATAAAATTAAAAAAGCAATTTATTTTGCTAAAAAGTATCATGGCAGGCAGAAGAGAGAAACAGGAGAATTCTATTACTCACATCCTTTAGAAGTAGCATATATGATTTCTGATTATTTATTTAGAACAGATATCATAGTCACTAGCATATTGCACGATTGTATTGAAGATACGTTACTTACTAAAGAAATGATTATAAAAGAATTTGGTCATAAAATTGCCAATCAAGTTGAGGATTTAACACGAGTTAAAAATGATAAAAAAATTAGTTCAACAGAAATGGTTGAAATATTATATCAGCAGAATAAAAAAGAGTTGCTATTAATTAAATTATTTGACCGATTACATAATATACAAACAGTAGGAGCTAAAATTCCTAAGAAAGGAAAAAAAATAATTTTAGAAACTTTACAGATCTTCTTATTTATTGCTACTTACCTAAAAACGCCAAAAGTTGCAAGACAATTACACACACATTGTTTTAATATAACTGCAAATTACAAAAAATCAAATTTATATAATAACGCAGTACCATTTTCTTCTCTTAATGATCATTTTAATAGATTATTATAATAAGTATGCGTTAAATTAGATAAACATTTTTTACTTTAATACTCTTTTATTATTTTCTTTTGACTTAATTAAGTTAATCATCTTTAATAAATAATCTAAACTCACGCTATATTTCATAACAAGTGGCTTGAATTAAGTAATAGGATATTATGCTGTATTATTTAAAGAATATAAAATACATAAATTTAAGTAAAATGGGATAATAGTGAATCATGGATCAAACAATGTCTAATCTTAGTAGTTCTACTAATAATAATAGCCAAATATTACAAAAATGGTTTTCATATACATTTAAGATTACCAATATATATGTTGAGGTAGTAAAAGAAAAAGATTCTTTTCATATTTCAAATATACAATATAAGAGAATAGGTACAGGGAATGATGGGAATCATATTATCCCTATTACCTTTTTTCTATCACTTATTAAACATTTTTTCATTATTGGAAGCAAAACTTATGATTGCTTTTCAAAAGCACAATGTTTATTAGAGTTTTTTCATAAAATCCCAAGTTCTAAAGAGGAATATGAGGTTATAAAAGATGAACTTCAGAATAGAATAGATAAAAACGATAGTATATGCTGTCCACAAAAAGTCCAAGTATTTTTTAGTAATATTTTTATACCATATTTATTATATGTTTGGGATACAAGAGTGAGTGCTAAACACTTTGATAGTAAATATGAAGTATCTCAGGAAGCAACTTTAGTAAGAACTCTTAATGAAACGATAAATAATTTAGTATATTCATTAGATAGTATCAATTTGGAAGAGCAACTATATAACATACGTAATAAATTATTTAAAGTACTCGACATACCTATTTTTATACAACAAAATACTAAGATAAAAAATAACAAGGATAAAAATGTAATAAACCAATACCTGAAAGAAATATTATTATTTCTTGTACATAATGTCAAAAAAAATCTAAATTCTTCAGTAGGAGATGAATTCAATCCATACATAAAATATTTACAAAATAAAAAACTTGAAATTGAAATAAATGCACGAAAAGTACAAAGCTTACTTAACAGTTTATCTGCACAGAAACAGCACATGGAAGATAAATATTACAAAATAATAAATAATTTACAAGCAGGTATCAAGAATACAAAAACATTGAATATAAATATATTTTATAAAAATAATGAGGAATCACTTAAGTACTTAGTACAAAATTATTTCAATCTAATCTTATATGATACACGTAAGCATTTATCTTTGCTTTTGTTAACTGTACAACAACAAACATATGACAAAACTACTATGGATTATTTTTGTACATCACAATACAAAAATTTTTTAAAAACATTGCTCAATAAAAAAGATTGTGCTACTGAGTTTATTCAGTTTATTAATAAAGATTATAAAAAAAAACATAATAAATTTTTAATATATAATCAAAAAGCAATTATAAGTATGTTGGATAATGATGATTCGGAATTCAGTTTTCAATTCTCGAATGATACATCCTTATTAGATCAACATGAAAATCCAAGAAATATTTATAAACTTATTGATAAATATTTCTATACTAATAGTGTTAATATTACTACAGAACAGAGAATAAAATTTATAGAGTATATTCTAGAACTAGATGTAGAAAGCAATAGTGTTGTTATTGCGAAATTAGAAGATGCTAAAATTGGTAATATATCTGTAATTCAGTGGTATATTAACACTTGTTTTAATAGTTCTACCCTTTCTGAATTCTCCAAAGAAGTAAAAAATATTTTAACCAAATGTAATGAAAGGACATTAAAAAAGATAAATATCAATGAACAAACACCGTACAAATGGTATTTTAATAATCAACAAGATCAAGAAAATAGAATTGAAGTAACGAATAGTTTATTGCGACATAGCGATAGCTATGTTATAGAATTTTGTCAATATATTTTGACGCTTGATATACCAATTATTAAAGCAAAAGGAGGGAAAATACGTGATAGTTATCCATTTTTTACTTGGTATATCAAGTCAATAAGTGAGCACATTACTGATAATACACCCGCAGATTTGATAGCGGCAATTAACAACATTTTAATTAAGTGTAATCAAGATATTATTAGAGATTTACTCGACATCAAGATTAATGGTCAAGAATTTTTAGAATGGTATATTAACAATAGAAATATAAATAATAATACTAAATTAGACGCATTAAAGAGCATTATAGGAAAATGTGATGACACTTTAATAATGCAGCTAATTGAGTATATTATTTTTCCCTCTCAAGATGATTATACTTGTTTTAGTACAGAACTAGCAAACATTCAGATTCATGATCAGCAAGCAATTAATTGGTACTTAGGTAATCGTAGTGTAACTCATAATGACAAAGTTGCAGCAATAAAAACTATTATCCCTATATTTGACGACAATAATATCTTAGCAATTATAAAAGACATTCTAGGTGCAGTTAGTACAGATCTGAAAAAAGAACTAGCAAACATTCAGATTCATGATCAGCAAGCAATTAATTGGTACTTAGGTAATCGTAGTGTAACTCATAATGACAAAGTTGCAGCAATAAAAACTATTATCCCTATATTTGACGACAATAATATCTTAGCAATTATAAAAGACATTCTAGGTGCAGTTAGTACAGATCTGAAAAAAGAACTAGCAAACATTCAGATTCATGATCAGCAAGCAATTAATTGGTACTTAGGTAATCGTAGTGTAACTCATAATGACAAAGTTGCAGCAATAAAAACTATTATCCCTATATTTGACGACAATAATATCTTAGTAATTATAAAAGACATTCTAGATGCAGTTAGTACAGATCTGAAAAAAGAATTAGTAAACATTCAGATTCATAATCAGCTAGCAATTAATTGGTACTTAGGTAATCGTAGTGTAACTCATAATAACAAAGTTACAGCTATAAAAACTATATGTGAGGTTATTGATAAAGAATGTGATTATGTGATTATGTCCTTCATTATTATGCAAGAAATTATAAAAGATATTCTAACTGCAAATGATACAGACCTGAAAAAAGCATTAATAAACATTCAGGTATATAATCAGTCGGCAATACAGTGGTACTTAGGTAGTCACAGTGTAACTCATGATGACAAAGTTACAGCAATAAAAGATATTCTAACTGCAAATAGTACAGACCTGAAAAAAGAATTAGCAAACATTCAGGTGCATAATCAGCCAGCAATTAATTGGTACTTAGGTAATCATAACGTAACTCATAATGACAAAGTTACAGCTATAAAATCTATCTCTACATTTGACGATAATCATATCTTTACAATTATAAAAGATATTCTAACAGGAGGTAGTACAGACCTGAAAAAAGAATTAGCAAACATTCAGGTGCATAATCAGCCAGCAATTAATTGGTACTTAGGTAATCATAACGTAACTCATAATGACAAAGTTACAGCTATAAAAACTATTATCCCTGTATTAAATGATAATGATATCTTAACAATTATAAAAGATATTCTAACTGCAGATAATTTAAATCTTATTGATGCTTTAGGAAGAGAAGTCACAATTCATAATAAGCAAGCAATGAAGTGGTACTTAAGTAGTGTCAATCATATTGAGATAATACAGCATATAGAAAAAATTATATCTTTGTACAATCAAACTAGTGATGCTACTCTTTACGATGTTATTGATTATATTATAACTCACTGTGATCAACTATTGCTTAAAGAATTAGACACTAAAACTACTATTAATGGATTATCAATATTGCATTGGTATATAAAATATATGATAGATCTTACATATAATGATATTATTGATACAAATGATATAGCACGATCACTATATAGTATACTTATGGAATGTAGCAGAAATACAATACAGTCAATAGAACAATTACATATAAATGATCAATTAATATTTCATTGGTATATGCAACATATAAAAGAACATGGAATAAATCTTAACAATTATGAAAATGATATCAATGACTTAGTATATCAAGACGTTGGAACATCAGTAATCCAAATACTTATGAAATGTAATACAGATACAATACAATCAATAGAACACTTATATTATAACAACGTTCCAATATTTTACTGGTATATTAATAATTATGTAGATAGTGATCAATACATGATACAAGCACTTCATAATATACTTATAAAGTGCAGTATAAATACAGTTCAATTGATAGAAATGGCAGATGTAAATAATACATCAGTATTTTTATACTATGTGAAATATATTCGAACACATGGGGCTAATTTTGACAATACTTATGATTATGTTGAGGATGATCTTATGCAAGTACTTAATTATATACAATTGAAATGTAGTGAAAATACAATTCAGCAAATAAGCAGGCTACATATGAATAGAGAACCAATATTACAGTGGTATAATAATATGAGATACAATGGTTTTTACGAGATGGATGGCTTGGATCAAAAATCAATTCACTATAATCTGCAAAATATACATGGTGCTAAAAGGATGCTAAATCAAAGTAAAGTAATAGTTGAATATGTACATGAATATAATAAATATTTAAGCATTTTAGGTATACAAGATTATAAGGACAATAACCATGCTGTTGTCTTCTTTAAATATGGTGATAGTCTATCAATTATTGATCCTCTTGATTATATATCAGGCTGTAGCAATAGTTTTATAAAACTAAAAAATCAGTTTTTAAGTTCAGGAATTAAAACTATTGACATTGTATATTCTGGATTGCAACAACCTGATTCTGGAGTATGTGCTGATATATCATTAATATTGGTTAAAAATCTTGCAGATAAATTACAAGATATTCAATCAGTTCAAGATGTAATTAGCGTTATCCAAGATGTAAGAGTAGAAATGTATGGTAGAACATTAGAAAAAAATCAAGAAACAATAATAATAAAATCCTTTGATGCTGTTATATCTAAAGTAATAGATGTTTTAACAAGACTCAATAATTATGATGTTGGTATACAAGATAAACAACAACAAAATAACTGTTCTGTTAATAATGAATTTGTTTCTACGGTTCAACAAGATAACTTTTTTATAAAACCAACAGAGTTAACAGGCGATATTGTATCATATACTACTTAAAAAAGTGCCAAGAAGAGAGCTATTGCTTATGTTCTAAATAATGAGACAACTCTGTAATGATTTTTATGGTAAAATAGAGATTGATAACAATGTTGCTGAAGAAGCATAGTGGTAGGTATGAAAAAAACTGGCCTTTTTGTTGAGTTATGTGCTGGTGGAGAAATCACAGCTGTTATGTATATAATTAAAAGATATAGGATTACTTGGAAAATTTAGGTAAAAAGTATTGAAAATAATTAATGAAAAGATAGAAGGTTGTCAAATAAATTTTGAGACATGTATTTATGCTAAGAAGTTATTAGATAAAGTAATATATTTAAATAGTATAGTTAAAGTACTACCAGTGAGTGTATCGGAGGTAAAGAAAGCTATATACTATGCTAATGTCATTACTAAACTAAAAGGGACCAGTAAATTACGTCAATCAGGAGAACCATTTTATTCACATCCGATAGAAGTAGCATATATGATATCAGATTACTTATTTAGAACAGATGTAATAGTAACGTCTATACTGCATGATACTATAGAAGATACAGAACTTACAAAGGAGGAAGTAGCTGAAGAATTTGGTTGGAAAGTAGCAAATCAGGTGATGGATTTAACAAGGATTAAGGAGAATGGTATAAAGATTAGTTCTGCTGAAATGGTAGAGATGTTATACAAAGAGAAGAAACATGATGTACTTCTGATAAAGTTATTTGATAGACTGCATAATATACAGACAATAGGTGCTAAATCTCCTGAGAAAGCTAAGAAGATTGTAAATGAAACTTTAATAAGTTTTATTGTTTTGATGCCTTACCTTGGAATTTCATCATTAGAAAAACACTTTTATCGATTATGTTTAAATGCTACACATAAAAATAGATTAAAGGAAAATACATTACTTACTAATAATCTTAGAAAATTTTGGAGTTATTTTAAACACAACACTGAAGCTATAAATATAATTTAGCATACCACTTGATTATTTATAGAATAGATTATTTTGGTAGTAATTGAAATACTTTATGCTTTAGGTTAATTCTATTAAATGTATATATTACATGAATTTCATTGTTATCAGGACTCATAATAATAGCAGGATATGAATATTCTTCAGATGTAACGTTACTATATTCTATATCACCTTCCAGATAAGTAGAATTTTTAATAATGATAGGGTACCAGTTTAATCCTTCATCGTAGGATATAGCTAAGCTTAATATATTACGTGATTTGAGATGATTGATTACTCGATTATATGCAAGTAGTAATGTATCATCACCTAAATTAATGGAATCAATGGCACTATCAGGGTTTAATAAGTTTACTGGTTCTAAATTACTCCAATATATTCCGTTATTTATGGATATTGATCTGTGTATGTAAGTAGACATTAAGGAATCAGTTTTTCTAGGTCTTACTAACATTATGATTTTATTTGGTAAATTACTACTAACTAAAGTTGGCTGTATAAAACCTCTGTAACCCTTTTGAAAAATTTGAGGGTTGGATGGTAATATAGGATTACTTAAATTCCATGTATGTAAATCTGATGAATATTCTATATATGAAAAATCATCAATACAACTTTCTCGAGAACACGGAGATAAAATATTATTTTCATAAATTAGTGGCTTATTACGTGCTGGTCCTAGAATACCATGTAATAGTTCTGGTTTTTGCCATGTTAATCCCTGATCATAAGAACGAGATAATATTCCACTCCATGTTCTTGGATAAGGTCCAATTTTACTAAAAATGAGTAACTGATTATTAAAGAAAGTAATTACTGGATTTCCACAACTGATTATCCCATTATCTTGCTTTAGAGGGATATGATGATCACGGAAATATTGCGGTGAAACGATTCTTTCTGGAGTAGTCCATTGATAATGATTATTACTTTTAAATCCTAAACTGATCCAAATGCTATTATTTTCTTCCGACTTACCTGATTCAGATCGTGTTTTACCAAAAAATGATGTTATTAATTTTTTATCATCAAAAGCAAATATAGTCGCAGCATGAACATCTTTTAGATCTGAATTATTTAAAATAAATTCTTCTATTTTTGTTTCTAAAATAAACATGATGTTTTAATTTTTTCTAAATTATTGAAATAATTTAATCCAAGTGTAAATCCTATTATTATTGGCAATAGTATCATTTGTATTCCCCAATGGCCAAAATATTTTATTAAATATACAAGACCAAAAGATATAATAATATTCATAGAAACAGTCGATAAAGCAAAAATTATACTTGCTGTTCTAAATCATTTAAAAACTGGAAAATGCTTTAGAAAAATTGGCATAGCTGGATTGGCACTAAGAAAAAATAACATTACAAATGATTGAATTAAGAACAAATGAACAGAAGTAGTAATATTATTTAGTAAATAAGGGCAAATTAGAGCAAAAATAAAAAATATTACTAATTTAATCTTAAGAATTTTTAATGGGTATATAATATAACTTAAATAAGTTAATATTAAGTAAGCACAAAAATTTACTATTGCGACAATGAAATTGTGATGAATAATCTGTTCTGCTGTAAAATTAAAAGAATTTTTTAAAATTTCACCACAATAAATATAAGTAAAATAAAAACATATTGGCCAACCACATGATATTAATAATAAAAAAAAAACTGTTTTTAGATTGACCCTTTCATTATAAATAAGATTATCTTTTAATGGATTATCTATAGTTTTTTGTATTAAAGTGATATTTTTCTTAACACGACGTCTTGCATCAGCAAATTCAGGAGTTTCCCGTAAAGCAGTTCTGGCAACTGCTCCAACAATTGCTATTATAGTTCCAAGCAAAAACGCTATACGCCAATTAAATCCAAATGAGGTGACTAAAGATGCAACAGCTAAGGCTATCATTCCTCCTAAATTAGCAAATACTGATGTCATTAAAACAATAGGATATTGTATAGGAGGTTTTGTTATTTCTAGTAAGTATAGTTGTGCTCCAACTATTTCACCCATAGAAGATAGACCTTGAATAATACGACATGTTATAACTATCACAGTAGCAATGAGTCCTTTCTCAGCATAAGTTGGGACAAGGGCCATTGCAAGACATGAAGACGACATTAAGAATGTAGTCATAATTACAGTTGCTTTACGACCAATTATGTCACCAACTAAGCCAAAAATTATGGCTCCAACAGGTCTCATCACATAAGTGGAACAAAATGCAAAAGCAGAGTAAATAGCTTGAGTATGAGGGTCTGCCTTAGGAAAAAATAATTCATTCAATAAAACTGTCATATGAACATATAGCATCAGATCAAAATATTCTAAAAATGTTCCAATTGATAATAATCCTACAGCTTTTTTTTGTTCTGTTGTTAATGAAGTAAATGTTCCTTCATTATGTTTAATATATTCTATCATTACTTGACTGTTTTAAATACCATATAATGGTATCAGATGATATACAATTTATCTACTCCTTAATTTAAATATTAAAAATTTTTATATATGATATTAATATTAAATTATCTTAATTCGTGATTATCAAAAATATTTTTGCCGATTTTAGTCCACTGATCTTGGATATTAGGATTTTGTATTAATTTTTCTTTTAAAGAAACAAATGCTCCTAGTAAACTGTTAGTGGGTAAATCATCAAGTTTAGCTTTAACAACTAAGCCACCGATTTCAATTAAACGACGGGTACGAGCTTTTCTTTCTTGAATTTTAAGTCTTGCTTCTTCAGTAATAATTTGAGCTTTTTTTTGTTCTAATTTTAATCTACGCTTTATGACATTATCCATAGAGATAATTTTATTTTTGATTGTTATAATCATCATGAATCATCAATAAATTATGGAAGTCAACATCATAATTATAAGCGCTAAGAAATTCTGCATTTTTTTCTTGAATAGATCAATGTTGGATACAACTTTTAAGCTTGCAAAGTCCGGCATAGTGGTGAAATAGCAAGTCATTCAAAATCAAAATATCCCCATACCTAACCGAACCAGTAAAACTAAGATCAACAGAAATAAGCAAAGATGATTACCATTGATCAAGATTGAATTAAGGAACGTCAAACAAAGGTTTAACCCAGCTCTTTAGAGCGAGGTTAGCTGTAGAAGTCAAGATTTAATCTTACAGACACTATAAATTTTGTACCTGATTGTCAGTTAAGTTTTGACTGTCAGATATATAATCAAGATACAAGATTTCATTATTCTTTTCAACAGCTAATTTCTTACTATCATTAAAAGTTTGCATAGGAGTTTTTCCATAACAATATTTACCGGAATGAGGTCTTTCATTATTGAAATGCTCTAACCAAATATCAAGATCTAATTGTAGATCATCAAGATCTGTATAAATCTTTTTCCGCATAGCTGTATCAAAGAATTCTTGTTTCATGGTTTTATTAAAACGCTCACACATACCGTTTGTTTGTGGAGAATATGCCTTAGTTGTAGTATGTTCTATACCTTCTATGCTAAGAAATAACTCAAAAGCATGATGCTCTATATTCCCCTTATATTCTGACCCACGGTCTGTAAGAATACGAAGTATTGGTATTCCTTGGGTCTCGTACCATGGTAACACGCGGTCATTCAGCATATCAGCAGCAGTAAGAGCTGTTTTATCAGTATATAGTTTAGCATCTGCTACCCTAGTATAGCTATCAATAAATACCTGAGAATAAACCTTACCGATACCTTTAAAATTACCTACATAGTATGTATCCTGACATCCTAGATAACCTGGATGCTGCGTCTCAATTTCTCCATGTGCTTCTTTTTCATTACGACGCTTCTCTAGTACTTGTAACTGAGCCTCAGTAAGAACAATACCATCCTGAGCCATTTTTGCTTCTAATGCTTTAAGCCTTTTACTGATATTGTTTAAATCATTACGTAACCAAATTGATCTCACTCCTCCAGGTGATACAAGTACACCAGTCTTTTTAAGCTCATTTGATACTCTAAGCTGACCGTATGCTGGATATTCTATTGCCATATCCATTACTGCCTTCTCTATCGCTGGATCAACTCTATTCGCTATTATTGGCTTTCTGCGACTAATTTCATACAATGCTTCTTCGCCACCAGTTTCATACAGTTCTTTAAATCTGTAATAACTATCTCTACTATATCCCATCGCTTTACATGCTGATGATATACTACCAAGGCTCTTAGCTAATTCAAGTAACCCCAATTTTGGCTTTATTATTTTTTGATTTAAGTTCATTATGACCTTCCATTTTTTTATCTGTATTTTTTAATACATTATTTTTATTAAATGTAAGATCAAATGTCAACTACTACAGGTTAGCGGGTAGGTAAGCACTTTAGAGTGCTTTCCTCCCAAAGAACCGTACAAGCGAATTACTCCGCATACGGCTCAAGCAATTTACTAACAGCTGCAATTAGTTGGCCTCGCTTGCTATGTACTTGCCTATGACAGTTTGTATGCAATAGGCACAAATTGTTAATATGGTCAGTGCCGCCACATCTTTTAAGTATTTTATGATGGACTTGTACATTTTCTCCATTATCTATTGAATCTAAACAAACAAGGCATTTACCTTCTTGTCTACGCCAAAGAATCTGTCTGGTCTTAAAGAAGTACTTTGGTTTACTAGCTTGACGTTTTTGCCAGTATTCCTTAAGTGCTGGATTATCAGGAGATGCTTTGCCTTTAACTAGAATATGTCTTTTAATTGCTGTCCATTGTAATTTCCATAGATATAGATCTTTACTTTTATCCATAAAGACCCAATTATCATTTCGAGCTTTGATTCTGCCCCAATACTTCTCTTTAAGCCACTTCCAGTATTTATTAGGATGTCTTCTACAAGCAAATCTTGCTTGTCGCATCCACATCCAACGATCTAGTTGGATAAAAGTTCTTTTGGCGACAACCTTGTTAAAATAACTGCACCACCCCATTATTCTAGGGTTAAGATTTTCAATTATTCTATCAATTCCCCATGCGAAGCTTCTTTTCCATTCAATCATTATTCGCTTTTTAAATGATTTAATAGTATCTTTGGACGGTTTGACTAGTAGTGTTACACCTCTTCTTCTACTTTTAGTATTATATTGACGAATATTAAATCCCAGAAAGTCAAAACCCTCCTTAATATGAAGTATCTTGGTCTTTTCTTCTGATAATCCTAATCCTCTAATATTTAACCAATCGTTGATTATCTGCTTTGCTTTGATACAAGAGCTTTCAGATTTTGCACAAATGACAAAATCATCTGCATATTTGACTAAAGCATATTCAGACTTAGGGTGGAGATGATCATATTTATCATAAGTTATGTTAAGTATGTCTTCCATTCCATGAAGAGCGATGTTTAAAAGTAAGGGACTGATTACTCCTCCTTGAGGAGTACCAACTGTTGTTTTGGTGAATTGATATTCTTCCATTACGCCAGATTTAAGCCATGCTTTAATCCAATTTCGTGCTGGAAAATTTCCTACAATCTTCAAAAGAAAATCATGATCGATATTATCAAATGCACTTTTAATATCAGCGTCTAATATCCATCCCCTAGTTGTACCAGGGCAAACAATAGCAGAAATTCTCTGTATTGCATCGTGGGTGCTACGTCCAGGTCTAAAGCCGTAACTACTACCCTCAAACTTAGCTTCCCAGTATGGTTCAAGTGCTGATTTAACAACAGCTTGCCTACATCTATCCAAAATAGTGGGCAAGCCTAGAGGTCTAAGTTTGCCCTTTCTTTTAGGTATGTACACACGCTTGATTGGTTTAACAGATAATAGATTGTTATCTATTAATTTGTGCATTAATAGATTTCTTTCTTTATCTGTATTAACAACTATTTTATCAATACCAGGACTTCTCTTCCCTCGATTGATTTGGGTAACACGTCTTATAGCAAGTAATTTATTTGACCTTGACTTTAACATCAGTTTCTGTAGACTACCTACTAGTTTCGTATTACCATTTGCAGATGCCCTATAAATACGTTTACGAAGATTATTAACCTTTTTATTAATATCCTGCCAATCAATTGCATACCAATGGATTTGTTCGGAATTATTATTATCATTAGTCTTAATTGTTACATTTGCGTTTAGCATCTAACTTTTCCAATATAATTCATAATCTTGTTTACTTATTTAGGGTAAATCACCAGTCTTAAGTCAGCATCATTTCTGATTAGCACATAGTGCCTATACACCCAGTTATGTATTCCTGTAGTCTTTCGACTTAGTGTCATTAGCTTTTTAAGACCTCTCTTACCTACTATCAGTTGCCAAATAATAGGCTTACCACGTTTCACTAATTAAAGATGCGTTAAGTTGGTTACCTTCTTTATACCGGGGAACTGGCATTTTTAAAGAAGGTCGCGTGTGCCTTCTTACAGCTAAGCTTTTCAGCTTTATCCCTATAACAGATATTATCTGGAGTATCTGCTTTTATATTTACGATATTTTCCAAACAAAGATTCACTTTCGTTTAACCAATTTTAACTTTACTTTGCCCCTATTTCCTATCCAGATTAGTACTTTAGTTAGGCTTCTTATTGCGCTTAGCACAAGGTCGTTACCAACCTTGCACCGCAATAATAGTAATTAGGTCTAAATGCAACCTAGCCGCAATATACTTGCAGACTTTATTTTAGTGCCATCGTGTCGCACAACGCAATATATAAACCTAAAGGTTTATTTTTGCTTGTTGGTTCAAGTGGTTCTGGTTTCAGTGGATGATTTTAAGATTGCATGGTAATGTCAACGATGGATTGAATAAGATCGAGATTCACGAACCATGGCGATACAGTTTGCAAGAATAGAAATAGTAAGTAGGAGTTCAGGAGGAAATAGCTGCTGTAAAGCTGCCTATAATGCCAGGATGATTATTAAAGATGAAAGAACTAACGTTACTTATAATTTTAGCAAAAAAGGCGATAATGTTTACCATGCAGTATTATTACCTAGCCACGTAGATCAGAAATTCAAAAATCCAAGTATCTTGATGAATGAAGTGGAAAAGAGTGAGAAAAGAAAAAATAGTCAATTATTAAAAGATATTGTGATAGCACTACCTGATGATAAAGAATTGGATTTAGAGGATAGAATAGCAATTACTCATGAAATCATTGAAGAGATAGGATGGGTAAGAAATGGTCTAGGAGTTCAGGTTGATATTCATCAGCCACATGACGGAGAGAAGAATTGGCATGCCCATCTGCTTGTTACCACCAGAAGATTTACAGAAAACGGTAAAGCATTAGGAGCTAAGGCAGTAGATTTAAATCCTAAATTTGCCAAAGTTAAGGGTAAAGCATTTATTATCCCAGAAGATCAGATAATTCATGAGAGAGCTAAAGAAGTAATCAATAAATATTTTGCTAAGTTAGGTTTAGAAATCAGAGTAGACCCGATAAGTTTTAGCCCTGAGCAGCATGTCGGCCCTACTAGAATGAGAAGTATTATCAATGAAATAGCAGAGCAAAATAAAATATGTAAGCTAGCCCATCTTGAGATTGTTAAGAATAGCGATGGAGTATTAAATCGTATTATTCGTCATCAAGCTATTTTTACTAAATTCGATATAGAAAAAGCAGTAAAAGAGATTCCGGAAGAAGCAGAAAAGCAAAAACTAATAAGGGAGGTATTAAATTCAGATAGGCTGGTAAAACTATATAATGAAGATGGCACGGATACTAAATACTATACTACTAAAGGCGTGCGAGATGAAGAATTAAGGATAGTTAGAATAGCAGATAAGGTAAATAGCCAGATTCATTTTAATAACGTTATTAAGCTTAAGAGTGATATCGATAATCTTGCTAGCGTTAATGAAGCACAAAGAGCAAGTCTGCATCATATTTTAATTAATAGTCAAGGGATTAGAATCCTTCAAGGTAGAGCCGGCACCGGTAAGTCACAAGTACTTGCTGAAGGCTATAAAATTGCCACTAATCATGGGCAAAATATTATAGGACTCGCTCCTACTCATAAAGCAGCATCAGAGCTTAAAAGTAAAGGTTACCAGCAATGTCATACAGTAAAAGGGTTTTTATTTAAATTGTATAATGGCAAAGCTGATCTAGCAAGAAATAGCCTACTAGTAGTAGATGAAGCAGGGATGGTAGGTAATAGTGATTATTTAGAATTACTAAAAGTAGCAAGGAGTAATAATTGTAATCTGATACTGGCTGGAGATGAGAGACAACTAACTTCCGTTGAGCGAGGAGGAATGTTTGCAGTATTAGCTAGTAAATTTGGCTCATATGAATTAAGTAACATTAGAAGACAAAGTAAAGTGTGGGCAAGAGAAATGGCTTCATGCTTTGCAAGATCAGATATTACTGGTGGTTTGCATTTACTAGAACAACATAACTGTTTAAAGAGTGATCATACGCTAGAAGAATCAATGGCAAGATTAATTGAGGATTGGAGTAATAGCAAATTTGCTCTAAATGAGCGTTTAATAATTACCATGTGTAATATTGAAGTAGATAGTATTAATCAAGGGATCAGGGAGTTACTAAAAGCTAAAGGCTTGCTTACCGGTAAAGAGTATAGACGCTATCTACCATCTCAGCAGTATGAAGATTATATGGCAGGAGATCGTATTTTGTTTAAAAGTACTAATAAAGATTTACAAATAGAAAATGGTGAATTTGCAACGATAACTCTCGTCAGTAACGATAAGTTTGTTGCTAAAACAGATAGTGGGAAAGAAATAGAATTTAATCCTCAAGATGTAAGCTTTAAACATGGCTATGCTTCTACAGTGTATAAAGCACAAGGAGCATCAATTAAAGATGTCTATGTATTACATAATTTAGCTGGAAATAGTAGGAATTCTTATGTAGCCATGACAAGGCACATAGAAGAGGTGAAATTTTACTATAATAGGAAGGCTACTAGGAATATGGCCAGTTTAATATCGCAACTTAGCAAAATAGATAATAGGCTATCTAGCATTAATTTTAAAACTTTAGAAGAGTTGCTAGCAGTTCAGGAAAGCAAGAGTCCTAATATTATAGATAAAGTAGGTAATTGGTTTAAAGGGGTAGTAGAAGATATTAAGGATAGATTACATAGTAATGATAACTATTACCACTTAAGAATAAGCTCAAGACCACCTGCTAAAGTAGCAGAAATCCTAAGAAGCACTAGCACAAATCTTGCCATAAGCCATAAAGCCCAAGAAGAGCGAAAAAGCTCTTCTTATAACCTTACGAATTGTAATAAACAAGATACAACAATAAGTGTTAAGTTACAAGAGGATATTATGGCAAAGACAAAAATAGATTATAATTCTATTAATAAACAAGAAGCACTGGAATTAAAGCAACGATTATCATTTAAAGCGGAAGAAATAGGACGAAGCTTACTTGGTAGTCCAAATAAGCATTTATCAAATAGTCAAGTACTCCGCTGGGAGAAAGATGGTAAGATAGCGATGAAGATAAATGGCAGTAAAGCTGGCAGATGGTATGATTTTAGTAAAGGAGAGGGAGGAGATCTATTTACCTTAGTACAAAGAGAAAAAAATTGTGATTTTGTAGAAGCTAAGAAATATTTACAAAATATGGTTGGTGTGTCAAACAATAGCAAGTTATTAGAAGATAAGATAAAAGAGCAATTTGACCAAAAAGTTAAGAATCAAGATCAACAAGCGAAATATGCTGAAATATCTAAGATAAAGAGAGCTGAAGAATTATATAAAAAATCAGACTCTGTAAAATATGTCATGCCAAATAATATAGCAAAAAAATATTTATCAGAACATCGTGGAATTAAAAAAATATTAACAGGATATCAACTAAATAATGATCTTAGAACCAATATGATGTGGGACAGTAATAGCAAACAATATTATCCTGCATTAATTGCTTTTGCTAGAAATAAAGATGGTAATATTACCGGTGGACAATCAATTTATTTAAACAAAGACACAAATAATAAAGCTGATATTGAGGTTAATAAACGTTCTTTTGGCAGAATCAGAGGTTCTTTTGTTGAGATTAGTAAAAATAATGAACAGCAGAACATACCAAACAGTAAAGATGGCAACAATTCAGCAAGTAATGTAACGATTATAGCAGAGGGGTTAGAAACCGCTTTAAGTATTAGGGAAGCTGGTATTAAGGGCAAAATTCTTTGTAGTTTAGGTGTAAGTAACATTAGGAACTATGAGCCTATCAAAGGAGAGAGAATAATAATTGCTGCTGATAATGATGGCAAAGACGCAGTATCAGTTAATACTGTAATTAAGGCTCAGGAAGAATTAATTAGGCAAGGAGCTGTGGTATCAATAATACGACCACCGGAAAAAGGTGATTTTAATGATATGTTAAAATCCCAAGGAGTAGAATCTATTAGAAATATTATAGAGCCTGAAATAGAGAAATTAACAGTAGCTAGCAATGCAATAGAACTTAAATCATCATTAAAAGCAAATGATAATAGAAAATCACAAATTAAATCTATAGAATTATTATTTTCAAAATTTGCAAATAACGATAATAACGGACTAAATAATTTGCAGCAACAGCAAATAACAGCTCTAGCAAAGTTTGGCACAGAAGAAAATATCAATATTGCCTTACAAATCTACAGAGAAAAAGGTATAGATTCTTGTACTGCTTATAGTAACAAGATTTGCATAGCAGCAATAGAGCAGAAGATAGAGAAAGATTTACAAATTATGCAGAATAAATTTGATCCTAATTATAATCTTGGTGATAAAAAATTTTCTGATATAGTTATATATGATTTTCAAGGCAAAAGCCATCTCGTTCCTGAAGATTATTTAAATGCTATAGGAAGGGATAAACAAGTAATGCAGTATATAAGTCCAAGCTCAGAAATAGGTAAAGAAATAAGAAGTGCGGTAAAGCAAGTATCTGAGATCAAGTTAAATCAAGGAATAAGAGTTTAGAGTGTAGTGTAATAATATTTTACCAATTCAAAAAATGTAAATATATGAGTGAACAAGGAAACCTGCTGGGTGATCCAGATAAGGATAAGAAGAAAGCTAAGCATGATAAGATATTTCGTAAGGCACTCGAGAATCCTCTAGTTGCCCATGAGTTCTTTAATGCACATTTGCCCCCAAATATTAAAAGTTTAATAGATTTTCCTAGTTTAACAATGAAAAATACCACTTTTGTAGAAAGCTCTTTAAAAGATTCTATCTCTGATGTTTTATTCTCATGCAAATTTGATAAACAAGACGGATATTTATTTTTGCTTGTCGAGCATCAATCAAAAGCAGATCATTTCATGGCCTTTAGGCTATTTAAATATATGATTAATATTTGTGAGCGATATTTAATACAAAATCCTAAAGCTAAGACTTTACCATTAATATACCCGATGATATTTTATAATGGTCAGGAGAAATACAATGTTGCAAGGAATTTGTGGGATTTATTTGCCAATAACAAATTAGCAAGAGAATTATGGATTAATGATTACCAGTTAGTGAATGTCCATGAAATACCAGATGAAGAGTTTAAACAAAGAATATGGTCGGGGATATTAGAATTTTTTCTCAAGCATATACATGAGCGGGAATTATTAAAGAGATGGCAAGAAATATCAGATATATTACCAGAATTAACAAAAATAACGATAGGCTATGATTATCTAGAAATGATATTATATTATACATTGACGAAGATAGAGCAAGCTGATAAAATAAAGCTAGAGAATTTATTATCAACAAAGTTGAATCCGGAAATAGGAACAAGGCTTATGAGAAGTTTAGCAGAGCATTGGCAACAAGAAGGAAAAGAACTAGGTATTCTTGAAGGCTTACAAGTTGGTAAAGCTCAAGGTATCCAAATTGGTGAAGCTAAAGGAAAAGCTGAAGGAAAAGCTGAAGGAAAAGCTGAAGAAAATATCAGAGTAAAAACAGAAATAGCAAAAAAACTATTATCCCAAGGTTGCAATATTGCTTTAATCTCTAGTGTAACCGGTCTTGATGAAGCTTTTATTAGTTCTTTGGAGTAAATATATTTCTTATAAAATTTACTCTATAAAAATTCTGAAATAATGAAAAAGTTTTTTTATACACGGCTTACCTCTAAAATTCATAATATTAAATGTAGAAGTCAAGATTTAATCTTACAGACACTATAAATTTTGTACCTGATTGTCAGTTAAGTTTTGACTGTCAGATATATAATCAAGATACAAGATTTCATTATTCTTTTCAACAGCTAATTTCTTACTATCATTAAAAGTTTGCATAGGAGTTTTTCCATAACAATATTTACCGGAATGAGGTCTTTCATTATTGAAATGCTCTAACCAAATATCAAGATCTAATTGTAGATCATCAAGATCTGTATAAATCTTTTTCCGCATAGCTGTATCAAAGAATTCTTGTTTCATGGTTTTATTAAAACGCTCACACATACCGTTTGTTTGTGGAGAATATGCCTTAGTTGTAGTATGTTCTATACCTTCTATGCTAAGAAAT
Organism: Rickettsia endosymbiont of Argas persicus; assembly: GCA_050920645.1. Taxonomy (GTDB): domain Bacteria; phylum Pseudomonadota; class Alphaproteobacteria; order Rickettsiales; family Rickettsiaceae; genus Rickettsia. Next base: position 1,573,163 of record CP133316.1, on the reverse strand, counting down.
AACTCAAAAGCATGATGCTCTATATTCCCTTATATTCTGACCCACGGTCTGTAAGAATACGAAGTATTGGTATTCCTTGGGTCTCGTACCATGGTAACACGCGGTCATTCAGCATATCAGCAGCAGTAAGAGCTGTTTTATCAGTATATAGTTTAGCATCTGCTACCCTAGTATAGCTATCAATAAATACCTGAGAATAAACCTTACCGATACCTTTAAAATTACCTACATAGTATGTATCCTGACATCCTAGATAACCTGGATGCTGCGTCTCAATTTCTCCATGTGCTTCTTTTTCATTACGACGCTTCTCTAGTACTTGTAACTGAGCCTCAGTAAGAACAATACCATCCTGAGCCATTTTTGCTTCTAATGCTTTAAGCCTTTTACTGATATTGTTTAAATCATTACGTAACCAAATTGATCTCACTCCTCCAGGTGATACAAGTACACCAGTCTTTTTAAGCTCATTTGATACTCTAAGCTGACCGTATGCTGGATATTCTATTGCCATATCCATTACTGCCTTCTCTATCGCTGGATCAACTCTATTCGCTATTATTGGCTTTCTGCGACTAATTTCATACAATGCTTCTTCGCCACCAGTTTCATACAGTTCTTTAAATCTGTAATAACTATCTCTACTATATCCCATCGCTTTACATGCTGATGATATACTACCAAGGCTCTTAGCTAATTCAAGTAACCCCAATTTTGGCTTTATTATTTTTTGATTTAAGTTCATTATGACCTTCCATTTTTTTATCTGTATTTTTTAATACATTATTTTTATTAAATGTAAGATCAAATGTCAACTACTACATATTAAATTAGCGATTTAAAGGGGCATTATAATAGGATTTTTCTTTATAAAGTATCCCCCCCCCCCTATCAAACAATTGAAATCTTTTAAAAATACCATTAAAATGGCTTTTGTATTTTTGTATTTAAATCAAGTTTGTAAATTCATTGGTAATTTAGTAATTGGGAGGTTACCTGCAAGTTTTACATAACAGGTAAGATCGGGTAGATTCATAATTTCAGATGGCATGACTAATAATTTTCTTTTCTCTAAGCTGTGCATATTAACTCCATCACGCATGGAGTTAGCTCCGTATGAGAGACTTTCTTGAGTTTCAATAATTTCTTGCTCACCAAGCATTAAAGCTGATTTATGTGCTGTCTGCTGATCACTTACTCGAAAAATAAATTTACTACCAAATAAATCAAGCATTGAAGCTGCTCCTGCATGGCCATATATCTCCTCTAATTGATGAATATTCTGCATGCCTGCAACAACGCAGCCACCATATTTCCTGCTTTCAGCTAAAGCTATAGGGAGTGAAGATATCTTTTGTAAAGCTGGCAGCTCATCAATCACAAACCACATATTACTATGAGTATTATTGATGTTCCTATGCATTAATGCTTTTATTGCTATGCTAATCCATGCAGCAATAAGTGGTCGTAGCATTACTCTTTGATTAGGAGCTGCTGTGATAAATAACCAACCTTTGTCCGCAGTAAACCACTTTCTAATACTAAAACTACCATCAGGCTTTAAATGTTGCAGAGCTTCAATATTTTTACTAACAGTTGCTTGAATACCTAAAGAAGTCTCAGGTGCACTACTGCTAATTATACCGGCTACTGCACTATTCTTAAAGATCCTAACAAATTCTTTATTATTTGCATAAAGAATAGTATTTATTAGCTTTTTGATGTCTTTACTATCCTGATATAATCTTAATCCTTCAGCTAATACTAGCTCAGCACTTTTAGCAAAAAAATCATCTAATTTTGGATTATAATTACTAAAACTACTGGCTATATCATTATAATCCCAAATTTCATGACAATCATTCCACGGTAGCCATGCTGAACTATTCTCTTGCAAATGATTAAGTATCTTATCACATTTGGGATCAAAAAATCTATCAGTAAAGCTACCTGTTAAATCAACAATTATTGCTCTACCACGCTCTTTTCTAATCTGAGGTAACAGCTCATTTATCATATTGGTTTTACCGCTACCTGTAGTACCGGTAATAAGAATATGTCTTCTCTCACTATCTTTAACCAATGGTAATCCAGAAAAGCAAATATTAGCAGCTTGTTTGTTTTTATAAAGCATTTTTGCTAAAATACCTGCTTCGACAAAATCTGCTCCCCTGATCTTATCTTGGATAACAGCTTTTTTACCTCGATACATAAAAAAGATGATAGCAGTAAATAGACCAATAGTAAAAGTAATAATACTTTCTTGCCAAGCTGAATGCAATAAAAATTGCTCAAATTGATTGATATTATGCGAATGCGGTGTAACATGCCAGAATTTATGAACAAATTCTTCAGCATTACGGTAAACCCAAGATTTTTGCTCTAAATAATAGAATTTAATACCTATTTGATCTATAGGATAAAAATGTTCTCCTATAGCAAGTTTTAACCCCGCATATCTCTCTATAATAAAATAATATAAGCTGACCAAAGATAATTTCTGATATATACGCCACATTAACCAAACTACAGTAAATACTAATCCGGCTATTAGAGCATTAATACTGCCTTGCCCAAGCATTCTCATCTGATGAGCAAAAATTTGTGAACCACGAGTAAAATTATTTTGATTTTGTTGCATCCAGTTACAAATTATCTTGCATTATCTTTAATTTTTCTTCAAACTCGTCAGCCATAAGATCATTACCTAGTTTTCTTAAAGCCTTAATTATTTCTTTATATTCTGTCATAAGATTAGGTTTATATTTAAGAGCTAAGTTAAAGTTTTCTTTTGCTTCTTTATGTTTGTTTAAATTCACTAAAGTAATAGCTTTTTCTAAGTAGCTCTCAGCATAATCAATTTTGTGTTTAATAGCTAAATCATAGCTCTTAATTGCTTCTTGATATTTACCTAATTTTCTAAGGGCTATACCTTTTTCTAAGTATGATCCTATATAATCAGGATTATATTTGATTGCTAAATCACAATTCTCTATTGCTTCATGATGTTTTTTTAATATGTTTAAAGACATGGCTTTGTTATAGTATGCTTCTACACAATTAGGCTGATATTTAATGGCTATATTACAGGTTTCAATTGCTTCTTGATATTTTCCTAAGTTTATTAAAGCTACACCTTTGTTGTTATAAGCATCTGCATAATCTGATTTATATTTAATAGCTAAATCATAGTTTTCTATCGCTTCCTGATTTTGCCATAAAGACATCAAAGATATTCCTTTGTTGTAATAAGCTTCCGGATATCTAGGGTTATATTTTAAAGCAAGATCAAAATTCTCTATCGCTTCTTGGTATTTTCCTAAGCTATTTAATACATCCCCTTTATTGTTATATGCTGATGCAAAATTTGATTTGTATTTTATAGCTATGTTATACAATGCAATCGCTTCTTGGTATTTTCCTAATTTTTTATATGATACTCCTTTATTATTATAGGCCTCTGCGAAATCAAACTCATATTTAATAGCTAAATCATAGTTTTCTATCGCTTCATGATATTTACCTAATTTTGCCAAAACTATCCCTTTATAGTTATAACAATCTGCATAGTCAGGTTTATATTTAATAGCTAAATCATAATTTTTAATTGCTTCTTCATATTTCCCTAATTTATAAAGAGCTCTTCCAATATTAAAATATTCTTCTGCGAAAATGTTTGGATCCTGAATGTGGCGTTGTTGATTTATTTGTTGTGGTTTTTCATTAACAATACTAGTGGTATTTTCTGCAAAAACACTGCTAAAAAATATTAATGGTAAGATAAATATGAATACTAATTTTTTGATGTTTTGCATAAATTTCTTCTTAATTATTTTCATTTTTATAGCCTGGTAGTTTAATGTTTCTTTTCTTTATCGCCTTATCGCTAATACCAAGATTATCTGCTATTTGCTTGCCAGTTCTGACAATCATTGATTCAGGAGTTTTATTAAATTCATCTTCAATTTGTTCCCTCTTATTTTTTACTTTATCAGATAACTGCTCAAGAATCTTTACTTTTTCTATTTCATTATTATCTGCACTCTGGATCAGCATTTGTTCTACATTTTTATCATAAATATCATTTTTTCTATCATCAATACTACTAATAGCAGCTTGATCATTTAATCGTTGTTTATTTTCATCAAAACTTAATCTCAAGCTTTCTTTAGTTGGAATATTGATATTACTTTCAGAATTTAAGTTTTGCGGTATAGTATTATTAATTTTAGCTATATTTAAAGCTATTTGCTCTGCTTCTTGTCTATGATTATTAGCCCAGGTAGCAGCTTGCTCTTTACTACTTACTCCAGGGATATTTTTGGCAATTATTGCGTTTAATACCGGTTCGTTTAAATTCCGATCAATAGAAGCAGAGTTTTGTGCAATATAATTCATATTATAGCTTAACTGCTCTATATTTTGCTTAGTTCTTGCTATTTCTTGTCCTACAGATTGTTGCTCAGAAAAGTTACTATTTAGATTATTGCTAAGTGACTGCATATTACTATTTGCACTGCTTAGTCTGCCATCTTTAGTAGCACTCTTAATCTTAGATAATGCTTCATTATATGATTGCTGTTGATTGGCTGATTTTCCTAGTTCTTTTCCTTGTTCATTACTTGATCCAACTGTTATTCCGAGTATACTAGGTATTCTTAAGCCTATATCGGAACTAGTACCAGTGCCTTTTTTATTACTACTACCTGTATGATCAGTAGCAGCGATGCTGTCTGAATTCATTTGTTGCAAGGCTAGATACTGGCTATCAGTAATACCGATAGATTTTGCCTCTTCATAGCTTAATCTCTTGCCTATTTCAGTTGCTATAGAATTTCCTGTAGTAGTTAAATCACTATACCTGTTATTTAATGAGTCAAGATAACTTTGTGAGCTCATAAACTGACTTTGATAACTATCTTGCAATAATTTAGAGGAGCGGTAATTGTTAACAAGTGAGTCTACTGCTTGAGTCAGCACTTGTCTACCGTTATCGGTGCTAGTCACTCTCATTCCACCATCATCAATAATTCCTCCTGCTAATTGCAAAGTTGGGGTAAGATTTTGCTGGGCAATTGTCCTATTACCGATGTTGTAATTATCCATAGAGAAGTTATTATCAGCAATATTAGTACCAATATTACTTGCAACTGGTACTGGAGAAAATTGATTGGCCAAAGTAGTAGTTGCATGGGCACACGCCTTTAATACTGCCCAGGATAACATCGGAACTGAAGCGGCCAACATCTGAAACGTTGCAAACTCATGCAACAGAATTTCTGAAAAACTCCCCTGCGATAAGATATTTAAACCAGTAAGGTGACTCACGCCCTTACCGGCTAGGCTAATCATGCCTAAACAATGAATCACCGTAAAAAATACCGGCCAGCTAGTTACCCAAATAATCAAGGTTATCCAGGTCTTAAAGATAGTATAACCGCCTGGCAGCATCGACATTGGAAATACTACGAAAATGAGACAAATCACCAAGGCAAAAAATACTGATTGTAAGATAGGCATGATATTTGCTGCCATTTCTCCTGCAACCAGGTAAGAAAATGATTGCTGAAATAATCCGCGGGTAGCATTCATACTAACTAACTGAGGATATATTCTAGCAAGTGAGAATTTTTCTCGCAAGTCATCATAAGCTTCACGATTAGCATTAAGTAACATTGCTTGCCTCATCCACTGGTGAATATCTGTTTGCTCTTTTTTAAGATATTTTAGAGTATCAGAGGTCATAGTTTTTAATCTGCTAGATAATATCTCTTGCCTATCAGACTGAATCCCTATGATATTTGCAAATTTAGTTAATAACCCATCATTTAATTCTTTATTAATAGCTGCCTTAATTAAAGGAGTTACCTGCTTGCAGGTTTTAAAAGAAATAGCAGAATTACTTGGATCCTTATAATAAATACCAAAATTATTGGGCATATTTTGCTGAATAAAAGCAATTATATCACTAGCTCTTTGTGCTTCGGCTTTTTTACCTAAAATATTGCCGATGATATAAGGTTTCATAAAACATTGTCTTAAGAATTCTTTTGTGTTGGTTAAAGTTACTGGATCTTCTATTTGAATATCTTTAATTTTACCAATTGCTTTTGCCCCAAACATAATCCCATTCTTTCTGCTAGATAAACCTTCATCAGGTGGAAGTAAATGCTTTTCTAGCGTCTCTGATAAAGAGTAACTTATTTTTGATGATATAGAGGCAAAAAAAGCAACACCTACTGGAATATTATCAATTTTAATAGGAGCCTGCATTGATATTTCATCCTTAAGCCATACATTTGCTTTTGGAGCAAATAAAAAGACAAAAATAAAAAAAGATGGAAAAAACCACTCCATGGCAAAAATACCGATATTACCTCTAAAAATAGCACGAGTTGCTGCCCAAATACCACCAATTGTCAAAGCAAATTTACCTACCGGTGTAAAATACTCACTATTTGAGGCAAAGACTCTTCCTATACCATTAAAAACTTGCCATAATATATCTCCTCCACCAAATGTATGTATTACGTAATCTGCCATATGCTTTTTATCTGCTTTGCTTATTTTTGTACCTGCTTATCTTCTTACTCATCTAATTTTAATTTATAATTAATTTTTAAGCCCTCTCTTTAGCTATTAAATGTTGTTCTATTAATCTTGCTCTTCTATCAATCTGATCACTACTTGTTAACATATTACTCCATTTATCTCGTGTAAAAGCTTGTACTTTATCCAAGGCTTTTAAATAAGCAGTTAAATGATGATCTGCTACTTGCTTGGATTTTAGCATAGTTACTGCTTTTCTGACCTCAGAGACTACCTCCTTTAAATGCTGCAACAAGCTGTAACTAGCCACTAATTCTGAGGAGCTATCTAAAATAGTTACCCCAGATATTGCTTCTAAAGTAATATAATCATATATTGGAAATGCTTCCCCTATTGAAGATAGGAAAGTAATATCGGCATTACTAAACTCATTATTACTAGCAAGTTTACTCTTTAATTCATCTAGCTTGGTTTTAGCCTTGCCTTGATATGATTGATCTGGAGCAATAGTAATATTACGTCTTAGAGCTGGGTTTAAACAATGAATATTATCACAATTATAAATTGAGGTAGATTCGCCGCCTTTTAAATGAGCAATCCAGCTCTTTTCATCTTGAGCAAGTGACTCAAGGAAATAAACATTATTATCTCGCACTATTATAGTTCCAGTCATTGACATAATGGCACTTCTCATATTTTCAGGGATTCCTGCTTTTTCTGCTGCTTTAGTGAAAATATTATAATCAGTAAGCATTAATTCTGGATCTTTATTTTGGATGCTGGCTAAAGCTTGCTTTTGCTCTAAATCACTACGACATTTTTTGCCGGCAGCAAAATAATCCAAACCAGAGCTGGATTGTAAATCTTTACAAACTGATTCTCTCATTGCTGAATCTTTAGGCAAAATGGAAGCAAAAAGAGCCTTAGTCATTTCACAATCTCCCTTAGCAAATTGATTCATTTCCATAGCAAGATTTCGTAAATCTTTTAAGGCATTTTCTATTTGCGGAGCAAAGGTCTTAAGACCTAATGAAAATGCATAAGCTTTTGCTTGCGAGCCTATATTTTTCATTAGCTGTACTAACTCATCTCCTGAAATAATCGAAAAACTACCAAGATAGCTATCAATACCGCTACAGCTCATATTTAACGAGGGAGGAGTAATAGAAATCGGATTAAAAGATGTTTTATTAGTTCTGATAGATAACCCTCCTGCCGCATAATAGCCGGCAGCTTGAGATTGATATGTACCAGGTTTAGTGACATTAACGCTCATGCCTTGAAATACATCCTGTAAATCCCAAGCATAAGATGTTGTTGCTTGTAACAATAAAACTATCATGAGAATATGCATCAAATGTTTTATTTGGATTACTCTTCTAAACTTATTGTTACTGATCATAATCATTAACCTTTAGTCCATTATAGTACTGCACTATCAATAAAATATTTTCAGCAATTTTATCTTCACTAATAACACCTCGTGCAACTGGATATATTTGTATGCCTCTGCTATCGACTAAATATAATACCGGTACAAGCTTTGCAGGATTTAGTGTTTTTAACAAACCGGTATCTTTAATGGTTGGCATCCCTTGAAATCTAGTTTCACTATTACTTACAAAAATTAATTGAAAGCCATATTTATCTGCAAATTCTCTTACAATAGGGGTAAATGCATGGCAATAATTACATCCTTGATTTACTTGCATAATTAATCCCCAATCTTTAGCTAACAATCTTAGTTTTTTGCTGTTTTCTTCTTCTTGCCTTACTTCATATAATTTTTTATGTAAGGAATTTACTGGTTCATCCGTATTTACTAGCTTGTAATCTAATATCGTCGCCAGTTGCCACATGGTAGCAAATTTATGTGATTTTTCTAAAATTTGTTTATGTAACCTTTGAGCAATAATGACATTTTCAAGAGTAGGATCATCTAAGGCTTTGTGCTGTGCTCTATTAAATTCCTTCTTTAAAGCTTCTATCCTTTGATCATAAGGCTCAAGTGATTGCTTTTTATTTTTTTTATCTTGAGAAAATTTTAATATTTCTGGCTTGTAAGCATGATCCTCGTTATACCATAAAAACCCTTGAGGTTGTTGCCAAAACTGATTATTTACATTAAACCTGATTATTTCATTTTTATTACTACTATCTAACTCCATAGTACCAGCAAATGCATGATTTGGCCAATCATTGATTAATAACCATAAATTAATTACTAGTAATGTAATGGCTAGTGATGATTTAGTTATTGTGTTTACTAGCCACTTCATTATTTTAATAGGATAAATTTGAATCAGTATGATTATTATTAAACCTTTGCTGTTGCATTATAGGCATCTGGTTTTTTAGTTGTTGTGGAAAACTCTTATTCATTTTGTCTTTTGCTTGATCCAATAAATCACTAAATAGCTCCTCTAAATCAAATTTAGAAAAATCTATTCTTTGCAGCTCTTCTACCGTAAAACCTCTGCAATTAGCATGTTGTGCCGTGCCAAAACCAATAGCTAATTGTTTTTTGCCTTGTTCTTGAAATATTCTTGCAAGTTTTGAATTAAAACAACAATAAGTAGATTTTTTTGTAATACATGTCTTAAATATCTGATCTTTCTTAGCACAATATGTACCAACATAGTAGCACTGACCTTTTGCCCTTTTTAAGGCTAAGGCTTTTTCTTCTGCACTGCACCTACTTAATCCTAAATCCTTGCCCCAGCCTTTAAACCCAGAACAACAATTAAGAAAATTACCAATATTTGTTTTACGACAACTATCGCTAGTACCTTTAAAAACCATAATCGGATTTGTTTGCATATCTTTTTTCATTTCATTTAACATCGCTAAATACCCAACATTCCCAATATCAGTATTAGGCACAATAGTTGCAGTATGACAATCCCCCCCTAAACAAAACATTTGTGATCCTGCTATAGAAGAGCTAAGCTCTTTTTTCTGGGCTATACATATGTAATCTCGCCTCCACTGCAAACAAATACTCGCAGATTGTTTAACGCAATTACTTCTTGTTAATTCACAGCCTTGCTGCTTTAAATGATGACACCCATCTTTTGGCTCACTACTACATTGATAGTTAATTTGCTCGCTCCAACATGGGCGATTAACATTATATTGATTAAAAAACAATTTATTACCAGATTCAAGACATGTCCGTTTTATTTCATGGCATTCATTTTCCTCAACCAAAGCTTCTGAAAGCTCATTTACTATTTGGAAATATTCACCTTTTTCTCTAAATTCCTTGATTTTATCACGATATTTATAAGTAAAAACATATCTATCCCACTTAACTATATCTCTATCCCAGCCTTCAGTTAATGCTCCTTCTCCTTGAGGAGAAATGCCGATATATGTATCAATATGATCAAGAGAAGTATTTAACTTACCGGCAATTGCTGCTCTTACATCAAGCATTATAGCTTGATTATTATGCATATGCATGCTGTATATTGTTTTACGCTTACCGAAATGTCTTTTCTTTTTCCAAAAAATAGGATAAAGCCAGTGACGATGGCTATTACTTATCTCAAGGCCTGAAAATGCTATATTTCTATCCTGCCAATCTCCCCATTTATCTATTAATTCAGCATCTAGTATGAGATTCCTGATGATATCTACTTCAAATTCTATTCCTTCGCTGCAACTCTTACTAATTTTAGTCTTAATTACTTTTTCACTAGCATTAAGTGCAGTCCCTTCAGTATGACTTAATGGATCTGCCTCAATTTTAGCTGAATTACTAATTAATGGATTTTTAGCATTAAGGTCGTATTCTTGAGAAGCATCTATTTTTTTAAGCTCACTTTGTTGTAGTAATTGACCTGCTGAACTATTATTTAACATTTGACTACCTTGCTTTGTTAAATCTTGATCACTCATATTACTTAAATTTGAAATATCTGCGTCTTTATCAAATATTACTTTATTGCCCATTTGATCAGGATTACTAAGCCTAATACTGTTTTCATATTGTTTAGCCTGATTATAGCCATCCTCCATAGTAGTAGAGTAAGCACTATTTATTGAATTCATTACTAAAGTAACTAACATAATAGTATTAACAAGTTGTTTCAAATTTATTCCTTTTGCATTATCTGTAATGCATCATTTAATCCTATATGACCTGTTAACTTTTTAACTTGACCTTGGTTATTATCTATAACTGTCACTGGTACAGAAATAATTTGATATTTCTCAAATAAATTTGGATCAATATCAAAACTAATACCAATTTCATCAGCTTTTGCTTTAGTATCTAAAAAAGAATTATTTTTTAAACCTCGCATTATAAGCCTTGCTCCTTCTTGTTCTGCTTCAACATAATAACTCTTTAATGCTGAATCTGGCATTGCAAATGAAACAAAAATATAAATTTGATTACCTGTTTTAGCTTCTAATATCTTATGATGTATGATCTTTTGTAATAATCCTTCTTGCTCTGCCAAAGCGTTTGTGTTACTTAAAATTAGCAAACTCATTAAAACTAATAAGTTGAAACACATATTTTTTTGTATCCTGTTATCTTGCATCATCATAACATCAAAAGAGACAGCATGATTTTTTTCTCCAAATCAAATAACCAAAATCCTCACCTTTAACCGGGAATTCGCGTGTACCCTGCCAGGTAGTTTCAGTCTCACCAATCTTTTTACAAGAATGCACCTCTGGTATAGGATAAGTCATCTGCAGTCTATATTGGCTCTTTTTGATTATTGGCATTGGATATTTAGAACATAATCCTTCTCTTCCCATATACCCCCAGAGTAACAATTCCCTATGTAACTTAGCCATAAATTTAGCTACTATTAATGCAGAAGTTCCAACTCCGCCATTATGAGAGCTAGTTGTACCGGTAAAGGGATAAAGAGATCCTTGACATCCCCCGCACCAAAACATCGCATCATTAGAAAGACTACCAGAACTACAGCTCACACAATCAGCTATGCAAGCCGATTGAGCTGCAATACTTCCAAATAATAAACTTTCAGGATTTAATATGGCAGCTTTGCTATCGTCTCCCCATAATGGATCAAATTCAGTTAAATATGCGATATCTACTTGTGACATCTCTAAACAGGCAAAATCAAGTAATATCTCAAGCCAGTAAATAACTGGATATATATACCAATGTACATGATAAAAGCTACTTCCCTCTATATCATCCTTAACACCTTTTTGCATGCTAGTACCAAGATTAATGCCTCCAAGACTTACCATACACATAGGAGATTTAGTTACATCCACCAGTCTTACCGGCTCCCAGAATCCAATTGGAATTCCGGGCACTGGCATCGGAATCGAAGGCTTAGGGCAAAAACAAACAATTTGCCTTGGGTTATTAGTATCAGCCATAGAACTTGAGACAATTTTTACTCCTCCGACAGTAATTGGAAATAAACATTTCCAGCAAACATCAGTGATTGGATTTACAAATCTTCCAGCACAACCAATCGATGCATAACTATAATTACCAAGCAAAATAATTATAATAAACATTATTAATTTCATTATTACTTGTGTATTTCAGAAGTTATTAAATCTGTATTTGCTTGATAAACTACCTTTTGTTGCTCTGCTATCATATTATTTTTCTCACCTGCGATTAGATATACTACTTCTCCACTAGATTTTACTATTGCTTGCACCCGACCTTGTAATACATGATCTATTATCTTTTCTAAATTTTGCTTTGCCTCTTGTAATTGCCATTTTTTCATATATTACCCCTGATTTTATTAGTTAGTGTCAACACTGGCCGAAAAATGATACAGATTTCTAATATGCACCGACTGAAAATTAATACAGCCCACACTTACGCTATGTTGAACAATTAATTGCTTAATATTGCGATATTAGTTATTCCTTATCAAAATGTACTTTTATGACAGGGGTTAAAATCAATAGAGCTTTTTTGCAGTTCTACATTAATCTTGATTTCACTAATTTTAAGTAATTTGCCTTCCTGACAGGCAATAGCCGGTACTGCTTTTATTTTAAAACGAGTAGTAAGCATTCCACCTTGATCAAAAAATACTTGCTTGTTTAGTTCCTGCCTCAATTCTATAGGATTTCCTTTGGTTAGAACTAATCTTCCTATTTGTAATTTAGCCCACTTAATCTGCTGCTCATCATCTCCATCAATAAATATTAATGGTTCTCCCCAGCTTATTTTCTCTAAAGGATTTACACTTGTTCCAGCTTTTACTATGATCTTTCCTGCTTGATCTTTTATATCTGTCTTTTGTATAAAGCTCGGATCATAGTGCCAATTTCGGTTTATGTTTGTTTCTGCTAAAGCTAAGATAGCAGTTGGTCTAGAGATTTTTTGCTGTACTTTATTTTTAAATTCTTCCTGCATTTTCTCTAAAATGCCATTTTGTTTTGCTATTTGAAGTTTTGCCATAATTATCTCTAATAATGACTCTTCAATAATTGGAAATACATGGCCTCTGACTCCATAATCTTTAATTTTTACTTTAGCATTTCTATCTGTCACTGTACTGATTGCATTAACATTACTTACCTGTAATATAACTAAAAATAGAAGAATGGAGCTTATGGCAATAATTTTTATGTCTAAATACCTTCTCATATTTTCTAATCACTTTAAACCAAGCCTCTCTCGTCCAGTATATTATTGATGGCATCTGTAACGCTCATTCCCGTAATCATTTTATCCTCTATAGCTTGGTAATCCCTAGCATTAGTAGATGTTAGCATCAGCGTAAATGGATCTAACATTAATCTTGCCACAACTCCATGAACACTTGGTCCATAAATCGCTGCTTCACTATAATGCGGCGGGTTTGAATGAATTGATTGTAGTAAATTTAGCTTCCAATCCTCGTCGACAAAACCTGCAAGTTTGGGGTTTGCTCTCATGGCTTTAAAGCTCTCAGGATTTTGCTTTAAAATAACTTTATGTGATGAGTTCTCAAAAGCTTTTTCAGCAGCTGATCCTGCTTCCCTGAAGTAATCAGTTAATTGCTGAGTAGCAAGGGTTATTGAGCCGTTGTATTTTCTAGCTATTCTTCCTGCTTCTTCAATAAATTCTCCAGATCTCTTGCCAGATAGTAATTTCCATGCTTCATCAATCATGATTAGAAAGGGACGCTTCCTATCACCTTTAACCATTGCTTGGTTAATATGAACAATCATGATTTGTACAATTACTGCAAGTAGTGCCGGGCTACTACGAAGATGATCAGTTTCAATTACTACTATATCTGAGCTTAAGGATAATTTTGCCTTACCACTAAAAAACTTGCCATATTGCCCATCACGGGTAAATGGAAATAGCATATTACCAAGTTCTTGCGAGTAAGACTCTTCTCTTTTAAGCAACCAATCTGCTATGTCAGTGATCTCAGCTCTTGCTCCTTTTGCTTGCCACACAGCTATTAAGGCTTTTTGCAGCATTGGTTGCTGTAAATCATTAGTGCCCATACTGAGGAGCTGCCATGGTTGCTAGAATTGATGGAAAACTTGCTAGAAAATCTGCTTGTGCTTCAATTGAGTCTTCGCTGCCGCCTGCTGGAATTTCTGAGAATGGATTAATTGATATCGGATTTTTTACATCAAATTCAATATAATTACCACCTAATAACAAACAAGTTCTTTTAAATGATCTACCATAATCAAGAACAAATACTTTGCCGCCAGTGCCTAAGACTGATAGCATTAGTTCTTGCATAAATACTGATTTACCAGATCCTGGTACTCCTGCTATACAAAGATTAAAATTTTCATTTGGAGCTGCAGCTGTGTTATATAAGTTTGAGCCAATTAATGCTGAACCAAAGGGCGACCAATACATTATTTGTCCTCTTCTACCGGTAAGTAACATACCTGGCGAGCTCAAATCCCCTTTCCACTCACCAATGATAGGCAGTAACACCTTACTTTCTGAGGCAATAGTCCTTATGCCTCTACCAAGATTTGATAATGCTACGCCAACTCCCCGAGTCTTTTTATTAAATATGTTATTGAATCTATTAAATTTACCCATTAAAGAATTTGGTGCTGCTTCAACTAACTGCATAGGTAAACTAGCAAGCACCACCGCTAAATGATCATATTTACAAGGGACAAAATACCAGCCACTTCGACGAAGCTGTGAGCAAAACTGTGATGCTGATCCTTTGGCTTTATTCTTCTGATCCCACATAATGACATTTAAGTGGATATTTACTACTCTATCGCCGCTTTGCAAGCACGCTACTGCTCCTGCTAAATCTTGTGCTTCACTAGCTAAGTTAGGAAAAAACTTACCCATTCCAGCATTAATATTTCTCTCTAAAGCTTCTCTTTTGGTAATAGCAGATGTTTTAGCCACTAACTGATTTGGTATAATCTGCAAACCAAAATGAATCAGAAAATTTGCTCTAATATATTCATCACGTCTTAGCTCATTACCTAAAAACAAATCCATGGCTGATAAACGCCACTCTGCCGGTCTTTTTCCTGCCTCTAAGCTTATAAATATTTGATTATCATTAAAACTTACATAATCTTCCTTTTCATATAAAGAAAAATTACCAGGTAAAATCTGCTCAGATAATATTTCATAAGGATTAAGTTCAGGATGTTCTTCTTCTCTCCAGGCAAATATTAAACGGACAAATTTTAATAGCAATGTTGCCTCAACATTGTAAGTAGCAAGCCCAATTGATTTAAATGTATCTTGCAATACTTCTCTTCTTCGTATCATCTCATTAATATCAATCGTCAGCGTCGGAATAGTAACTGAAATTAATAAAACTACATCTTTGATATTTCCTTCTTCTTGTGCTTTTTGCTCTAGAAACTTTACTCTTCTACTGCTAAGCTCAGTAAAGATTGTACCTTTTCTATGTAATTGCCAGTTATCTAGATATTCTCTTATATGATCAGAGCCAATCATCAATATTTGAAAACTACTTCCTGCCGGTAAATTCTCATCACTTTTTAAAAATTCAGCTATCTCTCCTTGAGCTTGCAAGCTTGTCCCAACCAGTGGCCAGCCAAGCAGGACAAATCCTACTGAAGCTCTATTAAAAAACAAGCTACTCTCCTCATCATATGATTCATAAACAAAATGTTTAGCTAGTCTTTCCCGAGCAAAATCTTTATCAATTCCTGATATCATTATTATACCTTACAGAGCATCTAGATGTATTAATGTTAGACTTATCATTGTTATTTGGATTGAACATATCAAAATCAGCCATTTTATTTACTTCATATAAAGATTTACATTTTAGTCCTTGGGGCAGCAGGCAATCAAAATCATTCCTATATGGCATCAATTTACAACCAGAAGCGATAAAGCTTAACATTAATAACAACAGCAGATTAATTATTTTATTATTCATTAAAAATTACCCGGATATTGTTGTTCTGATTGCAAATCAATATCTGTCATTTCATAATCATCATTATTCTTAATAAAACGTTCTTGCAATTTAGTTTTTGCCTTAGAAAAATTTGTCACTTTATTCCCAGAATAATTTTGATAATTACTATAATTTGCTGCCTTTTGCAAATAATCAGTAGTAGTTGGTGGTAGTACTCTATCTACTTTAGCAGCCTCTTTATTCTCTCTTAAATTAAAACCTTTTCTAAATACTACATCTATTACTCTACCTGAAGCTACAACAATTACTGGACTCATGCTTTCTGCCCGTTTAATTGCAAAATCAGCAAGCTTTTCTAAAG
This sequence comes from Rickettsia endosymbiont of Argas persicus, assembly GCA_050920645.1. Classification (GTDB taxonomy): domain Bacteria; phylum Pseudomonadota; class Alphaproteobacteria; order Rickettsiales; family Rickettsiaceae; genus Rickettsia. Next base: position 1,556,894 of record CP133316.1, on the reverse strand, counting down.
CATTACCAGTGCCGGCATAAACACCAGCTTTTAGAGAATCCTGAGCTTTTAAAGCATTTTGTTGCCCGGTAATCGGTGACACCGGAAATATGCTATTTGTTGCCTGGTTCTGAAAAAATTGTGCTATCCCGCCAAGTACACCGTTCAGCACCGCCATCCTTGCGACATCTGATGATCTATCAACTACTATTCCCTTAATGCCGGGTCTACCATCTTCTCCTATTAACCAGCCTTCTACCGGTTTTTCAATTATCTCTCCATTACTATTTAGTAAAGATACTGTCTCTAACCGGCATTTAGCCCGCTCTGATGAAATATCCCCGCTGCAAGAACCAATTAAAATTGCTTCTTTGATTTGCTCCGTTTTATATCCTTTAGAAAAAATAGCTGTATCAACAAGCCTTATCATTATGGGTTCAGGAGATGCTGAGTTATTAGTGCCAGTTCCAACTACTACTCCAGTAAGCAGCACCCCTCTTGCAAAGCTGCCAGTAGTAATATAATCTTTAACGTCTTTTTTTATCCTTAAGTCAGCTCTTTTTACATAGCCAAGTAATCTTTTTACCGGAGCAGTAGGAGCAGCAACAATGCTTTGCTCAAGGTTATTATCTAGTAAATCTTCTATTTTTTGATTATTATTAAAATCATTGCCATCATATAATATAGTTTCTTCATGAGGATTCTCTAATGATTCTAACTTTTGACTAAAATCATCAATTTTAGTTTTAGTTTCTAAATATTTATTCTCTATTAGCTTTTCCAAATGATTCTGCATGTTTTTGACTTCATTTAATATTTCTGCAGTCCATTTTGCCCTTGGATCTATGGCCTTTTCTATTCCGGATATTTCCCTTGATTGTCTATCTTCTTGTAAACCTCGGGAAGTTTTGACCTCACTTTCTGACAATCCATAAAATACCAAAACCATTATTACGCCTAGGCAAGCTAGAGTTACTAATGGTCTGTTTTTAATTATCTCTATAAGCCCCGATAATCTTTTACTAAATGCAGATGGTAATTTTTCTACTTTACCTTGTACTTCTTCCTGCTTATTGAAATCTTGATCCATTGCTTTTAATCAATATCCTAATTATCTAACTGATTTTCATCCCACTAGAGACCCACTCTAAATAAAACCCTAAAATAATACCAATAGCTACAATTGCTCCGGCAAGCCTTAAATTACCCCTGACTACTGCCCAGATTGAGGATAAAATCGTTGCCCCTGATATCCCGATAGTTTTAAGTTTACCGGTAGAGAGCCCACCAATACGGTCTAACTGTCCTTCTAATGTTTCTCCTAAAGCTACTTCAGATAGGATCACATTTACACAAAAAATTAATAATACCGGCAATAAAGGATATATTATTCTTAAACACTGTTTATTATTTTCTGCTTCTCTTACATCTTTGTTTTTTACATTCATGATGCTTCTCTTCTTTGTTATTAGTTAACTTTATTACTTCTTGTTCTAAATCAAACTTTATAAGTCTAATCGGTGTTGGTTTAGTTTTAGTAAAATTCAGCATTAAATCTTGGATCGTACCATTTTCTCCAATTAGAGTTAGGTAAAGTTTACTACTATCTTGCTGCGGCAAAATAAATAAACAGCCTGAATCATGTACTACTACTTCTGCAGCTTCCCTAGGGTGAATAAAAATATCATTAATCTTTTCTCCTTCGATATTAATCCTAGTTGGAGCGTCTTTTGCTATTTGCAGCTCTAACAAAGAATCAGTATGTAACATATAATGTGTCCCATAAGCATTACTACTAAAGCTTGCAAGCATTATGCCAACAAAAACTACTAAGATCTGCAATTCTGACTTCAAACTTTTCATTTCTTATTTGCCTCTTCTTCTTTAATACTAGTAAGTAACAACAAATGATTAGCTCCTCGCTTATAAGTTAATAAATAAGTTTTATCAGCTGCTATATGCTTATTCCCTCCAAACCAATAACGAAATGTTCCGTTAATTAATACTCCATTCGCAATGACTTTTACTTTTTTAGGAAAAAATACCGATGAAATATTAGAGCCTTTAACAAAATCTAAATGTTCCTTAAAAAATTTATCCAATTGCTCTGTATTACTAGATACTACCTTCATATCTGCTATTTGCCTCTCTACTTCTTCTGGCGAAGTAGTAAATAATTCTTTCATTACAAAAACTGCCCATTCTTTAAGATAGGTCTCATGATAGCTTTTGGATGATACTATCATCCGACGATCCGGCTCTATTGCCGGAATTAATAACCATTTTTCTTCCGTGCTAACTGTTTTAATCATCCCAAGCAGACTCGTAACTGCAAGCAGCAATGTGATAAACAACAATCTCTTATTATATTTAACTAGCTGCTGAATAGAGCTTTGCTTAAATAAATGATCCATTACTTACCTACCTTTTTACCAAGTAGATTAGGATAAGGAGTAGGAGCATATAGCCATTTCTTAGCGACTAAATAACTCTTAAGTATAAAATATTCTGATATTTTCTTAAACTTTTTAAATGTATAGCAAAGTACAATACCAGCTATAATGCATATCATCCCAAGCTTAGCATGTCCGCTATTTAGTAACACTATCCCAGGTACTATACCAAGTAAGATAACTAACCACTCATCTAAGCTTAAACCCATATATTTTAAGGAAGTAGAAAGTGACCAATATAATCTTTGATTAGCACAATTATTATTCATATTAGTAAGTTATGTTTCCATTACAGATAAGTTCTCTAGTCATGACATTAACATCCTAATTTTTACATTGCCAGTGGAGTTTTAAGCCATAACAAAAAAAGCTGTAATTCATATAAAAGTGCGTCTATCTGGAGATGAATTCTATAGCTATATAAATGCATTTGTTGATAATTAGTAGTAAATTTGCTAGCATTAATGAAATAAATTATTGATGAAATGTATATGTTTAGAAGTGATGTAGAGTTAAAATTAGAATGTTTAAAACTTGCTATTGGGTCCTGCTGTAGTTATGATGCTGTGGATCTTGCAAAACAATATTATCGTTTCCTTATAGAAAATAATGAAAATGTACCGGCTCAATTCCTTTTTAATAATAAAGCTAATTTAAATTAACCTTTTTCTTCTTTACCTTTAAAAGATATTCTGTAATATCTTCAGCAGGTACGCCACTATCATAATTCATCCACCAGCCATCTTCAGCATTTTCTATTTGAGTAATATCTTCTTTAGTAATTGATAAAATATAATCTTTAATATCATTTATTATAGTAGCTTTAAAAAATTTCTGTATCTTTTCTTTAGTAATAGTAGTATCTGTATTCTCTATAGCTTCATACCAAATAGAATGTCTATGCGTTAGATTACGTAAATAAGCAGCTGAATGTTCACCATAAAAAGAATATACTTTATGAAGTAATTTTTTTTGTTGCTCGGTATAAATAGCAAAATCTATTTCGCCAGGCAAAGGAATTACATTATCTCTAAAGCTGCCAAATATTGAGCGTAAAGCCGGTACTACCGGTCCATGTTTCCAAGCCTTAATCTCTTCTTCAAACAACACTTTATCAAATAAAGTAAGATGAATGCCTTGAGCAAAATATATTAATTTCTGCAGCTTTAGCTGGGTTATACTATCTCCTGCTTCTCTATCAACTAACACTAAAAAATAATTAGCTACATCAAAACAGCTAAGTACTTTATCTTTTTCTGTAATATTCATAATTATATAATTTTTTATGATGCTTTTTAATAGTTCATTATATTTTTCAATAGGCTATAATTTTGTATTAAATTATTGCTATGATAATTAGTCTAGATAAATGTTTACATGTTGTAAAATCTTTAAAGACTCAATAATTCTTAAGAGTATAGAAGAAACAAAAGAGGAACTTCTAAGCATTGTAATAATTGCTTTACCACTTTCCTCTTCTAGTCTTTCTGTTCTCATAGAACTCACTTACAGGAATTATTATAACATAAATATATCAATTAATATTTATGATTTTGTATTTATAATAGCATTTACGGCTCTTTGCATATATTCTCGAGCAGTATCAGTGGCAAGCCTAGCATAAATTGCCGTTGATCTTGGATCTCTATGATTTAGAAGCTGTCCTATTACATATTGATTTGCTCCGGTCATTGCCATCCAACTTGGTATTGTTCTCCTTAAATCATGGATCCTTAAATTTTCTATTCCTGCTTTTTTACAAATCCTCTTCCATGCTTTCTTTGGTTCTTGCAAATGACCACTACTGCTACTCTCACTTGGAAATACCCAAATGCTATCAGATTGCTCTTTTCGTGCTTTTAATATTTCTACTGCTTGATCTAGTAAGGGTAAACGGTGAGGATCACCATTTTTAGTTTCTGGAAGATATAATTGTTTATCAGCAAAACTCACCTGTTCCCAACGCATAGTAAGTAAATTATCCTTACGAACTGATGTATACAAAGCTATTAAGAAAAAGTCTTGCATTACCTGGTTTTGTTCGTCTGCTATTGCTGTAAAAAATCGTGGCATTTCTTCTCTAGTTAAATACCTGTCTCTTGATTGTTCCTTGTGCTTCTTTATGCCAATAACTGGATTTATTGTAAGCAATTCCCATTCTATTGCTTTACTAAATACAGGACTTAAAACTTCAAGAAATCTATTAGCTCCATATTTACCGGTTTTAGTTAAATTATTAAATAACTCTTGAATATCTGTTTTGTGAATAGTAGATATTTTCCTAGGGTATAAATGTTTGGCATATCTATCTACCGAGGCAGCATAATCCATCCATCTTTTATTATTAATTTTACTATATTCATTAAGGTATTTATCATAAAGCTCCTTAAAGGTCAGTTCCTTGGATAATCTAACCTTTTCTTCTACAGGATTATATCCTTTGGCAATCTCGCCTTTTAATTCAGATGCTTTGGCTCTAGCATCAATAATTGATAGATCAGGGAACACACCTATTTTGATTCTATGATACTTTTTACTCAGTACTGTGCCTAAGTAAAATATTTTACTACCACCATATGATACAATTAGCAATAATCCTTTTTCTTTGCTATCTTTATATACATCTCGTTTTGCCTGTGGAGCTTTAATTTCATGTAATACTTCTTTAGTAAAAACTAGTGATTTAACTGACATAAATCCTCCCACAGCTTAATTCATATATAATTAAACTGTAGTATGCTTTGCTCAGAAAAACAAATCTTATGTTAAATAGAATTATACTTTAAAAAATGATGATTTATCCTAACTACATACAATTCAATAACCAATAGTTGCTATAATTTTTTATCAAATTCAAAAGGTCCAGGTATATTTACAAGCTAAAAATTGCTCATGAATTTGCACTAACTATATGCTCATCATATCCACATGTTATTTTTAAATTTGTAATATTTTTTAGACATTGACAAATCACTGCAACTCTACTACAGTCAAGTTATAATTTTTGGTAATAGAGAAAAAGCCCTAAATACAGAGAATTGTAAATTATAAATTAGTATATGAAAAAAGCAAAAAAGCATGGTAAGAGTGGCTTTTAGGTTGACATCGTAAAGGTCAGAGGTTCGAGCCCTCTATCGCCCACCACCTTATCTCCTAGCTTTTCATAATCTACTAATTTTACCTCCCTACTCTGTATGCTGCTTATATGCTCCTCGCATTTTTAAAAATACTGCTTTAATTGCCTTATTACCTCGATTAAACCTGATGTTTAAGTTGAGGTCTTATGCACACTATATGCTGCTCACGTTTTACTCCTGATTGTGTAATCCATAATGAGCGTGATAATAATCCTACTATTTTCTATAATTTTGTTGGTAATTTTATCCCTCCTGAATGGAGTAATCTCTCATCTTATAATGGCAAGATATTAAGTAAGACTGCAAGACAGCTACTATCTCTTATAGTCTTCCGCTTGCAAATCTATCATAATAATAGCATTGATGAACTTAAGGAAACTTATCATTTCTTTCAAGAACACTTAAGTGTTTGTCAAGAACGTGTAAGACAATGTCTGTTTGAGTTACAAAAAAGTGGCTTTATTCAAGTGTATAACACAACAGTCATTAAATATGGCATTAAATGCCGTAATACTCCTTGTATTAAGCTGGCTAGAAATTTCCAACCTGCTTCTAATAAAATACCCTCTGAAAATGAAAAAAATTTTGCATCAACTCCAAAAAACTTTGGGGTCAAACCCAAAGAAATTTTGCCTCAACCCCAAAAAAGTTTGGATGAGACAATATATATAGATAATAATAAAAATATATCTAATAAATCTAGATCTAACAGATCTACAATTTTTCAAAATAAAAAAAATGAATCTAATTACAATAACCAAACTCAGTTACAAGAACAACAACTTGAAACAAATTTACAATTCAAGGCAACAAGCTTAATCAACGATCAACAACAAGCTGATAATACTAATTTCTCTAGTGCTAATATCACAATAGGTGCTACACGGATTAATACTGCACTACAAGCAGTTATTAATAAAATCTCTAAAAAATATGACTCTACACCATCAAATAGCAATAATGCAGCAATTAATGCCGTTAATCATAAAAGCTGGTTCAAAAGAAAGAAATTAACAGATTTCCATCCATTAACCCAAGAAGAGGCTGATTTATTACAGATAAAATCAAATCGAGAATTTAATCTTACTTTTATTAACAAGCTCTTATTGAAATTAGCAGAACAATACCCAGAACATCATTTTGGTCATAAAAAAGTGTTTTTAAATTACATGGCTAAAGCTTTAGCTCATGAACTGAGAGAAACTACTAAAGCTAATTGTCAACAGTTTCAGTTTAAATCTAGCAATGTGTATAAAGTTCAGGAGCAATACCTAGATAAGATAGAAAGTAGCCTTGATACTAGCTTGCAAGCTCAGCTAAAACGTAAAATTGTTGGTAGTTTTGATCCTGATTCAGCTTATGAATTACTAAGCTCCTGCTTATTTATTGGGGTAGTAAATAATCAGTATCAAATAAAACTGCTTAAAAATATTATGCTTTCAGAAAATGCACAAGATAAAATACTACAGCAAGTACAAATGATCTATGGCAGTAGTATTGAGAAGTTGAAAATCATACAATTTGCTGAGCTTGAAGCGAAGCAGAATAATACTGAAGATGAAAAACAAAATTATCTATTGCAGCTAAGCAAACAATTAAATCCTGATTCAGTATGGTACAGGGCACAGAAATTTCTTATTGAACGTTATAACCAATATATTGATTTTGGTGTATTAACTAAATTAGTAGTGGTAGAGGAAGATATAGTCAATAAAAAGGTAATCCTCAAATCAATATCAGCTTTTAATGATTATTATGTTAGGAATCATCATATGCAAGATCTAGAAGAAGCTTTTAAGACTCAAGATTATTGCTTTGAATTAATCAAGTTTGAATATAACTAAGCTATTATGGTAATTGATAATTTGTAATAACTACTTCATCAGATATTTTATTGTGCTCAGGCATAGAATATTTAACCTTAATAGTACTAATATTAAAATTTTTGTATAAGTTTCTAATAAAGGGAGTATTACTATTAGAAATCATTATTTTTATACCTTGATTATTGAGTTCTGTAGCAAAATCTTTAAGTCTCGTTTGCTCATTTTCATCAAAGGGTAATCTGGTATAAAACTTCTCACCTGATTTATGATAAGGAGGATCAAAATAAACAAAATCATTTTGTTGTGGTTCAATGAAAGAGAAATCTATAGCACAAATATATGTACCAGTAAGTAAGCTGCTACATTGCTTTAGTCTAGATGCAATATCAGATTTACTATAATTTCTACCAGAGAAAGTTTGAGCTGGTTTGCCATCAATATTAATCCGGTAAATACCTTTAAATGAATATCTATTAAGATAAATAAATCTTGCAGTAATTTTTATTGGATCACTACTATCATTATTGGCTCTCACTTGATAATAATGCTCTTTAGAGTGTTTTGCTTTATGTGAGTCTAGTAATTTACTAACTGCATCAGGATTTGTCTTAACTGCGTTATAAGACGTGACTAGCTCAAGGTTAATATCAGATAAATAGCATTGTTTAAATTTATCTCGTACATGAAAGAATAAAGCACCACCACCAAGAAATGGTTCATAGTAGTTGTTTAGTTTTTTAGGAATAAATTTAACTAATTGATCAACGATTTTTCTTTTACCACCCACCCATTGCAAGAATGGTTGTGGTTTATCTAAGTTCTTTACTAACATGAAATTATTATTAAAATATTTATACTGTAATTATAGTATAAAGTAGGCTTAAATGCCAGCAAAATACCATATTCAAAGGAATTTTTGATAGTTTTTGTAGCATAATTAATGCTACTTTGGATTTATATGTAATGGATAAAGAGTTGAGATAATAAACAATATTAATTTAGCACTGTCTCATTTGTGCAGCTGTTTGCCCAATTGTATAAAAATCTGTCACAAAAGCTCTTAAATCCTCTGTACTTTGTAAAATTGTGGTGATATCTGTCCTTGTTAAGAGCAGCCGTGGTGCAACTCTGGTTCAGAGGTTAAATTAAAACTACAAAATTTTAGCACTTTAACCTCTGAGCTGTTTTCTTAACTTTAACAGCAAGGAAATGCTATGACAATTAATAACCAAAATCAACCAAAAGATAATCATAATGTTACTAATCTTACTAAAACAAATTGGAATCTTCAATTATCTCCCATATCTGTCACATTAATACCATATCCGCAAGAAGAGAATATCATTAACTCGACGATCACAAATTATACTGATATAATTAAATATAAATTAGAATTACAAGAAGCAAATAATAAATTGAAAGAATCTGAGTTATTTAAAAGAGATGTGGTGCAAAATATGGTACATGGATTGAAGATTCCATGTAATGGGATTTTTTCATTAGTAACAGCTCTTTATGAAATAGAAGATAATCCTGAAAAAAAGGATTATTTAGCTAGTATGGTAAGTTGTGCTGAAGAATTACTGGATTATTATAACAATATACTTAGTTATCTACAGAATAATTCTGGATTACCTCCTATAGTTTTAAATAAGTTTGATCCAAAACAGTTGGTAAATAAGATTATTGATAAAGCGATGCCAATAGCTCAACGTAAGGGATTAAATTTATCTTGTAATTTTCAGTATGATTTAACAAATGCTATAATTAGTGATACTTATCGAATAGGAGCAATATTAGAGCAGTTAATAGATAATTCTATTAAATTTACTAAAGAAGGCAAAGTTGTGGTAACAGTGAACATGTTCGCGATTAATCCTGCATTATCAGAATCAGAACAACAAAACAGAGAAATGGTATTCCAATTTATGGTGCATGATAGCGGTATTGGTCTGTCTAAAGAAATCAGGCAACATCTTCATGAGAAGATTGATAAATTTGATGTTGCTACGTAATATCATGGACTTGGATCAGGATTAAGTTTTGTAAAGCGTCTAATTGGTGAATTAAATGGAGAGATTGAAGTAACAAGTGAAAAAGGTAAAAGTACTACTATTGTCTGTAATATACCAATTAAGTTACCTCTTCTTGATGATCTGATTTATGATACATAATGTTGATACTTATAAGGTTTTGATGATTGTGCATTAACTAATAATAATGATTTTCTTGATTATTACGATTTACTTGCTACACTTAAATAAAATTATAGTAGGGATGGATATATGGCAAGAAGTCAAGAAAATCATCAAAAAACTATAGCTCCTATTGTAGGAAAGTTAAATTTACCTCAAGATATATATCTTAAGCTAGACAAAGTCAAAATTGGAGATCTATTAAATTGCCGATATAGTAAAAGGCTATTAACTAAGATCATATTTATTAATAAGATTTCTAAGAAGAAAGTTGATCTTAATAAAATTAAGAAAGCAATTTATTTTGCTAAAAAGTATCACGGCAAACAAAAAAAAGGAACAGGAGAATTTTATTACTCACATCCTTTAGAAGTAGCATACATGGTTTCTGATTATTTATTTAGAACAGATATCATAGTAGCTAGCATATTGCACGATTGCATAGAAGATACGTTACTTACTAAAGAAATGATTATACAAGAATTTGGCCATAAGATTGCTAATCAAGTTGAAGATTTAACACGAGTTAAAAATGATAAAAAATTAGTGCAGCAGAAATGGTTAAAATATTGTATCAGCAGCAGAAACAAGAATTGCTATTAATTAAGTTATTTGACCGGTTACATAATATACAAACAGTAGGAGCTAAACCTCCTGAGAAAGGATGGAGAACAATTTTAGAAACTCTACAGGTCTTCTTAACTGTTGCTACTTATCTTAAAATACCAAATGTTACAAGACAATTACACACACATTGTTTAAATATAATTGCAAATTATAAAAAATTAAATTTATATAATAATAATGCAGTATAATTTATCCCTCTTACTCACGCATCACAATATAGGACTAAACAGTTAAGTTAATATTATCAGGAATATAGTAATTGTAAGGTGAGATATTAAAAATTATTGTTCATGATACAGGATTAGATTGCTACAAAAAAACAAGAATATATAAGTCAAGAATTAACTAAAGGCCAATATGATTGCTAAATCTATTAGTGTTACATAGATAGTTCTTTTGCTAATTATCGTTATAGTAAAGGATAAATCAATAATATAGTCATTAGGTTTGGTATAGGTCTCAGAACTTCTTAAGTTTTTAACCATTTCATAAGATTATCAATAACTTTTGAGTTGTTAATGTTTATTAAAATTCATTTAAAATAAATTTACAGTTAATAATTTAAATACTAAAATTATGGCAATAGGATAATATAATTTTTTTAAACTTATTTCATGGTGGTTAAACATGACTAAAAGAAAATTGGAAGATAATGCTGAAAAAGATATAATTTACCAGGCTTCTAGTGTATCAAGTATAATCTATTCTGATAAAAATATTAAATTATTATTAAAAAGTTATTTACCAAACGCAAATATAGAAGATATCTACTTATTTAAAATAATAGAGGATCATGTATATTATAATTTTGTAAATAATTTAAAAACCAAATTAATATATGAAACTAAAGATAAAATAGTATCAGATGATAAATTTTATGTCATAATTGAACAATCTATTAATCAAGATCAAAACATATCTTCTGCGATCCTACTAAAACTGTATAATAAAAATAATAAAAATCAACTTGAAATATTACCTGTAATAGACAATGAAGATACTGTAGATTTATTAAAAAATTTAAAAAAACAATTAAAATCATGGCCTGAAGAATTAAAAAAATTACGCATGATTACTGATGATATACCTGAATGGTATAATACTCAATTACCAATCAATATTAGCAATCTCATAGAAATAATAAAATTAAGTATAAAATATAAATCACCTTACCAAATACCAGATGATAAAATTATAGAAATCATGAATACTTCTTATGCAGAATATGAGAAGATACATCAAGAATTACTGAATAGATTAGAATTAACTGATGATGAAGGAATAGATCAATTAAGCCTAGTTGATAAGAATCAAGATGAATTTGTTGCAAGCTCCAGCATAAAAAAACAGTATCCTGGGATCCGACAGTAGAAGATAATGAAGGTCATACAATAAGGAGAAAAAAACATAAATTTAAAGTCAAAACAAAAGAAAAAGATGAGGTTGAAGAATATTTTGAACAGTGCATTACATCTTGGAATTGGGATCAAAAAATATGGGAAGAGAGATATTTTAACACAAATAAGTTAAATACTGATCAATTTAAGGAACTAATCGATAAATATTGTGATGAAATAATAGTAAAGAATTTAGGAAATCAAGTTTTAAGTAAACATCATTATGATAACTGTAAAAATACAAGTTGTAATCATACAGAATCACATAAGTCATTAGATAAAATTATTGAAGGATATGTTTTTTTAATAAATTATTCCCCTAACTTATTTACTCTTTTAAAGGAAGATCAAGAAATTGCATTTAGAGCTTTTTCTCAATGTGATGTTGATGTTTTAGGATTTTATAACGATCATCCTGAACTAAAGCTAACAAGTTTAATTGGAAAAAGAATTGGGAATACAGATATAGTTGTAAAAGATCAGGGTAATATAATTAATCCTATACCTGATGATAAGGCTGATACGGAAGTACTGGTTGATGTTACAAATTATGACCAAGAAAATTCTGAATTAAAATTAACTGGTAATATTACAGATAATCATGAGCAGCTATCCACTATTTAAAGTTATCTTAATTTTTAATAAGTAATACTAAAGATTTATATAAAATGAGTCGAGAAATTTCATTAGTTATAGAGTCACTATATAGTGCTATTACAAAATATTTTAGTGATGATGAGTCAAATTTATCTAAAATTAAGGAGTGGTTTGAATTAAATGTTCGTGGTAGCGATCAATTAATAGCTAATAGAAGTAAAGTAAGTGCCATATGGTTATATAAGCAATTAAAACAATATAAGTCTAATATATTAAATCAAAAGTTAGTTAAAGAAGCTTTAGACAAGCAATTAAAATTAGAAGCAGCACAAATCGTAGATTATTTTACAAGTCAGCAAGATAGTGCAAAAATCATCCTATTATATTGTAAATATAAACAAGGATATAAATCATTTAAAACTGGACAAGAAGTTCATAGACAAGCTAGCCAACTACGTAAAACTATCAATAAATCTATCGCAGAACATTTAAAAGTAAATTTGGATATAGACGATATTAAAAAGATTCAAGATGTTCAATTTAAACAAAAAATATTTAATAAAATACATGAACAAAGATTAGGTATAATTAAAGATTATCTAAAAGATGTAGGATATAACAAAGTTACTCCTAGCATTACTATAGATGAAATAAAGAACATAATACGAGATAATGGGTTAACAGGTAGTAAGCTAGGAGAATATATAGAACAAATCTACAACCAAGAAGTAATTCATGAGGTTATTAGCGATACTGAAAGTGAAGATACAAGTTATAGAACCAGTGATAGTAGCACAAATGATCGGACAGAATATAATAAACTAATTAAAAAGATTAAACACAAGGCAGAAGAGCAATTAAAGAAGCCTATTAACAAAGTATTATTAGAAATTAATAATAATGCTAGTCAAAAACATGGACTTAGAATAATAAAATTATATGGTATTAATAATCTTAATATAGATCTAGAAGTTAATGAACAAGCAATTATCAATAAAGTATCGATCAAAAGGAATAGAGGTGGTAATAAACAAGACAATCATACTGTTCCTGTATCCACATTCCTTAAGTCTTTAGAGAAAAATCTTAAAAATAAAAAGCTTACAGAAGTTACTATCAAGAATTTACTGCATCACTATGGAAAATACTTACAAGATGATATATCGAATCCTGAGCAAAGGAGAGAACCACAACACACTTCAGAATTTGACTGGATAAAAGATCAAATATCTGGCTTTGATAGTAAAAGTTTAGATCAGAAATTATCTATAGTTGAGAAATATATTATACCTTTTATATTTTACGAGTGGAATACCAGAGCTGAAGCTAGTTTTAGAGCAGTAAAGGAAGCTACAGCTTATGGAGCAGAAGGCAATTTAATAAAAAAAATAAATAAACAATTTAATGAATTAATCAAAAGTCTTAAGAAGGGAGAAATACAATCAATTAATAATTTAAAAGAAAAAATTAATGAGATATTACCTGAATATTGTAAATCTATAGATTTACCTCCTGAAAATCAATTAACTTCTAAAAGGCTTGGAGTTGTTATCAGTGATGCAAGAAGATTATTTAAAATATGGTTTTCATTACTGGAGAATGTGGATGAAAATCTAGAACTGCGTTTACTTTTAGATAGTAATGGGTCAAATGACTATAAATCATTTAAAGAAGATTTTTTGATAGGCAGAAATTTGGTGAGCAGATAATTGATTCAAAGCAACAATTAACTAGACAACAAAAACAGAGTTTAAAAGATAAGTTAAGTGAATATATAACAAATAACCCTGAAACAGTAGATTCAGGATCTGATCAAAGTTCTTCATCTAGTGGTGCTTCTCCAACAAGATATGAAGATGTTGATGTTACAATAGAAAGCTCAGAGAAAGAGGCAATTAAAATTGAATATACGTCTGATAAAATTAAACTAATATTTCAACATTATTTGCCACACAAAAACATAGAACAGGTTTATCTCATAGAGGCTCCAGATCAATATTATAGTTGCATAGATAATTTAAAGCAACAATTAATACAAGAAACTAAAGACAAAATTGTATTTAGTGATAAGTTTTATGTTGTAATAGAACGATCAAATCAACAAGATATTATATCTTCTGTAATTTTATTGAAGTTATCAAATAAAGGAAATAGAAATCAACTTAAAATATTACCTATAACAGATAGTGCAGATACTACAGATTTATTTAAAAAACAATTAAAATTAGGTTCTGAAGAATTAAAAAAATTACGCATGATTACTGATGATATACCTGAATGGTACAATTCTCAATTATTAATCAATATTAGTAATCTGATAGAAATAATAAAATTAAGTATCGAATGTAATGCTCCTTGTGAGGTTGGAGATAATGAGATAGAAGAGATAATGAGTGAATCTTCTATAGAATATGAAAAACACATAAGAGTATTTTAGATCAAGTAAGTAGAGTTAGCATTGGAGAGCAAGCTGGTACGAGTAGCATATTAAAGAGGAAAGGAATAGGCAGTGATGCACCTGCAAAGAAAGTTAAATTTAATTTAGAAAATCTAGAAGAACACAGAGATAATATAGGTTTGCAAGCATCTGGCTCAAGTTGTTCTACTCGTCCTTCTAGTAAAAAACGCCTTAAACGTGATCTATGTCAAGAAAAGGAAACTGAAGAGATATTTCCATATGAACCATTGGAAGAAGGAATGGTGGCAGAACATTCTAAAATCAATGCAAGGTTATACTCTCAAATAGCATATCTTGTAGCTTTAGAACAACTAGAATCTACTAACCCAAACATCAAGCCAGATAGTATTTTTACTTATATGGCTAATATAGGCGATATAATTAGTGAAGGAGAAATAAATCATAGTTTACGAGAACAGGAATTACTACAAACTCATTATCAAGCAGCACAAGACTTCTGTAATACATACCCTAAAGATACGGTATTAGAATTAGTAGGAGCAGAAATTGATTCATCAAGTCGTGCTTGGTTATTTGATAATGGTAAACATTCCTTATTAGTATCATATGATGGGCATCGTTATCATATATATAGTCAAGATTTGAACTATAGACAAAGCTTTCAAACAAAAGAAGGAGTAAGGTTTACGGATATAGAATTATATGCCGAAGCATTTTTTAAGTGGCGTAGTGATAGTATAGAATATGACTTGTTTGCTTTAAAATCAAATGTACCGGAAGAAATTACCACTAGAATAAAGCAAGCTAAATTTTGGCATCCTGATGAAGTTGTTTCTGATTTAGTATTACTTGACAAGGGGTTTTTCTCAAACATAGAGGGAATACCAGCAAAAGTGGTAAGAGAGTTATTCTTTTTAGATAGTAAAGTACCAGCACTTACAGCATTACATGAGAACTTTTTTGTTAAATATTTTGGAAGAATTTCTATTAGAGTAGAGGAATTACATCATGTTTTATCACTTCTAACTCCACAAGCAAGTAAATCTTTGGTTAATTTAGTAAAACAGCATAACTTCCGGGTAGATACAGCATATCTTAATAATATGCCAGAAAGTACACAAAGTTTACTACATTCTTACCATAACAAGATTAGCGACAAGTTCAAAACATCAGAATCTATTACTATTCAAGAGTTATCTGGTTTATCTTGGCAAATCATTGCAGACAAAATGTTGGAACATCCTGAAATTTCATCTGAATTAAGAGAGTCATCACTACAGAGTGTGAAGGAGTTACACTCTGTAGCTGCTACGCGTGCTCATGCACTTGGGATAACTAGTCAAACATTATTTTTCTTGCCTGATATCATTAGATCAATGAACACTGGTAATTTTGAAGGATTACAAAAAAACGCTGAAATGATGTTAGGAGATATGGCTTTTAATAAAATGTATGATTCACTAATAAGTAAATTGGGATCAGTATTACCTGAAAGTAGAATAGCATTACTTAAAAAACTACCCTTAACAAGTCCTATATTTAAGATATTAACAATTCATTCAATTATAGAATTACATAAACAATTAAATAACTTGCCTGCTGATTCAGAAGAAGCCGGTATTATTAAGCATCAATTAGGAGAGCAATATTTTACCATAGGATTAATGGTTGCAGAGTTGTTTGGACTAGAACTTGGTCCATTATGGATTGGATTAATGGCAGAACAATTAGTGTATGGAGCAATAGCATTACGTAAGCAGTATCACTTAGATATTCCATTTGGTGAAGCGTTCTTAATGAATTTAGGCTTTGAGCAAGATAAGTTACAATCAATACTTACAGAAAGGCAATTAGCTGATCTTAACTTATCATTAGTAAATAGATTAAGTGCTCAAACAAATACGAGTTATGGTTTAGTAGTAGTGAAAGTACCTAAGATGTCATATGATGAAGCTCATTCAGGAAATTCTGTGATTGAGTTTAAACCTAAAGATAGTAGTTTTTGCATGGAGGACAATGTCTTTTTAGAAAAAATTCGGGTTATCAGAGAATTTCTTCTGTAATTAGTGACGAACAAAATAATAATTGTGTTGACGCTGCTCCATTACAAATATCTGGTGATGGTCTTACAGCACTTTATGGTAACAGTAATAGCACAGAGAAACAATCTATTTATGTTAATTTTGATCCTAATGAAGGGGATATGAAATTACATTTTACTAAAGAAGGATTAACTAGGCTAGATAAATTAAATAATCATCAACAAAATAATTCTAGTGTTACCAATCTATATGTGGTTACTACTCAGATACATCATAAACCTTATCCAGATCAGATTGGATTATTTGGTAATAGAAATCATCGTTTTGTATTAAGTGATGATAGCAAACGTGTAGCTAGTAACTATTATATAGATGGTACTAGTTCTTTTGTATTAGAAGATAATTCTAGATCTACAAGTATAAAGTTTTTAAATAGAAAGCTCTTTAAAGGATATAATGCTTATATAAGTGGTAACACAAGTAATATGCAAATAAAAAGCATCTATTCAGAGGATACAGTTACTGGTCATATTATTTTAAAAAATAAAGATTACTTAAAGCTTAACTTAGAACATCTTCTTATAAATGGGACATTAACTATAGATATTCCAAATGTAGAAATATTATATGCCAAAGGTGATATAGTGTTATCATATAATCATCATCTTTATAATGGTTATACAATAGAGGTAAGCACTAATGTATTAACATTTAAAATATTACTAGAAGCACCTAGTATTAGTAGAATTGATATTAAGAATAACAATGCACCTGATGTTGTTATAGATATGGGACATCTTAATAACAGACCTTTTACAATATCTTTACAAGCTATACATACTGAATATAAATCGTATTATACTTTTACAGTAGATGATTTACAACCTGTATTAGATGAAATGACTTTTACTAGCAGAGGTTTTCCAGAGCATTTTCTTTTCCTGTGTAGTAGCAGGGTATCAATTAAAGGACAGTGCATAATAACTAATAATGATCCTATGAAAAATATCATATCTATAAAAGGGAAAATAGATAAAAGTGATGGGATGTTAATGATTGAAGATAAGAAGTCTATTTTAAAAATCGTTAAAAATATAACTGAAGCACCAAAAAATGAACATACTGAGATAGTAAATTATGGCAGTATAGTAAAATATGAAGATGATTTAAGGTTTGATCAAGTATTAAAACGTAGTAATTATAATATTAGTGTTTATTATAATTATATTAGTAAGCATAATTTGACAAACTGGAGTATACTAAAATTTTATTCTAGTAATGGTAGAACAATATTGCATCATTTTAAGTATGATGATATACAAATTAATGATATTAATTATTTTATTAAAGAAAGTAAAATTTATGCTGTTCTTGGTGGTACTATAGATGGTAATAAGTTATTAAAATATGATGAGAAAAGAACAGTAGCAGTGCTTATTGCTAAATCATTAAAAGATAGTTTGATTTCTGTTGAGGGTGAAAAAATTATCATCAATAACGCAACATTATATCACTTACCTGATAAAACAAGTTTAATATTCCAAGAATCTAATAATAAAACACTTTCCGTATCATTTAAGCTATTAAAAGATAGTATTAAATTTAACTCAGGACCACCATTTGTATATTATAATCGTTACAATACTAATATCACGATTAATTCAGAAGATGTAGAAGAAAATACTGAGGTGAGATTTGTTGAACATTTAATAAAAAATCATTTTTGCCAAACAGATAATCATCATTCTTCCATCACCATTTTACTTAAAAGTTCCGATAACTTAGCAGATAATATTGTTCATATAATAACATTGCCCAGATTTTACCAAGAACCGAAGATGCAGACATTATCTATTGTCTTTATTGATCCAGTTAAATGTGGTCCTCTTCATGTTCCATTTTCCAAACCATTACCGCTACAACCGCAAACAATAAATAAGATTAAATTAGACAATATAGGCGATACTCTTCCTTCCTGCAGTCTATCATATAATGAACCTTATTGGCTACCAGGATATCATCGTATGAGACGTAAGGAATGTCTACTAAAATATGAAGAGCAAATGCTGCATGATATCGATGTAAAATTAGAGAAGTTACGTGATCTTACAGTTAGTGCAGTAAAATACTTATTTGAAAGACGATCAACACTGAATTTTTGGTATATTTATGGCCCTATAATTCTTGAACGAGTAATAGAACATGATAAAAATGGAGCTATAACAACATTGATGTATTTAGTAGCAAGACACTACTTTAAATCAGTAATCCATAATCCCAGTGAAATGCACGAAAACTTACTAATAAAAATCAGTAAATCTTTTGGAGTTGAGCAAATAATGATAAGAGATTTAATAATAGCAATTAACAAAGGAGAAGATGACTTTCATCAGTTTGTTAATAACCATCAACAAAAACTACAAAATATACTGCAAAATGCTATAGATCATCTTGATCATCTTCACCGAGTTCGCCGTGAGGCTGATTCAGGTCAAGAGGTTGAGGTTATTGAGGAACAATCTAAAAACCTGCACAGTGAAAAACAAAATTTATATATAGCTGGCATTGCTAGTAGTGCTACTAAAACTCCATCACTTATAAATGATGGGATCAAATGGCTAAAGGACAAATTATTAAGTAGTAATGATTATAATGATGACCATTACCAAACAAACAGTACTATAACAACAGTATCAAATGTGTTTGATATTAATGGTGGACTGCATTTACTCACATTACTAGCAGGACAATTATTTGGAACAAATAAAACTTTATCTCATAATAACTACTCATCTCCACAACAAATAAGAGCAGACAAGATAGGACAGTTAGAACAAAAAGTAAATATCGCTTTAAGAATAATGCATGCTCTCTATGGTAATTCTGAGCAACCAGAGCAACATCAAAATAACTGGTCAGAAGAAGATAATAGTACATTATCTGCTCTCCTAGGTGAGACTACTTAAATACTATTGAAGATACTGGACTTATCAAAGAAATGGTAGAAGAAATATTTGGAGAAAAAGTTGCAAACCAAGTTGAAGATTTAACAAGAATTAAAGACGGCGAAAAGATCAATTTCCATGGAAATGGTTGAGATATTAATAAAGAAAGGTTCTGTTGAATTGATTGTGTACATTTTTGCAAGACCATTACTTACCAAAGAGAAAATAGCTGAAGAATTTGAAGAAAATATAGCAAATCAAGTAATGAATTTAACAAGAATTAAAGAAAACGGTATCAAGATTAGTGGCGCTGAAATGGTAGAGTTACTGTATACAGAGAAAAAGTATGATATACTATTAATAAAATTATTTGATAGGCTGCATAATATGCAAACAATTGGTGCTAAATCTCCTGAAAAAATTAAGAAAATTATAAATGAAACTTTACTAAATTTTATTGTTTGAGGGTGTCAGAAAGTTTGTGTAAGTTGTAAAAATAGTTAAGAATAAAATTAATTAAAACAACTTAACATGAGGCTAATATGAAAAATAAGAACAAAGTATCAAATCCGACTATAGAAAAAGTAGTATCAGACATACTATCACAAAGTGACCCATCTGAAATATTTGGCAAAGGAGGGATCTTTGAAGAATTAAAAAAACAGCTGGTGAATAAGATCTTAGAAAAAGAAATGGAGTCTCATATAGGATATGAGAAGCATTGCTAAAACTGAGAAAAAGTCAGATAAAGGCACAATGGTAATTATGAAAAACCATTTTAGATGAAGAAGGTCGTAAATTAAGAGTAGAAGTACCAAGAGATCGTGACGGAGAATATGAACCTATACTTATTCCTAAGGGAGTTCGTAAATTTGAAGGATTTGATGATAAGCTAATATCATTATATGCACGAGGTATGACTACTAGAGAAATTCAAGGGCCATTTAGAAGAATTGTACTCTACCAAGGTGTCTGCTGAGTTAATATCAAAGGTAACTGATGGTGTATTAGAGGATACTAATGCTTGGTAAAATAGGTCACTTGATAGTATCTATCCTATGATGTATTTAGATTGCATTTATGTGAAAGCAAGAGATAATCATGTAATAATTAACAAGGCAGTTTATTTGTCTGTAGGTGTGAATTTAGAAGGTAAAAGAGCTTTTAGGCATTTGGATAGGCAAAAATGAAGGCGCTAAATTCTGGTTGCAGATAGTAACAGAATTAAAGAATCGTGGAGTTGAACAAATATATGTTGCATGTGTTGATGGTTTAAAAGGCTTTCCTGAAGCTATAAACAGTGTGTTCCCCAAAACGATAGTACAGCTCTGTATAGTCCATATGATTAGGAATTCTGTAAAGTACGTATCGTATAAAGATTTAAAATCAGTTATAGCAGATTTAAAGAAAATTTATTCTGCAATAAATGAAGCAGAAGCTTTAAGAGAATTACAGAGTTTTAGCAAAAAATGGGATAATAAATATCCAGTTATTTTTGATATATGGCAGCGAAATTGGCCTGGTATAGCTCCTTTTTTAGCTTCCCGGATGAAATCAGAAAAGCAATTTATACGACTAATGCTATTGAATCAATTAATCGTCAAATCAGAAAAATTATCAAGAATAAAGGGGTGTTTCCAGATGATAAATCAATTCAAAAAATAATATTTTTAGCATTGACAAATGCTTCTAAGAAATGGACAATGCCAATCAAGAATTGGGCAATGGCTTTAAATCAATTTGCTATACTTTGTGATACTAATTTACAAAATTGGGCAAATGGAGAAATTCTACTTACACAAAGAATCTGACAGACTCAAAATGTTCCAATTGACAATAATCCTACAGCTTTTTTTTGTTCTGTTGTTAATGAAGAAAATGTTCCTTCATCATACCTTAATACAAATCATGCTAAGAATCAAGATTATCAAAAATATCCCTACCAATTTTAGTCCATTGGTTTTTGATATGTGGGGATTCTGTTAAGTCATTTTTTAAAGAAACTAATGCTCCAAATAAACTATTAGTAGGTAAGTCATCAAGTTTTGCTTTAGCAATCAATCCCCCCAGTTCAATTAAGCGACGAGTACGCACTTTTCTTTCTATAATTTTAAGTTTAGCTTCTTCAGTAATAATTTTAGCTTTCTTTTGCTGTAATTTTAATCTTTGTTTTATGACATTATCCATATGAGTCTAATATTTTAGATATTATTGTTTACATGTCATGAATGCACAATAAATTTAAGAAGTCCAACATATTATTTAAGTACCAATAAAAAATCTTCCATATTTTTTTCTGAACCAGATAATTGATAAACCAAAAGACTACAAGTGATAGTAAGATAATAAATGGATAAGAAAATTTAAGAATCCCCGTTGCCCACCAAACCATAAAATTAAGATAAACAAAGATAATTGCCATTATTTGAAGTAACAGCTGAAAAACTACGGAGAGAGAGGTTATTAACATAACTTTAGATTAGGTTAAAGCGGGTAGGTAGGCACTTTAGAGTGCTTTCCTCCCAAAGGTAGGGTCGAGCAATGGCGCGGTGGCTTTTGTTATCCCCGTTTCCATCACCCGCCTCGTCAAACGTAACGTACAGATTTCCCGTATTACGCTTTCCTGATAACTTCTTATCATTGCCTATGGCCTATCCGCTGTGATTGCTTTCAAAGGTCTGTAATATTGAATCTGGTAATCATTATATAATCCCATCTTCTCATACAACTCTCTCCTACTCCACCTTTCCCAGCCGAAGCCTTTCAATCCACGTGATTTCATTAAATGGCGTCTTACTTTCTTCTCCACCCAGTCCCTTACATATCCAAAACAACGGCTAGAGTTACCAATTCTAAAGTAATTTATCCAGCCTCGTAATATCGGGTTGATAAGGCATATCACTCTATCAACTGGTTGCGATATATACTTATGGAATATCTCTTTTAGTTTTTCTAGCAGGACAGTGCGCGCTTTCATCCTAGGCGTCTTCTGAATTCCAATTTTTCCTTGCTTAGTTTTCACTAGTCTAAAATCAAACCCCAGAAAACTAAATGTTTCACCACTCTTTAGATTGACTGTATTTGTCTTCTCTTCGTTTAGCTCAACCTTTATTTTCAACAATTCTTGTCTTAGCCTTATATTGATCGCTCTCTCTAACCACTGCCATTTGCTGTAGCCATCAATTAGTATAATCAGATCATCGGCCCATCTAACGTACTCTACGTGGTCATAACCATCTCTTAGCTTACTCACGCTCTTTGCTCTTTCTAGCATCTTATCTACTTCATTGAGGTAAATATTGCTTAAAAGAGGTGATAGTGGCCCGCCTTGAGATATGCCTCTTTTCCCACTTGCTTTGACTATTAATTTTAGTAGCTTCATAACATCTTTGTCATTTACACGTTCTGCTATCTTGTTAAATAGCTCAAAGTGGGCAATCGTGTCAAAGTAAGAGCGCAAGTCTACATCTATTACTCTTGTCTTCTCCTTAATTGCTGCTACTGTAACTTTTTCTATAGCCGCAGCTGCAGTCCGTTTAGGGCGATATCCATATGATCCAGGTTGGAAGTCAGCTTCAAATATTGGTTCTAAAATGAGCTTTAGTGCTCCTTCTACTACTCTATCTTTGATAGTTGGTATGGATAACTTCCTCATTTTATTCCCATTATCTTTAGGAATTACCTTGACCCTTCTCCTCTTGGGATAATAGGTCCTGGCTTGTAATTCTGTTTGTATGTTTTCCAGAAATTGTTCAACCCCAGCTAACTCTATCATTTCAAAAGTAACACCATCTATTCCAGGCGCCCCCTTATTGTGTTTAGCTAGCTTATAGGATTCTCTTAGTGTTTCTATCTTACATACATGAACATATAATCCCCAAAATCGCCATTGCTTCTCAGCTTTAGCTTTGATGTATATCTTCCTTCTCAGGTCTTGTAATCCTATAGACGTTTTTATCATTCGTCTTTACCTCCCTTGTTGTTGGAATAATGTTATCAGTAGGGTGCCTTTGCTCCACAAGCATTACCCTGCTTCACTGCTAATACACACCCATCCGCCATCCTCTCATCTTCAATTCATTTCCTAGTGTTGCTAGTTATAGAATCTACCTTGCTCCAGAAAATTTCTTTCTGGGATGAGGAGGATTTCTCCAGTCACTTAATATGTCCTTATTATCATGCTGCCACTACCACCCCGCCGAAGTGCTCAACTGTATCAGTTAGTTTTCAGTTGAACATATTGCCTTCACTCTACGGTCGCTAGTTCGGCCTTCGGAGCTTCGCATTTTCGGGGCCACCTATGTGTTCGCTTTCACTACGGCCTAATAATTCGCTCTTATCCTATAGATAAGTTTGTCGATAGGTTCCAACATCTTGATTTCTCGCCATGCTGCTATCCTAGCTATAGATCTCTAACTTTTAATCTAGTAGGTTTGCCTCCTACTGAACATAACAGTCTCTCTGGACACACAACCGTACAAGCGAATTACTCCGCATACGGCTCAAGCAATTTACTAACAGCTGCAATTAGTTGGCCTCGCTTGCTATGTACTTGCCTATGACAGTTTGTATGCAATAGGCACAAATTGTTAATATGGTCAGTGCCGCCACATCTTTTAAGTATTTTATGATGGACTTGTACATTTTCTCCATTATCTATTGAATCTAAACAAACAAGGCATTTACCTTCTTGTCTACGCCAAAGAATCTGTCTGGTCTTAAAGAAGTACTTTGGTTTACTAGCTTGACGTTTTTGCCAGTATTCCTTAAGTGCTGGATTATCAGGAGATGCTTTGCCTTTAACTAGAATATGTCTTTTAATTGCTGTCCATTGTAATTTCCATAGATATAGATCTTTACTTTTATCCATAAAGACCCAATTATCATTTCGAGCTTTGATTCTGCCCCAATACTTCTCTTTAAGCCACTTCCAGTATTTATTAGGATGTCTTCTACAAGCAAATCTTGCTTGTCGCATCCACATCCAACGATCTAGTTGGATAAAAGTTCTTTGGCGACAACCTTGTTAAAATAACTGCACCACCCCATTATTCTAGGGTTAAGATTTTCAATTATTCTATCAATTCCCCATGCGAAGCTTCTTTTCCATTCAATCATTATTCGCTTTTTAAATGATTTAATAGTATCTTTGGACGGTTTGACTAGTAGTGTTACACCTCTTCTTCTACTTTTAGTATTATATTGACGAATATTAAATCCCAGAAAGTCAAAACCCTCCTTAATATGAAGTATCTTGGTCTTTTCTTCTGATAATCCTAATCCTCTAATATTTAACCAATCGTTGATTATCTGCTTTGCTTTGATACAAGAGCTTTCAGATTTTGCACAAATGACAAAATCATCTGCATATTTGACTAAAGCATATTCAGACTTAGGGTGGAGATGATCATATTTATCATAAGTTATGTTAAGTATGTCTTCCATTCCATGAAGAGCGATGTTTAAAAGTAAGGGACTGATTACTCCTCCTTGAGGAGTACCAACTGTTGTTTTGGTGAATTGATATTCTTCCATTACGCCAGATTTAAGCCATGCTTTAATCCAATTTCGTGCTGGAAAATTTCCTACAATCTTCAAAAGAAAATCATGATCGATATTATCAAATGCACTTTTAATATCAGCGTCTAATATCCATCCCCTAGTTGTACCAGGGCAAACAATAGCAGAAATTCTCTGTATTGCATCGTGGGTGCTACGTCCAGGTCTAAAGCCGTAACTACTACCCTCAAACTTAGCTTCCCAGTATGGTTCAAGTGCTGATTTAACAACAGCTTGCCTACATCTATCCAAAATAGTGGGCAAGCCTAGAGGTCTAAGTTTGCCCTTTCTTTTAGGTATGTACACACGCTTGATTGGTTTAACAGATAATAGATTGTTATCTATTAATTTGTGCATTAATAGATTTCTTTCTTTATCTGTATTAACAACTATTTTATCAATACCAGGACTTCTCTTCCCTCGATTGATTTGGGTAACACGTCTTATAGCAAGTAATTTATTTGACCTTGACTTTAACATCAGTTTCTGTAGACTACCTACTAGTTTCGTATTACCATTTGCAGATGCCCTATAAATACGTTTACGAAGATTATTAACCTTTTTATTAATATCCTGCCAATCAATTGCATACCAATGGATTTGTTCGGAATTATTATTATCATTAGTCTTAATTGTTACATTTGCGTTTAGCATCTAACTTTTCCAATATAATTCATAATCTTGTTTACTTATTTAGGGTAAATCACCAGTCTTAAGTCAGCATCATTTCTGATTAGCACATAGTGCCTATACACCCAGTTATGTATTCCTGTAGTCTTTCGACTTAGTGTCATTAGCTTTTTAAGACCTCTCTTACCTACTATCAGTTGCCAAATAATAGGCTTACCACGTTTCACTAATTAAAGATGCGTTAAGTTGGTTACCTTCTTTATACCGGGGAACTGGCATTTTTAAAGAAGGTCGCGTGTGCCTTCTTACAGCTAAGCTTTTCAGCTTTATCCCTATAACAGATATTATCTGGAGTATCTGCTTTTATATTTACGATATTTTCCAAACAAAGATTCACTTTCGTTTAACCAATTTTAACTTTACTTTGCCCCTATTTCCTATCCAGATTAGTACTTTAGTTAGGCTTCTTATTGCGCTTAGCACAAGGTCGTTACCAACCTTGCACCGCAATAATAGTAATTAGGTCTAAATGCAACCTAGCCGCAATATACTTGCAGACTTTATTTTAGTGCCATCGTGTCGCACTACGCAATATACTTGCAGACTTTATTTTAGTGCCATCGTGTCGCACTACGCAATATACTTGCAGACTTTAATTTAGTGCCATCGTGTCGCACAGCGGGTAGGTAGGCACTTTAGAGTGCTTTCCTCCCAAAGAACCGTACAAGCGAATTACTCCGCATACGGCTCAAGCAATTTACTAACAGCTGCAATTAGTTGGCCTCGCTTGCTATGTACTTGCCTATGACAGTTTGTATGCAATAGGCACAAATTGTTAATATGGTCAGTGCCGCCACATCTTTTAAGTATTTTATGATGGACTTGTACATTTTCTCCATTATCTATTGAATCTAAACAAACAAGGCATTTACCTTCTTGTCTACGCCAAAGAATCTGTCTGGTCTTAAAGAAGTACTTTGGTTTACTAGCTTGACGTTTTTGCCAGTATTCCTTAAGTGCTGGATTATCAGGAGATGCTTTGCCTTTAACTAGAATATGTCTTTTAATTGCTGTCCATTGTAATTTCCATAGATATAGATCTTTACTTTTATCCATAAAGACCCAATTATCATTTCGAGCTTTGATTCTGCCCCAATACTTCTCTTTAAGCCACTTCCAGTATTTATTAGGATGTCTTCTACAAGCAAATCTTGCTTGTCGCATCCACATCCAACGATCTAGTTGGATAAAAGTTCTTTGGCGACAACCTTGTTAAAATAACTGCACCACCCCATTATTCTAGGGTTAAGATTTTCAATTATTCTATCAATTCCCCATGCGAAGCTTCTTTTCCATTCAATCATTATTCGCTTTTTAAATGATTTAATAGTATCTTTGGACGGTTTGACTAGTAGTGTTACACCTCTTCTTCTACTTTTAGTATTATATTGACGAATATTAAATCCCAGAAAGTCAAAACCCTCCTTAATATGAAGTATCTTGGTCTTTTCTTCTGATAATCCTAATCCTCTAATATTTAACCAATCGTTGATTATCTGCTTTGCTTTGATACAAGAGCTTTCAGATTTTGCACAAATGACAAAATCATCTGCATATTTGACTAAAGCATATTCAGACTTAGGGTGGAGATGATCATATTTATCATAAGTTATGTTAAGTATGTCTTCCATTCCATGAAGAGCGATGTTTAAAAGTAAGGGACTGATTACTCCTCCTTGAGGAGTACCAACTGTTGTTTTGGTGAATTGATATTCTTCCATTACGCCAGATTTAAGCCATGCTTTAATCCAATTTCGTGCTGGAAAATTTCCTACAATCTTCAAAAGAAAATCATGATCGATATTATCAAATGCACTTTTAATATCAGCGTCTAATATCCATCCCCTAGTTGTACCAGGGCAAACAATAGCAGAAATTCTCTGTATTGCATCGTGGGTGCTACGTCCAGGTCTAAAGCCGTAACTACTACCCTCAAACTTAGCTTCCCAGTATGGTTCAAGTGCTGATTTAACAACAGCTTGCCTACATCTATCCAAAATAGTGGGCAAGCCTAGAGGTCTAAGTTTGCCCTTTCTTTTAGGTATGTACACACGCTTGATTGGTTTAACAGATAATAGATTGTTATCTATTAATTTGTGCATTAATAGATTTCTTTCTTTATCTGTATTAACAACTATTTTATCAATACCAGGACTTCTCTTCCCTCGATTGATTTGGGTAACACGTCTTATAGCAAGTAATTTATTTGACCTTGACTTTAACATCAGTTTCTGTAGACTACCTACTAGTTTCGTATTACCATTTGCAGATGCCCTATAAATACGTTTACGAAGATTATTAACCTTTTTATTAATATCCTGCCAATCAATTGCATACCAATGGATTTGTTCGGAATTATTATTATCATTAGTCTTAATTGTTACATTTGCGTTTAGCATCTAACTTTTCCAATATAATTCATAATCTTGTTTACTTATTTAGGGTAAATCACCAGTCTTAAGTCAGCATCATTTCTGATTAGCACATAGTGCCTATACACCCAGTTATGTATTCCTGTAGTCTTTCGACTTAGTGTCATTAGCTTTTTAAGACCTCTCTTACCTACTATCAGTTGCCAAATAATAGGCTTACCACGTTTCACTAATTAAAGATGCGTTAAGTTGGTTACCTTCTTTATACCGGGGAACTGGCATTTTTAAAGAAGGTCGCGTGTGCCTTCTTACAGCTAAGCTTTTCAGCTTTATCCCTATAACAGATATTATCTGGAGTATCTGCTTTTATATTTACGATATTTTCCAAACAAAGATTCACTTTCGTTTAACCAATTTTAACTTTACTTTGCCCCTATTTCCTATCCAGATTAGTACTTTAGTTAGGCTTCTTATTGCGCTTAGCACAAGGTCGTTACCAACCTTGCACCGCAATAATAGTAATTAGGTCTAAATGCAACCTAGCCGCAATATACTTGCAGACTTTATTTTAGTGCCATCGTGTCGCACAGCGGGTAGGTAGGCACTTTAGAGTGCTTTCCTCCCAAAGAACCGTACAAGCGAATTACTCCGCATACGGCTCAAGCAATTTACTAACAGCTGCAATTAGTTGGCCTCGCTTGCTATGTACTTGCCTATGACAGTTTGTATGCAATAGGCACAAATTGTTAATATGGTCAGTGCCGCCACATCTTTTAAGTATTTTATGATGGACTTGTACATTTTCTCCATTATCTATTGAATCTAAACAAACAAGGCATTTACCTTCTTGTCTACGCCAAAGAATCTGTCTGGTCTTAAAGAAGTACTTTGGTTTACTAGCTTGACGTTTTTGCCAGTATTCCTTAAGTGCTGGATTATCAGGAGATGCTTTGCCTTTAACTAGAATATGTCTTTTAATTGCTGTCCATTGTAATTTCCATAGATATAGATCTTTACTTTTATCCATAAAGACCCAATTATCATTTCGAGCTTTGATTCTGCCCCAATACTTCTCTTTAAGCCACTTCCAGTATTTATTAGGATGTCTTCTACAAGCAAATCTTGCTTGTCGCATCCACATCCAACGATCTAGTTGGATAAAAGTTCTTTGGCGACAACCTTGTTAAAATAACTGCACCACCCCATTATTCTAGGGTTAAGATTTTCAATTATTCTATCAATTCCCCATGCGAAGCTTCTTTTCCATTCAATCATTATTCGCTTTTTAAATGATTTAATAGTATCTTTGGACGGTTTGACTAGTAGTGTTACACCTCTTCTTCTACTTTTAGTATTATATTGACGAATATTAAATCCCAGAAAGTCAAAACCCTCCTTAATATGAAGTATCTTGGTCTTTTCTTCTGATAATCCTAATCCTCTAATATTTAACCAATCGTTGATTATCTGCTTTGCTTTGATACAAGAGCTTTCAGATTTTGCACAAATGACAAAATCATCTGCATATTTGACTA
This sequence comes from Rickettsia endosymbiont of Argas persicus, assembly GCA_050920645.1. Classification (GTDB taxonomy): domain Bacteria; phylum Pseudomonadota; class Alphaproteobacteria; order Rickettsiales; family Rickettsiaceae; genus Rickettsia. Next base: position 1,527,121 of record CP133316.1, on the reverse strand, counting down.
AAGCATATTCAGACTTAGGGTGGAGATGATCATATTTATCATAAGTTATGTTAAGTATGTCTTCCATTCCATGAAGAGCGATGTTTAAAAGTAAGGGACTGATTACTCCTCCTTGAGGAGTACCAACTGTTGTTTTGGTGAATTGATATTCTTCCATTACGCCAGATTTAAGCCATGCTTTAATCCAATTTCGTGCTGGAAAATTTCCTACAATCTTCAAAAGAAAATCATGATCGATATTATCAAATGCACTTTTAATATCAGCGTCTAATATCCATCCCCTAGTTGTACCAGGGCAAACAATAGCAGAAATTCTCTGTATTGCATCGTGGGTGCTACGTCCAGGTCTAAAGCCGTAACTACTACCCTCAAACTTAGCTTCCCAGTATGGTTCAAGTGCTGATTTAACAACAGCTTGCCTACATCTATCCAAAATAGTGGGCAAGCCTAGAGGTCTAAGTTTGCCCTTTCTTTTAGGTATGTACACACGCTTGATTGGTTTAACAGATAATAGATTGTTATCTATTAATTTGTGCATTAATAGATTTCTTTCTTTATCTGTATTAACAACTATTTTATCAATACCAGGACTTCTCTTCCCTCGATTGATTTGGGTAACACGTCTTATAGCAAGTAATTTATTTGACCTTGACTTTAACATCAGTTTCTGTAGACTACCTACTAGTTTCGTATTACCATTTGCAGATGCCCTATAAATACGTTTACGAAGATTATTAACCTTTTTATTAATATCCTGCCAATCAATTGCATACCAATGGATTTGTTCGGAATTATTATTATCATTAGTCTTAATTGTTACATTTGCGTTTAGCATCTAACTTTTCCAATATAATTCATAATCTTGTTTACTTATTTAGGGTAAATCACCAGTCTTAAGTCAGCATCATTTCTGATTAGCACATAGTGCCTATACACCCAGTTATGTATTCCTGTAGTCTTTCGACTTAGTGTCATTAGCTTTTTAAGACCTCTCTTACCTACTATCAGTTGCCAAATAATAGGCTTACCACGTTTCACTAATTAAAGATGCGTTAAGTTGGTTACCTTCTTTATACCGGGGAACTGGCATTTTTAAAGAAGGTCGCGTGTGCCTTCTTACAGCTAAGCTTTTCAGCTTTATCCCTATAACAGATATTATCTGGAGTATCTGCTTTTATATTTACGATATTTTCCAAACAAAGATTCACTTTCGTTTAACCAATTTTAACTTTACTTTGCCCCTATTTCCTATCCAGATTAGTACTTTAGTTAGGCTTCTTATTGCGCTTAGCACAAGGTCGTTACCAACCTTGCACCGCAATAATAGTAATTAGGTCTAAATGCAACCTAGCCGCAATATACTTGCAGACTTTATTTTAGTGCCATCGTGTCGCACAACGCAATATACTTGCAGACTTTATTTTAGTGCCATCGTGTCGCACAACGCAATATATAAACCTAAAGGTTTATTTTTGCTTGTTGGTTCAAGTGGTTCTGGTTTCAGTGGATGATTTTAAGATTGCATGGTAATGTCAACGATGGATTGAATAAGATCGAGATTCACGAACCATGGCGATACAGTTTGCAAGAATAGAAATAGTAAGTAGGAGTTCAGGAGGAAATAGCTGCTGTAAAGCTGCCTATAATGCCAGGATGATTATTAAAGATGAAAGAACTAACGTTACTTATAATTTTAGCAAAAAAGGCGATAATGTTTACCATGCAGTATTATTACCTAGCCACGTAGATCAGAAATTCAAAAATCCAAGTATCTTGATGAATGAAGTGGAAAAGAGTGAGAAAAGAAAAAATAGTCAATTATTAAAAGATATTGTGATAGCACTACCTGATGATAAAGAATTGGATTTAGAGGATAGAATAGCAATTACTCATGAAATCATTGAAGAGATGGGATGGGTAAGAAATGGTCTAGGAGTTCAGGTTGATATTCATCAGCCACATGACGGAGAGAAGAATTGGCATGCCCATCTGCTTGTTACCACCAGAAGATTTACAGAAAACGGTAAAGAGTTAGGAGCTAAGGCAGTAGATTTAAATCCTAAATTTGCCAAAGTTAAGGGTAAAGCATTTATTATCCCAGAAGATCAGATAATTCATGAGAGAGCTAAAGAAGTAATCAATAAATATTTTGCTAAGTTAGGTTTAGAAATCAGAGTAGACCCGATAAGCTTTAGCCCTGAGCAGCATGTCGGCCCTACTAGAATGAGAAGTATTATCAATGAAATAGCAGAGCAAAATAAAATATGTAAGCTAGCCCATCTTGAGATTGTTAAGAATAGCGATGGAGTATTAAATCGTATTATTCGTCATCAAGCTATTTTTACTAAATTCGATATAGAAAAAGCAGTAAAAGAGATTCCGGAAGAAGCAGAAAAGCAAAAACTAATAAGGGAGGTATTAAATTCAGATAGGCTGGTAAAACTATATAATGAAGATGGCACGGATACTAAATACTATACTACTATAGATATACGGGATGAAGAATTAAGGATAGTTAGAATAGCAGATAAGGTAAATAGCCAGATTCATTTTAATAACGTTATTAAGCTTAAGAGTGATATCGATAATCTTGCTAGCGTTAATGAAGCACAAAGAGCAAGTCTGCATCATATTTTAATTAATAGTCAAGGGATTAGAATCCTTCAAGGTAGAGCCGGCACCGGTAAGTCACAAGTACTTGCTGAAGGCTATAAAATTGCCACTAATCATGGGCAAAATATTATAGGACTCGCTCCTACTCATAAAGCAGCATCAGAGCTTAAAAGTAAAGGTTACCAGCAATGTCATACAGTAAAAGGATTTTTATTTAAATTGTATAATGGTAAAGCTAATCTACCAAGAAACAGCTTGTTAGTAGTAGATGAAGCAGGGATGGTAGGTAATAGTGATTATTTAGAATTATTAAAAGTAGCAAGGAGTAATAATTGTAATCTAATACTGGCTGGGGATGAGAGACAACTAACTTCCGTTGAGCGAGGAGGAATGTTTGCAGTATTAGCTAGTAAATTTGGCTCATATGAATTAAGTAACATTAGAAGACAAAGTAAAGTGTGGGCAAGAGAAATGGCTTCATGCTTTGCAAGATCAGATATTACTGGTGGTTTGCATTTACTAGAACAACATAACTGTTTAAAGAGTGATCATACACTAGAAGAATCAATGGCAAGATTAATTGAGGATTGGAGTAACAGCAAATTTGCTCTAAATGAGCGTTTAATAATTACCATGCGTAATGTTGAAGTAGATAGTATTAATCAAGGGATTAGGGAGTTACTAAAAGCTAAAGGCTTGCTTACCGGTAAAGAATATAGACACTATCTATCATCTCAGCAGTATGAAGATTATATGGCAGGAGATCGTATTTTGTTTAAAAGTACTAATAAAGATTTACAAATAGAAAATGGTGAATTTGCAACGATAACTCTCGTCAGTAACGATAAGTTTGTTGCTAAAACAGATAGTGGGAAAGAAATAGAATTTAATCCTCAAGATGTAAGCTTTAAACATGGCTATGCTTCTACAGTGTATAAAGCACAAGGAGCATCAATTAAAGATGTCTATGTATTACATAATTTAGCTAAATAGTAGGAATTCTTATGTAGCCATGACAAGGCACATAGAAGAGGTGAAATTTTACTATAATAGGAAGGCTACTAGGAATATGGCCAGTTTAATATCGCAACTTAGCAAAATAGATAATAGGCTATCTAGCATTAATTTTAAAACTTTAGAAGAGTTGCTAGCAGTTCAGGAAAGCAAGAGTCCTAATATTATAGATAAAGTAGGTAATTGGTTTAAAGGGGTAGTAGAAGATATTAAGGATAGATTACATAGTAATGATAACTATTACCACTTAAGAATAAGCTCAAGACCACCTGCTAAAGTAGCAGAAATCCTAAGAAGCACTAGCACAAATCTTGCCACAAGCCATAAAGCCCAAGAAAAGCGAAAAAACTCTTCTTATAACCTTACGAATTGTAATAAACAAGATACAACAATAAGTGTTAAGTTACAAGAGGATATTATGGCAAAGAATAAAATAGATTATAATTCTATTAATAAACAAGAAGCACTGGAATTAAAGCAACGATTATCATTTAAAGCGGAAGAAATAGGAAGAAAGTTGCTAGGAAGTCCAAATAAGCATTTATCAAATAGCCAGTTACTCCGCTGGGAGAAAGATGGTAAAATAGCGATGAAGATAAGTGGCAGTAAAGCCGGCATATGGTATGATTTTAGTAAAGGAGAGGGAGGAGATTTATTTACCTTAGTACAAAGAGAAAAAAATTGTGATTTTGTAGAAGCTAAGAAATATTTACAAGATATGGTTGGTATATCAAACAATAGCAAGTTATTAGAAGATAAGATAAAAGAGCAATTTGACCAAAAAGTTAAGAATCAAGATCAACAAGCGAAATATGCTGAAATATCTAAGATAAAGAGAGCTAAAGAATTATATAAAAAATCAGACTCTGTAAAATATGTCATGCCAAATAATATAGCAAAAAAATATTTATCAGAACATCGTGGAATTAAAAAAATATTAACAGGATATCAACTAAATAATGATCTTAGAACCAATATGATGTGGGACAGTAATAGCAAACAATATTATCCTACATTAATTGCTTTTGCTAGAAATAAAGATGGTAATATTACCGGTGGACAATCAATTTATTTAAACAAAGAAACAAATAATAAAGCTGATATTGAGGTTAATAAACGTTCATTTGGTAGAATCAGAGGTTCTTTTGTTGAGATTAATAAAAATAACGAACAGCAGAACGTACAAAGCAGTAAGGATGGCAATAATTCAGCAAGTAATGTAACGATTATAGCAGAGGGGCTCGAGACCGCTTTAAGTATTAGGGAAGCTGGTATTAAAGGCAAAATTCTTTGTAGTTTAGGTGTAAGTAACATCAGGAACTATGAGCCTATCAAAGGTGAGAGAATAATAATTGCTGCCGATAATGACGGCAAAGACGCAGTATCAGTGCGTACCATAATTAAGGCTCAGGAAGAATTAATTAGCAAAGGAGCTATAGTATCAATAATACGACCAGCAGAAAAAGGTGATTTTAATGATATGTTAAAATCCCAAGGAGCAGAATCTATTAGAAATCTTCTAGAGCCTGAAATAGCAAAATTAACAGCAGCTAGTAATGTAGCTGAACTTAAATTATCATTGAAAACAAATGATAATAGAAAATCACACATTAAATCTATAGAATTACTATGTTCAAAATTTGCAAATAACGATAATAACGTACTAAATAATTTGCAGCAACAGCAAATAAAAGCTCTAGCAAAGTTTGGCACAGCAGAAAATATTGATACTGCTTTACAAATCTACAGAGAAAAAGGTATAGATTCTTGTACTGCTTATAGTAACAAGATTTGCATAGCAGCAATAGAGAAGAAGATACAGAAGGATTTACAAATTATGCAGAATAAATTTGATCCTAATTATAATCTTGGTGATAAAAGATTTTCTGATATAGTAGTATATGATTTTCAAGGCAAAAGCCATCTTGTACCTGAAGATTACTTAAATGCCATAGGAAAAGATAAACAAGTAATGCAATATGTAAGCCCAAGCTCAGAAATAGCTAAAGAAATAAGAAATGCAGTAAAGCAAGTATCTGAGCTCAAGCTTAGTCAAGGAATAAGAGTTTAGGATGTAGTGTAATAATTTTTATCAAGTTAAAAAATGTAAATATATGAGTAAACAAGGAAACCTGCTGGGTGATCCAGATAAGGATAAGAAGAAAGCTAAGCATGATAAGATATTTCGTAAGGCACTAGAGAATCCTTTAGTTGCCCATGAATTCTTTAATGCACATTTGCCCCCAAATATTAAAGGTTTAATAGATTTTCCTAGTTTAGCAATGGAAAACACCACATTTGTAGAAAACTCTTTAAAAGATTCTATCTCTGATGTTTTATTCTCATGCAAATTTGATAAACAAGACGGATACTTATTTTTGCTTGTCGAGCATCAATCAAAAGCAGATCATTTCATGGCTTTTAGGCTATTTAAATACATGATTAATATTTGTGAGCGACATTTAATACAAAATCCTAAAGCTAAGACTTTGCCATTAATATACCCGATGATATTTTACAATGGTCAGGAGAAATACAATGTTGCAAGGAATTTGTGGGATTTGTTTGCCAATAACAAATTAGCAAAAGAATTATGGATTAATGATTACCAGTTAGTGAATGTCCATGAAATTCCTGATGAAGAGTTTAAACAAAGGATATGGTCAGGGATATTAGAATTTTTTCTCAAGCATATACATGAGAGAGAGTTGTTAAAAAGATGGCAAGAAATATCAGATATATTGCCGGAATTAACCAAAATAACGGTAGGCTATGATTATCTAGAAATGATATTATATGTAGTAGTTGACATTTGATCTTACATTTAATAAAAATAATGTATTAAAAAATACAGATAAAAAAATGGAAGGTCATAATGAACTTAAATCAAAAAATAATAAAGCCAAAATTGGGGTTACTTGAATTAGCTAAGAGCCTTGGTAGTATATCATCAGCATGTAAAGCGATGGGATATAGTAGAGATAGTTATTACAGATTTAAAGAACTGTATGAAACTGGTGGCGAAGAAGCATTGTATGAAATTAGTCGCAGAAAGCCAATAATAGCGAATAGAGTTGATCCAGCGATAGAGAAGGCAGTAATGGATATGGCAATAGAATATCCAGCATACGGTCAGCTTAGAGTATCAAATGAGCTTAAAAAGACTGGTGTACTTGTATCACCTGGAGGAGTGAGATCAATTTGGTTACGTAATGATTTAAACAATATCAGTAAAAGGCTTAAAGCATTAGAAGCAAAAATGGCTCAGGATGGTATTGTTCTTACTGAGGCTCAGTTACAAGTACTAGAGAAGCGTCGTAATGAAAAAGAAGCACATGGAGAAATTGAAACGCAGCATCCAGGTTATTTAGGATGTCAGGATACGTATTATGTAGGTAATTTTAAAGGTATCGGTAAGGTTTATTCTCAGGTATTTATTGATAGCTATACTAGGGTAGCGGATGCTAAACTATATACTGATAAAACAGCAATTACTGCTGCTGATATGCTTAATGACCGGGTGTTACCATGGTATGAGAGCCAAGGGATACCAATACTGCGTATTCTTACAGATCGTGGGTCAGAATATAAGGGGAATATAGAGCATCATGCTTTTGAGTTATTTCTTAGCATAGAAGGTATAGAACATACTACAACTAAGGCATATTCTCCACAAACAAACGGTATGTGTGAGCGTTTTAATAAAACCATGAAACAAGAATTCTTTGATACAGCTATGCGGAAAAAGATTTATACAGATCTTGATGATCTACAATTAGATCTTGATATTTGGTTAGAGCATTTCAATAATGAAAGACCTCATTCCGGTAAATATTGTTATGGAAAAACTCCTATGCAAACTTTTAATGATAGTAAGAAATTAGCTGTTGAAAAGAATAATGAAATCTTGTATCTTGATTATATATCTGACAGTCAAAACTTAACTGACAATCAGGTACAAAATTTATAGTGTCTGTAAGATCAAATCTTGACTTCTACACATCGCTGTGTGCATTACTTAATCTGCCATCTTTAGTAGCACTTTTAATCTTAGATAATGCTTCATTATATGACTGTTGTTGATTTACTGATTGCCCTTTATCTTGTTCATTTCTATTATCTGATGTAACTCTTGATATTGCAGTACCAACCATAGTATTTAATCCTATACTTCCCTCAGCACTAGTACCAGTTCCTTTTCTATTACTGCTTCCAGTATGATCAGTAGCAGATGTGCTATCTGAATTCATCTGTTGCAAGGCCAGATACTGGCTATCAGTAATACCGATAGATTTTGCTTCTTCATAGCTTAATCTTTTGCCTATTTCAGTTGCTATAGAATTTCCTGTAGTAGTTAAATCACTATATCTATCATTTAATGAGTCAAGATAACTTTGTGAGCTCATAAACTGACTTTGATAACTATCTTGCAATAATTTAGAGGAGCGGTAATTGTTAACAAGTGAGTCTACTGCTTGAGTCAGCACTTGTCTACCGCTGTAAGTACTAGTCACTCTCATTCCTCCATCATCAATAATTCCTCCTGCCAATTGCAAAGTTGGGGTAAGATTTTGCTGAGCAATTGTTCTATTACCGATGTTGTAATTATCCATAGAAAGGTTATTATCAGCAATATTAGTACCAATATTACTTGCAACCGGTACTGGAGAAAATTGATTGGCTAAAGTGGTAGTTGCATGGGCACACGCCTTTAATACTGCCCAGGATAACATCGGAACTGAAGCTGCTAGCATCTGAAACGTTGCAAACTCATGCAACAGAATTTCTGAAAAACTCCCCTGCGATAAGATATTTAAACCAGTAAGGTGATTCACGCCTTTGCCGGCTAGGCTAATCATCCCTAAACAATGAATCACGGTAAAAAATACTGGCCAGCTAGTTACCCAAATAATCAAGGTTATCCAGGTCTTAAAGATAATATAACCGCCCGGCAGCAGCGACATTGGAAATACTACGAAAATGAGACAAATCACCAAGGCAAAAAATACTGATTGTAAGATAGGCATTATATTTGCTGCCATTTCTCCTGCAACCAGATAAGAAAATGATTGCTGAAATAACCCGCGGGTCACATTCATATTTACTAACTGAGGATATATTCTAGATAGCGAAAATTTTTCTCTTAAATCATCATAAGCCTCACGATTAGCATTTAGTAGCATTGCTTGCCTCATCCACTGGTGAATATCTGTTTGCTCTTTTTTAAGATATTTTAAAGTATCAGAAGTCATAGCTTTTAATCTACTTGCTAATAGCTCTTGCTTATTAGAGCTAATACCTATACCATTTGCAAATTTAGTTAATAACCCATCATTTAATTCTTTATTAATGGCTGCTTTAATTACAGGAGTTACCTGCCTGCAGGTTTTAAAAGAAATAGCAGCATTACTTGGATCCTTATAATAAATACCAAAATTATTAGGCACATTTTGTTCGATAAAAGCAATGATGTCACTAGCTCTTTGTGCTTCTGTTTTTTTACCTAAAATATTACCAATTATATAAGGTTTCATAAAGCACTGCCTTAAGAATTCTTTTGTGTTGGTTAAAGTTACTGGATCCTCTATTTGAATATCTTTGATTTTACCAATAGCTTTTGCCCCAAACATAATCCCATTCTTCCTGCTTGATAACCCTTCATCAGGTGGAAGTAAATGCTTTTCTAGCGTTTCTGATAAGGAATAACTTATTTTTGATGATACTGACGCAAATAAAGCAATTCCTATTGGAATATTATCAATTTTCACAGGAGCCTGCATTGATATTTCATCCTTGAGCCAAACATTTGCTTTTGGAGCAAATAAAAAGATAAAAATAAATAGAGATGGAAAAAACCACTCCATAGCAAAAATACCAATATTGCCTCTAAAAATAGCACGAGTTGCTGCCCAAATACCACCAATTGTCAAAGCAAATTTACCTACTGGTGTAAAATACTCACTATTTGAGCTAAATACTCTTCCTATGCCATTAAAAACTTGCCATAATATATCTCCTCCTCCAAATGTATGTATTACGTAATCTGCCATATTCTTTTTATGTTTTTATCTGCTTTGTGCTTATTTTGGTACTTGTGCTTATCTGCTTGCTAATTTAATTTATAATAATTAATTTTTAAGCCCTCTCTTTAGCGATTAAATGTTGTTCTATTAATCTTGCTCTTCTATCAATCTGATCGCTACTAGTTAACATATGACTCCATTTATCTCTGGCAAAAAATTGCACTCGATCTAAAGCTTTTAAGTAGGCGTTTAAATGATGATCTGCTACTTGCTTTGATTTGAGCATGGTAACTGCTTTTCTTACCTCTGAGATTACCTCCTTTAAATGCTGCAGCACACTATAACTGGCAACTAATTCTGAAGAACTATCTAAAATAGTTACTCCAGATATTGCCTCTAAAGTAATATAATCATATATTGGAAATGCTTCCCCTATTGAAGATAGGAAAGTAATATCGGCATTATTAAATTCATTATTACTTGCCAGTTTACTCTTTAATTCATCTAGTTTTGTTTTAGCCTTGCCTTGATATGATTGCTCTTGCGGGATAAAAATATTTTTCTGTAAGCTGGGATTTAGGCAACGAGAATTATCACAATTATAAATTGATGCTGATTCACCGCCTTTTAAATGGGTAATCCAGCTCTTTTCATCTTGAGCAAGTGACTCAAGGAAATAAACATTATTATCTCTAACTATAATAGTGCCTGTCATTGACATAATGGCATTTCTCATATTTTCAGGAATCCCTGCTTTTTCTGCTGCTTTAGTAAAGATATTATAATCCGTAAGTATTAGCTCTGGATCTTTATTTTGGATGTTCGCTAAAGCTTGTTTTTGCTCTAGATCGTTTCTACATCTTTTTCCTGCGGCAAAATAATCAAAGCCAGAACTGGATTGTAAATCTCTGCAAACTGATTCTCTCATGGCTGAATCTTTTGGTAAGCTCGATGCAAATATAGCTTTAGTCATCTCACAATCAGATTTGGCAAATTGATTCATTTCCATAGCAAGATTTCTTAAATCTTTTAAGGCATTTTCTATTTGTGGAGCAAAAGTTTTAAGACCCAATGAAAATGCATAAGCTTTTGCTTGCGTACCAATATTTTTCATTAGCTGTACTAACTCATCTCCTGAAATAATCGAAAAACTGCCAAGGTAAGAATCAATACCGCTACAGCTCATGGTCAGTGTTGGCGGAGTTATAGAGATCGGATTAAAAGCTGTTTTACTAGTCCGCATTGATAATCCTCCTGCCGCATAATAGCCAGCAGCTTGAGATTGATACGCTCCAGGCTTAGTGACATTAACGCTCATTCCTTCAAATACATCCTGTAAATCCCATGCGTAAGAAATAGGTGGTTGCAGAAGTAAAACTATTATTACAATATGAATAACCTGCTTCATGAGAAACTTAGTGTTTCTGAACTGATAGTCATTGCTCATAATCATTAACCTTTAATCCATCATGATGCTGCACTACTGTGGTGCTGTACTACTGCTAAAATATTTTCAGCGATTTTATCTTCACTAATAATACCTCGTGCAATTGGATATATTTGTGTGCCGCTGCTATCGACTAAATATAATACCGGTACAATATTTTCTGGATTTAGTGTTTGTAACAAACCGGTATCTTTAATGGTTGGCATCCCTTGAAATCTAGTTTCACTATTACTTACAAAAACTAATTGAAAGCCATATTTATCAGCAAATTCTCTTACAATAGGGGTAAATGCCTGACAGTAATTGCATCCTTGATTTACTTGCAGAATTAATCCCCAATTCTTAGCTAAAAATCTTAGTTTTTTGCTGTTTTCTTCTTCTTGCCTTACTTCGTATAATTTTTTATGTAAGGAATTTACTGGTTCATCCATGTTTACTAGCTTGTAATCTAATATCGTTGCTAGTTGCCACATGGTGGCAAATTTATGTGATTTTTCTAAAATTTGTTTATGTAACCTTTGAGCAATAATGACATTTTCAAGAGTAGGATCATCTAAGGCTTTGTGCTGTGCTCTATTAAATTCCTTCTTTAAAGCTTCTATCCTTTGATCATAAGGCTCAAGTGATTGCTTTTTATTTTTTTTATCTTGAGAAAATTTTAATATTTTTGGCTTGTAAACACGATCCTCGTTATACCATAAAAACCCTTGAGGTTGTTGCCAAAACTGATTATTTATATTAAACCTGATCATTTCATTTTTATTACTACTATCTAACTCCATAGTACCAGCAAATGCATGATTTGACCAATCATTGATTAATAACCATAAATTAATTACTAGTAATGTAATAGCTAGTGATGATTTAGTTATTGTGTTTACTAGCCACTTCATTATTTTAATAAGATAAATTTGAATCAGTATAACTATTATTAGACCTTTGTTGTTGCATTATAGGCATCTGGTTTTTTAGTTGCTGTGGAAAACTCTTACTCATTTTACTTTTAGCATGATCAAGTAAATCACTAAATAGCTCCTCTAAATCAAACTTAGAAAAATCTATTCTTTGCAGCTCTTCTACTGTAAATCCCCTACAATTAGCATATTGTGCTGTGCCAAAACTAATAGCTAATTGAGCTTTACCTTGCTCTTGAAAAATCCTAGCAAGCTTTGAATTAAAACAACAATAGGTTGATTTTTTGGTTAAACATTTCTTAAATACCTTATCTCTCTGACTACAATAAGTGCCAACAAAATGGCATTGTCCTTTCCCCCTCTTTAAGGCAAGAGCTTTCTCGCCTGCACTACATCTAGCAAGACCCAAATCCTTGCCCCAACCTTTCATTGAAGAACAACAATTAAGAAAATTGCCAATATTTACTTTGCGGCAACTGCTGGCATGCCCCTTAAATACTGAAATCGGATTTGTCTGCATATCTTTTTTCATTTCATTTAACATTGCAAGATACCCAACATTCCCCATATCAGTATTAGGCACAATAGTTGCAGTATGACAATCCCCTCCTAAACAAAACATTTGTGATCCTGCTATAGAAGAGCTGAGCTCTTTTTTCTCAATGTAACAGCTATAATTTCGACTCCACTGCAAACAGATACTAGCAGCTTGCTTAATGCAGTTACTGCTTACAAGTTCACAACCTTGCTGCTTTAAATAATTACACCCATCTTTTGGCTCGCTACTACATTGATATTTAATCTGCTCTCGCCAGCATGGACGATTAACATTGTACTTATCAAAAAATATCTTATTACCACTCTCTAAACAGATACGTTTTATTTCATGACATTCATTTTCTTCAACTAATTTTTCACTATCTTCATTAACTATTTGCCAGTACTGGCCTTTTTCTCTAAATTCCTTGATTTTATCACGATATTTATAAGTAAAAACATATCTATCCCACTTAACTATATCTCTATCCCAGCCTTCAGTTAATGCTCCTTCTCCTTGAGGAGAAATGCCGATATATGTATCAATATGATCAAGAGAAACATTTAACTTACCAGCAATTGCTGCTCTTACATCAAGCATTATTGCTTGATTATTATGCATATGCATGCTGTATATTGTTTTACGCTTACCGAAATGTCTTTTCTTTTTCCAAAAAACAGGATAAAGCCAGTGACGATAACTGTTACTTATCTCAGAACCTGAAAATGCTATACTTCTATCTTGCCAATCTCCCCATTTATCTATTAATTCAGCATCTAGTATAAGATTCCTGATAATATCTATTTCAAATTCTGCCCCTTCACAGCAACTCTTATTAATTTTGGTTTTGAATACTTTTTCACTAACATTAAGTGCAGTCCCTTCTGTATGCTTTAATGGACCTGCCTCAATCTTAGCTGAATTACTAATTAAGGGATTGTCAGGATTAAGGTCATATTCTTGCATTGCATTTATTTTCTTCAGCTCACTTTGTTGCAGTAATTTCCCTTGTGCAGAGTTATTTAGCATAACACTACCTTGATTTGTTAAGTCTTGATCATTCATTTTACTTAAATTTGATATATTTACCTCTTTATCAAATATTATCTTATTACCCATTTGATCAGGATTACCAAGCTTAATACTGTGTTCATACTGTCTGGCACTATTATAACTATCCTCCATAGTAGCAGAGTAAGAACTGATTGCATTCATCACTAAAGTAACTAACATAATAATATTAATACTTTGTCTCACATTTGTTCCTCTTGCATTATCTGCAATGCATCATTTAATCCTATATGACCTGCTAGTTTTTTAACTTTGCCTTGGTTATTATCTATCACTACTATCGGTACAGAAGTAATTTGATATTTCTCAAATAGATTTGGATCAATATCAAAGCTAATACCAATTTCATCAGCTTTTGCTTTAGTTTCTAAAAAAGAATTATTTTTTAGACCTTGCATTATAAGTCTTATGTCTTTTTGTTCTGCTTCAGCAAAATAGCTCTTTAATGCTGAATCAGGCATTGAGAATGAGATAAAAATGTAGATTTGATTTTTAGGTTGTATTATCTTCTGTAATAATTCTTCTTGCTCTGCCAAGACATTTATGCTACCTAAAATTAGTAAACTAGTTAAAATTATTGTTTTTAGGTTAAATTGCATACTTCTCAATTTTATAAAAATTTTACAAATCAAAATAAACAGCAATTTCTTTTACGCCAAATCAAATAACCAAAATCCTCACCTTTAACTGGGAATTCGCATGCACCCTGCCAGGTAGTTTCAGTCTCGCCAATTTTTTTACAAGAATGAATTGCAGGGATTGGGTAAGTCATCTGCAGTCTATATTGGCTCTTCTTGATTATTGGCATTGGATATTTACCGCATAATCCGCTACTCCCCATATATCCCCATAATAACAACTGCCTATGTAACTTAGCCATAAATTTAGCTACTATTAATGCAGAAGTTCCAACTCCGCCATTATGAGAGCTAGTTGTACCGGTAAATGGATAAAGAGAACCTTGACAGCCTGAACACCAAAATATTACATCGTTAGAAAGATTACCAGAACTAGAGCTAATGCAATCAGCTATGCAAGCCGATTGCGCTGTAATACTTCCAAATAATAAACTTTCAGGATTTAATATAGCAGCCTTATTATCATCTCCCCATAATGGATCAAATTCAGTTAAATATGCGATATCTACTTGTGACATCTCTAAACAGGCAAAATCAAGTAAGATCTCAAGCCAGTAAATAACTGGATATATATACCAATGTACATGATAAAAACTGCTGCCCTCTATATCATCCTTAACACCTTTTTGCATACTGGTACCAAGATTAATGCCTCCAAGACTTACCATACACATCGGAGATTTAGTCACATCAACCAATCTCACCGGCTCCCAAAATCCAATTGGAATTCCGGGCACTGGCATCGGAATTGAAGGCTTAGGGCAAAAACAAACAATTTGCCTTGGATTATTAGTATCAGCCATAGAACTTGACACAATTTTTACTCCTCCGATAGTAATTGGAAATAAACATTTCCAGCAAACATCATTGATTGGATTTACAAACCTTCCTACGCAGCCAATTGATGCATAACTATAATTACCAAGCAAAATAATTATAATAAACATTATTAACTTCATTATTACTTGTATATTTCAGAAGTTATTAAATCTGTATTTGCTTGACAACCTACCTTTGGTTGCTCTGCTATCATATTATTTTTCTCACCTGCTATTAAATACACTACTTCTCCACTAGGCTTTACTATTGCTTGCACCCTACCTTGTAATACCTGATCTATTATCTTTTCTAAATTTTTCTTTGCTTCTGGTAATTGCCACTTCTTCATAGATTACCTCCGGATTTTATCAGTTTTTATTCACACCTTAATTTTTACTCAAATACTATAACATTTCAATTAATCTTTATTTCACTAATCTTTAATAAAATCCCTTCTTGTTCTATTATAGCTGGAATAGCTTTTATCTTAAAACGAGTAGTAAGCACGCCCCCTTGATCAAAAAATATTTGCTTGTTTAATTCTTGCCCAAGCTCTATAAGGTTTCCTTTAGTAAGTACTAATCTTCCTATTTGTGATTTAGACCACTTAACCTGCTGCTCATCATCTCCATCAATAAATATTAATGGTTCTCCCCAGCTTACTTTTTCTAAAGGATTGACACTTGTGCCAGCTTTTACTATGACATTTCCTGCTTGATCTTTTATATCTGTCTTTTGTATAAAGCTCGGATCATAGTGCCAATTTCGGTTTATGCTTGTTTTTGCTAAAGCTAAGATAGCAGTTGGTCTAGAGATTTTTTGCTGTACTTTATTTTTAAATTCTTCCTGCATTTTCTCTAAATCGCCATTGTGTTTTACAGTTTGAAGTTTAGCCATAATGACCTCTAATAATGACTCTTCAATAATTGGAAATACATGACCTATTACCCCATAATCTTTAATTTTTACTTTAGCATTCCTATCTGTCACTGTACTAATTGCATTAACATTACTTACCTGTAATATAACTAAAAATAGAATAATATAACTGATGGCAATAATTTTTAGATCTAAATACCCCAAATCATATTTTCCCATAAAACTTTAAACCAAGCCTCTCTAGTCCAGTATATTATTGATGGCATCTGTAACGCTCATTCCTGCAATCATTCTATCTTCTAAAGCCCTATAATCCCTAGCATTAGTAGAGGTCAGCATTAGAGTAAATGGATCTAACATTAATCTTGCTACAACTCCATGGACATTAGGCCCATAAATCGCTGCTTCACTATAATGCGGTGGATTTGAATGAATTGATTGCAGTAAATTTAGCTTCCAATCCTCGTCGACAAAACCTGCAAGTTTGGGGTTTGCTCTCATTGCTTTAAAGCTCTCAGGATTTTGCTTAAGAATAACTTTATGTGATGAGTTCTCAAAAGCTTTTTCAGCAGCTGATCCTGCTTCCCTGAAGTAATCAGTTAATTGCTGAGTAGCAAGGGTTATTGAGCCGTTGTATTTTCTAGCTATTCTTCCTGCTTCTTCAATAAATTCTCCAGATCTCTTGCCAGATAGTAATTTCCATGCTTCATCAATCATGATTAGAAAGGGACGCTTCCTATCACCTTTAACCATGCTCTAGTTAATATGAACAATCATGATTTGTACAATTACTGCAAGTAGTGCCGGGCTACTACGAAGATGATCAGTTTCAATTACTACTATATCTGAATTTAGTGATAATTTTGCCTTACCACTAAAAAACTTGCCATATTGCCCATCACGGGTAAATGGAAATAGCATATTACCAAGTTCTTGCGAGTAAGACTCTTCTCTTTTAAGCAACCAATCTGCTATGTCAGTTATCTCAGCTCTTGCTCCTTTTGCTTGCCAGACAGCTATTAAGGCCTTTTGTAGCATTGGTTGCTGCAAATCATTAGTGCCATACTGAGGAGCTGCCATGGTTGCTAGAATTGATGGAAAACTTGCTAGAAAATCTGCCTGTGCTTCAATTGAGCCTTCGCTGCCGTCTGCTGGAATTTCTGAAAATGGATTAATGGAAATAGGATTTTTTACATCAAATTCAATATAATTACCGCCCCCAGTAGCAAACAGGTTCTTTTAAATGATCTACCATAATCAAGAACAAATACTTTGCCGCCTATACCCAAAATTGATAGCATTAACTCCTGCATAAACACTGATTTACCGGATCCTGGTACTCCTGCTATACAAAGATTAAAATTTTCATTTAGAGCTGCAGCTGTGCTATATAAATTTGAACCAATTAATGCTGAACCAAAAGGAGACCAATACATTATCTGTCCTCTTCTACCAGTAAGCAGCATTCCAGGAGAGCTTAAATCCCCTTTCCATTCACCAATAATAGGCAGTAACACCTTACTTTCTGAAGCAATAGTCCTTATTCCTCTACCAAGATTTGATAATGCTACGCCAACTCCCTGAGTCTTTTTATTAAATATGTTATTGAATCTATTAAATTTACCTACTAAAGAATTTGGTGCTGCTTCAACTAACTGCATCGGCAAACTAGCAAGTACCACCGCTAAATGATCATATTTACAAGGGACAAAATACCAGCCACTTCTTCGCATATGTGAGCAAAACTGTGATGCTGACCCTTTGGCTTTGTTCTTCTTATCCCACATAATGACATTTAAGTGGATATTTACTACTCTATCGCCGCTTTGCAAGCACGCTACTGCTCCTGCTAAATCTTGTGCCTCACTAGCTAAGTTAGGAAAAAACTTACCCATCCCAGCATTAATATTCCTCTCTAAAGCTTCTCTTTTGGTAATAGCAGATGTTTTAGCCACTAACTGATTTGGTATAATCTGCAAACCAAAATGAATCAGAAAATTTGATCTAATATATTCATCTCGTCTTAGCTCGTTACCTAAAAATAAATCCATGGCTGATAATCGCCACTCTGCAGGTCTTTTACCTGCCTCTAGAGCAATAAATATTTGATTGCCATTAAGAGCAACATAATCTTCCTTTTCATATAAAGAAAAATTACCAGGTAAAATCTGCTCAGATAATATTTCATAAGGATTAAGTTCAGGATGCTCTTCTTCCCTCCAACCAAATATTAAACGCACAAATTTTAATAGCAATGTTGCCTCAACATTATAAGTAGTAAGACCAATTGATTTAAGTGTATCTTGCAGTACTTCTCTTCTTCGTATCATCTCATTAATATCAATCGTCAGCGTTGGAATAGTAACTGAAATTAATAACACGACATCTTTGATATTTCCTTCTTCCTTTGCTTTTTGCTCTAAAAATTTTGTTCTTCTATTGCTAAGCTCAGCAAAGATGCTGCCCTTTCTATGTAATTGCCAGTTATCTAGATATTCTCTTATGTGATCAGAGCCAATCATCAATATTTGAAAACTACTTCCTGCCGGTAAATTTTCATCACTTTTAAGAAATTCTGCTATCTCCCCTTGTGCTTGCAAACTTGCTCCAACTAGTGGCCAGCCAAGAAGTATAAACCCCACTGATCCACGATTAAAGAATAATCCACTATCCTTATCATATGATTCATAAACAAAATGTTTTGCAAGTCTTTCCCGAGCAAAATCTTTATCGATACTCATTGCTCTGCTTATTATAATTAGGGTCAAATACACCAAAATCTGCCATTTTATTTACTTCATATAATGATTTACATTTTAGCCCTTGAGACACAGGACAGTCAAAATCATTTCTATATGGCATTAATTTACATCTCTCTTAACTTGACGATGCCGCTGAAATTATTAGACCTTTAATATAAAATTTGATAATTGTATGAATAAAGATATACAATCCTACATATTTATCAAAAAGCTAAAATCTTTGCCCTTTATCGAAGAAATATGGCTTTTTGGTTCACGTGCTAGAGGCGATAATAATGAGCGTTCCGATATTGACCTTGCCATCATTTGCCCCGGTATTACAGATCAAGAATGGCTTGAAGTTATAAACATTATAGAAAATGCCGATACGCTTTTAAAAATAGATTGTGTTCAATTTGATAGTACTAAAATAAGCTGTGAACTTTATGAAAATATATTAAAAAATAAAAAGATTATATATGTCAAAAATAAACCTCAAGCTTGAAAAATTTCGTAAGGCTCTCATTTAAACTTGAAGCTATTTATCTAAAGAAAGTAACAGAAGATGAAGCTTATATAGATGCAACAATTCAAAGATTTGAATTTATTTTTGAACTTGCTTGGAAATTTTTAAAAGAATATTTTTCTCAAATGGGTATAATTCTCAATTATCCCAAAGAAGTTATTAAAGATGCTTACGCAGCAGGCATTATAAACGATGAAGATTTATGGATTCACATGCTTCTTGACCGTAATATGACTTCACCCACTTATGATGAAAAACTTGCTAATGAAATCTATAGTAGAATAAAAAATTACGTTCCTGAACTTAGAAAGTTATTAGATATTCTTCAAGTAAATGAACGGATAGATGAAAAGTAGATATACGAAAATCAACTTGGAAAAGAGCAAGGCGTACTGCGGCTGATGAATGCAGCATATATACTAGTATGCAAGGATAATCGGCAAAAAACAACGACGCCAATTCTGAGGAGTTCACCGAGTGTATAATGATTTGATAATACCTTGTAAGGTTTGGACTTCGGGAGTAGAGAGATTATTGATACGCATAAATATATTAGTGATATTTTGCTGCATGATAGGTTTCCTTTCCGGAATTTTAAAGAATCCGGTTTTGTCTAGTTTATCAAATAAATTTGTTAAAAAATATTCCATTTCTTCTTTAGTAGCGAGTTTCTGAATGTTATAAATATCTTCTCTTGATTCGGAATTACGGAATAGTTCATAACATATTATGATAACGGCTTGAGCAATATTTAGCGAACTAAATTCTGTGGTGTTTATGGTAATAATTTTATTGGCAAGTGCAATTTCTTCATTACTTAAACCGTTATTTTCCCGCCCGAACATTATCCCGACTTTTGCAGAACCTGGGTAATCGGTGATCAAATTTTGTGAGAATACATAATCCTTATTCATAGCCCGCTTGATGCAGGTAGTTGCATATAAATATTCGATGTCTTTAATACAATCCTCTAAGCTATCATAAATCTTTGCATTATCTACAATATTCACCGCCCCGACTGCATTACTGCGTGCCTGCTCGTTAGGCCAACCGTCACGTGGAGTTACGATTCTAAGCTCATCCAAGCAAAAATTCTTCATCGCTCTTGCGGTAGCACCGATATTCTCACCCATTTGCGGTGCAACTAATATTATTATTGGCTTCATTTCAGTAATTTTTTGCAACTAGACATGTATAAGCGATCGCTACGGCGTCGGCTTCGTCGGAGTTAGTAATTTGGGAAGTACCCGGTAGAAGTAACTTAATCATATGCAAAATCTGATCCTTTTCGGCATGCCCGTAACCTGTGACGGTTTTTTTTACAGTATTAGGTTTGAACTCTCGCATATCCAAGCCATATCTACCGATAAGCGACATTATAGCACCTCTTGCATAGCCGAGCTTTAAGGAAGTTACGCTATTAGTATTAACAAACGTCTCTTCAATCGCTGCCATGCTCGGCTTATGCTCTAATATTACTTTTTTTAATATGCTATTAATATAGCTAAGCCTATGGTGTATTTCGTCTTTACTACTTGTTTTGATAACGCCGCTAACTAAATATTTTAGCTTTGCCGATTCTTTCGCAACTACCGCCCATCCTAAACTTCCAAGTGCCGGATCAATTCCAAGTACTATCATTGTTGTTTTGTTGTTTTTAGTTTATTATTATTGGCATCATTTTTATAGTTCTTATGTCATTCCCGCGAAAGCGGGAATCCAGAAAAAATTATAAAAACAGTAAATTTTAAAAATTAAAAGCTCGATAATATCTCACTTTATGCTGGATTCCCGCCTACACGGGAAGGCATTGTTGCGTGGATCAATTTTTCCTCTGTCATCCCACGATTTAATCGCGGGATCCAGCTTAAAATACTAAAATTATTAGTATTAAAAGTTGTTTTTCTGGATACCGTGGTCAAGCCACGGTATGACACCGAACACGTTTTTCGATCCACGCAACAACGCCTACGCGGGAACGACATAGGATCCATAAAACAACACCAAACAAACGTCACAATTACTTAGCTGTTTTTTTTAGTATCATTTGTTTCATTTCTTGTATGTCAGCGTTATCAGGATTTAGCTCAAGTGCCTTATTGACTGCCTCAAATGCTTCGTCATAATTACCTAATTTATATAAAACGAAACTTTTATTTGTATAAAATTCAGGATTGTCAGGATTTAGCTCAATAGCTTTATTTAGAGCTTCAAGTGCTAAGTCATACTTGCCTAATTTATATAAACTAAAGCCTTTTTCATAATAATTATGCCAATTATTAGAGTTTAACTTTATAGCTTTATTGTAATCTTCAACAGCTAGTTCATATTGCCCTAATTCTTTTAAAGTTAAACCTCTATTTAAATATACGTACCAATTATTACCGGGTTCTAATTCTACAGTTTTATCATATGCTTCAAGAGCTAATTCGTACTTCCCTAAATCATATAAAGTCAAACCTTTTTCATAATATATATTCCAATTATCAGGATCTAATTTTATAGCTTTATCATATTCTTCAAGTGCTAACTCGTACTCCTCTAAGTCATACAAACTAAAACCTTTTTTATAATATAAAAGTGCATTAGTAGGATTTAGTTTTATAGCTTTATTGTACTCCTCAATTGCTAATGCATATTTTCCTAGATTACTTAAAATCACTCCTTTTCTAAAATATAAATCTGAATCGTTAGGGTTCATTTTTACGGCTCTATAATATGCTTCAAGTGCTAACTTGTACTGTTTTGCTTCCTGAAATTTAATACCTTTTTTATAATAGTATAAAAAGGATTTATTACTTTAGTTGCAACAAACAAAATAAAAATTAATAACAAAGCAAAAATTATAAATCTAAAATATTTCTGCATATCACTTTACTTTCATATATTCATAATAGTTCGGATTATCTTCCCATAGCTCACGCACTTTAACAAACAGGAACAAATGCACGGGGAAGCCGAAAAATTGCTGCATTTGCATGCGGGATTTTGCTCCTAACTCTTTAATTTTTGAGCCGTTTTTTCCGAGTATTATAGTTTTATAGCTCTCTCTTGAAACTACTATAACTTGATTAATTTTTACGGATTTATCTTTAAGTTCTTCCCACTTTTCAGTTTGCACGGTTAGCTTATAAGGCAGTTCCTGCTGCAACCCTAAAAACAACTGCTCTCTCGTGATTTCAGCCGCAATAAAACGCATCGGCAAATCGGTTATGTCGTCCTCCACATAAAGCCAAGGAGCGATTTTTGCTTTACTCGTTATGTATTCAAGCAATTCATCTACATTCTCACCCAAAATAGCAGAAATAGGGAAAAGCAAACTATCCGGATAATTTTCAGCTAAAAAAGCTTTAGTCTCATCTAAATATTTTGATTCGGTATCTATCTTATTAAGCAAAATTACCGGTACAACATTAAGTGAGCGAAGTTTATTTAAAATATCATGCGTGATGCTATCTAGCGGCTTTAAACTATTGATAATTAGCATCACAATATCTGCACTATGCAGGCTAGACCAAGCACATCTAACCATCGCTTTTTCTAAAGTCCCTTTCGGT
The DNA here is from genome assembly GCA_050920645.1 of Rickettsia endosymbiont of Argas persicus. GTDB lineage: Bacteria > Pseudomonadota > Alphaproteobacteria > Rickettsiales > Rickettsiaceae > Rickettsia. Next base: position 1,504,341 of record CP133316.1, on the reverse strand, counting down.
TCAAATATCCCGGGCGTATCATACAAAATTATTTGCGTATCTTTTAGGGTGATAATGCCGGTAATAATTGACCTAGTTGTTTGGACTTTAGGGGTAACAATCGAAAGCTTTTCCCCAATTATTCTATTTAGCAAGGTAGACTTACCACTATTTGGTCGCCCGATTATACAGACAGATATAGTTTTTTGATTAGTCATTTTTTAGCCTACGCAATAAACTTCTTGCAGCGTTTTTTTCTGCTTCTTTTATAGAATGTGCTACTCCTGTTTGTTCATAGCCGTTTATCTTTACCGATACCGTAAAAGTAGACAAATGAGCTACCCCTTCTCTTTTAATGAGCTGATATATAGGTATATGATGATCCTTGCTTTGAGCCCATTCTTGTAAGGCGGTTTTAGGATCATAATCTGTTAAATCTTTGAGTTTTATGAATTCTGTCCATAATGTTTGGATAATATTATGCGTTACCTCTATATCACTATCAAGATAAATGGCTGCAATTAAAGCTTCCATAACATTTTCAATATTGTTGGGATTTTTACGTCCGCCGGCTTTCTCTTCACCATGCGTCATAATAATATAATCTTTTAAACTAAGTTTTGCACCTACTGCACAAATTGTTTCTTTACAAACTAGATATGATCGAATTTTAGCTAAACTTCCCTCGTTATAATCTCTAAAATTTTTAAATAAAATCTCTGTAATTATTAAGTTTAATACTGCATCACCTAGAAATTCCAACCGTTCATAATCTTTATTAATCTTATACTCGTGATGCTGTCTTAAAGACGGATGACTTAGAGCCTCCACTAAAAGCTCTTTATTTTTGAAATTATAACCTAGTGATTTTTCTAACTTCTCAAATGATTTCATTAATCCTCTATACTATATAGACTCCTAAAGATTCTATTGACCCTAATAGATTCAATCCAAGGCTTTAATTTTAATATTAAATTAACAACGCCTATATCACTATCCCACCATGTTATTTTTGTTGAAAACCAAATAAATTGTGCTTTAGCAATAAAGTTCTCAAACGGTACAAACCCTAAATCTACCCTACTATCGTTCGATTGATCTCTATTGTCTCCTAAAAAGAAATATTTTCCTTTAGGCACATAAAAAATATCTGTATTACCATATTTATCATTAGAGATAAAACCTAATTCGGAAGCAAGTTTATAAGAAAAATATGTTCTGCCGTTTGGCAGTGTTTCTTTAAATCTTAAATATTTTCTTCCTTCTTCACTTACGTAAGTTCCTACCTCTACACGGTCTATTTTTTCATCATTAATATATATTACATCATCGATTAATTGAACTTTATCACCCGGCAGACCAATCAAGCGTTTTATATATCTAACATGCATATCATTAGGCGGACGAAACACTATAATATCACCGCGCTCAGGTTCACGTGCAAATATTCTTCCTTTAAAAAGATGGATAAAATCAAAAAAAGATAAAGAGTAATTACTATAACCGTAGCTATATTTAGTACAAAAGAGGTAATCATTCTCAAGTATAGTTGCTTTCATAGAACCGGTTGGAACGGTAAACGGCTCCATAATAAGTATTCTAATAAGCAGAGCAATGGTTACTATGAAAGCAAAAGATTTCCACTCCTGCACCGTTGTTTTAGTGTTGTTTGATTCTGTATTTGTTTGCATAAAGTTTTTGTTAGTTATTTGTAATACTATTTAAGTAAGTTTAGCATAGCTAAATTTTAGTATTTGCTCGTATTAAAAAATCTATTTCCATTAATTGTTTAATCTGGACTGGCTAGAATTTCTTGTAACACTTTACATGCCCTCTCGTCATAGTTATTAATCATTGTATTCGCCACTTTTCGGGAAACATCATATTTCCACATTATTAATTGTTCTAAATCTTCAGTCTTTTTATTTTCAATAATTTGCTTCATCGCTTTTTTAACAAGATTTCTTGTTTTTTCTTTTGCCTCTTCTAACTTTTTTTTATCACGTTCTAATGTCGCAAATGCTTCTACTTATCCTTGTTCAAGCTTATTCATTAACATCTTATGAGTAATATATATGTTAGGATTTTCTTGGAACATTGTATCAACAAGTTCTCCGATAAGTTGACAAACCTTATCCTTTCGCTCTTCTGCTATCACAGGATTAATAAAAGTTACTGTTACTATTTTTAAAATAACGATTTTAATATATTTAAGTCTTTTAATCATACATTGTATTTATTTTTTTCTAATTTAAATGACTAAATTTATACTTGTATTCTTTCTTCAATCTCGTTTCTGAAATGACGTATCAGCCCCTGAATAGGCCAAGCGGCAGCATCGCCTAAAGCACAGATAGTATGCCCTTCTATTTCTTTTATCACCTCAAGAAGCTGATCTATCTCGAACTTTTTGGCATCACCTTTAACGAGCCGCATCATAACACGCCACATCCAACCAGTACCCTCACGGCATGGCGTACACTGCCCGCACGATTCATGCATGTAAAATTTACTAAGCCTTGCTATAGCATAAATGATGCCTGTAGATTTATCCATAACGATAATTCCACCTGTACCAAGTCCTGAACCCAGTGCTCTTAAGCTATCAAAATCCATATCTACGCTCTCGCATAAGGATTTAGGGAGCAAAGGTACGGAAGAGCCGCCCGGGATTATGGCTTTAAGGTTATCCCAACCACCACGAATACCGCCGGCGTGCTTCTCAATTATTTCCTTTAAAGGAATCCCCATCGATTCTTCAACGTTACACGGCTTGTTGACATGACCGGATATACAGAAAATTTTAGTACCGGTATTATTTGGCTTGCCAATCGACGCAAACCAACTAGCACCTCGCCTTAAAATAGTCGGCACTACCGCTATTGATTCTACATTATTTATAGTCGTTGGACAGCCATATAAGCCAAAACCTGCCGGGAAAGGCGGCTTTAGCCGCGGCATACCTTTTTTACCTTCTAAACTTTCAAGTAGTGCCGTTTCCTCACCACAAATATAAGCTCCTGCACCCCGATGTAAATAAATATTACAGTCAAACCCTGAATCGCAAGCATTTTTGCCTATTAGCCCATCTTTATAAGCCTCATCTAACGCACGCTGAATATTGGAAGCTTCATTATAAAACTCACCTCTAATGTAGATGTAACAGCTATTTGCCCCTATAGCAAAGCTTGCAAGTAGGCATCCCTCTATCAATTTATGGGGCTCAAACCTTAATATATTTCGATCTTTGCAAGTGCCTGGTTCCGATTCGTCGGCATTAACTACTAAATAAGACGGCTTCTTTGATTCTTTAGGCATAAACGACCATTTAGTACCTGTGGAGAAACCTGCGCCTCCTCGCCCTCGAAGCCCTGATTTCTTGACCTCTTCAATAATCCAGTCTCTACCTTTATCTAGCAACGCTTTAGTATTGTCCCAATCACCGCGTTTTTTGCTAGATTTCAAATCGTGGCTCTGCTCACCATGTAAATTAGTAAAAATTCTATCTTCTTTTTTCAGCATAAATTACTCTTAGGGATTATGAAACATACTTTTATGTCATCCCGCGACTTGATCGTGGGATCTTAGGTTGCAGTCCGTGATACAAGAGCCCGCGATCAAGTCGCGGGATGACACAGAAGCCACGGGGATAACAACATCCTTTATATTTTCTTCTCAAATTTCTTATTAGCGAATATTGTAAGTATTGGAGCGGAGATAAAAATTGATGAATATGTACCGGCTATTATCCCAAAAAATACAAGTACGCTAAAACTACGAATTGCCTCACCAGCGAAAAGCACAAGTGCCAAATTAGCAAGCAAGGTAGTTACGACCGTTAAAATCGTTCTCGATAAAGTCTCGTTAATACTTAAATTTATAATTTCCGTAATACCTTTTTTATGGTATTTACGTAAATTTTCCCTGATCCTATCATATATCACTACCGAATCGTTAACGGAGTAGCCGATAATAGTTAACACTGCAGCAATAGTGCTTAGGTTAAAATCAAGCCGCGTGGCGCTCATAAAACCAAGAGCTAGTATAACGTCATGCACTAAAGCAATAAGTATACCAAGCCCAAAATACCACTTGAAACGCACCCAAATATAGACCATAATAGCCGCAAACGAAAACAGCATCGCCATAATACCTGCTTCAATCAACTGTCTACCGACTTGAGGACCGACGAAATCCACTTTACGATATTCAAAATTGTAAGGAAAATTATTTTGTAGCGTCGATTTAATTAGCTCGATATTTTTCATTAAATTCTCTTCACTACTACTGCCGAACCTAATCGATAAATCACGCTCGGTACCGAAATTTTGTAGTACTACTTCACCTATCCCCAAATTACCAAGAACTTCTCGCATTTTCGGCAAATCAGGAGTTTGATCAAGTCTCACTTCTATAACTATACCGCCGGCAAAATCAATACCGAAATTAAATTTATATATACCGATCCAAATAAAGCTGATAAGTGATAAAATAATTGAGAAAGTGTAACTGACTTTTTTAAAATTCATAAAATCAAAGTCGATTTTATTCGGTAAAAGCCTCAAAGGATAAATTTGCATTATTAATATTTAATTGTATAAAAATGATATTTGTATTATATATTAAATTCAAAAAGGTTAAATGATTTTTTATGTCTGAAGTAGTAGTAAAAGCACAATTAGAACAATATATAAACAAAATAGAAAGATTAGAACAAGAAAAATCTGATTTATCAGAGGAAATAAAGGAGATTTTTCAAGATGCTTCTTCGCACGGCTTTGACGTTAAGGCGATGAAAACCGTAATAAAGTTAAAAAAGTTAGATAAAGCTAAATTAGCGGAGCAGGACGCTATGCTTGAACTCTATAGAGATACTCTAGGGATTTAATATTTGTTGCGTGGCTCAGTTTTGTCACCTAGTTGCTTGTCCACAGGAGCCAGTTAACTTAAATGTCATACCGCGGCTTGACCGCGGTATCTGTAGAAGTCAAGATTTAATCTTACAGACACTATAAATTTTGTACCTGATTGTCAGTTAAATTTTGACTGTCAGATATATAATCAAGATACAAAATTTCATTATTCTTTTCAACAGCTAATTTCTTACTATCCTGAAAAGTTTGCATAGGAGTTTTCCCATAACAATATTTACCAGAATGAGGTCTTTCATTATTGAAATGCTCTAACCAAATATCAAGATCTAATTGTAAATCATCAAGATCTGTATAAATCTTTTTTCGCATAGCCGTATCAAAGAATTCTTGTTTCATGGTTTTATTAAAACGCTCACACATACCATTTGTTTGGGGAGAATATGCCTTAGTTGTAGTATGTTCTATACCTTCTATGCTAAGAAATAACTCAAAAGCATGATGCTCTATATTGCCCTTATATTCTGACCCACGATCTGTAAGAATACGCAGTATTGGTATCCCTTGGCTCTCATACCATGGTAACACCCGGTCATTAAGCATATCAGCAGCAGTAATTGCTGTTTTATCAGTATATAGTTTAGCATCCGCTACCCTAGTATAGCTATCAATAAATACCTGAGAATAAACCTTACCTATACCTTTAAAATTACCTACATAATACGTATCCTGACATCCTAGATAACCTGGATGCTGCGTCTCAATTTCTCCATGTGCTTCTTTTTCATTACGACGCTTCTCTAGTACTTGTAACTGAGCTTCAGTAAGAACAATCCCATCTTGAGCCATCTTTGCTTCTAATGCTTTAAGCCTTTTACTGATATTGTTTAAATCATTACGTAGCCAAATTGATCTCACTCCTCCAGGTGATACAAGTATACCACTCTTCTTAAGCTCATTTGATACTCTTAGCTGACCATATGCTGGATATTCTATTGCCATATCCATTACTGCCTTCTCTATCGCTGGATCAACTCTATTCGCTATTATTGGCTTTCTTCGACTAATTTCATACAACGCTTCTTCGCCACCAGTTTCATACAGTTCTTTAAATCTGTAATAACTATCTCTACTATATCCCATCGCTTTACATGCTGATGATATACTACCAAGACTCTTAGCTAATTCAAGTAAACCTAATTTTGGCTTTATTATTTTTTGATTTAAGTGCATTGTGACCTTCCATTTTTTTATCTGTATTTTTAATACGTAATTTTTATTAAATGTAAGATCAAATCTCAACTAATACATTAGCAAATGACATATGTCTTTCTTTAATTCTTGCAGATTTACCACTTCTACCTCTTAAGTAGAATAATTTAGCACGGCGAACCACACCGTATTTTACTACCTCAATAGCATGTACTATTGGCGAATAAAGCATAAAGCGTCTTTCGACACCTTCACCGTGACTAATTTTACGCACTAAAAATGAAGACGTTATACCACGATTTCTTCTAGCAATAACTACACCTTCATAAGCTTGGAATCTTTCAGTTATTTTTTCTTTACCGTCTTTTTCAAAAGATCTATCGATTATTTTTACTGTAACTTTAACGGTATCACCGGCTTTAAAATCAGGAATTTTTTTATTTGCAATAAGCTTCGAAATATTTTTCTGTTCAAAGCGGTCAATAATATTCATTTGTTAACTCCTTATAAATTTTTAAATAACTCCGGACGACGTAGTTTAGTAATCATATGTGATTGCTCTTTTTTCCATTTGTTAATTAGTTTATGGTTACCGGATAATAAAATACTCGGCACTTTTCGGTTACGCCAAATTTCAGGTCTTGTGTACAAACCGCACTCAAGCCCCCCTTTAAATTCCCCGTCTTTTTCAAAAGACTCGGAAAAAAGGGTATTTTGATTTATTAAAACACCGGGTAATAGCCTAATTAAGCAATCAAGAATGGTAAGAGTAGGTATTTCTCCGCCGGATAAAATGTAGTCACCTACACTAATTTCCGTTACATTATACTCTTCAATTACACGTTCGTCAATCCCTTCGTAACGTCCGCATAAAAATACGATATTTTTATCCTGTAATATTTCTTTAGCAAAGCTTTGGGTGAGCACTTTACCGCGTGGAGAAGGATAATAAATTTTAGCTTCTGGGTTTGAAGATAAGGCGTGATCTATAGCTTTGCCAAGCACGTCAGGACGCATTATAAACCCGCTACCTCCGCCGTAAGCTTCATCGTCAACGTTTTTATGTTTAGTTAAGCCGAAATCGCGAATATTTATAACGTCATAGGACCAAATATTTTTTTGTAATGCTTGACCGGCTAATGAATAGCCTAATGTCCCGGGAAACATTTCAGGAAAAACTGTTAAGATAGTAGCGTGAAGTAGGGACATTATTTCTTACTTTGGTTTTCGTAATGCTTTTTTATATTGTAATATCTTCTATAATTTGCTTTTACTCGGTCTATTATAACATCTAAATCTTCTAAAGTAACGGAAGTAATATTAAATTTTTGTTTAAAGTAATCTTATAATATCATGATGATCATAACATGTAGCTAATGTCAATGGCATATCACCAAATTTTTCAGATTTCTGATGAATATCAATTAATATATTATTTTCAACAAAAAATTTTACTAATTTTAAACTTCCATCAGCACCGCATGCAACGTGTAAGGCATTGCCTTCATTAAATTTATCCTCATAAGTTAAAGGAATATTTTTTTTATATAATAGCTTTAGCAAGCGTAACTTTTTATAACTTACTAAATCAAATATTATAGGAATATGTAAAAAATCCTGAACACTAAATTGATCCAAGATTTTTTTAATTTCTGCATCACTACCTTTATATACTACTTCTTCAAATTTATAATATAATTTCCAGTTACATTTATCACTTTCATCCTCGGCATCTAAATTTAGATTCATATTCGTACTTGCATATTTTAATTATAAAAACCTTATCACCTCTTCTACGATTATTTGCTCTTCGTTTATTAGTAAGGCGAGAACTTTAACGTTGCTGTCTTCAGTATTTATTATATACTCATTTTTCTGATTTTTTGCATCATCTATTTTAATACCGAGCCAAGAAAGCTTATCACTAATCATCTCACGTATTACAGCAGAATTTTGCCCAACACCGGCCGGTAAAGATTAAGCAATCAAGCCCTTCAAGGGCACCGTCAAGTTAAGTAAATTGGTTTCAAAAAGTACTATGTTTTTATATTTCAGGCAGCAAGAAGTCTTTGAGTAGCTTCGTCCCAAATAGATTTAGCGGATGCAAATGCAATTCTTTGCTCTGGTGCGGTTTTAGTATATCGTCCAACATTGACGGCAAATATATTTCTGACTTTGCCCATCAGTGATAATATACATTGTGCTGAATTAGGATGCTTAAATTTAATCAATATTTTTTCCTTTCGTCGAGTTGGCTGATGAGCATTTTCAACACAGTTATTTAGTCTCTTACTAGTACGATGTTCAGTGTTAGGACGGCATCGTCAAGTTAAGAGAGATGTAAATTTAAGTATTGAGCGATTGAAAGGAATGATTTATAGAATAGTAGTAACCATTTATCAATAAATCTTAACGCTATGCATATTACTCAAACCCCGAAGAGACATCGTTTTCCAGCAAGCATCATTAGCCATACAGTATGGTTATATCATCGCTTTAATAATAGTTACCGAGATGTTCAAGAACAGATGGCGTATCGAGGTATTATTTTAAGTCATGAGACTGTAAGATTTTGGTGCAATAAATTTGCGATTTATTTTCAAGCTGTCATCAGAAAGAGAGAAAGGAAAGCAACTGACAAATGGCATTTAGATGAGATGAACATCAAGATCAAAGGCGAAGTATTCATATTATGGAGAGCTGTTGACTCCAAGGGGCATGAATTAGAAATATTATTGCAGAAGCGTCGTAACAAGAAATCAGCTATTCGCTTTTTATCAAGATTATTGGGTAATTATCCAACTCCAAGAGTAATTGTTACTGATAAGCTCAGGAGTTACATTAAACCGATTAAGCTTATGTGTCCTAACACTGAACATCGTACTAGTAAGAGACTAAATAACTGTGTTGAAAATGCTCATCAGCCAACTCGACGAAAGGAAAAAATATTGATTAAATTTAAGCATCCTAATTCAGCACAATGTATATTATCACTGATGGGCAAAGTCAGAAATATATTTGCCGTCAATGTTGGACGATATACTAAAACCGCACCAGAGCAAAGAATTGCATTTGCATCCGCTAAATCTATTTGGGACGAAGCTACTCAAAGACTTCTTGCTGCCTGAAATATAAAAACATAGTACTTTTTGAAACCAATTTACTTAACTTGACGGTGCCCTTCTCAGTTATCTACATACACACAAACTCTTCTATTTTTAACCTTAATATGTCAGATTAAATCTGAAAGTTTACATATTATGAAGTTTTATTTATAGTAAAGGAAGTTGAATTATGTGCAATTTACTTTACTATAGTATCTTCACTAAATTCTATTTCACTGCTTAATTTATAGAAGGAGTCAGCTTTTTTCCTTTCTCTTATCCTAACACTGTCGTTATAAGCCTACCCATGACTTAAATCAACGCCGGTAAGAGGTATATAAGTATCCATATTTTTATTATATTGATATACATTACCATTATGCCCTATAAATTCATCATTTAGCTTATTATTACTAGATTGATTAACCTCTTCTAAATAAATTTCATCAAGATCATAGAATTTTTTATTTTTATGTTGTGTTAAATAAGATATATTAAAATTTCGTGAAGCCGACAATCTAGAAATACTAAAATGTTTAAAATAACTATCGATAATATTATCGTATTCATATATCTAATATCCATTTTAGTTGTAGGTATCTATTACCGTGCTAAGCATAGTAGCTTTAAAAACTATGCGAATGTAGAAAATAAGGTGCAGAATAGCAAATTATTATTAATAGCTACAATATTTGCAAGCTCGGTTGGCGGTGCTACTACATTCGGTATTACGGAAAAAGCTTTTTTAGGACATGCATATTACGCCTATGCTCTAATGCTTACTATCCCGATAGATATAATAATTGCTATTTATATAGTGCCGCTAATTGCAAAACATTACGGAGCGGAAAGCATTGGCGATATAATGGGTATTTATTACGGTAATATCGGTCGTTTTATTGGTGGGGTTAGTTCGGTTATAGTTTCGGTAGGGTTCCTAGCTGCCCAAATAAGCGTCAGCGGCTATATTTTTCAATATATTTTAAAAATAAACTATGTAGAAGGAGTAATTTTAAGCTATAGCATAGTGCTTATATATACCACAATCGGCGGCTTGCAATCTATCGTTTTTACTAATTTATTGCAATTTTTTGCAATGATAATTGCCATACCTATTATAACTTTTATAGGTTTAAATAAACTCGACTCTAAAGATTTTATCGGTAATTTATTGATAAAAAGCACAAATTTTGATCAAGATAATTTACTTTCTTATACGATAGCCGCAGCTTTAAGCTTTAGCGTAATGAATTTATACCCCACTTTTATTCAAAGGGCTTTGATCAATAAAAATCCTAGGCAAACAACTAAAGCAATATATATTAAATCAGTTATATATTTATTCTTTATAATGTGTATTGCCTTAAACGGAATTATAGCTTATAAGCTTTACCCTGATCAGCCGTCAAACTTAGTATTACCTTATCTAATCAATCAAATAATTCCGTCTCTAATTCAAGGTTTCGTTATAAGCGGACTACTTGCTGCCGTTATGTCTACTGCCGATTCTGATTTAAATGTCACTTCTATAGCGATTGTTAAAGATATAATTAACCCTTTTTTAAAAGTCGAAAGCGGGCAGAAATTATTATTAATTGCCCGAATTATTAATGTAGCAATGGGTAGTCTTGCTATAATTGCAGCACTAAAATTTAGTAATGTAATAGATTTAGTGATATTCTTCACCGGCTTTTGGGGACCTGTAATATTAGCACCGCTAGTAACAACGCTTTTTAGTATTAAAGTTCAAAAGAAAATAATGATTTTATCCTCACTAAGCGGAGCAGCAACCTTTTTATTTTGGGAATATTATTCTCTATCCCTACAATATTTTAACCTTAGAGGAGTATTTATAGGAACAATGGTAAGCTGCTTGATATTTACGTTAGCTATAGGGATAAATAGAATTAGTAAAAAGTAAGTACTAATTTGTTTCTAAATTGATGTAATATCTTGTTCCTTTAATTAAGCTCTCCGGTTTTAATAAATGCTTGCAAATCTCTGGTGACTGTAACTTTAGAGGTTTGAGAGATGTTTAGTCGTTCCTAAAAGAATGCCGCTATTATTAATAAAAGCTTCTCTAAATCTACTATAAACTTTTGATCGTATTTAAAATTAGACCAACCTTTTTGCTGCCAATTCCGTATCATGAGTTATAAAGTTATTTTTTTGATAAAATTATATTTTATTTATTGGTATTACTGCACATAATATGATATACTTTAGATTACTTTTTAGGTATATTATTGTGACTAATTGTAAAAATTTGCAAGCATGAGCTAAATTATTTAATGAGACTAATGAAATGGGGAAACGTAATAATAAATTAACCCTACCAAAAGAAGATTACGAAGGATTGCAAGAAACTTTAGCCCTTTATTCGGTGTTTGGATTAGTAGAGAGAATTCTTGAAGCTAGTAAAGAACCATTAGAAAATTGCATTAACCATGAAGAATTTTGGGGGAAATGAAATGAATATTTAATATGCAAAGGTGTTAATATACCGGACAGTTTTGAATAACTAGAAAAGGCAGTATTATTGCATGACTTTTATGTCATTCCCGCAAAGGCGGGAATCCAGTAAAAATAAATATAAATACAGTAAATTTTTAAAGTTAAAAGCTTGCTTTATGTTAGATTCACGCTTCCGCGGGAAGGCATTGTTGCGTGGATCAGTCCCGTCATCCCGTGGCGGCATTGTTGCGTGGATCGTTTCCCCATTGTCATCCCGCGACTTGATCGCGGGATCCAGTTAAAAATATCAAAATTATTGATATTTTTAGTTGTTTTTCTGGATACCGTGGTCAAGCCACGGTATGACACCGAACACATTTTCCGATCCACGCAACAACGCCCCTCGTGGCTTGCTAACTAGATTCAGTAATTAAATAATACAATATAGCAAGTTTTTAAAACTAAAAGCTCACTCCATCTTGCTTTATGCTGGATTCCTGCTTTCGCAGGAATGACATAAAAGCCATTAAAATAGCTGTAGCTAATTTTTCAAATAAAACGAGTATATTTATTAGCTCTTATGCAAATTATCAAAAATCATCTTAGCAAGTGACTTACTAATACCATTTACTTTGGCAAGTTCGTCTATAGTTGCGTCGCATACTGCTTTATATGAACCGAAATAATGTAGTAACGCTTTTTTATGTGTTTCCCCTATTCCCTCTATTTCATCAAGACTTGATAGTTTTATAGCGCGTGATCTGCCGAGCCTATGGTTTTTTATAGCAAAATTATGAGCTTCATCCCGCAAGATTTGTAAATATTTCATCAGCGGTAGATTTTTGTCTAAAGTAAATGTTTCTCTGCCTACCATATGAAACTGTTCAAGACCGGCATTTCTATCAATACCTTTTGACATACAAACAAATGGAATATGCATATCAAGTTTATCCATCACCTCTTTAACAATACCTAAATGACCCTTACCACCGTCTATAATCATTAAACTCGGTAACCTATACGGTTCTTGTTTTAATCGTACTAATCTTCTTGTAAGTACTTGCCTTAGCATTTCATAATCATCACCTTTGGCAATATTTCTTATGTCATCCTCGCGAAAGCGGGGATCCATACTTAATTTTTCTAGATTCCCGCCTACGCGGGAATGACATACATTCACATTAAAAACCCGATATTCTTTTTTATCAAAGCCGGATTTACCCGCAACTATCATAACCCCGACGGCAAATTTACCTTGAATATGGCTATTATCGTAAACTTCTATTCGTTCAGGAAGTTCAGCAAGGTTAAATAATTCTTTAACTTCAAGCATAAGTTCTTGATTTTTAGCAAATTTCTTTAAATATTGCTCAAGAGAAAATAAAGCATTTGTTTCAGCATTTTGAACTAACTTAAGCTTACCGCCGCTAGCAGGTACCACAAGGTTAAGCTTGTTTACATTATTGATTTTCTTTATTGCTTCTAAGATATTTTCCCTATCTTCAATTTCATGATTGATAATGATTTCGAAAGGAACTTGTTGCTTTTGGTAAAATTGAAGTAAAAAATGCTTTAGAACTTCTTCTTTTGTACTATTTTCGGTAGAAGTAGGAAAATAAGGAATATTACCGCAAGCCTGTCCTATTCGGTATAAAAAAACCTCTATGCAATAATGTCCGTTCTTTTCTACGATCGCAATTATATCTGCATCTTTAACTATATCCGTAATACCGGCTTTGAGCTGTACATAGCTTAGTGCTTTAATACGGTCTCTGAGTTCTGCTGCTTCTTCGAAACGCATTTGCTCGCTTAGCTCTTCCATCTTCTTCGATAGGTTTTCTTGCAGCTCTCTTGTGCGCCCTTGCAAAAAATTTTTAACCTGTTCTACTAGCTCTGCATAATCTTTTTTATTTATTTTACCGACGCATGGGGCATAACAACGTTTAATTTCATATTGCAAACAAGGACGAGTGCGTGAATTGAAGTAATTATCCGTACAAGAACGCAATTTAAAAATTTTCTGAAGTTCGCTTAAAGTAGTATTAACTTCGGTAGCGGAAGCAAAAGGACCAAAAAACTTCCCGTTCTCTAAAGCTCTACCACGATATTTTAACAGTTGTGGAAAGTCATGATCTAATCGTAATTTAATAAAAGGGAAAGACTTATCGTCCTTAAGCAAAATATTAAATTTTGGTTGAAATTTTTTGATCAGTTGAGCTTCTAATAAGAGAGCTTCTACTTCAGAATTAGTAATGCTATATTCTAAAGAACAAGTATCTGCAACCATCCGAAGCGTTTTAGTGTCTAAATCTGTCTTAATATAATTAGTAAGACGCTTTTTTAGATTCTTAGCTTTACCGACATAAATAATTTGCTTATTAACGTCAGACATTCGATAAACTCCTGAACGCTCAGGAATATCTATAAGCTTAGATTTAATTAAAGCACTTCCGGTAAGTTCTGAAGTCATATGTTATATGTTTACTATGTCATTCCTGTGTGAGGCTTGCGCTCGGTGTCATCTAGTTACTTGTCGACGGGATCCAGACAATAAACAAAAAAGCTATGCATTTTACTAGATTGCTTAGTCGGTTATTACCTAACCTTCTTGTAATGACGGGTCCTTTTTTAATAACTGTCCAGCATTATTGGTCAAGCCTTGGTATGACATTTAAGGTTTTTTATTGGATCCTGTGGACAAGCAACTAGATGATATTGTACAACACAATAACGTTATTATTTTTAACTTCCTGACGGAGAGGTAGTAGTATTATACGGATTATCGGTTGCTACTTTAGCAGTTACAGTTTTTACGCTTCCATCATCAAAGAAAAAAGTTATGTTAACCGTATCGCCTATATTTAGATCTTTTCTTATATCATAAAGCATTATGTGCATACCTCCCGGAATGAAACCAACGTTTAAATTACCGGAGATTAAAAATGGATAATCTACTTTTACCATTTGACTAACACCGTTACTATCAGTAACTGTTTGGTGAATTTCTATTCTACCTACTTCATCGGAAGATATATTCACTATATTATAACTAGCTGGTCTAGTATTTACTAATGTAAAATACATAGCAGAACTGCTTATTACATTATCCACATTTGTAGTAGGTCTGACCCAAGGTTGTGCAAACTGCACAGCACCTGCTGCATTTAATGGGGTTAATGCATCAGAAGAATCAGTAGAATTATTATTTGAAGAAATAGTATTTTGATTTACTTGAGTACTGGGGCTAGCATAATTTATTATACTAGTTAAAGCTATAAAACTAACTAATAAATTTTTTATCATAATCAATACCTTTTAATAGTTTGATAAAATACTAGCATAGTTTATATATAAATCTAGTTTTTTGAAAGATAATCTTGACATTTTTCTGGCGAAAATCTTTCTATTGAATAACGCAATGTAGTTCTATGCATTTTTGATATATGCTGATCTAGGAAGATCAACAACTGCTTTTCGTCCTTTTTTCCTGCTTCTCGAAGCATCCATCCTACTGCCTTATGTATTAAATCTTGTTTATCATTCAAAAGTAGTTTTGCTATTTCGAAGGCACCGTCAAGTTAAGTAAATTGGTTTCAAAAAGTACTATGTTTTTATATTTCAGGCAGCAAGAAGTCTTTGAGTAGCTTCGTCCCAAATAGATTTAGCGGATGCAAATGCAATTCTTTGCTCTGGTGCGGTTTTAGTATATCGTCCAACATTGACGGCAAATATATTTCTGACTTTGCCCATCAGTGATAATATACATTGTGCTGAATTAGGATGCTTAAATTTAATCAATATTTTTTCCTTTCGTCGAGTTGGCTGATGAGCATTTTCAACACAGTTATTTAGTCTCTTACTAGTACGATGTTCAGTGTTAGGACACATAAGCTTAATCGGTTTAATGTAACTCCTGAGCTTATCAGTAACAATTACTCTTGGAGTTGGATAATTACCCAATAATCTTGATAAAAAGCGAATAGCTGATTTCTTGTTACGACGCTTCTGCAATAATATTTCTAATTCATGCCCCTTGGAGTCAACAGCTCTCCATAATATGAATACTTCGCCTTTGATCTTGATGTTCATCTCATCTAAATGCCATTTGTCAGTTGCTTTCCTTTCTCTCTTTCTGATGACAGCTTGAAAATAAATCGCAAATTTATTGCACCAAAATCTTACAGTCTCATGACTTAAAATAATACCTCGATACGCCATCTGTTCTTGAACATCTCGGTAACTATTATTAAAGCGATGATATAACCATACTGTATGGCTAATGATGCTTGCTGGAAAACGATGTCTCTTCGGGGTTTGAGTAATATGCATAGCGTTAAGATTTATTGATAAATGGTTACTACTATTCTATAAATCATTCCTTTCAATCGCTCAATACTTAAATTTACATCTCTCTTAACTTGACGATGCCCTGAGAAGTTATCTATCATATCCAGGAACTAAATATAAAACTCAATTAACAGGAATAATATGTCAAATTACGATCAAAAAATAATCAAGCCTAAATTAGGATTATTAGAACTTGCAAAACAACTGGGCAGTGTTAGCACCGCGTGTAAAGTAATGGGGTATTCAAGAGATAGCTTTTACCGATTTAAAGAACTGTATGAGACAGGCGGAGAAGCTGCACTTACAGATATAAGTCGTAAGAAACCTATACTTAAGAATCGTGTATCAGAACATATAGAACAAGCAGTAATAAATCTTGCTATAGAAAATCCCGCTCTTGGTCAGCTTCGTGCAAGCCAAGAGTTATTGAAACAGGGTATTATAGTATCATCCAGTGGAGTACGTTCTATTTGGCTACGCAATGATCTTGAGACTTTAAAGAAAAGACTAAAAGCATTAGAAGCTAAATCTGCACAGGATGGTATCTTACTTACAGAAGAGCAACTAGCTGCTCTAGAAAAAGTAAAACAAATTAAAGAAGCACATGGGGAAATAGATACGCAGCATCCAGGGTATCTTGGTTCACAAGACACATATTATGTAGGCAATATGAAGGTGGTGGGTAGAATCTACCAACAAACATTTATTGATACTTATTCTAGAGTTGCTATCTGTAAACTTTATACTGACAAATCTGCAATAACATCTGCTGATATTCTAAATGATAAGGTAATACCGTTCTTTAACAATCATGATGTACCTCTACTTAGAATCTTAACAGATAGAGGAACAGAATATTGTGGCAAGGTAGAAAATCATGCTTTTGAGTTATATTTGGCGATAGAAAATATTGATCATACTAAAACTAAGGCTCGATCTCCTCAAACTAACGGAATATGCGAAAGATTACATAGAACTTTAAAGGATGAGTTTTACGATATCACATTCCGTAAAAAGATTTATAGTTCTTTAGAGGATTTACAGATTGACTTAGATCAATATTTAAACAAATATAACAACGCAAGACCTCATTCTGGAAAGTTTTGTTATGGAAAAACACCTATGCAAACTTTCAAGGATAGCATTAAAATTGCTAAAGATAAGTCTATTAACTCTTACTTATCTGACAGCTCGGCACCGTCAAATTAAGTAAATTGGTTTCAAAAAGTACTATGTTTTTATATTTCAGGCAGCAAGAAGTCTTTGAGTAGCTTCGTCCTAAATAGATTTAGCGGATGCAAATGCAATTCTTTGCTCTGGTGCGGTTTTAGTATATCGTCCAACATTGACGGCAAATATATTTCTGACTTTGCCCATCAGTGATAATATACATTGTGCTGAATTAGGATGCTTAAATTTAATCAATATTTTTTCCTTTCGTTGAGTTGGCTGATGAGCATTTTCAACACAGTTATTTAGTCTCTTACTAGTACGATGTTCAGTGTTAGGACACATAAGCTTAATCGGTTTAATGTAACTCCTGAGCTTATCAGTAACAATTACTCTTGGAGTTGGATAATTACCCAATAATCTTGATAAAAAGCGAATAGCTGATTTCTTGTTACGACGCTTCTGCAATAATATTTCTAATTCATGCCCCTTGGAGTCAACAGCTCTCCATAATATGAATACTTCGCCTTTGATCTTGATGTTCATCTCATCTAAATGCCATTTGTCAGTTGCTTTCCTCTCTCTCTTTCTGATGACAGCTTGAAAATAAATCGCAAATTTATTGCACCAAAATCTTACAGTCTCATGACTTAAAATAATACCTCGATACGCCATCTGTTCTTGAACATCTCGGTAACTATTATTAAAGCGATGATATAACCATACTGTATGGCTAATGATGCTTGCTGGAAAACGATGTCTCTTCGGGGTTTGAGTAATATGCATAGCGTTAAGATTTATTGATAAATGGTTACTACTATTCTATAAATCATTCCTTTCAATCGCTCAATACTTAAATTTACATCTCTCTTAACTTGACGATGCCCTATCAGGATTTAATAAATTTACTGGTTCTAAATTACTCCAATATATTCCTTTATTTATAGATATTGATCTGTGTATGTAAGTAGACATTAAGGAATCAGTTTTTCTAGGTCTTACTAACATTATGATTTTATTTGGTGAATTACTACTAACTAAAGTTGGCTGTATAAAACCTCTGTAACCTTTTTGAAAAATTTGAGGGTTAGATGGTAATATAGGATTACTTAAATGCCATGTATGTAAATCTGATGAATATTCTATATATGGAAAATCATCAATACAACTTTCTCGAGAACATGGAGATAAAATATTATTTTCATAAATTAGTGGCTTATTACGTACTGGTCCTAGAATACCATGTAATAACTCTGGTTCTTGCCATGTTAATCCTCGATCATAAGAACGAGATAGTATCCCACTCCATGTTCTTGGATAAGGACCTATTTTACTAAAAATTAACAATTGATTATTAAAGAAAGTAATTACTGGATTTCCACAACTGATGATTCCATTATCTTGTTTAAGAGGAATATAATGATCACGAAAATATTGCGGTGCAACAATTCTTTCTAGAGTAGTCCATTGATAATGATTATTCTTTTTCAGTCCCAAACTTATCCAAATGCTATTATTTTCTTCTAACTTACCTGATTCAGATTGTGTTTTACCAAAAAATGATACTATCAATTTTTTATCATCTAAAGCAAATATGGTTGCAGCATGAACATCCTTTAGATCTGAATTATTTAAAATAAATTCTTCTATTTTTGTTTCTAAAATAAACATGATTTTTTATTTTTTTCTAAATTACTGAAATAATTTAATCCAAATGTAAATCCTATGATTATTGGGAATAGTATCATTTGTATTCCCCAATGACCAAAATACTTTGTTAAATATACAAGACCAAAAGATATAATAATATTCATGGAAACAGTCGATAAAGCAAAAATTATACTTGCTGTTCTAAATCGTTTAAAAACTGGAAAATGTTTTAGAAAAATTGGCATAGCTGGATTGGCACTAAGAAAAAATAACATTACAAATGATTGAATTAAGAACAAATGAACAGAAGTAGTAATATTATTTAGTAAATAAGGACAAATTAGAGCAAAAATAAAAAATATTACTAATTTAATCTTGCTATTATTAGTTCCAAGCCAAAACGCTATACGCCAATTAAATCCAAATGAGGTGACTAAAGATGCAACAGCTAAGGCTACCATTCCTCCTAAATTAGCAAATACTGATGTCATTAGAACAATAGGATATTGTACAGGAGGTTTTGTTATTTCTAGTAAGTATAGTTGTGCTCCAACTACTTCACCCATAGAAGATAGACCTTGAATAATACGACATGTTATAACTATCACAGTAGCAATGAGTCCTTTTTCAGCATAAGTTGGAACAAGAGCCATTGCAAGACATGAAGAAGACATTAAAAATGTAGTAATAATTACCGTTGCTTTACGACCAATCATGTCACCAACTAAGCCAAAAACTATGGCTCCAACAGGCCTCATCACATAGTAGAACAAAATGCAAAAGCAGAGTAAATAGCTTGAGTATGAGGGTCTACTTTAGGAAAAAATAATTCATTCAGTAAAACTGTCATATGAACATAGAGCATCAGATCAAAATATTCTAAAAATGTTCCAATTGACAATAATCCTACAGCTTTTTTTGTTCTGTTGTTAATGAAGAAAATGTTCCTTCATCATACCTTGCATATTTCTTCATTTTTTAATTATATTAGATTATCTAGATGAATAGTATCACATACTGCATAATTTATCTAATCTTTAATTAAAATATTTGGAAATTTATATATTACGCTAGTACAAATCATGCTAAGAATCAAGATTATCAAAAATATCCCTACCAATTTTAGTCCATTGGTTTTTGATATGTGGGGATTCTGTTAAGTCATTTTTTAAAGAAACTAATACTCTAAATAAACTATTAGTAGGTAAGTCATCAAGTTTTGCTTTAGCAATCAATCCCCCCAGTTCAATTAAGCGACGAGTACGCACTTTTCTTTCTATAATTTTAAGTTTAGCTTCTTCAGTAATAATTTTAGCTTTCTTTTGTTGTAATTTTAATTTTTGTTTTATGACATTATCCATATGAGTCTAATATTTTAGATATTATTGTTTACATGTCATGAATGCACAATAAATTTAAGAAGTCCAACATATTATTTAAGTACCAATAAAAAATCTTCCATATTTTTTTCTGAACCAGATAATTGATAAACCAAAAGACTACAAGTGATAGTAAGATAATAAATGGATAAAAAAATTTAAGAATCCCCGTTGCCCACCAAACCATAAAATTAAGATAAACAAAGATAATTGCCATTATTTGAAGTAACAGCTGAAAAACTACGGAGAGAGAGGTTATTAACATAACTTTAGATTAGGTTAAAGCGGGTAGGTAGGCACTTTAGAGTGCTTTCCTCCCAAAGAACCGTACAAGCGAATTACTCCGCATACGGCTCAAGCAATTTACTAACAGCTGCAATTAGTTGGCCTCGCTTGCTATGTACTTGCCTATGACAGTTTGTATGCAATAGGCACAAATTGTTAATATGGTCAGTGCCGCCACATCTTTTAAGTATTTTATGATGGACTTGTACATTTTCTCCATTATCTATTGAATCTAAACAAACAAGGCATTTACCTTCTTGTCTACGCCAAAGAATCTGTCTGGTCTTAAAGAAGTACTTTGGTTTACTAGCTTGACGTTTTTGCCAGTATTCCTTAAGTGCTGGATTATCAGGAGATGCTTTGCCTTTAACTAGAATATGTCTTTTAATTGCTGTCCATTGTAATTTCCATAGATATAGATCTTTACTTTTATCCATAAAGACCCAATTATCATTTCGAGCTTTGATTCTGCCCCAATACTTCTCTTTAAGCCACTTCCAGTATTTATTAGGATGTCTTCTACAAGCAAATCTTGCTTGTCGCATCCACATCCAACGATCTAGTTGGATAAAAGTTCTTTTGGCGACAACCTTGTTAAAATAACTGCACCACCCCATTATTCTAGGGTTAAGATTTTCAATTATTCTATCAATTCCCCATGCGAAGCTTCTTTTCCATTCAATCATTATTCGCTTTTTAAATGATTTAATAGTATCTTTGGACGGTTTGACTAGTAGTGTTACACCTCTTCTTCTACTTTTAGTATTATATTGACGAATATTAAATCCCAGAAAGTCAAAACCCTCCTTAATATGAAGTATCTTGGTCTTTTCTTCTGATAATCCTAATCCTCTAATATTTAACCAATCGTTGATTATCTGCTTTGCTTTGATACAAGAGCTTTCAGATTTTGCACAAATGACAAAATCATCTGCATATTTGACTAAAGCATATTCAGACTTAGGGTGGAGATGATCATATTTATCATAAGTTATGTTAAGTATGTCTTCCATTCCATGAAGAGCGATGTTTAAAAGTAAGGGACTGATTACTCCTCCTTGAGGAGTACCAACTGTTGTTTTGGTGAATTGATATTCTTCCATTACGCCAGATTTAAGCCATGCTTTAATCCAATTTCGTGCTGGAAAATTTCCTACAATCTTCAAAAGAAAATCATGATCGATATTATCAAATGCACTTTTAATATCAGCGTCTAATATCCATCCCCTAGTTGTACCAGGGCAAACAATAGCAGAAATTCTCTGTATTGCATCGTGGGTGCTACGTCCAGGTCTAAAGCCGTAACTACTACCCTCAAACTTAGCTTCCCAGTATGGTTCAAGTGCTGATTTAACAACAGCTTGCCTACATCTATCCAAAATAGTGGGCAAGCCTAGAGGTCTAAGTTTGCCCTTTCTTTTAGGTATGTACACACGCTTGATTGGTTTAACAGATAATAGATTGTTATCTATTAATTTGTGCATTAATAGATTTCTTTCTTTATCTGTATTAACAACTATTTTATCAATACCAGGACTTCTCTTCCCTCGATTGATTTGGGTAACACGTCTTATAGCAAGTAATTTATTTGACCTTGACTTTAACATCAGTTTCTGTAGACTACCTACTAGTTTCGTATTACCATTTGCAGATGCCCTATAAATACGTTTACGAAGATTATTAACCTTTTTATTAATATCCTGCCAATCAATTGCATACCAATGGATTTGTTCGGAATTATTATTATCATTAGTCTTAATTGTTACATTTGCGTTTAGCATCTAACTTTTCCAATATAATTCATAATCTTGTTTACTTATTTAGGGTAAATCACCAGTCTTAAGTCAGCATCATTTCTGATTAGCACATAGTGCCTATACACCCAGTTATGTATTCCTGTAGTCTTTCGACTTAGTGTCATTAGCTTTTTAAGACCTCTCTTACCTACTATCAGTTGCCAAATAATAGGCTTACCACGTTTCACTAATTAAAGATGCGTTAAGTTGGTTACCTTCTTTATACCGGGGAACTGGCATTTTTAAAGAAGGTCGCGTGTGCCTTCTTACAGCTAAGCTTTTCAGCTTTATCCCTATAACAGATATTATCTGGAGTATCTGCTTTTATATTTACGATATTTTCCAAACAAAGATTCACTTTCGTTTAACCAATTTTAACTTTACTTTGCCCCTATTTCCTATCCAGATTAGTACTTTAGTTAGGCTTCTTATTGCGCTTAGCACAAGGTCGTTACCAACCTTGCACCGCAATAATAGTAATTAGGTCTAAATGCAACCTAGCCGCAATATACTTGCAGACTTTATTTTAGTGCCATCGTGTCGCACTACGCAATATACTTGCAGACTTTATTTTAGTGCCATCGTGTCGCACTACGCAATATACTTGCAGACTTTATTTTAGTGCCATCGTGTCGCACAGCGGGTAGGTAGGCACTTAGAGTGCTTTCCTCCCAAAGAACCGTACAAGCGAATTACTCCGCATACGGCTCAAGCAATCTACTAACAGCTGCAATTAGTTGTCCTCGTTTGCTATGTACTTGCCTATGACAGTTTGTATGCAATAAGCACAAATTGTTAATATGATCAGTGCCGCCACATCTTTTAGGTATTTTATGATGGACTTGCACATTTTCTCCATTATCTATTGAATCTAAACAAACAAGGCATTTACCTTCTTGTCTACGCCAAAGAATCTGTCTGGTCTTAAAGAAGTACTTTGGTTTACTAGCTTGACGTTTTTGCCAGTATTCCTTAAGTGCTGGATTATCAGGAGATGCTTTGCCTTTAACTAGAATATGCCTTTTAATTGCTGTCCATTGTAATTTCCATAGATATAGATCTTTACTTTTATCCATAAAGACCCAATTATCATTTCGAGCTTTGATTCTGCCCCAATACTTCTCTTTAAGCCACTTCCAGTATTTATTAGGATGTCTTCTACAAGCAAATCTTGCTTGTCGCATCCACATCCAACGATCTAGTTGGATAAAAGTTCTTTGGCGACAACCTTGTTAAAATAACTACACCACCCCATTATTCTAGGGTTAAGATTTTCAATTATTCTATCAATTCCCCATGCGAAGCTTCTTTTCCATTCAATCATTATTCGCTTTTTAAATGATTTAATAGTATCTTTGGACGGTTTGACTAGTAGTGTTACACCTCTTCTTCTACTTTTAGTATTATATTGACGAATATTAAATCCCAGAAAGTCAAAACCCTCCTTAATATGAAGTATCTTAGTCTTTTCTTCTGATAATCCTAATCCTCTAATATTTAACCAATCGTTGATTATCTGCTTTGCTTTGATACAAGAGCTTTCAGATTTTGCACAAATGACAAAATCATCTGCATATTTGACTAAAGCATATTCAGACTTAGGGTGGAGATGATCATATTTATCATAAGTTATGTTAAGTATGTCTTCCATTCCATGAAGAGCTGTGTTTAAAAGTAAGGGACTGATCACTCCCCCTTGAGGAGTTCCAACTGTTGTTTTGGTGAATTGATATTCTTCCATCACACCAGATTTAAGCCATGCTTTAATCCAATTTCGTGCTGGAAAATTTCCCACAATCTTTAAAAGAAAATCATGATCCAGATTGTCAAATGCACCTTTAATATCAGCGTCTAATATCCATCCCCTAGTTGTACCAGGGCAAACAATAGCAGAAATTCTCTGTATTGCATCGTGGGTGCTACGTCCAGGTCTAAAGCCGTAACTACTACCCTCAAACTGAGCTTCCCAGAATGGTTCAAGTGCTGATTTAACAACAGCTTGCCTACATCTATCCAAAATAGTGGGCAAACCTAGAGGTCTAAGTTTGCCCTTTCTTTTAGGTATGTATACACGCTTGATTGGTTTAACAGATAATAGATTGTTATCTATTAATTTGTGCATTAATAGATTTCTTTCTTTATCTGTATTAACAACTATTTTATCAATACCAGGACTTCTCTTCCCTCGATTGATTTGGGTAACACGTCTTATAGCAAGTAATTTATTTGACCTTGACTTTAACATCAGTTTCTGTAGACTACGTACTAGTTTCGTATTACCATTTGCAGATGCCCTATAAATACGTTTACGAAGATTATTAACCTTTTTATTAATATCCTGCCAATCAATTGCATACCAATGGATTTGTTCGGAATTATTATTATCATTAGTCTTAATTGTTACATTTGCGTTTAGCATCTAACTTTTCCAATATAATTCATAATCTTGTTTACTCATTTAGGGTAAATCACCAGTCTCAAGTCAGCATCATTTCTGATTAGCACATAGTGCCTATACACCCAGTTATGTATTCCTGTAGTCTTTCGACTTAGTGTCATTAGCTTTTTAAGACCTCTCTTACCTACTATAAGTTGCCAAATAATAGGCTTACCACGTTTCACTAATTAAAGATGCGTTAAGTTGGTTACCTTCTTTATACCGGGGAGCTGGCATTTTTAAAGAAGGTCGCGTGTGCCTTCTTACAGCTAAGCTTTTCAGCTTTATCCCTATAACAGATATTATCTGGAGTATCTGCTTTTATATTTACGATATTTTCCAAACAAAGATTCACTTTCGTTTAACCAATTTTAACTTTACTTTGCCCCTATTTCCTATCCAGATTAGTACTTTAGTTAGGCTTCTTATTGTGCTTAGCACAAGGTCGTTACCAACCTTGCACCGCAATAATAGTAATTAGGTCTAAATGCAACCTAGCCGCAATATACTTGCAGACTTTAATTTAGTGCCATCGTGTCGCACTACGCAATATATAAACCTGAAGGTTTATTATTTGCTTGCTGGTTCATATGTTTTAGATTCAGTGGATGATTTTAAGATTGCATGGTAATGTTATTCAGGATTGAATAAGATTGAGATTCACTAACCATGGCGATACAGTTTGCAAGAATAGAAATCGTAGGCAGAAGTGAAGGCAAAAATGCTTGCCTTAAAGCTGCCTATAATGCCAGGCTGATTATTAAAGATGAGAGAACTAACGTTACTTACAACTTTAGCAAGAAGGGAGATAATGTTTACCATGCAGTATTATTGCCTAGCTACGTAGAGCAAAAATTTAAAGACCCAAGAGTTTTGATGAATGAAGTAGAGCGTATAGAGAAGAGAAAAAATAGTCAATTATTAAAAGATGTAGTAATAGCATTGCCTGATGATAAGGAATTAGATTTACAAGATAGAATAGCAATTACTCATGAAATCATCAAAGAAATGGCATGGGTTAAAAATGGTTTAGGAGTCCAGGTTGATATCCACAAGCCACATGATGGAGAGAAGAATTGGCATGCCCATTTGCTTATTACTACTAGAAGATTTACAGAGGACGGTAAATCTTTAGGAGCTAAGGCAGTAGATTTAAATCCTAAATTTGCTAAAGTAAGTGGCAAAGCGTTTATTATCCCCGAAGATAAAATTATTCATGAAAGAGCTAAAGAAGTAATCAATAAATATTTTGCTCAGTTGGGTTTAGACATCAGAGTAGATCCGATAAGGGCACCGTCAAGTTAAGTAAATTGGTTTCAAAAAGTACTATGTTTTTATATTTCAGGCAGCAAGAAGTCTTTGAGTAGCTTCGTCCCAAATAGATTTAGCGGATGCAAATGCAATTCTTTGCTCTGGTGCGGTTTTAGTATATCGTCCAACATTGACGGCAAATATATTTCTGACTTTGCAGCATCGTCAAGTTAAGAGAGATGTAAATTTAAGTATTGAGCGATTGAAAGGAATGATTTATAGAATAGTAGTAACCATTTATCAATAAATCTTAACGCTATGCATATTACTCAAACCCCGAAGAGACATCGTTTTCCAGCAAGCATCATTAGCCATACAGTATGGTTATATCATCGCTTTAATAATAGTTACCGAGATGTTCAAGAACAGATGGCGTATCGAGGTATTATTTTAAGTCATGAGACTGTAAGATTTTGGTGCAATAAATTTGCGATTTATTTTCAAGCTGTCATCAGAAAGAGAGAGAGGAAAGCAACTGACAAATGGCATTTAGATGAGATGAACATCAAGATCAAAGGCGAAGTATTCATATTATGGAGAGCTGTTGACTCCAAGGGGCATGAATTAGAAATATTATTGCAGAAGCGTCGTAACAAGAAATCAGCTATTCGCTTTTTATCAAGATTATTGGGTAATTATCCAACTCCAAGAGTAATTGTTACTGATAAGCTCAGGAGTTACATTAAACCGATTAAGCTTATGTGTCCTAACACTGAACATCGTACTAGTAAGAGACTAAATAACTGTGTTGAAAATGCTCATCAGCCAACTCGACGAAAGGAAAAAATATTGATTAAATTTAAGCATCCTAATTCAGCACAATGTATATTATCACTGATGGGCAAAGTCAGAAATATATTTGCCGTCAATGTTGGACGATATACTAAAACCGCACCAGAGCAAAGAATTGCATTTGCATCCGCTAAATCTATTTGGGACGAAGCTACTCAAAGACTTCTTGCTGCCTGAAATATAAAAACATAGTACTTTTTGAAACCAATTTACTTAACTTGACGGTGCCATATTAGAAGATTTTAATATTTTTATAATTTCAGGATTTTTCCAAGAATCAGGATTATTAAAGTTATTTCCATAACATAAAAACGGAAAAATTAAATAAATTAATATTAAAAATTTTTTAGTCATATAAACGGATATTAAATGCTTGTATTGTGTTTTTAAGTAAAAAAGCAATAGTCATAGGACCGACGCCACCCGGGACGGGAGTAATATATTTGACTTTAGATTTAACGTTTTCAAAATCAACATCTCCTACAATTTTATTATTACCAATTCTATTAATCCCTATATCAATTACTATAGCACTAATTTTAAAATATTCAGAAGTTAATTTTAGTGGTGAACCTATAGCTGCAACAACAATATCGGCTTTAGAGGTAATAGAGCTTAAATTCTGCGATTTAGAATGACATATTGTTACGGTACAATCTTCCCTTAATAATAAAGCACTTAAAGGCTTGCCTATAATATTTGAACGCCCGACAATTACGACATCTTTACCGCTTAGATTCGGCTCATATTTTTTTATTATTTCAAGACAACCAAGGGCAGTGCAGGGTATAAAACCTTTGCTAATTCCGCTATGTAAATAACCGATATTTAAAGGATGAAAACCGTCAACATCTTTATAAGGTGAAACGGCAGATAAAATTTTATTTTTATTTATAGAGTCAGGCAATGGAAGCTGAACTATAATCCCGGAAATTTCTTTATTAAGGTTTAACTCATTGATCTCTGTGATTAAATCTTCTGTTTTTATAGTAATAGGAAAATGTAATAGCAAAGTATCAATACCTATTTTTTGGGCATTTTTTATCTTATTATTTACATAAATAGTACTTGCAGGGTTATCACCTACTAAGACTATTGCAAGTTTCGGTACTTCTGTTGTTTTACTTCTAAGTTCTCGAATTTCTAACTTTAGCATATCTAATTTTTCATTTGCTAAAGCTTTGCCGTCAATTGCGTTATTCACTCTTATTTTTCTCTCTGAAATTATTTATAATATTTTTGATAAGGCAGTGTTGTATAGCTTGTATGTCATTCTTAGCAACGGCGGGAATCCAGCATAAAGCGAGATAACCTACGCTTTTAGCTTTAAAAATTTATTGTATTTATACTTTTTTCCTGGATTCCCGTCTACGCGGGAATGACATCAGGGCGTTTTTCGTTCCCCGCAACAATGCCAGCCACAGGAGGCGTTGTTGCGTAGATCAATTTTTCCTCTGTCATCCCGCGACTTGATCTCGGGATCCAGCTTAAAATACTAAAATTATTAGTACTAAAAGTTATTTTCTGGATACCGTGGTCAAGCCACGGTATGACACCGAACACGTTTTTCGATCTACGCAACAATGCCGCTACAGGATGACAGATCCATCATCGAGTATATTTAGTAGTAGAATACTCAAAATGTAAAGCTTTGCCGTCAAATACTTTACTGTATGCATGGTGAAGGCTGCTTGCTGCTTCGGCAAAACCGGTAAGAATTAATTTAAGTTTGCCTTCATAATAAGCAACATCACCGATCGCATATATACTTGGGATATTAGTTTGATAATGTACAGGGTCTACTTCAATATGGTGGAGTTTTACATTTAATTCCCAATTCGCTAATGCTCCCAGTTCTTGCTTTAATCCAAAAAACGGCAATAAAATATTAGCATCTAATTTGCGAATATTATTTTGTAAGTCTCTTACTATAACTGCTTGAAGTTCGTTACTATTTCCTTCTAACGAATCTAATTGATAACCGGTAACTAGCTCAATTTTCCCGCTTTCCGCTATGTCTTTTAACTGTCTCAAGCTTTCATTCGCTGCTCTAAATTTGTCCCGCCTATGAACTAAATATATTTTATTAGCGATCTCAGAAAGAGAAATAGCCCAATCAACAGCAGAATCACCGCCGCCTGCTATTACTATATCTTTACCCGCGAACTTGCTTCGATCATTTATAAAATAAAAAACCGATTTATTTTCAAAGTTTTCAATATTGGCAAGAGGCGGCTTATTTGGACCGAATGAACCTGCTCCTGCCGCTATAATAATAACTTTGCTTTTAATAATAGTATCTTTTGAGGTTTTGACTTCAAAAAAATCATCTCCTTTTTTTAATTCTACTGCTTGTTGGTTTAAGTGATAAACCGGGTTAAAGGGAGCCGCTTGTAGCTCTAACTGTTTGATTAATTCAGCTGCAGCTATTTTAGGGTATGCCGGTATATCGTAAATAGGCTTTTCAGGATATAAAGTAATACATTGCCCGCCTATAACTTCTTGAGCATCGATAACGTGACTCTTCATTCCAAGCATTCCAGCTTGAAAAACAGCGAATAGTCCAACAGGTCCTGCACCTATTATTAAAACATCAGTATTATGCATTATTTTTTGTATTTGATTTTCAAAAGGATTTTATTGGATATTAGGGAAATAATCAAGCCGCTTGATCATATGAATTGAAAGGGCATCGTCAAGTTAAGAGAGATGTAAATTTAAGTATTGAGCGATTGAAAGGAATGATTTATAGAATAGTAGTAACCATTTATCAATAAATCTTAACGCTATGCATATTACTCAAACCCCGAAGAGACATCGTTTTCCAGCAAGCATCATTAGCCATACAGTATGGTTATATCATCGCTTTAATAATAGTTACCGAGATGTTCAAGAACAGATGGCGTATCGAGGTATTATTTTAAGTCATGAGACTGTAAGATTTTGGTGCAATAAATTTGCGATTTATTTTCAAGCTGTCATCAGAAAGAGAGAGAGGAAAGCAACTGACAAATGGCATTTAGATGAGATGAACATCAAGATCAAAGGCGAAGTATTCATATTATGGAGAGCTGTTGACTCCAAGGGGCATGAATTAGAAATATTATTGCAGAAGCGTCGTAACAAGAAATCAGCTATTCGCTTTTTATCAAGATTATTGGGTAATTATCCAACTCCAAGAGTAATTGTTACTGATAAGCTCAGGAGTTACATTAAACCGATTAAGCTTATGTGTCCTAACACTGAACATCGTACTAGTAAGAGACTAAATAACTGTGTTGAAAATGCTCATCAGCCAACTCGACGAAAGGAAAAAATATTGATTAAATTTAAGCATCCTAATTCAGCACAATGTATATTATCACTGATGGGCAAAGTCAGAAATATATTTGCCGTCAATGTTGGACGATATACTAAAACCGCACCAGAGCAAAGAATTGCATTTGCATCCGCTAAATCTATTTGGGACGAAGCTACTCAAAGACTTCTTGCTGCCTGAAATATAAAAACATAGTACTTTTTGAAACCAATTTACTTAATTTGACGGTGCCATTTCAGCTACTCTTTCCGCTTCATTTAAGGGTTTATAATTATATTCTTCTAGCTTTGTTACAGATTCATCAAACATTTTCGCTATATTCTGCTCTACCAGTTTTTTTAGAAAGGTTTTATGCTTTGAAGAATTAAAATTTGAAGGGCAGAATATATAAAGAGGTTTACCGCTTGACGCTGCTTCACTACACATAGAAATCGAATCTGCCGTAGAAATAATATATTTTGCATTTGCAAGCATAGCGATATACGGATTAAAGCCTGCATCTATAGTTGGATCGTAAATAATTGCCGACGTCGGCATATGTTTTTTAATAATTGCTTTTACCATATCCGGCGTACGTCTGCTAAAACTTATGAAAAAAGGAATTTTTTGATTAGCATATATTGTTTTTAATAATGAAGAAAAAAAATCTGCCTCCTTTTGAGTAAAATTAAACTTTTTACTGTTCCCGCCGATTATTACGGCGATAAACTCTTCAAGTTTAGGGTAGTGTTTCTTTAGCTCTAAGTTCGCGGCCGCGAACTTTTCGGTTACATTATTGATTGCTCCATTTATGGAAATGACATTACTACTTTCGTAGGAATCATGTTGATCATGATATGGTAGAATCACTGCCTCAAATACATTATATGGTAAAGAAGGGCGCATTATCTGCACTAATTTAATTTCTTTTTTAAGCATCTTTTTTAAATAAAATGCTAAAACTGCGGTTCTTCTGCCGGCGGTAATAATTACGTCAGGCATTGACTTATCCATAATATTTTGCAGTATTTCTTTTTTTATATGCACAGGATAATATTTTAGTAAAAAATTCGGTAATTTAGCTAAGCAATTATATTCAAGCTTAATCATCGTATATTTTTTGAATAATTTTTCAGCAAGTGCGATTGCTTGATGGTTATTTCCTGTTCTACTGTCTGTAAGAACCCATATATTCATCATAAATACTCCTTTAAAGGTAGTGTTAATAAATCGGTAAGCGGGAGTGAATTATCGCAAGCATTAGCTATTTTCGGCATAATCGGAATTTGAGCGATTAAGGGAATATTATATCTTTGCGATAAACGTCTGCCGCTACTTATATCGGAATTTTTGTCATAACTCATATTTTCAATTATTCCGAGTATCGGTAAATTTAATTTCTGATATAAATCTATAGATCGTACTACATCTATCTCTGACATTTTTTGCGGAGTAGTTACGATTACTACACCTTCTAAATGATAATTTTCTAACATACTTAAATGAATATCGCCGGTACCCGGCGGCATGTCAATAATTAGATAATCGAGATTATCCCATTTCGTTACCGATAACAACTGATATATTGTTTTACTGGCCATAGGACCACGCCAAATAATTGCTGAATAATCTTTAACAAAAAAACCTATAGAAATAACTTGCACATTATTCGCAGCCCTTACAGGTATTATTCTCCCTTCAATTGTTTGCGGTACTATATTAATACCGAATATATGCGGAATTGATGGACCGTAAATATCGGCATCTACTACCCCGACACGGTAATTTTCTAAACTTAATTGCTGAGCAATAAGAGACGAAATAGTGGATTTCCCAACTCCGCCTTTACCTGATGCAACTAAGATAATTTTTTTAACGTTCTCTACAAAATGTTTTGGTTTTTGATATTTTTTTTCTGGTGTTTTACTTTCGGTAAAAATAATTGTGATTTTATCTATGCCTGAAATTTCATTAAGTTTATTAATAGCTTTAAGCTTAATCTCTTCAGCTTCTAGTCTCTCTTTACCTGATATATCTATCGAGAAGCCGATATTATTACCCTTAATTATAATGTTGGATATAACTTGTTTTAAAGGCGTACCGTTTTTAAATATAATATCACTTATTTTATCAATAATTTGCTGTTGGTGTAAATTCGCCATAATTAAATATCCTTTTTTAATCTGCTAAAGTTCGCAACTTGACGTAAAATACTATAATATATATAATCATTACAACTTCAAAACTAATATAAAAAAGCAAATGCTTACTAAAAAATACTTTTCTGTTTTCAAAAAATCCCCATGGAAAGATTTTGATAACGATAAAGATGATAACATATTCACAAGACCAAGAAAAAATCAATTTAATTTTGATAAATTCCAATTTAATTTTAATTTTAGCACTAAAACAATAATTTTAGCTGTCTTAGGTTTATTTGTTTTATGGCTTGCTTCAGGTATTTATGAGATAAAAGAGGGCCAAGAAGCAGCAGTAACAAGATTCGGACGGTTTGTACGTAAGGGTTATCCCGGACTTAATTATCATTTACCTACGCCATTTGAAAAGGTAATAGTTGAGAAAGTTAAGCAATCACGCCGAATTGAAATCGGATATCGTACAAGCAGTTCTATGCGTAGCGGCAGTGATAATATTAAAAATATTGCCAGTGAAAGTATTATGCTTACCGGTGATGAAAATATTATTGCTTTAAATTGTGACGTAATGTGGCATATTAATAACTTAGAAGATTTTATATTTAACGTACAAACACCAGAAGAGACAGTTAAGTCGGCTGTTGAAAGTAGCGTTAGAGAAGTAATAGGTAATACCCCTATTTCTTGGGTGTTGTCAGATCAAAAACAAGAAATTACTTATAAAATAGAGAAGTTGGCACAAAAAATTCTTGATAGTTATAACGTAGGAGTAATGATAGAAAAAGTACAGTTATTAAAAGCTGAGCCTCCTGCCGAAGTAATAGACGCTTATAGAGATGTTCAAACCTCAAAGGCAGATAAAGAAAAAGAAATAAATCAAGCTCAAGCTTATAATAATAAAATATTACCGGAAGCAAGAGGTGCTGCTGCAAAAATTATAGAGGAAGCAGAAGGTTATCGTGAGGAAATAATATCAAAAGCCGAAGGTGATAGCCAAAGATTTAGTGCACTTTATAAGCAATATGTTATAAACAAGCAAGTAACTAGAGATAGGCTATATTTAGAGGTAGCTGAAGAAATATTAAGCGGTTCGACTAAGACTATTATTAATAATGCTCTGCTACCGCATATGGCTATAAAGCCCTAGTGTCATCCCCGCGTAGGCGGGGATCCAGCATAAAGCGAGAGAAATCGAGCTTTTAGTTTTAAAAAATTACTGTATTTATGTTTATTTTTTCTGGATTCCTGCCTACGCGGGAAGGCATTGTTGCGTGGATCGGAAAATGTGTTCGGTGTCATACCGTGGCTTGACCATGGTATCTAGAAAAACAACTAAAAATATCAATAATTTTGATATTTTTAACTGGATCCCGCGATCAAGTCGCGGGATGACAATGGGGAAACGATCCACGCAACAACACCTACGCGGGAATGACATAAAAGACAGAGCTGATCCGTGTAACACCTTAGGTCAAGTCGTGGTATGACATGTAAAAACAACAAAAAATGTTAAATTAAATGCAAAAGATTTACTATATAATTTTTACGGTTCTTTTTGGACTGATATTAATTTCCGGCTCACTGTTTTCAGTTGATCAACGTCAATCTGCCGTAGTTTTTCAATTCGGTGAAGCAGTAAGAACTGTAGAAACTCCGGGACTTCATATTAAAATCCCGTTAATACAAAATGTTGAATTTTTCGATAAACGTCTTTTAGACGTAGAAGTAGAAGCAAAAGAATTAACGGCAGCTGATGGAAAGCGGGTAATTGTTGATGCTTATGCTAAATTCCAAATTAAAGATCCGGTCATGTTCTATAAAACAGTACATGATTATCAGGGCGTAAAAATTAGGCTGACCCGTAACCTTGAGTCTTCAATGCGAAAAATAATAGGTAAAGTTTCTCTTAGTAGCTTACTTACCCAAGAACGCAGCAATATAATGTTAAATATTTTAAACCAAGTAAACGGTGAAGCTAAAAGTTTCGGGATTAATGTGATTGACGTTAGAATTTTAAGGGCTGATCTACCAAAAGAAAATAGTGCTGCAATTTACCGTCGTATGCAAACTGCTCGTGAAAAAGAAGCAACTCAAATTAGGGCGGAAGGACAAGAAGAAAGTATCCGTATTCGCTCAAAAGCAGATAAGGAGAGTAAGATAATACTTGCTAAAGCTTATAAAGATGCTCAGATTATTAAGGGTGACGGTGATGAAAAAGCGGCTAAAATATATAATTCTGCTTATTCCGTCGATCCGGAATTTTACAAATTTTATAAATCGCTATTAGTATATAAAAACTCTTTAAAGAAAGAAGATACTAATTTTATTATTTCACCTGATGCGGATATACTAAAATACCTTAATTTAGCTAAGTAGTAAAATGAAATCGAAAATATCTAAATATGCTGTTATCGTAATAATTTTAATATTAAATAATAATATTTTAGCGAAACAAGAGGTTAAAACTTTAAAAATAACGGATTTAGAGGAAAATGAATTTACCGAAATAAATTCTTCTCCTTTAAAAGTAAGTAATTCATCACGTTATAGTTTTGCCGACATAGTTGAACCTCTAATTCCAGCAGTCGTTAATATCTCTACAATAGAATATGTTAATAATAAATCAGAAAATATAGATAAAGATCCATTACAAGAAAAGAAACCTTTAGACTGGATTAATGATTTTTTAGAGCGTCTTAATATACCGCTTAATTTGGAAGAAGTTGACCAAGCTCCTAAAACTGTACCGCTCGGGTCAGGATTTATTATTGAGCCTAACGGTTTGATAGTTACGAATTATCACGTAATTGCTAACGTCAATAAGATTAATGTAAAATTATCTGATAATACTGAATTACCTGCTAAATTAATCGGTAGTGATACTAAAACCGATTTAGCACTTTTAAAAATAGATGTTGAAGAGCCGCTACCTTTTGTAGAATTCGGTGATTCCAATGAAGCACGGGTAGGGGACTGGATTATTGCAATCGGTAATCCGTTCGGTAACCTTGGCGGTACTGTTACTGCCGGTGTTATTTCTTCGAAAGGTAGAGACATTGATATAGATACTGATAATATAGTTGATAATTTTATCCAAACAGATGCCGCAATTAATAACGGTAATTCGGGCGGTCCTATGTTTAATCTAGACCAAAAAGTTATCGGTGTAAATACAGCAATATTCTCACCAGTCGGTACTAATATAGGTATCGGTTTTGCTATTCCTTCAAATACTGCAAAGCCTATAATTGAGCGTCTTAAGAAAGACGGTAAAGTAAGTAGAGGACGACTTGGTGTAACAATACAGGATTTAAACGAGGAAATCGCTGAAGGTTTAGGTCTTAAAGATACTAATGGTGTTCTAGTATCTAAGATACAAAAAGATGATCCTGGTGATAGAGCTGGTATTAAAATTGGGGATATAATATTAGAATTTGCAGGTCAACCGGTTAAAAATACTAAAAGATTACGCATAATTGTTGCTGACGTCCCTGTTGACAAAGAAGTTAAAGTAAAAGTATTAAGGGAAGGGAAAGAGCTTGAACTTCCAATAAAAATGACTGCCGATAATGAGGGAGTACAGAAAGAACCCATAGAAGAAAAAACTATAGAAAAAGTCCTTCAAAAAGAGCAAGTAATTACAAAAAGCAATATTACTTTTAATAATTTAACCAAAGAATTAAAACAAAAATTTGCTGTTTCTGATGATAAAGTAGGTATAATTATTACTAAAGTTGAGGAAGAAGATAGTAACTTTAAAGTCGGCGATTTAGTAACTGGGGTTAATCAAGAAAAGATACAAGACGTAAGTAATCTATTAGAATTATATGAAAATGCTAAAAAATCAAATAAGCAAAATATTTTGCTTTTGATTGAAAGAGGGGATGCGAGTACATTTGTGCCGTTACCGGTTGCTAATTAAATGTCATCTCGCGACTTGATCGCGGGATCTTTAGTCACAGGTTACATCCTGAGATAACGCGCGGTTAAGCCGCGATATGACAATTAGAAAAATCAAAAAATAATAATACTATAAGTTATGAGTGAAAAGATTGCAATTTTAAGTGCGTATAGTTTTGTTAATATTGAAGAGCCGACAAGCTTAATACCGAAACTATTATTTATCGGTAAAAGAAAATATGTTAAGGGTACTATCTTGTTAGCAAAAGAGGGATTCAACGGCTCTTTTTCCAGTTCGTATAAAAGCGTAAATCTTGTATTTGAAGAGCTAAAAAAACTAACTAAGGCGGAAGAAATTAACATTAAAATAAACTATAGCGATATTCATCCTTTCCAAAAATTCAAGGTCAGACTTAAAAAAGAAATTGTAGCAATGAATGTTGATAATTTAAATGTTGATTTGTTCAAAGGCGAATATATAGAGCCGCAAGATTGGGATAAGTTTATTACAAAACAAGATGTTATAGTAGTAGATACGCGTAACGACTATGAAGTGGAAGTCGGTACATTCAAATCGGCAATTAATCCGCATACTGAAACATTTAAGCAGTTTCCGGCTTGGGTACAGCAAAATGCCGAATTGCTTAAAGGTAAAAAAATTGCAATGTTTTGTACCGGCGGCATTAGATGCGAGAAATCTACTAGTTTACTTAAAAGCATAGGCTATAAAGACGTTTACCATTTAAAAGGCGGTATATTACAATATTTAGAAGATACGCAAAATAAGAATAATTTATGGCAGGGCGAGTGTTTTGTCTTTGATGACAGAAGAGCGGTGGCGGATGATTTATCGCCTGCTGAAGGATACTGGCTGGAGAGAGAGTAATACTGTGTCATCCCGTGGCTTGTAGGGCATTGTTGTATGACTCGTATATCATTCCCGCGTAGGCAGGAATCCAGAAAAACAAACATAAAAGCAGCAAGTTTTTAAAATTAAAAGCTCGATATTATCTCGCTTTATGCTGGATTCCCGCCTACGCGGGAATGACATAACCTTTTTTTATTATATTAGAAATATTATGACTAAAACCAAACAAGAAATTTATAATAAGCGTCCGATTTCGCCGCATTTAACTATATATAAGCCGCAAATAAGTTCAACCTTATCGATTTTGCATCGTATGACGGGCGTAGCTTTATTTTTCGCAGTTTCAATTTTAGCATGGTGGTTTATTCTTAGCAAATTTGACAGTAATTATATACAGGTGGCTAATTGTTGTTGCATTATCCAAATATGTTTGATCCTAACTAGCTTCACGTGGTTTTATCATTTATGTAATGGCATCAGGCATTTATTTTGGGATGTCGGTTACGGCTTTTCTATAAAAGCAGTTAATTTATCAGGTTGGAGCGTGGTTGTTTGCTCTATCTTATTAACAGTATTGTTGTGGGTGTAATGTTTTTGTAAAAGAATTGAAAAAGGGCTTTATTGTAGGGCTTTTATGTCATTCCCGCGCAGGCGAGAATCCAGAAAAAAATAAAACTAAAGTAACAAAAATGTATTGGGTATATATATTATGCTCCGATCGCAATGGTACTTTATATATAGGTGTTACTAATAATATAATGCGTCGTGCTTATGAGCATAAGCAGAAAGTGATAAAAGGATTTACATCAAAATATAATATTATAAAACTTGTATATACAGAAGAATTTGCTGATATTAAAGAAGCTCTTGCTAGAGAAAAAGCATTAAAAAAGTGGAATCGTAGTTGGAAAATTAAATTGATAGAAAGTATTAATCCTGAATGGAAAGATTTAGGCGAATGTATTTCTGGATTCCTGCCGTTGCTAAGAATGACATAAATACTAAAGTATTTTTAACTGGATACCGCGATCAAGTCGCGGTATGACAACTTTTAACAAAAAAAACGTGTTTAGAGAAAATAAATGACATATGATTTTAAAGCGGATATTGTAAAAGCAAAAAATACCGGTTCTGCTAAAAGCGGTTCGCATCACTGGCTATTACAAAGAATTACGGTGATTATATTAGCTTTATGCTCGGTATGGCTAATATATTTTATGCTAGCCAACAAAAATAATGACATAAATATTATTATTTGGGAGCTTAAACAGCCCTTTAACATGGTAGCGTTACTAATTACGGTAATTGCTTCTTTGTATCATGCTGTGCTCGGCATGCAGGTAGTAATTGAGGATTATATAAGTTGTAATAAATTGCGTAATACATTAATTATAGCAGTAAAATTATTTAGTGTTTTAACTATTGTGGCTTTTATAGTGGCTGCGTTTTATAAAGGATAATTGATAAATAAGTTATCCCACGGCTTGATCGGCTTTGTTGCATAGATACTAAATCGTCATTGCGAGGAGCGAAGGGAGTTATTGCATAGATCGGAAAACATACACAATGTCATCCTTAGCAACGGCGGGGATCCAAAAAAAAGTATAAATACAATAAATTTTAGAGCTAAAAGCTCGATTTATCTTGCTTTATGCTGGATTCCCGCCTTCGCGGGAATGATATAAATGATTCATGCAATAACGCCGGAGCGTAGCTTTGCTGCAATCCAAAAAAAATAATAAAAAATGCTAAAGTATTTTTAACTGGATTCCGTGGACAAGCCATGGGATGACAATAGTGGAACTAAAAATAAAAATAAGTTTAATGACTACATCATATAATATAATTCATCATAAATTTGACGTAATAGTCGTAGGCGCGGGCGGTGCAGGCTTACGTGCTGCGTTTGGTATGGCTAAAGAAGGCCTTAATACGGCTTGTATATCAAAACTTTTTCCCACTCGTAGCCACACTGTAGCAGCACAAGGTGGTATTAGTGCGGCTCTTGGCAATATGGGAGCGGATGATTGGCGTTGGCATATGTATGATACGGTTAAAGGTTCAGATTGGTTAGGCGATCAGGATGCTATCGAATATATGTGTAAGAATGCTCCGGATGCGATTTTAGAGCTTGAGCATTACGGTGTACCTTTTTCAAGAACTGAAGAGGGAAAAATTTACCAGCGTCCTTTTGGCGGCATGACTACCGAATACGGTAAAGGTAAAGCAGCACAGCGTACATGTGCGGCAGCTGACCGTACGGGGCATGCGATACTTCACACTTTGTATCAGCAGTCATTAAAACATAAAGTACAGTTTTTCATCGAATATTTTGCTATTGATTTACTGATGGAAGACGGTGAATGTAGAGGGGTAGTTGCTTGGAATTTAGATGACGGTAGTTTGCATTGTTTTAGAGCCCATAATGTAGTACTTGCAACGGGTGGATACGGGCGTGCTTATTTTTTGGCAACTTCTGCTCATACTTGTACAGGCGACGGGGGAGGCATGGCTATTAGAGCCGGCTTACCGCTGCAAGATATGGAGTTTGTGCAGTTTCATCCGACCGGAATATATTCGGCTGGTTGCCTCATAACTGAAGGAGCAAGAGGTGAGGGCGGTTATCTCGTTAACGCTAACGGTGAGCGTTTCATGGAGCGATATGCTCCAGCTGCCAAAGATTTAGCTTCAAGAGATGTAGTCTCACGTGCAATGATCATTGAGATCAGAGAAGGGTGGGGTGTAGGGGAGCATAAAGACCACGTATTCTTGCATTTAAATCATTTATCACCTGAAATTTTACATAGTCGTTTGCCCGGTATTTCTGAAACAGCTAAAATTTTTGCCGGCGTAGATGTAACTAAGGATCCGATACCGGTGCTTCCCACAGTACATTATAATATGGGCGGAATTCCTACTAATTATCACGGTCAGGTAATAATTAATAAAGACGGCAAAAACCATAATAACGTAGTAAAAGGTCTTATGGCAATCGGTGAAGCTGCTTGTGTATCGGTACACGGTGCTAATCGCCTAGGTTCAAATTCTCTACTTGATTTAGTAGTATTTGGAAGAAGTAGTGCATTAAAAGCTGCTGAACTCATTAAGCCGGCTAGCCCGCATAAGCCTATAAAAGAAGAAAATTTAGAGAAAATTATTAGTAGGTTTGATAAGATTCGTCATAGTAGCGGTAATATTTCGGTTGCGGATTTAAGGCTTAAAATGCAAAGAACTATGCAAAGCCACGCTTCGGTATTTAGAGTACAAGAAGTGCTAGATGAAGGGGCAGGCATGATTAGCGAGATAAGAAGCGGCTATAAAGATATAAAAATTAACGATAAATCATTAATCTGGAATAGCGATTTAGTTGAGGCTTTAGAGCTAGATAATTTGCTTGATCAAGCTCTAGTAACTGTGTATTCGGCAGCTGCAAGAAAAGAAAGTAGAGGAGCTCATGCAAGAGAAGATTACCCTGATCGTAACGATCAAGATTGGATGAAGCATACTCTTAGCACTATCGATGAAAACGGCAAGGTTATACTTGACTATAAACCTGTTACTTTAACTACTTTGAGTGATGAAGTTAAGGCAATTCCACCAGCAAAGAGAGTGTATTGATTAGGTTCTTTATGTCATTCCCGCGGAGGCGGGAATCCAGCATAAAGCGAGAGATATCGAGCTTTTAACTTTAAAAATCTGCGATATTTAGGCTTTTTTTTCTGGATTCCCGCCTCCGCGGGAATGACACAGGAGCTATGCACCAGCATTTTTGCAGAAATTAATATCACACAGCTAAAAAACTATAATACAATGCCTGAATATTTAACAAAATTCTATCCCAAAATACTTTTTATTGCTGAAGGGACTTTAATTACCTTAAAATATAGCGTTATTGCCGTTATATTCGGCTTAGTTATAGGGACATTACTAGCGCTTTTTAAGGTAAATAAAAATCGTGCATTAAGGCTTTTTGCTGATTTTTACACTTCTATTTTTAGAGGTACGCCTTTATTAATCCAACTAAGTATTATATATTTCGCATCACCTTATTTAATAGGTATTAAATTTAGCGTATTTACAGCAGGTGCCATTTCTTTTTCACTTAATTCAGGAGCATATGTTTCAGAGATAATTAGGGCAGGAATAAATGCCGTTGACAAAGGGCAGTTTGAAGCAGCTGAAGCTCTTGCTGTTCCAAAATTTTTGATAATGAAAGATATAATATTGCCACAAGCGATTAAAAATATTTTTCCCTCATTAACAAATGAACTTATTAATCTAATCAAAGAATCTGCAATTATTTCGGTGTTCGGTGAAATGGATTTAATGAAAAGAGCACAAATTGTATCGCTCGAAACATATAACTACTTTTTTCCGATGCTTATTGCCGCTTGTTGTTACTATATTTTAGTGATGTTAATAAGTTTTATAGCAAAAATAATCGAGAAAAAACTAATTGTTAGTTAAAACATACTTGCTTTTATGGAAAAAGTAATTATAATTTAAATTTAGTGTAATTTAATTTTACAATGCAAATATATCATTTGCATTTATAAAATCATTTAAAATTCAAAGGGCAAAAGTATTTTTTGCCCTTTAATTATCGTATGTGTAAGTTTTTTGGAGTATTTTTTTAATGCCAACATATAATCAATTAGTGCGTTTTGGGAGAAAGTCAAAAATTCGTAAAACCAAATCTCCTGCCTTAGAAGCTAATCCTTTTAAAAGCGGTGTGTGCTTAGTGGTAAAAACCGTTACCCCTAAAAAGCCTAACTCCGCTCTTCGTAAAGTAGCAACTGTGCGTTTAAGTAATAAAAGAACCGTGAACGTTTATATCCCCGGGGAAAAGCATAGTGTAAAAGAGCATGATAGAGTGTTAGTAAGAGGCGGTCAGGTTCCTGATCTTCCGGGGGTGAAATATCACGTAGTACTAGGTGCTTACGATATAGCTGGAGTTAAAGGACGTAAGCAAGGTCGTTCGCGTTACGGTGCTTCTCGCAAACAAGTTGCAGCTACCAAAAAATAATCATTAGTTAGAGAGAAAAAATCAAATGTCACGTCGTCACGCTGCAGAAAAGCGAATAATTTTACCTGATATGAAGTATAACAGTGTTTTGTTATCAAGATTTATCAATAATATTATGAAAGAAGGGAAAAAAGCTCTTGCAGAAAAAATT
The DNA here is from genome assembly GCA_050920645.1 of Rickettsia endosymbiont of Argas persicus. Classification (GTDB taxonomy): domain Bacteria; phylum Pseudomonadota; class Alphaproteobacteria; order Rickettsiales; family Rickettsiaceae; genus Rickettsia. The sequence goes on along the minus strand of CP133316.1, from coordinate 1,462,155 downwards.
GTTTATTCTGCTTTTAATAAAATCGAGAAAAAACATAAAGTTGATCCATATCAAACTTTTAGTACTGCTATGAATAATGTGAAACCGTATTTGGAAGTAACATCGGTAAGAGTTGGAGGGGCTAATTATCAAGTTCCTGCTCCGGTAGATGAAAGAAGGGGATACGCTCTTGCATCTCGTTGGATTATTACGGCGGCAACAAAACGTTCTGAAAAAATGATGATTGATAAACTTGCTGAAGAATTATTTGAAGCTTCAAATAATAGAGGTGTTGCTATTAAGAAGAAAGAAGATACTCACAGAATGGCTGAAGCTAATAAAGCTTTCTCTCATTTTAGTCCTAAAAAAACAAAGCAAGGTAACTAAATATGAGTAAGAAGCTTGAAAATATCCGTAATATCGGTATATGTGCACATATCGATGCTGGTAAAACTACTACTACTGAGCGTATTTTATATTATACCGGTAAATCGCATAAAATAGGTGAAGTTCATGAAGGCGGTGCTACCATGGACTGGATGGAACAAGAGCAGGAACGTGGTATAACAATTACCTCAGCTGCTACTACTTGTATGTGGAACGGTAAACAAATTAATATTATCGATACACCTGGCCACGTTGATTTTACCATCGAAGTAGAGCGTTCGTTACGCGTTCTTGACGGTGCCGTTGCAGTATTTGACGGTGTGGCAGGTGTTGAGCCTCAATCAGAAACTGTTTGGAGACAAGCAGATAAATATAACGTTCCAAGGATGTGTTTCGTTAATAAAATGGACAGAATGGGAGCGGATTTTTACAGATGCGTAGAAATGATTAAAGATCGTTTAGGTGCAAAGCCGTTAGTTACGCAGCTCCCTATAGGTATTGAAAAAAATTTGAAAGGAATAGTTGATCTTATTAAAATGAAAGCCGTGCTTTGGGACGGTGATACAAAGGATGCTAAATATTCTGATCATGAAATTCCTGAAGATATGAAAGCAGAAGCAGAAGAATATCGTACTAAATTGCTTGATATGGTTGTTGAATTAGATGACCATATAATGGAGAAATATTTATTTGGTGAAGAAGTAACTGAAAAAGAAATTAAGGAATTAATAAGAAAAGGTACAATTTCAGCAGCTTTTTACCCTGTTTTATGCGGTAGTGCTTTCAAAAATAAAGGTGTGCAGACTTTGCTTGATGCAGTAGTAGATTATTTACCTTCGCCTACTGACATTGCTATAGTAAGGGGGGTTGACGTTGAAACAGGTGAAGAAAAAGATTATCCTATTTCCGTGACCGAACCTTTTTCTGCATTAGCATTTAAAGTTATGACTGATCCGTTTGTCGGCTCTTTAACGTTTATTAGAATATATTCAGGCAAAATCACTTCAGGAACAACTGTTATAAATACCGTAAAGAATAAAAGAGAAAAAATTGGTAGAATGCTATTGATGCATGCTAATAACCGTGAGGATATAAAAGAAGCGTCGGCAGGTGATATAGTTGCTTTAGCAGGTCTTAAAGATACTACTACTGGTGATACTTTGTCTGATATGGATAAGCAAGTAATCCTAGAAAGAATGGAATTCCCTGAGCCGGTTATTGAGCTTGCGGTTGAACCTAAATCAACGGCAGATCAAGAAAAAATGGGTTTGGCTCTTTCTCGTTTAGCAGCTGAAGATCCTTCATTTAGAGTTTCAACCGATCATGAAACGGGACAAACTGTTATCAAGGGAATGGGCGAGCTTCATTTAGAAATCATCATTGATCGTATGAGAAGAGAGTTCAAAGTTGAGGCAAATATTGGAGCTCCGCAAGTTGCATATCGTGAAACCATTACTAAATCTTGTGAAATTGATTATACTCATAAAAAACAATCAGGCGGTGCAGGTCAATTTGCACGTGTAAAAATTATTTTTGAACCTCTAAGTGAAGTAAAAGATTTAAAAGAGGAAGATAAAAATAAGAGTTTTGTTTTTGAAAGTAAAATTATTGGCGGTGCTGTACCTAAAGAATATATCCCAGGCGTAGAAAAAGGGCTAAATAATATTAGAGAAACCGGTGTAGTTGCCGGCTATCCTATGATTGATTTTAAGGCTACTTTAGTAGATGGGGCTTTTCACGATGTTGATTCTAGCGTACTTGCGTTTGAAATCGCAGCAAAAGCAGCATTTAGAGAAGGAATGCCTAAAGGTAATCCTAAATTGCTTGAGCCTATTATGAAAGTTGAAGTTATCACCCCTGATGAATATATGGGTGATGTTATCGGCGATCTAAATAGTCGTAGAGGACAGATCCAAGGTATGGATCCAAGAGGTAATGCTCAAGTAGTTACTGCAAATGTCCCTTTAGCAGAAATGTTTAGTTACGTTAATACGCTTAGATCTTTATCGCAAGGTAGAGCTCAATATAGTATGGTATTCAATCATTATGATCATGTACCGAGCCAAGTTGCAGAGACTATTAAAGCTAAAAAGTAATATTTATTAGTTACTTAAAAAATTAAGTGATTTTAGATATTATGTTTAAATAAGAAAAATTTCTAATAAAAATTCATTGATTTTTTATTAGAAATGTGATAGGAGTGTAGCTCAATTGGTAGAGCGCCGGTCTCCAAAACCGGAGGTTGCGGGTTCGATGCCTGTCGCTCCTGCCATTAGAATTAGGGCTTTTTACTATAAAATAACTTAAATATGTTTAAAGAGTATAAAATTTATAAGTTTTTTGAACAAGTCAAACAAGAGGCTTATAAAGTAGTTTGGCCTACTAAAAAAGAATTGATTGCTTCAACTTCAGTAGTTATAGTAGCAGTTTTAATTTTTAGTTTAATTTGTTTAGTACTTGATTATAGTATACATAATATAATACAAATTTTACTCAATATCGGTAAATAATTATCAAGGAATAAATTGTGACAGAACAAAATATAGATAATGTGTTGTCAGATTCTGAAAAAAGTACAAAAAAATGGTATGTTATACATACAGCATCAGGAGCAGAAAAGCGTATAAAGCAAATGATGCTTGATAAGATCAGTAAACAGAAAATGTCAGATTTTTTTGAAGATATATTAGTACCGGTTTTTGCAGTTTCTGAAGTTAAGCGTGGTAAAAATGTTAAAGTAGAAAAAAAGCTTATGCCTAGTTATATTTTGATAAAAATGAATATGACGGATAAATCTTGGCATTTGGTAAAGAATATACCTGGAGTAACAGGTTTTTTAGGAAGTAAAACTACTCCGAAAGCTTTAACAGAAGCTGAAGTACAAAATATTAAGTCGGAGACAGAGGCTAAAGAAGCAAAAGGCGTTAAGTTATACGAAATCGGTGAACTAGTAACGGTTATAGAAGGACCATTTGAAACTTTTACTGGTACTGTAGAAGAAGTAGATCAAGAGAAAAATAGATTAAAGGTTTCGGTATCAATATTTGGTAAAGCAACCCCTATAGAGTTAAGTTTTACTCAAGTAAAGAAAAACGATTAGAAACTGAATAAATTTGTAATAAACAGGAAGCAAAATTCTTTTTAATAAGAGTAAAAGTTAAAAAATTTTTAGTCAATTTAGGTAAATTCAAGGGTAAGCGTATCTATTATAGCTAATTTAGTTCCATTCAATGAAAATATAAAACTAACACTATACTAGGCGAAGAACGAGTTATATGGACAAGATGATTAACTATAATAGGTAAGAAATAAATAATAACGTTTAAGGTTGTATTGATTAACATATATAATGTTAAAAATTGTAGCTTAAAGTTACGTTGCAGCTAATCTATAATAGGGTTTAAAAAAATTCGAAAGTTAATAAGGAAAAATAAGGAAATTTGTAAATGGCACAAAAAATAGAAGGTTATATTAATTTAATTATTCCGGCCTGCGAAGCTACTCCTGCTCCTCCTATAGGGCCAGCACTTGGGCAGAGAAAAGTTAATATCATGGAATTTTGTAAAGCTTTTAATGCTGCTACGCAAGGTACAGAAAAAGGAACGCCGTTACCGACTGTTATTACTGTATATGCAGATAAGAGCTTTACTCTTAAGATTAAAACGCCTCCGGCATCTTACTTTATAAAGAAATTTGCTAAAATTAAAAAAGGTTCTAGTGCTACTAAAAAAGAAGCTTTTGTAGGTAAGATCACTATGGATGATTGTCGTGAGATCGCAAAGTTAAAAATGCCTGATTTAAATACAAAAGATATTAGTGCTGCAACAAGAATTATTTGTGGAAGTGCGACATCTATGGGAATTGAAGTAGTAGGGAATTAATTATTATGTCAGATAACAAAGGCGTTGCTATAAAATCTAGCGGCGGTAAGAAAATAAGAGAAGCTCGTGAAAAAGTAAGATCAGAGAGTTTATACAATTTAACAAATGCGGTTGAACGATTAAAATCAGCGTCGTATGTTAAATTTGACCCCACTTTAGAAATAGTCATGAAACTCGGAATCGATCCAAGACATTCCGATCAAATGGTACGCGGCGTAGTTAATTTACCGGCGGGTACAGGTAAGACGGTAAGAGTCGCAGTTATTTGTAAAGAAGAAAGAGAAGAAGAAGCTAAAACTGCGGGTGCGGATTTGGTAGGCTCAAGCAACATTATTGAGGAAATTAAGTTAGGTAAAATCGATTTTGATGTATGTATAGCTACTCCTGATATGATGGCAGCAATAGGTTCGGTTGCAAGAATTTTAGGTCCCAAAGGTTTAATGCCTAATCCTAAATTAGGTACCGTAACATTAGATATTAAAAATGCTATAAAGAATGCGAAAAGCGGTCAGGTAGAATATAGAGCAGAAAAAGCTGGTATAATTCATGCAGGTCTTGGAAAATTATCTTTTTCGGATCAAGATTTATTAAAAAATTTAAAAGCATTTATTGATGCGGTAATTAAAGCGAAACCTACCGGAGTAAAGGGAAATTATTTAAAAGCGATATATTTATCTTCTACTATGGGAGCATCGGTACAGATAGATTTAGCTAGTATAGCAGCATAAATATTAGAAATTAGAATCAAATAATTTTTGGAAATTAATTGATAAGCTATTACTCTTAATAAAAGTACAAAAAATTTGAAACTAATTTGGTAACAAGGAGAATTAAAAGTGTTAAGATCAGAAAAACCGGAAGTAGTAGAAGAAATAGCAAGTATTTATAAAGAATCACCGTCTGTAATTGTAGCTCATTACCATGGGCTAACTGTTAGTCAGGTTAATTCACTTAGAGACTCGCTCAAATCTAAAGATGCAGGTTTCAAAGTTGTTAAAAATACTCTAGCAAAAATAGCAGCGAATAAATCAGGACTCGATAATATTGTTAATTTGTTTTCCGGTCCTACAGCTATTGTTTATTCTAAGGAACCGGTTGAGATGGCAAAATTAGTAGTTAATTTTGCTAAAAATAATGAAAATCTTAAGATTGTCGGCGGTATAGTCGATAAACAAGTATTAAATGAACATTCAATAAAAGAACTTTCTAAGTTACCTTCATTAAATGAGCTTAGAGGTAAAATTGTTGGGTTATTACAAGCTCCGGCTACTAAAGTAGTAGGTGTGTTACAAGCGCCTTCTTCAAGTTTAGCCAGAGTAATACAAGCGCATGCTAGTAAAAATTAACTTAAAAAATAATATATACAAATAAGCAAAAAGGAAAAAATTATGGCAGATTTAGCTAAACTTGAAGAGCAATTATCATCTTTAACATTAATGCAAGCAGCTGAACTTGTAAAAAATTTAGAAGAAAAATGGGGTGTATCTGCAGCAGCACCTGTAGCTGTAGCGGCAGCGGCTGCACCGGCAGCAGAAACAGCAGCTGAAAAAACAGATTTCGAAATATTTTTAGCTTCTGCCGGTGATAAAAAAGTGGAAGTAATCAAGGTTGTAAGAGAAGTTACTGGTCTTGGTTTAATTGAAGCTAAAAAATTAGTTGATGAAGCTCCAAAAGCAATTAAAAGTAATGTAAAAAAAGTTGAAGCAGAAGAAGTTAAAGGTAAACTAGAAGCTGCTGGAGCAAAAGTTGAATTAAAATAATTATTTTATAATAAAATTTTACGTTAAAATACAGTTTACAATTACTTATTAGAATTTTTAAAAGCCTTATTTTAGTAATTAAATTTGAATAAGGCTTTTAATTTTTTGTTGAAGGTTATTTTTTAAATAAAAATCTTTTGATAAAATTTTAGTGATCGATAGAAATTTATTAGTAAAAACTTTTATACTGTTATTTAATAAAAAGCTTCTTTATTCTTATTTTGGTATAAATATTTTATATTATAAATAAATATTAAATCATGGAAAGCGTATTATTTTGCTCCTTGTTATTAGGACAAATCTTTAATATTATTACTTATTATATTGCTAACTAAATATAGTAAATTTAAAATTTATGTAAGGGTATGGAAAACACTGAAAATTTCAACAGAATAAGTAAAAATTGTTAAGTTATAAACAATTTTTATTATTTATTTGAATTGTTGCCTAGTTCAGTATTATTTATATTTAGTTAGATTGTAATATAGGCAAATAAGATATTAGATTTAAAATAATTAATTTTTTACTGATAGTAGCATAGTTATAGCCAATTGATTTGAAGGTACTTAATACTTTGTTTTCTCCTTCTTGTATTACTTATGAACGTTGCTCCTAACGTTTGTCATCAGGTTGAGTTGAATTAACTATATGCTATATTTAATATTATTTATTTTATAGAATTAGATTTATTAATAATAAAAAAAACTATAACAATCAAGATTAAAGTCGACTTAATTCTTTGGTTATAAAATTAATATACATCCTTAACTTAAAGAGTTGGAAAAATAAAAAATTAGATTTAATTAGTATTCTAGATGAGGACCGCTTTCCATCTTAAAATAATTACAATTTTTTTTCAAAAGAGAGTATGAAATACTAATTTTTGAAAGAGAAGATGTTAATACCTTAAGACTTAAAAGTTTAAATAAGCTATGAGCTAAGCTAGACGTTTAAAAATAAGAAGCTACGTACGACTCTAAAATTTGACGTACTAAATCTAAATCTTAGAGTATTAAATTTATATTTAATTGATTTTCGGCTAGAAATAGAGAGGCGTGTGGATTGGCTTTAAGTTTTGCCGTCCAAGCTAATTTATTTTCAGGTTTCGGTTAGCAATATTAAAGTTATTAGTATCGTTAAAAGGTATTTTCAGATACTGAAATCAAGTAATTAGAATAAAGTAGAGAAGCTTCTCTATTTACAGAAGTAATAACGATTAAAATAGCTTTATTGTTTACTCATTTGTTTAAGATATAAAACTAAGTTATTAAATAGCAGTGAATAGTTGTAAATTATTACAAGTTATTATATTTAAAGTTAAATGCAATAATTCAAAGGAAAAATTAAAATACTAAATTAATGTCGTCTTAATTTAGTATTTTTTCTTGTTTTTGTCTATATTAGGCACTGCATACTTAATTAAGTTATTGTTATTTTAAATTGTTTCTTAGCTAAAATTAATAAGTTTTTTGTCGAATTTCAGAAAAAATCTTATAATTTACAGCTAATAAAGAACCAAAATTAGCGTTATTTTAATTAGTTATACAGAGCCTCGGATAAAGTTTTAAAAACTTATCCTAAACGATGTTAATAGAGTTTAGATAAGAAGTCTGTTAAGTTTCTTTAATTATTAACTTCAATGTTGATAGTAATTTTATCAGTCGGGAGATTATATGGTTTCATTAAGGGATAATATGGAAGTACAACCCTTGTCGCATAATAGAAGAATAAGAAAAAATTTTGGTCATATAAACTTAGTAGCAGATATACCAAATTTGATTGAAATTCAAAAAAATTCGTATGAAAAGAATTTCTTACAGTTAGATACAAAAGATTCTGAAAGAAAAAATAAAGGCTTACAGTCAATATTAAATTCAATATTTCCTATCTCTGATCCTTCTAATATAGCTAATTTAGAATTTGTTAAATATGAATTTGATACTCCAAAATATGATGTAGAAGAATGTAGACAAAGAAGCTTAAGCTATGCTGCTTCTCTTAAAGTAACATTAAGATTAAGTATTTGGGATATAGATGAAGATACTGGCAGCCGAGAAATTAAAGGTATTAAAGAACAAGAAGTATATATGGGTGATATCCCATTAATGACTAAAAATGGTACTTTTATTATTAACGGTACGGAAAGAGTAGTTGTATCACAAATGCATCGTTCACCCGGGGTATTTTTCTATCATGATGAAGGGAAAGTTCATTCTTCCAGAAAGCTTTTATTTTCTGCCCGCGTTATTCCATATAGAGGCTCATGGCTTGATTTAGAATTCGACGCTAAGGATATTATTTATTTTAGAATAGATAGAAAAAGAAAGCTTTACGTTACTACCTTACTTAGAGCAATAGGTATGAGTACTGAAGAAATAATAAAATTTTATTATAATTCAGTAACCTATAATCTTGTCAAAAACAAAGGATGGGTAGTTAAGTTTATGCCTCATCATATCACTGCTCACAGATTAGCAAATGATTTAATAGATGCTGATACAGGAAATGTTTTGCTTAAAGCAGGACAGAAAATTACGCCTCGTTTAGCTAAAAAATATGCCAGCGAAGGGCTTAATAATATTTTAATAGTTCATGAAGCTTTAATCGGTAAATATTTATCTGAAGATTTAAAAGACCCAGAAAGCGGTGAAGTATTAGCGAAAGTCGGTGAAATGGTTACAGTTGAGCTACTTAACGTTATTACTGACCTTAAAATCAAAGCTATTAGCGTATTAGTAATTAATCCTCAATCCGGTCCTTATATAAGAAATACTTTATTTTCTGATAAAAATCAGGATCGTGAATCAGCATTATTCGATATTTTTAGAGTTTTAAGACCAGGAGAGCCGGCTAATATTGAAGCTGCCGAAAGTTTATTTTATAATTTATTTTTTGATCCTGAGAGATATGACCTTTCAGAGGTCGGACGAATAAAAATGAATTCGAGATTAGAACTAAATATTCCCGAGGAAACTACAGTCCTAACAGTAGATGATATAAAAAATATATTACGAGTCTTAGTAGAACTCAAAGACGGAAAAGGTATTATAGACGATATCGATCATTTAGGTAACAGAAGGGTTAGATCTGTCGGCGAGTTGATAGAAAATCAATTCCGTATTGGTCTCATCCGAATGGAAAAGTCGGTAGTTGAGAGAATGTCGGCAGGCGATATAGATACGCTAATGCCGCATGATTTGGTAAATTCTAAGATTTTGGTCTCTGTAGTAAAAGAATTTTTCAGTACTTCGCAATTATCTCAATTTATGGATCAAACTAATCCATTATCGGAGATAACTCATAAAAGAAGGTTGTCGGCATTAGGCCCCGGCGGTCTTAGCCGCGATAGAGCAGGTTTTGAGGTGCGAGATGTACACCCTACACATTACGGTCGTATTTGTCCTATTGAAACGCCTGAAGGTCAAAATATCGGATTAATTAATTCTATGGCAACATATGCAAGAATTAATAAGCACGGTTTCATAGAAAGTCCATATAGAAAAGTTAAAGACGGTCGTGTAACCGATGAGGTAGTGTATCTTTCAGCTATTGAGGAAGGAAAATATAAAATTGCTCAAGCAAATTCTACGGTTGATAAAAACGGAGTATTACAAAGTGAGTTAGTTAATTGCCGAGTTGAAGGTGGTAATTTTGTAATGGTAGAGCAGCATGAGGTAGATTTCATTGACGTAACGCCGATGCAGGTTGTATCCGTTGCAGCTTCTCTTATACCGTTTTTAGAAAATGACGATGCTAACCGTGCATTGATGGGATCAAACATGCAAAGGCAAGCAGTTCCTTTAATTAAAACCGATGCACCTTTTGTAGGTACAGGAGTTGAGGGGGTAGTTGCAAAAGATTCTGGAGCGTCAGTGCTTGCGTTAAATGACGGTATAGTTGAACAGGTAGATTCAAATAGAATTGTAATTAGAACTCTCGAACAAAAAGCGGACGGTTCTCCTTCGGTCGATATTTATAATTTATTGAAGTTTCAAAAGTCCAACCACAATACTTGTATTAATCAAAAGCCTTTGGTTAAAGTTGGTCATTATGTTAAGAAAAATGATATTATAGCTGACGGTCCTAGTACGGATAATGGAGAAATTGCTTTAGGAAGAAACGTTTTAGTCACTTTCTTGCCTTGGAATGGTTATAATTTCGAAGATTCAATTTTGATATCGGAACGAATAGTAAAAGAAGACGTATTTACTTCTGTTCATATTGAAGAATTTGAAGTAATAGCAAGAGATACCCGTCTTGGTCCGGAAGAAATTACTCGTGATATACCAAACGTAAGCGAAGAAGCACTCCGTCATCTTGATGAAGTTGGAATAATTTACGTAGGTGCACAGGTAAAAGCCGGTGATATTTTAGTTGGAAAAGTAACACCGAAGAGCGAGTCGCCTATTACCCCTGAAGAGAAATTACTTCGTGCCATTTTTGGGGAAAAGGCTTTTGACGTGAAAGATTCATCACTGCATGTACCTTCTGGAATTAGCGGAACGGTAGTAGAAGTAAGAGTATTCTCTCGCAGAGGCGTTGAAAAAGATCAGCGTGCTATTGCTATTGAAAAGCAGCAAATTGAAAAACTAGCAAAAGACCGTGATGATGAGCTAGAAATTATAGAGCATTTTGTATTTGGTTGGCTTGAAAAGCTTTTATTAGGGCAGATTATTGTTAACGGTCCTAAAACAGTGAAAGCTGGGCAAACTATTACTACTGAAACATTGAATAGTTTGTCTAGAGGTCAGCTGTGGCAATTTACCGTAGAAGACGCAAACGTAATGAACGAAATAGAGCGACTAAAAGATCATTATGATACAAAGAAAGAGGCTCTTAATAAAAGGTTTGCTACGAAAGTTGAAAAATTACAAAGTGGTGATGATTTACCGCAAGGTGCTTTAAAAGTAGTAAAAGTATTTATTGCAACTAAACACAAATTGCAGCCTGGTGATAAGATGGCAGGAAGGCATGGAAATAAAGGTGTTATTTCACGTATTGTGCCGGAAGAAGATATGCCGTTCTTAGAAGATGGAACAGTGGTTGATATCGTTTTGAATCCTCTTGGGCTTCCTTCTCGTATGAATATAGGACAGGTTTTAGAAACGCATCTTGGTTGGGCATCGGTAAATTTAGCTAAAAAGATAGCAGATTTAGTAAGAGAATATCAAACTAAACATGTAGGTATTGAACAAATTAAGAAGTTTTTAATCGAGTTATACGGAGAGAATATTAATCAGATACTCGAAAAATCTGACGAAGAGATTATTTCTTTCTGTAAAGAAGCTGCTAAAGGTGTTTATTTTGCAACTCCGGTATTTGATGGAGCAAAAGTCGAAGATGTTAAAGATATGCTAAGGCTTGCAGGTCAAGCTCCGTCAGGACAGGTAAAACTAATTGACGGTAGAACCGGTGAATATTTCGATCGTTTAGTGACCGTAGGGCAGAAATATTTATTAAAACTACACCACTTAGTAGATAACAAAATTCACTCTCGTTCTATAGGTCCTTATAGCTTAGTAACGCAGCAGCCGTTAGGAGGAAAATCACACTTCGGCGGTCAGCGTTTCGGGGAAATGGAATGTTGGGCATTACAAGCATATGGAGCTGCTTATACATTGCAAGAAATGTTAACTGTTAAATCAGATGACGTAAATGGTAGAATTAAGATTTATGACTCTATAGTGCGTGGTGAAAATAATTTTGAATCTGGTATTCCTGAATCGTTTAACGTTATGATAAAAGAGTTCAGATCTCTATGTCTTAATGTAAAGCTTGAAGTGACTTCGAATTGATATGTCAGTCATCCCGCGGTTTGTTAGGTATTACATGGATCGAAAAAAGTGTATAATGCCATTCCCGCATGAGGCTTGCCCTGCGTGGATACTTAACCGTCGTTGCGAGTGAGCAAAGCGAGCGTGACAATCCAGAAAAAATACTATAAGTTAGCATTTTTTAACTAGATTGCTTCGTCAAAACTTACAGTTTTTCCTCGCAATGACAGGAAAACCGATCCACGCAATAACGCCTACGTGGGAATGGCATAAGTGTTCCGTACAACAATGCCGGTCAAGCAACTAGATGATGCCGAACACATTTTTTTGAGTCATGCAACAAAGCTATATAAGACAATTAAAGAATGCTAAAAGCAGTGATCAAGAAAAAATAAAGTAATTTAAATTTTTATAATTAAGGTTAAGTTTGTATTTAATCTTAATTATTCTACTTATTTCAGTTGAGCTTAGGGCAGATAATTACTCTAAGTTCGTATTGCGAGCAATTTTAAGGAAAAAGTATTTATGAGTGTAGTAAATTTTTACGGACAATTAAGTAATACTCAACAATTTGATCAGATAAGAATTAATATAGCAAGTCCTGATCAAGTGCGTTCGTGGTCTTTCGGTGAGGTAACTAAACCTGAGACTATTAACTATCGTACTTTTAAACCTGAAAAAGACGGTTTATTTTGTGCAAGAATTTTTGGTCCGGTAAAAGATTATGAATGTCTTTGCGGTAAATATAAGCGAATGAAAAACCGCGGTATTACTTGTGAAAAATGTGGCGTTGAAGTTACGGTTTCTAGAGTAAGACGTGAAAGAATGGGGCATATAGAGCTTGCAGCACCCGTCGCTCATATTTGGTTTTTAAAGTCCTTACCTTCAAGAATTAGCACACTTCTTGATATGACGATGAGGGATATAGAAAAAATCCTTTATTTTGAGAACTATGTAGTTACTGACCCTGGTTTATCTATTTTACAAAAAGGTAAACTTTTAACTGAAGAAGAGTTACAAAAAGCAAAGGATAAATACGGTGAGGATGCATTTACTGCATCTATTGGTGCAGAAGTAGTGCAGCAAATGCTCAAAGAGCTTGATTTTGATGTATTAAAAAAAGAATTATATGATGAATTACAAAACACAACTTCGGAAGTCAAAAAGAAGAAGTTAGTAAAGCATTTAAAGCTAGTAGAAGATTTTCTGGAATCCGAAAATAAGCCGGAATGGATGATTATGGATGTACTTCCTGTCATTCCACCTGAGATTAGACCACTTGTTATGTTGGACGGCGGAAGATTTGCTACTTCAGATCTGAACGAACTTTATAGAAGAGTAATTAATAGAAATAATCGTTTAAAGAAGCTTATAGAATCAAAAGCTCCTGATATCATAGTCAGAAATGAAAAAAGAATGTTACAAGAAGCGGTAGATGCATTATTTGATAACGGTCGTCGCGGTAGAGCGGCAAAGAATGCTAATAAGCGTCCGTTTAAATCATTAAGCGATATGCTAAAAGGTAAGCAAGGTCGCTTTCGTCAAAACCTACTCGGTAAAAGGGTAGATTATTCAGGGCGTTCGGTTATCGTAGTAGGACCTGAACTTAAACTTCATCAGTGCGGTTTACCTAAAAAGATGGCTTTGGAGTTATTCAAGCCATTTATTTACTCAAAGCTTGAATTATATGGTATTGCTACGACTATTAAAGCGGCTAAAAGAATGGTAGAGGCTGAAAAACCAGAAGTTTGGGACGTACTTGAAGAAGTAATAAGAGAGCATCCCGTCTTACTTAATAGAGCCCCGACTCTACACCGTTTAGGTATCCAAGCATTTGAACCGTTATTAATCGAAGGTAAAGCTATACAGCTTCATCCGCTTGTTTGTGCTGCTTTCAACGCAGATTTTGACGGTGACCAAATGGCGGTACATATTCCTCTATCGATTGAAGCGCAGCTTGAATCCAGAGTATTTATGATGTCTACTAATAATATCTTAAGCCCTGCTAATGGACGTCCTATTATCGTACCGGATAAAGATATAGTACTTGGTTTATATTACCTAACTCTTGCTTTTGATAATGAAGTAGGTGAGGGAATGATGTTTGCAGATTTAGGAGAAATGGAGCATGCTTTATATAATAAATTTATAACGATTCATACTAAGATAAAATATCGTCGTAATCAATTAAACGCCGAAGGCAAAATAGTTCCGGTTATAATTGATACCACTTACGGTAGATTAATGGTTGGTGAATTACTGCCCGCTAATCCTAATATAGAATTCAAGTTTATTAATAAACCGCTAACTAAAAAGGATATATCTTTAGTAATAGATTTGGTTTACCGTCACTGCGGTCAAAAAGCTACGGTGATTTTTGCTGATCAGTTAATGAAACTCGGCTTTAAATATGCTTGTTCTTCCGGAATTTCTTTCGGGATGGACGATATGGTGGTGCCAAAATCTAAAAGTAAGCATATCGAAGAAACCGAGCTCGAAATAAAAGAATTCGAGCAACAATATTCAAACGGTCTAATTACTTACGGTGAGAATTACAATAAAGTAGTTGATGCTTGGTCAAGATGCACCGATAGGGTGGCAAACGATATGATGAAAGAAATTGCTACACCGCCGATAAATGATGATCCAAATCATCAGAAAATAAATTCTATATATATGATGGCTATTTCTGGTGCTAGAGGTTCGTTCCAACAGATCAAGCAGCTTGGCGGTATGAGAGGACTGATGACCAAGTCAAACGGTCAGATCATACGAACACCTATTAAATCTAATTTCAAAGAAGGATTAACCGTATTTGAATGCTTTAACTCTGCTAACGGGATGCGTAAAGGGCAGATAGATACAGCTTTAAAAACAGCAAGCTCGGGTTATCTAACAAGAAAATTAGTGGACGTTGCACAAGATTGTATTATTACAGAAAAAGATTGTGGAACTGATAAAGGTATTGAAGTAAAAAGCATTATAGAAGGCGGTGAAGTTGTTGTACCTTTATCTGAAATGATTCTAGGTCGTACTGCGGCTATTAATATATTCCATCCGTTAACTAACGAATTAATTCTTACTAAAGGCGAATTAATTGACGAAGCTAAATTAGAGCAGATTGAATCTGCAGGTTTAGATAGAATTATGATTAAGTCGGTATTAACTTGTGAAAGCACTACCGGTATATGTAGTATATGTTACGGTAGGGATCTTGCTACCGGTACATTAGTTTCCGAAGGTGAAGCTATCGGTGTTATTGCTGCCCAATCTATCGGTGAACCAGGTACACAGCTTACTATGAGAACCTTCCATATTGGAGGTGCTGCAACAAAAGGAGCAGAAGTATCTTCCGTAGAAGCCGCATATGATGCAAAAGTAAAAATTATTAGCCGTAACGTTGTTATTAATTCCGAAGAACAAAAAATTGTTATGAGTCGTAACTGTGAATTATTATTGTTGGATAACAACGGTAATGAGAAAGCTCGTAATAAAATTCCATACGGTGCAAGGTTACTTGTCGATGAGGGTGATATGGTCACTAAAACGCAGAAACTTGCAGAGTGGGATCCTTATACTATACCGATTATTACTGAAAAGTCAGGTAAGGTATTATTTAAGGATATGGTTGAGGGGATTTCAGTTCGTGACGTAACTGATGAAGCAACCGGAATTCCAAGTAAAGTTATCATTGAATCTAAACAATATTCACGAGGGGCAGAATTGCGTCCGCGTATCCAGCTTTTAGATAATAAGGGTGAAATTATTACTTTATCAAACGGCTTAGAAGCAAGGTACTACTTACCGGTCAGAGCAGTTTTAAGTGTAGAAGACGGCGTCCAGATATCGGTAGGTGATATAATTGCTCGTATTCCAAAAGAATCTACTACTACTAAAGATATTACAGGCGGTTTACCACGGGTTGCTGAACTCTTTGAAGCAAGACGTCCTAAAGATCACGCAGTTATTGCTGAAGTAGACGGTCGTGTAGAATTCGGTAAAGACTATAAGTCCAAACGACGCATTATTATACATCTGGTTGACGGTTCAATGGGTATTGAATACATGGTACCAAAAGGTAAGCATGTAGTAGTTAACGAAGGTGATTTCGTTAAGAAAGGTGATTTATTAATTGACGGTAATCCTGTGCTTCAAGATATTTTAAAAGTAATGGGCGTAGAAGTTCTAGCAAATTATATTGTTAAAGAAGTTCAGGCAGTTTATCGCTTGCAGGGTGTAAAAATCGATGATAAGCATATAGAAGTGATTATTCGTCAGATGTTACAAAAAGTAGAAATTACCAATTCAGGCGGAACTACATTGCTTGAAGGTGAGAAAATAGATCGACGTGAATTTGATGAAGTAAATGCAAAAGCTATTAAGAACGGTTTAAAACCTGCTGAAGCACAATTAATATTACAAGGTATTACTAAATCTTCACTACAGACTAGATCATTTATTTCTGCGGCGTCATTCCAAGAAACTACTAAAGTTTTAACCGAAGCTGCTATTGCCGGTAAAGTTGATAAGCTAAGAGGGCTTAAAGAGAACGTTATAGTAGGACGTTTAGTACCGGCAGGAACCGGTTTCTTTATGGATAAAATGCGTAAACTAGCCGCAAAACTTGATGAAGAAAATGCATAGAAACTATATAGCCTCTATAGTTTTTTTGCTTTTTTGTTTTATCGGGTTGTAGTAGTAAAAAGCCTGATAACCAAAAATTTTTCCAAGGAATAGTAATTAAAGGTAAAGAAGAAGCAAGGCAGCTACATATTCCAACTGCTAATATTACTGTAGCTTCGGGTAATATTCAAGAAGGGGGATATAGCTGCAAAGTATTTATTAAGAAAACAAAATATAATGCTATGTGTTATTATGATATATCAAGATCTAATATTCTCGAAGCACATATATTTGATTTTAATAAAGATCTATATGATCAAGAAATAAGTATATATTTAAAAAGTTTTATACGCAAATCGGTCAAAAGTATTTCTTTAGAACAAGTAAAGTTATTAATTGAGCAAGATATAAAATCGTGCCGCAAAGACCTTAATTAATTTAATTTGGTGACAAGCGTTAAAGCATACATAATCAACAACAATTTTTTTCTCAAAATTTTAAAAATCCGTCACTTTACCCTTATGCTGCCAGTCACCGTATCGTGTCGGTTCTAAGCCTTTAACTCCACCGATTTCTTTAGGTACTTCCTTTTCTTTTGAGGAATTTTTTTCTTCTGATATATTATCTTTTTTAGTATCCATAATGTTTAATGCTATAAAGTAAAAAATATATGATTGAATCAATTTTAAAAAGTGCTGGAAGTTTACAAGGCGAGAAACGCAGCGTATAATTAATATAATTCGTACCGTAGATTTTGTAAAACGATAACACCAATTTTTTAAGTTCTGTTCTAAGTATATATGAAATTTAATCGTATCTATATTAATAAACGTTTAGCTAAAAATAGCAAGTTAGAATTAGGGAGCGATCATACTCATTATATTAAAACGGTATTACGCCTTAGACTAAATGATAAATTTCGAATTTTCAACAGCATAGACGGCGAGTTTATGGCTCAAATTATTAAAATCGATAAAAATAGCCTTTTAGCTCAAATTCAAGAAGGTTTGAAAGAGTCTTTTAGCGAACCTTCATTAACACTTGTCATAGCCGTAATAAAACAGGATAAGTTAATGCTTGCAATAAATATGGCTACGCAGCTTGGTGTAACTAAAATTGTTCCTTTAATTACTGAAAGATGTCAATTTAGATCGGTAAATATTGAGCGTTTGACAAAATGCGTTATTGAAGCAACAGAACAATCTGAGCGGTTAAATCCGCCAGTGATAGAGCCAGCTATTTTTATACAAGATTATCTAAAAAAAAGTAATAATTTTGTACTATATGCAAATGAGCATGAAAAAGAAGAGAATTCTATATTAAAGCTTAAATCTTATAATATAGATATTACTGATATTTCAATTATCATCGGACCGGAAGGCGGGTTTACTGATGAAGAGATTATCTTCCTTGCCTCATACAAGAACGTACATTCAATAAGTTTAGGAAAAAATATTTTACGAGCTGAAACAGCCGCTGTAACTGCTCTTGTGCAAATACAGTTGGTTAGGCAACATAACAGCATTCTGTATCATGCTATGGTTTGCTGACTTGGATCTAGAGAAAAAAAACACTAATAATACTAGTGCGAGGTGAGATAGGCTATACCTATCCTCGTAATAACTAGATTTACTCAAATAAAAAAGCAATCCTATTCCCTATGCTAACATCAATATATTTTGCAGTTACTGGAAGTCCTTTGATTTCCATTTCTACATACGTCTCTTGTTTTGGAGGGATTTTTGCTTTAAGCTTTGTAATAGATACATATTCATCAAGAGCTTTATTATTATAATCCATTGCCCTAACCTTAATTAGAGGATTAGATATTAAATAATCAGAGTTATTAGATAGTTTATAAAGCATTTTAATAGCACCAGCATTATGAGAGTCTCTTAATTTAATTTCCTCTATCTTTAGCTGATCATACTTGCTTAAGAATTTAAAGCTATCTAGTAGTAATATAGCTAAACAAAAAATTATAAAGCTAGTCCATAATATAGGAAAGATATTATATATTCTCTTAGGAGGGGTATGAGTGTAGGGTAAAATAACCGGAACATTTGCAGAAAATTTATCACTATAATCATTTTTGATAGGCGTTTTAACGGCTTCAAAATTTGCTTTACCATCAAACTCACTTAGTTTACTGGTATTATAATCTAACTTTTGAGACCAAATATAGCTACACTTAGAACATCTAACTCGTCTTCCGTTAATACCGATTTGATTACTTGAAACAATAAATTTTGTTTGACAATTGGGACAACTAATATACATAGTAAATTTTATTATATTTGACTTCATGATAAAGTTATTTATGCTTTTTAGCAATATAACAGTTAAAATTTATGTTCCCATATATTAAAGAAATTGAGGAAGCTTGGCAAATAAAGGACAAGCTATTACAAGATCCTACAAAACTTTCCGTATTAAAAGAAATATTGTATAATGTCATAGAAAGTTTAAATAAAGGTGCTATTCGTGTTTGTGAGAAAAAGGATAATGACTGGCAAGTTAATGAATGGGTAAAAAAAGCAATTCTTCTATATTTTATTACGACAGAATCGCAACTTTACAGCAATAACTATAATAGTTGGTATGATAAAGTTGCCCCTAAATTTCCTTTTGATACCGAATATAGTACATTTAAAGAAGCAGGAATACGTAAAGTTCCCGGAGCTTTTGTCAGAACGGGGAGCTATATCGCTAAAAACGTTGTAATTATGCCCTCTTTCATTAATATCGGTGCTTATATAGATGAGGGTACAATGATTGATACATGGGCTACCGTTGGTTCATGTGCTCAAATCGGTAAGAACTGCCATATTTCAGGCGGTACGGGAATCGGTGGAGTATTAGAACCTCTGCAAGCAAAGCCCATTATAATCGAAGATAACTGCTTTATCGGTGCAAGATCTGAAATTGCCGAAGGGATAATAGTAGAAGAGGGGGCAGTAATTAGCATGGGCGTATTTATTGGAGCTTCTACAAAGATAGTTTATAGAGATAGCGGCGAAATTACCTACGGCAGAGTGCCTGCTTATTCTGTAGTAGTCCCGGGAATGTTGTCTAGTAATGAAGCAAATAAACCGGGTCTTTACTGTGCCGTGATCGTAAAGCAGGTTGATAAAAATACCAGATCAAAAGTAAGTATTAATGAATTGTTGAGAGGATAATTTTTAAATTTATTCATTATTAGTTAATAGAAAGAGCTAAGTTCTATTAGCTTTTTATTTATTCGTCTTCTTCACTATTATCTTTATGGGAAGCCTGCCCTCCTTTGGAAGCTATTTCCCTAACTTTTTCCTTATCCATCGAAGCAAAGCCTTTATCTTTGTTACTCATAATTTTCTCCTTGATATATTATGGCTT
This sequence comes from Rickettsia endosymbiont of Argas persicus, assembly GCA_050920645.1. GTDB lineage: Bacteria > Pseudomonadota > Alphaproteobacteria > Rickettsiales > Rickettsiaceae > Rickettsia. The sequence goes on along the minus strand of CP133316.1, from coordinate 1,442,376 downwards.
AATAAGTAGAACTATTTGATAAGTTTTTCAGTAGCTCCATTTGTGATGGTAGAAAAATTTAAGTAGTAAGTCAACCATTTTATAAAAATAATAAATTATAAATCGATATTATTACAAATAAAAATAAATTTTTATTTGTTCATAAAAATTTTATTTAAATGTGCTTTTTTAAGTGCTTTTTTAACCTTGACTTGAAAAAAAATAAAGAGTAACCTTATTGTTGCAGGTGATTGCAGAAAAATATAACTAGAGAGGATAAAATGACAACTTTTGTAGGGAAACAAGCTGATTTTTTAGATGCATTAAAAGAACTTATTGAGCTTGATTATGATGCTATAGAAGCATATGAAGCGGCAATTAATAGAATTACTGATGAAGATTATAAAGTACAGTTAAAGAACTTTAAAGAAGACCATAAAGAGCATGTACAGAAATTAAATCAGCTTTTACTAAAGCATAATGAAAAAACTATAGACGGCCCTAGCAGTAAACAATTATTAACAAAAGGTAAAGTAGTTCTCGCTAATCAAGTAGGCGATAAAGCTATATTATATGCTATGCTTACAAATGAAGAAGATACTAATACTGCTTATGAGAGATTAAATAACCATGATGATAAGTGGTATGATGCAGCAGAAATTTTAGAGCAAGGTCTTAGAGATGAGCAGAAACATAAAAAATGGATAGAGAAACAACTTAATGATTAAATTTTAAACCTAAAAAAAGGAGATTTAATTTTTCCTTATTTGTAAAACACTACACTTGACCTGACAGACGGTGATTGATTAAGCAGCAAAAGAGCTGTCAGATAAGTAAGAGTTAATAGACTTATCTTTAGCAATTTTAATGCTATCCTTGAAAGTTTGCATAGGTGTTTTTCCATAACAAAACTTTCCAGAATGAGGTCTTGCGTTGTTATATTTGTTTAAATATTGATCTAAGTCAATCTGTAAATCCTCTAAAGAACTATAAATCTTTTTACGGAATGTGATATCGTAAAACTCATCCTTTAAAGTTCTATGTAATCTTTCGCATATTCCGTTAGTTTGAGGAGATCGAGTCTTAGTTTTAGTATGATCAATATTTTCTATCGCCAAATATAACTCAAAAGCATGATTTTCTACCTTGCCACAATATTCTGTTCCTCTATCTGTTAAGATTCTAAGTAGAGGTACATCATGATTGTTAAAGAACGGTATTACCTTATCATTTAGAATATCAGCAGATGTTATTGCAGATTTGTCAGTATAAAGTTTACAGATAGCAACTCTAGAATAAGTATCAATAAATGTTTGTTGGTAGATTCTACCCACCACCTTCATATTGCCTACATAATATGTGTCTTGTGAACCAAGATACCCTGGATGCTGCGTATCTATTTCCCCATGTGCTTCTTTAATTTGTTTTGCTTTTTCTAGGAGCAGCTAGTTGCTCTTCTGTAAGTAAGATACCATCCTGTGCAGATTTAGCTTCTAATGCTTTTAGTCTTTTCTTTAAAGTCTCAAGATCATTGCGTAGCCAAATAGAACGTACTCCACTGGATGATACTATAATACCCTGTTTCAATAACTCTTGGCTTGCACGAAGCTGACCAAGAGCGGGATTTTCTATAGCAAGATTTATTACTGCTTGTTCTATATGTTCTGATACACGATTCTTAAGTATAGGTTTCTTACGACTTATATCTTGTAAGTGCAGCTTCTCCGCCTGTCTCATACAGTTCTTTAAATCGGTAAAAGCTATCTCTTGAATACCCCATTACTTTACACGCGGTGCTAACACTGCCCAGTTGTTTTGCAAGTTCTAATAATCCTAATTTAGGCTTGATTATTTTTTGATCGTAATTTGACATATTATTCCTGTTAATTGAGTTTTATATTTAGTTCCTGGATATGATAGATAACTTCTCAGTTATCTACATACACACAAACTCTTCTATTTTTAACCTTAATATGTCAGATCAAATCTGAAAGTTTACAATTGAATATATTATTTATATTTAGCTCTATTTTACCGTATAAAGAATTTATTAAATTTGTATTTGTTGCTAAAGTTTCTTGTTGAGCATTTAAAAATTGTCCAAGTCTATTTACTTTTAGTTCTGCACCGTTTACATCGCTTATATTATCGATATCCTTATTAAGAGAAAGCGTTTCATCACTTTGTTGAGTTTTATTGGTATATAAAAACTTTAAATTCTTAGATAGTTCAGGGAAATAATTTAATATTCCTTGTTTATTTTTTGTTAGCGACCCTAAAAATTGGTTTTGATTATTTTCATTAAATTGTGTTACGACACATATAACACTTTCCCGTAATTTTATACGTTCTTCGTTAGGGAATATACTTATAAAATCTTCTATACTGAATGTAAAATTTTCAATAGTTTTATCAATTGTTTTTTCCCCGGGGGTTACGACAATAAATTTTAGCTTTTGAGAAAAATTAACTAGATTTTTTAAAAAAAATGTATTGACTAATACTTGAAGAATATCCGTTTTATCGCTTAAACTAGGTTTAATTTTGTTGGAGCATACCCAAAATACCTTATCATGAATTTCAAATTTCTGCGGTAATTGTATATTTGACTCAAGTTGTGAATTAAGCTCAAAATTAGTTAAAGCTTTTAAAACGCTATTCTTATCGATATTTTGTGAACCTATTATTATGATAGTTTCTTTTGTTTTTTCTGCCTCTACCAATAAATAATTGACTTCAGCAAGAGAACCTAAGGTTTTCTTTTTTAGCTCATTAAGAGCTTGACCTGCCTGTGATATGGGACTAAACTTTTTCATATTCAAACTAATATTTAATATAAATTTTTATACTATCGCTTTCACCGCTATCATTGACGGCTCTGATAATAAACTCACCGACTTTTGCTTTCCATATTACTGCTTAATTCGGTTTTGCAGTTGCTATTAGTTCATTATCGGCAAACCAGAAAATTTTATTGGTTTTACTATCGCTAATTGCGGTTATAATTATATTATCACTATTTTTAATTGAGTATACGGAATTTTTTAACGGATGAGTAATTTTTGGTTTCTGATGATACCAATTTATCAAACTGTTGCAATAATTTGTCGGTAACGGTTTTGGTAATATATGTATACCGGCTTTTCGATAAACCGATAGCACGTCAGTCGGCCATAAATTTACGATTTTATATTCTGTTTGTCCTTTTATAAAGGTGCAAGAAGGCATACCGGTTTTTAAATCTATTAACATTTTCTTATAAATGCCTGATTGTTTTATTGGAGATTTTCCTTTAATAAATAAACTTTCGGTTTTTATAGGACACATATCGTTATCAATATCACCCGTATCCGCACAAACTTTTACTTTAGTAATATTTAAATCTGCTATTTTTGTAGCAATTAAATCTTTATCTTTGTTCGGATTAATTACTGCTTCAATAATATTAAAAAATAAAGGTGCAGCAGAAATATTACCTGTAAATGATCCATATGTTTGAGCTTTAAAATCTCCTACCCAAACCGCAAAAGTACATATCTTCCAAATATTCCGACACTAATTCCGTCTCTAAATGAGCTAGAAGTTCCTGTTTTCCAGTAAATAGGTAAATCTAGTTTTGTATAACTTAGCGGTCTAACGGTATCCTTGATAATATCGAGCGTTAGATAACTTGCTTCGGGTGATAATAGATTTGGATGATTCTCATCTATATCATTCTTGTGAAAGCGGGAATCTAGTAAATTTGTCATGCTGTTGTCAAGCTGCGGTAGTACAGCACTGGATTCCCGTTTTTGCGAGAATGACAGGTTTAACACTTTCCTAAGTGGTTTATAAGTCCCGAAATTAGCCAGCATCGCATAAAGTGTAGTAAGCTCTTCAAGCGTAACTTCTGCAGTGCCAAGCACTATAGATAAACCGTAATTTTCGGCTTTATCTAAATTGCTAATTTTTGCTTGTTGTAAAAATTCATAAAAATTTGGATTTTTTAACTGAGAAGCTAAAAATATTACAGGTACGTTACGGCTTTTTTATTAGTGATTCTCTAGCGCTTAAATTCCCTGTAAACCTATTATCAAAATTTTCAGGTTTATAATGATCGTAATAAATAGGTGTATCTTTTTAATAATGTTATGGATGTATTAAGGACTGATCAAAGCTAAGTGCATATACAAAAGGTTTTAAGGCTGAACCTGGCGATCTTTTACTTTTAGTGCTGTTAATCTGTCCACAAATATTTTTGTTGAAGAAATCACTTGAACCAACACTTGCCAGTACTTCCATAGTTGTAAAATCGATAAGCAGAGCAGCAGCGTTATTTATACCGTATTTCTTCTGGCTATTAACATAAAATCTTATCTGCTTCTCTAGAATATTTTGTAAAGTTTTATCTATAGTTGTACGAATAATAGGATTATTATTACTTGCTAATATATCTAAAGTAAAATGTGGAGCAATAAACGGTAAGCTTTTGTTTTGATTAAATTTAACCGGTATTTACTAACTGCTTATAGATAATATCTTGCGGGTGAGTTTCCAGCCATCTGTTAAATAAATACTTGCGAGCATCAAAGATATTAACATTATTTCCACCTCGCTTTAAGGAATTTTGCGGAATAACGGCTAAACTTAGAATATCGATTAAGTTTAAATTTTTAAGATCACGGTTAAAATAAATATAGCTACTAGCCGCTATACCTTCTATATTACCGCCATAAGGAACTAGATTTAAATAAGCCGTTAAAATCTCATTTTTTGAATAATGTAACTCTATATGAATAGCCTTAATAATCTGATGAATCTTACCGAGAATAGTGGCGGAATTAATTCCGTATTTAAGACGTGCTACTTGCATTGTTATAGTAGAGCCGCCTATCTTGTGACCGGTTTTCAGATAAGTAAAATAAAACGCTTTAATCAAAGAAACCGGATTAATACTGAAATGTTTGTAAAAATGTTTATCCTCATATAATAACACCGCTTCTATGAAGTTTTGCGGAACTTCGTTAAGCGTAGTATATATATGATATTTATCATCTTTAGAAAGCGAAATACGCATCAACTCATCGTTCCTATCAAATACCCTTTGCGAAAAGCTGATATTTTGCAGTAAAGGAGCAGGAGGAATAACGAAATATAATATTATAAGGCTAACTAGTATAACAAAAAATAACTTGATTTTAAAAGACAAAATAATAGCCTATATATCACTAATAAATGAAGAAAGGATATACGAGTATACACAATCTAAGAATTGATTGTAATAATCTATTCTGGTGTTTTTCAAGAACTTTTTATTTTTATAGCCAATTGGTATGGATATGGGATGTAATAGCGTTATGTCATTTTCGGCAAAACGATGCTTTGCTTGTATGAATTAGCTCTGTCATTCCTAGCTAAAAGCGGCTTTGTTACGTGAATCAAAAAATGCGTTCGATGTTATACCGTGGCTTGACTACAGTATCCAGAAAAACAACTAAAAATATCAATAATTTTGATATTTTTAACTGGATCCCGCGATCAAGTCGTGGGATGACAATGGGGAAACGATCCACGCAACAATGCCGCCACGGGGTGACAAGGGTAAAGCTAAGAATAATGCTATAATTAAAGATGCGTAGAAAATCTTAAGTGGAAATGCTGCGTATCGTCATATTTCTTCTTCTTAACAGGGAAGCCCCAATCCATTCTAATCGGTGCAAAGCGTGTTATCCAAATAAAGCTGAAACCGACTGAAGCTCTAAGTGATTTATCGTTATAAATGCCATTAGGACTTTGATATTTCGCTTTATTTAAACCTAACCCCCATACGCTTCCTAAATCCATAAACACTGCACCGGTTAAGTTAAACTCTTCAGGTACAGGAGTTGGAAAGTTAAGTTCTGTTGAGAAGATATAATATCTCTTACCGCCTATACCTTCATTAGTAACTTTTTCACGAGGACCGACGCCGCCGCTGGCAAAACCACGTAAGCTATAGTCTCCTAAATTGAAACGATCAGAAATTCTAATAGTTCTCCCACTGATCCCTGCAATATCACCACCGGAAGCAGAAAATTTTAAGGTATATTTATTATGTATAAAGGATTTATAATATTTACCGTCAATTTCATGCTTTAGATATTTATTATCACCTCCAACGCCTGCAAATTCTTGGGTGCCGCTTAATAAATAACCGTTCTTCGGTATAATTCTACTATCTGTCTGATCATAAGTAACGGTATGACCGATAGCAGAAGTAATAAACTTACCCATCTGTTCTTGTAAAAATATCGAACTTGACGGGGAAGGGACACTTAAAATATCCCGCTTAATTAAGTAATCTATCTCATGACCTAAATCTTCTTTAATTTCATAGCCTAAAGAAGTTTTAGCTCCTACAGAGTGTAGCCTATAGTTTTGATCAGTATTAGAAAGAACGCTTTGACCACGTCCAGTTTTATTTATAAATCCGTTTACACCTAAAGATAAATCACGATCGAATAAGTGAGGCTCGGTAATACCGCCGTAGTAGCTAGTGGTATTTTTACTTACCTGCACACCGGCATTAAGCATTTTACCTGTACCGACTAGATTATGCTCTAGGAAGGAGAAGCGTCCGAATAAACCGCCTGCTGTATTATAACCTAAGTCAAAACCGATAGAAGAGGTAGATTTCTCATCAACTTCAACGTTTAAATCATATCTATCTTTAGCTTTCGCTTGAGCAAAAGAAATACCGATTTTTTCAAAATAGTCTAAATTTCTAAGATTACGCTCACCTTTTTCAACATATGAACGGTTAAGAATATCACCTTCTTCAGATTTGAATTCTCTTCTTATAACGTGATCTTCCGTTTTAAGATTATTAATGATATTAATCTTATCAATGTAAACTTTATCGGCTTTTTCGATGATAAATTTAATATCGATAGTATGATCCGGATTTTTTATTATATCAGGGTAAACATTTACTGCCGGATAGCCCGCTGCCGTAAAATATCCACCAATTTTTTCAGTAATAGTTTCAACAGTTTTCATGTTGAAAACATTACCTTGTTTAATATTAATAATTTTATTAATCGGAGTTGTATCAATATTTGTTAATTTGTTATCTACCAATACTTTACCGAAATTATATTTATCCCCTTCTTCAATAGAATAGGTAAGAGTAAAATATTCTTTAGTATTATTTAATTCAGCCGATACTGAAATTACTCTAAAGTCTGCAAAACCAACTGATTGATAAAATTCTTTTAATAATTCTTTATCATATTCAATACGATCCGGCTCATAAGTATCATTGCTTTCTAAGAAACGGAACCAACGTGATTCTTTTGTTAAAACAACAGATTTAAGTTCAGCATCGGTATAATTTTCATTGCCGCTAAAATAAATATATTTAATACCAGTTTTTGGCCCTTCTGCGATATCAAAAATAACTTTAACCCTGTTATTTTCTAAATTTTCTATTTTAGGCTTTACTATCGTTGCGAAGCGACCGCTACGTTTGTAAATTTCTGATATTCTTTTTACGTCTAATTCGATTTTGGCTTGGCTTAGGGATTCACCTGCCATAGTGTAAATCTCTTTAGCTAGCATATTAGTTTTTATTTTAGAATTACCGGTGAATACTACACTACTTATAAACGGTGTTTCTATAACGTCGACAATTAAATTACCGTCACCTGACATATACATCTTGATATTTTTAAATAGAGAAGTCGCATATAAACGCTTTATTGCTTCGTCTTCTTTGGAAGCATTATAACTTTCCCCGGGACTTAGCTTTAAATAACTCTCAATAGTAGAACGCTCAATTCTATGATTGCCTTCTATGGTTATTTTGCGAATAACTGAATCTGCTAGGGAAATATGATAATAAAAAACCGCTAACGTTAAAATTATTAATCTAATAATTGATTTGATTTTCACTTAAAACCTTCTTCTAAGATTTATAATTAATGTATTCCACTATAGTTAATAATATTAACTAGAGCAAGTATTGTTGTTAATAAAACTAATTTTTATTTAAAATAAATTTTTTATATCGTTAGAAACAGAGATAATAATTAAAGCAATTATTACTAAAGCACCTATTTGTAATAAAATATTTCTAGCTTTAATATGCGGCGATTTACCTGTAATAGCTTCATATAATATAAATAGTAAATGACCGCCGTCAAGCACAGGTATGGGAATTAAGTTAAGTAGCCCTAAATTAACCGAAAGCATAGCTATAAACAGTAAGTACATCTCAATACCTTGTTCTATAGATTTTCCCGATTCTTTAGCAATAGCAACCGGTCCGCCTAGTTCACTTACCGACCTTGTGCCTGTAAACATTTGTGACACTGCTTTTAGAGTTATAGCCGATATATCTATAGTATCATGTAATCCTTCCAATAAGCTTAATAATATCCCTATTCTAGTATAAACCGGTTCATTTTTAGCCTTAATACCGATACGTAGAGTTTTTCTAACTTTTTTCTCATTTGCAGAAGGTATTATTACTTCCTCAGGGATTATATTAATAGTGAATTCTTCACCTTTACGCTTTATTAGTAGATTAGAAGAGCTCAAACCGTTAATTAATATTGCTCTAGGTATATCAATAAAATCTTTAACCGGTTTATTATTAACTTTAATAATTCTATCCCCTTCTCGTAACCCAGCTTTTTCTGCAGGTGATTCGGCTATCACTTCTCCGATTATCGGTAAAATTTCAGGTTTTCCAAAAAAGAAATAAAATCCACTAAATATTATTATAGCAAGTAGGTAATTAATTAAAGGCCCTGCCGCAACTATCAAGAAGCGTTCTAAACAGGATTTAGCATAAAAAGCTACTTTTTCATTGATTTTTTCTGCTTTATTTATAAGGTTGCGATCATAACCATAAATTTTTACGTAACCCCCGAGTGGTACTAAACAAATTTTCCATCTAACGCCTTTTGAGTCTGTAATACCAATTAATTCTTTACCAAAACCTATTGCAAATTCTTCGATTTTTACGTTAAAGAATCTAGCAACTGAATAATGCCCAAATTCATGGATAAATACTAAGATACTAATTGTTATAATAAATCCGACTATAGATAACATAATTACAGGTATACAAATAAGTTGTTTTAAAGTATAATCTATTAGATTTAAATTTTCTTTGCTTTATGGGTTCAAATAAAATTAATAAAAAATCAATTGCACGTATTGCGGCAGTACAAGCTATATATCAATCAATATTACGCAATAACGATAATATAGACGATATAATAGAAAACGTACTATATTTCTATCAAAATGATGATTTTAAGATCGATTCAGCTGAAAATCTAAAAATAACATTGACTATAAGTCATTTTAAAATGTTGATAAAGACGGTATTTGAAAATGTTGATAGAATAGATGAAATAATAAGCGATCATTTATTAACCGATAAGGAGCAAGCCCATATACCTGTTTTATTGAAAGCTTTACTGCGTACCGGTATATGTGAGTTGTTATTCTTCCCGAGTACTCCGGCTAAAGTAGTAATTAACGAGTACACGGATATAGCAAACGAAATGCTAAATTATAATGAAATAGGTTTTGTTAATTCCTTACTAGATACTATAGCAAAAGAAAATAAAAAAATTCCATGATAAATAATTTAAGCGGTTACAGAAATAAATTTGTTAGAGTTAAAACTTCTAAAAAACGTACTGTCTCTTCTAGTAATTGGTTAAGGCGTCAGTTGAATGATCCGTATGTTGCAAAGGCACGTATAGAAGGCTTTAGGTCAAGAGCAGCGTATAAACTTCTTGAAATTCATGAAAAGTTTAAGCTTTTTACTCCAAATATGAAAATAGTCGATTTAGGGGCAGCGCCTGGGGGGTGGAGTCAAGTAGCATCGAAGCTTATTAGAGCTACGGATTGTAATCTAAGTAATAAAATAGTTTCAATTGATTTACTCGAAATTGAACCCATCGCCGGAGTAGAATTTTTCCAAAAAGATTTTTTTGAAGAAGGAATGAAAGAGTTTATTATACAAGCTTTAAACGGTAAAGCCGATATAGTGATGAGTGATATGGCATCAAATACTATAGGTCATAAAGCAACAGACCATATTAGAACCTTACTTTTATGCGAACAAGCGTTCGAATTTGCTTTAAAAATTTTAAAACCATCTGGTCATTTTATTGCTAAGATTTTCCGAGGCGGTGCAGAAAACGAGCTTCTAAATAAAGTGAAACGTGAGTTTTCGGTAGTCAAACATTTCAAACCGTCATCTAGCCGAAAAGAATCAACAGAGATTTATCTAGTTGCTTTAAAGAAGAAGTAATCCATTGTATCCATCATTGTTACATAGACCGAAAAACATTCTTAATGTCATTCCTGCGGAGGAATTGTTGCGTGGATCGGAAAATGTGTTCGGTGTCATACCGTGGCTTGACCACACAGTATCCAGAAAAACAACTAAAAATATCAATAATTTTGATATTTTTAACTGGATCCCGCGATCAAGTCGCGGGATAACAATGGGGAAACGATCCACGCAACAACGCCTTCCTGCGGAAGCAGGAATCCAGCATATAAATCGAGATAAATCGAGCTTTTAGTTTTAAAAATTTGCTGTATTTAGTTTTTTTCTGGATCCCCGCCTAGGCAGGGATGACAATGCGGAACTGATCCATGCAATAATACAGGACAAACTATATAACGACAGATCAACTATAATATATCACCTGTAATTGTAACCTCTTCTTGGTTACAGTTCCAATAATTAGCGACGGTTTCAGATAATGTAATTTTTAAATTTAAGGTATTGTTGGCATATTTTGGTATTTCTGTATTCCAATCATCTACGGTTAAGGTAATATTAAAATTTACAAGTCCGTGTCTACTAACGCTGCTAATTATTTCTACAAGGCTGTCTACTACTCCCTTAATGCCTGAATATCCTATTTTTTGTTTAGCAAAATTATATAAATATGTTCCCAAATTTTCTGATTTTGAAGTCTCTGATTTTTTAGAATGTAGTACTAATTTTGTTTTTCCTAAATGCTGATTAGTAATATTAACAATATTAGGAGCCGCATTAAGTACTTTAGAATAATTAGTAAGCTCTTCTATCGTAGTTGTTACTTTGCTGGTAAATAAGTTTTTTTTGATAGCTTCTTTAACAATCGGTTTTGAACCTGGGCTATCAAAAGTTATAGATTTGTTAAAATGTAAGCCGTGAGAAAGTATGTCTACTCCGGTTATATATGCAACTGCTAAACCAAGTGAATGACCATAAGTATTAAATATATATTCTAGAACTTTTTCATAACCAGCTAGCTTTTCAATTATATCTTCAACAAAATTCTTAAGAGGACTTAATTTAGTAGGGGGATGATGAAGCGCGATAAGAATATCATCAAGTATATCATATATATTTAGTTTTGTGCCAGCACTTGCTATATGAATTTCTTTAGTTTCTTTATTTATAAGTGCAACAGCTTTATAAACATATTTAGTAGTAATTGTATTATCACATGAAGCAACAAGGATCTCAAAGCCGCTATCTACTAATAGAGTGTTAATCTTTAGTGCTTCTTCATTATGAGCAGCTTCATCTGTTTTATATGTCAGGTCTAACACTATGTAGGCAAGCTTCTTAGTACTAATATGGTTCTTAGATATATACACTCTTTTTACTAAATTACCATATTTTATGGTAATTTAGTGTAAATGTCAAATATAAAGTTAATAATTGTTAATAACAATGCTAATATATTTAGTTAAAAAATTAGCTTTAACCATGATAAAACAAGCTTATTAGATTAAATAGTTAATAATAATTAATTAAGCTATTGACATTTGTCTATTTATGCTATATAGTTACTTTCACTTAAGTCTAAAACCATAAAATGTGGTAATTTAATTTAACAAGGAGGCAAATTATGTTTATATTATTACGTAATTTATTTGGAAGTAGTAAACCTATTACCTATTTATCTTTAATAGAAAAAGCGAAAGCTGATTATAGTTTTTATACAAAATTAGCGTCAGGAAGTTTTTTAGCAGGAATAAGTAGCTTTTTTTCCTCAAATAGTTGGTTGGGCAAAATACCTTTAATAACAGGTGCTGTTTTCGGTACCAGTGCGGGTATAAAAGGAATTGTTGATAGTAAACAAGAAATAGATACTTTTACTAAAGCTCATGAAGCAACAAAAAGTTCTGAATATTTAGCTACCTCAAACTTAGAAAGTTTAACATATATCACAGCAGTAGATAAAAATGGTATAGATAAGTTTACCAATAAATATATTGAAGGTGAGAAAGGCAAAATAATATCAAACGAAATGACTCGAGTACCAACTTTAAGTTTAACTCTAGACGGTAAAGGTTATAAACATAATGGTGGTTATGAAATAGTAGAGTCTACTGATCGAGTATTATATAAAGAAATACCAAGTGTGCCGGGTCAATATACAAATAAATTTGTTCCTGATACTAGTATTATAGATTTACATTCTAGTATTATCCAGCAGTTAATGCAAAAAGGCTATGCAATTGAAGATATTGAAAAAGCTTTAAATTTAAGAACTGCTGAAGAAAGAGAAAGTTATTTAAACGAGCAGTTAAAAAATTGTCAACCTGGATGGTTTAAAAGTATTGAAAAAGTTATAGAAAGTAAAAAAGAAGAGCCTTCAAAGGAAATGCAAAAATATGCTGAAATAAATAAAGCTTATAATGCATTATATAACTATCATACGCCTGAAAGTGAAGAAGAATTTTTTAGCTTAGCTAATAATATCAATAATGAAGCTAAAATATTAGGTGCAGATGAAGGATATGGATCTAGTTATGATTCTGACTCAGATATTGGCTAATAACTGAGTAAATTTTCAAAAAAGAAGTAAGGTTATAAAGTCTTATAACCTTACTTTTTTATAATATATCCTCAGCCCTTTTTTCAAAAGCTAAAATCATTTTTTCAGTTGCTTTAATAAAATAACTGCCGATTAGTTTTTCAAGAATCAAAGATTTCATTTCAAAATCAATAGAAAACTTTAGTTTAGTGCCGAGCTCGCAAGATATAAATTGCCAAGAGCTTTTTAAGTATTTAAAAGGACCTGAAATTGCAGTCGTATGAATATAATATGTACCATCTTCTGTTACTTCTTTAATAACCTTTGAGCGGTAACTTTCTGAAAAACCTTTTAATTGAATTACTAATTCAGCAATAGTTTCTTCATTATTTTCTGAAATTATCCTACTAGCCGTACACCAAGGTAAAAATCTAGGATAAGATTTTATATCCCATACTAAATTAAATAATTGTTGAGGTTTATAAGGTAAAATTTTTGTCTGCTCAAATGATGGCATTCTATACTCGTTTAATTTAATATTTACATTATTCGTTTTGGATTAGGTTGTTACATTCATGAATTTTTTCTATCATTGTTAAGAGATGCTCAGTAGAGGATGGAGGAAATCTCATAAAATATTATGATACTCCTGAGATTGCTTCGTCAATTACTTTATAATTTCCTCGCAATGACGGGAAAAGTGAGCCATGTAACAAAGTAGTTTTATATATAGAGAGAATTATATCTAAATTTAGAAAAAGGAGAAGAGAAATTAGGCTTTAATAATTATATTTTATTAAAGCCTAAAACATGTTTATTAGTTAACTAGTATCTTTTTGCGAGGAGGTATATAAACTGTTTCTTCATCGACATGTGAGATTTTTTCTAAAAGACCGATAAAACGTCCTTTATTAGGCACTAATTTTACTATTGCCCAGCCTTCTTCTATCGCTTGCTTTATATGCTCCATATCAGATTTATGTTCTGTAAAAGATATAAATTTCTGTGTTTGATTTTCCATATTCATCACATAATAGGTTAACAGATATTAATATTATAATAAATTTTCCTTAATAAATCAAATTAATTTTATTACCAGTATAATTTTGTTATAATTAAATAAGAGCATGTTATCATAAATTAGTCAAGAAAATCTAATTAAAAATTGAAAATTCTATCATTAAATTACTTTAGAATGTTTTAATAAATCTAAATATTATTTATTCCATTAAAAAAAACGTATAATATTCTTAAATAAAGAAAAATAAATAAGTATAGCCTAAATTATGCAGAACGATAATTCACAAGAAACTCAATCTCTTTCTAAAAAGCAATTATTTGCTTTTTTCGGTATGGTTGTCGTGATGTTTATGTCGGTGCTAGATATTCAAATTGTTGCAAGCTCTTTATCGGTAATAGCTGCCGGTCTTGCTGCTTCAAGCGATGAGCTTTCTTGGGTTCAAACATCTTACTTAATAGCTGAAGTTATCATAATTCCAATTACAGGATTTTTAGCAAGGTTACTTTCTACTAGAATTTCCTATTTTATTGCAGCTCTTGGGTTTACGATTATGAGCGTATTATGCTCTCTTGCAACAAATATCGAATCAATGATTATTTTTAGAGCATTGCAAGGTTTTTTTGGTGGAGCCATGATCCCGACCGTTTTCAGTACCGTTTTTATAATTTTCCCTCCATCACAGCGTCCTAAGATTACTATACTAATCGGTCTTGTTGTAACTGTTGCACCGACTTTAGGTCCAACTCTCGGTGGCTATATTACAGAGATTTTATCATGACATTTTATGTTTCTGTTAAATGTTATACCGGGTATTTTTGTTTGCAGTGTTGTATTTTTATACACAGATTTCGATAAGCCAAATTATAAATTTACTGAAAAATTTCGATTTTCTCGGTATATCTATTATGGTTTTAACGCTTGGTTTACTACAATATGTTCTAGAAGAAGGAAATAAAAAAGGCTGGCTTGAGGATAATCTAATATTATTTTTAAGTATTGTGGTAGCTTTAGGCTTTATTTTGCTAATAATTAGAGAACTAACTTTTATTAATCCGATTTTAGACCTAACAACATTTCTTCATAAGGATTTTACGTTCGGTTGTCTTTATTCTTTTGTTATGGGTATAGGCTTATACGGAGCGGTATATTTGCTACCATTATTTTTATTTACAGTATCAGGTTATGATACTCTGCAAATTGGCGGTACGATGATGGTAACGGGGATAGCACAATTTTTATTGGCTCCGCTTGCCGGTAGGATGTTAGGGGCAGGAGTAGATTTACGTCTAATGCTTGTTATTGGGCTTGGAGGGTTTGCCCTTGGCTGTCATTTAAATAGTTTTCTTACTCCTGAATCTAAATTTGCAGAGTTTATATTGCCGCAATTTGTTAGAGGTTTATCGTTAATGTTTTGCTTTATACCTACTAATAATATAGCACTTGGTAATATGCCAAGGGAAAAAGTAGGTGATGCGAGCGGGCTCTATAATCTTACTTGTAATCTTGGAGGAGCAGTAGGACTTGCAATAATTAGTACTATACTTACCAATAGCACTAAGATTTTTAGGGGGTATTTATCTGAAAATATTTCCTCTACTTCTATAATTGCAATGGAACAATTAGATTCTTATACTGAATTGCTAACGGGTAAAGTGATGAATCCGGAAAAGGCTTCATATTTATTATTAGCAAACAAATTAAATAATGATGCGTTTGTAATTGCAATAAATAATATATTTAATATGATAGCGTTATTATTTATGCTTATAATGCTATTAATTCCTTTTACTTCGAATGTCAAACTAACAGGAAATACTAATGCCCACTAAGCTTGCACTTATATTATATTTTCCTTGGCTATTTTGGGAAATATGTAAATCGGCTTTTGCAGTTATCAAGATTGTTTGGCAAAGAAAAATGCAGATAGAGCCGGTTTTTGAATGGATAGATGCGGAAGGACTAGAAGAAATCGGTGAAGTAGTGTATAGTAACTTGATTACTTTAACACCCGGTACCGTAACGTTAGATATGAAAAATAATATGTTATTGGTACATGCACTTGATAAGTCATCAATTGATGATTTAAAAAAGGGTTTAATAATTGGAAAAATTAAAAAGTTTTTAAATAAATGACATTAAAATATAAACGGGTTTTATTAAAAGTCTCTGGTGAGGCTTTAATGGGAGATAAACAGTTCGGGCATGAATATGACATAATAAAAAAAATTGCCTATGATATTAAAGAAGTTATCGATTTGGGAGTGGAAGTCGCGATTGTTGTCGGCGGCGGAAATATCTACCGCGGAATTAACGCAGCACTTGTCGGTATGGATAGAGCATCGGCAGACTATATAGGTATGCTTGCGACTGTAATTAACGCCTTAACACTGCAAAATGTCATGGAAAGCCTTAATATCTATACAAGAGTTTTATCGGCTATTCCGATGATGAGCGTGTGCGAGCCTTACATTCGTCGTAAAGCTAAAAAGCATATGGAGAAAAAACGGGTAGTGATTTTTGCCGGCGGAACCGGTAATCCGTTTTGTACCACCGATAGTGCGGCAGTGCTTAGGGCAATCGAAATGAATTGTGATATTTTACTAAAAGCTACGCAAGTTGACGGGGTTTATGACTCTGACCCGAAAAAAAATCCAAATGCTAAAAAATATTACACTATTAACTATAAAGATGTTATAACTAGCAATCTGCAAGTCATGGATATGGCAGCTATAGCAGTTGCAAGGGAAAATAATTTACCTATAAAGGTATTTTCAATAAAAGAAAAAGGAAATTTTGCTAAAGCGGTTCAAGGTCGAGGAGAATATACACTAATAGAAGGGTAGTATATTATTTGTAAGTATTCTTGTGTGGGTTAAAAAATGCCCTAAATATCATTCCTAGCTAAAAGCGGGAATCCAGTAATAAGAAGCATAAACACATCAAGTTTTTAAAATTAAAAGTATAGGTTATCTCGCTTTATGCTGGATTCCCGCTTTTAGCTAGGAATGACATAAGAGTCATGCAACGATGACACGTTTACAATGAAATATCAACGAAAACGTTTTTCGATTTACACAAGCAATGCCGCCACTCATACACTAAATAAATATATGGATAAAAATTATGGATAGAGAAACGTTAAAGAAAAATTTACAAGAAAAGATGGATAAGGCCTTAAAGGTCTTAGATCATGAGCTTAAAGGGCTTCGTACCGGACGAGCTTCTGTTAATCTACTTGATAGCGTCAGCGTAGAAGCTTATGGTAGCAAAATGCCGCTTTCCCAGGTTTCCACCTTATCAACACCTGACGCACGAACAATTAATGTGCAGGTTTGGGATAAAGCTATGGTTAAAGCGGTAGAAAAGGCGATATCAGAAGCGAATCTCGGCTTAACCCCTGCAACAGACGGGCAGCTCGTTAGATTACCCGTGCCGGCTTTAAATGAAGAAAGAAGACGAGATCTTGCAAAGCTTGCTCACAAATACGGTGAAGAAACTAAGATTTCATTACGTAATATTAGAAGAGATGGAAATGAAGAACTCAAAAAAATGGAAAAAGATAATATTATAGCAAAAGATGACCACCATAGCTTATCCGAACAAGTGCAGAAGTTAACCGATGAATATACCGGTAAAGTTGATGAGATAATAAAGCAGAAGGAACAGGAAATAATGACTGTTTGACGAATTTGTCATCCCGCGACTTGATTGGCATTGTTGCGTGGATCGAAAAACGTGTTCGATGTCATACCGTGGCTTGACCACGGTATCCAGAAAAGCAACTTTTGATACTAATAATTTTAGTATTTTAAGCTGGATCCCGCGATCAAGTCGCGGGATGACACAGAGGAAAAATTGATCCACGCAACAACGCCTCCGCGGGAATGACACCGGAGGTGTTTTTCGATCCATGCAACAAAGCCAACTTGATCGCCGGATTTCAGGACACAAGCTGTGACACAAGACCCCGTGGTCAAGCCACGGGGTGACATAATGTATCTAAAAAGTCCAGAAACAACCAAATGAAGAAAACAAAATAAATTATGATTACAAAAGAAGAATTAAAAAAAATAGCAAAGCTTGCAAGGCTTAAGTTCGAAGAAGACAAAGTAGAAGAGTTTTCTTTAAAGCTTAGTACGATTATGGATATGATCGATGTTTTAAATGAACTAAACTGCAAAGATATTGAACCTTTAACTTCCGTTTCTAATATGAGTGCAAGAATGCGGTCAGATGAAGTTACATGCAAGGATCTTTCAAATGAGTTATTTGATAATGTTCAAGGCAGTAGCAAGCAGCTTGCTAAAGAAGTGAAATATTTTATTACTCCAAAGGTTGTTGAATAGTATGACGGAATTAAACAAATTAGGTGTAGCCGATAGCATAAAAGGCTTAAAGAATAAAGATTTTACAACTAAAGAATTAGTTAATGCTTATATTAAGCAAATAGAAAAGCATAAAAATCTGAATGCTTATGTTACTGATACTTTTGATTTAGCTTTAAAGCAAGCAGAAGTAGCGGACCAAAATTATACTGGGAATCAGCCAAGGACTCTTGAAGGTATACCGATTGCGGTTAAGGATCTTTTTTGTACTAAAGGAGTCAGAACAACTGCTTGCTCTAATATATTAAGAGAATTTATTCCTAATTATGAATCAGGTGTTACGCAAAATATTTTTAATAGAGGCGGTATAATGCTCGGTAAAACCAATATGGATGAGTTTGCGATGGGTTCAGCAAATATCACTAGCTGTTTTGGTAACGTAATTAGTCCGTGGAAAGCAAATGACGATAATGTCGATTTAGTACCGGGCGGTTCATCGGGTGGTTCAGCTGCTGCAGTAAGCGGTTTTATGGCTACTGCAGCCCTTGGTAGTGATACGGGCGGTTCAGTACGTCAACCGGCTAGTTTTACCGGTTTGGTCGGGTTTAAACCTACTTACGGACGTTGCTCTAGATATGGTATGGTATCCTTTGCAAGCTCCCTTGATCAGGCAGGGGTATTTACCAGAAGTGTTTTAGATAGCGCTATTATGCTTGAAGCGATGATGGGTTTTGATGAGAGAGATTCTACTTCGGTTAAAGCAGAAGTACCACAGTTACAACCGGCTGTCGGAAGTTCCATAAAAGGCATGAAGATAGGCGTACCTTTAAGTCTTGGGGAGGGAAGTATTATTGAGCCTGATATTATGAAGATGTGGCAATCTACTATAGATCTGCTTAAAAACGCTGGTGCTGAGATAGTTAATATTTCTTTGCCGCATGCTAAATACGGTGTTGCCGTTTATTATGTTATAGCCCCTGCCGAAGCTTCTTCAAATTTATCTAGATATGACGGTGTAAGATACGGGCTTAGAGTAGAAAAAGAAAATATGAGTCTAGACGAGATATACGAAATGACGAGATCAGCAGGGTTCGGGGATGAAGTAAAACGCCGAATTATGATTGGAACATATGTACTTTCTTCTAGCTTTATGGATGCCTATTATTTAAAAGCACAAAAAGTACGTCGCTTGGTTGCTAATGATTTCAATAATGCTTTTGCAAAAGTGGATGCTATTTTGTTACCTGCCGCTCCGACGGAAGCCTTTAAAATCGGTGAAAAACAAAATGACCCGACTATTATGTATTTAAATGATTTATTTACCATTCCTGCAAGTTTAGCAGGGTTACCTTGTGTTTCGGTGCCGGCAGGTTTATCAAACAGAGGATTGCCGCTTGGTATGCAGGTTATAGGTAAGCAATTAGATGAGTATAATGTTTTAAAAGTAGCATCTGCCATAGAATCAGGTGTAAAACATATCAAATTTGAACCAGAGGGTTTTTAATTATGGCATATATTGAAGGTAATAGCGGGAAATGGGAATATGTAATAGGGCTTGAGATTCATGCTCAAATTTCCTCAAAATCTAAACTTTTTTCAGGAAGCGGTACAACATTTGCAGCAAGCCCAAACTCGCAAGTGTCTTATGTTGATGTGGCAATGCCCGGTATGTTACCTGTGCTGAATGAGTATTGCGTTCATCAAGCAATTAAGACAGGTTTAGGGCTTAAAGCAAGAGTAAATAAATATTCGGTGTTTGATCGTAAAAATTATTTTTATGCTGATCTGCCGCAAGGTTATCAAATCTCCCAATTTTACTATCCGATAGTGCAAGACGGCACTATGGAAATACCGACAAGTAGTGGAAAGTTAAAAACTATTCGTATTAATCGTTTGCATTTGGAGCAGGATGCCGGTAAGTCTATGCATGATCAATCTCCGCATTATAGTTTTATCGATTTAAACCGTGCAGGTATCGGGCTTATGGAAATTGTAACCGAGCCTGATATATCATCTCCGGACGAAGCGGCAGAGTTTGTTAAAAAACTAAGAAGTTTATTGCGTTATATCGGCAGTTGTGACGGAGATATGGAAAAAGGATCAATGCGTTGTGATGCTAATATTTCGGTAAGGCGAGTAGGCGAACCGCTCGGTACAAGATGCGAGATCAAGAATATTAACTCGATCCGTAATATTGTTAGAGCTATAGAGTTCGAAGCTAAAAGGCAAGTGGATTTGATCGAAAACGGTGAATCGGTAATTCAAGAAACACGCTTATTTAATGCTGATAGCGGTGAGACAAGAACTATGCGTTCGAAGGAAGAGGCAGCCGATTACCGATATTTTCCCGATCCGGATTTATTGCCGGTTATTCTTTCTGATGAGCTAATAAATGAGTTAAAAGCTAGTTTGCCGGAGCTACCTGATCAGAAAATAGAAAAATATATAAATAAGTTCGGTTTAAGCAAATATGATGCTGAAGTAATTGTAGCTGAGGAGTCGGCTGCAAAATATTTTGAAGAAGCAGCAAATAAATGCGATCCCAAATTGCTTGCTAATTGGTTAATTAATGAATTATTCGGACAGCTCAATAAAGCTTCAATCGAAATAAATGAATGTAAGATTGCACCTAGTGACTTTGCAAAATTAATCAAATTAATAGAAGATAATACAATTTCCGGTAAAATTGCTAAGACCGTTTTTGAAATTATGTTTGAAACCGGTAATGCACCTGATAAAATTGTAGAAGAGCAGGGCTTAGTCCAAGTGTCGGATAGCAGCGTATTAAATGAAGTAATTGATGAAGTAATAAACGAAAATCCTGATTCAGTTGAAGGATACAGAAGCGGAAAGGATAAATTGTTTGGTTTCTTCGTCGGGCAGGTAATGAAGAAAACCGGCGGCAAAGCAAATCCTGCTCTTGTGAATCAACTTTTGAAGGAGAAGTTGGGTTCGTAGTTGTCCTTTGTCATACCGCGATCAAGTGGTGGTATGAGATGTAATAAAAAATATTCAAATTTAAAATATTACTTTATATGAAATTTTTTAAAGTACTCTTATTATCTTTATTATTAATTTCTTGCGAAAAAAAAGAGCAAGAAGCAACTTTAATTGTTGGGACTTCGGCAGATAATCCGCCATATGAATTCATTCAAGACGGGGAAATTGTTGGGATTGATATTGATATCATCAAGGCATTAGGCGAACGCTTAAATAAAAAAATTATTATAAAAAACTTTGATTTTAATGGACTACTTGCAGCACTCGTCAGTGAAAATATCGATATTGCCGTTGCAGAACTTTCAGTAATGCCGGAGCGTGCCAAGTATATTAGTTTTTCCGATAATTATGCTGCGGCAAGATTTGCTATATTATTTAGAGCAGAAGATGATATAAAAGGTACCAAAGATTTGGATAATAAAGTAATAGGGGTGCAACTTGGCAGTGTTTTAGAACAGAAAGCACATGAACTTGCCCAAACAATGAATATTAAAGTTCATTCTTTAGCAAATTATTTAATGTTAGTAGAAGAATTAAAAGCAAAAGTTATAGACGTAATTATATCGGAAGAATTTCAAGGCATAAAATTAAGAGAGAATAATCCAAGTTTAGCTAGCTGCCCTTTAGAAGAATTTTCATCTGAATTTGCTTTAGGTTTATCTAAAAATTCAAGATTAATTAAGGAAGTTAACGAAGCGATAGATTCGCTAAAAAAAGATGGTACTATTAATAAAATTATGAAAAAATGGCTGGGACAGTAAAAGAAGATCAATTTAAAGAAGTAATGAGCCGTTTTTCTTCAGGAGTAACGGTTATAACCACAAATTTAGATAACAAATTTTGTGGTTTTACAGCTAGCTCTTTTACCTCTGTATCTTTAAAGCCGTTATTAATATTATTTTGTTTACATAAAAATGCTTCTAGTATAAATAGCTTTAACAAAAGTAATAAATTTGCTATCAGTATTTTAGCAGAGAATCAAGTGGATATCTCCAAACATTTTGCACGATCTCAATCTGACAAATTTGCAAGTATCGCTTATGAACTCGGCAGTAAAACCGCTTGTCCTCTAATAAAAGGGGCAATATGTCATATAGAATGTAATAAATATGCTTCTTATGATGCTGGTGATCACGTCATTTTTATAGGGAAGGTAATAAATACCGTTATTAAAAACGATCTAAAGCCTTTAGTATATTTCCATAAATCTTATACAAGTTTAAAATAGAGCAAATATGATAAATATTGGTCTTAACGGGGCTACCGGTAAAATGGGTAAAGCTATTTCAGAAAGAATGGATAATTTCGATTACTGTAAAATCTCGGCAAAATTTAATAGTTCTAGCAGTTTAGCCGGTTTGGATGAGCTGTGTAAAAATTCAGATATAGTAATTGATTTTTCTACTCCTGAAATACTTGAAGAGTTGATTGATAGAGCTTTAAAATATAATACCAAACTAGTGATAGGCACAACCGGTTTTAATTCATCTAATTTTAATCTCATAAAAGAAGCAGCAAAATCTTTATCTATTTTATATTCTGCCAATATGAGTTTAGGTGCTAACCTGCTTGGGTATCTTGCTAAAGTAACCTCAAGGATACTTGATGGAAATTATGATATCGAAATTTTAGAAGCACATCATCGTGCTAAAAAAGATGCTCCCTCAGGCACTGCTATTATGCTTGCAGAAATAATTGCCACTGAAAAAGAATTAAATATAACATCTAGTCGCGGAAATAAAGCAAGAGAAAAAAATGAAATAGGTATTACTTCACTACGTGGCGGTAATATTTGTGGAACGCATGAAGTATTTTTCTTAAGCGATGATGAGACGATTACCTTAAAACATGAAGCTCTTAATAAAAATTCTTTTGCAGACGGTGCAATTAAAGCGGCAATATGGTTAAAAGATAAACCGCCTGCTTTATATTCGATGCTTGATTTTTATGAAAATTTAATTAATTTTCACTTGAAAAAGCACCTTTAAAGGACTATATTTTTAATATACTTGTTTTATTTGAAAAAATAGCTATATCGTTTTATAAGTTTTGAGGTACTTACGTATTCAGTCCGCTCCTTACAATATAGACCGATTACTCTTTTCCAAATAAAACTTTGTCTATACTCTTCATTTATTTAGAGTGGATAAACAATATAATCATAGGTTTGTTTATGATCGATTACACAAAAACTTTAACGGCTACTACGTCTAAAAATAAAACCTTTGATGAAGGTTTAAGAAGATACATGCTTAAGGTGTATAACTATATGGTGCTTGCTCTATTACTAACAGGAGTAGCAGCAATAGCAACTATATCAATTGAGCCCTTATATAATTTAATGTTCCAGACAGGCTTTGGTACTATTATAATGTTTGCACCTCTTGGGATTGCTCTATACTTCTTCATGGGATTCGGGCGTATGAATCTGCAAACGGCACAAATATTATTTTGGGTTTATGCTGCTTTAACCGGTATGTCGCTTTCTTATTTAGCTTTTGTCTATACCGGTGAATCAATAGCCCGTACTTTCTTCATCTGTGCTTCTGTTTTTGGCGGAATGAGTTTGTACGGATATAGTACAAGTAAAGATTTAACGTCTATGGGTTCATTTTTTGCAATGGGTCTTATAGGTCTTATAATTGCATCAGTAGTTAATATGTTCCTAAAAAGTTCAGGTCTTTCTTTTGCTACTTCTTTTTTAGGTATAGTAATATTTATGGGATTAATTGCTTGGGATACTCAAAAAATTAAATCCATATATTATATGGCCGGAAATAATGAATTAGGCCAAAAGCTTTCTATCATGGCAGCTTTTACTTTATATTTAGACTTTATAAATCTTTTCTTATATTTAATGAGATTCCTAGGTAATAGAAGAGACTAATATTAGTTGCCATTCTTAGCTGAAAGCAGCTTTGTTGCATGTCTTGAAAAACGCCCTCGTTGTTATTCCTGCGAAAGCAGGAATCTAGTTTTTTTAACAGTCATCCCGCGACTTGATCGCGGGATCCAAAAAAAATACAAATATAAAAAGCTCGATTTATCTCACTTTATACTGGATACTGTGGTCAAGCAACTAGATGACACCGCTGATGTTTTTCGATCCACGCAACAAAGTTTCGCAGAGATGACAACCATATACTGAAACAACACACACCACAAAGAATATCTCCATTCAAAAATAACATTTTTTATTTAAATTCATGCCGATGTAGCTCAGTCGGTAGAGCGACGCATTCGTAATGCGTAGGTCTGGGGTTCAAATCCCCACATTGGCACCGTTTAGTCTAATTTAGTCTAACTGATTTAAATTTGAAGATAATTTAGAATGTTTAATTTACAATTCCTATAAGTTTTAGACCTTCTTTATTAAAAAAGTCTACTATATCTATGCCTATCTGAAAACTAACAAAAACAGGTGGTTACATTCAGGGTATTGGTCTTTAAAGATTTGAAGAGTATTCAAAATATAAGGATAGTCTTACCAAGCGGCTTTGCTCCAGCCATCTTTTATTAACTCTCCTAATACTTTAAGTAAGAAAGGCATTTTTTCGATTTTTTGACATCTAATAGGTTTTTTTGCTATTACCGAAAATATCATTATAAATTCATTATAATTTATGGAGTCATGCGTTCCGGCAAAATATATAAACCAATCATCTACATAATTATATATTCGTGCTTGATAAAATTTATCGGTAAGTAAAGATTTTATCATATCAATTTTTATAGTTTTACCATCATCACATTGATTAAAATATGCATATAATCCATAATATTTATAAAAAAATGAAGTATCATTACTAGAATTTTCTATAGGTCTAATAATTTCCCAGTTAGTATTATCTTGCATATTTATTTTAAATTAATTACTCACCCAATCGCCTTTATCGTTTTTATGATATTTTTTCTCTATTGTTTTTGTAGGGCATAAAAAACCTATGATAATTATATGTACTCATTGTCATCCCGTGGCTTGACCACGGTATCTTAGGACGCAATTTGTGACGTTCACAAGTCACGGGGCGACAAGATTACAGGATCTAATCAGCAAGCCGCGGGAGGCATTGTTGTGTGGATCAATTTTTCTTCTGTCATTCCCGCGACTTGATCACGGGATCCAGCTTAAAATACTAAAATTATTAGTATTAAAAGTTGTTTTTCTAGATACCGTGGTCAAGCCACGGTATGACATCGAACACGTTTTTCGATCCATGTAACAACGCCGCCTCAGGATGACAACTAAAACATCTTATAACATTAGAGGTTTTATTTCTAGAAAAAAGTTAAACTTATTTATTATGACCATAAACTTTTCATTTTGTTAAAAAAACTACCGTCATTTTCTTTTTCATTTATAGATTCTTTTTTAAATTCCTCTAGTAGTTCTTTCTGTCTTTTAGATAGGTTTTTAGGTACTTCAACATGAATATGGGCTAGCATATCTCCCCTTACCGAAGATCTTACCTTAGACATGCCCTTACCGCGTAGTCGAAGTTGATCACCGTTTTGGGTACCTGTTGGGATAATTAAGTTTACTTTACCGCCTTCAATTACCGGCACTGCTACTTCCCCCCCAAGAGCAGCGTTTACGAAACTAATAGGTAATTTACAATGTAAATTTGCTCCGTCTACTTTAAAAATATCATGAGGCTTTATCGCAATATCAACATATAAATCACCACTATTACCGCCTCTAATACCTGCTTCGCCTTCACCTGGATGTCTTATTCGAGTACCGCTTTCAACACCTGCCGGAATATTTATCAATAAGTTCCGTTGCTTGTGATAGCGACCAAGACCATGGCATTTTTTACAAGGATTTTTTATAATATGACCATTACCTTGGCATTTATGGCAGGTTTGTTCAATTGTAAAGAAGCCTTGCTGAACCCTAGTTACACCGTGCCCTCCACAAGCATCACAGCTAGTTACCTTCTCACTTTTCTTGGAACCGCTACCATGACAAGTATCACATTTCACTTCACTAGAAAAGCTAATATTTTTTGAAGTACCGTAAAATGCTTCTTCTAAATTAATTGTCAGATTATATTTTAAATCTGAACCTCTAACCTTACTTGAAGTAGGATGTCTTCTACTACTGCCCATAAAGTCGCTAAAGAAATCACCGAATATATCATTGATATCGGCACCGAAAGGATTACCGTCATGGCTACCTGCTCCCCCTCTTGCTTGATGGTTCTGGAAATTAACATGTCCGAATCGGTCATATGCTGCTCTTTTCTGCTCGTCTTTTAAAACCTCATAGGCAGCGTTAATTTCTTTAAATTTTTTCTCGGCATCTTTATCACCGGGAGCGGCATTATCAGGATGATATTGTTTAGCTAGCTTATGATACGCTTTTTTAAGGTCGGCTTGACTAGCTGTTTTACTAACTCCAAGGATTTGATAATAATCTTGTGACATAATTTAATTTATAAAATGGTTTTTTGATGTTATTCCCGCGTAGGCGTTGTTGTATGACTCCTATGTCATTCCCGCGGAGGCGGAAATCCAGAAAAAAATCCTAAATACAGCAAGTTTTTAAAACTAAAAGCTCGCTTTATCTCGCTTTTTTCTGGATCTAAGTTAGCAAGCCACGGGATGACACCGAAAGAGCTTTTTTATCCACGTGGGTAGTGCCTACGCGGGAGGCGTTGTTGCATGGATCACTTATGTCATTCCCGCGAAAGCGGGAATCCAGTAAAAAAATCCTAAATATAACAAGCTTTTAAAATTAAAAGCTCGATTTTATCTCGCTTTATGCTGGATCCCCGCCTGCGCGGGGATGACATGATACACGTTTTTCGATCCATGCAACAACGCCTCCGCGGGAATGACACCGAGGACGTTTTTTAATTCATGTAACAACGCATGCATTTCCTCGCAATGATGTTGTATATGATAGTCTTTACTTCTTCTCTACATCTTTGAAATCAGCATCTACTACTTTTTCATCATTAGTAGATTTTTCTTCAGAATCGGGACTTGCTGTACTTTCGCTTTGTGCTTTGTACATTGCTTCGCCGATTTTCATATTAGCTGCCGTTAAGCCTTCTGTTTTTTCTTTAATTAAAGCAGTATCTTCTGATTCTAAAACAGCTTTTAAAGCAGATAAGGCTTCCTCTACCGCTCCCTTATCTTCTGAAGATAATTTATCACCGTATTCTGTTAAGTTTTTTTCAGTAGAATAAATCAGGCTATCGGCAGCATTTTTCGCTTCAATAAGCTCTTTACGTTTTTTATCCTCATCGGCATTTTTCTCAGCATCTTTAACCATCTGCTCGATTTCGGCATCACTAAGACCGCCGGAAGTCTGTATTGTTACTTTCTGCTCTTTACCGCTAGCTTTGTCTTTTGCCGAAACATGCACTATGCCGTTTGCATCAATATCAAAAGTTACTTCTATTTGCGGTACGCCTCTTGGTGCAAGCGGGATGCCTTCAAGATTAAACTGACCAAGCAGTTTGTTATCTTTTGCTAGTTCACGCTCACCTTGGAATACTCTAATAGTTACTGCATGCTGATTATCGTCAGCAGTAGAAAATACTTGGCTTTTTTTAGTTGGGATCGTGGTGTTACGATCAATTAATCTTGTAAATACGCCGCCTAAGGTTTCAATACCAAGAGATAGAGGCGTAACGTCTAATAATAATATATCGGTTACTTCTTTATTTAATACCCCGCCTTGAATAGCTGCCCCAAGAGCTACAACCTCATCAGGATTTACACCTTTATGTGGCGTGCATCCAAAGAATTTTTCTACTGCTTCTTGTACTTTCGGCATTCTGATCATACCACCGACTAGCACTACTTCCTGAATATCAGAAGCTTTTAAGCCTGCATCTTTTAAAGCTTTGCGGCAAGGCTCTATGGTTTTTTCAATTAAATCATCTACTAATTTTTCAAGTTCCGCTCTAGTTAATTTGATATTTAAATGCTTTGGACCGCTACTATCTGCTGTAATATAAGGCAGATTAATATCGGTAGTTAATGCAGATGACAATTCCTTCTTAGCTTTTTCTGCTGCTTCTTTTAAACGTTGAAGTGCAAGCGGATCATTACGTAAATCAATACCACTTTCTTTCTTAAATGTATCAATTAAGTGATTTAATATTCTTGTATCAAAATCTTCACCGCCGAGGAACGTATCACCGTTAGTTGATTTTACTTCAAAAACGCCGTCGCCAATTTCAAGAATTGAAACGTCAAATGTTCCACCGCCTAAATCATAAACTGCAATAGTTTTGCTTGCAGATTTATCAAAACCGTAAGCAAGAGCAGCCGCAGTCGGCTCGTTAATTATTCTAAGTACTTCAAGTCCTGCTATTTTACCGGCATCCTTGGTTGCTTGACGCTGTGCATCATTAAAATAAGCAGGTACGGTAATAACAGCTTGCGTTACTTTCTCACCTAAATAATTTTCGGCTGTTTCTTTCATTTTTTGTAAAATAAACGCACTAATTTGGCTAGGTGAATGTTTTTTTCCTTCAACTTCAACCCATGCATCACCGTTATCAGCTTTAACTATGCTATAAGGTACTATTTCTTGGTCTTTTTTAACCATTGGATCGGTAAAATTTCTACCTATTAATCTCTTTACTCCATATATGGTATTACGCGGGTTAGTTACCGCTTGTCTTTTGGCAGGCTGACCTGCTAACCTTTCGCCGTTTGCGAAAGCTATAATCGAAGGAGTAGTTCTCTCACCTTCCAAATTTTCTATTACTTTTGGCTCTTTACCTTCCATAACTGCCACGCAAGAGTTGGTAGTTCCAAGGTCTATACCTATTACTTTTCCCATAAAATTCCTCGTTTTCTTAATTTATCGTTTTATTATGACTTTTTATTTGATATAGTGCTGCTATAATTATTTTACAAGAGGCAGGGATGAAAAAATTGTTAATTTTACCAAAAATTTTATTTATTGTTAATCTGTTTTTATTAAATAATATAGTTTTGGCCTCCTCGGAAATAAGTAGTACTATATTTGAAAAAGCAAAGAAAGCGATTGTAACCATTGATACTAGGATTGCCGTATCAGCCTATGAAGATACAAGTAGTTGGACAGGAACAGGATTTATTAATGACAAGAAGAACGGTTATATAATTACTAATACTCACGTTGTCGGTCTTAGTTCAATAGGCACTTATTTTGTTACCTTTTATAACGGTGAGCAAGCCGAAGCAAAGTTAATATATTATGATATTTGGCAAGATTATGCTGTCTTAAAAGTAGCTAGTAACGATATACCGGCCGCGGCAATGGAAATACCTTTTTCTAACGAATTCCCAAAATTAAATCAAAAAGTTTTTGTAGTCGGTAATACTGAAGCACAAGGATTTTCTTTCCATACAGGATATTTATCCGATCTTTACAATATTGACGGTATGATGCCTCAAGGTACCTATATAATTAATTTAAATATTACCGGCGGTGCTAGCGGTTCGCCCGTTTTAAATGATAAGATTGAGGCTATAGGCGTATTATATGGTGGCGGTAAAACCCACTCTTTAGCGTTGCATGGCGATTATGTAACGCGTACTTTGGAAAGCTTAAAAAATAATAAAGAACCGACACGTCAGCATATAGGGATAATAAGCGATCTATATTCATTAAATAAAGCAGTTAGACATAATAATTTTCCGAAAGAGGAAATGGACAAATATATAAAGAAATTTCCTGATAGTAGAAATAGAGTTATAAGCGTTAAAACGGTTTTAGCCGGTTCGCCTGCTGAAAAAGTTTTAAAAGCCGGTGATATTATCTGGGCTATTAACGATAAAGAGTTAGGCGGCAATTTAGCGTTATTTGATAAAGAAATGGATAATTCTAAAAACGCTACTACTAAGCTTATTATATTTCGTGACAGCAAAAAGCTAGAGCAAAAGGTTGATTTGTATAATGTAAATAATAATAAAATCACCAAAATGGTAAATTTCGGCGGAGCTATATTTTTTGAAGTAGATGATTATTTTAGTGATAAATCAGGTATCCCGCTTAAATCTCTGGCTATAGCTTCTGTTCAGTCCGGTAGTAGCTTTAGCTCTATACCGACATTTTTTACTAAAGATTATAAAAACGTTTATAGATTACAAATTTTAGAAATGAAAGATTTGAAGATAAGTAGTCTTAATGATTTAATAGAATTTATGCCGAATATCACTAAAGATAAGTTTATAACTGTAAGGTTTAAAAATTATCAACCATATTATGCTAGCTTCGGTTATCGTGAGCTTATTTCATCTCATGATGAAATGAGGGCAGATATAACGCTAGATTCTATAGATACTAAGCCTTATATACTTAAATATAATAATATTTCTCATGAATGGGATATGGAAAATATAAAACTTCAGTAACTAATTTATTGTGATAAATTAACAATCTTTAATCAATTAAATAATATCAAATTCAACTCCGTTTATTGTGTTGTTTCTCCTGAATTAATAAACTTTAAGTAACCTTAAGTTAACCAAGGTTTTAATTTTTATAAATTTAGGAGAAATAATGACAATACCACAAATACCTCTTTTGGATATTGAACGCCCTTCCCAAAATCCAATAATAACGCTTACGCCTAGAACTAAATCCGCTATATGTGAATATGCAAATTCGCTGGATGATGTATCTATAGTATTAAATTTAGAGTTTTATAAAAATCTGGATAAAAAGCACTTAGAATTTTATTTTACTCATATTACTCCACATACTAAAGATATTTTTCGGCAAGCTGTCAATAAAGGGGAGGAAGAATTGACAAAAAAAATATTAAAGCTGCTATCTGATCTAATAAATATAAAGGTAATGAGTACAGAAATTTTAATTCTTACACCAGAAGAAATATTAGATTATTTAGCATTTGAAAGTGAATTATCAGGAGAGGGATTTTTTAAAGGTGTAGATTAATTATAATTCTCTAAAAACAAAATTCTTAGCTCTAATTTATAATTTTAGGAGAAAAAATGCCAAAAGGAAAAAAACCTCGAAATGTTCCCGATTTACCAATTAAAACAAAAATTACAAATAATTTACAACAAGATTCATTAGCTCCCCCTAATTCAGAGGAAGATAGAATAATACTTACGTCTACTCCAAAACCTGCTTTTTCAAACTATATTAATTCAAATTATATAAAATTAAATTTAGATTATATTAGAGGCTTAGTAAAAGAGGACTTAAAATTTCATTTTGTGCATAATACTCAGTATAATCAATATACTTTTTGTCAAGCTGTTGAGCAAAATGAGAAAGAAATAGTAAAAACCATTTTAGAAGTAAATACTGAATTTATAAATATAAAAACTTTATCGGAAGAATATAATATTTTACATATTGCTTTATTAGGTATAGCAGATCAAGAAATGGTAGAGATATTATTGCATGAGAAACCTGATTTAATAATAGAAAAAGATAGTAAAAATCTTACTCCTTTAATGTTTGGAAAGAAATACGGATTTGGTAAAGCAGAAAAAGATGAAAGTATTGAAAAAATAAAAGAAATATTAGAAGAATACGAAAGAAACGCTATTTTACATGGTTTCTGCTCTAGCCCGGATGAAAATTTTTTTGCAATGAAACTGATAGGAAGTGATAGCATAATAGGCGAGCTGTATAAGAGTAGACCTCTTTCGAAACTAGTCACTTGAGTTCAAAATTGTAAATTCCAGCAATAAGATTAAATCTAAGTCCAAATCGTTTTCGCCTGTTTCGATACTTGTCAGAA
Source organism: Rickettsia endosymbiont of Argas persicus (assembly GCA_050920645.1). Classification (GTDB taxonomy): domain Bacteria; phylum Pseudomonadota; class Alphaproteobacteria; order Rickettsiales; family Rickettsiaceae; genus Rickettsia. The sequence continues at coordinate 1,410,512 of CP133316.1, read as the reverse complement.
ATGATTTTGAAGCGTTTCAGCATACTAATAACATTTTCATTAAGCACTCTTTCTATTGCTAACCTACGATTATTTGTTTTATCCTTTTTAGTTAGAGGCTTTTTCTTGTTTCTTTTTTTTGGTAACTCAGAATTATTATGAATCTTCTGTATACCTTGATATCCTGTGTCAGTAATTACTTTAACCTTATGATGTATAAGCATTTTAGATTCTTTAAATAACCTGAAATCGTGCTTTCTACCATTGGCAAAATCTGTACATATTACTTGTTTTGTTTTTTTGTTTACCACTACTTGGGTTTTTAATGTATGCCTTTTCTTTTTCCTGAATAATATAACTTTTGTTTTTTTTAGGACTTTCTATAGGACTTTCGGTCGCATCTACCAATACTACTTCATAATCCATATCATTTTTCATTAGAACTTTACGTCCAGGTAGAGCAAAGTTTGGATGTTTTACTAGTGTATCTTCTACCCATTTAATAGTCTTATATGCTGTACTTTCGCTAATGCCATAATTTTGACCTATATGGAAATAAGTACGGTATTCTCTAAGATACTCTAAGCTCACAAGCAACTGTTCCTCTAGATTGAGCTTATTCTTACGACCGCCTTTTGATTTCTTAAGACTATCAGCTTGCCTTAAAATATCAACCATCTTTAAAAATGTCCCCTTCTTTACTCCTGTTAATCGACTAAATCTTTTATCCTCTAACTCTTTAACTTGTTCGAATCTCATTATTACTACAAATTAAGTACTTATACAACCTTTATACTTAAAATGATAGTTTCAAAAGAGGTCTATTGATATAATTAAATATAAATTAGAATTACAAGAAGCAAAGGCACCGTCAAGTTAAGTAAATTGGTTTCAAAAAGTACTATGTTTTTATATTTCAGGCAGCAAGAAATCTTTGAGTAGCTTCGTCCCAAATAGATTTAGCGGATGCAAATGCAATTCTTTGCTCTGGTGCGGTTTTAGTATATCGTCCAACATTGACGGCAAATATATTTCTGACTTTGCCCATCAGTGATAATATACATTGTGCTGAATTAGGATGCTTAAATTTAATCAATATTTTTTCCTTTCGTCGAGTTGGCTGATGAGCATTTTCAACACAGTTATTTAGTCTCTTACTAGTACGATGTTCAGTGTTAGGACACATAAGCTTAATCGGTTTAATGTAACTCCTGAGCTTATCAGTAACAATTACTCTTGGAGTTGGATAATTACCCAATAATCTTGATAAAAAGCGAATAGCTGATTTCTTGTTACGACGCTTCTGCAATAATATTTCTAATTCATGCCCCTTGGAGTCAACAGCTCTCCATAATATGAATACTTCGCCTTTGATCTTGATGTTCATCTCATCTAAATGCTATTTGTCAGTTGCTTTCCTCTCTCTCTTTCTGATGAACAGCTTGAAAATAAATCGCAAATTTATTGCACCAAAATCTTACAGTCTCATGACTTAAAATAATACCTCGATACGCCATCTGTTCTTGAACATCTCGGTAACTATTATTAAAGCGATGATATAACCATACTGTATGGCTAATGATGCTTGCTGGAAAACGATGTCTCTTCGGGGTTTGAGTAATATGCATAGCGTTAAGATTTATTGATAAATGGTTACTGCTATTCTATAAATCATTCCTTTCAATCGCTCAATACTTAAATTTACATCTCTCTTAACTTGACGATGCCCTTTTTATATAAAAGTCAACAGGAATTTTTACTTTAGGTTAAAAATTTTAAGAAAATGCGGGCTTAATGCACTTTCGGAGCTATAACGAGATTACCTTAAACTATAATATTTCACAAGTATGATGTTTCACTGGAGCTTTTCCTATAGAGTCTACTTCATCTTTTTGCTTCTCAAGAAGAGTATATTAAGTTGATTAAACTAATAAGGTGCGGTTGAGGCACAGTAATGAGTTCTAGAGGATATAATTTATTTTTATAACATAAAGTTTAAATAATATTTATTATTATAACTTTATGCTTTTAATCATAAATAGAAACTGTTAAAAGGACTTAATTTATATAAACTTAGGGTAACTTTATGGAAGATTTAAGCTCTTGGAAAGAAAAGTTCGAAGAGTGCATTTATGCTAAAAAACTGCTTGATAAAATTGTGTATTTAAACACTAAAGTAAATAACCCTATAGCTATTTCCGAAATCAAAAAGGGTATTTACTACGCTCGTAAGTATCATGGCACGCAAATGCGTAAGTCAGGCGATCCGTATTATTCTCATCCGATTGAGGTGACGATTATGCTTGCAGAATTCACCGCATTAGAAGTACCTAAACTTTACAACAAAGCAATAATGTTGCAAGCGGCATTACTGCACGATACTATTGAAGATACTGACCTTACTGAAGAGATAATTAAGCAAATCTTTGGTATAGAGGTGGCAAAGCATGTGGAAGGCTTAACTCGTGTTAAGCCTTATGGCAAAATTAGTGCTGAAGAAAGTTTAAATATCTTAATTGAACAAAAAAGATATGATACAGCATTGATAAAATTATTTGATCGTATTCATAACGTACAAACCCTAGGGGCAAAATCACCTAAAAAAGCTCGAAAAATTATAGAAGAAACACTTAAAGCTTTTTTAACGTTTGCTACATATCTTGGAATAAATAATTTAGAGAATAAAATAATAAAACTTTGTACAAATGCTATGTATTATAGTACTTCATTGCAAAAAAGAAATTATTTTTTAATTAATGATGGCTATGTGCTTCCTTTTCTAGCTTTTCAAAATGATTTAGTCCAAGAGCAAATCCTAAATTTATTGGCATCAAAATAGTGAGTATTCCCCAATTCCCAAAATACTTTACTACATAAGCAAATCCAAAAGAAGTAATAATATATATTAAGGCTCTTGATAAAGCGTAAGAGACACTAGTATAAGTAAAGCGTTTAAAAACAGGGAAATGCTTAAAAAATATTGGTACTGCTGGAACACTACTAGAAATAAGAAGGATAAAAATTGCTTGAAATATTAGCAGATTATAAGCACTAGTAATATTATTTAGTATGTATGGACACAGCAAAGTTAACAGTGAAAATATTATTAATTTTGCTCTAACAATTTTTAGTGGATTTATATAATAACTTAAATAAGCTAACGATATAACACTTACCAATTGTATTATTGAAAGAATAAAATTATGGCTTATAACTTGTTCTGCACTATAACCAAAATTGTTGGTAAGAATGTTACCGCAATAAAAATATACAAAATAAAAACATGCTGGCCATGAACATTGAATTAAAAATAACGATAGAGCCGTTTTTTTACTTGCTTTTTTATTCCACGCAAGGCTATTTTCCACTATTTTAGTATCATAATTTGCTTTTTCAAGTGCTAATTTTATTCTACGTTTAGCATTGGAAAAATCTGCAGTTTCTCGTAACGCTGTTCTTGCAGCTATACCAATTATTGCAACTATTGCTCCTATCCAAAAAGCATAACGCCAATTAATTCCATTAGAAGTTATCAAAGTAGCAAAACCTACTGCTGCCATCATACCAAAAGCTACAAAAACAGAAACCATTGTTACCGCTGGATATTGGGCTGGAGGCGAAATAGTTTCAGTTAAATAAAGTTCTGCTCCTATAGCTTCTCCCATTGAAGCCATGCCTTGAATAATACGACACATTGTAACTAATAAAGTTGCGATTATACCTTTCTCTGCGTAAGTCGGAATTATAGCCATCATAACACATGTAATAGCCATCATAAAAGTTGTTACCACAACTGTAGATTTGCGACCTATGTTATCACCAAGCCAACCAAATATTAAAGCACCTATTGGTCTGAAAACAAATGTAGAGCAAAAAGCAGTAGCAGAATATATAGCTGTAGTACTAGGATCTGCTTTAGGGAAAAAAAGCTCATTAAGAAGTACCGCCATATGGACATATAGCATGAGGTCGAAATACTCAAGAAATGTGCCTATTGATAATAGACCTAAAGCTTGCTTTTGGTCTCTAGTTAAACTTCACTGCTCTTTTGCATACCCTAACATAATTACTTTATAAAAAATTAAATTGTAAAAAACTTATAACTTCCTACATATAAAATCAATAGAAAAATTACTTTAAGTTAAAAAATTTTAAGAAAAGTGCGGGATTAAGACATAGTAATGAGTTCTAGAGAATATAATTTATTTTTGCAACATAAAGTTTAAATAATATTTATTATTATAACTTTTTACTTTTAATCATATAGCTTAGTGCAATAAGGTAGAGACTTTGTGTATGAATTAAGCTAGAGTAAATAGAAAAAGCAATGGCAAAGTCATATTCATATGATTTAAGGATACGAGTAATAAAGAGTTTGGCAGTAGGTAATACAATCAAAGAGACATCTAAACTATATTCTATTAGTAGGAAGACTATAATAGAGTGGAAGAAATTGAAAGAACAAACAGGAGACGTACAACCAAGAAGTGGTTATCATACAGGACATCGTAGAATAATAAGAGATATAGAAGGATTAAAGCAATTTATAGAATTAAATCGCGATAAAACTACCATAGAGCTAGCGAATAACTGGGTACAAAAAGTATCTGCCAGTACTATATCAAGGTTACTTAATAAGTTAGGTTATAGTTATAAAAAAAATTTATCTCCATCCTAAAAGAGACATTGGTTTAAGGAATGAGTTTATAGAGAAATTAAAGACCATCACTAAACAAGATTTAGTATTTATTGATGAATCTGGAATAGAAGATAATAGTTGTAGAGAGCGTGTGTGGAGTCTTATCGGTCAAAGATGTTATGGAGAGAAGGTCTATCAACATAAATCTAGGATTAGCATTATCGCTGGGCTTTGTCACAAGGAAATTATAGCACCAGTAATATTTGAAGGAAATTGTAATAAAGATATTTTTGAAACCTATGTACAAGACATCTTGATCAAGGAACTAAAGTTTGGTCAGATAGTGGTTATGGATAATATTAACTTTCATAAAAGTAATAAAGTGAAGGAGTTCATAGAATCTGTTGGGTGTAGCATATTATTTTTACCCACTTACTCACCTGATCTAAATCCTATTGAGCATTACTGGTTTAAGATCAAGAACGAAATAAGAAAAGCTGTAACTGATTTTGAACAATTTTTTGATGCTGTTTATTATAAACTTAAAAAAGTAACTACCTTATTGCGCTAAGCTATAAGTAGAAACTGTTAAAAAGACTTAATTTATATAAACTTAGGGTAACTTTATGGAAGATTTAAGCTGTTGGAAAGAAAAGTTTGAAGAATGCATTTATGCTAAAAAGCTACTTGATAAACTGGAATATTTAAATACTAAAGTACAAGACCCTATGGATCTTGCAGAAGTCAAAAAGGGTATTTACTACACACGAAAGTATCACGGCATACAAATGCGTAAGTCAGGCGATCCGTATTATTCTCACCCGATTGAGGTGACGATTATGCTTGCAGAATTTGTAGCAGATGAAGCTCCTAAGCTTTACACAGCAATAATGATGCAAGCGGCATTACTGCACGATACTATCGAAGATACAGAACTGACCGAAGAGATGATTACGCACATCTTTGGTGTAGAGGTGGCAAAGCATGTGGAAGGCTTAACTAGAGTTAAATCTTACGGAAAAATTACTGCCGAAGAGAGTTTAAATATATTGGTTAGACAAAAAAGATATGACACAGCATTAATAAAACTTTTCGATCGTATTCATAATTTGCAAACACTTGGAGCAAAATCATCTAAGAAAGCTACAAAAATTATTGAAGAAACTTTATTAAACTTTGTAACTCTTGCTGAATATTTTAAAATACCATCAATAAAACAAAAAATAGTTAATTTATGCTTTCAATATTCATCTATTAAGCAGTCTTCATTTCAGGAAGATGATCTGTTTCAAAATAATTTTCATTATTTTTTTCTAACGTTTCAAAATGAGATATCCCAAATAGGAAAGCTAGACCAGTAGGTAACATAATAACTAATAGACCCCAATTATTAAAATACTCTACTACATAAACAAATCCAAAAGAAGTAATTATATGCATTAAAGCACGCGAAATAGCAAAGGATAAAGCAATAGAAGTAAAACGTTTAAATATGGGGAAGTACTTAAAAAAAATCGGCAAGCCAGTAGAACTATCAGGTCTAAAAAAAATAAAAAATGATTGTATAAAAAACAATTCAGTAGGTGATTTTACTTTTAGAATTAAATATGGGCAAACAACAGCAAATCCTAAAAATATTATCAGTCGAATTTTTGCTATTTTTAATGGATAAATTTTATAGCATAAATAAATTAATATTACTGTACTGGAAAAATGAACTAATGAAATCCAAAAGTTATGGTGGATTACTTCTTCAGCACTGTAACCAAAAGAAGTTTTTAGTATATTACTGCAATAAAAATATAAAAAATAAAAGCAGACGGGCCATGTACAATCAATTAAAAATAATGCAAAAAATGTTTTTAAATTAACTTTTTGTTGCCAAATTGCATTACTCTTCAATTTCTTTTTATCTATATTAGCATGTTCTAATAATTTCTTTAATTGTTTTTTAGCATTGGCAAAATCAGCAGTATCTCTTAAGGCTTTTCTTGCAACGGTTCCAATAATTGCAATGAATGCACCCGCTATGAAAGCATATCGCCAATTTAATCCATTTGAAGTAACAAAAGACGCCACGCCTAATGCTCCCATCCCTCCAGCTGCAGATAAACAACCAATTAATGCTACACTTGAATATTGGATAGGCGGTTGGGTTATTTCTGTTATGTAAAGCTCTGCTCCTATAATTTCACCCATAGAAGCCATACCTTGAATCATACGACATAGTGTTACTATAATGGATGCTGCAATTCCAATTTGAGCGTATGTCGGAAGAATTGACATAACACCGCAAGTTAACGCCATGAAAGTAGTAGTAATTATAATAGTAGCTTTCCTACCTATGTTATCTCCAAGCCAACCAAACACCATGGCTCCAACAGGTCTAAAAACAAATGTTGAACAAAATGCAAAAGCAGTAAGAAGAGAATTAACAAATGAATCATATTTTGGAAAAAATAATTCATTTAGAAGTACAGCCATATGAACATAAAGCATTAGATCAAAATATTCTAAGAATGTACCAATTGATAATAATCCAACCGCTTGCTTCTGTTCTCTAGTCAAGCTTAATTGCTCTTTTGCATACCCTAACATAATTACTTTACAAAAAATTAAATTATAAAAAACTTATAACTTCCTACATATAAAGTCAATAGAAAAATTACTTTAAATTAAAAAATTTTAAGAAAAGTGTGGGATTAAGACATAGTAATGAGTTCTAGAGAATATAATTTATTTTTGCAACATAAAGTTTAAATAATATTTATTATTATAATTTTTTACTTTTAACCGTAAGTAGAAACTGTTATAAAAACTTAATTTATATAAATTTAAGGTAACTTTAGGCACCGTCAAGTTAAGTAAATTGGTTTCAAAAAGTACTATGTTTTTATATTTCAGGCAGCAAGAAGTCTTTGAGTAGCTTCGTCCCAAATAGATTTAGCGGATGCAAATGCAATTCTTTGCTCTGGTGCGGTTTTAGTATATCGTCCAACATTGACGGCAAATATATTTCTGACTTTGCCCATCAGTGATAATATACATTGTGCTGAATTAGGATGCTTAAATTTAATCAATATTTTTTCCTTTCGTCGAGTTGGCTGATGAGCATTTTCAACACAGTTATTTAGTCTCTTACTAGTACGATGTTCAGTGTTAGGACACATAAGCTTAATCGGTTTAATGTAACTCCTGAGCTTATCAGTAACAATTACTCTTGGAGTTGGATAATTACCCAATAATCTTGATAAAAAGCGAATAGCTGATTTCTTGTTACGACGCTTCTGCAATAATATTTCTAATTCATGCCCCTTGGAGTCAACAGCTCTCCATAATATGAATACTTCGCCTTTGATCTTGATGTTCATCTCATCTAAATGCCATTTGTCAGTTGCTTTCCTCTCTCTCTTTCTGATGACAGCTTGAAAATAAATCGCAAATTTATTGCACCAAAATCTTACAGTCTCATGACTTAAAATAATACCTCGATACGCCATCTGTTCTTGAACATCTCGGTAACTATTATTAAAGCGATGATATAACCATACTGTATGGCTAATGATGCTTGCTGGAAAACGATGTCTCTTCGGGGTTTGAGTAATATGCATAGCGTTAAGATTTATTGATAAATGGTTACTACTATTCTATAAATCATTCCTTTCAATCGCTCAATACTTAAATTTACATCTCTCTTAACTTGACGATGCCGTTTTGTATATTCATTAAAATGAAAATTAATTATGATTTTTTAAACTGTTATGTCAATATAAGGTAATGTTTTTTCAACTAACTATTTTCAAACCATGCAATAATGTTGCTAACTTTTTAGAAACAACATTAATATCATAATTTTTAGTTAGTTTGAGATAAGCGTTTTTAGAAAATTCTTTTGCTTTTTGTGGATTATCTATTAGATAAGCGATTTTTTCGGCTAAATCTTCTACAGAAGATTTTTGACAAATTAACCCATCTTGCATATGAGTTAAGATTTCAATAGGGCCTTCCGTATCCGTGCTAGCTATCGGTAGGCTGTTTTCTATTGCTTCAAGCACTATAATGCCAAACGGTTCATGCAGTGATGGAAGACAAAAAATATCGATTTGCTCAAAGAATTTATCTTTATCGTTAACCCAACTAGTAAATGATATTTTATCTTGCAAGTTAAGTTTGCATACTAATGTAGTTAGGTTATCTTTTTCGTCGCCTCCACCGCCTATAACAGCTTGAATTTCATAGTTCTTATCTTCTAAAATTTTTATGGCTTGGATAAAAACATTAACTCCTTTTTTAGCAACAAATCTTGCTAATACGCCTATTACTATAGGCTTTTTATATACTTTATTAAAAATAAATTCTTTGGTGATATTTATCATATTCGGTAAAATAAATATCTTGAATTCAGAAAAGTTATTTTTTAGCAAATATTCTTTCATATGGTGCGTTAAGGCAATAACGTAATCACATTTACGTAGTCCTTTTAGACTATAATTATGGGCAATACCGATTAATTTTATATTCTGCAATTTAGCAAGTTTACTAAAATTTATTGCTCTATTACCGTGTGCTATAATTATATCCGGTTTAGTTTTAGAAATTATATATTTGAGAATAGATATAGATATTATATCAATTGGAGCTAAATTAGGTAGCTTTAGGCTTTTTAGTATAAGGGAATTTATTTTAGCACCGTAAGAAGTAACGTTTATTACTTCGATATTTTGCATTTTAAGAGCAGTGCTATAATCTAAAAACGCTTGCTGAATGCCGCCGAGATCACGGCTTAGCATGATATTAAGTACTTTCATCGCTACTTTAATTTTTCAATTTCTTCTTTTGTTAAACCGGTAAAATCTATTATTTCTCCAATAGTTTTACCTTGTTTTATCATCCTTTGTATTAATTTAGCTTCTCCTCTAGCTTCTCCTTTAGCTAAAGCATCCATAATTTTTTGCTCTTCTACCGCTAAATTATCCATCTCGGTTTTCACCATTTTTTCATAGGTATTTAGTTCTTCTTCGGACCAGTTAGCTTGATCTAAAGCATAAAAAGCTTTCTTGATGGCTAGATCATCTCCTATTAAATGCTCCATTTTTCTAAAGTGCTTTCATGTGCATGTTTAAAGAAATATGCCCATTTTTCTTGAAGATTTTCTAATTGGTCGAGTTCTTTATTAAATTTTGCTAATTCTATTAAAAATAAAATAGAAATCCTGTAAATCGTTTTCGTAGGTTTTAGTATCAAGCAACCTATGGTTTGACCTCCAATCTTTTTTATCCGGAAATAAAACAAAATCGGCAATAGCTAGGAATATCACACCTTTTAGCTTAGCATATACTGCCATTTTTTTGTGATCTTCGTCTTCTTTGATTATCTGCCTTGAATAGGCTTTTGCTGCATATAATTGAGCTCTTTTTTCAAAGCCCGGATGTTTACTTACTTGCATTTCTACAATAAACTGCGTACCGTGTTTATCCCTGCATAACACGTCTACGATAGATTGCCTATAAGCTGCAATATCGGGGTCTTGAATAGTTTTTAGAAAGGTGACTTCTTTAATTGTTTTTTCCCCTGTATAACCTAAAATATCGTTTAAAAAATGTATAAGGATATCCTTATTTTTCTCGGTACCGAAAATCTTTAAAAAAGCATAATTATTTTTAGGATCTAAAAAACGCGAGAGCAGCATGTGAAATCTATTTTTATATATAATAACTTCATTATAGCAACATTATAGCAAATTTGTTATAATTTGCTATAATACAATCTCAAATATTAGAATTATATTATGAGTAATAAGATTAATTTCGTCAAAATGCATGGACTTGGTAATGATTTTGTTATTGTTAATAGGAAAGATTTAACAGGCAAATATGATTTGTCACAATTAGCGAAGAATATGGCAGATCGCCATTTAGGAATTGGATGTGATCAGTTTATTATTTATGACGAGCATAATGATTTTTATGAAATGATCATCTATAATATTGACGGCTCTAGTGCTAAATTATGCGGTAATGCTACAAGATGCTTAGCAAAATTAATCTATCTTAATACCGGAAAAAAAGATATTACCGTAATAGTAGGTAATAAAAAATTACTATGTAATGTTAAAGATGAAAATAATATTAGTGTTAATGTAGGCAGTGTTAGCTTCGATGAACCATGGATGCCGAGTCGAGATAAGATTTGGGATTTTGCCGAGCGATATATGATTGATTTAAAAGAAACTATTTGTGTTGATGTCGGTAATCCGCATTTAGTTATTTTTAGTAAGTTGGACTTACAAGATCAAAAAATTGTCGGTGAGAAATTACAGGATAAAGATTTATTTATAGACGGTATAAACGTCAATTTTGCCGAAGTTAGAGATAATAAAATTTATTTATCGGTTTGGGAGCGTGGATCCGGTTTAACCCTTGCTTGCGGTAGCGGTGCTTGCAGTAGTTTTGCAGCCGGCTTAAAACTCGGTTTCATTCATTCGCCGTGTGAAGTACTTTTTAAGCATGGTAGCCTTATTATGAAAGAGGAAAACGGTAATATAATAATGCAGGGTTCGGCAAGCCTAATATTTAAAGGTGAATATTATTGTGAATAAACAAGAAGTAATAACGTTCGGATGTCGGCTTAATATTTACGAAAGTGAGATAATTAGGAAGAATCTTGCCGCTTCGGGTCTTGATAATGTGGCAGTATTTAATACCTGCACCGTAACTAAAGAAGCAGAAAAGCAAGCTCGCAAGGCTATTCGTGCAGCTAAAAAAAATAATCCTGATTTAAAAATTATTGTCACCGGTTGTAGCGCTCAAACTAATCCAAAAATGTACGGCGATATGCCGGAAGTCGATAAGGTTATAGGTAATGGAGAAAAGTTATTACCTAGTCACTACCAAATTACCGATGAAAAAATAGTAGTTAATGACATAATGTCGGTAAAAGAAACTGCAAACCATTTAATAAGCAGCTTTGACGGCAAGTCTCGTGCTTTTATCCAAGTACAAAACGGTTGTGATCATAATTGTACTTTTTGTATAATTCCTTACGGTAGAGGTAGAAGCAGGTCAACGCCGATAGGGGCTATAGCCGAGCAGGTGAGGCATTTAACGCTAAACGGTTTTAAAGAAGTAGTATTTACCGGTGTGGATGTTACTGCTTACGGCAGTGATTTACCTGGAAGTCCAACCTTTGCCCAGATGATAAAGAGAGTTTTAAATTTAGTTCCGGATTTAAAGAGGCTTCGTCTATCTTCGATAGATGTTGCCGAGATAGATGATGAGCTTTTTGAGCTTATAGCTTATAATGAAAGGATAATGCCGCATTTTCATATTAGTTTGCAAGCAGGCGACGATATGATATTAAAGCGGATGAAAAGACGTCATAATAGGGCAGGTATAATTGAGTTTTGTAATAAACTGCGAGCAATTAGACCCGAAGTATCGTTTGGTGCTGATATTATAGCAGGCTTCCCGACGGAAACCCCTGAAATGTTTGAGAATACGAGGAAGCTAATTGGAGAGGCAGAATTGCAATATTTACATATTTTCCCATATTCAGAGCGAGAAGGAACGCCGGCAGCACGTATGCCGCAAGTACCAAAAGCTATAAGGAAAGAAAGAGCTGAAATTTTGAGGCAAGAAGGGCAGAAGCAGTTAGCTGAATTCTTCAAGAAGCATATAGGGCAGAAAGTAGAGTTGTTAGTAGAGAATAATAACGTAGCACATACTGAAAATTTTATTCCGGTAAAGCTGGATAAGCCTTTAGAAATAGGGCAGGTGTTTAGGGCTAAGTTGGTGGGGGTGGAGGATAATTATATGAGATGTATATTAGTTTAGTGCTAGCCGTCGTTGCGAGCGACTAAAAGGAGCGTGGCAATCTAGAAAAAATAATAAAAAAAATGCTATTTTATAGCATTTTTTTACTGGATTGCTTCGTCAATTACTATGTAATTTCCTCGCAATGACGTTTTACTGTAACAGTTCAAAAAAACAAACAAAGTAAGAAAATCATGGATAATATAGAAACAATATTAAGGCTAGCGGAAGAGAAAATCTTGCTTGTGCAGAATCTAAAAATTTTGCAAGAATATAAAGTAGAGTTCTTAGGCAAAAACGGTGTAGTTACTAATGAGCTTAAAAAGCTAGGTAGTTTAAATGAGCAAGATCGTAAAGAATTTGGTGTAAAAATCAATAAGTTAAAAGAAGAAATACAGAATATGATAAAAGCCAAAGAAGAGATTTTAGAAGAAGAGGAGTTAAGTTTAAAACTTAAAGCTGATAAAATCGATCTAACTATTCCTGCCCGTAAATATAAGCAAGGCTCTATTCATCCAATAACGCAATGCATGGAAGAGTTAATACAGGTATTTTCACAATTTGGTTTTACTATAGAGGATGGTCCGAATATCGAAAATGATTTCCATAATTTCACCGCCCTTAATTTTGAGGATGACCACCCTGCAAGGCAAATGCATGATACTTTCTATTTAAAAGGTCAGGAAAACGACAAACCACTATTGCTTCGTACTCATACTTCAACAGTGCAAATTAGGGCAATGAAAAACGGCAAACCGCCTTTTAGATTTATAGCTCCGGGTAGGACTTATAGATCAGATTCAGATATGACCCATACGCCGATGTTCCATCAAATAGAAGGACTTGTTATTGATAAAGATATAAATATGGGGCATTTAAAATATGTAATAACGGAATTTATAAAAAGCTTTTTTGAAAATTCTAATATTGAGCTACGCTTTAGACCTAGTTTTTTTCCTTTTACTGAACCTTCAGCCGAAGTTGACATTCGGATGAGCAAAAACGATAAATGGCTAGAGGTGTTGGGTTGCGGGATGGTTCATCCGAACGTGCTTAAAAATGTTGGTATTGATAAGAGTGAGTATCAGGGTTTTGCTTTCGGTTTAGGTGTAGAGCGTTTTGCAATGCTAAAATATAATATTAAGGATTTAAGACAATTTTTTGAAGGAGATATGCGCTGGCTTAAACATTATAGCTTTTCTAGCTTTGATATACTGAATTTAGCCGGAGGTCTTACAAGATGAAATTTACATTATCATGGTTAAAACAGTTTTTAGATACCTCTGCTTCAGTTATTGAAATTGCTGAAAGCTTAACTGCTATTGGGCTTGAAGTAGAAGAAATAATTGATAAAGCAGCAGATTTACAAAAATTTGAAGTAGCCTACATAGTAAGCACAAAACCACATCCGTCAGCTGATAAGCTAAAAATTTGTGACGTTAAGACCAAAAATGGCAATTTACAAATAGTTTGTGGTGCAAGCAATGCAAGAGCCGGTATTAAAGTAGTGCTTGCTAATATCGGTATGGAAATCCCAAATGGCAAGTTTAAGATTAAGGAGTCTAATGTCAGAGGGGAAAAAAGCTGTGGGATGCTTTGCTCTGAAGAGGAATTATTGCTAGCCTCGGAGTCTGAAGGGATTATGGAATTGCCTGAAAATGCTATTATTGGAGAGCCTTTTACCAAATGTTACGGCTTAGACGATCCGGTATTTGTTATTAACGTTACTCCTAATCGAGGGGATGCTTTAGGGGTTTACGGCATTGCAAGAGATTTAGCGGCAAAAGGAATTGGAACGCTTAAAGAGCTAGAAATTCCTATAGTGAAGAGTACATTTACCTCTAAGGTAAAGCTAAAAGTAGCCGATAAAGAAGCTTGCCCATTATTTATGTTTAGAGAAATAAGAAATTTAAAGAATAAGCCAAGTCTTGGTTGGTTACAAAAACTGCTTAAAAATATTGGTGTGAAGCGTATATCAAGCATAGTTGACGTCACAAATTATATGTCCTATAGCTTTGGACAGCCGATGCATGCTTACGATGCAGATAAGTTGAGTGGGGGGATTGTTGTAGAACATGCAATGTCATTCCCGCGTAGGCGGGAATCCAGTATTCCTAACAATGAAAAAGCCATAGAAGAAAATAATAATAATGTTATTCTGGATTCCCGCCTACGCGGGAATGACATAGGGGAGGGAGGTAATGACGGAAGAGAATTCCACGCCCTAAACGATAAAAAATATCTACTTAATGAAAGTGATTTAGTTGTAAAAGACGATAACGGTGTATTAGCTTTAGCTGGTATTATTGGCGGGCTTGATAGCAGTTGTACCGATAATACAACAAATATAGTGTTAGAAGCTGCTTGCTTTAATGCTAAAACGGTTGCGGCAAGTGGACGAAGATTACAAATCGATACTGATTTTAGATATCGCTTTGAACATAATATTGACAGAAATTTTACCGAGAAAGCTTTAAATATAGCAACTGACCTTATTTTATCTATAAGCGGAAGCGGTGAAGTATCAGAAACATTAATTGCAGGTGAAAAAGAACCAACAAAGAAGTCGTTAGATTTTACGGTATATTATTTAGAACAAATTACCGGTCTTAAGCTAGAAGTTAAGGAAATAGAAACTATATTAATTAAACTCGGATTTACTACCGATATTAAAAAAGATGTAATAAAAATAACGCCTCCTTCATGGCGTCATGATATAAATATCCTAGAGGATATTGTAGAAGAGATAACCCGTATTTACGGCTATGATAAGATAGAAAGCATAAAATTACCTGAACTTGAGCAGAATAATAGTAAATTAAGAGACCATAAAAAGATATCTACCTTTAAGAGAATACTTGCGAGCAAAGGTTATGATGAGGTAGTTACTAACTCTTTCATGAATAGTAAAGATGCTAAATTATTTACCAAGCTAAAAGATGAGCTATTTTTGCTGAATCCTATAAGCGTAGAGGATGATTATATGCGTCCCACTATCGTACCGAATTTGTTAAGTATAGTGAGTAAAAACCTAGCACGTTCTATAAAAGATATGGCTTTTTTTGAACTCGGTCCAAACTTCCTAGCATTGGATACGGAAGCTACTTATTTAACGGCAATTTTAACCGGTTCATATAATACTAAAAATCCTCACTCGATGGGGCGTAGCTACGATATTTTTGACCTCAAGAGTGACTTAGAAGCAGTGCTTGATTATGCGGGTTTGCCTATAGATAAATGTATTGTAATAAATAGCCTTACGCCGTCATATTATCACCCAATTAGATCAGTAAATTTAGCCTTAGGGAAAAATTTACTAGGCTCGTTTGGGCAGATTCACCCTAAAATATTAAAGCATTATGATATTAAAGAGGAAGTATTTGCATTTGAACTAAATATAACAAATTTACCCGTTTCAAAAGCTAAACTCGGTAAAAGAGATGAGTTTATAATATCTGATTATCAAGCTAATTTTAGAGATTATGCATTTATTGTAAACCATGATCAACCGGTTGGCGAAATAATATCATATATAAATAATTTTAATAAAAAGCTTGTCAAATCAGTTATATTATTTGATATTTATATCGGTGATAAATTACCTGCAGGGAAAAAATCTATCGCAATTAGGATAGGACTGCAAGCTGATGACCGTACTTTAAACGAGGATGACTTAAACACGTTTAGCAAAGATTTAGTTACCGCTATCGAACAAAAATTTCAAGGAATATTAAGAGAATAACAATATGTTAAAGGTAATAGTTGAGACAAAAACATTAGTTCAAGCACTTGGTTTTGCAAGTTCTGTTGTTGAAAAACGAAATGTAATATCCGAGCTTGCAAATATCAAATTATCAGCAAAAGACGGGCAGTTAGAACTCAGCTCTACTAATATGGATTTATACTTGAGCCAAAAAATAGGAGTGCAGGTAGTAAGTGAAGGTGCGCTTACCGTATCCACTAAAACTTTAAATGATATAGTTAGAAAACTTCCTGATTCAGAGCTTACCTTAACTGATCTTGGTAATACGGGGCTTGAAGTAACAGGTAAAAATTGTCGGTTCAATTTGTTTACTTTACCTGTCGAATCCTTTCCCGTTATGGATAATATTGATCCGGAGGCAAGTTTTAAAATTTCTTGTGCAGATTTTGCTAAAATAATTGAATCGACAAAATTTTCGATTTCTTTAGATGAAACTAGATATAATTTAAATGGCATTTATTTGCATGTAAAAGACGGAGAGTTTTATGCAGCAAGCACTGACGGGCATAGGCTTTCGGTTTCATCTATAGCATTAGCTGAAAAAGTAGAGGATTTCGGTGTCATATTGCCGCAAAAAAGTGCCGAAGAAATTTTAAAGATAGTAAAAGATACTAAAAATATAAATGCTGATATAGAGATACTTTTAAGTAGTAACAAAATTAAGTTCATATGCAACGAAAATGTTATTATGCTGTCAAAGCTGATTGATGGTACTTTCCCTGATTATAGTACCTTTATACCTGAAAATAATAGCTTAAAGTTAGTAATTAACCGCAAAATATTTGCTGATACTATTGAGAGAATTGCAATAATAACGGTTGAAAAGTTTAGAGCAGTGAAATTATCGCTCTCTAAAGAAGCATTAGAAATCAGTGCAATAGGGGAAGCAAGAGGTAATGCTAAAGAAGTAATTAATGCCTCAAAAGAAACAGAAAATTTTTATGAATATAACAGTGATGAGCCTTTAGCCATAGGCTTTAATCCACAATATTTAGAAGATGTCCTAAAAGCTATAAAATCTGATTTAGTAGAGCTATATTTTTCAGGCGTCTCCGCACCGGTACTTATTAAATTCCCTGAAAGTCCTAAGGATATATTTGTCGTCATGCCTGTTAAGGTGTAGTATATATTGCCGAGTCACTTTGCTCCGGTGTTGTTGGGTGGATCAGTCCTGTCATCCCACGACTTGATCGCGGGGCCTTGAGTCACAGGCTATGTCTTGGGATACCTAAGGTACAAGCCGCAGTATGACAGATTTTCTCCGGATTTCCGCCTTCGCTGGAATGACATAGGAGGCTATGCAACAACACTGAACAAGCCACGGGATGCCACCAAAAACATCTCATAATCCACACAAATAAGACTTATGCCGAAATGATATTGAGCGTACACAAACTTATGACCATTTCGATGTCAATATCAGATTGGTCATAACTATTCCGATATTGATCTCGGAATGATCATAATATTTTATATTCATTGCTTAAAATAATATATTATGCTATATAGGATTGCAATATATGATAAAAAGAGTAACTAGTGAATAAAATTATTGAACAACTACCGGAAATTAAATTAATTGGAATTACTGCTATTACTTCTAATGAAGCAGAAATGAATCCGGATACTGCAAAAATAGGTGAAACAATGCACAAATTCCTTTTGGAAGGGTTGCAGAGCAAAATCCCTAATCGCAAAAATCCAAGGAAAGTATTTGCGGTATATACAAATTATGAAAGTGATAAGAACGGAAAATATACTTATTTTCTAGGTGAAGAGGTAACTTTTTTTGAGAATATGGAAGAAGGGTTTGAAGCTCTTACTATCCCACCGCAGACTTATACAAAATTTACTTCAGATCCCGGTATAATACCAAAAGTCGTGATTGATATGTGGCAAAATATATGGAAAATGGAAGACACATCAGGCTTAGACGGTCAAAGAGCATACTTAGCCAATTTTGAAATATATGATGAGAGAAGTATGGATATAAATTGTAAAACACTACACTTGACCTGACAGACGGTGATTGATTAAGCAGCAAAAGAGCTATCAGATAAGTAAGAGTTAATAGACTTATCTTTAGCAATTTTAATGCTATCCTTGAAAGTTTGCATAGGTGTTTTTCCATAACAAAACTTTCCAGAATGAGGTCTTGCGTTGTTATATTTGTTTAAATATTGATCTAAGTCAATCTGTAAATCCTCTAAAGAACTATAAATCTTTTTACGGAATGTGATATTGTAAAACTCATCCTTTAAAGTTCTATGTAATCTTTCGCATATTCCGTTAGTTTGAGGAGATCGAGCCTTAGTTTTAGTATGATCAATATTTTCTATCGCCAAATATAACTCAAAAGCATGATTTTCTACCTTGCCACAATATTCTGTTCCTCTATCTGTTAAGATTCTAAGTAGAGGTACATCATGATTGTTAAAGAACGGTATTACCTTATCATTTAGAATATCAGCAGATGTTATTGCAGATTTGTCAGTATAAAGTTTACAGATAGCAACTCTAGAATAAGTATCAATAAATGTTTGTTGGTAGATTC
Source organism: Rickettsia endosymbiont of Argas persicus (assembly GCA_050920645.1). Lineage (GTDB taxonomy): Bacteria > Pseudomonadota > Alphaproteobacteria > Rickettsiales > Rickettsiaceae > Rickettsia. The sequence continues at coordinate 1,391,766 of CP133316.1, read as the reverse complement.
TACCCACCACCTTCATATTGCCTACATAATATGTGTCTTGTGAACCAAGATACCCTGGATGCTGCGTATCTATTTCCCCATGTGCTTCTTTAATTTGTTTTGCTTTTTCTAGAGCAGCTAGTTGCTCTTCTGTAAGTAAGATACCATCCTGTGCAGATTTAGCTTCTAATGCTTTTAGTTTTCTTTAAAGTCTCAAGATCATTGCGTAGCCAAATAGAACGTACTCCACTGGATGATACTATAATACCCTGTTTCAATAACTCTTGGCTTGCACGAAGCTGACCAAGAGCGGGATTTTCTATAGCAAGATTTATTACTGCTTGTTCTATATGTTCTGATACACGATTCTTAAGTATAGGTTTCTTACGACTTATATCTGTAAGTGCAGCTTCTCCGCCTGTCTCATACAGTTCTTTAAATCGGTAAAAGCTATCTCTTGAATACCCCATTACTTTACAATTTACACAATTACTTGGACAGAGCCTTCTGTACTGCTAGAGACTACTTTCATATCAGCTATCTGTCTTTCTACCTCTTCTGGTGAAGTGGTAAATAAACCTTTCATCACAAATATTGCCCATTCCTGCAAGTAAGTTTCATGATAATTTTTTGATAGGTAATAGCTATCAAATAAAACTGCTTAAAAATATTACGCTTTCAGAAAATGCACAAGATAAAATACTACAGCAAGTACGAACGATCTATGGCAGTAGTATTGGGCAGTTACAAATCATACCATTTGCTGAGCTTGAATCGAAGCAGAGTAATACTGAAGATGAAAAACAAAATTATCTATTGCAGTTAAGCAAACAATTAAATCCTGATTCAGTATGGTACAGGGCACGGAAATTTCTTATTGAACGTTATAACCAATATATTGATTTTGGTGTATTAACTAAATTAGTAGTGGTAGAGGAAGATATAGTCAACAACAAGGTAATCCTTAAATCAACAACGGCTTTTAATGATTACTATGTTAGAAATCGTCATATGCAAGATCTAGAAGAAGCTTTTAAGACTCAAGATTATTGCTTTGAATTAATCAAGTTTGAATATAACTAAGCTATTGTGGTAATTGATAATTTGTAATAACTACTTCATCAGATATTTTATTGTGCTCAGGCATAGAATATTTAACCTTAATAGTACTAATATTAAAATTTTTGTATAAGTTTCTAATAAAGGGAGTATTACTATTAGAAATCATTATTTTTATACCTTGATTATTGAGTTCTGTAGCAAAATCTTTAAGTCTCGTTTGCTCATTTTCATCAAAGGGTAATCTGGTATAAAACTTCTCACCTGATTTATGATAAGGAGGATCAAAATAAACAAAATCATTTTGTTGTGGTTCAATGAAAGAGAAATCTATAGCACAAATATATGTACCAGTAAGTAAGCTGCTACATTGCTTTAGTCTAGATGCAATATCAGATTCTTGATGATCTGATTTATGATACATAATGTTGATATTGATAAGATTTTGGTGATTATGTATTAATTAATAATGATGATTTTCTTGATTATTGTACTTCACTTGCTACACTTAAATTATAGTAGGGATGGATATATGGCAAGAAGTCAAGAAAATCATCAAAAAATTATAGATCCTATTATAGGAAAGTTAAAACCCAAAGGTATAGGTCTTGAGCTAGACAAAATAAAAATTACAAATCTATCAAATTGCCGATATAGTAAAAGGCTATTAACTAAGCTCATGCTCGTTAATAAGATTTCTAAGAAGAAAGTTGATATTAATAAAATTAAAAAAGCAATTTATTTTGCTAAAAAGTATCACGGCAAACAAAAAAGAGAAACAGGAGAATTTTATTACTCACATCCTTTAGAAGTAGCATATATGATTTCTGATTATTTATTTAGAACAGATATCATCATAACTAGCATATTGCATGATTGTATTGAAGATACGTTACTTACTAAAGAAATGATTATACAAGAATTTGGCCATAAGATTGCTAATCAAGTTGAAGATTTAACACGAGTTAAAAATGATAAAAAAATTAGTGCAGCAGAAATGGTTAAAATATTGTATCAGCAGCAGAAACAAGAATTGCTATTAATTAAGTTATTTGACCGGTTACATAATATACAAACAGTAGGAGCTAAACCTCCTGAGAAAGGATGGAGAACAATTCTAGAAACTCTACAGGTCTTCTTAACTGTTGCTACTTATCTTAAAATACCAAATGTTACAAGACAATTACACACACATTGTTTAAATATAATTGCAAATTATAAAAAATTAAATTTATATAATAATAATGCAGTATAATTTATCCCTCTTACTCACGCATCACAATATAGGACTAAACAGTTAAGTTAATATTATCAGGAATATAGTAATTGTAAGGTGAGATATTAAAAATTATTGTTCATGATACAGGATTAGATTGCTACAAAAAAACAAGAATATATAAGTCAAGAATTAACTAAAGGCTAATATGATTGCTAAATCTATTATTGTTACATAGATAGTTCTTTTGCTAATTGTTGTTATAGTAAAGGATAAATCAATAATATAGTCATTAGGTTTGGTATAGCTCTCTGGATTTCTTAATTGTTTAACTATTTCATAAGATTATCAATAACTTTTGAGTTGTTAATGTTTATTAAAATTCATTTAAAATAAACTTACAGTTAATAATTTTAATACTAAAATTATGGCAATAGGATAATATAATTTTTTTAAACTTATTTCATGGTGGTTAAACATGACTAAAAGAAAATTGGATTGTGTAATCAAGGAGAGTATACAAATTAATACAATAAGTAAGAAAAAAATTAGAGGGTAATGCTGAAAAAGGTATAATTTACCAGGCTTCTAGTGTATCAAGTATAATCTATTCTGATAAAAATATTAAATTATTATTAAAAAGTTATTTACCAAATGCAAATATAGAAGATATTTACTTATTTAAAGTAATAGGGGATCATGTATATTATAATTTTGTAAATAATTTAAAAACCAAATTAATATATGAAACTAAAGATAAAATAGTATCAGATGATAAATTTTATGTCATAATTGAACAATCTATTAATCAAGATCAAAACATATCTTCTGCGATCCTACTAAAACTGTATAATAAAAATAATAAAAACCAAATTAAAATATTACCGATAGTAGGTAGTACTTCAGGTTCACTTCGTGATGAATTAAAAAAAGCTTTAGAATTGAGTAAAATATCAATAAAAGTTGATGATTTATCTGATTGGTTTCGTGAAAATCAGTCTATTAATGTATATTTAGATAATCTCATAGAGGTAATAAAACTTAGTATAGAGTATAAATCACCGAGTAAAATACCAGATGATAAAATTATAGAAATCATGAATACTTCTTATGCAGAATATGAGAAGATACATCAAGAATTACTGAATAGATTAGAATTAACTGATGATGAAGGAATAGATCAATTAAGCCTAGTTGATAAGAATCAAGATGAATTTGTTGCAAGCTCCAGCATAAAAAAAACAGTATCCTAGGATCCGACAGTAGAAGATAATGAAGGTCATACAATAAGGAGAAAAAAACATAAATTTAAAGTCAAAACAAAAGAAAAAGATGAGGTTGAAGAATATTTTGAACAGTGCATTACATCTTGGAATTGGGATCAAAAAATATGGGAAGAGAGATATTTTAACACAAATAAGTTAAATACTGATTAATTTAAGGAACTAATTGATCAGTATTGTAATGAGATAAAAAAAGAATTTCGTATTCATATTTTTAACAAATATTCTTACTATGATTGTCCTAATTATGTTGATCCTTTAGATTTTCAAGAATCACTGAATCAAATTGTTAAAGGTTATAGATTCTTGATAGGTTATTATTCTAATTTCTATAACGTATTAAGCGAATATCAAGAATCTATATTTATGGAATTTTCTGATACTAATTTTATAAGATTTTATAATGATCATCCTGGATTAACATTAATCAGATTAATTGAGAAAAGAACTGATAACGTAAATATAGTTGTAACAAAAGACCAGAATAATATAATCAATTCTACATCTGATTATAAGACTGATAGTGAAATACTGGTTGATGTTACAAATTATGATCAAGAAAATTCTGAATTAAAATTAGTTGGAAATAGTACAGATAGTTCTGAATAACTTTACTTCAAGTTATCTTAATTTTTAACAAGTAATATAAAGGTTATAAATGAGTAGGGAAATTTCATTAGTTATAGAGTTGCTATCTAGTGCTATTGAAAAATATTTTGCTAAAAACTCTCAGCTAGATTTAATTAATATCAAAAAATGGTTTGAGAATAATATTCGTGGTGGTGATCGATTAATAGCTAATAGAAGTAAAGTAAGTGCCATATGGTTATATAAGCAATTAAAACAATATAAGTCTAATATATTAAATCAAAAGTTAGTTAAAGAAGTTTTAGACAAGCAATTAAAATTAGAAGCAGCACAAATCGTAGATTATTTTACAAGTCAGCAAGATAGTGCAAAAATCATCCTATTATATTGTAAGGCACCGTCAAGTTAAGTAAATTGGTTTCAAAAAGTACTATGTTTTTATATTTCAGGCAGCAAGAAGTCTTTGAGTAGCTTCGTCCCAAATAGATTTAGCGGATGCAAATGCAATTCTTTGCTCTGGTGCGGTTTTAGTATATCGTCCAACATTGTGACGGCAAATATATTTCTGACTTTGCCCATCAGTGATAATATACATTGTGCTGAATTAGGATGCTTAAATTTAATCAATATTTTTTCCTTTCGTCGAGTTGGCTGATGAGCATTTTCAACACAGTTATTTAGTCTCTTACTAGTACGATGTTCAGTGTTAGGACACATAAGCTTAATCGGTTTAATGTAACTCCTGAGCTTATCAGTAACAATTACTCTTGGAGTTGGATAATTACCCAATAATCTTGATAAAAAGCGAATAGCTGATTTCTTGTTACGACGCTTCTGCAATAATATTTCTAATTCATGCCCCTTGGAGTCAACAGCTCTCCATAATATGAATACTTCGCCTTTGATCTTGATGTTCATCTCATCTAAATGCCATTTGTCAGTTGCTTTCCTCTCTCTTTCTGATGATAGCTTGAAAATAAATCGCAAATTTATTGCACCAAAATCTTACAGTCTCATGACTTAAAATAATACCTCGATACGCCATCTGTTCTTGAACATCTCGGTAACTATTATTAAAGCGATGATATAACCATACTGTATGGCTAATGATGCTTGCTGGAAAACGATGTCTCTTCGGGGTTTGAGTAATATGCATAGCGTTAAGATTTATTGATAAATGGTTACTGCTATTCTATAAATCATTCCTTTCAATCGCTCAATACTTAAATTTACATCTCTCTTAACTTGACAATGCCTTCGCTTTTTATCAAGATTATTGGGTAATTATCCAACTCCAAGAGTAATTGTTACTGATAAGCTCAGGAGTTACATTAAACCGATTAAGCTTATGTGTCCTAACACTGAACATCGTACTAGTAAGAGACTAAATAACTGTGTTGAAAATGCTCATCAGCCAACTCGACGAAAGGAAAAAATATTGATTAAATTTAAGCATCCTAATTCAGCACAATGTATATTATCACTGATGGGCAAAGTCAGAAATATATTTGCCGTCAATGTTGGACGATATACTAAAACCGCACCAGAGCAAAGAATTGCATTTGCATCCGCTAAATCTATTTGGGACGAAGCTACTCAAAGACTTCTTGCTGCCTGAAATATAAAAACATAGTACTTTTTGAAACCAATTTACTTAACTTGACGGTGCCCGCTTGGTTCTATAAAATAGTTATATCCTTGCCAATAATTTAGTTCCTTTCTAGTGATTTTATATTTTTTTGATAGTTCTAGGAGAGAAGTTTTATTTAATTCAAGACCAAGCGGTGCTGGATTAGAATATGAATTTAAGCAATAGAATATAATAAGAAAGTAAAATAAATATTTCATAGATCAGGTTTATTTAAAATTTTATATCATAAATAACACATATTTTTATTTTTTCAATTAAAAGTTATAAAATTATTTTTAATTTTCGATAATAAAGTAAAAATAATTTGTATTTTATGTACATAACATAGTGAAAAAAATAAAATTTCATATATTATAAATAATTATATCTTTATCTTAATGCATGATAATTTTTAGTATAGTTTTCTTTAAAACCATTTCGGTATTATTAAGTGTGGTAATCGGGTTTTTAGCAGGGAAATATTCAAACGTGGAAAGAGATAGTATCTCTTCTTTGTTATTTTACTTTATATCACCTATAGTATTTTTTACTATTCCTGCTAGTACAACCTTAACATTTTCAGCACTAAGCGTCACAGTTGTAACTTTTATAATTGCAACTTTGTTATCGTTATTTTCTTATTATTTTTTCGGTAAGTTCTGGCAAGACCACACGCGTAATATTATAGCTTTATCCGCTGGTACGGCAAACGGAGGGTATTTTATGCTACCGATAGCAGCCGCACTTTTTGACGATTATACGCTAAGTATCTATATGATGGCTGTGATAGGCGTTAATATTTTCGAATGTTCTGTAGGTTTTTATATTTGTATGCGGAGTTTTGCAAACACTACCGATAGTATATTAAAAGTAATTAAATTACCGATTTTGAATGCTTTCTTCTTAGGGTGTTTATTTAGTTTTTGCGGTTTTACTTTACCTGATTTTTTAGATGACTTTTTATATAATATGAAAGGTTCGTTCTCAATACTCGGTATGGTTATGGTGGGTCTTGCTTTATCGTCTATGCAAAAGTTCGAAGTAGATATAAAATTTACGCTTGCTACTTTTGTTGCTAAATTCTTATTTTATCCGCTTGGAATAGGGATATTTATCATATTTGATTATTTCGTAACGAAATGGTATAACAATGATTATTATAACGCCTTAAAGTTACTTTCTACAGCACCGCTCGCAGCAAATACCATAGTTATAGCAAATTTACAAAAATTTTACCCTGAAAAGGTAGCAGCTACCGTCTTTTTATCGTTACTTTTCGTAGTAGTATATATGCCGACGATGGTTAGTATATTTTTAAGTGATTTAAATTAATCGGTTCCTATCATATGCAAATTAATTCAATTAAAATCGGTCCTTATATTAACTTCATTCCTCTTCAATATATACCTGAGCATAAGATTTCCTATATAGAATTCGGTGATCCTAAAAATAAAAACATAATAGTATGTGCTCACGGGTTAACAAGAAATGCTCATGACTTTGATAAAATAGCTAAAGAATTGAGTAAAAATTATAGAGTTATTTCAATAAGCTATCCCGGGCGGGGAGATAGTGAAAATTTTAAAAAACCTAGTCATTATAATTATACTACCTATGTTAAAGATACATTACTATTATTAAAAAAATTGAATATTAAAAAGCCTATTTGGCTCGGTACTTCAATGGGCGGTATTATAGGTATGGTACTTGCTAGTAAATTTAAAACTATTTTTAAAGGTTTAATATTAAATGATATAGGAGCATTTATTGATGCTGCTCCTTTAATTAAGATAGGAACTTATGCTAAAAAAACAGTACTATTTGATAGTTTAGCAGAAGCAAAAGAGCATTTAAAGCTTATTTACGGACAGTCAGGGATTAAAAATGAAGAAGATTGGGATTATTTAACGAAATATAGCGTTATTTCTACTTTCGGCGGGAAGTATAAAATGAATTATGATTCAGCTATAATAACAAGAGGAATGAAAACCGCCGATAAACAAGAAGATGTAGATTTATGGTCTATATGGAATAAAATAAAATGTAAAATATTAGTAATTCACGGTATTAAATCTCAAGTACTTACAAAATCTACCGTCGCAAAAATGAAAGAAACAAAAGATTTTGAGCTGTACGAAGTTAAATATGCTGGTCATACTCCTTCCTTAATGAATTTAGATGAGATTGAATATATAAAATCTTGGTTGGAAAAACTAAAAAATTAAAAAAATAATTATGAAAATTACTACTAAAGTATTAATAATCGGCTCTGGTCCTGCAGGTTTGAGCGCTGCTATTTATGCAGCAAGAGCAGCTCTAGAGCCGATATTAATTAACGGTATTCAGTCCGGCGGGCAGCTTACCATCACCACCGATGTTGAGAATTATCCAGGGTTTGCCGATCCAGTGCAAGGACCTTGGTTAATGGAGCAGATGCTAATGCAGGCTAAAAATGTTGGGACTAGTATAATTAACGATTATGTGGAAAAGGTAGATTTATCAAAAAGACCTTTTAAAGTTTTTACAGGATCCAAAACAGAGTATGAGACAGAAAGCATAATTATTTGTACCGGTGCGGAAGCAAAATGGCTTGGCATTGCTTCAGAACAAGAATTTATGGGATTCGGCGTGTCAGCTTGTGCAACTTGCGATGCTTTCTTTTTCAAAAATCAAGAAGTGATTGTAGTCGGGGGTGGTAATAGTGCCGTTGAAGAAGCATTATACTTAACTAATCACGCAAGTAAAGTTACTATAGTACATAGAAGGGATAGTTTTAGAGCTGAGAAAATACTGCAAGATCGTCTATTTAAAAACTCTAAAATATCAGTGATTTGGGATCATGTAGTAGAAGAAATCATCGGTAATAATAACCCAAAATCCGTTACCGGGGTTAAAATCCAAAATGTTCATACTAAAGAAACAAGCTTAGTAAATTGTAGCGGCGTATTTATAGCTATCGGACATAAACCTAATACCTCTTTATTTACAGGACAAATCGCAATGGATAACGATAATTATATTATTACTACTCCGGGGACAACCAGAACCAGTGTGGAAGGTGTCTTTGCTGCCGGTGACGTTCAAGATAAGATTTATAGACAAGCTATAACAGCGGCAGGTACCGGCTGTATGGCTGCTCTAGAGGTAGAAAAGTTTTTGAGTAGTTAGTTTGAGATTATTGTAATGATCTAAAATAATCTTGATTTTTATTTAGTAGTGAGATATTATAATTTTATCATTTAGTTGAAAATTTCAACTAAAGATATTAAAATTTGTTAGCTTATAAAGTATTTAGGTACTAACATTTATTTAAAACTTTCTTCCAATCACAATATTAGTTATGGCGGATAATTCTAACGAAGATTCAGAAAAAGCTTTTGCAACAACAGTGGGATGATATTAAATCTCGTTTAAGTGGGATTAGCTCTCAGTCACAAGCTGATACTATTTTAGCCGATGCCGCTTCAATTGCACGAGAGGCTCAAGCGTTAGGTTTAAATTTTGACATAGCGGCATTTGAAAAAACTGTTGATGCTAAAGTCAAAAGTTATAATTTAGAAATAATTACCGATCGTGCTCTAGTTGCAGAGCAGGCTTTAAAGGAACAGCAAGCCTTGAAAAAAGCTGAAGAAAATGAAATACGTAAAAGTAGGTTAGCAATTAACTCAAAAGCTTATGATGAGTTAATAAAAAATGGTTTTCATGAAGAGTTAAAAAAAGACAATGATTTTTTAGAAAAAGCAGTAAAAGATTGGAATAGTTTAAGTGAAGAAGAACAAAAAAAGATTTCAAGGCAAGGTTTAACGGACGATGAAAAAAGAAAACTAAAAGAGGAAGATAGAAAAAAGAGCGAAAAAATTAGTTTAGCACATCAAATAGAAGAAAATGCCCAAAAGGTTAAAAAATATCATCAAGATAGACTTGATGAAAATAACTAAAAAATATGGAATTGACCCTGTTAAAATACCACCAGCTATACATACAGAAAATGCAAATCATAAAAAAATTATAGCAGATTGTGATGAACAAATAAAAAAAGTTGAGCCTGTTCATACTGAAAGAGATCGAGAGAGAAAATATTTATTAGAGCTTGCAAAAGAAGATCCTAAGAAAACAGAAGAATTAGTAAAGAATCATTATAAGAGGTATAACCCTAAATATAAAAAATTAAAACAAGCAGATCCTAATCATAAAGGTTTAGATGAATTAGATCAATTAGTGAAATTATGTGGAGGGCATGAAAAACTAGGTTTAGATAAATCTGATACTCCAGCTCAAGGTGGTAGCCCTCCAGCAAAAAATAGCCCTCAAACTAAAAAACAGTCATCTAAAATTGTTGAAAAACCTGTAAAAGATTCTATATTTACTAAATTTTTTCCTCCAGAAGTTTGTGAAAAAGTAGGTAAAGTAAAAAAAGCTCTTACAGATGCAACGGCAAAATCTAAATCTTCACAAAATGCTCTGTCCAAGTAATTGTGTAAATTGTATTGAGCCATTAAATTCTACTATCAAATGTCAACTAATACATATTAGTATTTATATGAGGGTGTCAGAAAGTTTGTGTAAGTTGTGAAAATAGTTAAGAATGAAATGAATCAAAACAACTTACACAATTACTTGGACAGAGCCGATGTAGGAGAAACATCTAGGGCAATTGGAGCTAGTAGTGGTTTAAAGGGCACCGTCAAGTTAAGTAAATTGGTTTCAAAAAGTACTATGTTTTTATATTTCAGGCAGCAAGAAGTCTTTGAGTAGCTTCGTCCCAAATAGATTTAGCGGATGCAAATGCAATTCTTTGCTCTGGTGCGGTTTTAGTATATCGTCCAACATTGACGGCAAATATATTTCTGACTTTGCCCATCAGTGATAATATACATTGTGCTGAATTAGGATGCTTAAATTTAATCAATATTTTTTCCTTTCGTCGAGTTGGCTGATGAGCATTTTCAACACAGTTATTTAGTCTCTTACTAGTACGATGTTCAGTATTAGGACACATAAGCTTAATCGGTTTAATGTAACTCCTGAGCTTATCAGTAACAATGGCATCGTCAAGTTAAGAGAGATGTAAATTTAAGTATTGAGCGATTGAAAGGAATGATTTATAGAATAGTAGTAACCATTTATCAATAAATCTTAACGCTATGCATATTACTCAAACCCCGAAGAGACATCGTTTTCCAGCAAGCATCATTAGCCATACAGTATGGTTATATCATCGCTTTAATAATAGTTACCGAGATGTTCAAGAACAGATGGCGTATCGAGGTATTATTTTAAGTCATGAGACTGTAAGATTTTGGTGCAATAAATTTACGATTTATTTTCAAGCTGTCATCAGAAAGAGAGAGAGGAAAGCAACTGACAAATAGCATTTAGATGAGATGAACATCAAGATCAAAGGCGAAGTATTCATATTATGGAGAGCTGTTGACTCCAAGGGGCATGAATTAGAAATATTATTGCAGAAGCGTCGTAACAAGAAATCAGCTATTCGCTTTTTATCAAGATTATTGGGTAATTATCCAACTCCAAGAGTAATTGTTACTGATAAGCTCAGGAGTTACATTAAACCGATTAAGCTTATGTGTCCTAACACTGAACATCGTACTAGTAAGAGACTAAATAACTGTGTTGAAAATGCTCATCAGCCAACTCGACGAAAGGAAAAAATATTGATTAAATTTAAGCATCCTAATTCAGCACAATGTATATTATCACTGATGGGCAAAGTCAGAAATATATTTGCCATCAATGTTGGACGATATACTAAAACCGCACCAGAGCAAAGAATTGCATTTGCATCCGCTAAATCTATTTGGGACGAAGCTACTCAAAGACTTCTTGCTGCCTGAAATATAAAAACATAGTACTTTTTGAAACCAATTTACTTAACTTGACGGTGCCTAAAATAATATTCATAGCTCGCTGCATTGTACCTGTAACAGACGAAAGATCTACGTTAGGCATATTTTTGATGGAACTCATATAAAACTCCGGATTCATATAAGATTTCATTAAATCTAAAAATTGTGTATTATTTAACATTATTTTCTCCTAACAAATATAATTAGTTGTAAATTTTGTAGGTTTGTTTTAAACCCTTAATCTATGCTAACATTTATAAATTATAGAGTCAATAATTGTTAGGTTAGAAAATTAATATAAAATTAATAAAGTTTTTTAAATGTTAGATATTCAAATACAAGAATTGATAGATAAGTGGCAAAAATATCTCGCCTTACAAAAAAACTATTCTAATCATACATTGATTTCTTATAATAATGATCTTAAGCATTTTTTTAAGTTTATGAATTATTATAATTCCGATATTGTAACTATAGACCACATTAAAAATGCCGATATAAGATTAGTTAGGAGCTGGCTAGCTAAACGCAAATGTGATAATTTTGTTACTTCATCGGTTGCACGCGGTTTATCAGCCGTAAAAAACTTCTACAAATTTTTGGAAAAAACAACTCAAATACATAATCATGTAGTTTTCTCTATTAAATCTCCTAAGAAAAGTAAGTTACTTCCTAAAGCATTGTCTAAAGAAGAAATAGATATATCGCTTAGTCATATTGAAGAGTACGGAAATATTAGATGGATAGAGCTTAGAAACAAAGCATTACTTATTCTCATATATGCCTCAGGTTTACGTATATCCGAAGCATTATCAATTACAAAGCTTCATGTACAAAATCAAGAATTTATAAAAATATTAGGTAAGGGTAATAAAGAAAGAATAATTCCTTGGTTATCCATTGCTAGAGATTTGGTTAAAGAGTATTTACAAGCATTACCTTATGAATTGCAAGATGATGAACCGATATTTAAAGGTAAGCAAGGTAAAAAATTGCAACCACCTGTTTTTAATCGTGAATTAATTAAGTTGAAACACTTTTACGGATTATCCGAGCATTTAAGCGCCCATTCATTTAGACATAGCTTCGCTTCGCATTTGCTAGAAAACGGAGCAGATTTACGTTCTATTCAAGAATTGCTTGGACATAAAAGCTTATCTACCACACAAAGTTATACAAAAACAAGTATAAAACATTTAGAAACAGCATATGTTACTGCGCATCCTATAAAAAGGCACCGTCAAGTTAAGTAAATTGGTTTCAAAAAGTACTATGTTTTTATATTTCAGGCAGCAAGAAGTCTTTGAGTAGCTTCGTCCCAAATAGATTTAGCGGATGCAAATGCAATTCTTTGCTCTGGTGCGGTTTTAGTATATCGTCCAACATTGACGGCAAATATATTTCTGACTTTGCCCATCAGTGATAATATACATTGTGCTGAATTAGGATGCTTAAATTTAATCAATATTTTTTCCTTTCGTCGAGTTGGCTGATGAGCATTTTCAACACAGTTATTTAGTCTCTTATTAGTACGATGTTCAGTGTTAGGACACATAAGCTTAATCGGTTTAATGTAACTCCTGAGCTTATCAGTAACAATTACTCTTGGAGTTGGATAATTACCCAATAATCTTGATAAAAAGCGAATAGCTGATTTCTTGTTACGACGCTTCTGCAATAATATTTCTAATTCATGCCCCTTGGAGTCAACAGCTCTCCATAATATGAATACTTCGCCTTTGATCTTGATGTTCATCTCATCTAAATGCCATTTGTCAGTTGCTTTCCTCTCTCTCTTTCTGATGACAGCTTGAAAATAAATCGCAAATTTATTGCACCAAAATCTTACAGTCTCATGACTTAAAATAATACCTCGATACGCCATCTGTTCTTGAACATCTCGGTAACTATTATTAAAGCGATGATATAACCATACTGTATGGCTAATGATGCTTGCTGGAAAACGATGTCTCTTCGGGGTTTGAGTAATATGCATAGCGTTAAGATTTATTGATAAATGGTTACTACTATTCTATAAATCATTCCTTTCAATCGCTCAATACTTAAATTTACATCTCTCTTAACTTGACGGTGCCAACTCCTGAGATTGCTTCATCAAAATTTTCAGTTTGTTGCATGACTCGAGAAACGCCCTTATTGTCATCCCGTGACGGCATTGTTGCGTGGATCGGAAAATGTGTTCGGTGTCATACCGTGGCTTGATCACTGTTTAATAACAAATAATTAATGCATAAATATATCGATTTCATTCCAGCCGATTAAATCTAAATTTGCCCTAGTCGGTAGAAATTTAAAGATGTCTTGAGCAAGTTTAAGCCTATTTTCTTTAGTTAACATTTCTAATAAATGGCCTCTTAGCTTATGCAGATAAAGCACATCTTTAGCGGCATATTCTTTTTGCTCCGAAGATAGATTCGTAGCTCCCCAATAAGAAGATTGTTGCTGTTTAGAAATATTAACCCCTAATAATTCTCTACATAGATCCTTAAGTCCGTGACTTTCGGTATAAGTTCTAACTAATTTTGAAGATATTTTAGTACAAAAGATATTTTCTAGATCAATACCTAAATATTTTTTTATCGCTGCTAAATCAAATCTTGCAAAATGAAATATTTTACAACGTTCTTTATCGCTTAGTAATTTTTTTAGATTAGGGGCAGTATAATTTTTATCTAGAAAATGTACAAGATGAGCGTCACCGTTTCCGTTACTAAATTGTAATAGACAAAGCTTATCTCGGTGTAAATTTAACCCCATAGTTTCAGTATCAATTGCTAAATCACCTACAAGGCTAAAATTATCCGGTAGATCATTTTGATAAAGCGTAATAGTCATAGATTTTTATTCTTGATTCTTTGTTATTGTAAATACCTGTTCATTTGGAGACGCAACCCCCAGCACTTTACGGGCTTGCTCATCCAACATATCCTTATCTAAAGATTCGGGTCTAAGTAACTTAACATTATGCTCAAGTTCTACTCTTTCAGCCCGCAATAATTTCAACTCGTCATAGGCTTTTTCAAGTTGTCTATTTACTTTTAAATAGGCAATAATTCCCTTATTACCGTAAATGCAGTGAAAAACAAAATATCCAAGCAATAAAGCTAGAAAAATGTTTAAAATTATTTTTTTGGTATTATTATTCGAAGGTATTAAATTAAGAATACTCATATTATAAAAAATAATATCGGAGTAGTTAAAATAATACTATCAAATCTATCTAAAACCCCCCCGTGACCTGGTATAATATTGCCGCTATCTTTAATATTAAACTTTCTCTTAAAATATGAAATAAATAAATCACTTAGTTGAGCTATTAATGCTATTATATAACTAATTATAAATAAATAAACTTTATTTGAGAAATAGTAATTCTCAATATAAAAATTTGGTATAGAACTAACTAGAATTGCAACTAAACCTGCGGATAATATTCCTGTAATTAAGCCGCTCCAAGTCTTTTTAGGACTAATTTTAGGGGCAAGTTTTGCTCCGCCAAAGGTTTTACCACCAATCATTGCGAAAGTGTCTACCGACCAAATTATGCAAAAATAAAGCATAATAAGCCAGTTATTTATAGGGTTAGCACTTAAAGATATTAATAAACTTATAGGCAGAGGTATAATAATTAAACCTATTAATAAATAAAAAATAGTAAGATGAGTCATATCATACCATTCGCTAAGCATTCCTATAGCGACCAATACCATTAAAGCATAGAATAAAGGTTTAAACCATAATATCGCTATAACAAATAAAGGGACTAATATAATGCCCGATAAGACTCTTAAATATAAATTTGATTTTAGTTTATCTTTTGCCAAACGTTCTTTTCCTTTTTGAATAATCATCTATAGCTGTTATTATGTCATCTTTATCAAAATCCGGCCAATATTTTACGGAAAAGTATAATTCAGCATAAGCTGCTTGCCAAAGCAAAAAATTACTAATCCGGAAAACACTGCCAGGTCTTATTAATAAATCTACATCCGGCATTTCTGGATCATATAATGCATTTTTTAAATCGTTCTCGGTAATTTCTTTTTTACCGCTTGCAATAATTTTTGTGCAAGCATCTGCTATTTCTTGACGACTGCCGTAACTAAAAGCTATACAAAGTGTTAAATTATTATTGTTTTTTGTTAATTCTATAGCATTATTTATTTGTTTTTGCAATGAGTTACTTAGTAAATTAAGCCTACCTATTACTTTTATTTTAATGCCATTTTTATGTAGATCATTTAGCTCTTTCTTTAAATACATACTTAATAACTTTATTAAGAAAGATACTTCCATATCTGAACGTTGCCAATTTTCGGAAGAAAAAGTATATAGCGTAATATAAGGTATTTTGAGCTTAATAAACTCCGGTAATAGTTCACGAATTTTATCGGCTCCTGCTCTATGTCCTTCAGATTTAGGTAAATCATGCGTAGCTGCCCAACGTGCATTACCGTCCATTATTATTGCTAAATGCTTTATATTAGTCATTATTAAATATATATTTTTGTTCTTTGTTATCTAATTACTTGTCTGGTGGTTTATATGTTATTCCTAGCTAAAGGCGGGAATCCAGGAAAAATAAATATAAAAGCAGCAAGTTTTAAAAATTAAAAGCTGGATTTATCTCGCTTTATGCTGGATTCCCGCCTACGCGGGAATGACATCGAAGCCGTATAGGCAACTATATAACACATCAAGTATATATAGGAATTTCTATTCTTACCGATAACCCGCCTAAATCCTTACTATCCTCTAGGTAAAGAAATCCTTTGTGATCATTTACTATTTCACGGGTAATAGCAAGTCCAAGCCCGACATTACTTGAATTATCTAGCTGCCTTGCTTTATCCGACCTATAAAAAGGTTTTAATACTAAAGGTTTTTCGCTATCCTCTATACCGCTGCCGTTATCTTCAATAATTATCGATACGGTAGATAGATCGGCTTTTAACATAATTCTAACTTTAGTACCGTATTTTATAGCGTTACCGATTAAATTAGACAAGGCTCTTTCGAAAGAATTAGGTTTAACTTGTACTTTTAAATTATCCAACTTATTATCAGCTATAAATTCAATATCTATATGCCTCCATTTATTTAAAAAAGATTTAATCCAATAAAAAATAAAGACCTCTTCAAACTGTTCTACACTTTCACCTCGTGCAAAATCTAAATAGGAATTTATCATTTGCTGCATAGTTAATATATCTTGCTTTAATCCATTAGTTTCTTCATTTTCTTCCATCAATTCAAGTTGTAATTTCATGCGTGTTAAAGGAGTTCTTAAATCATGAGAAATCATAGCAAGCATAGTAGTTCGTTTAGTAATTTGCTTTTCTATACGAGCTTTCATCTTTAAGAAAGCAAGTCCTGCTTTTCTTATTTCTAAAGCACCGGTAGGTTTGAAATCCTTACTTTTTAGAATACCTTTACCAAATTCATCCATACTATCTGCAAGAGTAAGTATTGATTTAATTTGATTTTTAGAAAAAATAATAGAAATACCAAGCAATATAGCAGTTAAGGATATAATCCATAAAACAAAAATATATACAGTAGGGTTGAGTAATAATTTTGCAGGGAAAGTAATATATAATATCTCGTTATTTAACTCTATTAATACTTCGATTTTATTTTGTTTATTTAATTTAACTATATTTTTCTCATGAATTTTCATATCTAGAATATTTTTAAAAATAGTTAAAGGTTCGTTTAATTTATATTTTTTTGTAGGTAGAGTTGCACCTTTTTGAAAATGGTAAGATAAGTTAAGATAATTCTCTGATAAATGTGTTGTTTTCTTTGGATTATTTCTATGCTCTTTAATTAACGACTCTATCTCGTTAATAATAATAGTACTGGTATAATATGAAACATTATACCAATGACGATCATAGAATAAAAATATTGCAATTAACTGTCCGATTATAATTGGAATAATTATAATTAGCATGAAACGTATAAGCAGCGTTCTAGGAAGTAATTTAGATATAAAGTGCATAACCCTCATTTCGCACGGTTTTTAGATATTTGGGTTCTTTAGGGTTATCCTCCAGTTTATTACGAATTCTTGTAATCTGTACATCAATAGAGCGTTCACTAAGACCTCCCATAATTTTTGAAAGCTCAAGACGGTTAATAGAAGTACCGAGGCGTTCTATAAATATTTCAAGCAATTTCTGCTCGGTGGAACTAAGCTGAATTATCTGATCGTTTTTTGTAAATTCTTTAGTATTTAGATTATAAAAATTATTACCGAACTTAATTATATTTGTTTCCTTTTTGGGTTTGTTATAATTATTGATTAAATTATTTATACGTAATAATAATTCTCGTGGCTCAAAAGGTTTAATAACATAATCTGATGCACCCGCTTCAAGACCTTTAATACGGTCACCTGCTTCCGATAAAGCAGTAAGCATTACTATGGGGATATTATTGCCGGCATCTCTGATAGTAGTAGCAAAATCAAGCCCTGTAATGCTTGGTAGCATGACGTCTAAAATAATTAAATCGTAATTTGAAGTTTTTAATAATTCTTTTGCTTCTATAGCTGAAACGGCAGTTGATACTAAAAATTCATTTTTATTTAAAAACTGCTTTAAAAGTGCTAATATTCTGGTATCATCGTCAACAATTAAAATATGTGCCTTATGTGTTTGCATATATATTCGTTTAATTTGAAATTATTATGTCATTGCTAAGAATGACATAATTACTCTAATACAAATAAAGATTAATAACAATGACAAAAAATTCAGTAAATGATCTTTGGCATATTTGGATTAATGGCGAATTAGTTCCTTATGAGTTTGCTACCGTGCATGCTTTAACTCATAGTTTGCATTATTCAGGATCAGTATTTGAAGGTGAGAGAGCTTATGACGGTAAAGTGTTTAGACTTAAAGAGCACACTGAAAGGCTAATAAAATCAGCTGAAGCTTTAGAATTAAAAGTACCTTATAGCGTAGATGAAATAATAAAAGCTCATGAGTTATTAATAGAAAAAAATAACATTAAAGAGGCATATATAAGACCGCTTGTTTGGTGCGGAAGCGAATCTTTAAATATAACTAATCCTAAATTATCGACTAATGTTTTGATTGCTGCTGTTCCTTCTATGCCGCGAGCATTTACGGAAGGAATTAATTTACATATAGGTCGTTGGCGTAAAACTGCTCCTAATATGATGCCGGTACAATCCAAATCTGCCGCTCATTATAATATGGCAATAACTAGCAAGAAAGAGGCTAAAGCACTCGGCTTCGATGATGCATTATTGCTTGATTATGAGGGGTATGTAGCAGAGTGCACTACAACAAATATTTTCTTTGTTAAAGATAATGTGCTATATACTCCGATTGCCGATAGATTTTTAAACGGTATAACAAGGCAAACTATTATTGAAATTGCAAAAGATTTAGGAATAGAAGTAAAAGAGGAGCGTCTAAAATTAGAACAGATAGAAAATTTTACCGGCTGTTTTGCAACCGGTACGGCAATTGAAGTGCAGCATATTAATTTTATAGATCTCGGTAATAAAAAGGTAGTTTTCAAGGATCATAAACTAGTAGATGTTTTGAAAGAGGAGTATGGTAGGGTAGTAAGGGGGTAGAAAAAACGTCATTGCGAGGAGGCATTGTTGCTTAGATCAAAAAACGTGTTCGGTGTCATACCGTGGCTTGACCATGGTATCCAGAAAAACGACTTTTAGTACTAATAATTTTAGTATTTTAAGCTGGATCACGCGATCAAGTCGCGGGATGACAGAGGAAAAATTGATCTACGCAACAACGCCTTGCGAGGAGCGACGCGACACGCGGCAATCTCGTCAAGTAGCCTGAGATTGCTTCGTCGAAACTATGTTTCTCCTCGCAAGGACGAAACAATATAAAAACAAAAAACAATGAACAATATATTTAAAGGTTTAATTACGGCAGTAATAACGCCGTTTAAAAATAATAAATTAGATTTAGATGCCTTAGAAAAAATCTTAGAGTATCAAATCAAAGCTCAAGTGGACGGGGTAGTAGTAGCCGGCTCAACAGGTGAGGGCAGTAGCTTAAGCTTTGAAGAATATAAATTATTACTGCAAACAGCTAAGGATATTATTAATAAACGTATTCCTGTAATAAGCGGCTGTTCTTCAAATAATACCGCCTATGCAATAGAGCTTGCGACGGCATCTGCAAAAATCGAGGTTGATGGTTTTATGGTTAGCCCACCGTCATATGTAAAGCCTACACAAGAAGGAATTTATAAGCATTTTGAGTCTATTCACAAAGTTTGCAATTTACCTATTATGTTATATTCCGTTCCGGGCAGGACGGGAGTAGATTTTACCGATGAAACAATATGCAAACTTGCTGAATTACAGCAAGTTTTGGCTTTAAAAGATGCAGGAATTGATTTAGAAAGACCTCTTAGAATTAAATCTATTGTTAAAAAGGATTTTAATCTATTAAGCGGTAACGATGATTTAAGCCTTGCTTTTAACGCTCAAGGAGGCAAAGGGTGTGTGTCGGTAGTATCAAACGTTGCTCCTAAATTATGTAAAGAACTTCAAGATAAATGGAGCCAAGCCGAAACATCCGAGGCATTAAAGATTCATCAGCAGTTATTGTCTTTATATAAAGCATTATTCGTAGAATCGAATCCGATTCCGGTCAAGTATGCTATGCATTATTTAGTCTTTTGCGAGAATGAAATTAGGTTACCTTTAACTGAAGCAACAGAGGAAACTAAGAAACAAATTGAGGAAATTATAACATCCTTAAATATAAAAATATGAACGAATATAAGAAAATTATTGCACAAAATAAAAAAGCTCTCTTTAATTATTTTATTGAGGAAAAATTAGAAGCTGGTATCGTGCTTACAGGAAGTGAAGTTCAATCGCTTCGTCAAGGTAAAGCTTCAATCGAAGAAAGCCATGCGGCTGATAACGGTCATGAAGTATTTTTATATAATTGCCATATTGCAAAATATGAGAAAGCGGGGAGGTTTAACCACTCTACTAGAAGATCGCGTAAATTATTATTACATAAGAAAGAAATAAATAAAATTATTGGTAAAATTAAAATAAAAGGTTATACGCTAGTTGCTCTTTCCATGTATTTTAATAAGAAAAATAAGGTGAAAGTTGAACTCGGTATTGCTAAAGGTAAAAAACTACATGATAAACGACAATCTATTAAAGAAAAAGATTGGAAGAGAGATCAAAGTAGGTTAATTAGGCAGAAGTGAGGGCGAGATGTCATACCGCGACTTGATCGCGGTATCTTGATATACAGTCTGTGAAACAAGACCCCGTGGTCAAGCCACGGGGTGACACCGAGAACGTTTAACAAACTCAAAATAAAAAACAAAATAGGTATTTATGCAGCATATTATAAGTAAAATATTAGTTATATTTTTAGTAATTATAGGGGCTTTATTTATCTTTAAGACTATTACTTCTACTAAAACCGTTTCCGTAGAAGTTAAACAAAGTGATGAAGCAAAAAAAAGTGAAGAAGAAAGAGTTAAGGAAATTATCAAAAATTATTTACTTAACACTCCTGAAGTAATAATAGAATCGATAGAAAATTTTCAAAAGCGTAAAGTACAAGAAAGCGAAGCTAAAGTTGGCGGCTATATCAAAGATAATAAAATAGATATCGAAAATAGCCAAAACTTCCCTACTATAGGTAATAATGAAAGTGATATAACTATAGTTGCTTTTTTTGATTATTCATGTTCTTATTGTAAAAAAGGTGATAGATCTCTAAATGAATTATTACAAAACGATCCAAAAGTAAAAATTTTATTAAGACCGTTACCTATCTTGGGTGATGCTTCCGAATATTTAGCAAAAATAGCTTTAGCGGTTTATAAGATTAATCCTGATAAGTTTAAAGCTATTCATGGTGAATTAATGAAGATAAGAAGTGTATCTAAAGAAAGCGTAGAAGATTTATTAAACAAAAATAATTTAAATGCTACGGAAATTGAAGAAACGGCAGATAGCTCTGAAATAAAAGATTTAATTAACCAAAATATGAAAATAGCTAGAAATCTTAAAATTCAAGGCGTGCCGGCTTATGTAATTAATTCTAGGTTAATACCGGGATCATTAGATTTCCCTCAGCTACTAAATATAATAAAAGAGATTAGGGATAATAAAGATTCTTAAAGTCTTATATTATTAGTATTTTTTTATTGTTTTCTTACTGCCATGGTCAAGCCATGGCATGACCTACCTTCGGGTGCTTTTCGATTTATGCAAATAATTTAGCCACTAAGTGACAAGGTTCAAACTAATAACCTTTTTATACTTGACATTAAGCTTTTAGATTGCTAGTATCCTCTTACTTACTATAAAGCTTTATAAAGCAAACAAAATAAAATAATTCTTCAAACCGCAAGAATAATTTAATCTAAAAATCTAGCTTAACTCCTAAATTTAATAAGCATATTATTTCCTCTAAAACTAAGGAATTAAAATTTATTCATTCATGTCAACCATAATCTATTATAATAAAAATAATGAGTATAACTAATAAAGAATCCCCAGAAGAACTAAATAACTCTGAATTTAATAATAACAATAATCATAATAACTTTCCGGAAACGGCTAATATTATTAACTTAAAGCAGTTAAAGCGTAAATCGCCTGAAGAATTACAAGCCCAAGCAGAAGAGTTAAAAATTGAAAATGTTAGCTTATTACTTAAGCAAGAGTTAACCTTTTCTATTTTAAAAAAATCTGTAGAGCAGGGAGGTTTAATAGTAGGCGAAGGGGTACTTGAAGTTTTACCTGACGGATTTGGATTTTTACGTTCACCGGAAGTAAATTATTTAGCAGGTCAGGATGATATTTATATTTCTCCCAGTCAGATTCGTCGCTTCGGTCTTCGCACCGGTGATACTGTTGAAGGACAAATTAGAGGTCCTAAAGCCGGAGAGCGTTATTTTGCCTTATTAAAAGTAAATAAAGTAAATTTTGAAGATCCTTCTAAAGCTTACCATCGTGTTCATTTTGATAATTTAACTCCTTTATATCCAGATGAAAAATTAGATTTAGAAATTGAAAATAATAGTAAAGATTTTAGTACACGCGTTATTGAATTAGTAGCTCCGATGGGTAAAGGTCAGCGTGCGTTAATAGTTGCACCTCCACGTACCGGTAAAACAGTATTGCTACAAAACATTGCACATGCTATTACTACTAATAATCCGGAAGTGTTCTTAATAGTATTATTAATAGATGAGCGACCTGAAGAGGTTACGGATATGCAGCGTTCTGTACGAGGTGAGGTTGTTAGCTCTACTTTCGATGAGCCAGCAAGCAGGCACGTTCAGCTTGCAGAAATGGTTATTGAAAAAGCAAAGCGGCTAGTAGAACACAAAAAAGACGTAGTAATTTTAGTTGATGCGATAACGCGCCTTGCTCGTGCTTATAATACTGTAGTGCCGTCATCAGGTAAGGTATTAACGGGCGGAGTTGATGCTAATGCACTCCAGCGTCCTAAAAGATTTTTTGGAGCAGCTAGAAATATTGAAAATGGTGGTTCGCTTACTATAATAGGTACAGCATTAATCGAAACCGGATCGCGTATGGATGAGGTGATTTTCGAAGAGTTTAAAGGTACCGGTAATTCTGAAATAGTACTAGATCGCAAAATTGCCGATAAGCGTATTTATCCGGCAATTGACATAACTAAATCAGGAACTAGAAAAGAAGATTTGTTAGTTGATAAAATAATATTAAATAAAATGTGGGTTCTTCGCCGCATCATTGACCCAATGGGTAGTAGTGAAGCAATAGAATTCTTGCTTAAAAAACTAGAACATACTAAAACTAATAATGAGTTTTTTGAGCTAATGAAAAGCCCGGCAGAACGTAAGTAGATTATCGTGCTATGGTAGTGTCATCCCGCGACTCGATCGCGGGATCCAGTTAAAAATATCAATAATATTGATATTTTTGGTTATTTTTCTGGATACCATGGTCAAGCCACGGTATGACATTGGATGCGTTTTTCGATCTATACAAAAAAGCCGGATAAGCCATGAAAGACAAAAACAATATTAAAAAACTAGTACAGAATGAATATAACGCCTGATTATTTAATTGAAAGAAGACAAATAAAATCTCGTCTATTAGTTTGGAAATTAATAGCAATTATTTTAGTCGGTATTTCGTTATTTTTAATTTGTAAAGATATTGCTCCAACGGAGGTTTTAGCTAGTAGTAGTGAGGATTATATAGCTTCAGTATTAATAGACGATATAATATTTGAAGACGAAAAACGTGATAAAAAGCTTAAGAAAATTATTGATGATTCTCATATTAAAGCCCTAATAGTTAATGTAAATTCCCCGGGCGGTACGGTAGTAGGATCAGAAAAAATTTATAATATTTTACTTAAAATATCCGAAAAAAAGCCAGTAGTTATAGTTATGGGGACAC
This sequence comes from Rickettsia endosymbiont of Argas persicus, assembly GCA_050920645.1. GTDB lineage: Bacteria > Pseudomonadota > Alphaproteobacteria > Rickettsiales > Rickettsiaceae > Rickettsia. Next base: position 1,367,666 of record CP133316.1, on the reverse strand, counting down.
TAGCGGCAAGCGGTGGTTATTTAATCTCTCTTGGCGGTGATTATATAATTAGCCATAACGGTACTATAACCGGTTCAATCGGTGTAATATTACAAACAGCCGAGGTAACTGATCTTGCTCAAAAACTTGGTATTACCTTTCATAATTTTAAGTCAGGTGAACTTAAAGCTGCACCTAACCCTACTGAAAAACTAACGGAAAATGTAAAAGTAGCGGTTATGGAAAATATCGAAGATACATATAACTTTTTCCTTGAACTTGTTTCACAAAGGCGTAAAATTCCTATGGATGAGGTTAAAAAGCTCGCTGACGGTAGGATATATTCAGGTCGCCAAGCTTTAAAATTAAAGCTTGTAGATGCTATAGGTAACGAGGATACAGCTTTAAAATGGTTACAAGATGAAAAGAAAATCGATAATAAATTAACAGTTAAAGATTATCAACTAAAGCCAAAACCTAAATTAGTAGAAATGATGCTTGATGATTTTAATAGTTTAGTTCCTAGCTTTTTCAAAAATAGTTTTAACGGAATTAAGGCAATTTTGGCACCGTCAAGTTAAGTAAATTGGTTTCAAAAAGTACTATGTTTTTATATTTCAGGCAGCAAGAAATCTTTGAGTAGCTTCATCCCAAATAGATTTAGCGGATGCAAATGCAATTCTTTGCTCTGGTGCGGTTTTAGTATATCGTCCAACATTACTTAAAATAATACCTCGATACGCCATCTGTTCTTGAACATCTCGGTAACTAATACTGTATGGCTAATGATGCTTGCTGGAAAACGATGTCTCTTCGGGGTTTGAGTAATATGCATAGCGTTAAGATTTATTGATAAATGGTTACTGCTATTCTATAAATCATTCCTTTCAATCGCTCAATACTTAAATTTACATCTCTCTTAACTTGACGATGCCTCAAGAAGAATTAGCTTTAGCATTTTTACTGGATTGCTCCATCAATTAGCTCGTAACTTTCTCGCAATGACAATTTAGTTTCCATTCAACAATGTCCGCATTCTTTTGCAATAATATTAATAAAAATTACGTTTGTTTAATCAACTTTTTTAACCATCTCATAATTTTTCATCAAATAATTAAACTCGGCACCGTAAATAAATATCATATTAATGATATAGAAAAATATTAATGTAACTATAATGCTACCGAGAGAGCCATACATTAGATTCAACTGATTATAGTATACTATATATTTTGATAGCAGGTGTCCGCTTATTACCCATAATATTACAGTTAACAATGCTCCAGGAAACACGTCAGTAAAATTTAATTTTGCGTTAGGTAATATATAATATAATGAGGAAGCTCCTAAAAATAATAACATTAGAATTAAAACGTATCTAATAAAATTTAAAATATTTTTATATCGTTCAATTGTTTCTAATAATACCGGCACTTTTGTAAATATTATTGGGATAAATACTAAAAGAAACATAGTTAAAGTAATTAAAATGCTGATTATAAGAAATTGTAAAATGCTAAGTAATCTTCTTCTTATATAAGGGGGAGGGGACTTAATCTCATACACACGATTTAAAATAGTCCTTAAGCATTCTACAAAAGAAGAAGCCGTCCAAACGCTACCTACTACTGCAAGGGTCATTAAACTCTGCGGCGGTGCGCTCAATAATTCTCTTATACGAATTTCAATTGATTCAGTGGCTCGATCAGGCAGGCTTTCTAAGAAAATTTGTATAAAATTTTGACCGAGTTCCGATGCACCTAAAAAACTTGTTAGAGCGAGTAGAAACACTAAAAAAGGAAAAATTGATAAAAGTATCATAAATGACATATATCCGGAATGCTCAACTCCATCATGTTCTATTGTTTTAAATAATGCTATATAAAGACAGTTAAATATTTTTTTCATTAAGATGAGTTTCCAAGAATTAATTTTAAAATGTTACTGTTTTGTAGAAATATTTGAAATATAATTATAGATTTTAAATTTATCCTTACATTATAAAATAGACTTTATTTCTTGCATAGTATTTCTATTACAAATTTAGATAATTTATCATATTATTACAATTATAATATAAGTATAAAGTTAATTTAATTTAACTATTTAATTACAAATAATTTAAAAAATGTTATTTTGTAGTTGTATAGGGTATTAAAATGTGGTATTATTTCCACTAATAATTGTATAAGTTTAATACTATAAAATTATTAATAACTATATGATACAAAATATTATAAATAATATAAACAACCAAGGAGAGGAGAATGGCTAGAAAAAACGATCTTATACAAAAAATCGATAGTTTCATAGGAAAAAAAATTTATTCCTTAAGATTAGCAAAGGGATTATCACGTCAACAACTTGCAGAAGTAATAGATGTAACACATCAACAACTACAAAAATACGAAAGAGCAATCAATAGAATTTCTGTTGGTAGGTTAGTATTAATCGCTGAAGCATTAGATAGAAATATTGATTATTTCTTTGAAGGACTAGAAGAAGCAAACAAGCCACAACCGGTACATACTCAACATCAACGTATGTGTATTGAAGTTTCAAGAAATTTCATGAAAATTCAAAGTACCGAAGAACAGCAAGCCGTTAATAACCTAGTAAAATGTTTAGCCGGAAAAGATAAGCTAAAAAATAGCCAATAATTTAATTTTTATGCATTCGTAGCTCAGCTGGATAGAGTATTGCCCTCCGAAGGCAAAGGTCGTTGGTTCGAATCCAATCGGATGCACCAGTTATCTCTTATGCTTCTTTTATATAGTTGACTCTTTTACTAAGCTTAAGTAGGAGAGTCATCTTAATAGTAATATATCTATTTTCCATAATATAGATTATAGAACAATTATCTTTGATCTGTTCTTGAATATCTCGGTAACTAATAAGTATTTACTAGGTTATTTACATATTTTAGGTTATTATTACTGATCTAGTTGCATTATATTATTCAAAATAAAATTTTCATGCTCAACGGTTTTCGTTTATCAATTATTTGGTTATTCGGGTTTATTAGCGGCTTTAATTTAATGATTACCGGTAATACGTTAAATTATTGGCTTGCTAAAGAAAACATAGCTTTACAAACAATCGGTATATTATCGGTTATATCACTACCCTATTCTACTAATTTCTTATTAGCACCGGTTTTTGATACTTTAAAAATTAAATATTTAGATAAAATATTAGGTCATAGATTATCGTGGATTTGCTTAACCGGTATTATTTTGGCAATTTTAGTCTATATCTTAAGCTTCTTAAGTCCACATAATAATTTGTTAATATTTTCCTCTATATCTTTGATTATCTCATTTTTTAGCTCTACGCAAGATACTATATTAAGTGCCTTTAGAACCGAAATAGTAAATAAAGAATCAATCGGCTTTGCTTCCGGAATATATATATTCGGCTACCGTATCGGTATGCTTCTTGCAAATTCAGGTGCTATATATTTATCTATTTATTTAACATTCGGTGAAATATATAAAATTTTTGCAATTTTCATATTTATTTACCTTATTTTACTTATTTTAGGCATAAAATATTTTTTTAAGATTACTGAAGAAAATACATTTTATCCTTCTGCTCCTTTATGTCATTCTTACATAAGCGGGAATCCAGAAAATAATATAACCAAAAATGAATTTTTTATAAAACGTTACTATAATCATTTTAAAAGATATTTATCTTCCTATATCTTGAAAATTTTTCTAGATTCCCGCTTACATAGGAATAACAAAAACCTTTTATCTTTTATTATTCTTATACTAATTTTTCTAATTTTATATAGACTACCGGATAATTTTATTAGTGTTATGATCAACCCGTTTTTAATTCATTTAGGTTATGATGCATTTGAAATAGCAAGCCTTGGGAAGTTTTTTGGTGTTATCGGAGCTATAATCGGCGGACTGCTCGGCGGCTTTATAATGAGAAAAAAAAATATACCGGATAGCATGTTATTATTTGGGATTATTCATGCCTTAGCTCATATATTATTTATAATCCTTGAAATATATCAAAAAAATTCTCTATTATTATTCATTACAATAGGAGCGGAAAGTATCACCGGCGGTATGACTATGACAGCGTATATTGCTTTTATTTCGTCTCTATGTCAGGGTAAATTTAGGGCTACTCAATACTCATTTTTCTCATCGATAATGGGTATTTCCAGATCAATTTTTCCTATTATCTCAGGTTATATAGTAGTAAATTTCAGCTGGCAAAATTTCTTTTTATTTACTACTATTATAACTATCCCGTCTTCATTAATTTTACTAAAAATTAAACCGAGATTACCGCAATGAGTGAAACTTTAAATGCTTTTTTTCATGCAATAATTTTAGCCTTCGGCTTAATCATACCTTTAGGCGTGCAGAATATTTTTATATTTAATCAAGGAGCAAAGCAGCCCAGATTTATCAAAGTTTTTCCAAGCATAATAACAGCTTCTATATGTGATACTATTCTTATATGTGCCGCTGTTCTAGGCTTATCCTTAGTAATTTTTGAAATAGCTTGGCTAAAATTAATTATACTTATTTTAGGATTTATTTTTTTGTTATATATGGGACATTATACTTGGAATGAACCGCCGCTTGATCTTAAAGATAATTCTTTAACCTTTTCAGCTAAGAAACAGATTTTATTTGCTATATCGGTATCAATATTAAACCCGCATGCAATTATGGATACGATCGTAGTAATAGGTACTAGTAGCCTAAAATATACCGGTGCGGCAAAAATAATATTTACTTTAACTTGCGTGCTTATATCATGGATATGGTTTTTTTCTTTAGGACTTGCCGGTTATAATATTCGAAAACTAAATAGTAGTAACAGAATTTTAGCTAGTATTAATAAAATAGCAGCGGTTATAATCTGGGCAGTCGCTATTTATATAGGAGTACAAATATTACATGAAGTCGGTTTTATTAACTAGAAGCCTAGAAGCTAACCAAGAAACTATTGAAGAAATAAGTAAATATAACTTAAATTTTCGTTATATTGAATGTCCTTTAATTAAATATAAAACTCTAAATTTCGATACTAGCCTTCTAAAAAATTATTCCAATATTATAATAACTAGCAAATATGCTGCTACAATTATTGCTGAATATAAGCTAAAACATAATATTTGGGTGGTAGGCGATCGGTCAAAACAATTATTAGAGAATAAAAATTTAAAAATAGCTTATACCGCTCAAAATGTGGATGATTTAATTTCACGTTTTCCGGCTGATTTGTACGAGCAGACTATATATTTATCTTCCAATGAGATCACTAAAGATTTGCCCGATAAAATAAAACGCCATATTATTTATAATGTAGAATATTTAAACGATCTTCCGTTATCCGTAATAAAAGAACTAAAAAACTCTGTTGACTTTATACTACTTTATTCCCAAAATAGTTCTAAGATTTTAGTAGAGTTACTACATCACAATAACTTACCTGAGTATATACAAGATAGTTTAGTGATTGCTATAAGTGTGAAAGTAGCAAATATAGTTAGACCTTTTTTTAAAAATGTGATTTATTGTGATGAGCAAAATCCTAATAATATAATTAAATTATTATCTGAAAATGCAAAAATTCAATAACCTATTTAAAAGCAAAAATATTTTTTTTATAGCAATAGTAATATTTACTTTATCTTCTTTTACGCTTTATCATAATAGAGATGACATTTTTAAATTATTTAAAAATGAAAATAAAAATCTAAATCAAACGCTTGATGAACCGGAAGAAATTAAACCCCAAAATAGTGAACTTAAAGGCAATTCCCCGTTAATATCTACTAAAACACTTTTAAATTATGTAAGTTCCATAAAATTTCCTGAAGCTCCACCGGTCGTAGCTGATCAAAAATTAAATACTCCTTCTCAAGAATATTCAGTAGATTACATTCATTATTTATTAAATGTAAATCTATTATTATGTAACTTTTTGCAAGATGAAGAATATAGTAAAGAATTAACAATAGTTAAATCTCCGTCGTTACCTCAAGAAATAAAAAATATTTTAGAGAATTTAGAAAAATATAATGATAAATACCTTATTTCTAAATCTGATGAAATAGAGGTAATTTTTCCGCTAAATCATAAATGGCTAGAAAAATTTATCAAAATTGAGAAAAAACCTTCTAATATAACAATAAAAGAACAAGATAAATTATTAATTCTAGAAAATTTGAAATATCTTATTAATTTTCTTTATTCAGAAAAATTTATGCAGGAGTTTATAAATAAAGATGTTTAGGTTATTATTAATATGTGCTGCTCTTTTTGTTCTTTATTTCGGCTTTACTTTAACTCAAAGCTTCGATTCAAAGGTTTTTGTTAGTTTATATAACTATAATATCGAAACTACTTTTTTCTTTAGTTTAATAAGTTTAATTCTATTAATAATATTCGGTTTTATCCTCATAAAATTTTTAGTACTAATTATTGATTTACCATTTAAAATACATAATATTTTTAATAACCGTAAAATTAATAGTGATAGGCATGCTTTAATACTTGCATTCGCAGAATATATTATAGGGAATATATCTAAAGCCGCCTCTATGGCACGAAAAGACTTATCTCCGGAAGCGTTAAAAGAAAATCACGAATGTCATAATTTAATTTTAGCAGAAACAGAAAAAGATATAGATAAAAAAATTACTTACTTACAAAAACTTTCTAAATCAAAAGAATTTGCTTTCTACAGCAATAAAAAGCTTGCTAAGCTTTTTTACGTTAAAGCTCTTTATCAGACGGCTGAAGATTATGCGGTTAGAGCCTATAATCTAAATGAGTATGATCTAGAAAATTTAATTACTTTAGCTTATTGTTATGGGCAGCTTTCTTTATGGACAAAATTTACTTTTACAGCGAACAAAATTTCTAAGCTTCATAAAACTATACCCCTTTCGGATTCTTTAAAAATTACTGATTACTATTTAATGGTTGCTAAGCAAGAACTAGATAACGGTAATAACGCAAACGCTACAGAATATTTAGAATCAGCTTTAAGTTCAAATTTTGTAAGTAATAAATTGTTAGAATTATATTTAAGCTTAAATAATAATCTGAATGAGAAGAAAAAAATTAGAATATTGCAAAATGCTTTTCAAACTACCCCCTCTTTAGAAATTGTAAAAATATTTAAAAAATTCACAAATTTATTAGACGAAGAGATTTATGAAGTAATAACAAAAGATTTAAACGAAGAAACAGATGAAATATTTATTTTAGCAATAAAAGCTTATTTGGGGTTATAGTAAAGTAAGTAGCAATAGGTGAGATTTATAGGAAACAATTTATTTTTTTAAGAGTATAGCGAATACCACTAATGCTAACCCATTTACGGTATGAGATATGTCTAAAAAAATTAAAAGATGTTAGTTTTATAAATAATTCCGGCACTAATTATAATGCTTGATCGGGACAAAAATCTATAATTTTTATATCTGATAGCTTAATAATTGCTTCAGCATCTTCTTTTGTTAAACCTTGTATCTCAATACAATATTTATAAACTTCAGCAATATTTACACTTGAAATAATTCCATTTTTCATATATTTTTTAATTAGCTGATAACCATTTTCTTTAGCAAATAAAGCAATTAATGCCGATGCATCAAATATTATTTTAGACATTTTTTACTTCTTGCTTCTTCAATTAAATATTCTTGACGTTTATTTGTTATGAAATCATCTACTATAGAAATTTTTTCGTTAGTTTGATTTTTCATAAAAATTTTATGCATTTCATCTATTACATTATCAGCATTTATAATTTTAACCTCATTACCTTTAATTTCTAAAGTTATTTTCTCACCGGGATGCATATTAAATCTTTCTCTGATTGATGACGGTATAAGCACCCTACCATACTGATCCATATTTGTTATTATTCTTTCCATAATAAATGATTATTTAATTAATAAATTATGTTATGGTAATAATTACCATTTATTATAATATGACATTATAATATAAATTACAAATTATAATTTCTATCATTTATGAATTATGGGAAATATTAATTATCTGTATTAGTTGAGATTTGATCTTACATTTAATAAAAATTACGTATTAAAAATACAGATAAAAAAATGGAAGGTCACAATGCACTTAAATCAAAAAATAATAAAGCTAAAATTAGGTTTACTTGAATTAGCTAAGAGTCTTGGTAGTATATCATCAGCATGTAAAGCGATGGGATATAGTAGAGATAGTTATTACAGATTTAAAGAACTGTATGAAACTGGTGGCGAAGAAGCGTTGTATGAAATTAGTCGAAGAAAGCCAATAATAGCGAATAGAGTTGATCCAGCGATAGAGAAGGCAGTAATGGATATGGCAATAGAATATCCAGCATATGGTCAGCTAAGAGTATCAAATGAGCTTAAGAAGAGTGGTATACTTGTATCACCTGGAGGAGTGAGATCAATTTGGCTACGTAATGATTTAAACAATATCAGTAAAAGGCTTAAAGCATTAGAAGCAAAGATGGCTCAAGATGGGATTGTTCTTACTGAAGCTCAGTTACAAGTACTAGAGAAGCGTCGTAATGAAAAAGAAGCACATGGAGAAATTGAGACGCAGCATCCAGGTTATCTAGGATGTCAGGATACGTATTATGTAGGTAATTTTAAAGGTATAGGTAAGGTTTATTCTCAGGTATTTATTGATAGCTATACTAGGGTAGCGGATGCTAAACTATATACTGATAAAACAGCAATTACTGCTGCTGATATGCTTAATGACCGGGTGTTACCATGGTATGAGAGCCAAGGGATACCAATACTGCGTATTCTTACAGATCGTGGGTCAGAATATAAGGGCAATATAGAGCATCATGCTTTTGAGTTATTTCTTAGCATAGAAGGTATAGAACATACTACAACTAAGGCATATTCTCCCCAAACAAATGGTATGTGTGAGCGTTTTAATAAAACCATGAAACAAGAATTCTTTGATACGGCTATGCGAAAAAAGATTTATACAGATCTTGATGATTTACAATTAGATCTTGATATTTGGTTAGAGCATTTCAATAATGAAAGACCTCATTCTGGTAAATATTGTTATGGGAAAACTCCTATGCAAACTTTTCAGGATAGTAAGAAATTAGCTGTTGAAAAGAATAATGAAATTTTGTATCTTGATTATATATCTGACAGTCAAAATTTAACTGACAATCAGGTACAAAACTTCTACAAATTATCACAACAGTTCAGCTATTTTTAACTCTTCCAAATTACGTGATCCTGTACACATCATAGTGATTTTAAGCTGCTCTATTATTAACTTCATTTCTTCCTCTACCGAATTTTCTGAAATAGCTGCTGCCTTTAAGAATTGACCGGCAAATCCAAAAATATCTGCTCCCATACGGATAGCTTTTGCTCCGTCAATACCTGACTTTAAACCGCCGCTTGCAATAACTAAGATATCCTTTGAAGCCTTCCGAAGCATTTTAAGAGAGTCTAAAGTAGGAATCCCCCAATCGGCAAAACTACTAGCTATGCGGTTTTGTAATGAATTCGTAGCACGATAAGACTCTACCTGACTCCAAGAAGTCCCACCACTTCCTGCAACGTCAAGAATTTTAACTCCTATATCTATAAGTTGCTCGGCAGTTTTTGTAGATAAACCGTATCCCACTTCTTTGATAATTATAGGGACAGAAAGATAATTCACTACTTCTTTTATTTTGGGTAAAAGATTTTCCCAATTCCTATCCCCTTCCGGTTGCGTTAATTCTTGTAATACGTTTAGATGCAAAATCTATGTTATTATAATTGATTTCCGGTAAAGCATTATGAACAAATTGAATCGACTCAAACCCACTTGTTAAACTAGATTCAACATTTTTTGTAAGATTAATTTCAATATGGTCTTGTTTTCTTTTTATGTCTAACATAAATATGTTATTCTTATAATAATGTCATTCTTAGCAACGGCGGGAATCCAGAAAAAAAGTATAAATACAGTAAATTTTTAGAGCTAAAAGCTCGACTATCTCGCTTTATACTGGATTCCCGCCGTTGCTAAGAATGAAATCGATTCGTACAACTTAGCCCCTTTCTTATTTTATTTCTATTTCTTTTTCTATACTTCTCTTTTATAAATATAAAATTAACAGCCCTATTGGTGCAATAAAAGGAGACAACAGAAAACAAACCATCATAAATATAACTTTAAAAAACAGCCATATTATATTAGCCAGTATTTCAGTATTATAATCATTTATGATAATCTTTTTAACTATTGGTATGATTATTTCAAAAGATGATTTACCGATAACCAGTACCATAAAACAGGATATAGCAACACCAAAAATAAAATGCCTAAAATAGTAATATGGATTTATATTACAAAATAAAGCTATAATAAATTTAATTAATTTTTTCATGGTAAATTCTTAGTAGAATTTTTATCCCTAAAAACTAAAATAAATTTAAAATAAAAACAACTATTTTTTAAATTAATAATGATTAAGCCTAAATTATAGCTAATTTCTTATCCATATCTGCAAAGACTTCTTCCCATGAGCCGGTAGTTGCGGCTTTTGAATATTCAGTTGCCCTATTTTCAAAGAAGTTTGTATGCTCAACTCCGTTTAGCATCTCGTCAAGCCAAGGAAGAGGATTATTTTTTACCATATAAATATCTTTTAATCCTAACTGAAATAAACGCCTGTCTGCGATATATCTAATATATAATCTTACCTCATCAGCTGTTAATCCTTCAATTCCCCCTACTTCAAAAGCAAGGTCAATAAAAGCATCTTCAAAATGCACGATAGTCGTACAAGCCTCGTAAATACGTTTACGCAAATTCTCAGTCCAAACTTCCGGATTTTCTCTTACAAAAGTTTTAAAAAGCGTAATTATAGAATTAGTATGAAGAGTTTCATCACGCACTGACCAAGCAATAATCTGCCCCATTCCTTTCATTTTATTAAAACGTGGGAAATTAAGCATAATAGCAAAAGAAGCAAAAAGCTGTAATCCTTCCGTAAACGCTCCAAATACTGCCAAAGTAGTTGCTATATCTTCTTTGGTAGCGACTCCAAATTGCTGCATATAATCATATTTATCTTTCATTTCCTTATATTTAAGAAACGCTGAATATTCTACCTCCGGCATTCCTACAGTATCAAGCAAATGTGAGTATGCTGCAATATGCACTGTTTCCATATTTGAAAAAGCAGATAACATCATCAATACTTCAGTTGGTCTAAATACTCGTGAGTAATGCTTCATATAGCAATTATTTACTTCAATATCAGCCTGCGTAAAAAAACGAAATATTTGAGTTAATATATGCTTCTCACCCGGTGTTAAATTATATTTCCAGTCTTTAACATCATCAGCAAGTGGTACTTCTTCCGGTAACCAGTGAATTTTTTGTTGAGTGTGCCAAGCCTCATATGCCCATGGATATGAAAACGGTTTATAAATTGGACTTGCATCAAGTAATGACATATGATTTCTTTTTTATTTATTTTTTTATAATTTTATTGATATATTCCTTATAAAAATATACGAAGATCAACTTCAAAAAGAGCTAGGAGTTCACAAGGCGAGGAACGGAGCGTACACGCAAGTAACGTGAGTATCAAGGCTCTTGTAGAACGACAACGCCAATTTTTGAAGTTCATCGAGTATATCACTGGCAAGCTAAACATTCTTCATAATTATTAGCTTCAGCTAGCTCGTCATTTTGTTTTTCTAAATCTTTAAAATCGGCTTTTAATACGTCATGCGAAACTTTATCCGCTCGCTGAATCGATGTTGATCTGCAATAATACAAACTTTTTACTCCCTTTTTCCAAGCTTTAAAGTGAATATTATTTAGATATTTTTTACTAACGTTACCGGGTAAAAACACATTCAAAGACTGTGCCTGAGTAATATAAGGCGTGCGATCTGCAGCTAGCTCTATTAGCCAGTTTTGATCGATTTCATAAGCAGTTTTGAAAACTTGTTTTTCTTCTTCAGTCAAAAATGTTAGATGCTGTACTGATCCTTCATGCGTACTAATTGAAGACCAAACTTGATCATTATTAAAGCCTTTCTCTTCTAATAACTTTTCTAAATGCTTGTTACGCACGTTAAAAGATCCGGTTAAAGTTTTCTGTACAAAACTATTAGCGGCAAATGGTTCTATCCCAGGCGAAGCATTACCTGCTATTACCGAAATTGAAGCGGTAGGTGCGATTGCCGTTTTATTACTAAATCTTTCATTGCTTCCTGCATCTAGAGCATCAGGGCAAGCTCCTTTTTCAGCACCGATTTTGATAGACGCTTCATTTGCTTCCGCTGCAATATATTCAAATATTTTCTTGTTCCAAACTTTTGCCATAACCGACTCTATCGGTACTTTCTTCATTTGTAAGAAAGAGTGGAATCCCATAACGCCGAGTCCAACGCTTCGCTCACGAAAAGCAGAGTATTTGGCTCTTGCCATAGTATCGGGAGCTTTATTGATGAAGTCTTCTAGAACATTATCAAGGAAAAGCATAATAGACGGAATAAATTCTTTATCATTTTTCCATTCTTCATAATACTCTAGATTAAGAGAAGAAAGACAACAAACGGCAGTTCTTGATTTTCCTAAATGATCAATTCCGGTAGGTAGCGTAATTTCACTACAGAGATTAGACATTTTAACTTTAAGTCCAAGCTTTTTATGATGCTCCGGTATGGATTTATTAACGCTATCGATAAATAAAAGATAAGGCTCGCCTGTTTCTATTCTAGTAGTGAGCAGCTTTACCCATAAATCTCTTGCTTTGATTTTATTTAAAACTTTTTTAGTAGCAAGACTAATAAGTTCGAAATCCGTATTATCTTCAACAGCTTGCATAAATTTATCAGTTATAGCAATACCGTGATGAATATTAAGAGATTTTCTATTAACGTCACCGCCTGTCGGGCGTCTTATGTCAATAAATTCTTCAATTTCAGGATGATCGATAGGCAGATATACGGCTGATGATCCTCGCCTAATTGATCCTTGCGAAATAGCAAGTGTCATAGAATCCATTACCTTAATAAAAGGTATTATACCCGATGAATGACCTTTATTATGAATCTCTTCATTAATTGATCTAACGTTGCCCCAATAACTGCCGATACCGCCTCCTCGCGAAGCTAACCAAACATTTTCAGTCCATAAATTTACTATATCGTCTAAGCTATCGTTTGTCTCATTCAAGAAGCAGGAAATAGGTAGCCCTCTATCGGTGCCGCCGTTACTTAAAATCGGTGTTGCCGGCATAAACCACATTTTGCTCATATATTCATATAGTTTTTGAGCATGCTCTTTATTTTCAGCATAATAACTAGAAACACGAGCAAATAAATCTTGAAAATCCTCGCCTTTCATGAGATATCGATCTCGCAAAATAGCCTTACCGAAAGGTGTAAGTAAATTGTTATGATTATTATTAATATTTATTTGAAATTTATTTTTTTTTGCTATGCTCATTATAAGTACTAATGGGGTTGAGGAACGTTTTTATAACGTTAATTTTAAAATAATTATATCGTTTCTATAATAAAACTTTTTCTTAAGTAGACACTAGAATAGGAGTTTATTCAACATAAATATTTATAATTATTTTAGATTTTTCCCTTGACAGTTGATAGGATAAGGCAAAATCAAGTTAATATTAAATTTTCTTAATTTTTATGAAAAATAGGATATAGTTGTATGGCATCGTCAAGTTAAGAGAGATGTAAATTTAAGTATTGAGCGATTGAAAGGAATGATTTATAGAATAGCAGTAACCATTTATCAATAAATCTTAACGCTATGCATATTACTCAAACCCCGAAGAGACATCGTTTTCCAGCAAGCATCATTAGCCATACAGTATGGTTATATCATCGCTTTAATAATAGTTACCGAGATGTTTAAGAACAGATGGCGTATCGAGGTATTATTTTAAGTCATGAGACTGTAAGATTTTGGTGCAATAAATTTGCGATTTATTTTCAAGCTGTCATCAGAAAGAGAGAGAGGAAAGCAACTGACAAATGGCATTTAGATGAGATGAACATCAAGATCAAAGGCGAAGTATTCATATTATGGAGAGCTGTTGACTCCAAGGGGCATGAATTAGAAATATTATTGCAGAAGCGTCGTAACAAGAAATCAGCTATTCGCTTTTTATCAAGATTATTGGGTAATTATCCAACTCCAAGAGTAATTGTTACTGATAAGCTCAGGAGTTACATTAAACCGATTAAGCTTATGTGTCCTAACACTGAACATCGTACTAGTAAGAGACTAAATAACTGTGTTGAAAATGCTCATCAGCCAACTCGACGAAAGGAAAAAATATTGATTAAATTTAAGCATCCTAATTCAGCACAATGTATATTATCACTGATGGGCAAAGTCAGAAATATATTTGCCGTCAATGTTGGACGATATACTAAAACCGCACCAGAGCAAAGAATTGCATTTGCATCCGCTAAATCTATTTGGGACGAAGCTACTCAAAGACTTCTTGCTGCCTGAAATATAAAAACATAGTACTTTTTGAAACCAATTTACTTAACTTGACGGTGCCGATTTAATTGATGACAAGTTAGAGCAAAAAAGCTTATTAAGTTGCACGAGAATAGAGAAAAAGAATTCAAACTTGATGAAAACTTTAGATAAGATCAATAATAGAAACAATAAAGGTACAATATTTTTTGCTTCTGAAGGGATAAAACGAGATTGGAGTATGAGAGCTTGTAAAAAATCACCAAACTATATAGGTGATTGGCAGCAATTAATCACTGCTATTTAGTAGCTATTTTTCTCTAACATTTTAAAGTTGAAAAAACTTATCTTATCATCTGACAACAAATTGTGGTTAGCCGGGAGTCGAAAAGTTTAAAATCACTTTATAATCATTTAGCTGTGGAAGCATAAAAGGATAAGTGCCGCTCATAAATATGGTAAATTTTTAGCTGCTTAGCACATGAAATCTTTGATAAGACTTACAAGAAGGCTGCAGGCCTTAATGTAATGTGGCGAGAGTGACGGGACTCGAACCCGCGACCTTCTGCGTGACAGGCAAACGCTCTAACCAACTGAGCTACACCCCCTTTATAGATTAAAGGTAATATTACTACTAACTTATTACATATATCTCAACTAAATTAATAGTGGTATACTTACTTAGACTCAACTTGGAAAAAAGTTATCGGGTTAAAGTTTTTGAAACGGATCGTAGATAAACTAAGTAATTACCGCAACTCTTAATAAGACGATATAGCCAATTTCTCAATCTGATTTTTGTATACACCTTTAAGGGATAACAATTATATATAACAATTCTTTTAATCGCGCAAGGATAAAATATTTTATTTTAATAACGCTTAAAAATAATCGTCATCAATTCTTTCTACCACTCTTAGTTGAACTCCTGAAAATTATTATACTTTTTTAAGGTTTTTTCAATAAAGACAGCACTAAGCTTTGCTACCCCTATATTAAAAAATCTTATCTATTCATAATAATAATTAGGAGAATTATATGACAAAATCATCTGTCATTAAGTTAGCAGCACCTTTCGAGCGTTTAAAATCTTATAACCAACCTGATATTGCACTTAGATGCACTTAGGTGCACTTAGGCGTGCGATTATTATGCAGGCAATAATTGATTCCACTAATACTTCTTCTAAGAAAGAGGCTAAAAAAGCAGAATATGCAGCTAAAAAATGGATTTTTGGAGATAATGAAATCTTTACTACTACATGTTTAGAAGCAGGTATGGAACCCTTTTTGGTAAGAAAAATTACTAAAGAATTAATTAAATTGCAGCAAACTAAATCAGTTTCTAAAAATAAACATATAAAAGAGTTAGCTTCAAAATCTGCTTATAAAAATTTATTTTATAATAAAATCTTGAAATTACGCTAAGCTGAATATACATTATTGATATACCGCAGATACTTCAAAATTTAAATAGTTAAATTAGCGGTGAGTCGGAGCGTATAAAAATACGTAAGTACAGATGAATCTTGAAATTTAACATATCAATTTTTGAAGTATCAAAGGTATATAGATGTTATTAATATAACGACTATTAATTTAAGTTATAAGGTTATTTTTATGAATATCTCAGTTTCAGGTCAACATATTTCTATCGGTAATAATTTACAAGAATATTCAAAAGAAAGAGCCGCACACATTATAAATAAATATTTTAGCGATATAATAAATGTAGATATACATTTCTCTAAAGAAGGTACGAACTTTAAATGTGATATTATAGTAAAATACGGTTCAGGTAAGCATAATATAGTGAAGAGTAATGATAGCTGCAATGATATATATGTATCATTTGACAAAGCTATGTCAAAGCTTGAAAAACAACTTAGAAAATATAAATCCAAATTAAAAAATCATCATACCGGTAAAATGAAGGTATCCGAGATCGCTTTTGAAGGTACTAAATATATTATCAGTCCTGAAGAACAAAAAGATAATGAAGAGTTAGAGGATAATGATAATCCGCTAATTATTGCCGAAAAACCTGTAGAAATATTGAAATTATCGGTGAAAGAAGCAGTAATGAAAATGGATTTAGAAGATTTACCGGCGGTTGTGTTTAAGAATATTAAAAATGATCGTATAAACATAGTTTATTACCGTAAAGACGGTAATATCGCTTGGGTAGATTATACACAATGATTATTATCCCTTATAAAGGAATTAAGCCTAAAATTGATAAAACTGCTTATATTGCTCCGAATAGCTCTATAATAGGGGATGTAGAAATTGGGAGCAATTCAAGTATCTGGTTTAATACTGTTCTAAGAGGTGATGTCGAATCGATAAAAATAGGTAGTAATACTAACGTACAAGACGGCACAGTAATTCATACCTCAAGATTTAATGGCCCTGTAGAAATAGGCAATAATATAACTATAGGTCATTTATCCCTAATTCATGCTTGCACTATCCGCACTAACGCCTTTATCGGTATGAACAGCACTATAATGGATTATGCATTGATAGAAGAATATGCTTTTGTCGCTGCGGGAAGTCTTATACCCCCTAAAAAAATAATTAAATCTAAGGAATTATGGATGGGGCGTCCTGCAAAATTCATTAGATACTTAACAGATCAGGAATTAGAACAAATGCAAGATAATGTAAGGAATTACGTAAAACTTGCTAGGGCTTACTTATAAGCATGGTGTCGTCCCGTGGCGGCATTGCCCGCGTGGATTAGCTCTTTTCGTCCCGTGGATTGTGCTAACTAGATCCAGTAACTAAAAAATACAATATAGTAAATTTTTGAAATTAAAAACCCAATTTCTCTCACTTTATGCTGGATGACGTAGTTAAGCAACTAGATGACAATATTACTAATTTCCCGCTTTTACAGTATTATTCACCTAAAGAAATCCGGTTTAAATAGTGCGTAGCTTTCCTGAGCAGAGTTTGGCAAAGGTGTTAAATTATATTGAGGGTCGGAAGCATTACCGAAAATTTTTTCTATTCTTTTAATCGAATTTGGAGAGTTTAAAGCTAATAATATAGATTTTAAAATAGCAAAAATCGCTATATACGGATTAGTTTCCAGCGAAGCTAAGCGATGTTCCAAACGTTTAGGAGCAGCACTAGGTGTTCGTACCGTTACACTTCTATTATTCCCGCCATAAGACACGTGCGTTGGTGCCATAAAATCTTTATTAATGCGTAAATAATCGATGTTATTCGGCATAAAAGCAAGTAGTGTGTCCAGCATATAGTGACATAAACCTTGGGCTGCTAAAACTATATAATCTATAGATTCTACATCAAAATTTATATGAAAATGCATACTATTTCCATAATCATTTATAAAAGGTTTAGGAGAAAAATCTATATGACCATTTAAATACTTAGCTATTTCCATCAAGGTATTTTTAACTTTAAGTATTTTTTTAGCATAATTTACTACATCATAAGAAGGAGGAAGATCTATTTCAAATTGGTTATTACCTTTCTCTTTTTTAATTCTAGAAATTTTAAATTTTGCTAAATATTTTCTTGCAAGTATCTCAAATTTAGCTATATCAATATTAGGGCTTAGATAAAATTCTATTTCCGCACCAATAATAGGCTTTAGATTGTAATCACTTTCGAATTGTGCAATTATTTTTTCTAATTGTTTATTTTTCTGTAAATTATTGGATATAGTATTAATAAAATTATTATAGGTTATTTGCATGCAAGAACTTGTAAACGGGTTAGTTTATTATAAAATTTTTGATAAAACATTCAAGGATTCTAGTCATAGATATATTAAAAAAAGTAATTCTGTAAGCGAAATAGAAATATTAAGCAACAAAAAAGCTATAATAGATTATTTTAAATCACAGAATATTTTAATTTTAAACCAAGTACACGGCGTAGAAATTATTGACGCAGATAATGAAAAAATTACTCAACCTGAAGGGGATGGAAGCGTTACTACAAAAAAAGGTTTAGTTTTGACGGTTCAAACAGCAGATTGCGTACCTATTTTACTTGCAAGCGATGACGGTAAAGTAATTGGTGCTGCACATGCTGGATGGAAAGGCGCGTTAAATGATATTGTTTATAATATAGTTACTAAAATGACGAAGAAAGGAGCAAGTAATATAGTAGCCTTACTCGGTCCATCTATATCTCAAGAGTCATACGAAATTGATAGCGAATATCGTAAAGCCTTTTTAGATAAAAATATTAATAGTCAACAATTATTTATAAATTCAAAAAAAGAAAATCATTATATGTTTGACTTACCAGGATTTGTAGAATTAAAACTTAAAGAGGCCGGCGTTAAAAATATTAAAAAAATAGTAGAAGATACTTATGCAAATCCAGAAAAATATCCAAGTAAAAGACGCTCTTACCACTTGCAAGAACCTTATAACCAGAATATATTATCCGCTATCGTTATTAAATAATTAAGGTATTATGAACCAAGAAAAAAATTATTATCAAATAGTTTACGCTCCAAGCGATATTTTTAAAAAGCAAGCAGAGTATATAGAAATTGTTGATGATAATATTCGCAATATTGTGAATAAAATGCTTAATACTATGCATATAGAAAGAGCGGTGGGGCTTGGAGCTAATATGGTCGGTATTTTAAAGCGCATAGCGGTAGTAGATTTGTATGAGAATAATAAATCTTCTCCTATTATTTTTATTAATCCGGAAATAACTTATTTTTCAGATAAAAAACAGATATTTATCGAAAGATCTTTATCATTCCCGGGAATAGAAGCCCCTATTACTAGATTAAAAGCAATAAAGGTAAATTATCTTGATTATAACGGAAATAAGCAAGAGCTAGAAGCCGAAGGGTTTTTAGCAACCGTAATTCAGCATGAGGTGGATTATTTAAACGGTAAAGTTTTCTTGGATTATTTATCTAAATTAAAGCGTGATACTTTGTTAAAAAAAATGCTAAAACATATAAAAATGCATCCTCCTCATATTCACGGAAGTGGTTGTAGACATTCAAAGGCTCTAAAGTAAGAGCCTAACTTTAACCGCGTTGTAGAATTTTAGCCTTATCCTTATTAAGTAAATGATTAGGTATATTTTTAGGCGGTTCTACTTTTGTCTGCTGAGCAAGTCGTTTTGAATCTTCAAATACTGTTTGATCGAATCTTCGAGGATTAATTTCTCTAAGTTTTACTAGAGCGGTTTTATTATTATATATTTTATTAGGTTCAATATTATTAAGCTCAGGATTTTTACTTTTATTTTCATCTATAAAATGCTTTAAACCAGCCACTAACTCATTGTTTTTTAAACCTTTTGAAAAAGTAGTAATTTTATCTTGTACATACTTATTACTTGCTCCGATATGAGCATCTAAAGCGTTGTCTAGTCTTTCTTTTAAGTAATCTTTTCCTGTAAAGACCGATTTAATTTTCTCCCAAAAAGAAACGCCTTTTTTATTAATTGTCTGTAACTCATTGACTATTGTAGTACCATATTTAGTAGTATAATCTGTATCTAACCTTGATAGTGCTGATTTTGCAATTTCATCAAGAGGTTTAGTTTGAGAAAATAAAGGGACAACGGTTTTAACAAAACTAGTTCCGTTTTGTTCTAATTTTTCAGGCGACATATTAGAAACGATAGGTAGTAACGTTTCGGTAATTTGTTGATTTTCCGCAACACCTAAGTTATTAGTTCCTTTTTGTATTACCTCAAATGCTTTAATATTATGGTTAATTTCATGAGTAAAATTAAGTATATTTTCCTCCGTTAGTTTCTTCTCATCTAAAACACATACCCCCTTAATGTTAGCCCCCTCTTTACCGAAAAACTCACTGGCATTTTTGGTAATTTGCTGTATTAGTGGGTTTAACAAACCCCGATCCTGTAATAAAGCTGAAACAGTATCAGATGATACCTCAACATATTTATTTAGTTTATTTATTACGTTATTTTTTTCAATCGCATTAAGTCCGGTTTGTCCGTCTTCTTTAAAAAAAGGAATTTGTTTTAATATATTATTTTTTACACGTTCGTTTATTAGACTATCAATACCTTCTTGTGTTGATAATACCGCTTCTAACTGTTTAGGGAACGCTTCCATTTCTTCTTGAAATCTTTCAAAAGCTTTAGGATTATAACCTTCTTTTTCACACTTTGCTTTTATTTGCTTTTTAATATCTTCTATAGTTGCATAAATACTTAAAACTGCACCTTTTGAGATTTTATTTTCTGTACTATTAGGATCTGCGTATATTAAGCTCTTAATTGCTTGCTTAACATTCTCATCCTCTGCACTGATTATTTTATTTGGATTTGCAGTACCAATTTTAATTAGCTCTTCTAATAAAAAACCTTTTGCTTGTTCTGACCCACCTTTTAATTGCTCGATTAGATTATCTTCTTTAGTATTACTGCTAATTTCAGGTTGGAAATTTTTTTCAAATTCACTAAAATCATCCTTCTTATTTCCAGCCATATATTACCTATTATTAAAATATTTGATATATTAAATATCAAAATTTCATAATTCGCAACTTTTTTAGCTTCAGATAAACAAAAATTTTCAAATTATTTTATTCTAGGTACCAAAAGACTAAATATTTACAAACCTCTAGCGGCTGAACCCTCTTTTTTGGATAGCCTTGAATTAATAAGTTTAGTTCCAGCTGACGATGGAATGATACTAGGTGTTTTCGGTGCGGTAATTTCTTTAACTTGGGTTTTCTTTTGTGATTGTATAAGACCTGAATTTTTAACCATTGCTTTATCAAAAGCTACAGGATCTATTTTACGTAAAGCGACTAAATCAATATTTTTAGCTTGTGCAGGTTCAATCTTAGCTAGACTAGTAGCATTAGGAAAAAGATTGCTAAACTTTGAATTCAGTCTTAGCTTACCCTGATGTTCATTAACAAATTTTGTTAAACCGGTTGCAATTTCGGTATCTGTCAAAACCTGTCCAAAAATTTTATTATCAATTTCTTTTTTAAGAAATTCATCATTTGCAAACTGATATAATTCTTTTCCAAATTGGAATATTTTTTTCATTAATCTGATTAAGCTCGGTAGTTATTTTATTACTATTATCAGCTAAATATTGGGAATCTAATTCCGTTAAAGCTTTTTTAGCGGCGTTAACAAGAGCAGGCTTATTCAAGTAGCGGAGCAAAATCTTTAACAATTTTACTACCCTTTTCTTGCATTTCTTCGGGCGGTAATTTACCTATTACCGATAATAATTTTTGTGTTGCTTCTTTTTCCGTTACACCTGCTTTTTGGATTATATCCATTCCTACTTTAAGGTTTTTATTTGTTTTAATATTTTCTTCAACGAATTCAGATAACTTATCTAACGTATTCTCAAAAGCTTGTTTTAATTTTTTTTTTCTTGAGTTAATGTTTTATCAGCATTATTTTCTTTTAAACCGCGTTTTAGACGCTCTTCCATATTTGTGATTTTTCGATTAAACCCTTCTTGGTCTGCTGGTAATATTTCTATCAAAGATTCTTTATATTTGTGTAATAAATTTGTGAATTTTAATACCTTATCTGCATCAACAAATTGGTTTGCTAGTTCTGAATCATAGAGTCCTATAGCACTACCGAGTGAATCAAAATATATAGCTTGAGTCTCTGTTAATGAATTACTATTAGCACGAGATGAAAAATCTTTTAGTTTAGTGATTATTCCTTCCGCACTTTCAATTTTATATTCTAAACCTGTTAAAGCAGGTTTTAATGGTTCATTTTCCGGCATATAGTTCTCTCCATTAATTATTTATTAATTATATTAAACAATAATTAATTGAAAAATACAAACTAATTTAAAATTTGTGAAGAAAACTTAGTTAAAAATTATAAAAGGAGTTATATTTTTTTATAGAGTTAGTTCTAATTGTAATTTCTTCAGGAATTTCTGCTATAAATCTTGAAGGGTATGATCTGACTATTTCATAGAATATTTTACGGCTTTCGGCATGGGTAATATAAAGTTCTTTTTTAGCTCTAGTAATCCCGACATAAGCAATGCGGCGTTCTTCCTCTAAACCTTTTTCGCCGTCTTCATCTAAAGATTTTTGCGATGGAAATACTCCCTCCTCCCAACCTGGCAGGAATACTACATCAAACTCAAGACCTTTAGCAGCGTGTAGAGTCATTATAGTAACAGAGCCACCGTAATTAGTTTCCAAAACCTCATTTTCCATAACTAAACTAGCATGCTCGATAAAATCATGAATATCGTTAAACTCTGCAATTGCTCTTAGCATTTCATTAATATTTTCGATTCTACCTAATGCTTCTTCAGTTTTTTCTTCTTGGAGCATTTCTAAATAGCCTGAATCATCAAGTATTGCCTTAGCAACATTTATAGGAGTGTCAAAGTTAAACCTTTCATGCCAGTTACTAATTTTATTAACTAAATCTTTTAAAGTATCATAAGATTTCGTTTTAATTTCTCCCTGCTCTAGCATCTCTTTAATAGCGGCAAAGTTAGAAATATTCTTCTCTACGGCATATGCTTTAATTTTATTTAAAGTAGCTGCTCCTATTGCTCTTTTAGGTACGTTAATAATACGTTCTAACGCTAAATTATCGTTTTGGTTTAAGGAAATACGGATATAAGCAAGTACGTCTCTTATTTCCATTCGCTCATAGAACCGCAAACCGCCAATAATCTTATAAGGCATAGCACTATTTATAAAAGCTTCTTCAAAACTTCTTGTTTGAAACCCTGCCCTTACTAATATTGCGATATTTCCCGCGTTATATCTGCCTTCTCGTACAAACTTATCTATTTCACCTACAATATATCTTGCTTCTTCTTTATCATTCCAACAAGATATAATCTTGATTTTTTCACCGCTTTCTTTATCTGTCCATAAGGTTTTACCGTGGCGGTTTTTGTTATTATTGATAACATTTGAAGCGGCAGCAAGAATTGGCAAAGTTGATCTATAATTTTGCTCTAATTTAATAATTGTGGCATTTAAAAAATCTTTTTCAAAGCGTAATATATTACCGACTTCTGCTCCCCTCCAGCCATAGATGGATTGATCATCATCTCCAACGCAACAGATATTTTTATTTAAGCTTGCAAGCATTCTTGCCCATAAATA
The DNA here is from genome assembly GCA_050920645.1 of Rickettsia endosymbiont of Argas persicus. GTDB lineage: Bacteria > Pseudomonadota > Alphaproteobacteria > Rickettsiales > Rickettsiaceae > Rickettsia. The sequence continues at coordinate 1,344,056 of CP133316.1, read as the reverse complement.
CTGCACTACATTAGTATCTTGATACTCGTCTATTAAAATGTATTTAAATTTTTCTTGATAATATCTTAATATTTCAGGGTTTTTAATAAAAAGCTCATTATTATAAAGTAGCAAATCCCCAAAATCTAATACGTTAGAGGTAAGTAAATTTTGTTGATATTCCTCGTAAACGAGCTTTGCCACACGCTGTACAGGCAGATTTATATCGGAACTTGATAGTTTGTTAGGCAATAAGCCTTGATCTTTCCAGCGTGATATTATGACATGTATTAATTTAGGAACATATTTTTTAGTATCGATATCTTTAAGTTTTATTATATCTTTAACTAGTTTTAGCTGATCATCTTGGCTGATAATAGTAAATCTATTATTTAAACCAAGATTTAAATGCTCTATTTGATCACGCAATATCCTTGTTGCCATCGAGTGAAAAGTACCGATATTAAGGCCGTAGCAATTAATCAAATTATTTACTCTTTCAGTCATTTCTCTTGCTGCTTTATTGGTAAAGGTAACAGCTAAAATATTATTAGGGAAAGCTAAATTTTTATGGATAATATTTGCAATTCTTGAGGTTAGTACTTTCGTTTTACCCGTTCCTGCACCGGCAAGCAAAAGCAGTGGTCCCTCAGTGTGAAGAACTGCTTTTTGCTGCTGATCATTTAATGAATGTAGGAACTCTAAATTTGGCATATTTTTAAAATAATCATCCTTAACATGAAGAATGGGTAGACGAAGTTTTATTTGGAAAAGAGCTAGGAGTCTGTAAGCCGAGGAGCGGAGCGTATAATAATACGTGAGCATCCAAGGACTTACAAAAACGACGTAGCTAATTTTTTAAATAAAACGAGTATACCAATAATATCCCTATTTTTGCTTTTATCAATAAAAATTATCCAATTCTTTTTAGGTTTTTTAGTATATATGAAAGAGTCACTATAGGGCTACTAATTATTATTTTCAGTAATTTAAAATATGAGCAAAAGTTTTTATCTTCGATAAACCAATTATATAAATTATCTATAGGCTTAATTTTATCAGGAATAATATATTTATCTCTAAATAAATCTTTTAAATCCCTTTTAGCCTTTTGCGCTTCTGCTTTACATTCAGTCGTTAAACTTTGGTCATGCACCATATAAAAATATAGAGATTCCGGTATATGAGCAAATTTTGTAATAAGCCCAAGTCTTAGCCAATACTCATAATCATCGACTAGATGCATATTTTCGTTATAACCGCCTATTTGTTTAGCAAGTTCCGCTCTATATAAGAAGCAAGCTCCGACGCAATCACGAATAGGTAGAAATTCAGGAGGTTCTTGATGCATTCTTGCCCCTATTCTACCCAGCTCATCAATCAAAGTATAGTCGGTATATACAAGCCCGATATCAGGAAAATTATCTAAAACATCGTTCATTTTTGCTAAAGCATTTTCATGTAAAAGATTGTCATCGGAAGTCCAAGTAAAATACATTCCCCTAGCCTCTTTAAAAGCAATATTAAGACTTGCAGGTAATTTTTTATTAACCTCATTCTTTATTACTTTGATACGCTGATCTTGCTCGGCGTATTTCTTTGCTACCTCAAAGCTTCTGTCTTTAGAGCAATCATCGATTATAATAAGCTCAAAATCTTTAAAGGTTTGTTTAAGGCAGTTTTCAATAGCTTTCGGCAATAACTTTTCCCTATTATAAACTGGTAAAACTATTGAGATTTTTGGAGAGTTATTATTCATATTTATGTATTTTAATTAAGTAATTTTTCGTCATTGCGAGGAGCGGAGCTTTGTTGCAATCTAGTTAGATATCCTGAGATTGTTGTACTCATTTCATTCTCGTAGCTCGTGACGCTTTTAGTCTTAAACATACCAAGGAGCAAGAGATAAATCTACTCTAGTCCCTCCCACAGTAAAAATTGCTTTTTTACTAGCAAGATATTTTTCTTCTCTAACTACGGCAATTGCTTTATTTTTATAACTTGAACATATTACTCCGATTTTTTCTTCATTTGCAAATATTTCTTCATTTTTTACTAGGAACGATAAGTCCTCTTCAGCTATAATTTTATATATTCTTCTTCTTATAACACCTTGATATTTAGCCCTTGAGATAACTTCCTGACCGACATAGCAACCTTTATTGTAACTAACTGCGTTTAATTCTTCCGCACCGTAAATAACAGGAATCGAATCACCGGAAATGAGGTCAATTGCACCATCTATTATTGCAAAATTATATTTATCCTTCAGATATAATTTTTTAGCCGAATTCTTGTTTTCGGAGGAATGACATATAGAGCGAAATCCAAGTAAATGATAGCGAGGATCACGAACTGAAATCAAAGAATTGGTATTTAGTTCCTGATGTGAATAAACAATATTATACTCATTATTACAATCTATTATTTCTATTTTAGAACGAAATTTATAGAAATTGAGATGATCTATTAAGGCATCTTTATTAATGTCATCAATATCAATATATACTTCTTTAGCATGATTAACATATATAAAGAAATCGAACAAATATCTTCCTTGGTTATTAAGTAAGTAAGTATAGCAGTAATTATTCTTATTAATATCATTAGTAATTAAGTTTTGTAAAAATTTTACTGCATCTATACCTACTATTTTAATAACTCTTCTATTGTTTAATATCTCATACATAATTATAATATTATTGACTTTATATACCGCTAACTACTATACTTTAAATTTATGTAAATTAAACTTAAATAATTATGAGATGTTCATCTTACTGTGTTTCTTCTGAATATAAGATGAGTGATCTAGTTACTAATTTAAAAAAAATAGGGCTTGAACCTCAGCATTTTGATGATGTTTTATATACTCGGAAAGAAATAAATAAAGATTCTGATTACATAGATATATTTTTCTTCCCTTTTGGTTGCGTAACTATCTGGGGCGGCGATGAAATTCAGGAAAAAATAATTTTAAACGATACTGATTTAGTAACGATAAATAAGCTTGCAGAACCTGTATCTGATTATATCTATTTTGAATATAATGCAGAACACGAAAAAACCTTTATTGATGAAGAAAAAAATAAGATAATTTTAGCCGATAAGTCTGTTTTCGTTAAACTTTCTATTTCTCATGCACTTGCACAATCTGTTAAGCTTAGCGTTCTTGAGCAATCTGTAAATAATTTAATATCTCAAACTACTCCCATACAGCAAGAACTAGCAAGAACTGGTAGCGTTTCTCTCTCTAAAAAAGAGATATTACAACAAATAGGTATATTATTTAGTGAACGTTATTCAATTAGCTTACATAGCGATATACTAGATACACCTGAATTTTTTTGGCGTCGTCCTAGTTATGAGCCATTATACCTTATGACGGCAGAATTTCAAGACATAGAAATAAGACAAAATATAATGAATCATCGCCTTAATATGATTCATGAACTGCTTGATATTCTCTCGAATGACCTTAATTATAAGCATTCTACTAAACTTGAGTGGATTATTATTATATTAATCGCTCTTGAAGTAGTATTGTCTTTGTCTCATACCAATCTTTTTCTAAAAATTATTGGTGCTTTATAAAAACTCTCCTACAAACTAATCTATGCAAATTATTGATAATCAAAAAACATTAGAAGAATTTTGTAATAAAATATCTACCTCTAAATATTTGAGCTTAGATACAGAATTTGAGCGTCGTTATACTTATTATGCTAAACTTAGTATCATTCAAGTAAAATCAGAAGAGCAGTGCGGAATAATAGATGCTTTAAGCAATTTAAATTTAAATATTTTTAATAAAATACTTACAGATAGTAATGTTATTAAAATATTTCATGCTCCTCGTGAAGATTTAGAGATTTTTTATAATTTATTTAAAACTTTACCTTCTAATATTTTTGATGTACAAATTGCTGCACATATTTGTGGCTTTGGAAAGCAATTAAGTTATGATGATCTTTGTTACAAGATTTTCGGAATTACGATTGATAAAACTCATCAAACATCTAATTGGTTAAAACGTCCTATCACTCAGGATATGCTAAATTATGCATGTTTAGACGTTGAATATTTAGAAAAGATATATACAAAATTAAATAAGATAATTTTGGATGATAATTTAACCTCTCAATATCAGAATTCACTTCAATTTTTACTGAATACTAAAAACTACGCATTAAAACCAGAAGATGCTTGGAAGAAAATAAAATTTAAAAGTAACGATCCGGATTTTAATAGAAAAATACAAATACTTGCAGCTTATCGAGAGGAGAAAGCACAAACCTTAAATATACCGCGTAAGCACTTTATTTTAGAAGAAGATTTACTAAAGCTTTGTAAACATTACCCTAATAATGATGAAGAATTTAAAAAACTAAAGCTTAGAAGTAAATATCAGAAAAAACAAATATATCAAGATGAAATATTGAGGCTCTGCTAAACTTTCATTATTTTTATTCTAATTTAAATATAGCTTGCTCTCCTACTATTATTTATTTTTCTATAATTTAATTGTCTAACCCCAAAAGAGAAACGCTAATGTTATCATCAATATATGATACTAAACCTAATAAATTTTCAGGAAAATCTTGAATTAATTCAGTAATTTTTGTAGCCTCTTCATTAACTTCTATTTCTTTCAAGAGAATAACAAGATCTTTATATAATGATTTTTTATTTTGGTTTAAATGAATAGCTTTTATTATAGAAATAATTGATTCTTGCGGTTTGATCTTACGAAATTTGTTAAAATAATCTTCATAGTAAGATATTTTATTAGGATCTAGCTCAATAGCTTTTTCTAATGCTCTAATTGAATTATCTGTAAACCTTCAGATTTGATCTGACATATTAAGGTTAAAAATAGAAAAGTTTGTGTGTATGTAGATAACTGAGAAGTTATCTATCATATCCAGGAACTAAATATAAAACTCAATTAACAGGAATAATATGTCAAATTACGATCAAAAAATAATCAAGCCTAAATTAGGATTATTAGAACTTGCAAAACAACTGGGCAGTGTTAGCACCGCGTGTAAAGTAATGGGGTATTCAAGAGATAGCTTTTACCGATTTAAAGAACTGTATGAGACAGGCGGAGAAGCTGCACTTACAGATATAAGTCGTAAGAAACCTATACTTAAGAATCGTGTATCAGAACATATAGAACAAGCAGTAATAAATCTTGCTATAGAAAATCCCGCTCTTGGTCAGCTTCGTGCAAGCCAAGAGTTATTGAAACAGGGTATTATAGTATCATCCAGTGGAGTACGTTCTATTTGGCTACGCAATGATCTTGAGACTTTAAAGAAAACTAAAAGCATTAGAAGCTAAATCTGCACAGGATGGTATCTTACTTACAGAAGAGTAACTAGCTGCTCTAGAAAAAGCAAAACAAATTAAAGAAGCACATGGGGAAATAGATACGCAGCATCCAGGGTATCTTGGTTCACAAGACACATATTATGTAGGCAATATGAAGGTGGTGGGTAGAATCTACCAACAAACATTTATTGATACTTATTCTAGAGTTGCTATCTGTAAGGCATCGTCAAGTTAAGAGAGATGTAAATTTAAGTATTGAGCGATTGAAAGGAATGATTTATAGAATAGCAGTAACCATTTATCAATAAATCTTAACACTATGCATATTACTCAAACCCCGAAGAGACATCGTTTTCCAGCAAGCATCATTAGCCATACAGTATGGTTATATCATCGCTTTAATAATAGTTACCGAGATGTTCAAGAACAGATGGCGTATCGAGGTATTATTTTAAGTCATGAGACTGTAAGATTTTGGTGCAATAAATTTGCGATTTATTTTCAAGCTGTCATCAGAAAGAGAGAGGAAAGCAACTGACAAATAGCATTTAGATGAGATGAACATCAAGATCAAAGGCGAAGTATTCATATTATGGAGAGCTGTTGACTCCAAGGGGCATGAATTAGAAATATTATTGCAGAAGCGTCGTAACAAGAAATCAGCTATTCGCTTTTTATCAAGATTATTGGGTAATTATCCAACTCCAAGAGTAATTGTTACTGATAAGCTCAGGAGTTACATTAAACCGATTAAGCTTATGTGTCCTAACACTGAACATCGTACTAGTAAGAGACTAAATAACTGTGTTGAAAATGCTCATCAGCCAACTCGACGAAAGGAAAAAATATTGATTAAATTTAAGCATCCTAATTCAGCACAATGTATATTATCACTGATGGGCAAAGTCAGAAATATATTTGCCGTCAATGTTGGACGATATACTAAAACCGCACCAGAGCAAAGAATTGCATTTGCATCCGCTAAATCTATTTGGGACGAAGCTACTCAAAGACTTCTTGCTGCCTGAAATATAAAAACATAGTACTTTTTGAAACCAATTTACTTAACTTGACGGTGCCGTATGAACAAATAGGCCAGTTAACTGTTGAACGTGACTGGTTGAAAAAAAAATCTACATTGTTTGGACTTAGCAATTAGAAAAAATATGGTAGATAAAGATTGTAGTAATCTAAGTATCGCTAGGCAATGTACACTACTGTTTATTAACAAATCTAGCTATTATTACAAGCCACAAGGCTTAACCAAAAAAGACTTAGAAATAATGCAAGTGATTGATGAAATATACACACAGCATCCTTACTTTGGAGCAAGAAGAATGTCTGAGCACCTTGTACCATTTGGAATCACAATCGGTCGCAAGGCAGTAAGTCATTATTATAGAATAATGGCTATTGAAGCTGGCACCGTCAAGTTAAGTAAATTGGTTTTAAAAAGTACTATGTTTTTATATTTCAGGCAGCAAGAAGTCTTTGAGTAGCTTCGTCCCAAATAGATTTAGCGGATGCAAATGCAATTCTTTGCTCTGGTGCGGTTTTAGTATATCGTCCAACATTGACGGCAAATATATTTCTGACTTTGCCCATCAGTGATAATATACATTGTGCTGAATTAGGATGCTTAAATTTAATCAATATTTTTTCCTTTCGTCGAGTTGGCTGATGAGCATTTTCAACACAGTTATTTAGTCTCTTACTAGTACGATGTTCAGTGTTAGGACACATAAGCTTAATCGGTTTAATGTAACTCCTGAGCTTATCAGTAACAATTACTCTTGGAGTTGGATAATTACCCAATAATCTTGATAAAAAGCGAATAGCTGATTTCTTGTTACGACGCTTCTGCAATAATATTTCTAATTCATGCCCCTTGGAGTCAACAGCTCTCCATAATATGAATACTTCGCCTTTGATCTTGATGTTCATCTCATCTAAATGCTATTTGTCAGTTGCTTTCCTCTCTCTCTTTCTGATGACAGCTTGAAAATAAATCGTAAATTTATTGCACCAAAATCTTACAGTCTCATGACTTAAAATAATACCTCGATACGCCATCTGTTCTTAAACATCTCGGTAACTATTATTAAAGCGATGATATAACCATACTGTATGGCTAATGATGCTTGCTGGAAAACGATGTCTCTTCGGGGTTTGAGTAATATGCATAGCGTTAAGATTTATTGATAAATGGTTACTGCTATTCTATAAATCATTCCTTTCAATCGCTCAATACTTAAATTTACATCTCTCTTAACTTGACGATGCCCCCCAGAGCAGCCTTAACTGCTCCAAAATGATTCTAAGCAAAACTCTAAATAAGTCAATTGGATTTTTAAAGCCTTGTTGTATGATTTAAGAAAATATAATTGTAAGCAGATAGGAAGCTTGTTGGATAGTTTGGAAAAGTACTCTATTTTATACTAGGGTAAGCATGTATTGTTCCGTTTGGCTCCAATGTCATTCCCGCGAAAGGCTTGCCCGCGTGGATCGATTTTCCCGTCATTGCAAGGAAAAACTGGCGTTGCTGCGTAGCTCTGATGTCATTCCCGCGGAGGCGGAAATCCAGTATAAAGTTCTGTCATATCGCGGCTTGTACCTAAGGTATCTTAAGATGCAGCTTATAGTATAAGATGCCGTGATCAAGTCACGGCATAACATTATAGTTGACTAGATTCCCGCCGTTGCTGGGAATGACATTGAAGCTACGCAATAATGCTGCTAAATGGCAACCAAAAAATTAAGATTCTTTATTTTCTTTGGCAGGATTTGATGCAGATTCTAAACCTTCTATTACCTTATTTAGTTCTACTTGACTGCAAAGCCCGAGCAGTACGGGATCACGTGAATGAATAGATTTCATGTTCCAGTGAGTACGTGTTCTAATAGCTTCAATAGTATTTTTGGTAGTACCTATTAGCTTCACAATTTGACTATCTTGAATATTTGGATAGTTACGCAATAGCCAATATACTGCATCCGGTTTGTCTTGACGTCTTGCAATCGGTGTATATTTAGCACGCTGTTTTTTCTGATTTTTCATTAAATCGTAAGCAGGGCTATGAGAGATTTGTAAGCTGCTTTCAGGGTCTTTACTACAGCGTTCTATTTCTTCCATAGTTAACTGTCCGTTTGCGACCGGATCAAGACCTTTAATAGATTGTGCGACTTCTCCATCTGCCATACCTTTTATTTCAAGCTCATGAATGCCGCAAAAATCAGCAATTTGTCTGAAAGTTAGCGCAGTATTTTCAATTAACCACATAGCAGTAGCTTTTGGAAGAAGCGGTAACGTTTTTGGAGCGCTCATTGTATATTTTTTTAGCTTAATTATGAAAGGTTATAACAAATGGTACTATTTAAGTCAATCTTCATTTAGACACTTGACAATTTCTTCGACTACTTTTTTAGCGTCACCGAATAACATAAAAGTATTATCATGATAAAATAACTCGTTTTCTATACCGGCATAACCTGAAGCCATAGAGCGTTTAATAAATAAAATAGTTCTTGCTTTTTCAATATCTAAAACAGGCATACCATAAATCGGACTATCAGGGTCATTTTTAGCCACAGGATTAGTAACGTCATTTGCTCCAATTACAAGCACAACATCCGTAGTGGCAAAATCTCTATTAATCTCTTCAAGTTCTAGTACTTTTTCGTAATCAATATTAGCCTCGGCAAGCAGCACATTCATATGTCCTGGCATTCTACCTGCTACCGGATGTACCGCAAAACGTACGTTAATGTCTAAGCGTTCCAATATATCAACCATCTCTTTGATAATGTGTTGAGATTGAGCTACAGCCATACCGTAACCAGGGACGATTATGATGGATGATGCATTACGTAGTAAATTTGCCGCATCTTCAGGGCAGCTTGCCTTTGCTACTTTATCGTCACCTATATTGTTACCGCTACCTTTGGGAGCAGGCAAGAATGCACCGAAAATAACCTTAAGTAATGAACGATTCATCGCCTTGCACATTATATAGCTAAGTATAGCACCGCTACTACCTACCAATGCTCCGGTAATAATTAATAAACTATTACTAAGTGTGAAACCGATACCTGCTGCTGCAAAACCGGAATAGGAGTTTAGCATCGATACTATAACCGGCATATCGGCACCGCCTACTGGTATTATTAATAATACTCCGATTAGCAGCGATAATAATATTATTAGGTTGAATAAAATTATATTTTCCGAGCGAATAAATAACACTATTAAGGCTACTAGCATTATTACCGTTAATAAGCATACATATTGTTGACCGTAAAATTTTAACGGGCTACTTTTCATTAAGCCTTGTAGCTTTAAAAAAGCTATAATCGAACCGCTAAATGTTAAGGCACCGATAGATACGCCTAATGATATTTCCACTAAAGAATTAATCGGTAAATTCCCTGAGATTCCTATAGCAAAATTTTCTGGGGAAAGTATTGTAGCGTAAGCCACAAATACTGCAGCAAGGCCTACAAAAGAGTGAAAACCCGCAACTAGTTGAGGCATCGCAGTCATAGGAATTTTAAGGGCAATTACTCCACCTATTATACCGCCGATTAGTATGGTGATCATAATAGGTAATTTACTATTAAAATCGGGTAAAAAGAAAGTAACACCTACTGCTATTACCATTCCTAAAATACCTACGGTACTGCCTAAACGTGCTTGTTTTTGGGATGATAAAAACTTTAACGATAGGATAAAGCAGATACCGGAAATTAGATATAATGACTGAATAATTTGCAATGACATAGGTAAATATGTTTTGTTTGTATATTTGCGTAAGCAACTTCGCTCCTGTCATCACATAATTTGGTTGGCTCTATTGTATGGTTTGAAAAACATAGATGGTGTCATCTCGCGAGCTTGTAGCGGAATCCAGTAAAATACTAATATTATTATTTTTATTGTTTTCTGGATCTAGTTCCTAAGCCACAGGATAACACCGAAGACATTTTTCGATTCACATAATATAGCGTTGCGGTATGACAGCAGAGTTAAAAAGTAAATCCTATACCTACGGAAACCACTAAAGGATTGAGCTTAACTTTAGAAGTAACCGTTTTATTTCCTACTAAATACGGTTTATATTCTAGTTTAGGATTTAAGAAAAATTGTCTTACATCAATATTAATTAAAGTATCATCCTTAGCATAAAAATCTATACCCACTTGCCCTACGGCACCGTGTCCGTTTCTAATTTTAAGACCGCTAGCTTTCGTAAGCATATAAGAGCCATGATAACCTACGCCTATATAAGGTCTTACACCACCGAACGGGAAAGGATGAAATTGTCCAGTGACGGTTGCAGGAATCATATAAATAGGTTTGTTTTTCCCAATTTTAGCATTAACACCATAATTATTCGAGATATTTGCAAGGTATGTATTTTTAGTACGTAAAACATTAAAACCGAGTGATAATTCAGTAGCTACGTAATTATTGAAAAATATAGTAGTAGATGCATCACCGCCATATCCGTTTTTTACGATTTCACCAACGGGTGTAGGATTTGGAACCGTAGGAGTAGGCAATCCTTTTTGCTTACCGTCCGAGAAGACTCCACCGAGACGCATTTTAAAAACTAGGCTCCCCTCATTTTCATAATACGGAGTGCTGTCATAATCAGGACCGGCATTTATATCGTCATACATAGTTTTAGCGAAACTATTCATACTCACGCATGAAACAAACAAAATTACTCCTAATTTTCTGACTATTCTTATCATAATTATAACCTACTATTTGCTTAAAATTGATTCCTATATTATTATATAAACTTTTTTATATTGTCTAAAAGATAAAATCCTTTCATGGTAAAAGTCAAGAGATTTAAATAAAATTTTAAAAATAATCGGAGCATATTAATGAATGATGCATTAAAAACATATTTGACGGGTATAGGGTGGTTTTTACTTAGTTTAGCAAGTAGTAGTGCTAATGATGTAATGTCTAAATATTTAGGAACTAGATTGCATAGCTTTGAAGTAGCTTTTTTCCGCTTTTTTTTCAGCGCCGTAATTTTACTACCTTTTGTTGCTTATTACGGTAAAAATACTTTGAAAACAAGCCGTCCCTTTGTTCATATTTTAAGAGGATTATTATTATTTTTCGGTATGACCTCATGGACTTACGGGCTTAGCATTGCTCCAGTTACTACCGCAACGGTAATTAGCTTTTCCATACCGCTATTTACTTTAATACTTGCAGTATTTTTCCTTAACGAAAATATTATTTGGCAAAGATGGGTAGTAACTATTGCAGGTTTTATCGGTCTTGTAATCACTCTGAAACCGCATGCCGAAGATTTTAATCCTGAAATTCTATATTTTGTTTTAGCAGCTATTTCATTTGCTATGCTTGATATTATAAATAAAAAATTTGTAGTAAAAGAATCGATGATAAGCATGCTATTTTATTCTGCAATAGTAACAGCCGTAGTATCAATTCCTGCTGCTGCTAATTACTGGCAAACTCCAACTGGTTTTGAGTTAGCGTTATTGTTTGTTTTAGGTAGTAGCGGAAGCTTAATATTGTTCTTTTTACTTAAAGCTTTTTCTATGGTTGATGCTACCGCTACCGCTCCATATAGATATTTAGAGCTTGTAATCTCGGCAATAGCTGCGTATTTCATATTTAATGAATTTCCTGAAAAAAGTACATTACAAGGAGCAATAATCATAATTCCAGCAACTTTATTTATAATATATTCTGAGAAAAAAGCGATGAGCATAAAAAATGAATCGAAGTAAAATAGTATTTTCAAGCGGTATAGCTAATACTTTTGAGTGGTATGATTATGTACTATTCGGTTATTTTGCACCCATAATCGGAACTAAATTTTTTCCGAATGATGATGCTAATACTTCTCTTTTGCAAGCTTTTCTAGTTTTTGCTATAGGTTATTTGGCAAGACCTTTAGGAGGTATATTTTTCGGTATTATCGGTGATAAATTTGGTAGAAAAGCAGCTTTAACCGGTGCTTTATTCTGTATGTCCGCTCCAACCGTATTAATCGGAATATTACCGACCTATCATACAATAGGCATAACCGCTACTATATTGATGATTGTTGTTAGAATTCTGCAAGGATTATCAATGGGCGGTGCTTTAACCGGCTCTATCTCATTTGTCATCGAACATACTAACCCAAAGCATCGAGGTTTTACAGGCAGTATTTCAATGTCTAGCATATGTGCCGGTTTACTACTCGGTTCTTTCGTGTCTTATATAGTCAAGAACATCTTAAACGCTGAACAGTTCGATAGTTTCGGCTGGAGAGTACCTTTCTTACTTGGTTTTTTCATTCTTTTTGCAGCTTTTTATATTAAAAACCATACGCATGAAACACCAAACTTTAAAAATTTAAGAGAACAGAAAAAAATCCAAAATTCACCGCTAAAAAAAGTTATTACTAAGCATTGGTTTGATATATTAATTTCGATTTTTATCAATGCTCCGGGTTCGATAATATTTTATTTACATGCAATTTATTTGGTATCATTCTTAAAAATCAGCCGAAATTTTACTGAAAATGAAGTAAATAGCCTTGCTAGCGTATGTTACGTAATTATGATAGCTGTAACGCTAATAAGCGGGTATCTTTCCGATATTATAGGTCGCAGGAAAATTTTTGTAATCAACCTTATAATAATTGCTATCACAACACCTTTCTTGCTTAATAATTTTGAAACTGGAAATTTTACTCACGTAATTATTTCACAGTTTATCCTTGCGGTGCTGGCTGCTAGTTATATCGGTCCTGAGCCGGCTTTGCAGGCAGAATTTTACCCAACAGAGATACGTAACACTGCTCTTTCACTTTCATACAATACCGCTACTACTATTTTTGGTGGAACCACTCCACTTGTTTTTGAGTATTTAGTTCAGAAAACAGGTCAGGTTACTTCTGCAGTTTATTACATTATCTTAAGCTGCATCTTAGCGTTAATATCATTATTCTTTTATAAAAACCGCACATAGACCTTAAAATCATCAATAAAAACTAAGGTTAGAAAGTGAAAATAAATCTAACAAATTCTAAAATTTTTCTTGATTTAATAATGAATATGTGGCAAAAAGAGTCTGGAATAAAATTCTAAGCTCTGTAAATATTAATTAGAAATGTTTATAGAGCCTAAGCTACTATAGCTCAGGGGTAGAGCACTTCATTGGTAATGAAGAGGTCGGGGGTTCAATTCCCCCTAGTAGCACCACAGATCGACCTACCTATAACATTGACTACTAAATTGCAGTGGTTTTTATCGTAATTGCGTGAAGTTTGGTATTTAACACTTTAGATAGAGCATTTTTTACTAGTTTATGTTGATTAATTAAATAAGTCCTCTAAACTGGATATCAGATAACTCTAATGCATAATGGTCTTGATCACCTACTAAATCGGTAATTTTAATTACACTGTTTGGGGAAGATGCTTTAAGTATTTTTTCTAATTCTTCTGCAGATATTGCCATTATTTTATTAATTCCTATATAATGTATATTACTAATTATATTTTTATCGTAGAGTTTTAAACATTCATTGATAATAATGCTTCTTAAGCATATAATTAACAATAAACTAATATATACAAATAATATGAAAAAAGAAAGTGAGGAACTAAAATTATTTATTTTAGAATGCCTAAACGAAAAAAAAGCAGAAGATATTGATGTAATTGATTTAAGAGGTAGGGATAAATTAGCCGATTATATTATATTTGCTAACGGTAAATCAACTAAAAACGTTGGGGCAATTGCTGAATATGTAGCATTAAAGCTAAAAAATAAAGCCGGTATAAGCACTAATATAGAAGGGCTTGCTAAATCGGAATGGGTGCTAATCGATACAGGTGCTATCCTAATTAATATTTTTTATCCTGAAGCAAGAACACATTTTAGACTTGAAGAAATTTGGAAGAAGTAAATATTTTTAAATGAACGATCATATACTTTTTAACGTTATAATTTTACTCGGTACGGCGGTTTTTATCGTTGCTATACTTAAGCGGTTCAAGTTAAGTCCGGTACTCGGCTATCTGATTGCCGGTGCTGCGATCGGTGATCACGGTCTAAAAATTGTAACTTATGATCAAACTAAGTTACTAGGTGAACTTGGCGTAGTATTTCTATTGTTTGCAATAGGGCTTGAGCTATCCTTTGAGCGATTAAAAGCTATGAGAAGGTACGTTTTTGGACTCGGTACTTTACAGGTTTTAACGACAACAATAGTAATTGCCGGTGCGATGGTACTTATAGACGGTAATAGTAGTGCAGCTATTATTACGGGAGGCGGTCTTGCACTTTCGTCTACCGCGCTTGTTATGCAAGTCATTGAAGAAAACCGTAGTCAATCTACGCAAATCGGCAGAATTTCTTTAGCTATTCTGCTACTACAAGATCTAGCCGTAGTACCGTTGCTTGTAATAGTGCCGTTATTAAGCGGTAACAGTAAAGCTTCTCTTGCAACTGCTCTTGGTATTGCACTTTTAAAAGCAATTACGGCGCTGCTTACCATATTTATTGCGGGTCGGGTTTTACTTCGTCCGCTATTCTCGTTCATTTCCTCCGAAAGTAATAGTACAAATGAATTGCCTATTTCGATGACTTTGTTAATAGTACTTTCTGCTGCTTGGGCTACTGAAACATTTGGTTTATCCTTAGCACTTGGAGCATTTGTTGCAGGAGTATTAGTTGCTGAAACAGAGTTCAGATTGCAGGCAGAAGAGAGTATTTATCCTTTCAAGAGTTTATTTCTAGGGCTGTTTTTCATGACTGTCGGTATGAATATCGATGCACTTGAAATGTATGAGAAAATATCTCATATTCTTACTTTATCTAGTGCTTTGATAGGTATTAAAACCTTAATAATAACGGCTTTTTGTATTTTATTCGGGTTTAATAAAGGTGTAGCTTTCTATTCAGGTCTTTTATTATCTCAAGGAGGGGAATTTGCTTTTATATTATTTAGTTTAGGTAAAGATAGCGGTATTTTAGAAGAAAATAATGCTAATATATTATTGCTTGTTGTTACCTTCACCATGGCACTAACGCCGCTACTTGCGGCATTAGGGCAAAAAATTGCTGAAAGAGTTGATAAAGGTCTTGGTAAAACTCCTGCGCAAGTTATTGAACTTGGTGCAAGGGATTTAACAAACCATATTATTATTGCAGGCCTTGGTAATATCGGTAAAATGGTAGCAAAAGTTTTAGAAGCGGAAGGGGCTAGTTATGTGATATTAGACCTAGACGAAGATAGAGTTAAGGAAGGATTATCAAGCGGTTTTCCAGTCTTTAAAGGTGATGTGTCGCAAGCAGATACTTTAAAAGCACTAGGTACTGAAAGGGCGCTTGCTATAATACTTACTATGAGCAATCAAGTGACTATAAAAAAAGCTCTTAAAACAATCTCAGCTAATTACTTAGATATGCAAGTTATTGTTAAGTTAAAAAGCCTTAAAAACTCTAGAGAATTTTATGATCTAGGTGCAACAACTATTATTCCTGAAAGTTATGAAACAGGGCTTCAGCTTGGTGGAACCGTTTTAAAACTTATAGGTATTAGTGAACAAGAAATTAATAGACTAAAAATACAATTTAGGCTCGGAAATTATATAGTAGCAAAAAAAGAGGATAGTTTATCTGAAGTAGAAGATAATGATTAAGATTTTTATTGCTTTAATTATGATAATATTATCGGCAACTGCCAATGCTGATAATAAAAAATTGCCTGTTCCAAGATTTATTTCAATAAAGTCTAACGAGGTTAATGCACGAAGCGGGCCGACGACTAAAGCGGCAATAGAATGGGTTTTCGTTAAAAAAGGTGAGCCGGTAGAAATTATAAACGAGTATGAACAATGGCGACAAGTAAGGGACATAGAAGGGCAAGGCGGATGGATACATTCAAGCGTTTTATCTGGCAGAAGATCAGTGGTTATTATCGGTGATAAAGAAGTAGAGCTTACTAAAAATGCTGATCCTCAGAGTAGAGTCATCGCAAAGCTAATGCCTCAAGTTCGTTGCACGTTAAAGAAATGTAAAGAACAATTCTGTCAAATTACTTGTAAAGATTATACAGGCTGGATATCCAAAAAGTATCTTTGGGGCGTGTATAATGATAAGGATAGGTATTAAATGAAGACCGAATTACCTGAAGCGTTCTTTACATATTAGGGTTAGGCTTGATTTTATAGTGCAGCAGATTTTAGAAATTGCCCAAGATAAAATTGCTATGATTGTTCTGTACGGCTCTTAGCTAGAGGCGACTGGGTACGTGATCTACCTAATGGTTATCATAGCGATACGGATATTTTGATAATTTTGAAAAAAAGACAGGGGTAATAAACCCTAAGCAAATTATTCCGTATGATTCGTTAATATCAATTATTCTAGAGTCAATAGATGAAGTAAATAGACAGTTAGAAAAAGGGCGTTATTTTTATACTGATATCAAAAAAGATGGGGTGCTTTTATATGATAGCGGTGAGTTGTTTTAAGTGAAGCTAAAGATTTACCTTGGAGCGAGATGAAAGAAATCGCACGAGATTATTTTGAACAGTGGTTTAGGGAGGGGTGCAGGTTTCTAATTGATTGTAAATACCCCTTTGAAAGAGGCGAATTAAATAAAAGTGCTTTTTATCTTCATCAAGCTACTGAAAGTTTATATAGTGCTATTTTGTTAGTTTTTTCAAATTATAAACCGAAATTGCATGATATAGAAAAACTAAGTAGTATGGCGGAAAATTATAGCAGTGAGTTATTACAAGTTTTTCCTATTGCAACGCCTGAACAAAAAGAATGTTTTGAGTTGTTAAAAAAAGCTTATGTTGATGCACGATATGATAAAAATTATAAGATTACAAAAGAAGAACTACTTTATCTAATAGAACGAATAGAAAAATTAAAAGAAATCACCGAAAGAATTTGTATGGCAAGGATTAGTAGATAGAGGTTTTTAGTATGTCATTCTTAGCAATAGCAGCGTTGTTGTATGGCTCGGAAAACGACACAATGTCATTCCCGCGAAAGTGGGAATCCAGCATAAAGCGAGATAACTTAAGCTTTTAATTTTTAAAACTTGCTGTGTTTATGTTTTTTATTACTGGATTCCAGCTTTCGCGGGAATGACATAAATGATCCACACAACAAAGCCGTCACGGGCTAACAGCGAACGGGATTCCCGCTTTTAGCTAGGAATAACATAATACACAAGAATAAACATAAACAAAAAATGATCTCGATATTTAGCAAATTAAAGCAAGGGTTATCTAAAACTTCAAGTAAAATATCAGAAGGTATCGATAAGATATTCTACAAGAAGAAACTAGATGCGGAAACTCTGGAAGAGCTTGAAGAGTTGCTAATTTCAACTGATATGGGGGTTTTAGTAACAGCTAAAATTATTGAAGAGTTTAAAACAATAAAATTCAATAAAGAGATAGATAGTCAAGAAATAAAAGAATCACTTGCAAGTCTGATAGAGCAGCAATTATCGAATTCAGAAATTCCTTTCACTTTAAACGAAAATAAACTAAACGTGATTCTAGTTTGCGGCATTAACGGGGCGGGGAAAACAACCACTATCGGCAAACTTGCCTCTATGTACGGAATGCAAGGTAAAAAAGTAGCGGTTGCTGCTTGCGATACGTTCAGAGCCGCTGCCGTAAATCAATTAGATAGCTGGGTAACTAGAGCAAATGCCCTGCTTATCACAGGCGAAGAGGCAGCTGATCCCGCAAGCGTTGCTTATAGAGCGGTGGAAGAGTCGGTAAAGCAAAATATCGATATACTTTTTATTGATACGGCAGGCAGGCTTCACAACAAAAAGAACTTAATGGATGAGCTTGCTAAAATTATAAAAGTTATAAAGAAAGTAGATGAAAGCCTGCCTACTCACAGCGTTTTAGTGATAGATGCAATTACCGGACAAAATACCTATAACCAAGTAGAGCATTTTAATGACGCTACTAATTTAACCGGTCTTATCATTACTAAGCTTGATAGTAGTGCTAAAGCCGGCGTGATTGTCGGGGTAGTGCAGAAGTTTAATTTACCGATATATTTTATCGGTATAGGTGAAAAAATAGAAGATTTGAAAATATTTAATAGGCAAGATTTTACAAAAAGCTTAGTGGGGTTGTGAATTTGTTGAGTCATTTGGCGGATTTCTCGTCATTGCGAGGAGTAATGGTATGGACCTCCTGATATAGAGAATGAAAAGCAGTTGCTAATCTTCTAGAGTTAATATTCAATATATTAAAACAACAATCAAGGAGGTCCATATGGAAGTTACTACAATTGGTATAGATATTGCAAAAAGAATTTTCCAAATTCATGGTGCAGATAAAAATGGCAAGGCAGTGTTAAAGAAAAAATTGATGAGAGATCAGGTTTTGACATTTATGGCTAATTTACCAAAATGTTTGGTAGGGATGGAAGCTTGCGGTGGGTCTAGTTATTGGGCAAGAGAAATAATGTTAAAACTAATAAAAATGATCAAGCAGATGCTGAAGCGATATGTGAAGCTGTGACAAGACCTAATATGAGATTTGTTCCAATTAAAACTATAGAGCAACAAGAAATTTTATCAATACATAGAGTAAGAGAGAGATTGGTAAAAAATTGTACAGCACTTGCTAATGAAATTAGGGGGCTACTACATGAGTTTGGTTTTATTATCCCCCAAGGCATCAATAAGGTTATCACAAAATTAACCGAGATTTTAGATGAAGGGAAATTAAGCCAGTTAGGTTATCAAACATTTAGTGAACTAAAAGAAGAATTCTTAGATAATGATAAAAAAATAAAAGAGATAGAAAAACGATTAACAATGATAGCTAGTAACTTAACTCAATATCAACGATTAACCGCCATACCTGGTCTTGGCTTAATTACTGCTACTGCTTTAATAGCATCAATAGGTAATGCTAAAAGTTTTGAGAATGGTAGGCAATTATCGGCATGGCTAGGATTAGAGTGCCAAGACAACATTCAAGTGGAGGAAAAGATAAGCTGCTTGGAATTAGCAAACGAGGTGATACATACTTACGCACTTTATTAATTCAGGGGGCTAGAGCTGTATTAAATGCCAAGGTAAGATTTACATCGGAAGAACAGAAATTTAAAAAAGATTTTAGCAAATTTACGCAATGGATGTTTAATTTATCTGAGCGAAGTGGCCATAATAAAACAACAGTTGCCATAGCTAATAAATTAGCAAGAGTGGTGTTTGCCTTACTCAGATCAGGAGATGATTATGTAGAGAGTAAAGTTTGTAGTTAATAGAGTGTGTGTAGTAACAGCACTATTATAATTAGAATAAATAGTGAATTATTTAATGAATAACAATATGTAAGAGATTCCAACCTGAAATATGCGTGAGATAATAATATTGATGGTAAATAAGACAAACCTTAGCTTACAAAAAAACTGTGTTTTGCCATGGCTCGCTTAGAAGCCGATGGAGTGATAAGTATATAGTTTGTAAGCCAGCGAATTCCATCAGGGCTGTAGAGTAAATTAGGTTGATTTATCAGCTATAAGCCGGATACATGGCTGCATTTGTTTTTTGTACTATTGACATTATTTTTTTCTTGCATTGTACAGGAGGTCCATACAAGGCAAAGCCTCGACGCGGCAATCTCAGGAGTTCTGCTTTGTGAGATTGCCACGCTCCTTGCAGTCGCTCGCAATGACGGTGGAATTGAAGCCACGCAACAAAACTATCCAAGAATAATACATAATGACAAAGAAAAATACATTACTACTTATAGACGGCTACGGATTTGTTTTCAGAGCCTATCACGTACAACCCCCTTTAACCTCGCCGAAAGGTGAGCCGGTAGGGGCTATTTACGGCTTTACGTCGATGCTATTAAAGCTGCTTAACGACTTTAAACCGAAGCACGCGGCAGTAGTGTTTGACAGCGGCGGTAAAAATTTTCGTCATCAAATTTATCCTGAATATAAAGCAAACCGTCCTCCTCCACCTGAAGATTTAATTGCACAATTACCTTTAGTGCGCAATGTTGCAAGCAGCCTAAATTTTCCGATTTTAGAAAAAAGCGGTTTTGAGGCAGACGATATTATTGCAACTTTTGCAGCTAAAACGGCATCGCTTGGGGAAGAGGTAATTGTCATATCTTCCGATAAAGATTTATTACAATTGATGAATGAGAACGTCAAAATATATGACCCGATAAAAGCTAAATATATCACCGAGGATAATGTTGTTGAAAAGTTCGGTGTTACTTCTGATAAATTGCGTGAGGTGATGGCTTTAATCGGCGACAAATCCGATAATATACCCGGTGTGCCGTCAATAGGACCGAAAACGGCAAGCAGTCTTATAGAGCAATTTGGCTCTGTAGAGAATATATTTAATTCTCTAGATCAAGTCTCAAGCATAAAGCAGCGTGAAACTTTACAGAATTCTAAAGATGCTGCCCTGATTTCATGGCAGTTAATCGGTCTTGATTATAATGTTGATCTAGATTTTAATTTAGAAGCTTTAGAATGGTCACCGCCTGATCATAACAAATTAAGCGACTTTTTACATGAGTACAGCTTTAAATCTTTATACAAAAGAGCAGAGAATTTATTTGATTTCAAAATTAGTGAGCATAAAGAGGTAGTAGATAACAAAGCTGTAGAGATAAAAGAAATTAGCAATAAAGATGAACTTGAAATTTTTGCTAAGGAAGCAGAAAAAGTAGGTATATTTGGAATATATTTGCTACAGAATAAAGGAGCTAATATTGCGTTTATTTTGTCCCTGAAAAATCAAACTTATATTATTAAAATTGCAAGTGAGGTTAGTGACCTTTTTTCATATAATTCTAAAGCTGATGATACTTGGTTTTCAAATATTATATTTAATTTACTAGCCGATAAATCAATAAAGAAGATTACATATTCGCTAAAACCTCTATTAAAATTCTATTCGAGCCGAGCAAAACAAATTACGGCAATTGAAGATTTAGAGTTGATGTATTATGCCCTGTCTGCAGGATTGCCGCAAAAGAATTTATTTGAATTTGCAGAAAAAGAAATATTAATAGACGAATCAGCAAAAATAGTTGCAAGCTTCCTTGACCTTTACGAACAGAATATTTTAGAGCTTAAGAATAACAAGGCTTTTAGAATTTATAGAGAAATAGATTTGCCTGTTTACTTTGTAATAGATAAAATGGAAAAAAGCGGCATCAAAGTAGATGCAAATTACCTAAATCAATTATCTAACGAATTTAGAGCGGAAATCTTAAAGCTTGAAGAAGAGATTTTTGCTTTAAGCGGCACGAAGTTTAATATAGGCTCGCCAAAGCAGCTAGGTGAGATTTTATTTGAGAAAATGCAATTGCCGTTTGGTAAAACTTCAGCTAAAGCAAACTCCTATTCCACGGGTGCGGATATACTTGAGAAGCTTAGCAAGCAGGGTTATCCTATTGCCGACTTATTACTAAAATGGCGACAGCTTACCAAGTTAAAAAATACTTATACCGATAGTTTGCCGAAGCAAATAGACAATATTACTCGCCGAATTCATACAACTTTTTTGCAAACATCAACCACTACAGGGAGGCTTAGTTCACAAGAGCCTAATCTGCAAAATGTACCTATTAGATCAGTAGAAGGAAATAAAATTAGGCAAGCTTTTATTGCTGAAGAAGGGCATAAACTAATTTCGGCAGATTATTCACAAATAGAGCTTAGAATATTAAGCCATATTGCGGATATAAAAGCCCTTAAGCAAGCATTTATCAATAAAGACGATATCCATACTCAAACCGCTTGCCAAATCTTTAATCTAAAAAAAGATGAATTAACAAGTGAGCATAGACGTAAAGCCAAGGCTATAAATTTCGGTATTATTTACGGTATAAGTTCTTTCGGTCTAGCAAAGCAGCTAAATATAAGTAATAGTGAAGCAGCCGAATATATTAAGAAATATTTTGCTGAATATAAGGGCGTACAAGAATATATGGAGGCAACTAAAAGCTTTGCTCAAAAACACAGTTATGTTACCGATTTTTTTGGACGAAAATGTTTTGTGCCGCTAATTAATGATAAAAAACTTAGACAATTTGCCGAGCGTGCCGCTATTAATGCCCCAATTCAAGGAACTAACGCCGATATAATTAAAATAGCTATGATTGAACTTGATAGAGAATTTGAAAAACGTCAGCTTAAAACAAAATTAGTTTTACAAATCCACGATGAGCTATTATTTGAAGCTCCTAACGATGAAGTAGAAACGATAATGCCGATCATCAAACAAATTATGGAAAATTCTCCCAGTATAAGCGTCCCAATCATTACCGAGATTAGAGCCGGTAATAACTGGATGGAGATTCATTAGATGTATACTTGTTTTATTTGAAAAATTGGCTACGTTGTCTTCAGTGGGCATCATCAAGTTAAGAGAGATGTAAATTTAAGTATTGAGCGATTGAAAGGAATGATTTATAGAATAGCAGTAACCATTTATCAATAAATCTTAACGCTATGCATATTACTCAAACCCCGAAGGGCACCGTCAAGTTAAGTAAATTGGTCTCAAAAAGTACTATGTTTTTATATTTCAGGGAGTCTGTCAGATTCTTTGTGTAAGTAGAATTTCTCCATTTGCCCAATTTTGTAAATTAGTATCACAAAGTATAGCAAATTGATTTAAAGCCATTGCCCAATTCTTGATTGGCATTGTCCATTTCTTAGAAGCATTTGTCAATGCTAAAAATATTATTTTTTGAATTGATTTATCATCTGGAAACACCCCTTTATTCTTGATAATTTTTCTGATTTGACGATTAATTGATTCAATAGCATTAGTCGTATAAATTGCTTTTCTGATTTCATCCGGGAAGCTAAAAAGGAGCTATACCAGGCCAATTTCGCTGCCATATATCAAAAATAACTGGATATTTATTATCCCATTTTTTGCTAAAACTCTGTAATTCTCTTAAAGCTTCTGCTTCATTTATTGCAGAATAAATTTTCTTTAAATCTGCTATAACTGATTTTAAATCTTTATACGATACGTACTTTACAGAATTCCTAATCATATGGACTATACAGAGCTGTACTATCGTTTTGGGGAACACACTGTTTATAGCTTCAGGAAAGCCTTTTAAACCATCAACACATGCAACATATATTTGTTCAACTCCACGATTCTTTAATTCTGTTACTATCTGCAACCAGAATTTAGCGCCTTCATTTTTGCCTATCCAAATGCCTAAAAGCTCTTTTTTACCTTCTAAATTCACACCTACAGACAAATAAACTGCCTTGTTAATTATTACATGATTATCTCTTGCTTTCACATAAATGCAATCTAAATACATCATAGGATAGATACTATCAAGTGACCTATTTTGCCAAGCATTAGCATCCTCTAATACACCATCAGTTACCTTTGATATTAACTCAGCAGACACCTTGGTAGAGTACAATTCTTCTAAATGGCCCTGAATTTCTCTAGTAGTCATACCTCGTGCATATAATGATATTAGCTTATCATCAAATCCTTCAAATTTACGAACTCCCTTAGGAATAAGTATAGGTTCATATTCTCCGTCACGATCTCTTGGTACTTCTACTCTTAATTTACGACCTTCTTCATCTAAAATGGTTTTTTCATAATTACCATTGCGCCTATTATCTGACTCTTTCTCAGTTTTAGAATGCTTCTCATATCCTATATGAGACTCCATTTCTTTCTCTAAGATCTTATTCACCAGCTGTTTTTTTAATTCTTCAAAGATCCCTCCTTTGCCAAATATTTCAGATGGGTCACTTTGTGATAGTATGTCTGATACTACTTTTTCTATAGTCGGATTTGATACTTTGTTCTTATTTTTCATATTAGCCTCATGTTAAGTTGTTTTAATTAATTTTATTCTTAACTATTTTTACAACTTATACAAACTTTCTGACACCCTCCAAAAAATTTCAATTTTAGATAAAGTTAATAATTTATAGCGTGCATTTTTGTTTTTTTAATGCTTGTCGTGAATCCACTTGAATCGGCTACATAATTAACATATAGGATTTCTCCATATGTTTATTTTTCTATTGTGATCTTTTTACATACTAATAATATTTTACACATAAAGATAATTTTCTTAATACAATAAGTGGTATTTTTAAATCCAAAGGATATTATCAGCTTCAAACAGAGCATAAAACTAGAGGGGATGATTAGTAGATTACTAAAATTTAATAGATTTCTCTCACAGGTTAACTTGTAAAGATTTTGATAGTAAACCATTCTATAAAGATTATAATAATGATGCTCATACTGGAGTTGTAAACTACCCGTATCCAAGTAAACCTCGGTAATTACTCCTTCTAAGGCTCTAGGTTTTTTATGCTCTTTTAGAAAGATGGATAGTAACCTAAACCGGTATGGCGTTCCGTAGTTCATGAATTGTTGATATCGAATACCCAAGTTCTGAAATTATAGGTTATGCTCATCATCCTGAAGAGTAAAAACACGTCTAAGCTAAATTACTATTTATTATATTTATAATTAGCATTACATAAAGCTTAATTGTAAAACACTACACTTGACCTGACAGACGGTGATTGATTAAGCAGCAAAAGAGCTGTCAGATAAGTAAGAGTTAATAGACTTATCTTTAGCAATTTTAATGCTATCCTTGAAAGTTTGCATAGGTGTTTTTCCATAACAAAACTTTCCAGAATGAGGTCTTGCGTTGTTATATTTGTTTAAATATTGATCTAAGTCAATCTGTAAATCCTCTAAAGAACTATAAATCTTTTTACGGAATGTGATATTGTAAAACTCATCCTTTAAAGTTCTATGTAATCTTTCGCATATTCCGTTAGTTTGAGGAGATCGAGCCTTAGTTTTAGTATGATCAATATTTTCTATCGCCAAATATAACTCAAAAGCATGATTTTCTACCTTGCCACAATATTCTGTTCCTCTATCTGTTAAGATTCTAAGTAGAGGTACATCATGATTGTTAAAGAACGGTATTACCTTATCATTTAGAATATCAGCAGATGTTATTGCAGATTTGTCAGTATAAAGTTTACAGATAGCAACTCTAGAATAAGTATCAATAAATGTTTGTTGGTAGATTCTACCCACCACCTTCATATTGCCTACATAATATGTGTCTTGTGAACCAAGATACCCTGGATGCTGCGTATCTATTTCCCCATGTGCTTCTTTAATTTGTTTTGCTTTTTCTAGAGCAGCTAGTTGCTCTTCTGTCGGTAAAAGCTATCTCTTGAATACCCCATTACTTTACACGCGGTGCTAACACTGCCCAGTTGTTTTGCAAGTTCTAATAATCCTAATTTAGGCTTGATTATTTTTTGATCGTAATTTGACATATTATTCCTGTTAATTGAGTTTTATATTTAGTTCCTGGATATGATAGATAACTTCTCAGTTATCTACATACACACAAACTCTTCTATTTTTAACCTTAATATGTCAGATCAAATCTGAAGGTTTACAGCTTAATGCTACCTCCTCTACCTGACAAGGATAAATATTATATTCATTCTTAGCTATCTTAAAAGCTTTTAGATAATTATTACTTTCTATAAATAATGTGGTATTTTTAACATTATATATTATAACAATATTAATTATTATTAATCCATTAATCTTGACACTTATTACTAAAACTCTTATCTTTTTAATAAAACTTAAAAAAATTAACTAATATTAACTAAATTTATATAATATTATAATACATATTTTCTTGAATTATAACAAAACTTCGATAACTATTTTTATTATGAAAGTAAATTTAATTTAAGTTTATTTTCATATAAATGCTAATTAATATAAATAATTCAATTTAAAGAAAGGTTATGTTATGTCGAAAGAGAAAACTGAGGATATAAAAACAGAAATAGATGCTAAAACCGATCAAACTGAAAGTACACATCCACCCTTAACCGATGAAGCAAAAAGAATAATTAGTGAAGAGTTAAACCTTGAAGATAAAAAGCTCTCTGATATACCTGAAGTTGTTTCTGTTAAAGCTTTACCAGAAACTACCGATAATTTCTCAAGCTCTGATGAGGTTGATGCATTAGGGGCCGTAAATCCGGAATAATTAAAGCGTCATTGCTTAAGTAAAAAGCACTAGGTATCACACCGCAATGGTCTTGGCATTATTGTTTGGATCATCTCCGGCCTTGTTATCCTAGGTTGGCATTGTTGCGTGGATCAATTTTTCCTCTGTCATCCCGCGACTTGATCGCGGGATCTAGCTTAAAATACTAAAATTATTAGTATTAAAAGTTGTTTTTCTAGATCCCGCGATCAAGTCGCGGGATGACAATGGGGAAACGATCCACGCAACAATGCCGCCTCGGGATGACACCGAAAACAACTTTCGATCCACGCGGGCAACGCCAAACTAAACCATGCGTATAATTTCTATAAATAAAAAATATGTCAGAAGAAGCTTCTAATAATTACGATATTAAAGAACAACAAGATTGTAATAACATACAACCGGCAACTTTAGAAGAAGAACCGGCAGAGAAATATGAAGTTACTATGGTAGGTGATATAAGAGTAAGATTCTCTCACCCTTATCAATAACAATATTATTAATTTAATTTCTCTGAAACGAAACCCTTTTATATATAACCGGGTAATTTTGATAATTCTTGTTTTAGTTCGTTATCTACACCGATAGTTTCAAATTTATGATCAACTAAAAAAATTATAGGTTTAGTGTTGTGATTATATGTGATTCTCGCATAGGCGAAAATCCAGAAAAAGTACAAATGCAGTAAATTTTAAAACTAAAAGCTCGATTTTATCTCGCTTTATGCTGGATTCCCGCCTACGCGTGAAGGCGTTGTTGCGTGGATCAATTTTTCCTCTGTCATACCGCGACTTGATCGCGGGATCCAGCTTAAAATACTAAAATTATTAGTATTAAAAGTTGTTTTTCTGGATACCGTGGTCAAGCCACGGTATGACACCGAACACGTTTTTCGATCCACGCAACAACGCCTAAGCGGGAATGACATCTTTAGCATTTTTCAAGCCATACAACAAGGCTTTCGCTCTCTTGAAATGGCGGAAAAACCAATTCACATAATAATAACTACTCATTCACCCCGTGGCAATATTTATATTTTTTACCCGATCCGCAAGGGCATAGCTCATTTCGAGAAACTCTCCCCCAGCTGCTTGGATCATTAGAATCTCTCTCTTTCGGATCAATACGCGACACAAGAGGCTTAAGCTCTGTCTCTATATTACTTCCCGCGTTGTATTTACTAAATGCCGGATCTTCACGACTCTCACGCATATTCTTTTGAAGTTTTTTATGCTCAAGAGACATATCTTCTTTTTGAATATGTTTTAAATCAATTTGGAAGTGATAAACGGTTTGAATGAATAGATCTTTTAAGCTGTTAAGCATATGCTCAAACAAATTAAATGCTTCTCTTTTATATTCACTAAGCGGGTCTTTTTGAGCATATGCTCGTAGTGATATACCTTGTCTAAGGTGATCTAAACTATGTAAATGATCTTTCCAAACTTGATCAAGCGTGGTTAGTAAAATATATTTTACGGCATTATGCATTAAATCAATACCGTAGACCTCTTCTTTTGACTTATATAAATTATTGGCCGAATCAATAACAATTTTTGTAACCTCCTCCTCAGTTACATCATTTTTACTTATTAAATCTTGATCAAATTTTATAGCAAAGGTACGGTGCAGCTCTACGCTTAGATTCTCTATATCCCAGTCTTCACGGTAAGAACCTGCCGGCATAAAGGTTAAAACTATCTTTTTAGCTAATTCTTCCATAGTACTTTTTAAGAAATCATAGCTATCTTTAGATTTAATAATTTCTGTTCTTTGCTCATAAATTATTTTACGCTGATCATTCATTACGTCATCAAAACGTAATAAGTTTTTACGTATTTCGTAGTTATGAGCTTCAACTTTTTGCTGAGCTTTCTCAAGCGAACGGCTGATCATTGGGTGATGTATCGCCTCTCCATTTTTTAATCCAAGAGTTCTAAGCATTCCGGAAATACGATCTGAGGCAAAAATGCGCATTAGATCATCGTCAAGAGATAAGAAGAATTTTGTTTTTCCCGGGTCACCCTGTCTACCTGACCTACCGCGCAGCTGATTATCTATTCTGCGGCTTTCATGCCTTTCAGTACCGATCACAAATAACCCGCCTGCTTCAATCACTTGCTTTTTCTCTTCAGCGATTTGAGCTTTAATTTCAGCTATTTTTGCTTCGTAAACAGCAGGTGTTAGCGATTCTTTATCTAACTGTTCTATTAACATTTCAGGATTACCACCAAGCATAATATCGGTACCCCGCCCTGCCATATTAGTTGCAATCGTTACCGCCTTAAATCTACCTGCCTGAGCGATAATAAAAGCTTCCTGTTCATGGAATTTAGCGTTTAGGACTTTATGCTGGATTTTATGCTTATTTAAAAGGTTGGAAATTTCTTCTGATTTTTCTATACTAACTGTCCCTACTAAAACAGGCTGACCTCGATCGTAACAGT
Organism: Rickettsia endosymbiont of Argas persicus; assembly: GCA_050920645.1. Taxonomy (GTDB): domain Bacteria; phylum Pseudomonadota; class Alphaproteobacteria; order Rickettsiales; family Rickettsiaceae; genus Rickettsia. The sequence goes on along the minus strand of CP133316.1, from coordinate 1,315,162 downwards.
CTTTAATCAGTTTTAAAATAGCATCATATTTATCTTGCTTACTACCATAAATTTCGTCATCAAGATCAAGCCTTGTAACTTTATTATGAGTCGGAATAGCAACCACATCAAGATTATATATATCTTTAAGCTCGGGCGCTTCCGTCATAGCCGTACCGGTCATACCCGATAATTTAGGATAATTACGAAAATAATTTTGGAACGTAATAGAGGCAAGAGTTTGATTTTCATTTTGGATTTTGACGCCTTCTTTAGCTTCTAAAGCTTGATGCAAGCCTTCAGAATATCTACGTCCTTCCATAACGCGTCCGGTAAATTCATCTATAATCATTACCTTACCGTCACGCACTAAGTAATCCACGTCTATGCTAAACATGTTATGAGCTCTAAGCGCTTGATTAACGTAATGTACTAAACTTAAATTCTCGAAATCATACAAACCTGAACCGGGTTTTATAATATTTTCCTTACTTAAAAGCGATTCCACGGTTGTAATACCGCTTTCCGTTAAATTAATAGTTTTTAATTTTTCGTCTTTCTCAAAATCACTTACATTTAACTGTCTTACAACCTTATCTATTTTGCCGTATAATTCTGAATTATCATTAACAGGACCCGATATAACAAGCGGAGTCCTTGCTTCATCTATTAAAATTGAATCTACCTCATCGATAATAGCAAAGTTAAAAGGATGAAGTACCCTCTCCTGCATGCTATATTTCATATTATCACGTAAGTAGTCAAAACCTATTTCGTTATTCGTAGCATATGTTATATCACAATTATAAGCTTTTCGTTTAGCTTCATCAGGCATACCGGCAACAATACATCCAACCGATAAACCTAAAAAATTATAAATCTTGCCCATAGTCGCAGAATCACGCTTAACTAGGTAATCATTAACCGTTACAATATGCACACCTTTTCCGGTTAAAGCATTTAAATATGCAGGTAATGTTGCGACTAAAGTTTTACCTTCACCGGTTCGCATTTCGCTAATCATTCCTCGGTGTAACGTAAGACCGCCTATAAGCTGAACATCAAAATGACGCATGCCGTATACTTTTTTAGCCGCTTCCCTTACTACCGCAAATGCCTCATAAGCTATGTCGTCTAAAGTAGCACCCTTACCTAACTTTTCTTTGAATTCCGTTGTTTTATTTTTAAGCTCTTCATCCGATAATTTTTGTATAACAGATTCTAGGGCATTAATATTTGCAATTTCAGAAAATAATTTTTTTACCGTACGATCATTCGCAGTACCGAAAAGTTTTTTTAATATAAAAACCATCAAAATCCTTAAATAATATTTTTATATGTTAAATATAGGTGATTTTATAAAATTATCAAATGCTTATTATATCATAACTATTAATATGATATAGATAATTTTTTGTCGCAGAAAACTTGTAAATTAATATTATTAAATCAATATTAAGAAAATAGCTATTGACGGGTATTTATTATTTTTATAAAATTTAATCTTATGTTTAACAATTTATGAGTCATAAAATAATGAAAAAATTATCAGTCATATTTTTATCCGTCAGTATGCTTTCAAGTATTGTTTTTGCAGACAACTCCGATAGAGTAGTTGCGACCTATAAAGGCGGTAAAATAAAAGAATCACAAATTATAAAAGAATTCAAACCGCAACTTAACCTTCCTTCAGGTGAATCTATTAGCAAATTTGACGACTTTCCTCCTCAAGATCAAGAAAAATTAGTAAAAATTTATGCTGATAATCTTTTATTAAAACAAGAAGTAGAAAAATCAAATATTACTTCTTCTAAAGAGTTTCAAGAAAAGCTTGAGAACGTAAAAAATCAATTAGCTCAACAAGAATTATTAGCATCTTATGTAAAGTCTAATATTAACGATAAGATGTTTAATGATGAGTATAATAAATATATAAGCAATTTAAAAGATAAAGAGCAAATAAAAGTTGCTCATATTCTAGTTAAATCTCAAGAAAAAGCTAATGAATTAAAAAATAAATTAAGCAAAGGTGCAAACTTCGCTAAACTTGCAGAAGAAAATTCTATGGATACTGCATCTAAAGCTAACGGTGGTGTTATCGGTTTTATCTTATTAAATCAACCGGGGCAATTAGTACCAGAATTTGAAAAGAAAGCCTTTTCTCTAAAAGTAAACGAAGTATCGGCTCCTGTAAAAACTGACTTTGGTTGGCACATAATTAAAGTACTTGAGAAAAAACCTGTACCTATCCCAACAAAAGAAGAAGCAAAAGCAACTATCGATAATATATTAGCAGCAGAATTATTGAAAAAATATATTAGTGACTTAGAAGCTAAAGCAGACTTGAAAATTATGTTACCTAAAACAAATAGTGAAGCTAAAAAGTAATTATATACTCGTTTTATTTGAAAAATTGGTGACAATGTTTTATAAGTTCTAGGGTGCTCACGTATTAATTATATGCTCTTCGATTTATGAACTCTTTGATCTTTTTTAAATAAAACTTCATCTATCTACTTTTTATTTATTGGGAGTAATTTCTGGTAGATGAAAGTAGATAGAGTAACATACTTAAAAAAATGTTTTTTTACATCTTTTAAAGCTAAGCAACTATTGACAGCGTGCAGAAAAAGCTTTATATTCTTCAAAAATCTAATTTAAGCAAAATTTATTTAAGTTATGTCTAAAGCTAAAGCAAAAACTGCTTCTAAAAACAACCCGACTGCTAGGGAATCAGCTAAAGAATATTTTTATAACGGTCAAAAAATTAAACCGGTAAAACTTATTTCTACTCAAAATTCTTTTCTAACGGCAGAATATGAAGCCTCAGGGGATTTAGTCGTAGGAAGTAATGGACAAGCATTACCTTGGGGTTTAGTTAAAAGCCTATCTTAATTAAGACTTTTAATAAATGAAGGTATAAATAAAATAAAAAAATTTTGTGAAGTAAATAATACCTTTTACCTTTATTATTTGTTAGAATCTTTTAAATAGAAATCTTGCAAGATATTCTTTAAAGAAAAAATCAAATTGCTTAATAGCAAATCACAAATCGGGGGCATAGCTCAGGGGTAGAGCATCTGCTTTGCACGCAGAGGGTCAAGGGTTCGATTCCCTTTGCCTCCACCACATACTTTCAGTCTTTTTAGCCTTTTTTATTCCCTTATAAAAATTTTTTATACTCCGTATTATGCTCAAAATTAGTTTTAGAGTTTTTACAGTTTTTTAAGACTAATATATTACTTCTAATTATTTAAATTAATTGTTAAACTAAAAATAATTTATAAATTTTTAGTTGATAAATAATTAATTATGATGTACTAAATTTATGAAAGTTTAAATAATTAAAGTTTTTTTATGAAAGTACAATACCCTAGCCCAAATAATTCAAACCCAAATTCGCCTAAAGATAATACATCCCACTCCTAATGTTACATACTATAAAGTGGAATATAGCTATCATAAAAGAGAGGATATTGAGAATGAACAATTTTTACCTTTAGAAGTGATTGAAAATGAACAATTACCTGAAAAAACAAACGATTTAGCACAATATTTAAAAGGTGATGAATATGGTAACAGTATTTTATCTTTGGAAATGGAAGAAAAAAATTTTAGTAATATAAAAAATATATTTAATTTGGAAAATCTAAGTGATGAAGAAATGTTGAGAGAACTTACTTCTAATATGTGTAATAAATCATATAGAGAACAATTTAATATAGATTTAGAAACGGCAAGAAGAATATTTGTTGAAGCAACAGATAAACTGTTATTATCAGGTGAAGATATCACGGATCTTATTGAACATTACAATCAATTATCATAAAAAAATTAAAATATTATGTTAAAAGAAGAGCGAAAGCCAGACTTTAAAGAGCGAAAGCCAGATTTTATAGCTTTTCCAAAGCAAGACAACTGGCAAAACTTTGATTATAATTGTCGAATTTTAGATGCACTGGCAAGTTTACTTCATTTTAAAAGTGCTTGTGGAGGAATGTTTAAGCATAAAGATAATTTATATTTGTCTTACAATAAACAAGTCAATACCTCAGAGAAGTTAATAATAGCCCAAGTAAACCAAATGAGGGATTTTATTTATAATGGTTCAGCAGAGCAATTATTAACTTTGTATTTATTACTTAACATTGACTATATAGAATTCATAAAAAATTAATCCAATCATGAAAAAAAATCTAAATGTTCGACTAATCAAGATTTTAGAGGAATTTTAATTTTGTTATACTAAATTAAAACCTAATTTACAGTTCAACTTAAATCAAAGAAAATTAGATATAGCTGATTTAGATAAATATCAAGATATAACGAATTGTTATTACAAACTTATAGATTTTAACATGAAGAATAAAGTGATAGAGCCAGAAGAAATGAAAGAGCATTTATTCCGACCTATGCAAGATTCTCATAAAATCCATTATTGGATACATAATAAAGTTTATAAGTTTAATGAGATAAGAATACTTGATAATTTTTTAGAATTACATACTGAATGTAATATTACACTACAATTTCCTACATCTTTATTTACCTATTTGGGATCTGCAAAATTTGAAATTGATTCTAGATATATAGGAATTGCTAAATTATGTTGTGGGTTTTGTTATAAATATTTAGAGGTACAAGGGTATGAGTATAGAGGTACTCATGGAGTATGTGATCAAGCTTGGAAAATGTATTCAAAGCATTTTGAAGAAATATTTAAAGCACAAGTATTAGGCAACAACTCTGTAAAGGTAGAGGTAGGTAAAGAGGTTTTTCAACATCGAAGATTATCGTTTGATAAGTTTGAGAAAGATATACCTATAAAGCTACAAGATTTAAATTTAGCGGAATTAAGGGCTAAATTAGGTCTAAAACTTGAAATTTCTACAACTAATTATATTTCGGATGACAACCTAAAATTAGGCGGTGAATCAATGGAGTTTGATTCAAATTATAAAATATTTTCTTTTACTCACTCTTGAAGTTTGTGACACAATAGCGGTACAGCTTCAAGAAATATAAAATAACGTATTAAACAAGTATATCCCTAATTCTTACAAAGTTTTGCGTTGATTTATTTTTCATAAAGTTTAAAAATTGGCTAACCGAGTCAACTATATCGTCTTTTTTAACATGGGGAAAATTTAGTAATTCTTTTAAGATAATATTATTTATGTTTGATTGTTTAGGCAATAATGCTATACCTGCTTGAAATAAAGGCACAACTGACGCAAATCTAGTTACTTTATCTAATTTCGGTTTAATACCGATTACTCTAATGCTATCTCCTAAATTTCCTATATCTTGAATGAGTTGTTGACCGCTCGCTTTATCTTCTATCAAGATAAATTTCGGTTTAAACTGATTTGCTAATTTTTCCGTCAAGTTTTTAAGTTCTGGGTAGTTGATTCTTTTACGTGCTAACGATACAAGATAATATTTCTGCTTCAAAACGCCCCAAACAGTACAAACACTATAATCGGAATCCTCGGAAATCTTAATTGCCGTATCCCAACTCTGGACAAAATAATCAAATTTCTCCGGTAAGTTTTCATAAAAGCTAATATCTTCCATATTAAGCAGTGATGAGCCTTGCGGTATAGGTTCTTGCAGATATTGGGCATGATAATTATAACTACCTATTTCCTGCTCTAATTTCCTTAAACAATCAGCAGGCTCTTTATAACTTTCTAATGCTTCACCGCTAACATATTGATATTCTTTTATATAAGAGTTAGTTGTTAGTTTAAAAGAATAGTCACAAGCAGTAATAGCAGGAATCTTTAAATGATGCCATGCATTACTACTATTAAGCAAATATCCGGCTAAATCGTCGCTATGAAGACGTTGCATAACTAAAACTATCGCACCTTTATTGCGGTTATTAAGCCTGCTAACAAAAGTCTGCTCAAACCAATCTATCACTTTTCTGCGTATCTTATAAGAATGTATTTGTGTAGGGTTATGCGGATCATCGATAATTAAGATATCTCCCCCTCCCCTGTAGCTGTTCCTCCTACCGATGTTGCAAACCGAAAACCGTTTGCGGTAGTTAAAAATTTACTTTTCTGGTTATGGGTTTTACTAAGAATAGTATTTGGAAAAAGCTCCTTATACCAAGCGGAATTTAAAATAAATCGGCAATCAAGCGAATGTTTAACACTAAGCATTTGAGAATAGTTAGCAGTCATTATGCGTTTAGTAGGATCAAGCCCTAGTAGATAAGCAGACCAAGCAACACTAACGCAGATAGATTTTAAGCTTCTAGGCGGTATGTTTATTATTAAGCGGTTGATATCACCGTTTTGTACCGCATGCAGATAATCACTGATTATATTTATATGTTTACTAGGATAATATTCTACACCCGGATTAATGGTATTAAACACCTTAATTATAAAGCTGTGAAAATCCTGACGCAAAACTGAATTTAATAATTTTTTTGAATAGATCATAATATATTATTGTAGTAGTCAGAACTTCACTCCTGTCATCCCGTAGCGGCTTTGTTGCATGGATCGTTTCCCCATTATCATCCCGCGACTTGATCGCAGGATCCAGTTAAAAATATCAAAATTATTGATATTTTTAGTTGTTTTTCTAGATACCGTGGTCAAGCCACGGTATGACACCGAACACATTTTCCGATCCACGCAACAATGCCTCCGCGGGAATGACATACACGATCCATGTGGGCAACACTGGTCAAACAACTAGATGAAATATATCATAAAACCTAGTTGCCATTAATCTCTCATAGTATATAATTTAAAAAAAATATTAATTTACTTATGAAGCATTTAAAGATCATTTTAGCCTTTATTATATGTATCAACTCCTCCTTTATATTTGCGAAAGAGCTAGATTTGGATCTTGTTGTAACAACCGACGAAATTGAAGGCGATATATTTAACGTAGTTAATAATGAGCCCCCTGTTTTAAATTCTAATCAAAATGTTCAAGATACTTCAGAATTCAAAAATTGTGATAACGCTAAGATCATTGCCTTAAATAAAATTACTGCTAAATCTGAAGAGCTAGCTTTTAAGATAGGAGAAGAAAAATATTTTGGTAATATAAAAATCAAGATACATAAATGTGTTAAAAACTTTGATCCGTATAACGAAGATAACTACATATTAATGACTGTAACTGAATATAAGATTGACGAGGACCCTAAATTACTTTTTCAAGGATGGATGATCTCTAGCAGTATTTCACTTTCCACATTCGAACACCCTATTTATGAAATTTTTGCTAAAGAGTGTTTTTAAATTAAAATGATAAACTATTTTTTTATATTTTTAATCCCAAGCCTTGGAATGGTTACCGGATTATCAGTCGCTGCTACTGTGACGGTATTTTTGCTGGGTGTTATTTTTACGTCTCGTATGTCATTCCTGCGAAAGCAGGAATCTAGAAAACTGGATTCCCGCCTACACGGGAATGACATCGGGGACAAAAATGACATTGAAGCTAGTAAAACAGAACTACTATTTGCCGGCTGGTGTTTGATAACTTGTTTCTTCGCTATTAAGCCTATTAGTAGCCTAATTAGTTTTGTACAAGTTTTCACAATCTTATTCCTTGGCTTCATAGTTAGTAATTTCAAACCGTTTCAAAACCGCTTGCAGCTTAAAAAAGCTTTAATATTCAGCACTCTTACGGCAATCTTATTATTTTTTATTGAATATTTTTCTGATGGCTATTTGACTAAAATATTTAAAGCTAATTTTAGCTTGTATATGCTAGATCGAGGTTGCGCTTTACTATCAATTACGACATGGGTAGTAATTGCTATTTTAACTAGCAATAAAAAATATTACTATGCCCTAATATTATATATATTGGTACTTTATTTATTAAATATCTCTGATAGTTTAGCAAGCTTTTTAGGATTCGGTTTAAGCGGAATAATATTTATTTTAGCTAGACTTATAAAACCGATATTTTTCAGGCTAATAACTTTAGGTCTAATAACTGGTTCAATGCTATTTCCAATTATAGCCGGTCAAATTAGTCCTAAACAATTATCGAAAGAATATTTAACTACTCACCCCTCAGCAGCCCATCGTTTATTTATCTGGCATTTCGTTACAAATAAAATTGCTGAAAAACCGCTTATATTCTATGGCTTTAACTCTTCTAAATATATTGAGGTTAAAGAAAACGAAACAATTGATTATAACGGTGAAAAGTGGCACCCTTTGCCACTTCATCCTCATAATAATATATTACAAATCACCTTAGAGCTGGGGTTAATCGGGTTAGCTTTATTTCTAGGCTTAATTTACAAATGTCTAAAACAAATTAGCAATATAGAAGACAGTAATTTTCAAGCAATTTCGTATGCATGCTTTATAAATTATTATATTATCGGCATGATTTCGTACAATATTTGGCAAATATGGTGGGTAGCGAGCGGCATTTGGGTACTAATTTTAATGAAGTTACTAGTCAAACCTGATATTGTCGTTGATAATTGATGCTATTTGGGGTATAAATATAGAATTAGGTGTTTTATGTCAACCCGTGGCTTGACCACGGGGTCTTGTGTCACAGGTTATGTCCTAAGATCCCGCTAACAAGCTCGCGGGATGATACCGAGAACGTTAAAATATAACAAAAAAATATGCTACAAAATTCAGAACTTTTAAAAGAATATCTACCTATCGCTATATTTTTTGGTATTGCAGTATTGGTTTCTAGCTTGATAATGATTCTACCGAATTTGTTATCTACTAAAAAATATAATAAGGATAAGTTAGAGCCTTACGAGTGCGGTTTTGAGCCTTTTGAAGATGCAAGATCAAAATTTGATATAAGATTTTATTTAGTTGCTATTTTATTCATTATCTTTGCCCTCGAAATTGCATTTTTAGTTCCATGGGCTATTAGCCTTGGAACAATAGGAAAAATAGGCTTTTTCTCAATGATGTTTTTCTTATTCGTTCTTACTGTAGGATTTGTATATGAATGGAAAAAGGGAGCATTGGATTGGTAGTAAAAATACTTGTTTAATTTAAAATTAGCAGCACCTCCTTTTGTTTTTAATCCTCACCTACATTTAAGTACGTGAGGATTAAAAACTGCAAGTGGGCTTGCTTCTTTTTCAAATTAAACTTCGTATTTCCATCTGTATTTATTTAACTTATTTAAGAGTAAAAATGCATAATAACTTTTATCAAGAAGATGAGCTACTGAATAATGAGCTTTCCAATAGAGGCTTCTTATTAACCAAAGTCGATGATGTTATCGGTTGGGCGAGAAGCAATTCATTGTGGCCTATGACTTTCGGGCTTGCTTGTTGTGCAGTTGAAATGATGCAGGCAGCAGCTAGTAGGTATGACATGGATCGCTTTGGCATGCTGTTTAGACCAAGCCCAAGACAGTCCGACCTTATGATAGTTGCAGGGACGCTAACCAATAAAATGGCACCTGCACTACGTAAAGTATATGACCAAATGGCTGAACCTAAATGGGTGCTTTCGATGGGCAGCTGTGCTAACGGCGGCGGTTATTATCACTTCTCTTATTCGGTTGTACGAGGCTGCGACCGAATCGTACCAGTTGATGTATATGTTCCCGGTTGTCCTCCTACTGCTGAAGCATTAATTTATGGACTTATGCAACTGCAAAAAAAAATCAAACGCACTACAGGTTTTAAATATGACACTCGACAAACTTAGACCTTCTCAGAAATTCGCTTATAAAGAGGAATTTGTAGGAGACACGGAACACAGCACTGCAGCGTACAAAGAAGTACTTGAGGATGCGAGTCTAGGTTCGACGCCCAAATTACCTTTAGAAGTAGAGTTTTTGGAGAGGTCTATTGAAAAGCTAGCGAATAAATTTAATATTGTAATTACGCCTATTGCAGTTAAGGATTATCTATCTTATAAAGTTGAACCTAGTTTCTTATTAACTTTTTTAAAAGCTTTAAAAGAATCGGAAGAGTTACGCTTTACTGTATTAACCGACTTATTTGGTAGCGATTTTCTTCAAAATAATATAGTAAATTCAGCTGGGCTTGAATACAAGGATCAAGGAGCGAAACCTATAACTAATAGGATAGCAACAAGTGACATTGTCGGCGAGTCCAAACCACTTGACTATAAAAGGTTTGAAGTAGTATATAATTTACTAAGTTTAAAATTAAACAAGCGTTTAATAATAAAAGTACAGATATCCGAACAAGAAAGCGTACCTTCTGCAATAGGTATATTTAATGCTGTTTGTTGGTATGAACATGAAGTTTATGATATGTACGGAGTGAATTTCGACGGCAATGACGATAAACGTCGGATACTTACCGATTATGAATTTGAGGGGCATCCGCTGCGGAAAGACTTCCCATTAACCGGTTATACACAAGTTAAATATGATGAGCATGCGAAAAAGGTGATGTACGAGCCGATCAATTTAGATATAGAATATCGAGAGTTTGATTTCAGCTCACCATGGCATAGACCTACTTATGTTTTGCCCGGTGATGAGAAGGCAGAGAAATAATTTGGATGTCATTGCGAGCGACTATAAGGAGCGTGGCAATCCAGAAAAAAATAATATAGCTGATGGATTTAGCAAAAAATATAATTGTAAAATGCTAGTATTTTATGAAATTCATGAAACTACGGACTCTGCAATAAACAGAGAAAAACAAATTAAATTAGGCTCAAGAGAAAAAACTCAATTTAATTGAGCAAATGAATGTAAATTGGAAAGATTTATATAATTAAATTATTTAACTGGATTGCAGCAAAGCCTGCGGCTCCTCGCAATGACAAATACTATGAATAACAACACCAAGTCTATAACTCTAAATCTAGGTCCGCAACATCCGGCAACGCATGGCGTTTTAAGGTTAATTCTTGAGATGGACGGGGAAGTAGTAAATAATGCCGATCCTCATATAGGTTTATTACACAGAGGTACGGAGAAGCTAATTGAGCATAAAACTTATTTGCAGGCTATACCTTATTTTGACCGGCTTGATTATGTTTCACCAATGTGTCAAGAACATGCTTTTGCTTTAGCTACCGAATCGTTATTAGAATGCGCAGTACCACGAAGAGCCCAATTTATTAGGGTATTATTTTCAGAGCTAACAAGAATTCTAAACCATACTCTAAATATAGGCAGCCAAGCTTTAGATGTCGGGGCAACTACCCCTTTATTATGGCTATTTGAAGAGCGTGAAAAAATTATGGAGTTTTACGAACGAGTTTCCGGCTCTCGTATGCACTCAAATTATTTTAGACCCGGAGGCGTAGCTGAAGATTTACCTGATGGTTTACTTGAGGATATTGACAAATTTATACAACAATTTCCGTATAAACTTCAAGATATTGAGGGGTTATTAAATGAAAATAGATTATGGAAGCAACGTTTAGTGGATATTGGTGTTGTTTCACAAAAAGAAGCTATGGACTGGGGGTTTTCAGGACCAATGCTTAGAGGTTCGGGCATAGCTTGGGATTTGCGTAAATCTAACCCTTATGATGTATACAGCGAAATGGATTTTGAAGTGCCTGTCGGCAAAAACGGTGATTGTTATGATCGGTACTTAGTACGCATACTTGAAATATATGAATCTATTAAAATAATCAAACAATGTATCGAGAAAATGCCGCAAGGTGCAGTCAAAACCGATGATCCGAAGTTAACACCGCCGACAAGAGCCAAAATGAAAGAATCTATGGAAGCACTGATTCATCACTTTAAGCTTTATACAGAAGGGTATGACGTTCCAGCGGGCGAGACCTATAAGGCAGTAGAAGCTCCTAAAGGCGAGTTTGGGGTGTATCTGTACTCTACCGGTGGCAATAGACCCTACAGATGCCGAATAAAAGCCCCAGGATTTGCTCACTTACAAGGACTTGATTTTATGTCCAGAGGTCACTTAATGGCGGATGTTATTACTATTATTGCAACGCTTGATATAGTATTCGGTGAGATAGATAGGTAATACTCAGTTCTATGTCACGCTTACATTTTTTTTATGTTATTCCTGCTAAAGCAGGAACCCAGTAAAATATAACAAAAAAATAAAATGTATTGGGTATATATATTATGCTCTAATAGGAATGGCACTTTATATATTGGAGTTACCAATAATATAATACGTCGTGCTTATGAGCATAAACAAAAAATAATCAAAGGTTTTACAGCAAAATATAATATTATAAAGCTTGTTTATACTTAAGAATTTGCTGATATTAAAGAAGCTATTGTTAGAGAAAAAGCATTGAAAAAGTGGAAACGTAGCTGGAAAATAGAATTGATAGAAAAAGTTAATCCTGAATGGAAAGATTTAATTGAATGATTTTTTAAATTTCTACTTTTGAGTTTGATTATATGGATCAAAAAAGAGCGTTCTATGTCATTCTTAGCTAAAAGCCACGTTATCGCATGGCTCTTATGTCATTCCTGCGAAAGCAGGAATCCAGCCTAAAGCGAGAGAAATCGAGCTTTTAGTTTTAAAAACTTACTGTGTTTATGCTTTTTATTACTGGATTCCTGCTTTCGCAGGAATGACATTGCTCCTTAGACACCGAGAACCTATGCAGGAATGACAAAAACAAGAATACATACAAAACATATGAATACAAAAATTACAAATTTTACATTCGATAAAAAAAATTTAAGCTTGGCGGCAGATATCATAAAAAAATATCCACCTGAAGGAAAAAGAAGTGCCATATTACCGCTTCTTGATCTTGCTCAACGTCAAAATGGTGGCTGGCTATCCGTGCCTGCTATCGAATATGTAGCCGATATGCTTGATATACCTTATATGCGTGCTTATGAGGTCGCTACTTTTTATACTATGTTTAATCTAAAACCGGTCGGTAAGTACCATATTCAAGTATGCACAACTACCCCTTGCTGGCTGCGTGGTAGCGATGATATAATGAAAGCGTGCGAGAAAAAACTAGGGCTAAAAGATAAAGAAGTTACAAAAGACCAAAAATTTAGCTTAATCGAGATCGAGTGTTTAGGTGCATGCGTTAATGCTCCGGTAGTACAAATTAATGATGATTATTATGAAGATTTAACTCCGGAAAAAATGGAAAGCATTATAGATAAACTACAAAATGAATAAAATTTTATTATTACTCCTTAAATTCTATCAATATTTTATTTCCCCGTTACTCGGTAATAATTGCCGCTTTTACCCTACTTGCTCAGAATATGCTAAAGAAGCTCTAACAATTCACGGCACAATTAAAGGATTATGGCTTACTTTTAAGAGAATGATCAAATGCCAACCTTTTTCTGACGGCGGATATGATGCCGTGCCAACAATAAATAGTATTGTTACATTGCCCCTATGTCATTCCCTCGAAAGCGGAAATCCAGAAAAAAAATCAATTGAATACAATTTCTAATTGTAAAAATTAATTATATTTATGACTATATTGATATTTTTAGTTATTTTTTTGGATCCTGTGGACAAGCCATGGGATGACAGAGCTAATTCATACAAGGTAAGCCTCATATGGGAATGACATTGGAGACGTTTTTTGAGCCATCTAGAACGCAACAATAGACAAAAATGAATAATAAATTAATACCATTATCTCGAGATTTCTTCGCAAGAGCCACCAATATAGTAAGTCAGGAGTTGCTGGGTAAAGTTCTGTATTTTCAAGGCAAGACAGCTATTATCACCGAAACGGAAAGCTATATAGGTCAGGATGATCCGGCTTGTCATGCTGCAAGAGGTCGTACAAAAAGAACCGATATAATGTTTGGTCCGGCGGGTTTTAGTTATGTTTATCTGATTTACGGTATGTATTATTGTCTGAACTTCGTAACCGAAACTGACGGCTTTCCTGCAGCTACCTTAATTCGAGGAGCATATATTATTTCACCCTCAAATATACATTTAGACGGTCCGGGTAAATTATGCAGATACTTAGGAATTAACATCTCTCATAACAAAATTGATCTAATTAATAATAATGAATTTTTTGTTAGTGACATTAATTTAAAACTTCCCTATTCTACCACCACACGCATTGGCATAACTAAAGGCATTGATAAATTATGGCATTATGTTATTACTGATCCTATCGATTTAACGGAAATTGACATTTAGACCAAAAAATGAACTCAAAAAAAGCGTAAAAATATTTTGAATATAACAATTTCTAATAAATAAAAAGTTGGTAGACGAAGTTTTATTTGGAAAAGAGTAAGGCGTTTTGAAGCTGATAACCGCAGCATACATACTAGTACGTGAGGATTATCAGCAAAAGACAACGACGCCAATTTTTTAAATTAAACGAGTATACGAAGATCAACTTGGAAAAGAGCAAGAAGTCTGTAAGCCGAAGAGCGGAGCGAATACTTAATACGTGAGCATCTGAGGATTACAAAGACGACGTAGCCAATTTTTCAAGTTCATCGAGTAGACCTATATAAACATCAACTACTGCATTATTTATATGTAAACCTGGCACCGTCAAGTTAAGTAAATTGGTCTCAAAAAGTACTATGTTTTTATATTTCAGGCAGCAAGAAGTGAGGGTGTCAGAAAGTTTGTGTAAGTTGTAAAAATAGTTAAGAATAAAATTAATTAAAACAACTTAACATGAGGCTAATATGAAAAATAAGAACAAAGTATCAAATCCGACTATAGAAAAAGTAGTATCAGACATACTATCACAAAGTGACCCATCTGAAATATTTGGCAAAGGAGGGATCTTTGAAGAATTAAAAAAACAGCTGGTGAATAAGATCTTAGAGAAAGAAATGGAGTCTCATATAGGATATGAGAAGCATTCTAAAACTGAGAAAGAGTCAGATAATAGGCGCAATGGTAATTATGAAAAAACCATTTTAGATGAAGAAGGTCGTAAATTAAGAGTAGAAGTACCAAGAGATCGTGACGGAGAATATGAACCTATACTTATTCCTAAGGGAGTTCGTAAATTTGAAGGATTTGATGATAAGCTAATATCATTATATGCACGAGGGTATGACTACTAGAGAAATTCAGGGCCATTTAGAAGAATTGTACTCTACCAAGGTGTCTGCTGAGTTAATATCAAAGGTAACTGATGGTGTATTAGAGGATGCTAATGCTTGGCAAAATAGGTCACTTGATAGTATCTATCCTATGATGTATTTAGATTGCATTTATGTGAAAGCAAGAGATAATCATGTAATAATTAACAAGGCAGTTTATTTGTCTGTAGGTGTGAATTTAGAAGGTAAAAAAGAGCTTTTAGGCATTTGGATAGGCAAAAATGAAGGCGCTAAATTCTGGTTGCAGATAGTAACAGAATTAAAGAATCGTGGAGTTGAACAAATATATGTTGCATGTGTTGATGGTTTAAAAGGCTTTCCTGAAGCTATAAACAGTGTGTTCCCCAAAACGATAGTACAGCTCTGTATAGTCCATATGATTAGGAATTCTGTAAAGTACGTATCGTATAAAGATTTAAAATCAGTTATAGCAGATTTAAAGAAAATTTATTCTGCAATAAATGAAGCAGAAGCTTTAAGAGAATTACAGAGTTTTAGCAAAAAATGGGATAATAAATATCCAGTTATTTTTGATATATGGCAGCGAAATTGGCCTGGTATAGCTCCTTTTTTAGCTTCCCGGATGAAATCAGAAAAGCAATTTATACGACTAATGCTATTGAATCAATTAATCGTCAAATCAGAAAAATTATCAAGAATAAAGGGGTGTTTCCAGATGATAAATCAATTCAAAAAATAATATTTTTAGCATTGACAAATGCTTCTAAGAAATGGACAATGCCAATCAAGAATTGGGCAATGGCTTTAAATCAATTTGCTATACTTTGTGATACTAATTTACAAAATTGGGCAAATGGAGAAATTCTACTTACACAAAGAATCTGACAGACTCTATATAAAAATTTAAATCTTAAAAGAACTTGCGAATTACTTCACAAGTTCTTTTCTTTTAAGCTTTCTACCCATTCTTTACCAGCATCGCCGCCCCAAAGTAACGAAGCTAAATAACCTCTTGAAGGGTTATCATCATTACCAAAATTTTCTGCTTTTTTATCAACTTCGTGTCTTACAAAATAGCTACTAATTCTTTTTATATCAGAAATGCTTATAGCCATTCTATTTCTTAACTGTTTTGCCCTGTTTTTACCTATCTCCGTGCCGCCACACTTAAACTTTTTTCTTAAATACAAACCTTTTTTTGCAGCTTCAGCAACACTAGCAGGTAATATAAATTTCTTCTTAATTTTATTATTATTCATATAAATCTTATTAGCTAATTAATTCAGAATGTAATTTTAAAACGTGATTACCGTTATCAGCTTTAATATAATAAGCAGGATTTTGCTCACTAGCATTACGTTTGATAGTCTCTTTGGAGGTACAAACCTCCATCTTCCAGATGGAGAAGCTTTAGCTTGCCATGTGTGCCATGATGCGTTAGCATCATAAGCACTATGACACATTACAGCAGGAAATCACATACAGTTTACTATCATCGCTATCACATAGTGTGGATTACAAAGTATCGATATAAGGTATTAACTTACGATATAAAAAAGAGGGTTCGAGAAATTATTGCACAGGTAGCAACAGAATTAGGTATTAAAATAGAAAATGGAGTAGTATCAAGCGATCATATACACATTTTTGCTAATATTCCACCTCATATAAAAATCTGTGAATTTGTACAAAAAGCGAAAGGCAGAACTTCAAAGAAGATGCAAGAGGAATTTCCAATATTAAAACAAAAGTACTGGGGTAGACATTTGTGGGCACGGGGTTACTTTAGTGCTACTAGTGGTAATGTGACTGATGATATAATTAATGAATATATTAATAAGCATACTGATGCACATGAATCAGACATGATTTCTAACATAAGACTCGAATAAGCTTTAGCTTGATATGCGACTTCTAGTCGCTATAATCAAACTTTCATCTCTCAGATGAAAGTGGTTGATTTTAGCTGTTTTAATTTGTTTAGTTACAGGGCTATAATAAACCTTTTGGACAATGCCTCTAAGCTTTTTACCGTACCATGACCAGAAAACTATAGTCCCTTCTTTATGTAAATTTGACATCTTAGTAAATAATATATTTAAAAGTAATTTTTAGTTTCACAATATTAGTCAAGATAAAGAAAATTACAACTAGTTATTTTCAATTAACAGTGATTAATTGCTGTCAATTACCGATATAATTGGGTGACTTATTATTAGCTTTCATTTTCCAATTCTGAGTTATGCCCTCAGAAGCAAAAAGTACTGTTATATAGAAAGATATATGTTTTTAGGTAGTGTAAATTAAAAGTAATTAATTATACAATCCAGCCAGCTGTTGCAAAGCAGAATGATTCGTTAGTAGGTATTTAAGAATCATAGCCCATAATTTTAACAGCTTCGTCATGCTCTGATATGGTTGTCCAACCATCATTTATATTGTTCTCATTAATGCCATCTAATTTTTGAGAATTAAAATTAATATCTTCACTATATATTTTATCTTTAGGAAATGTTCCTCTAGGATGCTTAGCTAACTTAGCAAAAGCATTAGCCTTTGTCGATTTTTCTCGTAACTTTTTAGTATGTAAAACACTACACTTGACCTGACAGACGGTGATTGATTAAGCAGCAAAAGAGCTGTCAGATAAGTAAGAGTTAATAGACTTATCTTTAGCAATTTTAATGCTATCCTTGAAAGTTTGCATAGGTGTTTTTCCATAACAAAACTTTCCAGAATGAGGTCTTGCGTTGTTATATTTGTTTAAATATTGATCTAAGTCAATCTGTAAATCCTCTAAAGAACTATAAATCTTTTTACGGAATGTGATATTGTAAAACTCATCCTTTAAAGTTCTATGTAATCTTTCGCATATTCCGTTAGTTTGAGGAGATCGAGCCTTAGTTTTAGTATGATCAATATTTTCTATCGCCAAATATAACTCAAAAGCATGATTTTCTACCTTGCCACAATATTCTGTTCCTCTATCTGTTAAGATTCTAAGTAGAGGTACATCATGATTGTTAAAGAACGGTATTACCTTATCATTTAGAATATCAGCAGATGTTATTGCAGATTTGTCAGTATAAAGTTTACAGATAGCAACTCTAGAATAAGTATCAATAAATGTTTGTTGGTAGATTCTACCCACCACCTTCATATTGCCTACATAATATGTGTCTTGTGAACCAAGATACCCTGGATGCTGCGTATCTATTTCCCCATGTGCTTCTTTAATTTGTTTTGCTTTTTCTAGAGCAGCTAGTTGCTCTTCTGTAAGTAAGATACCATCCTGTGCAGATTTAGCTTCTAATGCTTTTAGTCTTTTCTTTAAAGTCTCAAGATCATTGCGTAGCCAAATAGAACGTACTCCACTGGATGATACTATAATACCCTGTTTCAATAACTCTTGGCTTGCACGAAGCTGACCAAGAGCGGGATTTTCTATAGCAAGATTTATCTGTAAACCTTCAGATTTGATCTGACATATTAAGGTTAAAAATAGAAAAGTTTGTGTGTATGTAGATAACTGAGAAGTTATCTATCATATCCAGGAACTAAATATAAAACTCAATTAACAGGAATAATATGTCAAATTACGATCAAAAAATAATCAAGCCTAAATTAGGATTATTAGAACTTGCAAAACAACTGGGCAGTGTTAGCACCGCGTGTAAAGTAATGGGGTATTCAAGAGATAGCTTTTACCGATTTAAAGAACTGTATGAGACAGGCGGAGAAGCTGCACTTACAGATATAAGTCGTAAGAAACCTATACTTAAGAATCGTGTATCAGAACATATAGAACAAGCAGTAATAAATCTTGCTATAGAAAATCCCGCTCTTGGTCAGCTTCGTGCAAGCCAAGAGTTATTGAAACAGGGTATTATAGTATCATCCAGTGGAGTACGTTCTATTTGGCTACGCAATGATCTTGAGACTTTAAAGAAAACTAAAAGCATTAGAAGCTAAATCTGCACAGGATGGTATCTTACTTACAGAAGAGTAACTAGCTGCTCTAGAAAAAGCAAAACAAATTAAAGAAGCACATGGGGAAATAGATACGCAGCATCCAGGGTATCTTGGTTCACAAGACACATATTATGTAGGCAATATGAAGGTGGTGGGTAGGAATCTACCAACAAACATTTATTGATACTTATTCTAGAGTTGCTATCTGTAAACTTTATACTGACAAATCTGCAATAACATCTGCTGATATTCTAAATGATAAGGTAATACCGTTCTTTAACAATCATGATGTACCTCTACTTAGAATCTTAACAGATAGAGGAACAGAATATTGTGGCAAGGTAGAAAATCATGCTTTTGAGTTATATTTGGCGATAGAAAATATTGATCATACTAAAACTAAGGCTCGATCTCCTCAAACTAACGGAATATGCGAAAGATTACATAGAACTTTAAAGGATGAGTTTTACGATATCACATTCCGTAAAAAGATTTATAGTTCTTTAGAGGATTTACAGATTGACTTAGATCAATATTTAAACAAATATAACAACGCAAGACCTCATTCTGGAAAGTTTTGTTATGGAAAAACACCTATGCAAACTTTCAAGGATAGCATTAAAATTGCTAAAGATAAGTCTATTACTCTTACTTATCTGACAGCTCTTTTGCTGCTTAATCAATCACCGTCTGTCAGGTCAAGTGTAGTGTTTTACAAATCATCCACTTTAATATTAGATGATCTTGTAAATATATAATCTTTGTCATTTTTATGTTCTATCTCATATTGCTCTTTTATGATTTTTAATTGCTTTCTAACTAAATCCGGTATTTCCTTTACTTCAAGATTTAATTCTGCTAGTTGGCATAAATACCAGTCACCATTTCTTTTATCATTTATATTTACTATATCTTCAGACAAATTTACTTTTTGCAATTTGTAATGTCCTTGATAAGAAAGCTCAAATTGTTTCTTTCCCTCTGCTTGTGTAGGATTTTCTAAATGCTTGTAAACTTCTAAAATTTGCTCTATTGCGATATTACCGCTGACAAAATGATCAACTATCTCTATAAAACTTCCTAATGTCGTTGCTGTGATTCCCCTTTTTATTAACTTATTTGCTATTCCCCCAGCAGGTATAAAATCAAATATTTTATCTCCTCTAACGTATCATCTTTAGGCTCATATTTGATACAAGACCAATCTAGTATTTTTTCATATTTTATAGATTTACCTGTCTCAGGATCGAAAGCATCTAGCATTAAATCGAGTAAATCTCTACTTAATGATAGCAGAGCAATATAACTTTTAATCGGGATGGCTTTATTTATGACATTTATTATTTTATTGCTATACTCGGTAGCCGTAACTTCAGGGAATAATCTATATGCTTTATGGATATGCGGGTTACTAGTGTTTACAAAATTCGGTGCAGATAGATAAGTAGTTATATTTAAATTTTTTATGTCAAAATGAGTTTCATGACTAATTATATTAGGTTTAAAGCTATCCATAATTTTTGCAGAGCCTGGACTATCGAAAGTAATTGCCTTTGCTTTTGAATAGTTAAAATCTTGATGGGCAAAATATAAACTTAATTCTGCAAACCATGCACCTAACGAATAACCCGTAAAAGATAGATTATAGTGATGCTTTTTAGCATATTCAGTAATTTCTTCGGTAGCCTGATATGCTGCTGCTTGCTGTGCTACTATCTGTCCACCTAAAATACTTTTAAAATGGGTCTTAAGCGGTGAGTCCGGCTTTAGCAAATCCTGTACCTCAAATGTAGTACCTCAATGAGCAAATACCATCTGTTTTGTTTTCTCGTTTACATATGCAACTGCGTAATATCTGCCTATTTTAGGCTCGCTAAATATTTTAAATATCTTCCAATCTTCTAAATATTGATTATATTTAGAATTTTCAAAAGTTACTTTTTCCTGTGGTTTAGAATCTATATAAGCATGCAAGCTAAGTAACCCATGAATGAAATCATTAGGGTGCCGTTTATAATTTTGGTTATTTACAATAATTTTACTTTCAATTTTCTGCACAAGATCACTGGATGCGTTAGGCATTTCTCCCCAGCTTACATTACCGATAAAATCATTACTTTGGATTTTGCTTGCTATTTCCTCTAGCTGTAATATTGTCAAAGACATATTTTTAAGGTCAAGATGTATAAAACTAGGGTCATTTTTTTCTAGCTGAGTAATAAGTACTTGATAATCTGAAGCAATTTGCATAAAAATATTATATAGTTTTAACTGTTATATATATGTAATAATTAATTTTTTCAACTTCAAAAGTTAAAATGAAATTTTTTACCTATAATCCTTCATCTAAATCAGCATTTTTAAATATAAAAGTTAAAGCGGCTGCTAAGAATAATGCTATCAAAGAATTTATTGTAATTAACGATATAGCTTATTTGAAAATATCTATTAAATCCTTACCGGAGCAGGGCAAAGCTAACGCAGAAATCATAAATTATTTAGCAAAAGAATGGCAATTATTGCGAAGTAATTTAGAAATTATTAAGGGGCATACTAACAGCTTAAAGACAATTTTAATAAAAAATATTGATGAGGAGTATTTAAATTTGATTTTAAAACCCTATATTAAATGAATAAAGTTTTGTTATGTATGTCATTCTAGCTAACTTGATAGGACTTATTTCATGGTTTCTGTGTGTCATTCCTGCGAAAGCAGGAATCCAGCATAAAGCGAGATAAATCAAGCTTTTTATAGTTGTATTTTTTTACTGGAACCTGTGAACAAGCCACAAGATGAAAAATGATTTCTGGATTCCCGCCTACGCGGGAATGACATAACTGACTATGCAGGGATGACATCACAAAACTAAAAACAAGAATTTAAATTGGGTTTAAGTAATGACACAAGAAAAAAAGAAGTTTGATGCCGAAGTCGGCAAGATTTTAAATTTAATGATTCACTCTCTTTATAGTAATAAAGAGATTCTTATGCGGGAGTTGATTTCTAACGCCTCCGATGCTTGCGATAAGCTGCGTTATTTATCCCAAAGCAACGCTGAGTTAGTAGCAGGTGATGCTAAATTTAAAATCACGGTTAAGGTCGATAAAAATAACGGACAAATTATCATCCGTGATAACGGTATCGGTATGAATAAAGAGGATTTAATTGAGAATCTAGGCACTATTGCAAGATCAGGTACGGCAAATTTTCTTAAAAACCTTTCAGGTGATTCTAAGAAAGATAGTATGCTAATCGGTCAGTTTGGGGTTGGATTTTACTCAAGCTTTATGGTAGCCGATAAAGTTACGGTTACTTCAAGAAAAGCCGGCGAAGATAAAGTATATATTTGGGAATCAGAAGGAGAGGGGGAATATATTGTATCAGATTCAGATAGAGAATTTAGCAGAGGTACGGAAATTGCTTTACATATTAAAAAGGAAGAGGATAGCTTCCTAGATCACTTTAGATTAAAGCATATAGTTAAAAGCTATTCCGATTATATAGCTGTACCGATATATTTCTGTGATGAAGGGGATAATAACGAGATACAGCTTAATTCTACATCGGCTTTATGGACACGACCAAAATCGGAAATTACCGAAGAGCAATATAAAGAATTCTATAAAAGCTTATCTTATGCGGTAGATGATCCTTGGATTACTATGCATAATAAAAACGAGGGAGCTATAGAGTTTACGAATTTGTTATTTATCCCATCAAGCAAAACATATGATTTATTCCATCCTGATCGCAAAAGACGTGTGAAATTATATATCAAAAGAGTATTTATTTCTGATGAGAATATTGATTTAATTCCGTCATATTTAAGATTCTTACGAGGCGTAGTTGATTCAGAAGATCTGCCGCTAAATATTAGCCGTGAATCGCTGCAGCATAATAACGTACTCGAGAAAATTAAGAACGCTATTACTAAAAGAGTCCTTGGGGAATTGAAGAAAAAGAAAGAAGAGTCACCTGGTGAGTATAATAATTTTTGGGCTAATTTCGGAGGTGCTTTAAAAGAAGGTTTATGCGAGGCAACAACCGATCACGAAAAGTTATTAGAGATATGTATATTTAGAAGTGCTTTGCATAATAAGATGATTAGCCTTGATGAATATATAGCGAATTTTAAAGAGGGGCAGAACACTATATATTATTTAAGCGGTGATAATCCTGATAAACTACTTTCAAGCCCGCAAATAGAAGGGTTATTAAGTAAAAATATCGACGTGTTGTTATTTACCGATACTGTTGATGATTTTTGGGTGAATGTTAATAGCGAATATAAAGGATATGCGATTAAATCAGCAACAAGAAGCGATATTGATATAGATCAAGCTACTTCATTAGGTGAGGAAAAAAATAAGGACGATAAAAGATCCGATGATGAATATAAAGCATTAACGGATTATTTCAAAGAGGTTTTAGGAAGTTTAGTTAAAGATGTTAAGATATCTAAAAAGCTGACTTCAAGCCCTGCTTGTCTTGCTGTAGGTGAAGCTGCTATGGATATTCGTATGGAGCGGTTTTTAATTGAGCAGAAGCAAATAGCTAGCGCATCTGCTAAAAACCTAGAGCTAAATCCTAAAAATAAGATTATAGAAAAAATATTTAATGACTTAAAAGCGGGTAATAAAAATAATGAGGAGCTAGTCAAATTAATATTCGATCAAGCTTGTATTTTAGAGGGTGAACCGGTAGCAGATACGGGAGCTTTTTCAAAAAGACTTAACGATATAGTGCAAAAAGAATATTGCTAAAACAAATTTAGAAAGCTTTGAACCTAAAGATAATTCTATATCAAATACCGAAAAAACATCTGAAAAATTATCTGATTCAAACTCACCTATATCAAACTTTCCAAATGAAAAACCAGCAATGACCTTTTCTACTTTTAGAGAAAAAAATGATGAGATTCTTCAAAGTGTTGAACAAATTAAGGAAAATATGACTAAAGCGATTATACCTGAAAATAGTGTAGACGTAAGTAAAAAAAATCCGATCAAGGGAGCAAGAAATGCTAAACTTAATCGACAAAATTTTAGGGGATAAAAAAACAAATTTATTATTCTATATTATAAGCTTTAAACTTAATTAGTTTTAGTATAGAATGATTTCATATGTCATTCCCGTGTAGGTGCATAGCTGTCAACTTAAGGGGCAGTGTCATCACGTGGCTTGTCCGGCTTCATTGCATGGATCGAAAAAGGTCCTTAATGTCATTCCCGCGTAGGCGGGAATCCAGAAAAAAAAATATAAATACAGTAAATTTTTAGAGTTAAAAGCGTAGGTTATCTTGCTTTATGCTGGATTCCCGCCTACGCGGGAATGACATAAGTGATTCATGCGGGCAATGCTGGCTTGGGAACTAGATCTAGTATAAAGCAAGATAACCTACGTTTTTAGTTTTAAAAACTTGTTATATTTATATTTTTTAATTAATAAAATGGATTCCGCCTATGCGGGAATGACATGGAGAAAATGCCTTATTACGATACTATATTTAGCGATCATATAGATAAAATTAAAAGCGAAGGAAGATATCGGGAGTTTAAAGTCTTAAAAAGACAAGCCGATAATTTTCCTTTTGCTACATGTGAAGATAAGCAAATAGTTATGTGGTGTATCAATGACTATTTGGGTATGAGCAAACATCCAAAAGTGGTTCAGGCTTCTTTAGATGCCGTGTTGAAATACGGCGTCGGGTCGGGCGGTACTAGGAATATCGGCGGCAATAACACCGCTATTCTTGAGTTAGAGCAGGAACTAGCAAGCTTGCATAACAAAGAAGCCTCTTTAGTTTTTACCTCCGGCTTTGTGGCGAACGACACCACCCTTGCGACGCTTGCCAAAATTATGCCTGATCTCGTTTTTTTTTCTGATGAGCTAAATCACGCCTCTATTATTGCCGGTATTACCGGTTCTAAAGCTGAAAAGCATATATATAGACATTTGGACGTTCAGCATTTAGAAGAATTGTTGCAATCAGTTGACATTAATAGACCAAAAATTATTGTGTTTGAATCAGCTTATTCTATGGACGGCTTCTTTTCCCCTGTTAAAGATATAATTAATTTAGCTAAAAAATATAATGCATTAACTTTTATCGATGAAGTCCACACAGTTGGTTTATACGGTAAAACCGGAGGAGGGGTAGTAGAGCTCCTTGATTGTAGTGACAAAATCGACATTATACAAGGAACTCTTGCTAAAGCATACGGCACTATTGGCGGCTATATCACCGCAAGCCATAAATTAGTTGATGCCATAAGGTTAACTGCCCCAGGCTTTATTTTTACTACTTCATTACCGCCAGTAATTTCTGCCGCTGCAAAACATAGCATTAAGCATCTTAAAGAGTCGGATTTAGAGCGTCAAGCCCATCAAAAAGTGGTTAGCAAACTTAAAAGTTCTTTTGACCGCTTTAACATTCCTTATCTCAAAAATGAAAGTCATATAGTACCGATAATTATCGGTGATCCGATTAAGGCGGCTAAAGCTTCGCATATGCTGCTTAACGAATATGGTATTTATGTTCAGCATATCAATTTTCCTACTGTGCCAAGAGGGACTGAACGCCTTAGAATTATCCCGACTCCCGCCCATACCGATGAGATGATCAACGACTTATCTATAGCTTTAGTAAAAATATTTAATGAGTTAGATATAGAATTACTTTTCACAAAAGAGCTAAATGAGGAAGTACGCTTAAACCTTATTGCTTAATCCATATGACATAATTAGCGATGGTTCATGTCATCTAGTTACGTGTCAAACGTTGTTGCATGGAATCGGACAACATACACAATGTCATCCCCGCAAAAGCGGGGATCCAGCATAAAGCGAGATAAATCGAGCTTTTAGTTTCAAAAACATTTATAATTTTTTTCTGGATTCCCGCTTTTAGCTAGGAATGACATAAGAGCCACGTAATACCACTATCTACCTTTCATTTATTAAGTGTATATATGCATAATAAAGAGTTAATTTTTCAAAAAATAGATAATCCGGAACTGATAAAAGTTGCTAAAACTTTAAAAAATGATGGGATAATTGTACAAGAAAAAAATTATACTTATTTAAAAATCAGCGATGATTTTATTCATAAATTATATCGGCATCGTCAAGTTAAGAGAGATGTAAATTTAAGTATTGAGCGATTGAAAGGAATGATTTATAGAATAGCAGTAACCATTTATCAATAAATCTTAACGTTATGCATATTACTCAAACCCCGAAGAGACATCGTTTTCCAGCAAGCATCATTAGCCATACAGTATGGTTATATCATCGCTTTAATAATAGTTACCGAGATGTTCAAGAACAGAATAACTGTGTTGAAAATGCTCATCAGCCAACTCGACGAAAGGAAAAAATATTGATTAAATTTAAGCATCCTAATTCAGCACAATGTATATTATCACTGATGGGCAAAGTC
Source organism: Rickettsia endosymbiont of Argas persicus (assembly GCA_050920645.1). Taxonomy (GTDB): domain Bacteria; phylum Pseudomonadota; class Alphaproteobacteria; order Rickettsiales; family Rickettsiaceae; genus Rickettsia. Next base: position 1,288,769 of record CP133316.1, on the reverse strand, counting down.
AGAAATATATTTGCCGTCAATGTTGGACGATATACTAAAACCGCACCAGAGCAAAGAATTGCATTTGCATCCGCTAAATCTATTTGGGACGAAGCTACTCAAAGACTTCTTGCTGCCTGAAATATAAAAACATAGTACTTTTTGAAACCAATTTATTTAACTTGACGGTGCCTCCAGTAAAAATAATAATAAATGCTACGTTATACACGGAATAACTAGAAAGCATTTTATTCTCCACCGCCCTCTTCTAAAACCTCTTCCTTTCTATCTTCTTCCTCATTATCATCAGAACTTTCGGCAATCAGAGAAGCTGAGACGACCTTTTCTCCTTCGTCTAACCTAAATAAAGTTACGCCGCTAGTATTACGTCCCGTAATACGTACTGAGTCAAGCTTACAACGAATTAGCTTACCGCTATCGGTGATCAGCATTAACTCATCATCCATTTTAACCGGCATAACGCCGACTACTAAACCGGTTTTGTCGTTGATGTCCATATTAATTATACCGCTACCGCCGCGATCGGTAATTCTATAACCGTATGCCGAACTTCTTTTACCGAAGCCGTTTTCAGTCACGGTTAAGATAAACTCTTCCGAATTTGCCATTTCTAAAATAGACTCAGCGGTTAAATCTACACCTAACTCCTCAGGGTTAAACTCTTCCCCTTTAGCGATCTCAAGCCTTTTCTCCCACGACACTGATAAATAAGCGTCTCGCTCTTCACGGGTGGCTTTAATACCTTTCAGTATTGTCATAGAAATCACTGAATCGTCTTCGGCAAGCCTCATACCGCGTACACCATCGGAAGTACGGCTTTTAATAACACGCAACGACTCAACAGGAAATCTTAGAGCTTTACCGGATTTGGTCGCTAGTAAAATATGATCGTCTTCTTTACAAGGTTTTACATCTATTAACTTGTCATCTTCATCTAGCCTAATCGCAATTTTACCATTTGACTGAATCTTTTTGAAATCTAATAAATCGCTTCTTCTAATATTACCTTTAGCAGTTGCGAACATAATGTTTTGATTATCCCACTCATCTTGGTTTTCAGGTAGCGGCATAATATTAGTAATATATTCATCACCTTTTAGCGGTAAAATATTAACCATCGGTCTACCTTTACCTTGCGGATTACTTAAGGGTAGCTTATATAATTTAAGGCTATAAACCTGCCCAATATTAGAGAAGAACAACATCGGTGTGTGAGTACTACCGACAAAAACTTGGGTGGTAATATCTTCATCACGCATTGATAGCCCTGATCTTCCCTTACCGCCGCGTTTTTGAGCTCTATAGCTACTTAAAGGCACACGTTTTATATACCCGCCGAGCGTTACGGTTACTACCATTTCCTCACGCTGAATTAAATCTTCGATATCTTGATCGAACTCACCGAATTCAATCGTAGTAAGACGAGGGGTTGCAAACTCTTCTTTAACCTTAATTAGCTCTTCTTTTAGAATTTCAAGTAACCGCTCACGTGAGCTTAGTATATTTAGATATTCCGTAATCTCAGTTGCAAGATTTTTTAAATCTTCCTCTAGTTTATTTTTTTCCATTGCAGTAAGGCGTTGCAATCTCATCTCTAATATCGCCTTTGCTTGGGCTTCGGTAAAACTACATTTGCCTTGCTCATTTAGCATTGCTTTATCATCAACTAGCTTCACTAGCGGTAGAATATTTAACGCATCCCATGTGCGAGACATTAATTCTTGTTTAGCGGCATTTGGATCAGTCGAAGCTTTAATGATGCGAATTATTTCATCGATATTGCTAACCGCAATAGTTAGCCCTAGTAAAATATGAGCCCTATCTCTTGCTTTGTTAAGTAGGTATATATTGCGGTTAGTAATAACTACTTCCCTAAAGCTAACGAAAGCAGCAATTACTTCTTTCAGATTCATCACCTTAGGTAAGCCGTCTTTAAGAGCAAGCATAATTACACCAAAGCTAGTTTGAAGCTGCGTACAGGAATATATCTGGTTTAAAACAACTTCAGCGACGATATCTTTCTTTAGCTCAATATAAATTCTTATACCGTTTTTATTCGACTCATCCCGTAAATCGCTTATACCCTCAATACGTTTTTCCTTAACCATTTTAGCGATTTTTTCAACTAATCTAGCTTTATTTACCATATAAGGTATTTCGGTGATAATAATTGCCTGACGCCCGCTGCCTAAATTCTCGATTTCAGCTCGTCCTCTTATAGCAATGCTTCCTCTGCCGGTTAAATATGCCGATTTAATGCCGTTAGTGCCTAAGATCATTCCGCTTGTAGGAAAATCAGGCCCTTTAACGACTTCTAGCAAATCTAAAATCTCTATATCGTTATTTTCTATATACAGACAGCACGCATCGATAACTTCCCCAAGGTTATGCGGAGGAATATTAGTTGCCATACCGACTGCAATACCGCCACTACCGTTTACCAGCAAGTTCGGGAACATTGCAGGAAGTACGGAAGGCTCTTCTTCAGAACCGTCATAGTTTGGGTTAAAGCTAACCGTTTCTTTATCGATATCCTCTATAAGTTTATGCGAAACTTTAGCCATTCGGGACTCGGTATAACGCATTGCCGCCGCCGCATCACCGTCCATCGAGCCGAAATTACCCTGCCCGTCTACAAGTGGCAGACGCAACGAAAAATCCTGAGCCATACGTACTAAAGAATCGTAAATAGCACTATCGCCGTGCGGGTGGTATTTACCCATCACGTCACCGACTATTCTAGCGGATTTTCTGTAAGGTCTATTTGCGTGGTTACCGGCCTCATACATTGAATAGATAATTCGACGATGCACCGGCTTTAAGCCGTCTCGAACATCCGGTATTGCCCTACTTACTATAACGCTCATAGCATAATCGAGATAAGATACTTTCATTTCATCTTCGATATTAACCGGTACTAAGTTGGAATTATTATTATCAGTCACAATAGTGTAGCCTTGAATTTAATGAATTATACTAATTATAGAGGTATATTAAATTTCTTTCAAGGATTGCTTTATACTTGATATCATTCGTGCGAAAGCAAGAAGACAGTATAGAATTGCCCGCATGGATACCAAATTGACTGAGCTACGTAATGACAATGAACGAGGCAATCCCATGAAGTAGTAAAAATTCCTGAGATTGCTTCATTAAAACTTATATTTTTTTCTCGCAATTACGGGAAAACTGATCCATGTAACAAAAATACCCTACTCTGCACTAGCATTAAGCAGCTTTGCCATATGAACGTAGATATCTAATGTTTCAAGCTCGTCTTTATTAAATTTATGAGGTGATTTTATGTAAATAAGATTTTTGGCTTCTTGAGTTTCTGTCTGATTCGGTAATAAATAAACATATAATCTATGTTCTTTTTTATTGTTTTCTTCTTTATTATATAATACTTCGTGCAAAGCTGATATATCTTCTTCAGCTTTAGTTAAAGAGCTAGCAAGCTCCTCTAATGGCATCGTCAAGTTAAGAGAGATGTAAATTTAAGTATTGAGCGATTGAAAGGAATGATTTATAGAATAGCAGTAACCATTTATCAATAAATCTTAACGCTATGCATATTACTCAAACCCCGAAGAGACATCATTTTCCAGCAAGCATCATTAGCCATACAGTATGGTTATATCATCGCTTTAATAATAGTTACCGAGATGTTCAAGAACAGATGGCGTATCGAGGTATTATTTTAAGTCATGAGACTGTAAGATTTTGGTGCAATAAATTTGCGATTTATTTTCAAGCTGTCATCAGAAAGAGAGAAAGGAAAGCAACTGACAAATGGCATTTAGATGAGATGAACATCAAGATCAAAGGCGAAGTATTCATATTATGGAGAGCTGTTGACTCCAAGGGGCATGAATTAGAAATATTATTGCAGAAGCGTCGTAACAAGAAATCAGCTATTCGCTTTTTATCAAGATTATTGGGTAATTATCCAACTCCAAGAGTAATTGTTACTGATAAGCTCAGGAGTTACATTAAACCGATTAAGCTTATGTGTCCTAACACTGAACATCGTACTAGTAAGAGACTAAATAACTGTGTTGAAAATGCTCATCAGCCAACTCGACGAAAGGAAAAAATATTGATTAAATTTAAGCATCCTAATTCAGCACAATGTATATTATCACTGATGGGCAAAGTCAGAAATATATTTGCCGTCAATGTTGGACGATATACTAAAACCGCACCAGAGCAAAGAATTGCATTTGCATCCGCTAAATCTATTTGGGACGAAGCTACTCAAAGACTTCTTGCTGCCTGAAATATAAAAACATAGTACTTTTTGAAACCAATTTACTTAACTTGACGGTGCCTATTGTACCTATGATCTTTTGAGCTTTCATAAAATGTAAGGAGAAAAATAATTAGATTGAGATGCCGCCGCCTTTTTTAAAGCCGGCATGAGCTTTTTCAAGCTTTTTAATAAGTTTAGGAGAGTAAGACTTGATATCTTCTGGTTTTCCGCCTTCATATTTTTGTGCTAATTTCATTCCACCTTTAATAAAATTATAGGCAAAATTCATTAGTTTTGTTTCACCGGCTATCCTTTTTGGATTCATAAACATATAAACTTGATAAACCGCAAAGCTTTTTATCAAACGTTTTAAATCTAATCTTGCTTGCTTAGTTAAGCTCTGTAATTTATCTTTTGGATTTGCAAGGTTCTTATTAGCATCCCTAATAATTTTAGAATGCTGATGCATTAAATAGTTACTAACTTCGGCGATATTCTTATTAATTAACTTTTCATCCATTTTAAGCATTTTAAGTTTTGAATTTTTAGTTTTACCTAAATATTTGCGTATAAGTAAAATAATTTGTGATTGAAGCTGAGTTAAATTCATAGTTTGCTCGTTTAAGATAGCAAGTATTTGTTCTATCTCATACTCAAAATCTTCGCTTTGACTTAACTCCTCAAATAGCTCTTCTACTTCTGCACTCTCAAGCACAAGTGCATCACTAATACCCATTAAGGCGTCTTTTATTTGATTGGCAATTTTTTTTGTATCTTCCTGAAGGTGGATCATTTTTCATATCTAATTCAGCATTAAATATAGCTAACCTTCTATTAAATACTTTATTTTCCCTTCTGTCTATGAAAATGAGAAATACTCATAAAAATTTGTTGATCTTGACTATTCCAGTTCAAAATTTATATCTCCTAAAGGAATGCGATTATTTCCTGCAAAATATTGTGCATAAGGTAAGAAGTGGTTATTATTAGGATCATTTTCCTCATCTGATCCTATACCTTCATCTAATTTCAAATCATTTTCCTTATCTGATCCTATATCTTCGTCTGATTCCGAATCCTTGGGATCTAATATTGGAATATTTTCTATATGCTCAAATACCGCGGCTAATTTTTCATATTTATTTGCTTGCTCTAAAAAATCTTGGTTAGTAGGGAAATCACTTATGTTAGCTAATTCCTTATATATACGAGCTAGATTTCCATAATCTTCAATATTTCCTATTTCTTTTAATTTAGCTATCGTATTAATATAAATTCTCTTTGCTGATTCTAGTGTCTCTTTTGCCGTTATTTCTAGATTAAATGGCACCGTCAAGTTAAGTAAATTGGTTTCAAAAAGTACTATGTTTTTATATTTCAGGCAGCAAGAAGTCTTTGAGTGGCATCGTCAAGTTAAGAGAGATGTAAATTTAAGTATTGAGCGATTGAAAGGAATGATTTATAGAATAGCAGTAACCATTTATCAATAAATCTTAACGCTATGCATATTACTCAAACCCCGAAGAGACATCGTTTTCCAGCAAGCATCATTAGCCATACAGTATGGTTATATCATCGCTTTAATAATAGTTACCGAGATGTTCAAGAATAGATGGCGTATCGAGGTATTATTTTAAGTCATGAGACTGTAAGATTTTGGTGCAATAAATTTGCGATTTATTTTCAAGCTGTCATCAGAAAGAGAGAGAGGAAAGCAACTGACAAATGGCATTTAGATGAGATGAACATCAAGATCAAAGGCGAAGTATTCATATTATGGAGAGCTGTTGACTCCAAGGAGCATGAATTAGAAATATTATTGCAGAAGCGTCGTAACAAGAAATCAGCTATTCGCTTTTTATCAAGATTATTGGGTAATTATCCAACTCCAAGAGTAATTGTTACTGATAAGCTCAGGAGTTACATTAAACCGATTAAGCTTATGTGTCCTAACACTGAACATCGTACTAGTAAGAGACTAAATAACTGTGTTGAAAATGCTCATCAGCCAACTCGATGAAAGGAAAAAATATTGATTAAATTTAAGCATCCTAATTCAGCACAATGTATATTATCACTGATGGGCAAAGTCAGAAATATATTTGCCGTCAATGTTGGACGATATACTAAAACCGCACCAGAGCAAAGAATTGCATTTGCATCCGCTAAATCTATTTGGGACGAAGCTACTCAAAGACTTCTTGCTGCCTGAAATATAAAAACATAGTACTTTTTGAAACCAATTTATTTAACTTGACGGTGCCATACATATATCTCATAATTGACGTCGATGTACTAAACCGTATATATATTCCCAACACTGGTTATCCTTCTCCTTTAGGCATGAATTTATCAGATCTTTATAATATAATAACAGCTATATGTAAAAATAATACTCTGATAGGAGTAGATATAATGGAGTTTGGCTCCACTAATAATTATGACCAGTCTCCAATGTGTGAAATTGTGCTATCTATAATGCTGCAAATAATAAAAAATATTAAGGTTACAAAATGATATTGGTTATCGGTACAGATGATGATCCTACAACTATGTATTTTATCAATTTTTTACAAGAGCAACATGCTCCTTATTTATTTTTAAACCAAAAATTTCTCTTACAAGGAATTGAAATTTCTAATAAAACATTACAATTTTTTGGTAAAAAGTATCTTTTATCTGATTTTTCTGGAGTTTTAAACAGGCTAGCAAACGTAAACTTTGTAGGGCTACAAGGAATGCCTATAAAATACTATAGATGTTTTGATGTCCTTAATAATATTATTGATGTTTTTTTACATAATGTATTAAATCCGGGGTTTTTAGGTTTTTCTAATGATTCTAAGTTATTTCAAAGTATAAGCATTAAAACCAATAGCATCAAAATACCTAAAAGCTATGTACTCGCAAATTTAAGCATCAAACAGAATCTAAATACGATTACTAAGCTAAATAACCATGTAATAAAATCTTTAAGTTCGATCAGATCAATAGTGCAACATTTTGAGAGTGATCCTGAGATGTTTGCAGACCACTCTAAAGAACCAGTGTTATTCCAGGAACTGATAGACGGAATCAATATTAGACTACTGCTTTTGCTAGGAGCAAAGATGGTAATTTTGAAGGTGGGCAGTCTATTTACTTAAACAAAGAAACAGCTAATAAAGCAGATATAGAAGTTAATAAACGTTCATTTGGTAGGGTTAGTGGTTCTTTTACAGGAGATGTTAATGATGTGTTAAGATCTAAGGGTCCTAAATCAATCAGAAAACTTATAGAGCCTGAAATATCAAAATTAACAATAAATTTGCAACAGGCAGGTAGTCAAGTAAGTGATATTAGCAATATTAAGATAGCTCACAATGATCACAGCTTACAAGATTTTCAAGATGCAATAAAAGCATTAGCGAGATTTGGTAGTAAAGAAGATATCAGCACTGGTCTACAAATGCACAAAGAGAAAGATATAAACTCTTTAATAAGTTATAGCAAGCAGGTTTGCACAAAGGCAATAGAGCATAAGATACAAAAAGATCTACAAATCGTGAATAATAAGTTTGATCCTAATTATAATCTTGGTGATAAGAGATTATGTGATATATTGGTTGAAGATTTTAAAGGGAAGAGTCATTCTATGCCAGAAGATTATTTAGCATCTATAGGAAAAGACAGGCAAGTAATGCAGTATATAAGCCCTGGTTCAGCAATAGGTAAAGCGATAAAAGCCCAGATAAATAAAGGCTCTGAGGTAAAGCTAAATCAAGGAATAAAAGTATAGAGTGATGGCAAAGAAATTAAAGCATGACGCGTTGGTGAAGAAGATCTTGACAGAGAAGATAGCAGCACAGGAATTTTTAGATTATTATTTGCCGATAGAATTTAAGGATTTAATAGACTTAAAAGAAATCACAGTGGAGAAAGAATCATTTGTAGAGGACGATTTAAAGAGGAAATATAGTGACATAATTTATTCTGTAAGAACCAAGGATGAAGAGGAAGCTTTTGTATATGTATTGATAGAAGCGCAATCTACTAGTGATTATTGGATGGCATTAAGATTATGGAAATATATGCTATTATTGTGTGAGCGTCATGCGAAGGAAAGAGATAGATTGCCATTAATATGTCCATTGTTAATATATAATGGTTCTGAAGTATATAGCGCGCCAAAGGAATTTATGGGAGTTATTTGACAGACCTGATTACGCAAAGAAATTAATGGTAGAGGATTATCGATTAGTAGATTTACAGAATCAATCTGATGATGAGATAGAGAAGAAGAGACATCTTGGGATGCTGGAATACTTTCTCAAACATGTATATCAAAGGGATATGCTTAAATTATGGGATGAGTTTTTAAGTAGGTTTCGTGGTACCATAGTAATGGACAAGGAATTAGGATATATTTACTTAAGGTCGTTTTTATGGTACACTGACGCTAAGGTATCTGAAGATAAGCAGCAAGAGTTAGAGAGAATCATAGAAAAACATTTATCAACAGAAGAGAAAGACAACATTATGAGAACTATAGCTGAAAAATACATAGATGAAGGGATACAGCATGGTATAATCCAAGGTATTCAACAAGGAAAAGCTGAAGGTATTCAAATAGGAGAAGCTAGAGGCAAAGCTGAAGGTAAAGCTGAGGTTGTAAAAAATATGTTGTTGGAGGGTTTTGCGCCTGATACTATCTCTAAAATTACTGGTCTTGAAGAATCTTTTATTGATGCCCTTGCTAAGGGCAAATGACATGCGCAGATACTTGCTATCTTGTCTGAAAGTTCCTTTGTATCATGCAGCGCTCCATTTGTTTAAGTGGATTTGATCTAGAGTGATTTTATAGCTACAAAATCACTCTACGTTCTGTTGTTTCACATAATATTTTCCGTTTTCAACGGGTAACAAGCAAATTCACAATAAATTTATGACTTACCTTTTTTATACCATTCTTCAATCTGGTCTCTGCTATTAGCATAGCCAATATTAGATTTTTGATTACTTTGTTCTCGAATGATATGTTTTTCGGCAGGATTTATGCCATGATATTTTTGTAAGTAATGCATACCAAATAAACCTATACTGCTACCTATTATACCGAACAATAAGCTAATGGTTGCAAATTTACCGACTACATAAGCACCAATGCAAGTAAAGACTATAGCAAATGCCACTGAAGTTATAAAAGATCTAGCATTGGTTCTAAATTTTAAAAATCCAGCAGTAAGAGGAACAAGTATAATGGCCTCCCAGAAATTACTAGATAACCAAAGCAATTCCATGACTCCTTTTGTAGATAAAGATAAAGTGAGAAATAAAACAGCTATTATACAAATAGATACTCTAGCAAAGATTAAAGCTTGTTTTTGAGTTAAGTACTTAATGTCATGCACTATAATCATGCTTGTACTATTTAAAAAAGCACTAGCTGTAGATGTCATTAATGTTGCAATCCCTAGCATGACTATTCCTTTTATACCTATATGTAAATAGTTATCAATAAAATACAGCAAGGTCATATTAGGATTAATATTTGGTGCCATGGCTTTAACTAAAAACCCTATTAAGCCAATTGTAATGATAAAAAACATAGTTAAAGCAGCAATAATTCTTGTGCAAGTAACTAACTGCTTAGAATTTCTACTGATTAAGAATCTCTGGATATAAGGTGTTCTAGTTTTTGGTAATAAACTAAATAATATTAGGCTAAAAAATAATACAATATTTTCTTTATTAATATCAGGAGTAAGCGTATTTTTAGGTAGCTGCTCAAACACTTTATGCCAGTAGATAATACCTCCTCTGCTTTCTAAGCCATATGCAATAAAGCAGGTTGCTGGAATTGCTAGCATTATAATAATAAACTGGAAAACATCACTATAGTTAATTAATCTCACTCTCCAGTAAAAGCTGAACATGATGCAATGATTAATGTACTAATTACTATGCTAAGGGCGATAGGCACTTGAAAGAAGTAGTGCAAGATGAAGCTAATAGTTTTAGCCTGGATAGCTACTATAACCCCGATTATGGATAAGGAATAGAGAGGAAGGAAGGTTGCAAGAGTTATTAAACCTTATATAAATAGGGCACTGAAGGAGTAAAATAAAGGTTTAATAACATGTGTAAATATACTACAATATTTTGTATAGTCGATGAATTTTGTAAAATTTATGAGAAATGGGTAAAACATCAATTGCTGAAAAGTAATAAGCAAAGATTTAGAGAAGGTAAGCTTTCCTTAAGTGAAGAACTCTCAATAATGATTTTTTACCATTTTAGTGCATATAAACATTTAAAAGCTTATTACCAAAACTTTATTATTAATGGTAATTTGTTCAGGAATCCACCTTGTTATGAAAGATTTGTTCAGCTTATTCCTTCATTATTTCTGCCATTGATTGTGATGTTACATTACTTAAGTGGAAAAAGAACGGGAATTTATTATGCAGATTCCACACATTTTGCAGTATGTAAAAATATCAGAATTAATTCTAACAGAACTTTTAATAATCTTGCAAAAAGGGGACGTAGTTCTGTCGATTGGTTTTTTGGATTCAAGCTTCATATGATAATCAATGATAAGGGAGAAATTATTGCTGTTAAAATTACCAAAGGTAATGTTGATAACAGAATTGCATTTGAAGCAATGGTTATCAAAAAAGGTCTAAAAGGTAAGTGTTATGCTGATAAGGGGTTTATTTCAGAAAAAATGTTTACAAAACTTTATAAGCAAGGTTTAATAATAATTACCGGTATAAGAAAGGATATGAAAAACTATTTATTACCTCTTTTGGATAAAATCCTTTTAAGGAAGAGATTCATTATCGAAACCATTTTTGGCTACATAAAAGAGAATTTTAATATTACTCCTTCCAGACATCGATCACCTATTAATTTCTTTACTTCTCTATTCTCTGCTCTTATTGCTTACCAACTTAAACCTAATAACGCGAATTTAGGATAAGTGAAGTTTGTTAATATCAAAAGAAGAATAAAGAATATTAGATTTTTTGATATTAAAAGCATTAACACAATTTAAAACCATCAAATATATTTTTTCTTGTTTTAATGAACGCCAAAATCTTTCTATAAATACATTATCCAGGGCTCTGCCTTTGCCATCCATACTGATTTTGATTTCACGTTTAATTAGTTTATCTGTGAAATTTTTTGATGTAAATTGAGAACCTTGATCTGTATTAAAGATTTCAGGCTGACCATATTTTATTATAGCTTCTTCCAGTGCAGCAATACAAAAGTCACTTTCTAAACTAATAGATACCTTCCAGCTTACAATATAACGACTAAACCAATCAATAATTGCTACCAAATATACAAATCCTTGTGCCATTCTAATATAAGTGATATCTGTACTCCATACCTGATTTACTTTAATAATTTCAACTCCTTTTAAAAGATATGGATATATTTTATGAGCTTGATTGCGCTTACTTAAGTTCATTTTAGGATAGATAGCTTCAATAGCCATTATTCTATAATAACGACTTACTGCCTTGCGACCGATTGTGATTCCAAATGGTACAAGGTGCTCAGACATTCTTCTTGCTCCAAAGTAAGGATGCTGTGTGTATATTTCATCAATCACTTGCATTATTTCTAAGTCTTTTTTGGGTTAAGCCTTGTGGCTTGTAATAATAGCTAGATTTGTTAATAAACAGTAGTGTACATTGCCTAGCGATACTTAGATTACTACAATCTTCATCTACCATATTTTTTCTAATTGCTAAGTCCAAACAATGTAGATTTTTTTTTCAACCAGTCACGTTCAACAGTTAACTGGCCTATTTATTCATACAATTGTCTTATTAAATCCTGATGATCTGGATCCTTAGATTGTGGCTTAATTTGAAAACCACTAATTAAATTTTCTATACCTCTTTTTTTCCACGCTTGTATTTGTGTCGGATGAACTCCATATTTGCTACTAATTTGAGCTATTGTCATTTCAGCTTTTATTGTTTCTAAAACTATCTTTGTTTTTTCTGCTGCACTATATTGTTTTGCTTTTTTAGACATATAATTTCTCTTTTGTATTTGAAAATTATATCTCATTCTATCATTTTAGTAGTCCAGTTTTTGGGTACCATTATAGATGAAATACCTTGAGCAACTCTACATAATGTTATAACTATAGTAGCAGCTTTACCTATCTCTGAGTAAGGCGATAAAGTCGCTGTAATAATACAGGTTAACGCCATAATACCTGTTGTAATAATAACAGTTGCTTTTCTTCCTATATTATCACCAATCCAACCAAATATTATAGCCCCAACGGGTCTAAAAACGAATGTAGAACAAAATGCAAAAGCATTTAGAAGTGAATTAACAAAAGGATCATATTTAGGGAAAAATAACTCATTTAAAAGTACTGCCATATGTACATATAGCATTAGGTCAAAGTACTCCAAAAATGTACCGATAGATAATAAGCCTATGGCTTCTTTTTGATTGCGTGTTAAAATTCTTTGCTCTTTTGCATATCCTAGCATAAATTATTTATCTAAAATTAAATTGTAAAGAACTTATACTTTTTTGTATAAAAGTCAATTGGAATTTTTACTTTAGGTTAAAATTAAATAGCAAGCTTAGATTTAAAGTACTTTGGGAACAATGAAAAAATTAACGTTATATCTTGGTTTTTTGAGTAGGAATATAGGAAATCGTGGTTATGTATTTTAATTGTAAGAATTATAATAATTAGCCGGTTGCTTGAGGGAGATAGGGTATTATAATTAGCCGCTATTTGTTTTTCTGATTTGATCATAAGTGAATATAATAAATAAGGTAGCTTAAATGTTTCATTTTGGTCCGCAGTAGTTTGTTATGAAGTAGCTTTTTATTACCTAATCCTAAAGAATGTTACGCTAATTATAAAAAGTTAAACTTAATATCAATCCAATATAATTATTAGCTTTAAATCTTGACATACAATTAGCCGGATTATAAATGTCTAAGGTTGCTATTTGTAATATCAATAAAGTTGAAACGGCTAAGATAGGTAGATAATCTAGATTATAGTCAGCAGCTAGGACAAATAACAAAATAAATCCCATATAAAATATATAAAGCCAAAATTTATAATTCTTATTCTCTAAATATATACTTAACGATTTCACTCCTATTTTTTTATCATCTTCTAAATCCGTAAATCCATATATCGTATCATACCCTACCGTCCATAAACAGCACGCTAAATACATTATAATCGCTGCTATATCTAGTCTATTCTTAACTGCTGCGTAAGCTATGAGAGTTCCTAAATTAAATGTAAAGCCTAAAAAAACTTGCGGGAAATAAGTAATACGTTTCATTAACGGATACATACTGATCATAATAATCGCTGCAAAACCTATATATATGGCAGTCTTAGTTAAAGCTAGTAAAATAAAAAGCGAAATAGAGGAAAGGATAAAAATTACGGTAATAGCATATTGTAGCGATAAAGCACCGCTTGCTAAAGGACGGTTTTTCGTCCGTGTAACATGTTTATCAAATTTTCGGTCAAATATATCGTTAATAATACATCCCAAACTTCTAGTCGTTATGCTGCCTAGGATAAATGACGGCAGTAAATATATTAAATCCGCTTTCGTAGGGTTTGCAAGCAACAATCCAAATAAGACAGGATAAAAAACCAGAAGATAGGCTACAGGTTTATCAGCTCGCATTAATTTTAAGGTAAGTAAAAGTTTATCTAACATTACTATTATTAAATTTTAGATTTAAATAAATATAGACGTTATATATAAATTAGGATAAAATACGCCGCAAAATAAAGCTACTATATTTTTATGGTCAAAAAATTAAAGCATGATTCATTAATAAAAACGGTAATGAGCGATCCTATAGCAGCCCAAGAATTTCTAGAATATTATCTACCCGATGATCTTAAAAAGTTTCTAAATTTATCAAAAATAAAAGTAGAAAAAGAAAGTTATATTGAAGAATCTTTAAGCAAGAAATATAGTGATATAGTATATGGAATTGAAACAAAAGATCATAATACCGCATTTGTATATATACTAATTGAAGCACAATCAACTGTTGATTACTGGACAGCACTTAGGTTATGGAAATATACATTATTATTATGTGAGCGACATAAAAAGGGAAAAGATAAATTACCTTTAGTTTATAATTTAGTTATTTATAACGGTATTAAAGTTTATAATGCTCCACGGAATTTATGGAGCTTATTTACCGATAGTGCAATAGCAAAAAGAATAATGACGGATGATTATCAGCTAGTAGATTTGCAAGCTAGGTCAGATAATGAAATTGTTCAAAAAAAACATGTAGGAATGCTTGAATATATACTTAAGCATATACACGAGCGTGATATGATTAAATTATGGGAAAAGCTTTTAAGAAAGTTTAATCATGTTATAATGCTAGATAAAGAAAAGGGTTATATTTACCTAAGATCGTTCTTATGGTATACTGATGCAAAGCTCCCAAAAGAGCAGCAGCCAAAATTAGTGCAAATATTTGATAAACATTTATCACCGCAAGATAAGGATAATATTATGAAAACTATAGCAGATGTATATAGAGATGAAGGAGAAGCTAAAGGAAAGGTAATAGGTGAGTATAACAAGGCAGTGATGATAGCAAAAAAGATGTTCAATCAAGGTTTCAAGATTCCTGCTATTGCTGAGTTGACCGGTCTAAAAGAAGCCATCATTCGTTCAATTGTAGAAAGTAATTAAATAACGTAAATTATTCAATAAACATTTATCACTGCAAAATAGCGTTGTTGCACGGATCGAAAAGCACCCTAAAGTAGTCATCTAGTTGTTTGACCACGGCATCTAAAAAACAATAAAAAATACTAATAATGGTAGTATTTTTTACTGGACCCCGTGAATAAGTCACGGGGTGACAACGGTGGAAGTGATCTACACAAGTAAAGCCCGTAGTTGCTTGCAATGACGATAAGGTTCTAAATTTATAAAGTGCAGAAACTTATTGCACGATTTTCAAACATACTTATTTTCTGAAAGAAAAGCAGTGCTTTATTGTCATAATTAAATATATTCTTTATAATTGTATATTTATTTAAACCAGCAAAGACATACATGAAAGAATTCCCAAAAAATTACAATTTTATCGAAAATGAAAAAAAATGGCAAAAAATTTGGCAGGAAAAGCAAATTTATGCCTATGATGAGAATATCTCTAAAGAAGATACATTTGTGGTAGATACACCCCCCCCAACTGTTTCAGGGCAGCTTCATATCGGGCATGTTTATAGCTATACGCAGACCGACTTTATTGTACGTTTTCAGCGTATGACAGGTAAGAATATATTTTATCCTATGGGGTTCGACGATAATGGATTACCGACCGAAAGACTTGTTGAAAAGCAGAAGCAAGTTAAAGCATATAATATGGGTAGGGAAGAATTCATAAATATTTGTAATGAGGTAGTAGCTAGCGAAGAGGAAAAGTTTAGAAGCCTTTTTAACCAAATAGCGTTGTCGGTAGATTGGAGTTTGGAATATCAAACAATTAGTCCGCTATCTCGTAAAATATCGCAAATGTCTTTTCTTGATTTAGTAAAAAAAGGAGAAGTATACCGTAATAATCAGCCTATATTATGGGATCCGGTAGACGGCACTGCTCTTGCTCAAGCCGATATTGAGGATAAGGAAAAAACCTCATTCATGAACTATATCACTTTTAAAACCGAAAGTAATGACGCCCTAACGATTGCAACAACAAGACCGGAATTATTGCCTGCTTGTGTTGCCGTATTTTATCATCCTGACGATAAGCGTTATAACCACTTAACAGGAAAATTTGCCGTTACTCCGCTTTTTGGTGTAGAAGTACCATTACTTGCCGATCCTTTAGTACAACCTGATAAAGGCACAGGGCTAGTAATGTGCTGTACGTTCGGTGATCAAACGGATATTACTTGGTGGAAAACGCATAATTTGCCTTTAAAAACAATCATCACTAAAAAGGGTACAATAGATTTCCCTCATGAAATTGGAATACATAACTTAAAAATTAATGAAGCCAGAAGCAAGATAATAGATATTTTACAAGAGCAAAATTTACTTGTTAAGCAAGAAGAAATTATCCACACCGTTAAATGTGCCGAGCGATCAGGTGCACCGCTTGAGATATTAACCGTGCCGCAATGGTTTGTTAAAACCATAGAACATAAAGAAGAATTACTTGAAAGAGCAAGCGAACTAAACTGGCATCCTAAAAATATGAAGATTCGTTTGGAGAGTTGGATTAATTCTATATCGTGGGATTGGTGTATAAGCAGGCAGCGTTATTTTGGTGTGCCGTTTCCTGTTTGGTATTCTAAAAGAGCAGGGGAAGAGGGAAAAATTTTATATGCCGATATCTCGCAATTACCGGTTAATCCGTTAAAAGACTTGCCTAAAGAATATAGCAAAGATGAAGTAGAGCCTGATTTAGATGTCATGGATACTTGGGCAACGAGTTCTGTTTCGCCGCAACTTTCAACTTGGGGGATTTCTGACGACTTCGCCGTTAGTAAGGATAGGCATAACAAATTGTTTCCTATGGACTTAAGACCGCAAGCCCATGAGATCATTAGAACTTGGGCGTTTTATACTATATTAAAAGCTCATTTACATCAAAATACATTGCCATGGAAAAATATCATGGTAAGCGGTTGGTGCTTAGCTGAAGATCGTAGCAAAATGTCTAAATCTAAAGGAAATGTGTTAGTTCCTAAAAAATTATTAGAGCAGTATGGTTCTGATATTATACGTTATTGGTCGGCAAATTCAAAATTAGGGACCGATACGGCTTACTCGGAAGATGTGATGAAAAACGGCAAAAGGCTTATTAATAAGCTGTGGAATGCTGCTAAATTTGTTTCCATACATTTTGATAAATTATCCCAAGAGGACAAAAAAGCAAATCTTATAGATGTTAAAGAAAAAATTACTCATGAGTTTGATAGGTGGATGATTAATAAATTAGCGGAGTTAGTAAAAGATACAACAAACGAGCTACAAAACTATGAGTACGCAAATGCTATGCATATGACGGAAAAGTTTTTTTGGTCGGTATTTTGCGATAATTACTTAGAAATAAGCAAAACACGATCTTATAACGAAGAAAATAAAAACCCTAAGGGGCAATATAGCAGTATATTAACGCTTTATCATATTATGCAGACGTTGCTTAAATTGTTTGCATCGTTCTTGCCTCATATTACCGAGGAGTTGAATCAAATATTATATAGCGATCAGGGTTCTATCCATGTTAAAGGGGCTTGGGTTAATTATGATAATTTAAAATATAAAATTGATGAAAAACAGCCGGAAGGATTGCTAGAGATTTTAGATTATGTTAGAAAATTTAAAGCTGAAAAGAATCTTTCAATAAAAGCTCCGATAAAATTACTTGAAGTTAGCGGTATTAAATTATCGGAAGAATTAACGGAGGATTTAAAAAATGTTACGTCAACGGAAGAAATAAAATTTGAGACAAAAGATGATAAAATTAAAATCTATATTACAGCCTAAAAATATTTTAGGTAGTATCCTTCTGCTTTTTGCAGGTATATTTTTTTATTATTACATATTAGAGCATGATTGGCGGTATAAAACGCTTACTGATGAAGAGGTTAAAAAATATAGAATTAGTGAAAACAAAGCTACTGAACTTTATCAACTGATGAAAGATGTTCATGAAATATTTGTTAAGGATAATATTACTTACTGGATAGAGGGAGGTACATTACTTGGTGCTGTAAGACATCAAGGTCTTATTCCGTTTGATGATGATTTAGATATTGGGATTATGCATGAAGATGAAATAAAATTGCACAAAATATTACCGCAATTTGAGAAATTTGGATATTCTGTTTCATATAAAATAGCTTATAATATATGTGCAAAAGTTTGTATAGATATTTTCGTTTTCCATAAAGATTTGGATAAATTTATACATACTAACCTTAATGTTCGTAATAAATATCCCAATGATTTTTTCTATGAAGATGAATTATATCCTTTAAAAAAATATAAATTTGGTAGTTTAGAAATATACGGTCCTCATAATCCACAAGAAAACTTAAATAGGGTTTACCCAGATTGGGATAAATACGCTATAATACATCTTCCGCATAGCACACATCTGCCGTTTTTATCCAATATCGAGAGAAAAACTAAGTTTATACTAACACCGGCATTATTAGAGCTGGCTAAAACCACTATTCCACTAGAAGATAGAGTAAATTAATGATAGAGAAATATAGTTTAACAATTGAAGGCAAAACTTATTATACTGAGTTAGATTTAGGAAAAAATGAAGAAAATATAGATCACTATTATAACCCTTTAAGTGTAAAACACTACACTTGACCTGACAGACGGTGATTGATTAAGCAGCAAAAGAGCTGTCAGATAAGTAAGAGTTAATAGACTTATCTTTAGCAATTTTAATGCTATCCTTGAAAGTTTGCATAGGTGTTTTTCCATAACAAAACTTTCTAGAATGAGGTCTTGCGTTGTTATATTTGTTTAAATATTGATCTAAGTCAATCTGTAAATCCTCTAAAGAACTATAAATCTTTTTACGGAATGTGATATCGTAAAACTCATCCTTTAAAGTTCTATAGACCTCTTTCGAAACTAGTCACTTGAGTTCAAAATTGTAAATTCCAGCAATAAGATTAAATCTAAGTCCAAATCGTTTTCGCCTGTTTCGATACTTGTCAGAAATGATTTTGAAGCGTTTCAGCATACTAATAACATTTTCATTAAGCACTCTTTCTATTGCTAACCTACGATTATTTGTTTTATCCTTTTTAGTTAGAGGCTTTTTCTTGTTTCTTTTTTTTGGTAACTCAGAATTATTATGAATCTTCTGTATACCTTGATATCCTGTGTCAGTAATTACTTTAACCTTATGATGTATAAGCATTTTAGATTCTTTAAATAACCTGAAATCGTGCTTTCTACCATTGGCAAAATCTGTACATATTACTTGTTTTGTTTTTTTGTTTACCACTACTTGGGTTTTTAATGTATGCCTTTTCTTTTTTCCTGAATAATATAACTTTTGTTTTTTTTAGGACTTTCTATAGGACTTTCGGTCGCATCTACCAATACTACTTCATAATCCATATCATTTTTCATTAGAACTTTACGTCCAGGTAGAGCAAAGTTTGGATGTTTTACTAGTGTATCTTCTACCCATTTAATAGTCTTATATGCTGTACTTTCGCTAATGCCATAATTTTGACCTATATGGAAATAAGTACGGTATTCTCTAAGATACTCTAAGCTCACAAGCAACTGTTCCTCTAGATTGAGCTTATTCTTACGACCGCCTTTTGATTTCTTAAGACTATCAGCTTGCCTTAAAATATCAACCATCTTTAAAAATGTCCCCTTCTTTACTCCTGTTAATCGACTAAATCTTTTATCCTCTAACTCTTTAACTTGTTCGAATCTCATTATTACTACAAATTAAGTACTTATACAACCTTTATACTTAAAATGATAGTTTCGAAAGAGGTCTTATGTAATCTTTCGCATATTCCGTTAGTTTGAGGAGATCGAGCCTTAGTTTTAGTATGATCAATATTTTCTATCGCCAAATATAACTCAAAAGCATGATTTTCTACCTTGCCACAATATTCTGTTCCTCTATCTGTTAAGATTCTAAGTAGAGGTACATCATGATTGTTAAAGAACGGTATTACCTTATCATTTAGAATATCAGCAGATGTTATTGCAGATTTGTCAGTATAAAGTTTACAGATAGCAACTCTAGAATAAGTTGTAGAAGTCAAGATTTAATCTTACAGACACTATAAATTTTGTACCTGATTGTCAGTTAAATTTTGACTGTCAGATATATAATCAAGATACAAAATTTCATTATTCTTTTCAACAGCTAATTTCTTACTATCCTGAAAAGTTTGCATAGGAGTTTTCCCATAACAATATTTACCAGAATGAGGTCTTTCATTATTGAAATGCTCTAACCAAATATCAAGATCTAATTGTAA
Source organism: Rickettsia endosymbiont of Argas persicus (assembly GCA_050920645.1). GTDB lineage: Bacteria > Pseudomonadota > Alphaproteobacteria > Rickettsiales > Rickettsiaceae > Rickettsia. The sequence goes on along the minus strand of CP133316.1, from coordinate 1,268,481 downwards.
ATCATCAAGATCTGTATAAATCTTTTTTCGCATAGCCGTATCAAAGAATTCTTGTTTCATGGTTTTATTAAAACGCTCACACATACCATTTGTTTGGGGAGAATATGCCTTAGTTGTAGTATGTTCTATACCCTCTATGCTAAGAAATAACTCAAAAGCATGATGCTCTATATTGCCCTTATATTCTGACCCACGATCTGTAAGAATACGCAGTATTGGTATCCCTTGGCTCTCATACCATGGTAACACCCGGTCATTAAGCATATCAGCAGCAGTAATTGCTGTTTTATCAGTATATAGTTTAGCATCCGCTACCCTAGTATAGCTATCAATAAATACCTGAGAATAAACCTTACCTATACCTTTAAAATTACCTACATAATACGTATCCTGACATCCTAGATAACCTGGATGCTGCGTCTCAATTTCTCCATGTGCTTCTTTTTCATTACGACGCTTCTCTAGTACTTGTAACTGAGCTTCAGTAAGAACAATCTCATCTTGAGCCATCTTTGCTTCTAATGCTTTAAGCCTTTTACTGATATTATTTAAATCATTACGTAGCCAAATTGATCTCACTCCTCCAGGTGATACAAGTATACCACTCTTCTTAAGCTCATTTGATACTCTTAGCTGACCATATGCTGGATATTCTATTGCCATATCCATTACTGCCTTCTCTATCGCTGGATCAACTCTATTCGCTATTATTGGCTTTCTTCGACTAATTTCATACAACGCTTCTTCGCCACCAGTTTCATACAGTTCTTTAAATCTGTAATAACTATCTCTACTATATCCCATCGCTTTACATGCTGATGATATACTACCAAGACTCTTAGCTAATTCAAGTAAACCTAATTTTGGCTTTATTATTTTTTGATTTAAGTGCATTGTGACCTTCCATTTTTTTATCTGTATTTTTAATACGTAATTTTTATTAAATGTAAGATCAAATCTCAACTAATACAAATAAGTATCAATAAATGTTTGTTGGTAGATTCTACCCACCACCTTCATATTGCCTACATAATATGTGTCTTGTGAACCAAGATACCCTGGATGCTGCGTATCTATTTCCCCATGTGCTTCTTTAATTTGTTTTGCTTTTTCTAGAGCAGCTAGTTGCTCTTCTGTAAGTAAGATACCATCCTGTGCAGATTTAGCTTCTAATGCTTTTAGTCTTTTCTTTAAAGTCTCAAGATCATTGCGTAGCCAAATAGAACGTACTCCACTGGATGATACTATAATACCCTGTTTCAATAACTCTTGGCTTGCACGAAGCTGACCAAGAGCGGGATTTTCTATAGCAAGATTTATTACTGCTTGTTCTATATGTTCTGATACACGATTCTTAAGTATAGGTTTCTTACGACTTATATCTGTAAGTGCAGCTTCTCCGCCTGTCTCATACAGTTCTTTAAATCGGTAAAAGCTATCTCTTGAATACCCCATTACTTTACACGCGGTGCTAACACTGCCCAGTTGTTTTGCAAGTTCTAATAATCCTAATTTAGGCTTGATTATTTTTTGATCGTAATTTGACATATTATTCCTGTTAATTGAGTTTTATATTTAGTTCCTGGATATGATAGATAACTTCTCAGTTATCTACATACACACAAACTCTTCTATTTTTAACCTTAATATGTCAGATCAAATCTGAAAGTTTACAAATTAGCAGTTACATTACCTCCTGCTCTTGCTTCTCTTCTTTCTCTTGCACCGTTAAGCACAGGAGCAGCCTCCTGAGTCCTAGTAACTTCTCTTAATTCATCATTAAATAATCTTTTTTCTTGAGGCATAAGCTCATTGAAAAGATCATCAAAATCTTCTTGAGCTTGAATTGCTCTAAAAAGAGCAAGTTTATCTGCAGGAATTAAATTTTGATATTCTGGAGCTTTATGTAAAATGTCTCTTATTTCTATATCAACAGCCATCACTGTTTGCGGGATAGCAGTAAGAATTGCGGCGTTAGCACAGCCGAGTAAAAATAATTTAGCGAGTTTAGAACTTTTTGATTTCATATTTTTTGCCATAATATTTAGTTCCCCTTAATGAAATATTAAATGCTAATCAAAATATTAACTCTTTCTTATATTATTAAAGGTAATAATACACAAAAAAATATTATGTCAAGAAATTTTATTTAGGTTGTATTAAGGTAAGATAATAGATATGTTTTTGAGCTTAAATTGTGATATTTTAATTACATGTGGTTAATTTTTGTTAATATTTAGTTAATTTATTAATCTATTGAGGTGCATTATATAGGATTTCTTTGGCATATGCAATAGGTATTATTAATTTTTTTACAAATAAAAGGTTTCTGTAAACGTTGTCATTATGAACGACTGTAAAGAACACAGAAATATAGGAAAAAAGTATCCTCGGTGTTATTTCATGGCTTGTCCAGCGTTGTTGCATGGCTCCTAAATTGTTATTGCGAGGAAAAACTGTAATTTTTGACGAAACAATCTCATGAGTTCCGGCACCACTTTTATTAGATTGCCACGCCCATGGAATAGTACCTGACAGTTTTAAAAAAATGTTATATTTTATTTAGATAAAGGTGACATTTTATGTCATTATTAGCAACGGCAGGAATCTAGAAAAAAAATCTTGTCATACCGCGGCTTATACCTAAGGTATCTGGCACAAGCTGCCGTGATCAAGTCATGGCATGACATTATAGTTGACTAGATTCCCGCCGTTGCTAAGAATGACATAAAACAGTTCAGTGAATTCGAATCAGTTGACTATAATTATTTAAAATTTGATCATATTAATTAAATATAGTATAGTATGGAACTTTTAAAGTTATTAAAAACAATTTATGAGTAAAAAGCTCTATATTAAAACCTACGGATGTCAGATGAATGTCTATGACTCCGTTAAAATGCAAGATTTACTTTACCCTTTCGGTTATGAACCTACCCAGAATATAGAAAAAGCAAATATTATTATTTTAAATACTTGTCATATCAGAGAAAAAGCGGCTGAAAAAACCTATTCCGAACTTGGGCGTATTAAAAAATTACAAGATGAAAGACAAAAAAGAGGATTAAATTCAGCTATAATAGTAGTTGCGGGCTGCGTTGCACAAGCTGAAGGGGAGGAAATTTTTGCAAGAACTCCTTACGTTGACATTGTAGTAGGTCCGCTGTCTTATTATAACTTACCGGAATTAATCTCTAAAGTTGTTAGACACGAAAAACATTTAATCGATCTGGACTTTGTTGAAGAAGCAAAATTTGATCAGTTACCCGAGCAATTATACCCGCAAGGGACTAGTGCCTTTATATCAGTACAGGAAGGGTGTGATAAGTTCTGTACTTTCTGCGTAGTACCTTACACAAGAGGTGCCGAATTTTCAAGAAATGTGGATCAGGTTTACAGGGAAGCGTTAAAAGTAGTTAATAGCGGTGCTAAAGAAATTATGTTACTCGGGCAGAATGTTAACGCATATCACGGCAAAGGTATAGACGATAAAACATTTAGTTTAGCTGATTTAATAAGGCATTTAGCACAAATTCCAAATTTAGAAAGATTGCGTTATATGACTTCGCATCCGATAGATATGACTGACGATTTAATCGAGCTACACGGCTTAGAGCCTAAATTAATGCCGTTCTTGCATTTACCGGTGCAATCAGGTTCGAATAAAACATTAAAATCGATGAACCGCAAACATGATCGGGATTATTATTTCGGTATAATAGAGCGTTTAAGAAAAGCAAGACCGGATATAGTTTTATCTTCCGATTTTATCGTCGGTTTTCCGGGTGAAACAGATGAAGATTTTGCAGATACGTTAGATTTAGTACGCAGAGTACGTTACGGTCAGTGCTATTCTTTTAAATATAGCCCTCGCCCGGGTACTCCTGGAGCAACAAGAAGCGATCAAGTACCGGAGCATATAAAATCGGAGAGGTTAACTATCCTGCAAAAAGAACTCGCAGCCCAGCAACTAGCCTTTAATGAAAGCTGTATAGGTTCTACAATGAAAGTATTATTTGATCGTGATGGTAAATTTGATGACCAGATAATAGGTAAAACACCTTATATGCAATCTGTATATATCACAAACCCTAATAAAGATTTGTTAGGCAAAACTGTTAATGTGAAAATTACCAAAGCAGCGCTTAATAATTTAACAGGTGAGGTATAGTCAATTGAATTAAATAAAATAACGTCTGAACCAAGGAAGGAATGACATTGTTGCATGGATCAGTTCAACCTCTGTCATCCCGCGACTTGCTCCCGGGATCCATGATAAAGCGAGATAAATCGAGCTTTTAATACTAAAAATTCAACACTTTAAGTTATTTTTCTGGATACCGTGGTCAAGCCACGGTATGACACCGAGCGGGTCTCCTAAGCCATAAACACTTCGTGACTTCGCAAATACAATATCAGACTTTAGTCAGCAATACTTTTAGTGAAACTCAAGCGGTGATAAGGGGATAAGCCGTGTAATTTTATAGCTTCAATATGCTCTTTGGTGCCGTAACCGGAATTTTTATGCCATAAATATTGTGGAAATTCTGTACTTAAATCTAACATTAAACGGTCTCTAGTAACTTTGGCAATAATAGAGGCTGCAGCGATCGATAAAGACAAATTATCACCATTTATTATGCTAACAAATCTTTTATCGTAAAACTGCATATTACCGTCGACTATAACTATTTCCGGCTGGGTGCTAAGATTTTTTGCAGCAATCAAGCAAGCTTTTTTAGTGGCTTCTAATATATTAATCTCATCAATTTCGGTATGAGAAACAATCCCGACCGCCCAGCTATAATTAGCAGTTATTTGCTCATATAATAGCTCTCTTTTCTTTTTAGAAAGTTTCTTAGAATCTTTAATACCGTCTATAATATTATTTCTATCAACTATAACAGCAGCGGCTATTACCGCTCCGGCGACCGGTCCTCTACCTGCTTCATCTATACCGGCTACGATATACCCGTCATATTTTTTTTCAAAATGTAATAAGTCAATTTCCATATTTATATTTCAGTGTACAGCATGATTTAGAAAGCTAAGATAGCAAGCGAATTTTGCAATTTTCGTCCATGTTCGCATATTGTGTATTTTAAATTTTTAGTATATGATAAAGCAGTTTAGAATTACAATAAAGCAAAAGTGCAAAATTATTTTCAATTACTAGAGCTAGAACAGAATTATAATATTGATTCAAAGATATTAGAAAAGCAATATTTTACTATGCAGGTAAAATATCATCCCGATAAAGCTAAAACTTTACAAGAAAAAGAGCAGAATCTTATTATATCTTCTGAATTAAATAAAGCCTACTTTATACTTAAAGATAAGTTAAAACGTGCTGAATATATGCTATTTTTAAATGATATAGATTTAAATAGCGAGAAAGTACGAACTACAATTCCCGCTTCAGAATTAAGCATTTTTTGGGATGAGATGGAAGTTATTGAAAATACTAATTCATATGAGATTTTAGAGAAAATAAAAAACAAATATGAGTCAATGAAAAAAGTAGAGCTTAATTCTTTAGCTGAATCTTTTACAAAACATAACTTGTTAGAAGCAACTTTAAAAACTAGTAAGCTTAAATATATTTACACATTGCTAAGTAAGCTACAAGAAAAAATGAAGTCATGCAAATAATAGAAATTAGAGAACCAGGGGAAGCGGAATTTAAGCAAGAAGCTCAAATAGCCGTAGGTATAGATTTTGGTACTACTAATTCATTAATAGCCGTTTCAAATAATAGAAAAGTTACCGTAATTAGAACAACGAAAAATAAAGAATTAGTACCGACCACTATAGAATTTATAAATAAAGATTTCATAATAGGTAGCGGCAAAGGTTTACGCTCAATTAAGAGATTATTTGGCAAAACATTAAAAGAAATCTTAGATAACCCTACTCTTTTTTCATTGGTTAAAGATTATATAAAGGTAAATGATCGGGAACTTAGATTAAATTTTGCCGATAAACAAATGCGAGTTGCTGAGGTTGCGGCAGAAGTTTTTATACATTTGAAGCAGCAAGCAGAAAAGCAACTAGCGACCCAAATAACTAAAGCCGTTATAACCGTCCCTGCTCATTTTAACGATGCCGCACGAGGTGAAGTTATGTTTGCCGCAAAACTTGCAGGTTTTGAAGTATTAAGGCTAATTGCCGAACCTACCGCTGCCGCTTATGCTTATGGGTTAAATAAGAATACAGATGGCTGCTATCTTGTTTATGATCTAGGCGGCGGTACTTTTGATGTATCGATTCTAAATATTACCGAAGGCGTTTTTCAGGTGATAGCAACAAGCGGTGATAATATGCTTGGCGGTGATGATATAGATAAAATAATTGCCGATTATTTTATAGATAATTTTAATTTACCTAATTCTGCAGATACTTTACAGCTTGCTAAAAAGGCAAAAGAAGCCTTATCAAATGAAGATAGCTTTAAGTTTCATGATATATCATTCAATAAACAAAAATTCGAGAAGTTAATTACCCCTTTAATAGATCGTACTATTAAGATAGCAAAAGAGTGTATAGAGACGTCAGGTAATCCAAATATTGACGGCATTATTTTGGTAGGCGGTGCGACCCGTATTCCTTTAATTAAAAATGAATTGTCAAAAATATTTAGAGTAGATATTTTATCGAATATCGATCCGGACAAAACGGTGGTATGGGGTGCTGCTTTACAAGCAGAAAATTTAACAACTCCAAATATAGATTCATTACTAATTGATGTAGTACCTTTATCTTTAGGTATGGAGTTGTACGGCGGTATTGTTGAAAAAATCATTTTGCGTAATACTCCTATTCCTATTTCGGTAGTAAAAGAGTTTACGACTTACGCCGATAATCAAACCGGTATAAAGTTTCACATATTACAAGGTGAGCGTAAAATGGCGGCAGATTGTCGCAGCCTAGCCAGATTTGAGTTAAAGGGACTTCCTCCTATGAAAGCAGGCAGTATCAGAGCCGAAGTTACTTTTGCAATTGATGCCGACGGTATATTATCGGTTTCCGCTTACGAAAAAATTAGCAATATAACGCATGCTCTAGAAGTAAAACCTGATTACGGCATTAATAAGGACGAAATTAATAAGATTTTAGAAAATGCTTATAAAAATGTTAAAACAGATCATACAGCAAGATTATTACAAGAAACGGTTATTACAGCTGAAACTTTGATTTTTAATATAGAACATGCTATTAAAGAGTTAGCGGATACATTAACTGATAGTGAAAAAGCTTTAATTAGCAGTTTACTAAAGAATTTAAAAGAAGCGGTAACCTCAAGAGATCGCATATTAATTAATAACGCTGTTAAAGATTTTAAATCTAAAGTTAAACAATCCGTAAACGCAAAATTTAATATAAGAGTTAGCGGTTTGTTGAAAGATAAAATATCAACTAAATACAAGTAAAAAAGTAATGTCAAAAAAAATAAAAGTAATATTTGTTGTAAATAATGAAGAAGAAAAAATAGTAGATGCTCCGATTGGGCTTTCTATCCTAGAAATTGCCCACAGTAACAATATAGATCTTGAAGGAGCTTGTGAAGGATCGCTTGCTTGTGCTACCTGTCACGTTATTTTAGATGAAGAATTTTACAACAAATTAAAAAAACCTACTGAAGCAGAAGAAGATATGCTTGACTTAGCGTTTGGTCTTACCGATACTTCTAGATTGGGGTGTCAAATTATTTTAACCGAAGAATTGGACGGTATAAAAGTGTTTCTCCCTACCGCTACCCGTAATATTAAAATGGATTAACAAAGTGATACGTAAAATACTTATTTTTGTGTTTTTAGCGTTTACTATAGTATGGTTTGCAGTTGCTTATACTATAAAAAATAACGTAATAAATTTAATTAAAAATTCTGAAACGGATAATCTTAAAATATCTTATAACGTTGTGAAATTCTCAGGTTATCCTTTTAACTGGAAAATTACTATAGTTGACCCTAAAATTAAATTAATAGATCACGTAAATTCTAAAGAATTTTCTAGTGATAACATTATTTTAGGAGTTTCTCTTAGCACCAAAAAAGCTAGTTTAAATTTTGGTCCATTTATTAAAGAAATAGATAATTACGGTGAAAAAACATTTACTTATAATGTGCGTAGCGATAACAATATAAAAGGGATAGGTAAATTCAATAAACCTTTATATAAAGTGTCTAAGGAAGACGATCTACAGGAAATCTTAAAATCAATACAACTAAATAATAAATTATTATTGGTATTTAAAGAAGAACAAGAGATTTTTAAAATTAATGATTTAGATTTATTCATAGATAAGAAGAATTCATTAAAAAACGAAAATATTTCATTAGTTTTAAAGATGAATTATGATTCTGAAAAAGATATAGCTAATTTTAAAAATGCCAATTTAGATATTGCTGCCTCTTTAAATTTTGCGGTGAAGACTCTGCTATTTTACAAGATTTTAATATAGAAAGATTTATTTTTGTTTGCGATCGTGATTCTAAAATTGCTCTAAATGGCGGGTTAAAGTTTTTTGCTAATAAACTTCCGCAAGGTAAATTATCATTTGAGCTTGAAAACTATAATTCTATAGTTGATAAATTACTTCCTAATAATATTATTTTTTCTAAAAAACTTATCAAAACTATTGTTGCTAAAGCTGTAAATAAGGCGGCTGACGAGCCTTTAATTTCTGGTCAGGAAGAATTAAATAATTCTAATTTATATCATAATAATATAGAAAAAGCCAAGTTTGATGTAGAGTTTTCTGATAAAGGAATAAATATCGGCTCTATTAATTTACTTGAATTAAAGCTAGGTGATGATAAAGAAGATCAACATCCTGAAAATCCTTCAAATTAATTTTATGAATAAACTAACTTTATATAGCGTTATTTTTACTATATTTCTGTTGTGTAATAATGCTCATGCAGATCAAGAAATGAAGACTTTTAAAATAGGTACTGGTTCTATTTTAAAAGGATATTATTCTATAGGTCTTGATTTATGTAAAACAATTATAGGGGATGAAAAGAATAAGGAAAATATTAAATGTGAAGTTGTTCCGACAAACGGTAGTATTGAAAATTTAGAATTATTAAAACAAGGTAAAATCGATTTAGCCTTAGTGCAGGCAAATATTGCAGTAGAAGCGTATGAAGGCACAGGTTATTATAGCGGTAAAGAAAAAATGCAAAATTTAAGGCAGCTATTAAACTTGCATGATGAATTTTTTACGGTTATCGTAAAGGATGAAGATAAAATAAAAGTTTTTGCTGATATTGACGGGAAAAAAATAACTAATGGGGCCACTTTCTCTAGTAGTAATATTACTTATAATGAAGTCTCTTCACTGTATAAATTTGCAAAACAGCCTGAAGATATAAATATTAATTATGAAGATTCTATCGATAAATTTTGCAATAGGAAAATAGATGCTATAATCATGCTTGTTGGGCATCCTAATCCTTTAGTCAATTTAATTGCTAATAGATGTGAGATTGATTTTGTTTCAATTGAAAATGATAAAATAGCAAAATTGATAGAGCAAAATAGAGCTTTTCATAAAGCAGTACTTCATAAAGGTTTATACCCGGGAATTACGGATGATCAAACAACTATAAAAGTATCCTCAATTTTAGTGACTAGAGATGATACAGATTCTAATATATTAGATAAATTTATCGGCGCTTTTCATAGAAATGTCGGAAGTTTTAAACTTTCTAATTACCTACTAAATAATATTGATATTAACTATTTTGCGGATACTAAAAATTTTGTTTTACCAAAACATGATTCAGTAAGAAATAGATAATAATTGTAATAAAATACTATGTTTAAAAATATACTTATACCTATAGATTTAGCAGATAAAAAATCTATGAAAGGTCTTTTATCTAAAGCTTTAATGTTTGCTACAAATTTTCAAGCAAAACTGCATTTTATATACGTAATCTCAGATTTTGGTATGAAGATGGTTGAAGATTATTTACCTAAAAATTGGATAAATGAAAAGAAAACGAAATATCAAATACAAGTTAAAGAGCTTATAAAACAATATGTGCCGGATGAAATTGAAGCAGATTATTATATAGGTAGCGGCGCGGTTTATGACGAAATAATTAAGCGTTCTAATGATATCAAGGCGGACTTAATAATTATTTCAGCAGTTAGACCTCAATTAAGGGACTATATGCTTGGTCCTAATGCTTCCAAAATCGTCCGTCATTCTAGTATATCCGTCCTAGTAGTAAGAGATGAATAAAACTTAAATTTAGACTATCATATTTCTTTCCTTTCAAAGTTATTATTCATACTAGTTTTAAAAGAAGATTATAATTGTTTAAGTATTCAAGACGGGAAGCGCCTCCCATCCAGAATACTAATTAAATTTTTTTTCCAACTCTTTAAGTTAATAATGTATATTACCTATAATCTCTACATCACTTCTGTATAAATAGTTCTTTAATTTTTATATTATCCATAAATAAGAGAAAAATAAATCTTAAGACCAAACTGTTATCACCTACAACACTTCTACATTACTCCTGCATAAACCAGTGATTTAATCTTATATTATTTATAAATGAAAGCGAAAAGTGAACTTCTGGTTATAAAAACTAGCTTCTGTACACCTAATAGAATTATTGTTATATTGAGCTATTTTTAGTGAAAAATTAAAAATTTTTTTGCTGAAATAGTCATTTATTTCAAAAAATTTTATAATTTACAGCAAAAATGAACCAAAATTAGTTTTATTCTAATTAAGCGCACAGAGCTTGATCCGTTCACAGTTTCTACCTCCCAAATGTATCTTAAATTAAGCTATTAAAAGAGTTAAGAATAGTAAATAAGAAGTAATATCATTTAAATATAATGATTAATAAAATTGTATATCATTTACAAAATCATTACTTTTTTTAAATTTCTAAATTTAATTATAGTTTCTATTAGTTACAATTTAGAACGGACTTTTTCGTATTGGGATATATTTCCAGCTAATATCGCAAATATTTTCAGCTACTGACTACCAGAACGCTTCAAGGATTTCACCTCTCGAAGCTTTATTATTTAATAGATACAGATCTTTTTGTTCTTTTGAGCTTAACATATTACAACTATAAATTTAATGTAGCTATATTATACATACTATTAATTCTATTTTCTATATGTTTTAAACTCTAAATTGAAAATAATAGTTACTTTTTAAGAGTAGTTTAGTATAAAGTAAAAACAAGATTTTATATTTTTAAATTGCAAATAGTTTTTTATCACTATATTTTTATATTTAAAATAGTGTAAATGGTTATGAAAAAATATAACAAATTATTTAATTCTCAATTTATTAATAATTATTTGTCAGATTAATCAAGTTTGGGCATCAGAATCAAAGGATTATTTTACTGAAGGGCTTTTATTATGTGATTCAGGTAAATGTGAGCAAGCACTTCAATCCTTTAATAAAATGATTGAATTAGAACCTAGGAATGCGAAAGGATATCTTGGTAAAGGAGGGGTGTTAGAAAAATTAGGTAAATACGAGCAAGCACTTCAAACTTTTAATAAGGCAATTGAGTTGGAACCTAATAGTGCAATAGGATATATTGGCAAAGGAGATATATTAAAAAATTTAGGTAAGTATGATTTAGCTCTTGATGCATATAATAAAGCCATTAAATTAGAACCTAATAATGCAAAAATATATAATTATAAAGGAGTTATTTTAAGAAAATTAGGTAAACCTTTCCAAGCTCTTAAATCATATAATAAGGCTATTGAATTAGATCCTAATAATTGGAAAGTCTATTATCTTAAAGGAAATATATTGAGACAGATGTACAAAACTAAACCAGCTTTTGAAGCATATAATAAAGCCCTTGCTTTAAACCATAATAATCCAAATATTTATAATAATATTGGAAATATGTTTGAAAAATTAGGTAAATATGATTTAGCTCTTGAAGCGTATAATAATGCTATTAAATTAAATCCGAATATTTGGTATACACATTACAACCAAGGAAATATGCTAGTCGAGATAGGCAAATATGAGCAGGCACTTGAAGCATATAATCAAGCTTTACAATTAAATCCTAACAATTCACTGGCACAAAGCGGTAAGCAAGCATTGCTAATGCGTATGAAATAAAATTTACTATATATAGTAAATTCAGTTAGATTTAGTTACAGATGTGAGGGTGGAGACTGTAATAACAGGCAGACCGATGAGTAAGTACCAAATTTAATTCAATTTACTATATAAGTTTAAAGCATGCTCTAAAATTTTCTCTGCTGCATTTGAAGCTGATAAGTTGCTAACGTCTAACTCTAATAAATTAGGATGAGAGATATTATAATTAACTCTATCCCCTCTTCAATCCTTAAGGATTTATAGCGTAAAGCTCTTTCAGGGCTTGATACACGTTTTTTATTTTCTTCTTCAGAAATTAGTAGTTTTACCGGTACAAAAAGTGAACCACGCTGCAAAGCCATATTCTCCACTTGTTTAAAAAGCTTACGATCTCGTTCTATCTCTCCAAGTACGTTAGTTAGCACGTAATTATTGCTATGTTCGCAAGACATGAATTCAAAAATACTATCCCAAATTTTCCTAATATATTTCCAAACAAATTCCGGAATATCTTTAAACCCGTCATACTCAAGTAAAGCAAAAATAGGATTATTGATCAATTGATTATCACATACGATGTAACCGCTTTTGCTAAGCTCTTTTGCTATAGTATATTTTCCTGTTCCAGGCTTTCCTATTAAATAGATAATAGTTGTCATGATTTCAATTATTTATTATTATGCGATAATAAACTAAATTATTAATTGTAAGCAATATTAATTATGTGAAAAATCAAATGTTTCATATTAAAGAAATTAGGGCAGTTGATATTATTGTACTACCAAACACCTCACTTGAATCTATTGCAATAAGAGGAGTACTTGAGTCATTAAGTATTCAAACAAGAGTGCATTATATAGGCAACGCAGCTCATTTAATATCTCTTCTACAAAGTTCGGATTATTTACATAATATTGTAGTAATTTCGTGTCATGGAAATAAGGCAGGATTATTCCTTCCAGAACTCGCAAAAGAAATAGAGATAAAAATGCCTTATACTAAACAACTTTCTGCAAACAATTTTATAGAGTTTTTACAACTTAATAAGCAAATTGTTATTAATACCGGCTGCTGCCTTGGAAGCAAAGAGTTTGCTAATAGTTTCTTGTTAAATGGTGCATCAGCTTATATAGGACTTACAAATTATGCAGAAGGTAGCAGCTGTTTACTATTCATAATAAATTTTCTATATCTTTATTTGGTTAAAAACTACTCTATTAATATTGCTTATGAAAAAACTTTATTTTTGGAAGAAGAAACCAAAATATTTAAATTATGGCAAAAAAGTAATGTTATTTCTTAGAATTTTTTCTGAATCTTTCCTCTAATTCTTTATCTAGTAGCCAGATATGTTCTTTCTCAAGAATTTCATAATGCAATTGTTCTTTTTTTTTATCAAGTACAGGTAGAGGTACTAGTTTAGCAGCTCCATAATGAATACCTTGAAAATCAATATCCATCTCACGACAAATTATTTCAACTGACTCAAGCTCTTTCATTTTATCGTCAATAAAAATAATCTTTTTAAAGTGCAAATTAGATTTTTCAAGGACAGATTTAAGCACTAAACCTTTATTTGCAGAAGCTGTTAAAATAACTCCTGATATTAACATTGGAATACCGTTTCCATTCTCTAATTCCGAAAAAGTTGTATCTTCTTTAAAAGGCGTAGTATTAACAAACGAAATATCCACCTGTTTTAAAGCATCAAACCTCAAATTTTCCATTTTATCTATTTTACCGTACTTCCCTGTCCACCATCTAGTTAAAGCAATTGCCGGAATTTTCCGTTGTTCTAAGCTTTTAATTAAGCCTTGCATATTTGGATTAACAGGCTTAGCGGTACGCCTTTCAAAGACACAACTATATAGATATCTAAGCTCATCTTTTGTATATCGTTCCTTTAGTTTTTGCGTTAGCTCTTTTCTGATAGGAGCATTAACGGCAAATTCATCAGTCGGCATTGCAAGCACATCATCCACGTCAAAAATAACCAAAGTATCTTTATCGGCTTTGTTTATATATTCTTCTATTACTTTAAAATCGTTAGTAGGGATAATATCCGCAAAACAATTATACGATAATAGAATTAGACCTAAGAAGACGAGTTTTAAGGGATTCATTACCGAATCACGATAACTATTAAATATTTTCATAAAATGATTTAAAATTTTAAGTTCAATAATATATTATAGTTATATGTTAAACAAATAGTAATTTTACTAAATAAAAATACCATTTAAACCTTTTTGAATTTCAATTAACATTCATCATTGCACAATCTTTAATTATTAATTAATTTATTAAGTTATATTGACAGAAAATTAACTTTATGTTATAAAACCCTTTCAATTAATTTTAAAAATAATTATGTCAAAAAGAACAGTAGTATTAATTCAGGGGCCTGAATTTTCTAAAGAAAAACGAGAGCAAGACTTAAGAAAGCAAATATCTATTATAGAAGGAGATGAGGTAACCGTTACTGGAATAGATGATGAATTTACATATATAGAAAAATTCTTTAAAGATAACCAAAAATATAACTTTTTATCCATAGGGGATAGTAAAAAATCTATTACAAAGAATGAAATTAAGAATTTATTACAATAGGCGGCTGAAGATAATACTAATAATGAAGAAGCTCCATTAATTTTATTTAGTATGCATGGAGCAGCAGCAAATATCCCTAATTCAACAATTAAATCTCACTGTTTAGTTATAAATCTTGAGGAGGAGCCGATAAGCGTTTTATATACCGGAGAGTTATTTAGGTTAGTAAATGATTATATAAAAACACCTGTAGAATTATTATTTTTAGCTGTCAAAGTGGTTCTGCAATAAAATGTGTTCACTTATTACCTAAAAATTCTAAATTAGTTACTTTCTCTAATAATGAAAATCCCATATCCGTTGCGTCAATTGAAGGTTTTAAATATTTAAATGAACATCATATTCAAGATTTTTCTATTAAAACATTCCTTGAAGCAACTACTCTAAATGGTACTCCTGACACATTAAACACTACTATTTCTATAAGCGGTAAAGGTATTAATACTTTTGAAAATTATTATAATTCTTTATTAGGTACATCAGAAGAAAATCCTAAATTGCTATCTTTAACCAAAGAAAATATAAAAGAAATTTATGAAAAATTTAATAAATTTCATATTTTCAGTAAAATCCAAAAATTATTAAAAGATGATAATATAACAGAAAAAGAATTAAACGAGTATTTATCTATTAGACCTACTTATATGCTCAAACTTGAAGAAAATTATAGACCTTGGGGGACAAAACCGCTTGAGTCAAGAGAAGAAATAGTAAATAACATAACCCCGTATACTAAACTAGATGAAGCATTATATTGTTTAACTACTAATCCTAATTTTAATTATCGAGATAATTATATACACTATAGTGATGGGAATGAATATGGAATTAATACTTGGCATCCCAGAAATGAAAAATTAGCGATTTTAATGTTTAAATATTTAAGTCAAGAGAATAATGTTGCAGTTTCACTTGAAGTTTTAAATGAACTAAAAGCAGAAATCAAGTTTTTTGCTACTTTAGAAAATCCCAATCAGTTTAAATTTGAATCCTCTATATTAAATTTTTTAGATGAATCAAATAGTATAGAATTAACAGGTAATGTAATTTAGCAATCAAAATAAATTCAAACTCTGTGAACATAGTAGTCAGAATAAAATTTTTCATAAATGTTTACAGAACAAATCATTTAATATTTTATGAGTTCGGATTTAAAAATTGGTTTTTGCTTGAATAATAAAGATTTATGAATGCTTTAAAAAACTTGATTTTACTTGAGAAAGACGCACGTGATTATGGCTTTGATTGGTCTGATTATGATATGATTTTAGAGCAGGTAATTGATGAATGCAGAGAAATAAAAGAGGCGATTGAGAATGACGAAACTATAGTCAATTCAGTTAAGCTTGAATACAAGGAG
Organism: Rickettsia endosymbiont of Argas persicus; assembly: GCA_050920645.1. Lineage (GTDB taxonomy): Bacteria > Pseudomonadota > Alphaproteobacteria > Rickettsiales > Rickettsiaceae > Rickettsia. The sequence goes on along the minus strand of CP133316.1, from coordinate 1,252,387 downwards.
CAAGGAGCGAAGCCTATAAATAATAGGAGAGCGACGAGTGACATCGTCAGCGAGTTTAAATCAATTGACTATAAAGAGAGAGTGCAGGAAGAAATAGGCGATTTACTCCATACGGCAATTTCTTTATGCGTTTTTTTAGGATACGATGTGGAAGAAACGCTTAACAAAACCGGTGCAAAATTTACTAAGCGTATGAAAGCAGTAAAAACACTTACTAGAAAACATAATTTGCCAAATCTACAAGGACAATCCGTAGAGTTTATGCTGCAATTGTGGAGAGAGGCAAAAGAGATGACTAAGGAGAAATAATCATTTACTATATTCATTCGGCATAACATTTTCAAAATATTCGTTTCCTAATTCTAAAAAAGTATTGAAAAAAATAGAGCTAATTATAGTTTGTGGAAGACCAAAATCTCTTCTAGCATTTTTTACTGTCCAATTTTCTGCAATTGCTTTATCGGCTTTTCTTTGTATACTACCAATAAACATATTTCTTCCATGTAAGTAATTTATTTTTTCTGCAGAAATATAATCATTTGTATGACTTACTGCTTGCCACGATAAACTAAATATTTGACCTACTGAAAAATTTTTTAATAAATTTATAAAAGTATTCATAGTTTTTTCTCCAATAGGCTCATTTAAAGTAAAATTTCTTTTATTTAATAAATGTTTAAAATATTCTATACATTCATAGCTAGTAATTTGTTGCCACATTTCAGCAATATCGTCTTTCCATGATAAAGACCATTCCCTTTTAATAAGATCTTTTATATCATCTAGGTATTGTTGCTTTTCTTCAATATTCATGGATGGTAAAAACTCTCACAATATTTTTTCTAGGAGACATATTTGTGGTTCTTATTTTTCATTAAATTCAAAAGCATTAAGAGGATTTGAAGGACTGATTACTATAAGACCCTTATTACATATAAATAATTTACAATATTAAGCGTTAATTCGTTATCAGGTGTTAAATTAGGGATAGAAGGAGTTTTAGAAAATGGCTCTATAAATTCAAAGTTTTCAGAAGCAGAATGCGACACAACACTTAATAAATATAAAGCATCTTTTAAAGTTAATTCTTCAACTGGGATATTTTTATGAGTTTTAACGTAATCATAATGGCAGAATTTTTTTATAAGATTTCTTTTTTTTTCTTCTTCAGTTTGTTTTTTTTGTTTTGTAACTTCTCTGCAATTAGAGTATGAGCAGTAAAGATTATCGCTATGATAACATTCAGGGCAGAATTTTTCAAAAGCATCAAAACCTCCTGTCAAATTATAACAAAGATGGCTTCTACTCTCTAATTCACTAACTAAATTTGTATTTGGACAATATTTACACCACAATTCTTCATTAACCATGAGGGGGAAGAGCCTAACTAATTTACTAAGATGTACGTTAATCTTAAATTCTTCTAATAAATCGGATATTTTTTCGAATTTATAGTAACGTTTTATCAAATCTTTAATTTGGTTTTCGCTTAAATAAATGCGATAAATCTTTATGAACCATAACTTAATATAAATTGGTTGCGTATTAGGTATATAATTGTAACCATATAAAAATTGTAGCTATGATAGAGAAAATAATATAAAAATGCAACTAATTTTTTTAAAATCTAAGCCTAGTGATTAACTTATGATTTCACCGAATAAATAACCTTTCTTATTGATTAGATTTTTTAAAGGCGGGAAAAGATTGCCCGGTAAATTATCCAAAGCAAACCATTGCCAGCTTTCTACTTTAAGGGGTTCTAGATTTTGTAATTCATGCTAAACAATGAGCTTTAAGGAAAATCGAGACGTAATGTTTTTGCTCTTTTTCAAAGATATCATTAGTAATGGCTAGAAATTCAGGGTTTTTAATGATCAGATTTGTTTCTTCTAATACTTCTCTAATTATACATTCCTCAAAACTTTCTCCATATTCTAAGTGACTGCCTGGATTGCCGTAGGTAGATTCACCGTTCGAGCTGATACACTTACCTAGCAAAATCTTATTTTTACTATTAAATACAATAGCATCGATGCCAATACGTGGGTAATTAGTCATAAATCCACTTCTTTATAAATAGTGCGATAGAGGTCTGAGGTTTTTAGTAGTTGACTATGTGTTCCTTCGGCTTCTACCGCTCCTTTGTCTATTACTAAGATACTGTTAGCTGATTCTATACTACTGATGCGGTGGGCGATTGATATTATAATTTTTCCTTTCATTATATTTCTGATAGAGCTTAATAGTTTCTGCTCGCTTTCAGTATCTAAAGCACTCATTGCTTCATCAAGAAGTAGAATTTGCGGCTTGTGTAATAATGCCCGTGCCAAAGCTATTCTTTGCTTCTGCCCGCCTGATAGCTTAACGCCTTTTTCACCGATTTTAGCATCAATGCCGTCAGGAATTTTATCGGTAAAATCAGCAATGCCTGTAATTTTGATTATCTCGGTTATTTCTTCTTCACTAGCTTCACTATTACCAAACATAATATTCGATTTTATAGTGTCTGAGAAAATACTAGCCTCTTGAGAGACATAAGCAATTAATTTACGGATTTCGTTAGGATTTAAAAGAGCGATATCTTGATTGTTAATAAGGATCGTGCCACTTTCTTGGGAGTAAAAGCGTAATAATAGCTGCATTAAAGTACTTTTGCCTGAGCCTGATCTGCCGACAATTCCGATAAAACTATTTGCGTTTATTTTGAAAGATATATTATTAATGATCTTTAAATTAGGTCTTGAAGGGTAAGTAAAACTTACGTTTTTAAATTCCAGTGATATGGAGTTAGCCGGTTCAAAATCAATATAATTATTATGAGTTATAGGTGATTTATCAATAATTGTAACTATCCGCTCAAGAGCAGCGAGCGGCAAATGTATCTCGCTTAATAATTCAAAAATACCACCGCTGCTAAAACTGGCAATAATCGCATAATAGATGAATGATATAATTTGACCGGAAGATAAATTGCCCTTTACTATATCCAATGCCCCAATCCAAATAACAAGTGTCACGCTAAGAAATATGAAAGCCATTGAGAATGCAAAGAATAGAGCGCGAATCTTTAAGCGATCGGCAGAATATTTTAGGTAATCCTGCAGTAAATTATTAAACTCAGTAATTTTAGCCGGTTGACCGCCAAAAGCATGAATAGTTTTAATGTTGCTAAAGCTTTCATTGATATCGGAAGCTAAAAGTGATTGAGATTCTAGGGCTTTTTTAGATAAAGCTTTAACATGTTTGCCGAATTTGATTATAGGAATCATCAGCACAGGGATGGTGATAATTACTATTGATGCCAACTTAAAGCTTTCGAAGAACATCAGAATAATACTGCCGATCAGCATCACCGAATTGCGAATAAAAAAAGACAGAAAATTAACAATGAGCTTGGATATTTGATCTATATCGCTCGTTAAGCGTGAGATTATATCGCCGATTTTCAGCTCCTCAAATGCTATAATCTCATAATTAATCAAATTACTATAAGCTTCCTGTCTTATTTGGTTTGATACTTTTTCGGCAATATTATTGATGAAATACGAGCGAAAAAAACTAGCAATACTTAAAATGAGAATAAGCCTGCAAATATATAATATAGATTTATCAACTGAAGCGATATGCTCGAGTGCTAAACCTTGATCAACTAAATTTCTGAAAACATTACCGATTAGTAATAGTGAAAGCGCTACGCTAAGAAGCGAGACCATAACAATGATCAAATCTTTTTTATAGAACCTTAAATATTTAGCCAGTCTATATAAAAGTTTGATATTCATAAGAAAAAAGCGTCATTGCAAGAAGAAACTGGTGTTGTTGAAGGGATCGAAATTTATCTTTTTATGTCATTCCTGCGAAAGCAGGAATCCAGCATAAATCGAGATAAATCGAGCTTTTAGCTCTAAAAATTTACTGTATTTATGCTTTTTTTCTGGATTCCCGCTTTCGCGGGAATGACATAAGAGCCAGAAAGCAACGCCTTTCGCTCCTCGCTAATAGCGGCAACAAAGTCAAAATATGGGGCGAGTGACGGGAATCGAACCCGCGACCCTCAGAACCACAACCTGATGCTCTAACCAACTGAGCTACACCCGCCATAAAACTAATAGCGTGACTTTAAATTATTATCAGGATTTAGTCAAGAGTATTTAGGAGTAATGAGGTTTATTTATAGAAAATAGATTTAATTAAAACTTGTTGCTTTGGTAATTCATGTAAATATAATAATTTGACTTGCAATTTATAACTATATATAGTTACAATATGAATCAGCGTATAAAACTTATAAGTAAAGCTAAACAAAATCCTAGAGGATTAAGTTTTTCAGAATTTCATAATTTAATGATTGGATGTGGTTGGATTAAAGATAGACAAAAAGGTAGCTATCAAATTTGGTATTCACCTCGAGGTGATAGGTTATCTATTCAAACTGTTGGAAATATGGCAAAAGAATATCAGGTTCGACAATTTTTAAACTTTGAAAAAGGAAAAGAAGATGAAAAATAATGATGTATTTGATGGCTTTACTATAGAGCTTTTTAAAGATATTGATGGAGATTGGTTAGCAAAATTTGAAGAATTACCTAATGTGTCGGCTTTTGGTGATTCGCCTGAAAAGGCATTACAAGAATTACAAGAAGCTTGGTTTTTAATGAAAGAAAGTTATGTAAATCATAATCAACCCGTTCCTTTAGCACCGTCTAGAAAAGAGTATAGCGGACAATTTAATATTCGAGTAGATAAGCGTATCCACAGAGCTTTAGCATTAGAAGCATTTAGAGCAAAAATTAGTTTAAATGCTTTAGTTGCCCAAAAATTAACTTTATCGGTAAAACAATGAAAAAAGCAGTTATTTTACTTAGTGGCGGGGTAGACTCGGCTACGATTCTTGGGATGATGAAAAAACAAAATTATGAAATTTATGCTATGAGCTTTAATTACGGGCAGCGTAACAATGCCGAACTAAGGAAAGTTAAAGAGCTAGTAAAAGAATATAACATCAAGCAGCATAAAATCGTTAATATAGATTTACGAGCTTTCGGCGGTTCTGCTCTTACCGACGATAATATAAATATTCCTCATTATCATGATGCAAAAGAGCTACCTGAAGATGTACCTGTCACCTATGTACCTGCACGCAATACGATATTCCTAAGTTACGCTCTAGGATTTGCAGAAGTAATAGGTGCAAAGGATATTTTCATAGGCGTACATACTAGCGATTCGGCAAATTATCCCGATTGCCGTCCTGAATATATTAAATCTTTTGAAGCAATGGCAAATCTAGCAACTAATATAGGAGGAGTTACTATTCATACTCCTTTGATTGATATGACTAAAGATCAAATAATTAAAACAGGTCTTGAGCTTGGGGTAGACTACAAAAATACTATATCATGTTATGACCCTACTGAAGATGATTTATCTTGCAGCACTTGCCTTGCTTGCACAATAAGACTTGATGCTTTTAAAAAGAACAATGTACAAGACCCAGCTAGTTATGTATAATTGTATTCGATGAATTTCATACACAACTTGAGGTATACTGCAGTACTCCTAATAAATGAAAAGTTGGGTAGACGAAGTTTAATTTGGAAAAGAGCAAGGCGTTTTGAAGCTTTTAACCGCAGCGTACATATTAGTACGTGAGGATTAAAAGCAAAAACAACGTTCAGCGTAATTCAGAAAGTTTTAGACAAGATGAATTTTAAGGTGAGTCTGCGGAGCGTATAAAAATACGTAAGCAAAGACGAATCTTGCAAAATTCGCTTGTATCGAGCTTTCTGAATAGCTGTAGCCAATTTTTCAAATAAAACGAGTATACATGAATGATAAATAGAGAATATTTACGCTTCCCCTTCCCTATAATAGATTTAAATGATATAGTGTTAAGAGAATTAACTGAATTTGATGCTGAGGATTATTTTAATTATATGAGTAAGCCGGAAATGGCTATTTATATAACAGACAGTAATAGACCCCAAAATTTAAAAGAAGCACAAGAGGAAATACGTTATTGGTCTAGTTTATATAAGAACCATAGAAGTTTTTACTGGGGGGTAGCACTTAAAGACTGCAATAAACTTATAGGCACGGTAGGATTTAATATAATAAATTTAGAACATCACCGAGCAGAAATAAGTTATGATTTAGATTTTAGCTATTGGGGACAAGGAATAATGCTAAAATCTATAAAAAATATTTTAAAAATTGCTGATCATATTGGAATTATAAGAGTACAGGCAACGGTAATTACGGATAATATTCGTTCGATTAATTTGCTAGAGCGGTGCGGATTTGCTCGTGAGGGCATCCTTAAAAAATACGAAATAGTTGCAAATGAGCATAAGGACTATTATATGTATGGTAGGGTTTTGTGAATTAATTTATGAGGCTTGCGACTCCTATGTCATTCCCGCGTAGGCGGGAATCTAGGAAAAAACATACATACAGTAAATTTTTAGAGCTAAAAGCTCGATTTTATCTCGCTTTATGCTGGGGATTCCCGCCTACACGGGAAAATGACACCGAGAGTGTTTTTCGATCCATGCAACAACACTGGACAAGCCACGGGATAACATCGAATAATATTAATAAAATACATAAAAAGAAGAAAATTGATGGTAGTAGAAGCTAATAAAAAAGAATTAATTTGTTCATTTTGTAGTAAAAAACAACATGAAGTAAAGAAACTGATCGCAGGTCCTGCAGTATTTATTTGCGATGAATGCATAAATTTATGTGTGGATATTATGGAAGAGGAAAGTAAAATTGCTTTAAAGCAGATTACTTCTTCAATTCCAACACCGCAAAAAATATGCTCTGTTTTAAATGATTATGTGGTCGGTCAGGATCAAGCTAAAAAGGTTTTAGCAGTAGCGGTATATAATCATTATAAAAGGCTTGAATATGTCCAGTCAGGTAATAATGACGTTGAGCTTAATAAATCTAACATCTTACTAATCGGCCCTACCGGCTCCGGTAAAACGCTGCTTGCTCAGACACTTGCTAAAATTTTAGATGTACCTTTTACTATGGCGGATGCTACTTCCTTAACGGAAGCGGGCTATGTCGGTGAAGATGTTGAAAATATTTTATTGCGTTTATTGCAAGCTGCCGAGTTTAATATAGCAAAAGCACAAAAGGGTATAATATATATTGACGAGGTTGATAAGATCGCCCGCAAGTCCGAAAATCCTTCAATTACTCGTGACGTCTCTGGAGAAGGGGTACAACAAGCACTGCTTAAAATTATGGAAGGAACAGTTGCGTCTGTCCCTCCACAAGGCGGTAGAAAGCATCCACAGCAAGATTTTGTGCAGCTCGATACCTCAAATATTTTGTTTATTTGCGGTGGTGCTTTTATGGGAATCGATAGTATTATAACTTCTAGAACCAATAATAGTTCTATAGGTTTTGCAGCGAATGTAAATATTGATAAAGAAAAAAATAATAGTGAAGTTCTTAAATCTTTAGAGATTGAGGATTTAACAAAATTCGGATTAATTCCCGAATTTATTGGAAGATTACCAATCATTACAACTTTGGACGATCTAGATAAACAGGCTTTAATTACTATTTTAATTAACCCAAAAAATGCCATAGTCAAGCAATATAAAAAACAATTTGAGCTTGATGATGCAGAGCTTATAATTGAGGATCAAGCATTAGAAGCTATCGCCGAAAAAGCTTTAGCCAAAAAAACGAGAGCAAGGGGATTGCGCTCCATTCTTGAGCATCTATTGCTTGATAGTATGTATAAAGTTGCCGAGTTAAAGAAACAACGTGTTACTATTACTAAAGAGGTAGTTGAGGGGTTAATGGAGCCGATAATAACTTCTATTATTACTCCGGCAAAACCAAATAAAAAGCAAGCAGTTATTGAAGAGATATCGGCCTAGGGTGTTGCTGTTGACGAAATTGTTGTGTAACTCGAAAAAATACCTACAATGTTATCCCCATCAACGGCGGGGATCCAGTATAAAGCGAGATAAAATTGAGCTTTTAGCTCTAAAATTTACTGTACTCATGTTTTTTTTCTGGATTCCCGCCGTTGCTGGGAATGACATAAGTGATCCATTCAACAATGCCAATCCTACACGAGAGTGGCATACAACACAAATAAAAATTTAACTTCAATTTATGCCTTATCTAATACCTATTATTATAACTATAACACCTATCTTATTAGCTTTAATAATTTGGTTTTATGTAAAAACTAAGACCTTAAAAGCGCAATTGCAATTTCTAACAGACCAAAATGTAGAAATTACTAATATTAATCAGTTACTTAATCAAGAAAAAATAGCTTACTTACAAAAAATCGAGCAACTAAAATGTAAGACGGAATATCAAGAACAAACTATTAAAGATTCTGAAAAAATAAGAGAAGAGTCATTTTCATCAGCTAAAGCAGCATTATTTGATTTAGGCAAGGATTTATCCAAGCAGCTCATTGAGATTCATAAAATGGAAAATACGGCAGCAAGAGAGCTAGCCGAGAAAAATATCGCTACTGCTTCCGGAAAATTTAATAGCGAATTTGAGCGTTTAATCACTATGGTAGGAGCGCTTAACAAAGATATTAAGCAATCAAAAAGTACGGTAGATTTAATTAAGCAATCACTGCTTTCCCCTACCGGTGCGGGGTTACTTGCTGAAATCACGCTTGAGAATATTTTAAAATCTTCAGGTTTACGTCCTAATTTAGATTTTATTATGCAATACGGTTTAACTACGATAGATAGCAATAAACTAAGACCTGATGCCCTTATTTTCCTGCCTTCAGGCAATTTAATGGTTATTGATTCAAAAGCCTCTAAGTTTTTAGTAGATGAGCAGGATAATCTACAAAATCTCAGTAAAACGATGAATTATCATTTAAAATCGCTAGCAAATAAAGATTATGCCGAGAATGTATTAGCTAGTTTAAATAAAAAAAATCAAAATTATAATAATGTTATTACCTTGATGTTTTTACCGACTGAGCAAGCCGTTGAGAAAGTCATAGCAGCCGATCCTGATTTCCTACAAAAAGCTTGGAGTTGTAATATTTTTCCGGTAGGACCTGCCGGACTTATGAATATGCTATCATTTGCAAGATTCCAAATTACCGATCACAGGCGTTCAGAAAATTATAAAGTAATTATTGAAGAGGTAAGAAAACTATTAGGCTCTATTGGTACTATAGCGGATTATTCTCAAAAAATCGGTAATAATTTACAAAATATGGTAACTAATTATGATAAATTCGCTGCTTCTTTTAATCGTAATTTAATATCAAGAGTTAAGAATATTCAAAAACTCGGAATTGATACAGGAAATAAAGCGTTACCTTCAGGTCTCGAGCGTTATCAAATAGTTTCTTCCAAATCCGAGATTATTGAAGTAGAAGCAGAAGATTATCAATTACCCAAAATAGAAGAATAAACATGCTAAAAAGAATTTTTATTATTTATATATTAATATTGCTCATACCTTTCTGCGTATATAGTAAAGAACAATTTAAATCCGGAAAAAATGAAAGGACTTTAAGAGTTAGCTTTATTAATATGTGGCCAAGCTTTGAATTAAACCACTTACCAATGTTAAAAGAAATAATAGAGGAAAGCGGAAGAAAGATTATTATAGATCATGAAAATTATGACCTTATTATTGATAGTGTTTTCGGTCAAGAAAAAATTAGCAAACCAAGTAGTATAAAAATATTTTTTACCGGTGAAGCTGTAAAACCTAACCCAGATAATTACGATATAGCTATAGGCTTTGATTATATAGATCGTCCAAACTATATAAGAATTCCTCTATATTATATGTATTTTACTAATGATATAAGTACAGAATATAAAAGACCTAAATGTAACCCAAATAAACCGCACTTTGCTTGCTTTCTTGTTAGCGGGCATATAGAAACGGGAGAATATGACGGCTGTGTTGCAAGAAGTAATATTTTTCATAGATTATCATTATATAAAAAAGTAAGAAGTGGAAGAAAATATTTAAATAATGAATTTGCATTAGTACCAATAGAAAATACTAAAGCATGGTTATCCGAATGTAAATTCGTAATTGCTTACGAAAATAAAACCTATGAAGGATATGTTACCGAAAAACCTTTCCAAGCTTATCTAGCCGGAGCGATACCTATCTATTATGCAGATAAAAGCTATGTTAAAGACATAAATCCTAAATCTGTTATCTTTGCTAAAGATTATTCCGAAGAAGAGTTATATAATTATATTATTTCTATTGATCAAGACGATGAAAAATATTGTGAGATATATAATAACCCTATTGTACCGGATCAAGAAAATAATTATGTTGAAATAAAAGAAAAACTAAGAAAAAAATTATTACCTTTATTGAAGAAAATATAATGATGCGTTTAAAAAAATACTTTTTTATACTATTTGGTATAATTAGTTTATTATTAATATTCTACAAATATAGACCTAGCGAAATCACTTTATTTTCTACAATTTATCAATTAAGAAATGTGCAAATTAGTGAAAAAGATGTCAAAATATTCGTAATAAACCTAGATTGTAGTATTAATAGATTTAATAATATTAAGCAGCAATTTGACGATAATAATCTATCTTATGAAAGATTTAGTGCGGTAGATGGGTATAATTTACAAATGATAAATAATGAAGGACAAAAATTTACCGGTTTAGATGTAAAAAATAATTCATCTTTATTATCGCTTGATAATAATTATACAATAATGTGTCCATCAGAAAATATAAACTATTATGCGGATAGCAAAATACTAGATCGTACTCTAACTGCGGGAGAACTCGGTTGTTATTGTAGTCATAGAGAAATTTGGTTCAAAATGGTTAAAGAAAATATTCCATATGCGCTTATAGTAGAAGATGATATAATGCTTAATAATAATTTTTATAATAAATTTTTAACTGTTCTAAATCATTTACCGCTAGATTGGGACTTAACTTATTTATTCATAATAAATTCCGAAAATAAAATATTTTATAATATTTACAACAATCCATGGCACCGTCAAGTTAAGTAAATTGGTTTCAAAAAGTACTATGTTTTTATATTTCAGGCAGCAAGAAGCCTTTGAGTAGCTTCGTCCCAAATAGATTTAGCGGATGCAAATGCAATTCTTTGCTCTGGTGCGGTTTTAGTATATCGTCCAACATTGTGACGGCAAATATATTTCTGACTTTGCCCATCAGTGATAATATACATTGTGCTGAATTAGGATGCTTAAATTTAATCAATATTTTTTCCTTTCGTCGAGTTGGCTGATGAGCATTTTCAACACAGTTATTTAGTCTCTTACTAGTACGATGTTCAGTGTTAGGACACATAAGCTTAATCGGTTTAATGTAACTCCTGAGCTTATCAGTAACAATTACTCTTGGAGTTGGATAATTACCCAATAATCTTGATAAAAAGCGAATAGCTGATTTCTTGTTACGACGCTTCTGCAATAATATTTCTAATTCATGCCCCTTGGAGTCAACAGCTCTCCATAATATGAATACTTCGCCTTTGATCTTGATGTTCATCTCATCTAAATGCTATTTGTCAGTTGCTTTCCTCTCTCTCTTTCTGATGACAGCTTGAAAATAAATCGCAAATTTATTGCACCAAAATCTTACAGTCTCATGACTTAAAATAATACCTCGATACGCCATCTGTTCTTGAACATCTCGGTAACTATTATTAAAGCGATGATATAACCATACTGTATGGCTAATGATGCTTGCTGGAAAACGATGTCTCTTCGGGGTTTGAGTAATATGCATAGCGTTAAGATTTATTGATAAATGGTTACTGCTATTCTATAAATCATTCCTTTCAATCGCTCAATACTTAAATTTACATCTCTCTTAACTTGACGATGCCTTTCCAGAAGATGTACCACATTTAATAGAATTTTTGCATGCTAAAGATGGTGAGGTAACAAAAGCTCAAGAAAAGTTAAATGCATATCTTGGTCAATTTGATTTAATGAAAAGGCAAGATGAAGATTACAGACGTTGGGAAGCAATTACAAAAGAACGCCAACAAGCCCTTGCTGAAAATAAACCATTACCAATAAAACCTATGAGTATTGAACTATCAAAATGTTTAAAAGATTAGCGTTGAGAGCTTGCTAAATATTCAGGTGTATAGCTAGCAAAGATGATAGTGATAGAGAAAGTAACGGAGATTAATAAGAAATATATTACTTTTCTAATAACGGGTTATTTAAGCCAAGTTTTCCGTATGTTTCCGAATTATCTATAGAGTTTTTATTCCTTGTTTGATTAAGCGTGTTATATAATACATTCCTGCACCGAAAATAATTGTATATACTACTATAAAAGCCATCAGAGAAATAAATACGTATTTGCCGAGTACGGGAGATACCATATCGGCAGTTCTTAAAATATTATATACAATATAAGGTTGTCTTCCTACTTCAGTTACAAACCAACCGGCAAGTACCGCAATGAAGCCTGATGGAGACATTAATATATACCAATATTGAAACCATTTAGTAGTATATAACCTTTTCTTTAAGTAAAGATATAATCCGGCAATACCCGTAAATACCATTAAAAAGCCGATTCCGACCATAATACGAAAACTATAAAATACTACAGCAACGGGCGGGCGTTCGTCTTTTGACCATTCTTTTAACCCTTTGATTTCACCGTCTAAGCTATGAGTTAAGATTAAGCTACTAGCATAAGGTATTTGGATAGCGTATTTTGTTTTTTCTTCTTCTTTATCCGGAAAGCTGATAATATTTAAAGCTGCACCTTTTTCAGTATCCCAAATACCTTCCATAGCGGAAACTTTAACAGGCTGATATTCAAGAGTGTTTAGACCGTGCTGATCACCGATAAATATTTGGATAGGTGCAACGAATAATGCCATTAATATTGCCATAAAAAGCATAATTTTAGCATGTTCTTTATAGCGGTTATTTAGCAAATAAAAACTCCCTACACCGCCGATAACAAACGAAGTGGTTAAATAAGCTGCCGTAAGCATATGAAGAAAACGATACGGAAAAGAAGGATTGAAGATAACCTCAAACCAATTTAAAGGATAAAAAAGTCCATCGTCCCTAATTTCAAAGCCTGTAGGTGTATGCATCCAGCTAATAGCTGAAAGTATCCAGAAAGCTGAGATCACCGTACCCATAGCAACTATTAAAGTAGAAAAAAAATGTACCTTCTTGCTGACTTTATTGAAACCAAATAACATGATGCCGAGGAAAGAAGATTCTAAGAAAAAAGCCGTAAATACTTCGAAGGCAAGTAATGGACCTAGTACGTTTCCGACCTTATCAGAAAAGTTCGACCAGTTAGTACCGAACTGATACGACATTACAACGCCTGAAACTACGCCCATGCCAAAGGTAACTGCAAAGATTTTTACCCAGAATTTATATATTTCTTGGTAAACTTGTTTTTCTGTTTTTAACCATAATCCTTCGATTACCGCTAGAAAACTTGCAAGACCTATAGTAAATGCCGGAAATATTATATGAAAGCTTATAGTAAAGGCAAATTGAATTCTTGATAATAAAACTTGATCAAATTCCATATATTATAAAATTATAACTAATAAATTTCAGTATTTGATTTAGTTAGCCACCTTTGCTATTATTAAATTCTATCTGATTAGTTTTAACAAATTTTCCTTTTTCGGAGTTCCAATTATAATGAACATTTACTATTCTCACTTCTGTAACATTAATATCACCGTTCGGCAATTGCGTAACATCATATCCTTTACGGATAGAATCAGTAATTAACAAACTTGCTTGGCAAATATATTTTACATCAAAGAACGGAGAATCATCATCTGCGATGTTTTCTTGTTCTTCTAAACAATTAGTAAATAATTCTTTCTCTTGCATTTCTAATGAGTTTGAGTTTATTTTCTGATTTTTGTAGCATCATTTAAAACAAGAAGCAAGACTTTTCAATATATTTAATAGTTTTAGGTATATTTTTACAAAAAAACTAACTTAAATATACTACTTATTTAAAATATAGAGGTAAAATTATAGTGATAAAATATCCTACTTTATCCAAATCGGCACTTAGTTTAGGTATTTACTTTTTAAAACTCGATAAAGTAAAAATCCTTTTATTAACTGCTAGCTGTATTATATTCGGTATGATTCCAGCAGTTGATAGTATATTACTGCAAAAAATTATCGATTTGATTGAGTCATTTAGTGACGATAATGCACATAATCTTTTATCTTCAATGATTTATTGGGCAGTATTTTATGCTCTTTGGTGGGAAGGGATTAATATCGCATATCGTTCTTATGATTATCTATATTTAAAAACCATGCCGGTTATTAAGGGAAAGATATTAAATGAGCTTTATAATTATACGCAGTATCATAGCTATAAATTCTTTCAAGACAATTTAGCAGGACATATTAGCAACAGAATTACCGAAACTGCTAGATCGTTTGAAATGATTATTTCAATATTTGGTGAAAAAATCCTTCGTAAACTCGCTATTATTGCTTTTGCATTAGTTGCACTATATTCGGTACATTACGTCTTTGCTACGATATTTATAATATGGATTACTATTTTCTTAGGGCTTAGCGTTTTATTTTCAGGTAAGATTAATAGATATTCGTTAAATTATGCACGAAGCCAATCGTTTGTTGCAGGTAGCATTGTTGATACGATTAGCAATATTAATGCGGTTAGAATGTTCACCTCGCATAAATTTGAGCGTCAACATTTAGAAACAAGGGTAGAAAATGCTGTAGCGGATGAGCAAACTATGCAGTTCTTTATGTTTAAGCTGCGATATGCTCTTGGTACTTCCTGCTCCATAATGATTTTCGTAATGATTTACTATCTATCAACGCTTCGCAGCCAGCTTGCTATAACCATAGGTGATTGCGTGCTGGTGTTAACATTATATATAAATGTGTCGGATAATATCTGGGATTTAACCCAAGAAATCGGTGATATGTTTGAGCAGGTAGGGGCATTTAACCAAGGTTTATCGCTAATGGCTCCGCATATTATAACCGATATAGAAAACGCTTCTCCTTTAGATATAAAAGAAGGAACGATTGAATTTAGAAACGTTACGTTTAATTATCATCATAATAATAATTTATTCCGTAATAAATCGGTATTAATTCCAAGTAAACAGAAAGTAGGGTTAGTAGGATTTTCAGGTTCAGGTAAAACTACTTTTATTAGTTTAATTACTAGATTACACGATATAGAAGATGGTATAATTTTAATTGACGGTCAAAATATTAAAAATGTAACGCAGGATTCTCTAAGAAAAGCTATAAGCCTTATCCCTCAAGAGCCGATCCTTTTCCATCGCACTATTTTAGAAAATATTAAATACGGTAAAAAAGATGCTACTTTTGAAGAAGTAGTAGAGGCAGCAAAAGCAGCTCATATACATGATGTGATCGATAGATTGCCTGAAGGATACGATACTATGTGTGGTGAGCGAGGAAATAATCTTTCCGGCGGTCAGCGTCAGAGGGTTATCATAGCAAGAGCTATCTTAAAAAATGCACCTATCTTAATTCTTGATGAAGCAACAAGTAGTTTAGACAGTGAAACGGAAAGCTTAATCCAAGAATCATTGGAATATTTAATGCAAAATAAAACCGTGATAGTTATTGCTCATAGATTATCGACTTTACTTAATATGGATAGGATCTTGGTTTTTGATAAAGGTAGTATTACCGAAGATGGTAGCCATGCAGAGCTGTTGAAAACTAGTAAGCTCTATCAAAAATTATGGGACTCACAAGTGAAAGGGTTGATAGGTTAGGTGTAATTAATATTATTGGTTATAGGTTTTATTGTATAGCTCCGGTGTCATTCCTAATTAAAGGCTTTGTTGCTTGGATCAGCTCTGTCATCCCGTGGCTTGTCCACGGGATTCAGAAAAACAACTTTTAATACTAATAATTTTAGTATTTTAAGCTGGATCCCGCTACAAGCTCGCGGGATGACAGAGGAAAAATTGATCCACGCAACAAAGCCACCACGGTATGACATTAAAGCTTCTTGAATAGGTTGGTAGTTTCTGCAAAGCTTAATATATATTCTTCTTGCTTTTCTAAATCTTTGATTTTGAGGTTGTTGTTTGTCTGCTCTTCATTGCCGATAAAAATAACAAATTTAGCATTGTCATTTACGGCACGCTGCATCCTTTTCGCTATTTTGCCGGTTGTATCTATAATAGCGGACAAACCATGCAAGCGTAATTGATCGGCAGTTTTTAAAGAATATGAGATATTATTCTCATCTATCGGCAATATGAATATCGGAGTTATCGAATTTATATTATATTCTCGCATTAAGGCGATTCTTTCGATACCGGCAGCGAAACCGATAGCCGGCACATCATCATTATTGCCCATGATTCGGCTAAGCCCGTCATAGCGTCCGCCGGCAAGAATAGTAGACTGGCTCCCTAGTTTTGAAGTCGTGAATTCAAAGGCAGTATGACAGTAATAATCAAGCCCCCTAACTAAACGTGGATTTATGGTATATTTTACGTCTAAAACATCAAGATATTTTAATAATTCTTCAAAATATTTTTTTGATTCATCCGTGTAATATTGTGATAAGATAGGGGCATTAGCCACTATTTTTTGATCGCCTTCATTTTTAGAATCAAGAATCCGTATAGGGTTTTTAAGTAGTCTTACTTTGCTATCTTCCGATAATTCATCTTTAAAATCGTTTAAATATTCTACTAATTTCTGCTGGTAAGTAGTACGAGATTCATTACAACCGAGAGAGTTTAATTCTAAAGTTGTATCTTGCAAAATATCTAGTGCTTGGAGGATATCTGCCGCTAGCTTCAAGGTTTCGGCATCGGTAACTGCTCCTTTAGTTCCTATATACTCGTAATTTAGTTGATGAAATTGTCTTTGACGCCCTGCTTGCGGTCTATCATAACGAAAAACAGGACCGGTAGAAAATAATTTGAGAGGTAATTTATGTTGCAAGCCGTTTGAGATAAAAGCCCTCATAATACCGGCGGTAAATTCAGGTCTAAGAGCTACAGAATCATCGCTTTTGTCTGCAAAACTATATATTTCTTTACTGATCACGTCAGAACTTTCGCCCATCGAGCGGTTAAAAACTTTTGTGTACTCGAGGATTGGAGTACTCATTTGCTTGTAACCGTATAGTGCTCCAATATCTTTTGCTTTGGCAATTATATAGTCATGCACTTTATAATCATCCGGCAAAAGATCTTTCATTCCTCGAAGTGGTTGGAGCTTTTCAGTCATTGTTTTAGTTTTGTTTATGGTTGTAAGGTCCTAATGTCATTCCTGCAAAGGCTTTGCCCGCGTGGATTGAAAAGCATCCTCGGTGTCATCCCGTGGCTTGTCCACTAACCCTTATGGCATTCCCAGCAACGGCGGGAATCTAGTCAACTATAATGTCATGCCGTGACTTGATTACGGCATCTTGTGCCACGGACTGTGTCCTGAGATACCTATAAGGTACAAGCCGCGGTATGACAGTCTTTATACTGGATTCCCGCTTTCACGGGAATGACATAAGTGATCCATTCAACAACACCTAGCAAGTCACGGGATGACAAGGACAAAGCTATATTTCTTTCTTTGACATAAAAAATGATCTCACAATATATAAAACAAATATTGTAACGAACCAAATTAATAAAGCACGCCCTGCAGTTAATAAATTAAATTCACCATCATACATTTGAATGAATAACAAATAAAAGCACGCTATTAAAATAAACGGAGCAATAATATAAACTAAAGGACATTTAAACGGTCTTAGAGCGTTAGGTAATTTTGTTCTAAATAATAATACTATTATTGCAACAGTTATGTAGTCAATAATTGCTCCCATAGATGTTAATTGTGTTAATAGCTCAGTTGAACAAAACCCTCCAAGAATTGCAGCAAGTGCGGCAAATATTATGATCGTAATATACGGACTGTCATATTTAGGATACAATTTTGCAAAACTTTTCGGTAGTAATCCGTCACGCGCAATAGCATAAAAAATGCGTGATGTACCGTAAATATTCATCATTAGCACCGTCATCATACCGCAAACAGCACCCGTTGCAACAATGGCTGAACCGATCTTACTGTTATTAATAGTTAAAGCATAAGCAAGTGGTTGATCATTGTTTAACTGATCATAAGGTGCAATACCGGTAACAAGTCCTGCCATTGCCACATACACTATAGTAGTTAGAACAAGCGAGCCGATAATACCGATCATGATATCACGTTTCGGGTTTTTACACTCTTCGGCAGCAGTTGCAATTGTTCCAAATCCTGTAAAGGCTAAGAATAAAATAGACGCACCGACTAAAACGTTACTAAAACCAAAAGGCATAAAATTACTCCAGTTAGTAGCATCGAAATGCGGAGCGGCAGCAAGTATAAATACAAATATTGCAGCCATTTTAACAAATACTAAAATAGCATTTAACTTTTTACTGTCTTTAGTGCCTAAAAATAAAATAAATCCAATAAAAACGGATATTAAGAATGCAGGTAAGTTTATTATACCGCCGTTTGTCGGCACAGTGGTTAAAGCTTTCGGCAACTCGATTCCACCGGCTGCAAGTATTCCCTGTACGTAACCGGACCAGCCGGCTGCAACTATTCCGGCAGCAACACCTAGCTCTAATATTATAACACTACCTATCATCCAAGCAAACACTTCACCAAATGCTACGTAAGAATAGGTGTAAATACTACCGGATGTTGGAAGCATTGCCGCAAGCTCGGTGTAAACAAGTGCAACGAAAATACAAGTAATACCTGCAATTGCGTAAGATATCATTACGGCAGGACCGGAAAATTTAGCGGCAATTATTCCGGTAACAACGAACACGCCGGTACCGATCATAGCACCAAGCCCGAGTAATATTAAATCAAGAGCCCCAAGCGTCTTACTAAGACCGCTGCTTGAGCTACCTATTTCTTTGACTGATTCAAAGCTTTTCTTTCTTAAAAAACTCATTAGTTTCTCCTGTTTTTAGTGAGCTTATTTTTTTGATATTGTGTCATACCGTAACCATTTGATATGTCATTCTCGCGTAGGCGGGAATCCAGAAAAAACATAACATACAGTAAATTTTTAAAGCTAAAAGCTCGATTTTATCTCGCTTTATACTGGATTTCCGCCTACGCGGGAATGACATAAAAGCTATGCAAAAACACCGTTTAAGCTACGGAATGACAACTTATCTCCCTAGTAATCCAGCCGCCGCCGAGTACTCGTGTACCGTCGTAAATAACGCATGCTTGACCCGGGGCTACGGCTTTTTCTTCAGCTAGAAATTTTACCCTCATTTTATTGCTGTCAAGCTTACTAATTTCAGCAGCTTTCGGTGGTCTAGTCGAGCGAATTTTAATCGTTACTTCTAGCTTTTCACTTTTTTCAATACTGTCCCCAAGCCAGTTCACATCTTTAATTATAAATTCCTGCACGTTTAAGGCAGATTCTGGACCTACATATATGATATTGTTTTCGGGATCAATCTTTACTACATACAAAGGTTCACTATAAGACACACCAAGACCACGACGTTGTCCTATCGTGTAGTTAATTATTCCGCTATGATCGCCTAACTCAAAACCGTTTATATGGATAATCTTACCGCTCTTACTTGCATTTGGACGTATTTTATTTATTACAGCCTTATAATTTCCGTCAGGTACAAAACAAATATCTTGGCTATCAGGTTTATCTGCTACTGCAAGCCCAAACTTACCGGCAAGCTCTCTTGTCTCGTCTTTATTAAGCTCCCCGAGCGGAAAATCTAAATATTCAAGTTGCTCTTTAGTAGTCGAAAACAAAAAATAACTTTGATCTTTTAAAGGGTCAAGCCCCATATGCAACTCAGCACTGTTTGAGCCGTTTATTTTCCGGACGTAATGACCTGTAACAAGTTTGCTTGCCCCTAGTTCTTTTGCAGTCTTAATTAAGTCTCTAAACTTTACCGTTTTATTGCATTGTACGCATGGAAGCGGCGTTTCGCCTTGCAAATAACTATCAACAAAATTATCAATTACCGATTCTCTGAATTTATTTTCATAATCAAGCACATAGTGAGGTATGCCAAGCTTATTTGCTACCATTTTAGCATCGTAAATATCTTGACCCGCACAACAAGCATTTTTCTTGCCCACAGCCATACCGTGATCATATAGCTGCAAAGTAATACCTATTACGTTATAGCCTTGCTCGCATAATAACCCCGCAACTACCGAACTATCTACTCCGCCCGACATCGCAACAACTATTGTAGAAGCAAGCTTATTACTTAAGTTAAACATTGAAAACCATAAATAAACAGCAAATTATACTAGCTTTACAATTAAATTACAATAAATTATTTATGAAAAATTTAAATTTCGATGTTATTCTTGATATTGATAAATGATGATATAGTAAATTGTTATTTTAAATCTAATTGAGGAGTAAATAATGATTAGTATGTAAATGTATTAACCGATCAATTTAATATTAGTATCTTTAATTTTTAGTTGTGTCCATATTTTATCGGTAGTATATATAGACATGTTATGGTATATACCGGTAGCGATACAAGCTCTATAGTAAACTCAGTTGAATTTTGTGACAGGTGTGAGGAGCGAAGCTTATAAACGCCAGTTTAGGATAAGAGATAAGTAAGGAAGGAAATAAGAATAAGTTATTTACAAGAGTAGAGTGTTGGGTTACAAAAGTTTTTGATAAAAAAAACGAGAACCCAACAATGAAAAGATGTATCATAAGTTTATTCTATATACTAGATAATTTTTGCAAAATATACGAAGAATGGGAGAAGCAAAAATTAGTACCAACAGATAGAAAGCGTCAGAGGTTAGGAGAATTAAGTCTTTCAGAGCTTTTAACTATAGTATTATATTTTTATTTATCACCGTGCAAAGACTTTAAGAATTACTATTTATATCACCTATCATATAAATACAGAGGATATTTTAAATTACCAAGTTATAGCCGAATAATACAATTATGGCCGAGATTAATTCTACCGTTTGCTATAATGCTGCAACTATTTAGAGGAGAAGAAACAGGAATTTATTTTATTGATTCAACTAAATTATCAATATGTCATACAAAGCGTATAAGCAATAATAAAGTATTCGGTAATATTGCTAAAATCGGGATGAGTAGTTATGGATGGTTTATGGGATTTAAGTTGCATATAGTAATTAATAATAAGGGAGCAATTATGGCAATCAAAATTACCAAAGCAAATAATAGTGATTTATCAGCGGCAGAGGCTATAACAGCTGGATTACAAGGTAAAATCTTTGGTGACAAAGGCTACATATCTAAGGATTTATTCAGTAAATTATATAATAGAGATTTACAGTTATTTACAGGGATAAGGAAAGATATGAAGAATCATTTGATTGAAATGGAAGACAAAATGCAACTTAGAAAAAGGTCATTGGTTGAATCTGTATTTAATGTTCTAAAAAAGAGTATGGACCTTGAGCATTCAAGGCATAGATCACCTACGAATTTTTTAGTTCATATTCTTGCTTGTGTTAATGCTTTTAATATCAAAAAATCTAATATTCTTTATTCTTTTTTTGATATTAACAAACTTCACTTATCCTAAATTCGCGTTATAAGTAATAGGCGAGACGACGAACAACGAAGCACAAAGTTCAAATCAGTTTACTATATCGCCTAAAGATAAACCATATTGCTTAGTATAATTTGTTAATTTACCTGCTTCTATTGCAATCTCTTTTGAAAAAGAAATAATTGTCAGAACGATATCGGTAATTATTTCGTTAATTTCATGCACTGGAATATTAGTTCTTATAAGAACGCTAATAAGCTCACTTAAATTAACGCTTGATATGCTACTATTTGCTATAATATCTTCTATTGATCTATAATCTGTTTCTTTTTTTAAAGTGTCATAATTGCTGAAGTATCAAGTAAAATATGTTCTGACCTTAATAATATTTTATTCTTTTGCGGCATCTTCTTTTCTCATAAGCTTTAATTCTTTGTTCAAGTCAATATTTTTATATTTATCTAATATATTTCGAGCTTTTTCTATATTTGAATGAAAAGTTGATACTATTAATTCTGAATCATTATATTTTATTGTTACTTCATCACCTGTTTTAAGTTTTAACTTTTTTCTAACTTTTACAGGAATTGCAAGCCTACCTTTATTATCAATATAACTTTTTTGTACTATCCTAAAAATAATTGTTTTATTAGCCTATTAAGCTTTTTTAGATTTTACTGTTTTTAATAAAACTAATCAATTAATTAAAATTATGATTTTATATAAAAACTTTATATTTTGATATTTCCTCATCTTTTCACATCTCGTACTTTAAAAAAACTATAAGATAAGGTAAGTACTTTTACGTTTTGCATTTCAGGATCATTTTCAAAATCTTTATCTATGTAAAATGTAACCGGCATTAGAACTTTTTCGCCGGCTTTTAATAGTTGTTCTTCAAAGCAAAAACAATGAATCTTTACAAAATATCTACCTGCTTTATTAGGGCTAACGTTGTAAACAGCGGTACCTATTATATCGTTATCGCTTAAATTCTCCGTCTCATAAAAAACTAAAGTATTTTGTCCAGGAACAATTTGAACTCTCTGCTGTCTTGGGATAAAATACCAAGGTAGATTTTTATCTACATTAGAATCAAATTCAATAATTATAGGTCTTGTTCCTTTAGCTTTAGAATATATATTTACCGTTTCTCTGCCTGTGGTACCGCCATATCCCGTAACTTTACAAAATAAATTGTAAAGCGGTACGGCGGCAAAACTAAGTAAGACCATACTAAGTATTAATCCTATCAAGGAAAACGCTAAGTTTTTATTAGATTTTTTAGACATTATTTGATTTTATTTAAAAATGATGCTAGAAAAAGTTTATTTTAGATCATATATATGATATTATAAAGTAAAACAAAAAATATACTCGATGAACTTCAGAAATTGGTTATATTGTCTTACAAGAGCTGCAGTACTTCAGTATTAAGTAACTGCTTCCATTCTTTACCTTAAGCCTTTTTGCTTTTTTTGAAGTTAATCTTCGTATTTATAACAGGAGTATAATCAATGACCGGTAATATTAATGCATTAGTAATCTCTAGCGAATCAGGCTTTTATAGCTATTTACAGAAAATTAACAAAATTCCTTCGCTAACGCAAGAAGAAGAATTTTCATTAGCTAAATCCTATTTAGAACAGAATGATTTAAAAGCTGCACATAAATTAGTAACTAGCCACCTTAAATTGGTTGCCAAAATTGCAAGCGGTTATAGGACTTATGGTATTCCTATTACCGAGCTAGTATCGGAAGGTAATATAGGCTTAATGCAGGCAGTAAAAAAATTTAATCCTGAGCTTGGTTTTCGTTTATCGACTTATGCCATGTGGTGGATTAAAGCCGCTATTCAGGAATATATATTAAAATCTTGGTCATTAGTAAAGATGGGTACAACCGCTGCACAAAAGAAATTATTTTTTAGCCTTAATAAGATTAAACATAAAATCACTAATCTATATTCAAGAGCTATTACAAGCGATGATTATGTACAAATCGCGGATGAATTAGGCGTTTCGGTTAATGAAGTTTCAGATATGAATACAAGGCTTTCCGGCTCTGATCTATCGTTAAATAATACTATAAATAGCGATGATGCAAGTTCGGGTGAGTTAATAGAACTATTACCTGAAACACGCCCAAGCCCTGAAGCTGTAGCTATTAATAAAGAAGATATGACTCATAAGAGAGCGTTACTATCTAATGCTATGAAAGTTTTAAACGATAGAGAGTTGCGTATTTTAACAGAGCGTAAACTAAAAGATACTCCTAAAACTTTGGATGTTTTAAGTATGGAATATAATATTTCTAAAGAACGTATCAGACAAATAGAAAATACCGCTTTTGAAAAGATAAAGAAATTTATTTTGAGTAGTAGTACTATTAAGGCTAATTAGATTTTTAATAGGAAAATATAATGGAAGTATTTAATACAAGTGAAGCAAAAAGTAAACTTTATGAGCTTATGGATTATGTTTCTGAAGTGCATAAACCTATTTATATTAAAGGTAAGAAAAGCAAGGTAGTTTTGATTTCAGAAGAAGATTACCGTAATATGGAAGAAACTTTATATTTACTATCTATTCCAAATATGCATAAGTCCATAATTGAAGGACGAGAAGAGCCAATAGAAAAATGTAGCAATAAATTAGATTGGTAATTTTTCATAAATGTATATAATTCGTTACACTAAACAAGCACAAAAAGATGCTACAAAAATAGCACGAGCCGGTTTAAAGAATAATGTAGAAGTTTTATTAAACATAATTAGTTCTGATCCCTGGAAAGCTTACCCTCCATATGAAAAACTCCTCGGCGACCTAAGTGGTTGCTATTCAAGAAGAATTAACATTCAACACAGATTAGTTTACGAAGTTTACAAAGAAGAGAAAATTGTAAAAGTTTTTCGTATGTGGACACATTATGAGTAAATTATTAACTAAAAAAATCTCAGCTTTTATCATCGCTAAAAATGAAGCTGCAAGAATAGGGCGGGCTATAAATAGCGTAAAAAATATTGCTGATGAGGTAATAGTAGTAGATAGCGAAAGTACTGATGCGACTGTCGCAATAGCTGAAAACTTAGGAGCTAAGGTGGTGGTAAAGCCATGGCTTGGTTATGTAGGACAGAAATCTTTTGCTGAAACTTTATGTAAAAATGATTGGATTCTTAATATTGATGCTGATGAAGAACTTTCTAAAGAGTTGCAAGATGAGATAGAATATATTTTTGCTTCTCAAAATCAAGATCGCTATTTGGCTTATCAAATTAAACTTTTAATAATGCATCGTAATGATTTACGTCCAAGAATTCTTGCTCCTTATAATAAATGTGTTAGGTTATACAATAAAAAATTTGCTAGCTTTGCAAATACTTTAAATAGTACTACACATGATTCTGTAGCGTTTAATAAGGAGGTTGATTTTACAAATAAAATCTATACATTAAATGAAGCTGCTTATCATTATTCTGGTACTTCGATTGAGCAGTTAGTGGCTAAAGCAAATTTTTATTCCGGTGAACAAGCCAAAGATTTAATCAAGCAAGGTAAAAAACCTTCAAATATTCGAATAGCAACCGAAATGATATGGTGGTTTTTTAAAGCATTTTTCATTAGAAGATATTTTGTATTCGGTTTTGACGGTTTTGTAGATTCAATGATTTTTGCTTTTGCAAGATTCCTGCGGCTTGCGAAATTAAGGGAGTCTTTGGCGCAATGTCATCCCGCGACTCGATCGCGGGATCTCAGGACACAATCTGTGATACAAAATCCCGTGGTCAAGCCACGGGATG
The DNA here is from genome assembly GCA_050920645.1 of Rickettsia endosymbiont of Argas persicus. GTDB lineage: Bacteria > Pseudomonadota > Alphaproteobacteria > Rickettsiales > Rickettsiaceae > Rickettsia. Next base: position 1,226,964 of record CP133316.1, on the reverse strand, counting down.
ACAATGATAAGGAAAACAAAAAATAAATTATGAAAGAAAATTTTAACGTTAATAAATTAAAAAATGGCTTAACTGTTTTAACATATAATATGCCTTATGTTAATTCGGTGGCAATAAATTTGATAGCCAAAGTCGGGAGCCGTTATGAAAGTCCGGAAGAAGAGGGGATATCTCATTTTCTTGAGCATATGGCTTTTAAAGGTACCAAAACTAGAACGGCAAAGCAAATAGCTGAAGAGTTTGATTCTATAGGTGGGCATTTTAATGCTTATACCGGTCATGAAAAAACAGTATATTATTCAAGGGTATTATCTGAAAATTGTAATATAGCGCTAGCAATAATTGCCGATATAATACAAAATTCTGCTTTTGCCGAAGAAGAAATAGCAAAAGAGTATCAGGTAATTTTGCAAGAAATAGCACATACTCAAGATAATCCTGACGATTTAGTATATGAAAAGTTTTATAATAGTGTTTTTAAAGGTCAGCCACTTGGTAAACCGATACTGGGGACAAGCAAAACTCTTGAGACTTTTAATAGGGATCATTTTTTAAAATTTACAGGTAAGCACTATAATGCTGAAAATCTTTATTTATCGATTGCAGGTAAAGTTGATCATCAGGAAATAGTAAAAGAAGCAGAGCGTTTATTTTCTTCTTTAAAACAAGGAGAGAAAAGTAATTTTTCGTCTGCGAAATATATAGGTGGTAATAGCTTTATAAATAAAGATCTAGAGCAAACTACTTTAATATTAGGTTTTGAAGGCACCTCCTATATTAATTTAGAAAGATTTTACCAAACTCAATTGCTTGCTATAATATTTGGGGGTGGAATGTCTTCAAGATTATTTCAGCATATTCGTGAAAAATTAGGACTTGCATATGCGGTAGGGAGTTATAATAGTTCGTATTTTGATAGCGGAGTTTTTACTATTTATGCAAGCACAGCACATGATAAATTAGAGCTATTAGCTGCAGAGCTGAAGAACGAAATAAAGAGAATAACAGAGCAAGTAAAGCAAGAAGAGATAGAAAGAGCTAGAACTCAAATCCGTAGTAATTTACAAATGGCTCAAGAGAAAGTAGCTTATAAGTCAGAAGAGATAGGTAAGAATTATTCTGTTTTTAATAAATATATATCACCTGAAGAGATTATGGAGGTTATCATGAATATAAAAGCCGAAGATATTATAAAAACAGCAAATCAAATATTCAGTACTAATGCTACTTCTGCTGTTATTGGTCCGAATAATCTGCGAGGATTCTAGTTGTTCTTGTATCAGATTTAACTACATATATGTCATTGCTGCGAAAGTAGGAATCCAGAAAAAAATTGTAAATACAGTAAATTTTTAAAACTAAAAGCTCGATTTTATCTCGCTTTGTGCTAGATTCCCGCTTTCGCAGCAATGACATAAGTGTTACAGGATAAGCCACGAGATAACAGAATTAATTCATGCAACAACGCTTTCGTTCCTCGCAATGACATTAAATAAATTTAAAAAATAATATATGAAAAAAAAACTATATGAAGGTTCAAGTAAAACACTATATTCTTCTGAAGAGGAGTTCTTACTTGTAATGGCTTTTTCCGATAAAGCTATTTTGGAAAACGGTGAAATTATTGATGTGTCAGGTAAAGGAGTGCTTAATAATAATATCTCATCTTTTCTCATGAATAAGCTTGAAATGATTGGTGTTGAAAATCATTTTATCGAAAAGCTAAATATGAGAGAGCAGTTAATTCAGTATGTTGAAATGTTTCCTTTACAGGTAGTTGTATCTTCAGTTGCGTGTGGTAGGTTTGTAAAAGAATTTGGTATGGATGAAGGTTTTGTATTTGATAAGCCGATAATTGATTTTAGAGTAAAAAGTCGTGAATTTAAATATCCGATAGTTAACGAGCATCAAATATTAAATTTTGGCTGGCTAACTAAAGATGAAATTAAAATAGTTAAGAAGCAAGCTTTTCGTATATATGATTTTCTAAGCGGTTTATTTATCGGCATCGGTATTCGGCTAGTTGAATGCAGCCTTGAATTTGGACGAGTATTTACCGGTGAGGAATCTTTAGTAATGTTAACTGATGAAATTAGCCCTGATACTTGTAAATTATGGCATATTAATAGTAATGAAAGACTAGGTTTTGAATTGCTTGAAAAAGACCCCGCTAAAGGTTATGAATCATATAAATTAATAGCTGATCGTTTAAGAGAAAAATAGTAATGATTAAGCACATTGTATTATTTAAATTTGCTTCTACTGTTTCCGAAAAGCGAATAGAAGAAGCCTTAACAAAACTCGGGAATTTAAAAAATATCTCTATTCCACAAATTAAATCTTTTAGTTTTGGCAAAAATTGTAGTCCTGAAAATTTGAACAAGGGATATAATTATGCCTTTACTATGGAATTTTTAAATGAGCCGGATAGAGAAATTTATTTAAAGCATCCGGATCACATTAGAATAGCTTCCGAAGATATTATGCCTTTAACTACAGAGGGTATAAATTCTATTATAGTATTAGATTATAAAATTTGAAGAAAATAAGTTAGAAAATGATAAATATTTCTTTCCCTGACGGGAGTATAAAACAATTTGAAAAAAATATTACAGCGTTTGCAGTAGCTGCGTCTATCTCAACATCGCTTGCTAAAGCGGCAATGATTGCTGAAATAAACGGCGAGCTTAAGGATTTAAACACTCAAATTGATAATGATTGCAAGCTTCGTATCTTAACAGCTAATGATCCTGAATGTCTTGAGATAATAAGACATGATGCAGCACATTTAACGGCAGAGGCAGTAAAAGAATTATTCCCTGATGTGCAGGTAACAATTGGTCCAGCGATTGACAACGGTTATTATTACGATTTTGCTAGAGATAAACCGTTTACCACGGATGATTTAGCCGTTATAGAGGCAAAAATGCTTAAACTTTCTAAAAGGAATGAGAAAGTAGAAAGAGAATTATGGGATAGAGAAAAGGCGGTAGAATTCTTTAAGTCAATAGGTGAGCATTATAAGGCTGAAATTATTGCTTCGATTCCGTCAAATGAGCCGATTAGCCTATATAAACAAGGGAACTTTATTGATCTATGCCGAGGCCCGCATGCTCCTTCAACCGGTTTTGTTAAGCATTTCAAGCTGATGAAGGTTGCAGGTGCTTATTGGCGAGGTGATAGCCGTAATGAGGTGTTGCAGCGTATATACGGTACGGCTTGGGCTACGAAAGAGCAGTTAGATAATTATTTATTCATGCTTGAAGAAGCCGAAAAGCGTGATCATAGAAAATTAGGTCGCGAGCTTGATTTATTCCATTTTCAAGAAGAAGCTCAAGGGATGGTATTTTGGCATGATAAAGGTTGGAGTATATATAATACCATCGAGCAATATATAAGAAGAAAAATTCGTAAGAACGGTTATACCGAAGTTAAGACTCCGGTTTTAGTTGATAAAAGTCTATGGGAGCTTTCCGGACATTGGGAAAAGTTCCGCGATGATATGTTTGCTTTAGAAACAGACGACAAGACGCTTGCTTTAAAACCGATGAACTGTCCTTGCCACGTGCAAATTTTTAAACAAGGTATCAAAAGTTACCGTGATTTGCCGCTTCGTATGTCCGAGTTTGGATTATGCCATCGTAACGAGGCTTCAGGAGCTTTGCATGGCTTAATGAGGGTGCGGAGTTTAGTGCAAGATGATGCACATATATTTTGTGCCGAAGAGCAAATTACCGATGAAACAGTTAGCTTTTGTAAGTTATTAACTGAAGTTTATAAGGATTTCGGTTTCACCGATATAAAAGTAAAATTCTCTGATCGTCCTGAGGTTAGAGCCGGTAGTGATGAAACATGGGATAAGGCTGAAAATGCTTTAAAAGAAGCCGTAGAAAAAGCCGGCTACACATACACAATAAATCCGGGTGAAGGAGCATTTTACGGACCAAAGCTTGAGTTTGTATTAACCGATGCAATAGGCAGAGAATGGCAATGCGGAACACTGCAGATGGATTTTGTTTTGCCTGAGCGGTTAGATGCTAACTATATTGCAGCTGATGGCGCAAAAAAAAGACCCGTGATGTTACACCGTGCAATCCTTGGCTCGCTTGAGCGTTTTATCGGTATATTAATCGAGGAATACGCAGGATGGTTTCCTCTTTGGCTTGCACCGGTACAGGTCGCCGTAGCAACCATTACTAGCGACTTAAATGATTATGCTTTAGAAGTGCAGAAAGCTTTGATTGATAATGGGGTACGAGTTAATATTAATATTTCGCCGGATAAAATTAATTATAAAATCCGTGAATTTTCTAACCAAAAAGTACCGATAATTGCAATAATCGGTAAACAGGAAAAAGAGAACAAACAAGTAACTATTCGACGACTTGGAATTACTGAGCAGGAAGTATTATCGATCGAGCAGTTGATAACGCTAGTTAAGGAAGAGAATAGTAAATATATTTAGCTGTCATCCTGTACGTACTAGGTATTGTCCGTGTGGCTCCTATGTCATTCCCGCGTAGGCGGGAATCCAGTAACAAAAAGCATAAATACATCAAGTAAAAATTAAAAGCTCGATATTATATCGCTTTATGCTGGATTTCCGCCTACACGGGAATGACATTGAAGATGTTTTTCGAGCCAAACAACAAAATCTGCTTGTCCATAGTATGACATCAAATTTAACTGAATTTCTGCTTTTAGCTAGGAATAACATTAGAGCAATGCAACAGTATATATTTCCTTTTAATGTCTCTTTAAAATATCATCCTGATGAGTTTATTGTTTCTACCTCTAATAGGCTAGCTTATGATGCTTTACAGAATTGGCAGAATGGTTTTGGGGTAAATCCTTATAAATTTACTTTACTAATTAAAGGTGCTTCTTCTTCAGGTAAAACTTATTTAACCAAAATATGGCAAAATTTAAGCAATGCATACGTCATTAAGGATATTTTTTTTAATGATGAGATTTTAGAAAATCATAATGCTTTTATTATTGATGATATAGAAAATTGGCAGGAAACAGCATTGCTTTATCTATTTAATCTTATTAATGAAAAGCAAAAATATCTTTTACTAACTTCAATTGATAAAACCAAAGATTTTGCTTTACCTGATCTTTCATCACGTATTAAATCTATATTAAATATTGAGCTAACGCCTCCTGATGATGAATTAATCAAAATTTTGATATTTAAACATTTTTCTACTTCTTCGGTTACTATATCACAAACAGTAATAGATTTTTTATTAGTGAATTTACCTAGAGAATATAATAAAATTTTAGAAATATTAGAATGTATAAATAATTTTGCTTTAATATCTAAAAGAAAAATTACCACCTCTTTAGTTAAAGAAGTCTTAGCCATTTTAGATATGTCTCACTAGTTTAATAATTTTTCAAGCTATTTTTTAAAATATATTAATTTTTATTGACTTTCGCTTAAAAAAGTATAACCCTTTTTGCAGTTTATTTTTTTATAGGGAATTATGTTAGGTTGTCAAACAGAGCAGAGAAGTTTAACTACTGATCAAAAACAAGCTATAGGTTTACCATCTATAGGGACTTTTTTAGAGTATTTGATTGAGGGTGTCAGAAAGTTTGTGTAAGTTGTAAAAATAGTTAAGAATAAAATTAATCTCTTAGGGTTTAATTCCCCGAAGCTTTGCTTCGTGATATGATGTATGGATGGAAGAGAGTAGGTACATACATAAGAGCCATAATGTTACAGTACTTATTTATCATTTAGTAACGCCTGCAAAATATCGTAGAGCAATTTTTGATAAGAAGTTAGATAATTATTTATGCAAAATATGTTTAGAAATTGAAGAAAGATACGAGATAAGATTTTTAGAAATTGGAGTAGATAAAGATCATGTGCATTTTCTAATTCAGTCTGTGCCTAGTTATAGTCCTACTAAAGTAGCTAGGATAGTGAAAAGTATAACAGCTAAGAAAATGTTTGAGAAATTTCCTGACTTAAAAAATAAATTATGGGGTACCGAATTTTGGACTAATGGATATTTTATGAGTACGGTTGGAAAACATGGAGATGAGAAAAAATTACGCAACTATGTAAAGAATCAAGAGGCGGATCGACCATCATATAAAGCTTTTCATCAGAAGCAACTAAAACTTTTTTAGATACCTCGCAGCTCTGCTGCGAGGAGTATCATTTAAAACAACTTAACATGAGGCTAATATGAAAAATAAGAACAAAGTATCAAATCCGACTATAGAAAAAGTAGTATCAGACATACTATCACAAAGTGACCCATCTGAAATATTTGGCAAAGGAGGGATCTTTGAAGAATTAAAAAAACAGCTGGTGAATAAGATCTTAGAGAAAGAAATGGAGTCTCATATAGGATATGAGAAGCATTCTAAAACTGAGAAAGAGTCAGATAATAGGCGCAATGGTAATTATGAAAAAACCATTTTAGATGAAGAAGGTCGTAAATTAAGAGTAGAAGTACCAAGAGATCGTGACGGAGAATATGAACCTATACTTATTCCTAAGGGAGTTCGTAAATTTGAAGGATTTGATGATAAGCTAATATCATTATATGCACGAGGTATGACTACTAGAGAAATTCAGGGCCATTTAGAAGAATTGTACTCTACCAAGGTGTCTGCTGAGTTAATATCAAAGGTAACTGATGGTGTATTAGAGGATGCTAATGCTTGGCAAAATAGGTCACTTGATAGTATCTATCCTATGATGTATTTAGATTGCATTTATGTGAAAGCAAGAGATAATCATGTAATAATTAACAAGGCAGTTTATTTGTCTGTAGGTGTGAATTTAGAAGGTAAAAAAGAGCTTTTAGGCATTTGGATAGGCAAAAATGAAGGCGCTAAATTCTGGTTGCAGATAGTAACAGAATTAAAGAATCGTGGAGTTGAACAAATATATGTTGCATGTGTTGATGGTTTAAAAGGCTTTCCTGAAGCTATAAACAGTGTGTTCCCCAAAACGATAGTACAGCTCTGTATAGTCCATATGATTAGGAATTCTGTAAAGTACGTATCGTATAAAGATTTAAAATCAGTTATAGCAGATTTAAAGAAAATTTATTCTGCAATAAATGAAGCAGAAGCTTTAAGAGAATTACAGAGTTTTAGCAAAAAATGGGATAATAAATATCCAGTTATTTTTGATATATGGCAGCGAAATTGGCCTGGTATAGCTCCTTTTTAGCTTCCCGGATGAAATCAGAAAAGCAATTTATACGACTAATGCTATTGAATCAATTAATCGTCAAATCAGAAAAATTATCAAGAATAAAGGGGTGTTTCCAGATGATAAATCAATTCAAAAAATAATATTTTTAGCATTGACAAATGCTTCTAAGAAATGGACAATGCCAATCAAGAATTGGGCAATGGCTTTAAATCAATTTGCTATACTTTGTGATACTAATTTACAAAATTGGGCAAATGGAGAAATTCTACTTACACAAAGAATCTGACAGACTCCACTTAGCAAAATTGTGTATCAGTTAAAAGCCATCTAATGTTGTTCTGAATTGATGTTTTTATAACTTCCCAAGTTTGTTGATATAAAGTAATTTTTTCATATATCCTCCTTTTGTTCATATCAAGCCAAGCAAATACGGCAAGGCAAATATGATTTCTCTGAGCTCGACCCGTGCGTGCCTGACAGCGTTCAATACCACAAGTTTGTTTTAATTCTCGATGATAAACCTCTATAGACCAACGTGCCTTAACAATTTTCTCTATTTGCTCACGTGTAGGATTTTCTAAGTTAGTTGTTATGTAATCAATGCGACCATTTTTCGCCACAAACTTAAATACCGTAACCCAACCGTATCCACGTAGGGTGAATTTTTAGCCCCTCATTGGAAATCTCTAAACTTTCCAAGCTAATATTACGATTAACTTTTCTATTTTTTCTTAGGTTGGTAACCCATGTCCAACCTAAATTACGTATATGTTTTAAAGGCACCGTCAAGTTAAGTAAATTGGTTTTAAAAAGTACTATGTGTTTTTATTCTGCATATGATCAAAGTGGTCCTTTACAATTAGTAAGAATGGGGGGGGTAAAAATGATGGCGGTTATATAGTCCCAGTAAAAGCTTGTAAAGAAGCTGATGTATTATTAGGTTACGGTATTGCTGAAGATACTGTTTTTGAAGAAGCGTTTTCAACAATCTATAATAAGCCTTCATACAGTTTTGACTGTGGAGTTAAAAATGTAATAGGAAAAAATTCCTTATTTCATTTCATTGATGAATGTATTGGAAGCGATAAATTTTTATGGCAAGAATCTTCAGGAAAAATTACTTCTTTTTCACAGCAAATAAAAAATCTAGGTCTTGAAAATAAGAAGCTCTTAATTAAAATGGATATAGAGGGAGCAGAATATGATGCAATTGAAGGAATGCAACAATATTTTCCATATATAACAGGCATGCTTATCGAAATACATTTTCATTTTAATAAAGAAGAAACAACAAAAAAAGCATTAAAATTATTAAAAAATTTAAGTCAACATTTTGTTTTATTACATGTACATGGATGTAACTTCTATGAAGGTCCAAGTATTAATACTAGTAATGTCATTGGTAATCTGCCAAGAGTGATCGAACTAACATATATTAATAAATCTTTAGTCACGAATTATCATCTTTCAAAGGATCAGTCTCATCCAACACCATTAGATAGTCCTGATAATCCTTTAAAACCTGATTGCAAATTTGAAATAATTCCTTGAGTACTAAGCTCTGTCACCCCCGTGGCTTGTCCAGTGTTGTTACATAGATACCAAATACGTCATTGCGAGCGACTGTAAGGAACGTGGCAATCTATCTCAGGAATTATTCTTTGATGTCATACTGCGGCTTGTACCTAGGTTGTTGCATGGATTATTTATGTCATTCCCGCGTAGGCAGGAATCCCAGCATAAAGCGAGATAAATCGAGCTTTTAATTTCAAAAATTTACTGTATTTATGCTTTTTATTACTGGATTCCCGCCTACGCGGGAATGACATCGTGTATGTTTTCCGATCCATGCCTACAAGTCTCGGGGTGGCACGATCTAGTACGACCTATCTGAAATGAACCCTATAATAGAACTCAAATATTCTTTATAAATATTTTGAACAGGAATTTTATCAAGTAAACTAATAGCCTCTTTTTCTAAACTACTTAAATAACCAGCTATTTCCTTATTAATCTCATGTTTTATCATTAAATCCCGTACTTTTATAAATTCTTGCTTAGTACGGTTATCTGACTTAATCATATTTTCAAATTGAATCTTACCGGATTGTTCTAATTTTTTATATAAGAAAATTAGCGGTAGTGTAACTTTGCCTTCTAAGAAATCATCGCCGATATTTTTTCCTACTTGGCTGTCATTACCCAAGTAATCAAGTAAATCGTCTATAACCTGAAATATAGTGCCAAGTAACCTTCCAAAATCTTGTATATTTTTAGAAATATCATCGCTCTGATTTGCTATGATAGCTCCAACGGAGCAAGAAGCACCAAATAATTCGGCAGTTTTAGACTTAACGATTTGCTGATATTCTTGTATATTTATAATACGACGCTCGTTTAGCTTAACTAACTGCACTACCTCCCCTTCCGAAATTATTGCTGATGCTATAGCTAAAATATTCATAGCCTTAATAGAGCCTGAAGCAACCATTAATTTAAACGATTGGCTAAATAGAAAATCGCCAACTAAGATACTTGTCTTACTTCCCCAAATAACATTAGCAGTCGGCTTAAATCTGCGTAAGGTGCTATCGTCTACCACATCATCATGAAGTAGTGTTGCGGTATGAATAAACTCTACTGCACTTGCAAGTTTTATATGATTATCACCGTCATATCCAAACATTTTAGCGGTTATGATAGTTAACAACGGACGAATTCTTTTCCCCCCCGCTTCTAGCAAATATTTACCTACTTTCTCGATTAACTCTTCATCACTTTTTAAACAGCTAATAATTAAATTATTTAACTGCGTTACTTCATCTTTTAAATCTTGCTGTATTTTTACTATAATATCCATTATGTCCGTTTATTTTGTAATCTCTTGCAATATAGTATTATTAACATTTTGAAAGTTAGGCAACATACATTCTTCTAATATTTTTTGATGCTTTTTAAAATCAGGAATCAGCTCTATTATTTTTTCTTTTAAATTATCATTTGCTTTAACTTGTTTTAATGCCGTTTGATACAATGATAAGTAATATAAAGGTATAATTTTATTTATATCATCAATATTACCTATTTTAGTTTTGCTTAAATTTGCTAAATCTATTTCGTAATCAAAGCTAATATCAATTAAGTTAGAGGAATTTGGATGATCGGAAATAGTTTTTAAAAATGACATTAAAGCGTTTTTGTATATTTCTTTACTTTTTTCTGAAAATTGCTTAAATTCACCGAAATTATATATATATGGGCTTAAAACATCTATAATTTTAGAATAATTATTAATTACTACTACACCTTTACTATACGAATCCTTAAATATATTCTTAACAGTTTCATTTGCTATATTAAATCCTGTTGCTTTTGAATATAAGCTTAAACTATTTATCTGTCCTCTGATTAGTTCATTTGATTCAGTAACTACGCTTACATTTAAATTAAAATCATATTCTCGATTTTCTAGACTACTAAAATCAAGCTGCTCATAATTATTTAAAATAATTTTCAGTTCATTATTTAAACCTTCATACTCATTATTATTTGTAATTTCAAGTAAATATGCCTGGCGTTCATAATATTTTTTGATTATATTTAATAAACTTGCTATAAAATCTTGATTTATTTTAAGCCGTGAATCCAATAAAATATGGATATTATTATTTCCTAAATCGTCTAATTTACCCTTATATAGTAAATTCGTATTATTTTCAAAACTATTACTGCTTATTTTAGCATTAGTAATTTTAATTGTTAAATCTTTAGCAAAATCCTTAAAACTTAAATTATTTGTAGTGACTAAGAAATTAGCCGAAAATTTAAAATTATTATCCCACGCTAATCGATATAATAATAATCCTGCCGGAATCGTTCTGTCTTCAAGATCACTTTGTATTACTTCAGTATCGTAATTAATCTCTAATTTTTGCGGTACATTATCAAGAAAATCTTGTTTGTTTTTATAATATTTATTTTTATCAACCGATAAAGTAAATATGGTATGGTCTTCTTCATATAGTTTTTTATTATCCACTAAATCAAAAATTTTGACTTTGCCTGAAGTAAATTTTACATTTTCTATAAAATTTATTATCTCGAAATAACTTTTTTTTCGTTTTATTATTTTAAGTAGCTTTAAGCTTAAAGGCATTTTTGCCGATAATAAACTATTACCATTATAAAATTTTACCCCAAAACCTCTTTCAACCGGTTTAAACCTTCCTAAGGCCTCTCCTGAAAAATCTACAAATAGGTGCTGTTTTAATAAATCATAACCGATATGTATGGGTGAATTAAATTCAATCCTTCTATTAATGCTTTCTTCTTGCCAATCGATAACTGAAATACCGAACTTGAACGGAAAACCGTAAGGCTTTACTTTAGAGAATCTAACAAAATATTGCTGCGAGTCATCAAAGTTAATATAAGTATTGGAATATTTTTGATTTATAGAATTTGATAAGGAAAATAAAACAGCAAACCACAATATGCTATAGGCTAATATAAGAAAAGTGGATACAATAAATATTATTTTTAAAGTTTTTTTCATTTTTTAAATAAGAAATCAAATTAAAGAAATATTTAATTTCATTCCTAGAGCAATAGCAGCTCTATCAAGAGTATCAAGAGTAACATTAGGATTGTTAGGATTTAAAAGTCTATTTACGGCTGATCTATTTGTATCCATTTTTTCAGCCATCTCCGATTTTGTTATATGCTTTTGTTCCATAATTTGCTTTATTTGTTCAGCAAGAATGCGTTTATGGGCTACTGCCGTAACCTTCTTCTAACATTCCTATTTCATTGAGAAAATTATCAAAATTAGAACCAATATACTTTTTAATGATACTCTTCGCAGCAGAGCTGCGAGGTATCTAAAAAAGTTTTAGTTGCTTCTGATGAAAAGCTTTATATGATGGTCGATCCGCCTCTTGATTCTTTACATAGTTGCGTAATTTTTTCTCATCTCCATGTTTTCCAACCGTACTCATAAAATATCCATTAGTCCAAAATTCGGTACCCCATAATTTATTTTTTAAGTCAGGAAATTTCTCAAACATTTTCTTAGCTGTTATACTTTTCACTATCCTAGCTACTTTAGTAGGACTATAACTAGGCACAGACTGAATTAGAAAATGCACATGATCTTTATCTACTCCAATTTCTAAAAATCTTATCTCGTATCTTTCTTCAATTTCTAAACATATTTTGCATAAATAATTATCTAACTTCTTATCAAAAATTGCTCTACGATATTTTGCAGGCGTTACTAAATGATAAATAAGTACTGTAACATTATGGCTCTTATGTATGTACCTACTCTCTTCCATCCATACATCATATCACGAAGCAAAGCTTCGGGGAATTAAACCCTAAGAGATTAAGTTTATTCATAATTCCACCTCTTTTTTTCTTTTAAATGCTAACTCTAATTCATCCTAACTAAAGATGTTATTGTCTAGATCAATTCTGTCATCCCGTGGCTTGTCCAGTGTTGTTGCATGGATCGGGAAACACTCGCAGTGTCATTCCCGCGTAGGCGGGAATGACATAATCACGCAATAACACTGCTCTACTTACACAGCTCAATATATTCCTTATTTAACTTTACAACATCCCAGATCCATAAGCTAATCACAACTATAAAAATTACTAATAAATATATTATTATAGAATCAAAAGTAGCAGTTGGAATGATAATAAATATTAAAGACTGAATAAATGCTCCAAGTGATTTACCGAATTTAGTGCCTATTACTTCTACAGCAGCTTTTCCCTTGGTTCTAAGTTCAAGCGACAAAGGTATATATGCCATTTCCTTGGTTGAATCAAAAAGCGAATATTTAGACGATTTACTTAGCACGTTCTGGATGGCTCCAACAATTATTGCAGCATATAAAAGATTAAAATTACCGAAACATGAGCCTATTTCTTCAATGAAAATTATAAAAATAAAGAATATTAAACCGGTAATAGACAGCATAATAGGTGTTAATAATGCAGAAACAAGCCAACCGAGTCTTCTAAGAATATTACTTCCTATGATCATAAAAGTAACGCATGATATACCCATCAAGATATTAAACCTGCCCATAAAATGAACATAATCTATGGTGTTCGGATATAGCTCCTTTACTTTCGCTTTCCATGGTCCTTCTACGATGTTAATCAGTAACCCGTAACAAATAATTAATAAAGCAATACGACCTATATATTTCGAATTAATTACTAGCTTAATACTTTCAAAAACCGAAAGTTTAGTTTTTGTTTTAGCTTTAACTTTCTTTGAATCTAAAACATTTATAGCATTAGTTAAGATAAATCTATTTATTATTCTAAATAGTAGCATAGAAACTATTCCTACTGCAACGATTATTGATATAATAGGTTGCAACATTTCGCTTGTTTGAAAGGTTACATTAGCCGGTAAATCGAAATCGGGACTGATTGTTGGATTACTTGAAAAGAACACCAATACGCTACCGGCTATTATAAGCCCCATATTACCCACCATTCCAAGAACAGGGTAAAATCTCTTTGCTTTATCGGTATCGAAAATATGATTAGCAAACTGCCAAAACATTAAGTTTATAAATACGGCACTCCATAACTCTGCAAAGATATACATAAGCCCATAACTCCACTTACCGGCTATTTTAATAAACCATTTAAAGTTAGGATAAGATATTATTAAGCTATTTATTATTTCATCGTTAGGATGATAAAATTCTTGATTTGGATAAATTATGTAAGCAAAAAATAAGAAAAATGAGAGGAAGCTGCCGACTATAATATAAAAAACATATTCAAAATTGAATTTGTTACTGAGCTTTACATAAAGGATTGTGAATATTACGCACGAGGGTAATACTAGCCATAATTTTAAAAAGCTAATTATTTCTGCCCCCATAGAAGGTACTACTAAACTATCCTTTATAGAACGTAACGCTCCAAAATTAAAAAGTATACATAGCATCATTAACGCCATAGGTATGAAAAGCTTTAATTCTCTTCTTTCTATTGGCCAAACTATTTCCTTAATTTTCTCAAAAAATATTTCAGGCGTTGACATTTTATATTGCAGTATTGCATAAAAGTTAAATTAAACTTTTAAAGCTCTTAAGCATTAAAGTCAATCTAAATCTTTATTAGAGCTTTGAAAGTACGTTAATTTCCCCAAGGAGTAAGCTCCCTATATCGCCAATAATATTTGGTGATTTCATTTAATTTTTCAGGATTTGTTTCCCATAATTTTTGTTTTTCTAAAGTCCAAGGTTTAAAACCTGCATAATGTAAAATAAAATAGGAAAAATAAGGACTTTTACTTTTAAAATACGTACAAAAATTCCATCTCATAGTTAACGGATACATATAATTATGAAAAGCAATATTTAATAAATCTTGATCAGGAAAAGAAAATTCACATTGTGAATTTTGTATAGCTTCCGAAAGGCTATTTTTAGCTTGCTTTTCACGTAAATTTTCTAAATTAAAAAATATTACTCCACTATTTTTATAAGCACTACTAATATCTCTATTACATTTAGTATCTATTTTTAAAACATTATATGTAAGAGCCGTATCCATACTGCCTGCAGCTATATAATTGCTCATATCTAGTTTCTTAAAGTAACTTAAGTCGCGTAGTAATACTGTATGGCTAATAATGCTTGCTGGAAAACGATGTCTCTTCGGGGTTTGAGTAATATGCATAGCGTTAAGATTTATTGATAAATGGTTACTGCTATTCTATAAACGCCAGTTTAGGATAAGAGATAAGTAAGGAAGGAAATAAGAATAAGTTATTTACAAGAGTAGAGTGTTGGGTTACAAAAGTTTTTGATAAAAAAAACGAGAACCCAACAATGAAAAGATGTATCATAAGTTTATTCTATATACTAGATAATTTTTGCAAAATATACGAAGAATGGGAGAAGCAAAAATTAGTACCAACAGATAGAAAGCGTCAGAGGTTAGGAGAATTAAGTCTTTCAGAGCTTTTAACTATAGTATTATATTTTTATTTATCACCGTGCAAAGACTTTAAGAATTACTATTTATATCACCTATCATATAAATACAGAGGATATTTTAAATTACCAAGTTATAGCCGAATAATACAATTATGGCCGAGATTAATTCTACCGTTTGCTATAATGCTGCAACTATTTAGAGGAGAAGAAACAGGAATTTATTTTATTGATTCAACTAAATTATCAATATGTCATACAAAGCGTATAAGCAATAATAAAGTATTCGGTAATATTGCTAAAATCGGGATGAGTAGTTATGGATGGTTTATGGGATTTAAGTTGCATATAGTAATTAATAATAAGGGAGCAATTATGGCAATCAAAATTACCAAAGCAAATAATAGTGATTTATCAGCGGCAGAGGCTATAACAGCTGGATTACAAGGTAAAATCTTTGGTGACAAAGGCTACATATCTAAGGATTTATTCAGTAAATTATATAATAGAGGTTTACGGTTATTTACAGGGATAAGGAAAGATATGAAGAATCATTTGATTGAAATGGAAGACAAAATGCAACTTAGAAAAAGGTCATTGGTTGAATCTGTATTTAATGTTCTGAAAAAGAGTATAGACCTTGAGCATTCAAGGCATAGATCACCTACGAATTTTTTAGTTCATATTCTTGCTTGTGTTAATGCTTTTAATATCAAAAAATCTAATATTCTTTATTCTTCTTTTGATATTAACAAACTTCACTTATCCTAAATTCGCGTTATAAATCATTCCTTTTAATCGCTCAATACTTAAATTTACATCTCTCTTAACTTGACGATGCCACGATGATTGTTTAATAATAATGGACTCACCCGAATATGGTGCAGAAATGGAATTAGTATATATTACGAAGAGTTTCTATACGGATTTTTTAGATAAATTGGAAAAAGAAGAAGAGCTCGAGCAAAAGCAAATAAAAGATTTGTTATAGTGTTTCGTTAGTTGCGTGGAACGATTTTACTGTCTGAGCTACGGAAAAACTGCAAGTTTTGACGAAGTGAGGAAGTATAAAAAATGCTAACATTATTAGTTGTAGAAGTCAAGATTTAATCTTACAGACACTATAAATTTTGTACCTGATTGTCAGTTAAGTTTTGACTGTCAGATATATAATCAAGATACAAGATTTCATTATTCTTTTCAACAGCTAATTTCTTACTATCATTAAAAGTTTGCATAGGAGTTTTTCCATAACAATATTTACCGGAATGAGGTCTTTCATTATTGAAATGCTCTAACCAAATATCAAGATCTAATTGTAGATCATCAAGATCTGTATAAATCTTTTTCCGCATAGCTGTATCAAAGAATTCTTGTTTCATGGTTTTATTAAAACGCTCACACATACCGTTTGTTTGTGGAGAATATGCCTTAGTTGTAGTATGTTCTATACCTTCTATGCTAAGAAATAACTCAAAAGCATGATGCTCTATATTCCCCTTATATTCTGACCCACGGTCTGTAAGAATACGAAGTATTGGTATTCCTTGGGTCTCGTACCATGGTAACACGCGGTCATTCAGCATATCAGCAGCAGTAAGAGCTGTTTTATCAGTATATAGTTTAGCATCTGCTACCCTAGTATAGCTATCAATAAATACCTGAGAATAAACCTTACCGATACCTTTAAAATTACCTACATAGTATGTATCCTGACATCCTAGATAACCTGGATGCTGCGTCTCAATTTCTCCATGTGCTTCTTTTTCATTACGACGCTTCTCTAGTACTTGTAACTGAGCCTCAGTAAGAACAATACCATCCTGAGCCATTTTTGCTTCTAATGCTTTAAGCCTTTTACTGATATTGTTTAAATCATTACGTAACCAAATTGATCTCACTCCTCCAGGTGATACAAGTACACCAGTCTTTTTAAGCTCATTTGATACTCTAAGCTGACCGTATGCTGGATATTCTATTGCCATATCCATTACTGCCTTCTCTATCGCTGGATCAACTCTATTCGCTATTATTGGCTTTCTGCGACTAATTTCATACAATGCTTCTTCGCCACCAGTTTCATACAGTTCTTTAAATCTGTAATAACTATCTCTACTATATCCCATCGCTTTACATGCTGATGATATACTACCAAGGCTCTTAGCTAATTCAAGTAACCCCAATTTTGGCTTTATTATTTTTTGATTTAAGTTCATTATGACCTTCCATTTTTTTATCTGTATTTTTTAATACATTATTTTTATTAAATGTAAGATCAAATGTCAACTACTACATATTAGTATTCTTACTTATTTTTTCCAGATTTCCACGCTCCGAGCAAATGCTTGCAATGACGGAGAAATCGATCCACGCAACTATGCCTATAGTTGCTCGTAATGACGAATCTATACCTCTGTTTCTTCTAAAGTCACCGTAGAATCAGCAAGTTTGGTAATTTTTTCAATCTTTAAACGAGCTTCTTTAAGTTTTTTTTCACAATGATTTTTAAGCAAAATACCGCGTTCAAAACTGTTAACTGCTACTTCTAAAGTTTCCTGTCCGTTATCTATTTTTTTTACGATTTCTTCAAGCTCACTTAAAGCTTCTTCAAAACTAATATTTTCGTCTAAATTTTTCTTGGTAGTCATGTTACTATTTTTAATGATTAGTTAAATGGTTTTCTTCTGGTATCGACGTTGATATTAGTAGTTTCTTTAACTCACTACTGTCAAAGGTCTTCTTAGGGTTAAATATATTACCTTGCATTCTCATACTAATATTACTTAAAATATTTTGATCATTGCTATTGTTAGAATTAGCAAGACTAGCATCCGACTTAACAAGCCCCTTTGGAATATAAAAAGATAACATAGTCGATGAATCCATATCAAAATTATATATATTAACCGTAAAGGATGCGGCCCCCGTGCTATATTGCGTTGCAAAATTTACATTTTTTAGAATGGCTATACCTTTTTGTAAATTGATTTCACCGCTTATATCAGTAACCTTTTCTTGCCCTGTCGTTATAGCGGTATTTATATCTTTATCAAGGTTTTGTACGTTATAATTCGGAGTATTTATTTTTTCTATAAACGAATCAATGTTAAAATTATTTATATTTATAGAATTTATAGCGAATTGTGATTTAGTAGTAAGGTTATATAGCTGGCTTTCTAGAGTATTACCATTGGTAGAGAAATTACCGTTAATACTTATCACCCCACCCGTCATGTGAAATATTTTAGGCAATAATGCTGAAATTTTATCAAGATCTAGTGTATTTAATGCATAGACAAAATTAAAAGAATACGGATCTAATAAAATATTACCACTACCTTGAAACTTACCACCCAATAATTCTGCTTCAATGTTATTAAGTTGCAGTAAATTGTTATTATTTACTATATAAAATTTAATGTTTTTCAGCACTAATTCACCTTGCGTTAGACTAGATAATTTACCGTATATCTGCATCGTAACCTTATCTAAACTATAATCATTTACTAATTTATTTCTTAAATTAAGTAATTCTTTCGGTGATATTAAATCTGTATTAAGATTCCCATCTTTAATTTCTATATTTAAAGACGGTAAAATACTAGAGGCATCCAAACTCCAACTAGTTGATAAATAATTATTTTTTGTCTTAAAATCCAGATTACTAATTTTTATACTAGCCGGTGTGATTTTAGCAAGTAAATTTATTTTATCAAACACCTGATCTTTATATTTAATACTATCTACTCCAATATCCAAATTAGCTAAATACGGATTTGTTCTAATCGGAATAAATTTGCTTGGATAATCTAAGCTTTTCATATCCTTACTTAAGCTTTCTATAAATTGGATAAGAGGTGAAATTATCGGATAATTCTGTCCTGCTAAATCAAGCGAAGAAATACTAAGTGTAGCATTTAAATGAGGGGTTTGAGCAATAAATTTACCGGTAAAATTTCCAGATATATTTAATTTATCGGTTTTTAAGGATACATTATTAAAGAACATGTCTATTAAAGTTAATTTAAGTTCCGAAGACAAAGTAAAAGGCATAGGATCTTTAACCGTCACACTATTAAAACCTAATATATTTAGCAATGAATTTACATCGTTATGCTTTAAATATATTTGTCCGTCAAACATGCTTCTAATAGAATTTTGCGTAACATTCCCTACGAGCTTAAATTCCCCACCTTGCTTAAGGTTTCCTAAAAACTCATCAATTTTTAGAGTCCCGTTTAATAAGCTAGAAGTAAAAATTACTTTTTCCAGAGTATTATCATTACCTAAGATCATCTCATCAATCGCAATGTTGATGTAAAGTAACTTATCGGCAAAAATAAATCTGATATTTGATGGAGCGGTATTAAATGTTACCGCAGAATTCGAAGAAAATATTTTACTTAAATCTATTTTAGAAAAATTTAATTTAACCTCACTGGTTGTATTACCGTTTTGAGCAATATTAATATTACCGTTTCCACTAATAGAAGAGGATTCTACAATTATATCTTTTAACTGTATTTCATTATTTGCATTTAAAATATTAAATTTAATATTTATCGGCTCAATCTGGTTAATTTTATTAAAAATATGATTTAAATCAGGTAATATATTATACATTACCGATGCTAGATTTTTAATTTTGTATTCACCTTTTCCACCTTCGAGCTTAAAATCTTTATAAGTTTGCGACAATTTAAAATTATAATCGTTATTATCGATATTAAAGCTAAAATTTACTATGTTCCCGTCATTATTAATTAAGCCTGAAATGTTACCAACTTGGCTACTTGTAGCTTCAAACATATAATTAGAAGATAGGGTTTCTTTTTTTAATAAGCAATTAGCGAAATTTATAATAGAATAATCCTGCTTATTAATAATACTTAAATTAGTAATGTTAAGATTTATATCTTGAAATTTATACTCAAAAAACTTTTTGATTAGATCTTCATTATTGTAAATATTAAGCGTCCCAAAATCCGAATAAATTTTAGCATCCAATATTTTTAATTCACTAATTTGAGGATTAAATTTTATAAGCGACCAGAAAGAAAAATAGGCTTTAGTTTCTTCTAAATCGACTTTTCCCTCTTCTCTTACTGATTCGATAGTTAAATAAGATATCGGAAATTTATTTATCTTTATTTTCCCAATATTTTTAGCATTGATTCCTAAACTGTGAGTGAAATTATCAGCAACCTTATTATAATTAACTAACGATAAAGCACCGAAAAAGATAAATAACAGTAAAGAGCAAGAAACTATTACACCGGCAATTATTTTTTTTATCATATCTATAAAAAGTTATTTAGATATATTATTATATATAACTATCAAAATTTAAAGGTAAATTAATGAATTTTTCGGAAAATTTAATTTTAGTCGGTGTAATAAAATCATGTCACGGGATTAAAGGACATGTAATTTTAAAATCTTTTACTAAGCCTACCATGCAAATATTAGAAAGAGAGTTAGTAAATGAATCAGGGGAAAGCATTACTATTAATGTGATTAAACAGAATTCTAAAGGAGAATTAATTTGCCGATTTAACGATGTAAATACTAGAGAAAAAGCCGAAAACTTAAAAGGCTATAAGATTTTTTGTATGCGCTCAAGCTTGCCTAATCTTGAAGAAGATGAGTTTTATATAGCCGATTTACAAAATCTATCCGTACTAGATCAAGATAATAATGAAATCGGTAAAATAAAGAATATCCTTAATTTCGGTGCCGGCGATATAATTGAGGTAGAATTTCTGGATAAAACAACCGAACTGTTACCTTTTAATAAAGAGTTTTTTCCGGTTGTAAATAAAGAATATGTAATATTAAACTATAAAAGGGAAGAATAAGAACTTCATTGCGAGGAAAAACTGTAAGTTTTGACGAAGCAATCTCAGGAGTATCATAATATTTTATGAGATTGCCTCATCATGACTTTGGCACTCCTCGCAATAACGGAAAGATCGGTTCACACGAAGCAACCCATACACAAACAATAATAAATTTGCATTATGGAAATGATGGTCCTTTTTTATTATTGGGAACTTTGGATACTATAGCTGTTTCTGACTGTATAGCATTTTTTGCATCTGTTAATTTTGTCATAATCTGTATATTATCTTTAATATTAACTTTATCTTTTACCACAATCATTCTCGCTTTCTCAATATCTGGCTGATCTTTACTTAAAGGTTTTAATTCAAATTTTCCTGACAAAATTTTTACATCTTCTGTTTTATTTTGGGAGTGCCCCGAGACAGCCATACCTCTTTTTTCCACTTGTTCTTGTAATAGATTGTCTATAGCTTTTAAACGTGCATCTTTAGATAAATCTTTATTATCGATTAAATTATCTTGAATAAACTTTAATTTATCTTCAGTAGAAGATTTTGTATTAAACTCTTTAGTTAAATCGTTAATTTGCTTTTCCGATTCAGCTTTCTTTTCCTCAATAGTCTTAATATTACTACTGGCAGAAAGAATATTACGTAGTGTAAGAAATTTACTACTTACAAAATTTTGAGACAAATCTTTATTCAAATCTTGCATTAAGCTTTGTGTATCTATTGCTGAATTAGCTACCTTTTCAAGAGAAGCTTTTTCCTCCGGCATATCATAAGCGTTAATACTTTTTAAAACACCTTGAGTTATTTCCGACGCTACTTCAGGGCCTTGATTTCCTATACCTTTATGAATTCCATCTATCAAACCTCTGGTCATTAATCCTTTATCTTCAAGTTCAGCTGTGCTTTTTACAATTCCATCTTGTGCAAATGAAGCAACAGTAGCTTTGTCTGGTACAGACAAGGTTTTATGACTAGCTATAGCCTCACCGACAACCTCAATGATACCTATTTTATCTTTAATGTCTAAAGGACTTTGAGCAACCTCTTTTGTAATCCCTTGAATTATTTCACCTTTTACTTCTGCTTTAGCTGGACCATCTAAAACATCTACAGTTATACTTTTTATTGCCTCTGTCTTTTTTACAGAGTCAGATGAAGGATCATATAAAATGCCTTGCACTGATTTTATTATTTCTTCAGCTGCTTGCTTCTCTTTAATTCTATCTAAATTTTGCTGCATTAAGTGCTGCTGCTCTGGGCTTAAAATTTCTGCTTTCTTACCTTTATCTAGCACATCTCCTATTAACTGGCTCTTTTCTTGAGCTGGATGCTTCGAAGCTTCTATTCTTTCAGCTATTACTTCAAATATCTCTCCTTTTTTATCAAGATTACTAGCTAGTACAGCATCGGTTATGCCATTAATAGCCTGCCACCTTGCATCTGGCTCATTAAGCTCTAAAGCATAGTCCGCTATCTTTCCTACTATTTGTTTTTTAGTAGCTTGATTTAAACTATCTTGATCTAAAACAACAGATGTTATTCCTCCAAGCAATTTTGCTTTTTCTGGTTCTGATAAAACATTGTTTTTATTTATAGAATCTAATATTTTACCTAAACTTTCTATCTTTAATTCTTCAGGAAGCTCTTTATTACCTAATAGTTTTTTGGTTAAATCATTAATTCCCGCTTGTTTCTGGTCAAAGCTTGCTCCTTTCTCACCTAAGATTTTCTCTGCTACCTCACTAACATCTTTATTCCCTTTATTATTCATATATTCATTTAACAAATCTTGCATAGCTTTAGACAATTTTGCTGCTTCATCAATTATTCCTTTAGAGTCAGGATTTTGCGGTTGCGGCTGCGAAATCTCAGCTTGTTGGGATCGATTAAAAGGTGGTACTATAGCTACTGGTTTTTTCGGTATTTCTGTATTCTGAGGTGTAATAGGCTTTTCATTTGCTGGAGCTATTTGCTGTGAAGATACTGATTTCTCACTTCCTTGAACTTTGAAACGATCTTGGCCTATAGTTTGCGAGACATCAACACCCTGCCCTTTATTTATCGCAACCTCTCTCATCATTGCTTCGTAATTGCCTTTTGTCACCGGTAATGTATAGATTTCTCCGCCATGCTCTACATAGCCTACTGCATCGTCACCTGTACCTAGAAACTTTAAAGGTTGCGGTGAACTTACTTCTTTAAGTTTAGGAATACCGTCAGGAGGCGGACTTGCTTCATAGTGAGCCGTAAAATATACAGCCTTATCAACTGGAGGTGCATTACCGTCTTTATCTCTTGCAACTAAAGATAAATGCATTATACCGCTTGCTTTTTCATCAAGTTTTACAGGGAAATCTATCGTTCTATAGGAGTTTATAGTAAATGTTTTACCGCCTTCTATAACGGTCATAGGTTTGGTATTATGAGTAGTTTCGGTTAAAGTACAAATTTCGTTTCCTACGCCGTTTCTAACTACCTGCTCTCTTTTTTGATCATTTTTATCAGCCGAGGCAGCCCACTCCATCGGCTTAAACCCGCCGACATATTTATTTGCGTATTCTCTTCTAACATTCTCATATTGTTCTTTAAATTTCGTGTCGGATAAAGCTTTATCATATAAACCTTGTCTTTGCCCTGCATTAAGGTTTGCTAGAAATTGTCTGAATTTTTCTTTATCTTTTGCTTCTTCTGCGTAAGCAGGATCATTGTTAAGATATTTTCTTAATAACTCCTCTTGTTCTTCTTTAATTTTATTTTCACGATAATTATCGGCACTGAATGTATTATGAACATTTTTATAACCTGCTAGCTCTATTCCCTCTAATGTTTTTTTAAGATCAGGATTGTTTAAAGCATTATCGATTAAATCTTTATTATCTTTATTTTCATTTAAAGTTTTTAAAAAATCTCTAAACTTTTCATCATTTTCAAAATTAGCTTTTAGATCAGGATTTTCTGCATTTTTTTTTAATAAATGCTTTCTTATTTCTTCACATTGCTTTTCTAAAATTTCTTTTCTGATAGCCTCGGTTATAGGATATACATAGCCGTCTCCCGCTATATTTCCTGATAAAGCACTAAAAGATGAAGTTGAGCCTGCTGGTACGGGAGGAATTTCAAAAAAAGTATCCATTGCTTGTGGTTGAGTTGTTTGATTTAAAAACTCCTTTTCTTCTTTTTCTAATTCTTTCCTTTGCTCTTCCGTATATTCTTTACCTGTTAAATGGTCAAGATCACTAAAGTCAGGGTTGTTTTTACTCATAAAACCTCTAAATATAATTTTAAATTACATTAATTCTAATAATAATGGCAAGAAAAAAATTGTTTTTATTAAGAAAACTTAATAGATTTTTTATATTCTTTATTTAGTTCTTTAACTGCCCAAAACCATATTAAACAAGTGATTATAAATATAAACATTAAGCAGAGCGATATAGACTGATAGCTTGCAGAAGGTAGAATAATAAATACTAAGGATTGCAAAAACGCGCTACCTGATTTACCAAGCTTTGTTCCAAGTACATCAGCAGCAGCCTTTCCTTTTATCTTTATTTCTTTATCTAAAGGAACATAAGCCATTTCTTTTGTAGAATCAAACAAGGTATATTTACTTGATTTACTAAGCACATTTTGAATAGCTCCAATCGTGATAGCAATTAAAGCCGGATCAGTTAAAATAAGACTTGCTATTATTAATCCGGCAGAACTTTCGAAGTTATTAACCGCAAAAAATAATATTCCTGTAATAAAAACTATTAGAGGCGTAATAATAGCAGCCGTAAACCACCCAATCTTTCTAACTATATTAGAACCGAGTATTACAAATAAAATAGTAAAAACACCCGTATAGCTTAAATAATTGCCGATAAAAGCAGCATATTCGGTTGGAGTTTTATAAATTTTAGTAGCAGCGGCTTTCCAAGGTCCTTCCACTAAATTTATAGCAATACCGTAACAAATAAGCAAAGTTGCAATTAATCTAATATGCCTTGAAGAGAGAATCATCTGAAAGCTTTCGGCAATTGTCATGGTTTTCTTTTTTGCCTTAAAACGCAGTAATGCCATATGCTCTCTATCCAATACTTTATGATTAAGTAGCCAAAAAGTTTTAATGCCTATCACCCCTAAAATTAATACTATAGTTAATATAATCTGTACGGAAAGGGTATGAAAAGATCCTTGCAATGAAAATTTACGTGCTATATACTCATTAATATGACTTAGATTTTCTAAAAACTGCCCGGCTAAATAAATACCAGTTTGACTAAGTAATCCAAATAAAGGGTAAAATCTTCTTGATTCTTCAACAGTTGTAATGTTATTCACAAATTGCCAGAAAAGCAAAGCAAAAACTACATTTGGCCATAATTCGGCTATAATGTAAAATAGCGAAAAACTCCACTTTGATAAAAGCAGAATAAACCATTTTAGATTTGGTAAGTTTTCGGTTAGATTTTGAACTGCACTAGGGCTTAAATGTAATATTTCATGATTAGGGAAAATAACGTAAGCGAAAAGAGCAAAAAATACTAAGAATATTGAAATAATAAGATAGAATATGTTTTCTGCTTTCATTCTATTAACAAGCTTTACATAAATAGCCGTCATTAAAAAAGCACAAGGCATCACCCCCCAAAATTTTAGGAACGAAATCGTTTCAGCTCCAATCATAGTAGTAACTATACTATCTTTTAATGCTCTGATTAAATTTTGAATAAATAAAATGCAGAACATTAATAAGGTAATAAATAAAAATTTAGAAACCTCATGACGCTCTATCGGCCAGATATAGTCTGAAAATTTATTTATTAACTTATTGATTTTACGAGGAGAATTATTTAGATTATGACTTGAGTCAGAAGAAGAATTTTTTAAATTATTTTGGGTAATTGTCATTATTTCGGTCTAACCTAACATAGTTATTGGCTAGAATTATATATTAAAGATTTTTTAAATTTAAGTCAAGTTAAAATCAAATTAAATGAGTAATTATTGGTTAAATGTTTATAAACCAAGAGGGGTAAGTTCGGCTAAACTTGTTAGCATAATAAAAAAGCAGCTCGGTAAAGTTAAAATAGGACATAGCGGCACTTTAGATGTCGAAGCAGAAGGGGTATTACCTTTAGCGGTCGGCGAAGCAACAAAATTAGTGCAGATGCTGATCGATGCTAAGAAAGCCTATATTTTTACCGTAAAATTTGGAATACAAACCGATAGCGGTGATTATGCAGGCAAAGTAATAGTCCAAACGGATCATATACCGACTAAAGAAAACGCTTATGCCGCGTGCTCTAAATTTATCGGTACTATAACACAAATCCCACCCGCTTTCTCTGCTCTCAAAGTTAACGGCGTTAGAGCCTATAAATTAGCAAGAGACGGTAAGCAAGTAGAATTAAAACCGCGTAATGTAACAATTTATAAACTAGAATGTCTTAATTACGATGAAAAAAATGCTACGGCTACCTACTATACCAAATGCTCAAAAGGTACTTATATAAGGATTTTAGCAGAAGATTTGGCATTATCCTTGCAAAGTTTAGGATTTGTGATAGAATTATGCCGTACTCAAGTTGGGATATTTAAAGAAGAAAATTCTATCCGAATTGATGCCCCTATTGAGATTACCAAGCTTTCCCTTGAGGAAAAAAGTATAAAGATAGAAGCAATACTGGACGACATCCTGGTTCTTGATGCTGACGACTTGCAAGCTCAAAAAATTAAATACGGTCAAAAATGCCTATTTGATTACGATAAAGACGTTGATCTTATTTGGGTTCGCCATAAAGGCGTTCTGCTTGCGATTGGTAGTATAAACAAGAGTTATTTCCATTCTTTACGAGTATTTAATTTAACACAATAATTGGAGAAACAATCGATGTCGATTACACAAGAACGTAAACAAGAATTAATTAAAGAATATGCTATAACAGAAAATGATACCGGTTCAAGTGCAGTACAATGTGCTATTTTAACCGAGCGAATCAATAATTTAACCGAGCATTTTAAGTCTAACCATAAGGATTTTACTTCGAGAAGAGGTTTATTGATTTTAGTCGGACGCCGCCGCAGATTACTTAATTACATTAAAAAGAACAATGTAAGTGAGTATTTAGATTTGATAAATAAGCTTGGCATTAGAAAAATAAAATAGTCAATTCCAAACAAAAGTTATTATACGGTTCTATGTCATTCTTAGCAACGGCGGGAATGACATAAGAGCCTTAATCGCGGGATGACACCCTGAGGGAACAATGCACAAATACAAATATTAAGAGATATATATAGATGTTTAATGAGATAACTAAAACGGTTGAATGGAGAGGAAAAACTCTTGAAATTAGTACAGGGAAGATAGCACGACAAGCTGACGGTAGCGTTACGGTCAAAATGGGAAATTCCGTTTTATTATGTACAGCGGTAACTGCAAAAAATGCAAGAGAAGGAATCGGCTTTTTTCCTTTAACGATTAATTATAGAGAAATGGCATCCGCTGCCGGTAAGATACCGGGCGGCTTTTTTAAGCGTGAAGGAAAAGCTTCCGATCGTGAAGTTTTAGTATCTCGTTTAATAGATAGACCAATTAGACCTCTATTTCATCCGGCTTTTGTTAATGAAACACATGTAACTTGCACTGTTCTTTCATATGATCCTGAAACACCGGTTGATATACTTGCAATTATCGGCGCTTCTGCTGCACTTAGCCTTTCACCTGCACCTTATTTAGAAATAGTTGCTGCAAGCAAAGTAGGTTTAATAAACGGTGAATTTGTTTTAAATCCAACTCTTGAATTATTAAAAACAAGTGAGCTTGATTTAGTTGTTGCAGGAACAAGCGATTCTGTAATGATGGTTGAATCAGAAGCACATTTACTTTCTGAAGAAAAAATGCTAGAGGCAGTAAAGTTTGGATTTGAAAGCTTTCAACCGATAATAAAAATAATTAAGGAATTTGTAAAAGAGGCAAAAAAACCAAAGCTTGAAATGCAAGATTTATACCCTACTGAATTAAAAAACGAAATTAAAAAGTTATTTGCAAAAGAAATTGAGCAGACTTTTGCAATTAAATCTAAGCAAGAACGTAGTACTAATTTAGAAATAATACCTAAGAAAGTACTTGAACACTTTGCTGTTGATATAGAGAGTAAAAAATATAATAACTACCAAATTGAATCAGCCTTAAAATCTGTTGAATCCGATATATTACGAGGTAATATTTTACAAAAAAATAGCCGTATTGATGGACGCAGCTCTACGGATATAAGGCAAATTGCTTGCGAGATAGGATTATTGCCTTGTGCCCACGGCTCAGCTTTATTTACTAGAGGCGAAACGCAAAGCTTAGTAAGTAGTACATTTGGAACTAGTTTAGACGAACAGATAATTGATAGTTTAGAAGGCGAATATAAAGAGCGGTTTATACTCAATTACATTTTCCCGCCCTACTCCGTTAATGAAGCGATGCCGATGAAAGCTCCAAGCCGCCGTGAAGTCGGTCATGGTAAGCTTGCGTGGCGTGCAATTAACCCGGTGTTACCTACTAAAGTGCAATTCCCTTATTCTATTAGAATAGTTGCAGAAACTACCGAATCAAATGGTTCATCCTCAATGGCAACGGTATGCGGCAGCTCGCTTGCTTTAATGCAGTCCGGTGTTCCGATAAAAGCACCCGTGGCAGGCATTGCAATGGGTCTTGTTATGGAAGGTAAAAAGTTTACAGTATTATCCGATATTTTAGGTGATGAAGATTATTTCGGCGATATGGACTTTAAAGTTGCAGGAACTAGCGAAGGGATAACTGCACTACAAATGGATATAAAAATACGAGGGGTAAATTTTGAAATAATGAAAATAGCCTTAGAACAGGCACGCCTTGGACGTTTACATATACTGGAGCAAATGAATAAAGTTATCAGTAAACCGAATACCGAACTAAGTAAAAATGCTCCTTCTACTACTACTATAAAAGTTGATAAAGACAAAATTAGAGATATTATAGGTCCTGGCGGTAAAGTAATAAAAGAAATTTGCGAAACTAGTGGTGCTAAGATAGATATAGTAGATGACGGCACTGTTTCAATTTATGCTTCAGATAAGGATAAAGCGAAAATTGCCTTAGAGAAAATTAAAGCAATTGCAATTGATCCCGAAATCGGTGAAGTATTTAACGGTACTGTAATGAAGATATTAGATTCAGGAGCTTTTATTAATTATTTCGGCAATAAAGACGGCTTCGTTCATATAAGTGAAATTGCAGAAGAAAGAATTGAATCGGTTAGCAGCGTTTTAAAACAAGGCGATACGGTAAAAGTTAAATTGATTGGATTTGATAACAAAGGCAAAGCAAAATTAACTATTAAAAATGCCGATAAGGATAATTCTGCTACTAGCTCAAAGCTGAAAAATAATACTAAGGAGCAGTCTAAAAGAACCTGAAAAACGCGATCCAAGTAAAAAACGTGCTTGGAATGAAGATAATAATGCTGAATCAACTGAAGTAGTTACGGAACGTAAGTACTTTTTACTTAGTAAGCGTCATCCGCGCGTAGGCGAGGCATTATTGCATGGCTCTGATGTCATCCGCGCGTAGGCATTGTTGCGTAGATCGAAAAACGTGTTCGGTGTCATACCGTGGCTTGACCATGGTATCCAGAAAAACAACTTTTAATACTAACAATTTTAGTATTTTAAGCTGGATCCCGCTACAAGCTCGCGGGATGACAGAGGAAAAATTGATCCACCTTGGCAAGCTTACGCGGGGATGACATAGAAAGGTTGGAATAACGCAAAAAATGATTTAGCATTTAATTTTTTACAATGAATAACATAAACAATTACGAAAATATTGCTAAAAGAGTCATTTCTAGGGAAGCTAGTGCTTTAAAAAAGCTATCTGAAAATATTCCGGAAGATTTTAACAAAATCGTAGAATTCTTGCTATCTTTCAGAGGGCGAATAATTTTAAGCGGAATGGGTAAAAGCGGCTATATTGCAAGAAAAATAGCCGCAAGTTTTTCCTCAACCGGTATGCCTGCTTTTTACATACATCCGGCAGAAGCAAGCCATGGAGACCTCGGAATGATTACTAAAGAGGATTTAGTAATTATGCTTTCTAATTCCGGCGAAACCAGAGAGTTACTTAACATCATTAAATATTGCAAAGATTTTTCCATAAAAATTGCCGCAATGACTATGAATGAAAACTCTACTTTAGCCGCAAATAGCGATTTTTTACTTATAGTGCCTAAATATTCGGAAGCCTCAATAATTGGCGCTCCTACAGTTTCATCTTTAATAATGCTATCACTTGGGGATGCGTTAATAACCGCATTACATGAGGAAAAAGGCTTTACACAAAATAATTTTCAGATCTATCACCCGGGCGGCAATATTGGTGCTAATCTAACAAAAATCAAAAACCTAATGCGTGCAGGGGATCAAATACCTTTAGTATATGAAGATACGTCTTTTGCCGAAACTATAATTATTATGAATAAGCAACGTTTAGGTTGTACGCTAGTAACAGGTAAAAACAAAAATTTGGTAGGAATTATAACGGACGGTGATTTACGTCGTCATATTAGCGATCAGCTTCACTTAAAAACAGCCGCAGATATTATGACCAAAAATCCTATACAAATTTCATCCGAAATATTCGCAAAAGACGTTTTAGATTTAATGAAAGCTAAAAGTATTACTACTATTCCGGTAGTCGATAATAATATTATTACAGGGATTATTCACATGCATGATTTACTTAAAGCAGGAGTTACTTAGAATATATGTCCTCTTCCTATAAACGACGAAAGCAAGTTTGGAAATACACTTATTTTCTAATTATACTTGGAATTTTATATGTAGGGTATATATTAATTAACAGTAATTATAATAGTAAGAAAAATAACGTTAGGAAGACAGAAGAAACTTCTAAAAAAAATTTTGATTTAAAATATAATATTGTATTAAAAGATTCGGTTTTTGAGGGAGTAGATAGAAATTTAAAAGCCTATTCGGTTAACGCTAAGCAGGCTATAAAGGATTCAGATAACAAATATAAATTAGATATAGTAAACGGTATATATGACATAAATGAAGATCAATCAGTTACCATTTATGCAAAAGAAGGTTTTTTAAATGAAGAATCACATATATTAGATTTAAAAAATGATGTAAAACTTTATTTTGAAGATGTAATATTTGATACTAACGATGCAAAAATTGATTTGATAAATAAAAATATAATAGGCAATTCTCCGGTCACGTTATTTTATAAAAACTCTTCCGTTACTTCAGATAGTTTTAAAACTCAAGATGATAATAACATTATAATTTTTAAAGGCAATGTCTCTACGATTATTGATTTATCCGATTATTAAATTACTACTTAGTATTATTATAGTAAGCGTAACAACTTATGCTGATGATAATAATAAACAAGATATTTCAAATTTACATATTACATCCGATACTTTAATTATTAACAGAGAAAAACAAAAAGTAGAATATCTTGGAAACGTAATTGTTTATTTTGACAATGCAGTACTTCGAACAGAAAAATTATATATTATTTATAAAAATACGGACGATGATAATAAACAAACTATTGATTACATAGTTGTTCCTACTAAACTCAATGTGGAAAGAAAAATAAATAATGAGCTACTACTGGCAGATTCAGGAAAATATTTTTTGGATAATAAGCAACTTATTTTATTAGGGAATGTAGTATTGCAGCGTGATGATAATATTTTAAAAACTAATAAACTTATTTATTACTTAGATATTGTAAATAAACAGAATTAGGCTTGTCATCCTGTAGGGGTTATTGCGTGGAACGAAAAGTACCCTCGATATCATCTAGTTGCTTATACCAAAGGCATCCTGAAAAACAACTAAAAATATCATTAATATTGATATTTTTAAATGGACCTAGTTCCCAAGTCTTGGGGTGACCAGAGGTAGAACCGATCCACACAGGCAAGACTCAAGCGGGAATTACATTGCGGGTGTTTTTCGCTCAAAGCAATAACGTCGATTTGTTCATGGCATAACAAAGAAAAATTAAGTAAAAAAATGGATAGCTTACAAGTTAAAAATATATCAAAATCCTATAAAAAAAGGAATATATTAAGTGATATATCTCTGAACATAAAGCAAGGAGAAATAGTCGGTTTATTCGGTCCAAACGGTGCAGGTAAAACAACCTGCTTTAATATTATTATTGGTTTAATGAAACCAGACTCGGGGCAATTATTACTAAACGATATTAATATAACTAATTTGCCAATTTATTTAAGGGCAAGGCTTGGTATCGGCTATCTTCTTCAAGAGCCATCGATATTTCGCGGTTTGTCCATTGAGGATAATATTAAAGCTATCATTGAAATATCAGAAAACGATAAGGAAGTAATTCAGCAAAAAACCAATAATTTACTAGAAAAATTTTCCATAATACATTTAAAAGATTTATCTGCCGCTAGCTTATCGGGAGGCGAAAGGCGTAGGCTTGAGATTGCAAGATCTCTTGCCATAGAGCCGAAATTTATTATGCTTGATGAGCCGCTTGCCGGTATTGACCCGCTTGCTATTTCGGATATCAAAAACCTAATTACCTATTTGCGTGAATTTAATATTGGTATCTTAATTACCGATCATAACGTGCGTGATACTTTAGATATAGTTGATCGAGCATATGTTATTTTTGAAGGAAAAGTACTATTAGAAGGAAGTAGCAAAGAAATAGCAAATAGCAAGAAAGTTAAAGAGGTTTATCTAGGCGAGAGTTTTAGTCTTTAGTATATAATGTCATCCTGTGACTGATCATGGCATCTTAGGACACAGTTTGTAATACAAGACCCCGCGATCAAGTCGCGGGGTGACAACCGATAATATAAAAGACTTCCATGCAAATTAACAAAGATATTTTTAGGGCTTATGATATAAGAGGTAATAGCCTTACCGATTTAACGGAAGAAGTAGCCTATAAAATCGGCTTTTGTTTTGCAAAATTGACTATAAAAGATAACAATAACAAAATCTATGTTGGTTTAGACGGTCGTCTTAGCTCCCCTGCCCTTTGTAAAGCTTTAGAAATGGGTTTAGTTGATGCAGGGGCTGAAGTTATAAATATTGGCATAGTGCCGACTCCGGTTCTATATTTCGCCGATAAAAAATTATCGCCAGCCGGAAGTATCATGGTTACTGGTTCGCATAACCCTCGTGATGATAACGGCTTTAAATTAATACAACAAGGCAAATCTTTTTTTGGTGATCAAATAGAGGATTTGCTGGCAAAGATTAATGTCACCCCGTGGCTTGACCACGGGATCTTTTACCACGAAACACATCCTGAGATCCCGCGGTCAAGCCGCGGGATGACATTATTATCATCTTATGACATACAAACTAAATACTTAAACCGTATTCTAAAAGAAATCAACATTAACCCTAAATTAAAAGTAGCTTGGGACTTTGGTAACGGAGCAACAGGGAATATTATTGAAGAGCTTATTAAAAACCATTTAACTAATGAAAACATAGTTATCAACAGCAAGATCGATGGAAATTTTCCAAGCCATCACCCAGACCCTACTAAGGTCGATAATTTACAAGAATTAATCAAACTAGTTAAAGAACAAAATTGTGATCTTGGTGTAGCTTTTGACGGTGACGGTGATAGGATCGGTATAGTAAGCTCAAGCGGTAAGATGCTATTCGGTGATCAAATTTTATGCATTTTTGCTAAAGATATTTTAAAAGAAAACCCAAATGCTGCAATAATACTTGATGTAAAAGCCAGCCAGCTTATAGCCGATAGAATAAAATCATATGGAGGCCAACCAATAATATGGCGAACAGGTCACCCATTCATTAAAAGCAAAATGGCTGAGACAAAAGCTTTACTTGCAGGAGAGATGAGCGGACATATATTTTTTGCCGACAAATATTTCGGTTTTGACGATGCAATTTATGCAGCTTTAAGATTTTTGGATTTATTAACTAGATCAAACAAAACTTTAGAAGAAATAATCGACGAATTACCGAAAAGTTATAGTACACCGGAAATCAAAATTTTTGTCCCTTCTGAATTAAAAACAAAAATTATTGAAGAAATTAAAGAAACTCTATTAAAGGAAAAAGTCGAATTTAACGATATTGACGGAGTGCGAGTAAATACGGAAAACAGTTGGTGGTTACTGCGTTCTTCTAATACAGAATCCGCTATTATTGCAAGAGCCGAATCAAACAGCGAGGAAGGTTTGAGAGAAATAATAGCTAGAGTTAATAAATATCTCAAAAAATATAAATTATTAATTAATTGTTAAAAATCATTGACTTAAAATATACTATTTAGTATATTTTCCTTATATTAAATTTGGGAAAAATAATATGTCAAAAACATATTTTGTAAATGCTGAACAAATTATAAATGAAGCAAAAAAAACAGTTGCATTATATACCTTTGATGGCATTGTTAGTAAAGCTATGATAGGAAAAGATGAAAGTTCTAATCCTATTATAAATAGCGATTCTGTTATTAAGCAAATTGAACAAATAGAAAATCTTCCTGCTTTGGATCTTAAAGGTAATGTAATATCATGTGGTGGTAAAAATATTGTTTTTGACGCTAATTGTAAGCCTGGTACAGTAACATTTAGTACTCCCTCTAATAATTATGAAGTGGTTACTACCGAAATTTCTGGTGAAATTATTACTGATGAAGAAAATTAAGTAGATTTGTAAATATTTCCTAAATAAGTGCAAAAAAAAGATATACTCATTTTATGCGGTCCTACTGCTAGCGGAAAATCTTATCTGGGACACGAGCTTGCAAAAACATTCAACGGGGAAATAATAAATATCGACTCAATGCAGGTTTATAAGGAAATCCCGATTATTACTGCCTCTCCTCCTAAATCTTACAAAACTGAAATCTCTTATAACTTGTATAATTTTTTATCTATCACTGAAGATTTTTCAGTAGCAAAATATTTAAAGCTTGCAGCAAAAAAAATAAATGAAGTAATAGCAAGAGGCAAGTTACCTATATTAATAGGAGGCACTGGATTATATATTAACTCCTTGATTTATGGGTATAATAATATTCCTGATATAGATAGTGATTTACGAAAACGAGTTAGAGAATTACATAGCAAAATAAATAATATAGAACTATGGAATGAATTAGAAAAACTTGATCCCGTTGCTGCGTCAAAAATAAAGAAGTCAGATACGCAGCGTTTAATTAGAGCTTATGAAGTGATTTTGCAAACCGGTAAATCTATCTTTTCTTTTCAAACCTTACCGAAAGAACAAATTTTATCTGACTTCAATTTTAAAGTTATTTTCTTAAACCCGGAAAGAAAATTTTTATATAAAACATGCGATGAACGCTTAGAAAAAATATTTACTAAGGGTGCAATAGATGAAATTGCTTTAATCAAAGAACGATTTGCTTTCGAAGTTTATTTAAAATTAAAAGCTGTAGGTATAAAAGAAATTTTGGCATATTTAGAAAATAAAATCACTTTAATGGAGGCTCTAAATCTTGCTCAAATCAGAACACGAAATTATGCTAAACGTCAAGTTACATGGTTTAAACATCAGATAAAAGAAAAAGTAACCTTAGAATATTCTAACAAAGAAGAATTTTCACAAATAGCTAGAAAATTCCCTATTCTTATTGATTTGCCAAATAGCTGCAAATACTAGACCGATAGTAACTATTTGAATTATTTGTAATACTGCTCCGAGTATCGGAACTAATGTAACAAGCGGCTGAAGCAATATAGGTATCCCGCTCGAAAACATTACAAGTCTTATAGCTGTTTTTATTGATGTTTTACTATTAAGTAAATTAGCTACAATATATACCAACAATATTACAATACACCTTTCAAACAAGAATGTTATAAACCAAAATAATATAATAGCCGGCATTCCTAGGTAAATAAATAAATTCGGTATATAGATTAAAGTATCGGCAAAATATTTTTTTATTACCTCAGGGGTTAAAATTATCTCATTTTGTTCAAATAATCTATTAAAGCTAATAGTACGAGGAAAGTTCTTTTTAGTATTATCTATAACGAAATTTATTATTAGCTTATCTTTCTCGATTACAAAAGGAATCTTGCTTTTTTCCTTACTCAGTACTTGATTTTGTGTATCAATAACTGCTACTTTATCGTTATTTTTATTATATATATACACGGGTTCAACTTCTTCTACGGAAATTTTTGAATTAGCGTATTTCATTTCCGGCAATTGATTAAGTATATACTCAATATTATCGGTTACTTTCGTCTTTTGAATTCCATTAAAATAATCTTGTAAGGTTATTAAATAATTTAATATAAAGATACAATAAATTATTGCCGGAATGAAAGACACGGTAAACAAATACCTTATCCCATATCTATGATATTTTTCATATACATCTTTATAAAAATTTATAGAGCTAATAGAAAGATATAGATGACGAAATAATGTTTTTAATCCTGAGAATATTAATAATAATAAATGCATTTAGTAAGTGTTTTACCCTAATGTTCCGATTTTGATTATATCACTTTGCCTAGCCTTGGTCAAAATATAGAATACATTATAGAGTACAACTTTATAAATGAAAGAAAATTTTTTACTTTTAGTTACCTTGCCTGCAAGATAACTGTTTATTAGGTTACGGTAGGCTATTAACAGAACAATAATATTTACAACAAAAACGTTAAGATAATTTTTGATGCGTTAAAAATTTAAAATCAGAAAATTATCAAAGATTAATTTTACGTATAAAATAGATAGTATGGTTAATTGTTACTTAAATACATGGAGACCGTAAGACTTATAAAACGACGCAACCAATTTTTGAAGTTCATCGAGTATAAATTTTAAAAAATTTTGATATTATATATTAAGTTTATTGATAAAAAGTTATTTATTCTCTAATATCTACATTTTAACGATATTAATAATAATATAATGTTGGTCCCCGGAATCGCCTTAACGATAATAGCTCTTTTAGGTCAGCTATCTGCTGTACTCTTAAAAGGTAGAATTAGAATAGTTACCAATGTAACTATTCTACTTTCAATATTATCAATTTTCTATATTTCGCAATATTCGATTTACTGGTATAACGTTGCAACCAATATGAACCTAGGTATTGCAACGATTATAATATTTATATTTACTCTTATTCCTATAATAATGTATCGTGATTACTTGACTCTTAGCGGTCAGGAGCTAAAATTTGAGTTTATTACTTTATTGTTATTATCAACAGTTGGAATTTTTATTTCGACTCAAGCTCATAATTTCCTTGTGCTATTTTGCGGTATGGAGCTTACTGCTCTAAGCTCTTATGCTCTTGCAGGATTTAAATTAAGCGATATTAAATCATCGGAAGGAGCTTTAAAATATTTTATTTTAGGTAGTTTAGTTAGCTGCTTATCACTATTTGGTATTTCTTTTATATACGGTTTTGGCGGAAGCTTAGAATTTTCCAATATTTTAGTTAAATTAAATAGCCCTACTCCAAATTTAGGCTTAATCATCGGTACTGTACTATTCTTAAGCAATGTCTTATTTAAGCTCTCCGCTGTTCCGTTGCATTTTTGGGCACCTGACGTATATGAAGGCTCACCGATTTCTTCTGTTAGTTATTTTACTGGTACATCAAAGATCGGTACGGTAATCATTTTTAT
Source organism: Rickettsia endosymbiont of Argas persicus (assembly GCA_050920645.1). Lineage (GTDB taxonomy): Bacteria > Pseudomonadota > Alphaproteobacteria > Rickettsiales > Rickettsiaceae > Rickettsia. The sequence continues at coordinate 1,189,238 of CP133316.1, read as the reverse complement.
AAATATTAGTACCTTAATTATAGGCGATTATTATCCTATTAATTATAATTTAATAAAAATAATCGCTATATTATCCATGATATTTGGTTCTTTAGGCGCAATTCGTCAAACTTCTTTAAAAAGGTTTATGGCATATAGTACTATTTTGAATATAGGTTATGTTTTAATAGGGGTTTTACTCCAAACTTCGGAAGGAAAATCGGCAGCACAGATGTATATGCTAATATATGCGGCAGGTAGTGTGGGCTTTTTCGGTTGCCTAATTGCTTTATTAGGTAAAGATGCAGATAAAGCTAGTTTCGAAAGCATTAAAGGAACCGGAGAAAGCCGTAAAGCTATAGCGGCCGGAATTAGTATAATTATGTTTTCAATGATCGGCATTCCGCCGCTTGCCGGTTTTCTCGGGAAATATTATCTTTTCTATCAAGCAATCAATCAAGGTGAATTTTTGCTTGCTTATCTTGGGATTTTTACTAGCGTAATTGCCGCTTTTTATTATCTTAAAGTAATTAAAGCTATGTATTTTTCTGATAAAAATCAAGTAATTAAATTACCTACGCAATTTGGATTACTATTAATTAATTTCATGATAGTAGGATTTTTACTTTTTGGCTCATTTATTATCTCATTTTAAATGACTTTCATTAATAGCTATAAATTACTTATTTTTGATGAAACTGATAGCACAAGTTCTGAAGCTATTAGAATTGCTCAAAAAATGAAACCTGATATAAATTATGCGGTACTTGCCCAATCTCAAACTAAGGCACGCGGCAGAAGCGGCAAGAACTGGCAATCCCGCACAGGCAACTTACATGCTAGTTTACTAATCAAGCCTAAGAAGGACTTAGAATTACTACCGCAATTATCCTTTGTTGCAGCACTTGCCGTTTATGATAGCTTGATGTCATCCCGTGGCTTGTCCACGGGATCCAGCATAAATCAAAATTTTTTATTACTGGATCCCGTGGACAAGCCACGGGATGACACATTATCCATGCAAATCCAGCTCAAATGGCCCAACGATGTTTTAGTTAACGGTAAAAAGATATCCGGCATACTTCTCGAGTCTGTAAAAGTGGAAGATGAATATTACCTTATTATCGGTATCGGTATTAATATTACTTACCATCCTGATAATATTGACCAGCCTACTACTTGCTTAGTTAATGAAAACCTCCCTCTTATCCTTCCTCAAGCTTTACTCAAAATATTAATAAAAAACTTTGAAAAATATTACCGAATCTGGGAAGAAGAAGGATTTTTTTTTATTAGAAAAACGTGGCTAGAACATGCTTATAAGTTACATGAAAACATTACCGTTAAGCACCAAAATAACCTAGTAACCGGTATTTTCCAAGGTATCGATTCTTCAGGTAGAATAATATTGCAACTACCTTCGAAAAAAATATTATCTTTTTCCACTGCTGACCTTTCTTTCTAGCAAAAATGTTACTAATATTTAATTGTAGATTTAATTATTGTTAATAACTAATAACTTAAGCTCTAAATTTAAAAGTAATAATATATGCCGCAAAACATAAATCCTATTTCCCAAAAATTTATTACAGAAGCAAATATTTTGCTTAAGGAAGCAAAAAAGCTTTACTCTGAATAAAAACTTCTGGAAGTATTTAAAACTTTTAATAAAGTAGAAGAAAATCTAAGATGTGCTTTATACACCGGCAATGATTATGCATATTATAAATTAGCTGAGTTATATAATTCTAAGCTTCAATTATTTCCCGGTTATGAAGAGCTTGACTCAATCAATAAAGAACTACACGATGTAATGGTTTTAGCAGGGAAAAAACTAGGTATTAAAGAATGCTTAGAAATGAAGCTTATATCCAATTCACAAAATTTAACAGAAACATATATAAATAATATAGTTAACGCTACTCGAGATGCTCAAGAATATTTTAGCGATGATCAACTAGATAATGATAAACAAACAAAAATAGAAATCATCGATTATTACAATCAAACTTTCAAAGAAATTTCTAATACCGAGTATAATACAGGCAATATATTTTTTAAAAATTTTAAGAAGCCTATAAAGCCAACGGTTACTTTCATTAAAAATAACAAATTACATGAAATATATTGCGATGCAGAAAATGACATATCAATAACGATAATTCATGACATGCAAGATAATAACAAAGAAATTAATCTTGTCGGTGATTTAATTGTTTCCCATATAATAAATCATTTTTTTGGTCAGTAAAATAGTACTAAATATGAAAAAAAAGAAAGAACCTATAATAGAACATACAAGTGTAAATATAACACCTGATTATTTATATGTAGAAGGTTTAAAATTTTATAAAGAAGCTATAGAAGAAGAATATAAAGAAAAAAACAAGAAAGTTTTTGATGACGTAAAAGAAATTTATCTTAAAGCAATATTATATTTACAAGCTGCTATGCTTTTAGGAAGTGAAGATGCTTGTGCATATTTAAGCGAGTTTTATAGCAGCGATAATCATTTAGGTATTAATAATAAAAATATCAGTAACCTAATAAAAACTATAGGTGTAGTAACAAAATTTACAAAATATATAAATAAAACAAAATCCGTATGTTTAAAAGATTTCGGAATAACTTTTGATAGTGAGTTGGAAGAATTAACGTTTATAGAAAAAGGAATGATTAAGACAAGAAAAACAGAATGGGATAAAGTTCCTGTACCTAAATATTTGATTGAATCTAACGTATTATCGATAATAGAAGGTTTTAATTCTAAAGTTTTATCAAAATATAAATTAATTACTAACACAAGCGTATTTGAATGTAAAGAAATAGTTGATACATTTGCTGTATTAACTGATAATACTGAAACACCGCAAACTCCCGAGATACCGCCAACTCCTGAAATAATATATGATCATGAATCGCGTTCAATGAAGCCAAATAATGACTCAATGAAAGACTCTGTCGAACTAATAGCACTAGGGTGCATTATATCTTAACAAAAGGAAAAAAATAATGATAAATAATCAATATAAACAATTAACTTCTAGGGAAATGTATGAAGAAGCACGACAGGAATTTTTAGAATTTACTGATAGATCGCTGATAGGATCACAAGACAATAAATTAAAGGTAACAGAAAATAATATAAAAATTATGACTAAGCTATATGAACAATTAAAAGTACCTTTCTTTTTTGGTCAAGCTGACGCAGCATATTATTTATCAGAATTTTATTATAACGGCTGGTTATTTGAAGAAGATACTATTAAAGGAGATTTTATTATTGCCATAGGAAAAAATTGTTCGGCTCCAAGCTGCATTAATATTTCTTATAGGAGTGATAATTCACTACCAAAAGATTACAAAAACTTAGCTATAAAATGTACTGAAACTCTTCAAAAAAATAAGCAGCAATTTAAAAATAACATTGATAAGGAAGCAAAAAACTGGGCTGAATTTTATATTAACAAAGTCATAGAAAATACAAATATACAAAATATATTCATTCCTCCAATACCACTATCGTCTGAACTCTCTAAAATCCCATCAAATATTGAGCAAGTTAATAATAATAGTAATGATATTACATTAACCTCAAGTCATGAGTTAGATAATACTAATAACCAATCTTCTTCATCTAATGTTTTACCGGACACGCAATCTAATGCCAGTAATACTATACCACAAAACCTAGATGTATCAACCAACTCAATAATTTTACGCAATGAAACAGAAAAAACAGAGCTTGAACCAACTTCCGGATCGATTATTTCACAACCGAATCTTAATAAAGATATAACATTAGAAGGGCAAATCGATTCAATGCCCATATCCGGCGAAACACCTAAAAAACAAGGGTGTTATTGTGATATCTTGTAAACAGATTTATTTAGGTAGATTTTGAAAAAAGTAGAAATAAACAATACTAAAATTTTTTATTTACTACCGAAAAATCAATTGCTTGAAGAAGGTTTAAGGCAATATAAATTATTTTTTACCTTTCAACATAGATGGGACTCTTACGCAAAAGAAGCAATTAATTTATTGTTCAAGTCGGCAGTTGAAAATCTAACCTGTGCTATACTCCTTGGCGAAGAAGCGGCAACCTTGCCGCTTGCGGAGCTTTATTATAGCGGCACTCCTTATAAGGTTTCGCCTGATTTAGTCTTCGGGGATTATATTATTTTGCTAGGGCAGAAACTTGAATATGAACCATGTAAGAATATCTCTTTGAGGATTATCACTAATACTAACTATTTTGAAAAACATCTAGAAAAGTTAGCTATCACCGTTACTTTTAATAGTTTGTTTTATTATTCTAATTTTAGATGTATAGGAGAAAATATTAAAAAAAAATCATTAGAGATTGCAATAAGCAATTTGATAATGAGTGGCATTTTTGTAAATTTGAATATCCTAGTTTAACTTTATCATCTTTTGATATATTACAGCCGGTAACCGAAAAGGTTAAAAAAGCAACATTAATTGGGGATGATTTAAGTAATAAATGCTTGATATCTTAAGGCTTAGTTATATGGCATCGTTATGTGGTTGGGTCGTCATCGCGAACAACTTAATCGTAATTTCCGTAGCTGATGACGACTCGGTATAACACTTAATACAAAAATAGTTTCTTCTGACTCTTTGACTCTTCAGTTACGTTATTGCTTTGCGGATAAGTATTATCTAACGTTTTTAAATAATCCCCTATTGCTTTAGAGAAGCCTTCCATTTTATAACGAAAGAAATGATCGGCACCGCTAATAATTTTACATTCTACTTTAACGTGAGATTGTTGTTTAGACAATTTACTTGCTAAATCTTTTACCGCATCTGCCGATACTATACTATCGCTATCACCTTGTAATATAAACCCTGAAATAGGACAAGGGGAAAGAAACGAGAAATCATATTTATTAACCGGCGGTGAAATAGCAATAAAATTACTTATCTCGGGGCGTCTCATCACAAGCTGCAGAGCTATCCATGCTCCAAACGAAAACCCAAGCACTAAATTAGATTGAGCGTTAGGATTGTTTTGCTGTAACCAATCAAGAGCCATAGCCGCATCCGTAACCTCACCTATACCGTTATTAAAGTTACCTGCCGAATGCCCTACCCCTCTAAAATTAATACGTAAAACGGTGTAACCGTGTTCTGCTAGGACTTTATACGCATTATATACTACCGTATTATGCATATCACCCCCGTGTTGAGGATGAGGATGAAGAATTAACGCAACAGGAGCATTAGGCGCTTCCGCTTTTACATATATTCCTTCGATTCGTCCTTCCGGACCGTTAAAGTAAACTCGTGACATAGTTATTGTATTTAAATTGTTATTTTATCGTTTTTTTAATAGTGCGAACACTAGGTTTTTCTATATACATTTCAAATAGATGAAAGGTAGATATACGAAGTTTAATTTGGAAAAGAGCTAGGAGCCTCGGAATTTTTGACCGCAGCGTAGATAAACTACGTGAGGATCAAAAATGAGAAGCGACGACGCCAATTTTTCAAATTAAACGAGTATATCAAGAGAATACTGCTCTTTCGACTGCCTCAGCATTATGCTGTACTAAATCTTTAGCTATTTCTTTACTAATCATCTTTTTTAGACCGTTTTTAAGCTCTTGTCTTACAGAGCCGAGCATTTGCGGTTCTGCTACGATAATTAGTTCCTTGTATTTATTTTGATCGTGACCTACTACTTTTTCTAAATGCTTTATAACACTTCTTGCCGCTTCTTTATGCTCTATATCTTTTAAAGAAGTATGAGGTTCAAACAACGAAGCAGGCGTAGATTTATTTTGATATAAACTCTGTCTTTTTTCTCTATGGTGGTGATGCTCTTCTGAATCTAGAGCTAACTTTAAGGGCTTATTATTAGTAATTTTAACTCCTTGTGCATCGTAAAGCATCATTTGTTTACTATCGATAACTGCAATTAATTTTAATGCTAGCTTATTATTCATAATACCTCCATAAGAAATGAAAAGTTGGTATACGAAGATCAACTTCAAAAAGAGCTAGGAGTTCAAAGCCCTCGGAACGGAGCGTATACTTAATATGTGAGTACCGCAGATCTTACAGAACGACAACGCCAATTTTTGAAGTTCATCAAGTATACTTATATGATAGTACTAATCATTTCTTAAACCAAGACTAATTTAATACAAATAGTAAATTATTAGTATAATTTATTGCCTAATCATAAAACTTAAAAAAAGAGTTAATATTAATTTAATAATTTTTGTTTTTCGCTATTAATTATCTCTTCAATCTTATCGTTAAGAATACGTACCTCAGTTTGTTCTACTTCTTCTTTTTCTATCACTCCGATAATTTTTACTTTTATGGTCCCGGACTGTTTAAACCAAAATCCTCTAGGCCAAAATAAACCGGCATTATGTGCCATCATCACAATCGGAACTTTAGTAATAGATGCTAGCTTTACGGCACTAGGCTTAAATTTTACCGTTCTATCAGGCGGAACTTTTGTTGATTCAGGAAATATTATCAACCATAATCCTTCTTTGATTTTTTCCTCTCCCTCTCTTAAAATCTGTGTAACGGAACTATTAGCTCCTCTATCTACCGCAATAGGCTTAACCATACGAAGCCCCCAACCAAGAAGCGGTATATTAAACAGCTCACGCTTTAATACCCAAGAATGTTTTGGGATAATAAGCTGCATAAACATCTGATCCCAAAAGGATTGATGGTTAGAGACAAGTATTGAAGTTGTCTTCGGGAGTTTTTCAAGCCCTTCCACCTCATATTTAAGTCCGCAACAAATTTTTGCAAGCCAAACAAAAGCATAAGAAAAAATAACGGCGATTTTATATCTTATTTGATAGTTGACATTGAAAAACGTTACGGGTATGTAACATATAAGAAAAAAGATAAAAGTAAATAACGATAATAATCCGTAAAATGATAAAATTCTTAAACGCCACAGCATAATTGCTAAATATATTGTATTAAAATAGTATATATAACATATAATGTATGATGAATAAAATAAAAAGGTATTAAATGAAAAAAACTGTTCTTTCTGGCGTTCAAGCAACCGGCTCTCTACACCTTGGTAATTATTTAGGTTCGATTAGAAACTGGGTTAAAATGCAGGAAGAATATAATTGTTTTTTCTTTTTAGCTGATTTGCACGCCATAACGGTTGAAATAGCACCTAGTGAGCTTAGAAATTTGATTATGGAGACTATAGCAATTTATCTAGCTGCGGGTCTTGACCCAAGTAAAGTAACAATTTTTGCTCAAAGTACGGTAAAAGAACATAGTGAGCTTGCTTGGATGCTAAATTGCGTTACACCGCTCGGCTGGTTAAAGCGTATGACGCAATTTAAGGATAAAGCCGGGAAAGATCAAGAAAAAGCGTGCCTTGGGCTTTTTTCCTACCCGGTGCTTATGGCTGCCGATATCTTAATACATAAAGCCGATATAGTGCCTGTCGGTGAAGATCAAAAGCAGCATTTGGAGCTAACACGAGATATTGCCGGAGTAATTAATAGAAAATTTGATAAGGAAATTCTAAAAGTCCCTGACGTTTTAATTAGCAATACGGGTACGAGAATTATGAGTCTTAGAGACGGAACTAGAAAAATGAGTAAGTCCGACTCTTCGGATTTTTCCCGAATTAATTTAAAAGACGATAATGACCTTATTTATCAGAAAATAAAAAAAGCTAAAACCGACCATTTAAGCTTTATTAGTTATGATAAAGAAGAAAGACCCGAAATTAGTAATTTACTAGAGATATATAAATGTTTGTCGGAAGAGAGTTTAGAAAAAATAGTTGATAATTATCAAAGCCAAGGCTTTGCAAAATTCAAAGAAGATGTAGCAGAAATCATTATTACAAACTTGCAGCCTATACGTGATAAATATTTAGAGCTAATGAATGATCAGGAATATTTACTCAAAATACTTCATGAAGGTGCAGAAAAAGCAAGAATTAGAGCATCCGAAACCGTTAATGAAGTTAAAGAACAGTTTGGGTTTGTGACATGAAGAGTAATTATGTCATCCCGCGACTTGATCGCGGGATCCAGCATAAAACGAGAGAAATCGAGCTTTTAATTTTAAAAATTTGCTATATTTATGCTTTTTTTACTGGATACCGTGGACAAGCAACTAGATGACACCGAAGGAGTTTTTCGAGCCACGCAACAACGTCTACAAGCTCGCGGAATAACAAAGATAAAAACAACTATACTAAAAATTTTTACGATTTTTCTTGAATTATGCCTTATTTTTTGCTATGAATCTTCTTGGATAGGTGGCCGAGCGGTTTAAGGCACTAGTCTTGAAAACTGGCGTACGGGCAACCGTACCGTGGGTTCGAATCCCACCCTATCCGCCAGAAATTAATAAATTTATACTTATGAGGGAACAAAATAACGTTTTGCTCTTCTGAATCCCTTATTTTCCGCTTCTTTCACCGTAAATGCATAAAATTCTTCTTTACTTTGAATTTTTACTCGATCATATTGTTGATCAAATGGTAAATGATAAATTTTATTACCTTGGTTTACATTACATTTAATCATAGGGTATTTTTTTTCTAAGGAAATTTCCCTTATACTAACTCCAAGTTGAGAAGCAACAGTTTGAGCAACTTTTGATAATTTTGCAGTAGTTGCAAAAACCGGTAGTACTGTTTTAAAAGGGATACTATTTTCTAATTCATAGCATAAAGCTGTACCATAAAGTTGAAATATATGTTTTTCATGAATTGTTTTTTCAGCTGCCCAACATTTAGCTTGAACAATATGTATTTTTCCATCTTTTATACAAATAAGATCTCTTCCCATATCTTCATAACCTTTTATGGCACCAATATAAGATACACTCCATTTTTCAGACTCATATTGGTATCCTAAAAATCTTTCATATAATCTTCCAATTTCCCAATTTCCTTTAGTCCGTTCAATATAACGATCTAGTGCTAATTGATTACGCTCTTCTGTTGATAATTTTTGATATTCTTCTTTACTTAGATAAAGAGAAGTACGATCAATATTATCAATAATGTCTGAAGTATTTTCGGTTATAAAATCAATACGCTCATTGAGTATCTCTTCTTCAAATTCTTCTAAAAAGGGAAAATATTTTTTATAGCTTTTAATTTGATATTCTAAAAATTTAACTTGTTTCATTAATGCTCTTTTTTCTGCTTTAACTTCTTTGACGATTTCAGCAGCATTATAGGCAGGGTGTTTTTTTGTTTGAAGGTGGCGAGTAATTTTATCATCAAAAGCTCTATCAACCTCTGCAATATATTCCGCTAACCACCTTCGACCTTTAATATAGCTTTCTTCAAATGCTTTTCTTATAGAAATATTATGGTTTGTATGCTCATTAATTTCTTGAACTATTATCTGTTTTTTTTTGGTTAAGTATAAATTCTAATTCTTCTCTTCTTTTTTCAAATAATTTTAAAACTCCTGAATTAATTTCTGCATTAATATGTTCCTTGATCATGAAATAACATACGACTATGCCTATTATTCCAACTCCAACTAAGAATTTTACTAAATCTTCTTTCATCCGAATATTTAATTTTATAAAAATTATTTTTATCTTAAAGTGCTTTAATAGTAGAACTCACTTATACTATTTCAACCTATATAATTTAATTGTTATAGAGTCAAGAGCTTATTAATTTAAACTCCTCTTTTTTTCCAATAGTCAACCTTTAAAAATTTTTATATTTGATAACAATTTATTTCCTGTTTTGCACTGCTATAACGGAAATAAGGGCTAAAATTATACTTACTATAAAGAAAATACCTAACATTAAAGGAGATTGATATTGCTGTAATAAATAGGAAGCTATAATCGGAATAAAGCTTGCTACTGAATAAGCACTATTATAAATTAATGCTGTAGCAGTATAACGCATTTTAGTAGCAAATAAACGTGATAATATGGGCATATAACTAGTGAAAAATAGAGAAATAAATAATTGATAGGTTATAAAAAACACCAGCAACGACCAAAAAGTATTTTTTTTATTAAGTAAAGTAAGTGACGCGGGTAGAAATATGCTGAAAAATAATAAAGTTAATAATAAGATTTTAATTTTTGAAATATAATCTGATAACCAACCGCCAATAATTGTAAAGATAAAAGAAGCAATCATGCTAATTGTCATACTATTATAAATATCAACTAACTCATAATTAAAATATTTATTTAGATAAAAAGGAAAATATAAATTTATAATAACTAAATTAGCATGGAAAATACTAATCCCAAACCAATAGCTGCTGCAGATAAATTTTGTGATAATAATAATTTCAATGGTATTAATAAATTAGTATCAGCTTTTTCCTTATTTTTCTCTTGTAAAAATTCAGGAGTCTCACTTATATTCTTACGAATAAAATAAGAAATTATAGCTAATATTCCTCCTAATATAAAAGGTATTCGCCATGACCATTCGATAATTTCTTGATAAGTGTAGAGCTTATTTAAGGCAGCTATCATAGCTGTAGCCATAAGCGCGCCTATACTGATACTTGATAGCATTACGCTACATAATCTTCCTAACTTACTTACCGCGGAGTATATTCACTAATAATAGTGGTAGCACCCGGTAGCTCGGCTCCTAATGATATACCTTGACATAAACGACATACTAACAACCCGATAGGAGCAAGAATCCCTATTTGATTATAACTAGGTAACAAGCCGATTCCCATCGTAGAAAATCCCATTGATAACATAACTAAAATAAATGTTTTTTTCCGCCCGTAAGTATCAGCAATCATTCCTACAATAGTTCCTCCAAACGGTCTAATTAGATAGCCCACGGCAAAGACTATAAAAGTTTGAATCATACTACTTAAACTATCCTCTACAGAGAAGAAAATATCCGATAAATATTTAGCCATCATTCCGTATATAACAAAATCGTAATATTCGAACCCGGATCCTAATGAAGTAAATAAAGCTACTTTTAATGGGATATTACGGTTTGTATTTGTTGCGTTTAACATTTTATTAATCCTTTATTTAGTTTAGTTTATAGCAGTATTTAATAATTGTTCAAGCATCACACTTATTAACTCTACTGCCATCCAATATCAAGCCTCACATAGGGATAACATTATGCATATTTCCTGATCTAGGCAACAAAACTGGCTTGTCGGGGGCGTTGTTGCGTGGATCGTTTCCCCATTGTCATCCCGCAACTTGATCGCGGGATCCAGTTTAAAATATCAAAATTATTGATATTTTTAGTTGTTTTTCTGGATACCGTGGTCAAGCCACGGTATGACACCGAACACATTTTCCGATCCACGCAACAATGCCTCCACAGGATGACACCGAAAACAACTTTTGATCCTCGCAAAAATGCTTACTTTTACAACATTTTTCAATATTAAGTTTAAAAAATGTTTATTATTACGATTTTTTGCTTTTAATTATAAGTAGGAACTATTATAAAGATTTATTTATATAAATTTAAAATAACTTCATGGAAGATTTAAGCTGTTGGAAAGATAAGTTTGAAATATACTAAAAAACTGCTTGATAAACTGGAATATTTAAATACTAAGTATAAGGCCCTATAAATCTTGAAGAAGTCAATAAAAATATTTATTATGCCCGCAAATATCACGGCATGCAAATGCGTAAGTCAGGTGATCCTTACTACTTTCATCCAATTGAGGTGGCGATTATGCTTTCAGAGTTTACGGCAAACGAGGCACCTAAACTTTATACTGCTATAATGCTTCAAGCTGCGCTACTTCATGATACTATTGAAGATACGTATAGAAAATGATCACTACAATTTTTGGAGAAGAAGTAGCAAGGCATGTAGAAGTTCTAACCCGCGTTAAACCTTCAGGAAGAATTAGGGGCGAAGAGAGATTAAATATATTAGTTACACAAAAGAGATATGATACTGTGTTAATAAAGCTATTTGATCGTACTCATAATTTAAAAAATCTTATGAGCTAAATCCCTTGAAAAAAACAAAAAATTATAGAAGAAAGTTTAATAAGTTTTATATCTTTTAGCATATATCTGGAAATGCCTCAAGTTACAAAATATTTAACTAATATGTGTTGTCAAAATTTATCTATTATACTTTCTGAAAACTAAAATTATAAAGTGTTTTAATAGAATAATTACCTGTTTCTTTTTCTAATTTTTCAAAATGTAAAATTCCCCAAATAAAACTGATAACTACAGGAATGGTTACCACAATTATTCCTAAATTTCCAAAATATTTTGTAAGGTAAATTAATCCAAATGAAGTAATAACATATTAAAAGCCCGAGATAAAGCGTATATAAAACTTGCATAGGTAAAACGTTTAAATACAGGAAAATGCTTGTAAAAAATAGGCATAGCCGAAGAGTAAGACAAAGAGAACATTACAAGTAATATTTGTATTACTAATATTCCTGAAGAGGTAGTTATAATATTTAAAGAATAAGGAAGCACAAGAGTAATAAGAGTAAATATTGTCACTTTATATTTCAGAAGTGTTAAGGGATATACATAACAGCTTAAATAAGTCCATAATGCGAAACCTAGAACTTGAAATATTGAAACAATAAAATTTTGATGAATTACCTCTTCTGAGGTAAAATTAAAATTAGTTTTAAGTATATTGCCACAGTGAAAATAAATTATATAGAAACATATGGGCCACGCACATTGTATTAAAATGTAGAAGTCAAGATTTAATCTTACAGACACTATAAATTTTGTACCTGATTGTCAGTTAAATTTTGACTGTCAGATATATAATCAAGATACAAAATTTCATTATTCTTTTCAACAGCTAATTTCTTACTATCCTGAAAAGTTTGCATAGGAGTTTTCCCATAACAATATTTACCAGAATGAGGTCTTTCATTATTGAAATGCTCTAACCAAATATCAAGATCTAATTGTAAATCATCAAGATCTGTATAAATCTTTTTTCGCATAGCCGTATCAAAGAATTCTTGTTTCATGGTTTTATTAAAACGCTCACACATACCATTTGTTTGGGGAGAATATGCCTTAGTTGTAGTATGTTCTATACCTTCTATGCTAAGAAATAACTCAAAAGCATGATGCTCTATATTGCCCTTATATTCTGACCCACGATCTGTAAGAATACGCAGTATTGGTATCCCTTGGCTCTCATACCATGGTAACACCCGGTCATTAAGCATATCAGCAGCAGTAATTGCTGTTTTATCAGTATATAGTTTAGCATCCGCTACCCTAGTATAGCTATCAATAAATACCTGAGAATAAACCTTACCTATACCTTTAAAATTACCTACATAATACGTATCCTGACATCCTAGATAACCTGGATGCTGCGTCTCAATTTCTCCATGTGCTTCTTTTTCATTACGACGCTTCTCTAGTACTTGTAACTGAGCTTCAGTAAGAACAATCCCATCTTGAGCCATCTTTGCTTCTAATGCTTTAAGCCTTTTACTGATATTGTTTAAATCATTACGTAGCCAAATTGATCTCACTCCTCCAGGTGATACAAGTATACCACTCTTCTTAAGCTCATTTGATACTCTTAGCTGACCATATGCTGGATATTCTATTGCCATATCCATTACTGCCTTCTCTATCGCTGGATCAACTCTATTCGCTATTATTGGCTTTCTTCGACTAATTTCATACAACGCTTCTTCGCCACCAGTTTCATACAGTTCTTTAAATCTGTAATAACTATCTCTACTATATCCCATCGCTTTACATGCTGATGATATACTACCAAGACTCTTAGCTAATTCAAGTAAACCTAATTTTGGCTTTATTATTTTTTGATTTAAGTGCATTGTGACCTTCCATTTTTTTATCTGTATTTTTAATACGTAATTTTTATTAAATGTAAGATCAAATCTCAACTAATACATATTAAAAGCATTAACACAAGCAAGAATATGAACTAAAAAATTCGTAGGTGATCTATGCCTTGAATGCTCAAGGTCCATACTCTTTTTCAGAACATTAAATACAGATTCAACCAATGACCTTTTTCTAAGTTGCATTTTGTCTTCCATTTCAATCAAATGATTCTTCATATCTTTCCTTATCCCTGTAAATAACCGTAAACCTCTATTATATAATTTACTGAATAAATCCTTAGATATGTGTAGCCTTTGTCACCAAAGATTTTACCTTGTAATCCAGCTGTTATAGCCTCTGCCGCTGATAAATCACTATTATTTGCTTTGGTAATTTTGATTGCCATAATTGCTCCCTTATTATTAATTACTATATGCAACTTAAATCCCATAAACCATCCATAACTACTCATCCCGATTTTAGCAATATTACCGAATACTTTATTATTGCTTGTACGCTTTGTATGACATATTGATAATTTAGTTGAATCAATAAAATAAATTCCTGTTTCTTCTCCTCTAAATAGTTGCAGCATTATAGCAAACGGTAGAATTAATCTCGGCCATAATTGTATTATTCGGCTATAACTTGGTAATTTAAAATATCCTCTGTATTTATATGATAGGTGATATAAATAGTAATTCTTAAAGTCTTTGCACGGTGATAAATAAAAATATAATACTATAGTTAAAAGCTCTGAAAGACTTAATTCTCCTAACCTCTGACGCTTTCTATCTGTTGGTACTAATTTTTGCTTCTCCCATTCTTCGTATATTTTGCAAAAATTATCTAGTATATAGAATAAACTTATGATACATCTTTTCATTGTTGGGTTCTCGTTTTTTTTATCAAAAACTTTTGTAACCCAACACTCTACTCTTGTAAATAACTTATTCTTATTTCCTTCCTTACTTATCTCTTATCCTAAACTGGCGTTATAAGAGCTGCATTACGGTTATTAATTACCTCTGAATCCAAAAATTCTGACATTTAAATTAGAAAATTATAAAATGTGGCTTAAAGGGGAAATTCAAGTTGGTTTAGATCAAGCAAAAAACAAAACTTAATTTCAGGAGAAAAAGCATTCCAAAATATTAGTGATTTTCATAAAGCCTATTTTAAAAAAAATGGTTAAAGATAGTTTCGTTTAATTTGCTACTATATAATTTAAGTTTTCATTCACATTGACATTACATGGCTAAATCAATTCATAAGTAAATTGGGTAATTAATAGTATCTTTTCGAGTCCCAAAATAAACTGTAGATTTTCTTGAAATCATATAAAATCTTATGTATGTTATCATTCTATTTGAGGTAATACTATAATGATGTTATAATATGATTATATCTTTCGCTTGTTCTGATACTGAAAAACTATTTTATAATAAGTTTGCAAAGCGTTTTCATTCGATCTCTCGATAAGGCACAAAGAAAGCTTAAATTACTAAATTCAGCTAGCAATATTAATGATTTACGTTCTCCGCCAGGAAATAAGCTTGAATCATTAAAAGGAGATAGAGCAGACCAGCATAGTATACGTATTAACGATCAATGGCGTATAGCTTTAATACTTCAAGATTTGGCAAGCCAAATTTCGGGATTCGTCTGTGCTCACGTATTAATATACGCTCCGCAGACTCACCGCTTATTTGACTTACCAACTTTTGAAGTATTTGCGGTATATATGCTTTACTTGGCAAAATGGAAATGCACATGATGTTTGTATTGTCGATTATCATTAAGGAGGTTGTATGCACCAATTACTTGATCTTGTAACACCTGGTGAGGTATTAGAAGAAGAATTTATGAAACCTTTAAGTATAAGTCAAAATCAACTGGCGCGTGATATTGATATACCGCCTAGCCGCATTCATGCAATTATACATGGAAAGCGAACTCTTACTGCTGATATGGCTTTACGTTTAGGTAAGTATTTTAAGACTTCAGCTCAATTATGGATTAATTTACAAGCTAGATATGATTTAAAATTAGCCCAGCGTAACGAATGGCCTAATATAAAAGACCGTATTCGTACTATGGAAATATCTAGAGTTACTAATCAATAAGATAATATGACTAAAGACAAAAAGCACTATGTTTGTACTAATTGCGGGAATGTGAGCCCTAAATGGTCAGGGCAGTGCTTTGATTGCGGGGTTTGGGGTAGTATTGTTGAAGAAAAAGTAACCTCAAATAAAAGCATCGTTAAAGAGGGAAGCAAGCAGGATTTCAATAAATTATCCAGTCATGTTACCAAGCAGGTACGTATTTCCACCCCGATAGGTGAGCTAGATAGAGTGCTGGGCGGCGATCTTGTGCTTGGTTCTGCCGTATTAATCGGCGGTGATCCGGGCATAGGTAAGTCTACTTTGCTATTGCAGCTAGTTGCAGGAAGTTTTGCTTCAAAAATAAACTGTTTATATATAACCGGTGAAGAGTCGCTTGATCAAATAAAACTGCGGGCTGCCAGGTTAAATCTTATCAACGACCATACAAATATTTTAGCTGCTACTAATTTAGAAGATATTATAGCAAGCATAGAAGCAAATAAAAATAAGATTGGATTAGTGGTAATCGACTCAATCCAAACGATAGCCACAAGAGAATTATCGGCACCTCCTGGTACTATTTCCCAAATTCGCACCTGTGCTCATGAACTCGTTAATTACGCTAAACAGAATAATATAATTATTTTACTCAGCTGTCACGTAACCAAAGACGGGCAGCTAGCAGGTCCTAAGTTACTTGAGCATTTGGTTGATACTGTCTTATATTTTGAAGGTGATCATAATAACCATTTCCGTATTTTACGCTCATACAAGAACCGTTTTGGCGGGGTGGGGGAGATAGGAGTGTTTGAGATGAGTAGCGGCGGGCTTATTGAAGTAACAAACCCGTCCAAGTTATTTTTGATGCATCGAGAGCAGAATGTTGTAGGCACGGCAATCTTTGCAGGTATCGAAGGCACAAGACCACTGCTTATGGAGGTGCAGGCTTTGATAGTGCCGTCAAATATGGTAACGCCTAGACGCTCGGCAGTCGGTTGGGACGTCAACAGATTATCGATGATACTTGCGCGTACTAAGTAGTAGAATAGGGCTAAATCTTGCTAATTACGAAGTATATTTAAGTATTGCGAGCGGTCTTAAAATCAATGAACCGGCTTCGGATTTAGCAGTAGCAGCTAGTCTTATTTCAGCTACTACAAATAAGCTTCTGCCGGAGCATAGTGTATTTTTTGGTGAAATAAGCCTATCAGGAAAACCGCAAAAGCAGAAGCAAGAATAAAAGAAGCCGTAAAACTCGGATTTGACCGAATTATCTGTTCTAAACTTGAAAATCTAGCTTTTGATTTTGTTACTCCTGTTTCGCATTTGAAGGAATTAAAGGAGCTAATAAAGTGAGTACAGTTTACAAGGTAGAGAATTTAGAAGATGCTCGAAATTTTTTATCTTCTGCTAAAGGTAATTATATACTAACAAATCCCAAAAGCAGTGTAAAATATTATGGTATGTTGGTAGTTAATCATATACTTAAAATTTTACAAAAAGAATTTCCTGAAAAAGTTGTAGATGTTATTGTCGATGTTGACGATGATCATGCTGCTTTATTTACTTCGGTAAAGCTAAGATATAAAAATATAGTATATACCGGTGATTCTGAGGAGGCTAGGAAGCAGTTGCCCGTGGCTTGATCGACATTGCTACACGGCTCTAGTGTCATTCCCGCGAAAGCGGGAATCCAGTAAATAAAAAGTAAAACACACTAAATTTTTAATTATTATTCTGGATGCCGTGGTCAAGCCACGGCATGACAAAAATTTTTGGATTCCCGCCTTCACGGGAATGACATAAAAGCCATATAACAGTACCAGACAGCATAACACCAAACATTAAAAAAATCATGAATATAAAAGACATTGGAGTAATAATTGCTAAAAAGCCTTTAAAGGAAAATACTTTTATTATTACGGTTTTTACTAAAAATCACGGTTTATATTCAGGTGTGGCAAAAGAATCTTCTAAAAAAAGTAAGTTTATATATCAAGAAGGTAATATAGTAGATTTTTTGTGGCAAGCAAGATTGCACGAGCATATAGGACTCGCTAAATGCGAACTCATCAAATCTTATACCGGTCATTTTATAATGAGTAAAGCTAAGCTATATGCTTTTAATTCCGTTGTATCTTTAATTAAAGAGCTATTTCACGAAAGAGAAGAGCATTATAGTTTTTTTTCACTGCTAATAAATTATCTGGATAATCTAGCGAAAAATTTTTGTTTTCGTGATTATATTAGTTTTGAGCTGGCACTACTTGCCGAAATGGGCTATGAGCTTGATTTTACTAGGTGTGGCGTAAGTGGCGTAACGGAAGATTTAGCTTATATATCGCCTAAATCAGCTAGGGCAGTATCATATGAAGTAGGCTTGCCTTATAAAGATAAACTTTTGCCTCTGCCAAAATTTTTACTATCCAGTAATGACGAAATTACTTTAGAAGAAAAAAAACAAGCCCTAAACTTAACAACCTACTTTTTCAATAGATATTTATTCCATAATCATAAGCAACCTGAAGCAAGGCAGAGCTTTATAGAGTATACTCGTTTAATTTGAAAAATTGGCTATGTCGTCTTTGTAATCCTAAGATGCTCACGTATTATTATACGCTCCGCTCCTCCTCGGCTTACAGACTCCATGCTCTTTTCCAAATTAAACTTGGTCTACCAACTCTTAATTTATTAGGTATATACTCTACATAATAATTGATTTTTTTTAAAAAGATATTTTACTTTTATTTTTCTAATTTAATGATATACTTACTTAAGTAATTACTCAAATAAGTATAATTAATATGACTAGACTAAGTATAGATATACCAACCGAACTACATCATTTCCTTAAAATTCATACTGCTCACAAAAATGACACTATTGTAAATTTTGTAAGAGAAGCAATATATAGTAAATTAGAACAGGAAAAAGAACTAAATGCAGAATCAATAAAAATATTAGAAGAATCAGTTAAAGGCTTAAACATTAATAAATATTCTTCTTATAAAGAAATGTATAAAAAACTTGATTTAATATGATTCTGCAAGTTTCTACAAAACGTTTTGAAAAAGAACTACTACTCATGCACAAACGTGGCAAAGATGTTAAGAAGCTAATTAAAGTTACCGATTTATTAGTTGAAAATATTAATGCCGGTATAGCTCATCATTTATTACTTCCTGCTAAATATTGTTTACATAAAATTATAAATATGGATAATATTTGGGATTGTCATATAGAGCCTGATTGGTTACTACTTTATTATTTAGATGATGAGGTTATAAGGCTAGAACGTACAGGCACGCATAGTGATTTATTTAAATAAAGTATCGATATAATGAAAATCTTAGCATTTGATACGGCAAATAATACTGCGTCGGTAGCCCTTTCCGAAGGTACAAATATTCTTGCATATAAAGAAGAATTACGCCCGTCTATGCAGGCAGAAAATTTGCTGCCGATGATAGAGGAAGTAATGATAGCTGGTAAATGCTCGTATGATGATCTGGATTATTTAGCGGTAACAAACGGTCCTGGTAGTTTTACCGGTATTAGGATAGGGCTTGCGGCCGCTAAAGGTATATTATTTGCTAAAGACGATATTAAAGGTATAGCAGTTAGTAATTTTGAATATGCTTATTTTAGAGCTATAGGACAGGTTAAAAATTACGATAAAATATATGTTTTTCTAAATGCCTATCGCTTACAATTATATCTGCAAGTTTTTGATAAATCAGGCAAAGCAGACAAGCCTTTATTAATAGATTTCGATTACGCTATAAATTTATTGCAGAATGAAAAAGGAAATATAGTGTGCTGCGGTAGCGGTCTTGAATTTGTATATCCTCAAATTATGCATATGCAGGATATAATAATTTTGCCGCGTTTTGCTAAAGTTAAAGCTTTTATTGTTTGTAGATATGTAGCAAGTTTAATCGCAAATAGGGCAGAATTAAATAAGGTTATTGAGCCGCTTTATATCCGCCCCCCTGATGCTAAAATAAGCGTAATAAATAGCAAACTAAAGAGGTAATTTGCTATTTATATTAAATAAAGACTTATCCTTTTCATCGCTTCATCTTCATAAGTTTTTTCTTAAAAACAGATATTAAAGTTTTAGAATTATTTTTTAGTAATTTCACTTTCATAATTTTACCTATTCAGCGTTATGATATGTTAAAAATTAATCTAAATTAAGATTAATATTAAAATTATTTGCTTATCATGGATAGATATATAATTGATCTATAAAGACTAGTAAAAATTTAGTTAATATTTTTTAATAATTTTTCTTGCATAATATTTAGAATAAAATTATAAATTATTATTCTAACTTATGGAGAAATATAATGACCTGGAGTTTAAGACCCTAAGCCTCAAATTCGCCAGTTAAAAAATTTTTAGTTGGCAAGGGAGATTTTGAAAAAGAAAATTTAGAAGAATTGCAAAATGTAGATTTAGCAGCTGAATTAGAACACGCATCTCCAGTACAAAAATTGTTAATCTTTAGTGCTATAAAATTTTATTTGAATTACTTTTATGAAAGTAGCCAATCTACAAAATTTGAAGAGCTTAATATAAAAGGTGTGAAGTATGATGAAATAAAGAACGCTCCGGATGTTAGATTGGTAACTAAAAGTAGTACAACTTATAATGTGTTTCAATCTTCAATTTTTGACTTCATGCTTTTTGACTATGTTAAGTTTAGCGGAAATGATAAAAATAAATGGTTGAATGAAATTATAGATTTGGAGAAACACAAAAAAAGGGTATTATACTCTAAAAGAAAAAATCTTTATATCTACTATAATTTATTTAGAGCCTAACCTATTATCTGAGGTAATAAGAATTAAAATTTCTGATGAAGTTAAAAATAGAGCTGAAAAAAATGTACTTGAAAATAAGCCTGAATATCTTTCTTCGTTATTAAGTAAAGAATTTAATCAGAAAGAAATAAAAAAGAGCTTGGAGTTACTTACAATATTAAATGATATGGCAGCAAAGCTATCAAATTCTTCAAAAGAAGAGGTTGATGATTATATGGAGGCAAATTCTTACGATAGTTTAGCTAAACTAAAGAATAAAATGTTTAGCGAGTTAAAACCCGAAGATCAAATTCAAATTTATAAATATGTTGATACTAATTATCATAAAGATGAATTGCCGCCTCTTGGAGATTAAGATTGTAATGTAGTTTTATAAAATTTATTTAAAATAGTTTAAATTAGTATTTTTCTTTATACACTGTAATATTTTTAAGTTAATATTTATATACTTATTATATTCAGTTTTAGGATAAGTTTTTTTTGAAGTCTTATCCTAAATAGACGTTAAAGGGATAATATATGAATCTACTTAAAAACATTACCGACAAGAATTATGTAAAGGGGAAGTTTATAACTTCTTCAAAGCAAATCTCGGTTGTCAATCCTTCGACTTTAAAAGAAATTGCAACTGTGCCAAATTTAGAATCATCAGAGATTAATTCTGCCATAGATAATACCGTACAAACTTTTTCTGTATGGTCACAAAGTTCTTTTGAAGAAAGAATAGCGATCTTATGTAAATGGCACGCTTTAGTGATAGAAAATATTGATGAGCTAAGTCATATATTAACATTAGAGCAAGGGAAAATACTTGCTGAGTCAAAAAAAGAAATCCTATACGGTGCATCATTTATTGATTGGTATACATATGCGATTCATAATATCCATTCTATCGTGAAGCCCGGAAACAGTAAAAATCATAAAATTGTCACGCATTATGAGCCGGTAGGACCTGCTGCTGCTATAACACCGTGGAATTTCCCAAATGCTATGGATTACTCGTAAGGTAGTCCTGGCAATAGCAGCCGGTTGCAGTGTTATATTAAAGCCTTCAAGCCTTACGCCTCTTTCCGCTTTAGCGCTTGCAAAATTGGCTGTAGATGCCGGTTTACCTGCAGGAGTATTTAACATTATTACCGGTGATTCAAATCTCATAGGTAAGGCTTTTTGTGAGGATTTTAGACTGCGTAAATTATCATTTACCGGTTCTACAAATGTCGGTAAGATCTTATATCAAAATTCGGCAAATACCGTAAAGCGTTTATCTTTAGAGCTTGGCGGGTAATGCTCCTTTTATTATAACGGCTGATAATGATTTAGAGAAAGTTGCAAGAGATTTGGTTATTTCTAAAACTAGAAATAGCGGTCAGTCCTGCACCTCCCCTAATAGAATATTTATAGAAGAATCTATATATGATAAATTTATAGAAATTTTAACTCCTAAATTTAACAAGCTTAAATCAGGTGACGGATTTGATGAAAATTCTAGTATAGGACCGCTAATTAATAAAGCTGCTATAGAGAAAATACAAAAGCTTTTAACCGATGCTCAAAGTAAGGGAGCAAAGCTAATTTGTGGTGGGAAAGCTAATAATAATTTCATTGAACCGACTATTATTATTAACTGTCTGGATGAGATGGATATCTTTAAAACGGAGATATTCGGTCCGGTAATTGCTTGCTATAAGTTTAAGAGTTTAGAGGAAGTTATAGAGCGAGCTAATAATACTGAGTACGGTTTGCAAGGATATGTGTATTCACGAGATTTAAGTCTAGCTAATATGATGGCAGCACGTTTGGATTTCGGTATGATATCGATTAATGATCCGTTACCAGCTAACGCTAAAGCTCCTTTTGCAGGGCGTAAAGCTTCAGGATTCGGAGTTGAAGGGTCATTTGAAGGAATATTTGAATATTTAAATACGAAATATATAAATTTACAAAATATGTAGAAGTCAAGATTTAATCTTACAGACACTATAAATTTTGTACCTGATTGTCAGTTAAATTTTGACTGTCAGATATATAATCAAGATACAAAATTTCATTATTCTTTTCAACAGCTAATTTCTTACTATCCTGAAAAGTTTGCATAGGAGTTTTCCCATAACAATATTTACCAGAATGAGGTCTTTCATTATTGAAATGCTCTAACCAAATATCAAGATCTAATTGTAAATCATCAAGATCTGTATAAATCTTTTTTCGCATAGCCGTATCAAAGAATTCTTGTTTCATGGTTTTATTAAAACGCTCACACATACCATTTGTTTGGGGAGAATATGCCTTAGTTGTAGTATGTTCTATACCTTCTATGCTAAGAAATAACTCAAAAGCATGATGCTCTATATTGCCCTTATATTCTGACCCACGATCTGTAAGAATACGCAGTATTGGTATCCCTTGGCTCTCATACCATGGTAACACCCGGTCATTAAGCATATCAGCAGCAGTAATTGCTGTTTTATCAGTATATAGTTTAGCATCCGCTACCCTAGTATAGCTATCAATAAATACCTGAGAATAAACCTTACCTATACCTTTAAAATTACCTACATAATACGTATCCTGACATCCTAGATAACCTGGATGCTGCGTCTCAATTTCTCCATGTGCTTCTTTTTCATTACGACGCTTCTCTAGTACTTGTAACTGAGCTTCAGTAAGAACAATCCCATCTTGAGCCATCTTTGCTTCTAATGCTTTAAGCCTTTTACTGATATTGTTTAAATCATTACGTAGCCAAATTGATCTCACTCCTCCAGGTGATACAAGTATACCACTCTTCTTAAGCTCATTTGATACTCTTAGCTGACCATATGCTGGATATTCTATTGCCATATCCATTACTGCCTTCTCTATCGCTGGATCAACTCTATTCGCTATTATTGGCTTTCTTCGACTAATTTCATACAACGCTTCTTCGCCACCAGTTTCATACAGTTCTTTAAATCTGTAATAACTATCTCTACTATATCCCATCGCTTTACATGCTGATGATATACTACCAAGACTCTTAGCTAATTCAAGTAAACCTAATTTTGGCTTTATTATTTTTTGATTTAAGTGCATTGTGACCTTCCATTTTTTTATCTGTATTTTTAATACGTAATTTTTATTAAATGTAAGATCAAATCTCAACTAATACACAAAATACCTAAAAGCATATGCCTGTATTTAGCGATCTTAAGCCGGAGCTAAAACAAGAAATAGAAAATATAATGAAATTAGCTAAGCAAGAAAATGTTAATAATGAAGAATTAACTATAAAATGTAAAAATTTTTTTGAGTTAGTATTTTCAGATAACCACAAGTTTTATATTAAAGAATGTTACCAAGCCGTATTTAATTATGTAAAACATAATTTTAGCGAACTTGATTTTATACCTGACCCAGTTATAATTTTAATGGTTCACTTATCATGTTATACGATCCTACTTCTCTGCCGCTAGGCGTGACTAATTTAGATAATAACAAGGAATAAAAACTATGCCAGTACCTGAAAATAAATTTGATCGATTAATAGAAGTATATCATAAAAATCTTGAATTATTTATAAATCCGGGAAACCGTGACGTTATTAATTCCAATTTGGCGTTTAATTATTTAGGAAAAATATTAGAAGAACAATTAGAAGAAAATCCGGAGTTGCCAATTAATGATTTACCGGTCCTAATAGCGTTAATACAAAAATATTCGAAAGTAAATAAGAAATTACCTTATGATCTTAAAAATTGTTTTAGATAATATTTTGAACTCATATAAAATATGCCTGAAGCCGAAGAATGGCAGACAGAAATAGAAGAAAGTTTAAAAACTCTTAATGTTTTAGGCGTCCCAGGATATGAAATTATATAAGTTATCTAGATAAAGTCACTATATATATTATTCATATTCTTCTTGTACATATATATGTTTAATAACCGAAATTCTGTTGAAGTATTAGGTCAGCTAAAATAAAATCAATTTCAAAATAGCGATTTATCCTATTTCATTATAATCTCACAACTTTAATATTTCTTTATTCTTAGACAATATAAAATTATTGTTTGTTTTTCTTTTTATCATTATTATTACCTGCATGTAAAACTCTTTCTTAATCCTATGCCAAATATAGATATTCTTATTTTTGTAAGTTTTTTAGCAATTAATTTACTAATTGGCTTTATAAGCGTTAAAAACGTTAAGAATATTTATGAATACGCGATAGGGAATAGAAGCTTTTCTACCGGTACTATAGTTGCGACTTTAATTGCTACTTGGATTGGTACTAGCACTTTTTTAATCGATAATTCAAGAATATATACCGATGGATTATATTATTTAGTTCCAAGTATTCTCGGAACTGTCGTTAGTTGGTTATTAATTAGCTACCTAATAGCACCCCGTTTTGAGGATTTCTTAGGGAATTTATCGATAGCGGAAATAATGGGGAAGGCTTACGGCGATAAAGTTCGCATTCTTTCCTCTATAGTTAGTATATTAATGGCTATAGGTAGAATCGCTATTCAATTTCATATAGTTAGTTTATTATTACAGCTATTTTTTAATATTTCAAATTTTTATATAAATCTGTTTTTAGCAACTATAATAATAAGCTATTCAGCCTTTGGCGGCATTAAATCTGTTAATTTTACCGAAACCGTACAGTTTTTTACTTATAGTATTATTATTCCGGTAGCAGGAATTATTGTCTGGAATGTTTTTAGCGATCCTGCTATTTCTATCGACTCAAACGTGCAGCATTGGCTTAACGATTTAAGTATGGTATTTAACTATAACAGCTCTAAATTCTGGATATCTTTAAATATTTTTGTATATTTTGCGATTCCGTCGCTTGGTCCTTCGATTTTTCAAAGAATATTGATGGCAAAGAATATAGAGCAGATATCAAAGACGTTTTTTATTTCAGCAATTATTTGCTTTTGCTTATCTATATTATTTATTTGGATCGCCATATTATTATTGTCTCAAAATCCTGATGTTGATAGCAATCAATTATTTTTACGAATTATCCAAAGCTATACAGGATTCAAAGGCTTGATAGTAGGGGTTATTATGGCAATGATAATCTCAAGTACTAACTCTTATATTAATGTTGCGACAGTAACTTTCACTTACGATTTGCTGAAAAAAACTTCTCTAAATTATAATTATTTAGTAGCAATAATTATAGGTTCAATAGGTTTTATTATATCGCTCTATATAGATAATTTAATAAATGTATTCTTATTATTAACTAGCATCTATTTGCCTATAATTACTTTACCGCTAATTTTACTGATATACGGTTTTAAATCGACTGCTAAAACCTTTTTTATTGGTGTAGTAGCGTCAGCGTTAACAATTATAGCATGGCATTTATTTTCCTTTAAGCAGGTTTTTGGAATTTATCCGATATTACCTGCTGCTATTATGAACTTAATCTTTTTCCTTGGAAGTCATTATATTTTAAAACAACCGGGAGGCTTTGATTCTTTAAAAAAACCATTAAAAGTTAAGTTAATCCGCCAAGAGAGAAAAAGAAAATTCTTGGTTTTACTTCGTACAATCAAGGATTTTAATCTGTTAAAATACTGGAATAATACCCTGCCGCATCAGGAAATTACCTATAGCTACGTTGGAATATTTATTTTAATAACGATGTTTTCTTCTCTTTATCTTACTCCTAATAGCAGGATAATGAACCATTTAAATGTATATAATATTATTTATCATACTACTCTTATAACTGCAGCAATATTAATCACTTATCCGTTATGGCCTTTGAAGTTTCAGAAGAAATATATAATCTCGTTATTTTGGTTTATTGCTACTTTTGTAATATTAATATTTTTCGGTAGTTTACTCGTTCTATCAAGTAATTTCTATCAACTGCAATTAATGAGTTCTATTATTAATCTGCTTATAATTGCAACATTGTTTAGATGGTATACTACTTTGCTAATGACTATTATCGGTGTATTTGCCAGCGTAGAGTTTTATAGGCATTTTATGGATGAGAATTTACTAATTAACATTGATAGTTTTCAGTTTAAGGTAATATATTTTCTTACTTTATTTAGCGGACTTTTAATAGTTTTCTTAAGACCAAAGCAAGAGCAAGAAAGGTTAGTTAAACTTAAAAATGCTCATTTAGGAAATAGAGTTAATTTTAGGGAAAAGGAGCTAGAAAGATTACTTGATTTAAAACATGAGTTTTTACGTAATATAAACCATGAAATAAATACACCGTTAACCGGTATTATTAGCCTTGGTGAAACCCTGTGGAGTAATTATGATAAATTTAATGAAGATCAGCGTCGTAATGCAGTGGAGATAATAGCTAAAAGCTCAGGTAGGTTAAATAGTTTGATAAGCAACATTTTAGATTTCTCTAAGCTGTCTAGCCTTGGTTATGAACTAAATAAAGAAAGCGTAAATTTAAGTGAGTTATTGCACGAGAGAATTAAAATATGTAAGAAGTTATATTTAAATAATAAAGATTTGCATTTTATACCGGATATTGAGGAAAATATTATATTTGCTTGTGATCTTCACTATATTAAACACACATTCGATAATTTAATCATAAATAGCATTAATTATTGTTCTGAAGGCGTTATAAAAATTAATTTGCAAAAGCAGGAAAATAATATTTTATTTACTATTAAAGATGATGGAGTCGGTGTACCGAAAGAAGAATTACAAAGTATATTCGGTGTGTTTGTCGTAAGTTCGAAAACTCGATCACCTGCAGGCGGTAGAGGGATGGGGCTCGCTTTATGCAAAAAAGTAATCGAGTTGCATGGTGGGAAGATATGGGTAGAAAATGATAAGCAGGGAAAAACTACTTTTATATTCACAATACCTTATATTTAATATTATTTTTATTTAAAAGTTATTGGGTGATCTGGTTTATATATCAAAATCATGAAAGTATTAAATAAAATTAACTAATTGTAATTATTATATTGCAAATAATATAATTTACTGTAACATTTGACGACAAACAAATTAAGGAGAATATATGAAAGTAATTTTACTTATAGCCCTACTTAGTAGTCAATATAAAGGTGATAATGATAATGTTTTAGGAATCCAGAGCAGCATTAGAACAGCAATACAGAAAAGAGAATTTGCAAGTTGAAACCATAGATTTGGAAATTGATAAATTAGAACCTAACAAAATAAAAGCAGATAAAAATGAAGCAATTATTATAGGTGCAGGGCTTGACGGTATTAAAGCATTTAATATCCTAAAAGCCGAAAAGGGTAAAAGTAAATTTATTTGGAGCGGTCATCAGTTGGTAAATGATTTAACGAAAAATTTAAAAGTGCTAGATGCTATAGTATTACCTTCTTATGCCTTAGATGAAAAACAGAAAAAACAAATTCAAGAAGCAGGTGTTAAATTAATAGAAACTACGGGTATACCTCATACTCTTACAAAAAAAGGTTGTATAAAAGAATATAAAGATTTAGCCGCTAAAGAATTAATTCCAAATTCTCCTAACGGTTATATATTTACTTCTTTGTCAGGTGATGCTCCTGATTCAAATAATGAAATAAAATTTTATACACCACAAGAAGCTTATAAATTAGGTGAATAATTAGCTCAGATTGCGAAATCAAAAGATATGATACTCTTAGTAACGAACGGTCCTAGAACCGGTAAGTATGGTGCTGATAAAAAGCCGCTTCCGGTACACCAAGAAAATAGTGATATTGATTTAGTTAGTAAAGAATTTCTAAATTTAACTATTGATGTTAAGGCATCTTAGTGATGCTGAAAAAGTTGCAGAAGAGGTTAGAAAGGAAAATTATTTTTCTAAGCTCATTACCCTACAACCATTATATAGCTCATAACGCTTCCCCAATCTCATCATTCCAATAAAGTATTTGTACTTTTTAATTACTGGATTCTGTTGTCGAGTTATGGTATGACAATCAAGATACCTATATAATACTAAAAAAACATGAAGAGAATTATTTTTAATAAACAGCATGATTTTATATCGATTATAGCTCCGGCATCTAGCTGCCCTAATCCGCAGGATAAACTAAACGAAGCAGTTAAGATGTTGAGTTCACAAGGGTTTAAGACCTTGGTAGATGATAAGATTATTGCTGGTGATGAATTGCCGTTTTTTGTAGCTCCGAAAGCTGAGAGGCTTAGAATGTTTAAAGAGGCCATGGAAAATGAAAAGGTTAAAATAATTTGGGCTTTTCATGGCGGGTATGGTTGTAGTGAGTTTGTAGAAGATTGTTTTAACTTAAACAAAAAAGGTGATAAAATTTTAATAGGCTATAGCGATATTACCGTGTTGCATATACTTTTAAATAGTCATTATGATATTTCAACTATCCACGGTTCAGTGCTAACTTCGTTTCTGCCGCCGAATTATCAAGATATTAATTCTGTATTAGATGTTTTGAAAGGAAAAGATAGTAAAATTGCTCTTTCGCCTATAAATAAGATTAATGATACTACAATAGAGGGAAAAATACTAGGCGGCAATTTAACGGTTTTTACCAAATTGATAGGTACTTCTATTAACCTTATAAAAGGCAATATATTACTATTTGAAGATATCAATGAAAGAGGCTACGCAGTTCATCGTAATTTGGTGCAGCTAAAAAATGCTGGTATTCTTAATAATATAGAGGCGATAATTTTTGGTGATTTTACTAAGGGAGATGAGTATATAGAGCCGGTAATAAAAAGTTTCTGCTTAAATCATATTCCACACATTGAGACTTATAAAGCCGAAGGGATAGGACATGGTACGATAAACCAGCCGGTTATTATGAATCATAAAGTAGTTATTAGCAATAATTGCTTAAGTTTTTCTAGTCCTTTTATTCTAGAAGATTAACATATGATACAAACTATTAAAATAGGCACTAGAAAAAGTCCGCTCGCTTTAACGCAAACTAATTTAGTTATTCAGAAAATCAAGCAATATTTTCCGTATATTAATTGCGAAATAGTACCGATTACTACTAGCGGTGATTTAATCCAAAATAAACCTTTATATGATATAGGCGGTAAGGCTTTGTTTCTAAAAGAAATAGAACAGGCTTTACTTAATAAAAAGGTGGATTTGGCCGTTCACTCTTTAAAGGATGTACCCGGCAGAATTCCTGAAGATTTGATTATAGCTGCAGTTTTAGAACGTGAAGACGCACGAGACGTATTTGTATGTTTAAATCATAAATCCATAGAAGAGTTGCCGAAAAATGCCGTAATAGGTAGCTCGGCAGTGCGAAGAAAAACGTTTATACAGAGACTAAGAGCGGATTTAAAAGTAGCAGTTTTTAGAGGAAATGTCGACTCAAGAATAAAAAAGCTTATGAACGGTCAGGTTGATGCAACTATCCTTGCGTATGCGGGTTTAAAAAGACTCAATGCCTTTAACCCGCTATATTGTCATCTAATTGAATATTCACAGATGCTACCTTGTATAGGGCAGGGCGTTATTGCCGTCGAAATTAGAAAAGATGATAATACTATGCTTGAGATATGCAATCAAATTAATCATTCACCTACTTTTGAGTTGATAAAAGCCGAAAGAGCATTTTTAGAATATCTAAATGCAGATTGTCGTACGCCGATTGCTGCATATTCTAAATATTTAGATGATAGTAATATAAAAACCGACTTTATGCTTGGCAATATAGACGGCAGCAAAATAACTTTCCATACTGAAATTATCAATATAAAAACTTCAAAAGAAACAGGTATAAAAGTAGCTAAAATGATGTTAGATTGTCTAACTTCAATGTAGGTAACTTTTTTGTCAATTCGACTAGTTATTCTCCTAATTCTCTAAATACTCATATTTCCCAGAAAACCTTAAGCCTATACCTTTCTTAAATTTTTAACCTACAGTAAAATTTCCTATTGACTTTCATATAAAAAGATATAAGCTTTTTACAATATAATTTTATATAAGGAAATTATGTTAGGGTATGCAAAAGAGCAAAGAAGTTTGAATAGGGAACAAAAAGAAGCCATAGGGTTGTTATCTATTGGGACATTTCTAGAGTATTTTGACCTAATGCTATATGGTACATATGGCTGTACTTTTAAATGAACTGTTTTATCCTAAGGCTGATGCACACGCCGCAGCCTTATTTGCGGCTGCAGCATTTTGTTCTACTTATTTACTACGACCTTTTGGAGCATTAATATTTGGATGGATAGGTGATAATATAGGCAGAAAAAGTACAGTAGTAATAACTACTGCTCTCATGTCTATTTCATGTGTTTGCTATGGCTACTTTTCCTACCTACGCTCAAATTGGTGTAAGTGCTGCATGGATGATAACAATTTGTCGTATCATTCAAGGTATTTCCTCAATGGGGGAAGTAATAGGGGCTGAGCTTTATATAACTGAAATAACAAAACCACCAATTCAATACCCTGCTGTTTGCAATAGTTACTATTTTTTCGAGTCTAGGAGGGTTTGTTGCTTTAGGTGTTGCTGATCTAGCTATAAATGGAAATTTTAATTGGCGTATCGCTTTTTTAATAGGTGCGGTTATCGCTATTATAGGTGCAATTGCTCGAACTCATCTTCGTGAAACATCTGAATTCCTTGACGCAAAGCGTCAATTAAAAAAATCTCTTGAATTAGTGTCGCAAAAAATTGATTTTAATAAAGAAAAATTAGAGAATAATTTAGCTTGGAAAGAAAAAGTTAAGCATTTTAATTGTATTAGTTGAGATTTGATCTTACATTTAATAAAAATTACGTATTAAAAATACAGATAAAAAAATGGAAGGTCACAATGCACTTAAATCAAAAAATAATAAAGCCAAAATTAGGTTTACTTGAATTAGCTAAGAGTCTTGGTAGTATATCATCAGCATGTAAAGCGATGGGATATAGTAGAGATAGTTATTACAGATTTAAAGAACTGTATGAAACTGGTGGCGAAGAAGCGTTGTATGAAATTAGTCGAAGAAAGCCAATAATAGCGAATAGAGTTGATCCAGCGATAGAGAAGGCAGTAATGGATATGGCAATAGAATATCCAGCATATGGTCAGCTAAGAGTATCAAATGAGCTTAAGAAGAGTGGTATACTTGTATCACCTGGAGGAGTGAGATCAATTTGGCTACGTAATGATTTAAACAATATCAGTAAAAGGCTTAAAGCATTAGAAGCAAAGATGGCTCAAGATGGGATTGTTCTTACTGAAGCTCAGTTACAAGTACTAGAGAAGCGTCGTAATGAAAAAGAAGCACATGGAGAAATTGAGACGCAGCATCCAGGTTATCTAGGATGTCAGGATACGTATTATGTAGGTAATTTTAAAGGTATAGGTAAGGTTTATTCTCAGGTATTTATTGATAGCTATACTAGGGTAGCGGATGCTAAACTATATACTGATAAAACAGCAATTACTGCTGCTGATATGCTTAATGACCGGGTGTTACCATGGTATGAGAGCCAAGGGATACCAATACTGCGTATTCTTACAGATCGTGGGTCAGAATATAAGGGCAATATAGAGCATCATGCTTTTGAGTTATTTCTTAGCATAGAAGGTATAGAACATACTACAACTAAGGCATATTCTCCCCAAACAAATGGTATGTGTGAGCGTTTTAATAAAACCATGAAACAAGAATTCTTTGATACGGCTATGCGAAAAAAGATTTATACAGATCTTGATGATTTACAATTAGATCTTGATATTTGGTTAGAGCATTTCAATAATGAAAGACCTCATTCTGGTAAATATTGTTATGGGAAAACTCCTATGCAAACTTTTCAGGATAGTAAGAAATTAGCTGTTAAAAAGAATAATGAAATTTTGTATCTTGATTATATATCTGACAGTCAAAATTTAACTGACAATCAGGTACAAAATTTATAGTGTCTGTAAGATTAAATCTTGACTTCTACAATTGTAAACTTTCAGATTTGATCTGACATATTAAGGTTAAAAATAGAAGAGTTTGTGTGTATGTAGATAACTGAGAAGTTATCTATCATATCCAGGAACTAAATATAAAACTACAGAAGAGCAACTAGCTGCTCTAGAAAAAGCAAAACAAATTAAAGAAGCACATGGGGAAATAGATACGCAGCATCCAGGGTATCTTGGTTCACAAGACACATATTATGTAGGCAATATGAAGGTGGTGGGTAGAATCTACCAACAAACATTTATTGATACTTATTCTAGAGTTGCTATCTGTAAACTTTATACTGACAAATCTGCAATAACATCTGCTGATATTCTAAATGATAAGGTAATACCGTTCTTTAACAATCATGATGTACCTCTACTTAGAATCTTAACAGATAGAGGAACAGAATATTGTGGCAAGGTAGAAAATCATGCTTTTGAGTTATATTTGGCGATAGAAAATATTGATCATACTAAAACTAAGGCTCGATCTCCTCAAACTAACGGAATATGCGAAAGATTACATATAGAACTTTAAAGGATGAGTTTTACGATATCACATTCCATAAAAAGATTTATAGTTCTTTAGAGGATTTACAGATTGACTTAGATCAATATTTAAACAAATATAACAACGCAAGACCTCATTCTGGAAGAGTCTGTCAGATTCTTTGTGTAAGTAGAATTTCTCCATTTGCCCAATTTTGTAAATTAGTATCACAAAGTATAGCAAATTGATTTAAAGCCATTGCCCAATTCTTGATTGGCATTGTCCATTTCTTAGAAGCATTTGTCAATGCTAAAAATATTATTTTTTGAATTGATTTATCATCTGGAAACACCCCTTTATTCTTAATAATTTTTCTGATTTGACGATTAATTGATTCAATAGCATTAGTCGTATAAATTGCTTTTCTGATTTCATCCAGGAAGCTAAAAAAGGAGCTATACCAGGCCAATTTCGCTGCCATATATCAAAAATAACTGGATATTTATTATCCCATTTTTTGCTAAAACTCTGTAATTCTCTTAAAGCTTCTGCTTCATTTATTGCAGAATAAATTTTCTTTAAATCTGCTATAACTGATTTTAAATCTTTATACGATACGTACTTTACAGAATTCCTAATCATATGGACTATACAGAGCTGTACTATCGTTTTGGGGAACACACTGTTTATAGCTTCAGGAAAGCCTTTTAAACCATCAACACATGCAACATATATTTGTTCAACTCCACGATTCTTTAATTCTGTTACTATCTGCAACCAGAATTTAGCGCCTTCATTTTTGCCTATCCAAATGCCTAAAAGCTCTTTTTTACCTTCTAAATTCACACCTACAGACAAATAAACTGCCTTGTTAATTATTACATGATTATCTCTTGCTTTCACATAAATGCATGTATGGACCTACCCGATAATGCAAGAAAAAAATAATATATAACAGCAAAAAAATCGAATGCAGTCATGTATCCGGCTTATAGTTAATAAATCACTTTAAATTTACCCTATAGCCCTGATGGAATTCGCTGGCTTACAAACTTATTACTTATCATCTCATCGGCTTCTAAACGAGTCCCTGAAGAAATCAGTTTTTTTGTAAGCTAAGGTTCGTCTTATTTACCATCAATATTATCATTCTTTCGCATATTCCGGATTAGAATCTATTAAATTTCTATTTATCTATAATATTATCTCGTCAACTATTTATAGCAATTCTTTAGCTACAAACTTTACTCTCGGTATAATCATTGCCTGAACTGAGTACTGCAAACACCACCCTTGCTAGTTTATTAGCTACTGCAACAATTGTTTTATTATGCCCATTTCGTTCAGATAAATTAAACATCCACTCGGTAAACTTGCTATAATCTTAATTATATTATAGCTCTTCCGTGGTAAATCTTATCTTACTATTCAGTACTGCTCTTGCTCCTTGAATTAACAAAGTACGTAAATAGATATCACCTCTTTTACTAATACCTAGTAACTTATCTTTGCCACCACTAGAATGTTGCCTTGGCACTAATCCCAGCCATGCTGATAATTGCCTGCCATTTTCAAAACAACTAGCATTACCTATTGACGCTATTAAGGCTGTGGCAGTAATTAACCCTATACCTGGTATCGTCATTAGTTGTTGGTGATTACTATACTGGCTAGCTATAATTTTTAATCTTTGTTCTAGTTCTTTTATTTTTTTATCATTCTCTAGAAATTCTTCTTGTAACTCTCTAAACGTTTGGTAGCTTAGCTGACTTAAATCACCTTCATCTAAAATTTCGGTTAATTTTGTCATAATCTTATTGATTCCTTGCGGAATAACAAAACCAAATTCATGTAATAATCCCCTGATCTCATTAGCAAGAGCAGTACGGTTTTTTACCAATCGCTGCCTTACCCTATGAATAAATAAAATATCTTGTTGCTCTACAGTTTTGATAGGCACAAATCTCATATTAGGTCTTGCCACTGCCTCGCATATTGCTTCGCTATCTGCTTGATCATTTTTATTAGTTTTAACATAAGGCTTAACAAATTGTGGAGCCATTAGTTTTACATTATGACCTAATTTTGTTAATTCTCTTGCCCAATAGCTAGCTCCACCGCAAGCTTCCATGCCTACTAGACAGGTTGGTAAATTAGCCATAAAAGTTAGAACCTGCTCTCTCATTAATTTTTTCTTTAATATTGTCTTACCATTTTTATCTACACCGTGAATTTGAAAAATTCTTTTTGCAATATCTATACCAATTGTGGTAACTTCCATATGGACCTTCTTATTGTTGTTTAGGATTCATTTCCTATCCTAGAAGATTAGCATTTGCTTCTCATTCTGTATATAGGGTAGGTCCATTCCATTAATCTAAATACATCATAGGATAGATACTATCAAGTGACCTATTTTGCCAAGCATTAGCATCCTCTAATACACCATCAGTTACCTTTGATATTAACTCAGTAGACACCTTGGTAGAGTACAATTCTTCTAAATGGCCCTGAATTTCTCTAGTAGTCATACCTCGTGCATATAATGATATTAGCTTATCATCAAATCCTTCAAATTTACGAACTCCCTTAGGAATAAGTATAGGTTCATATTCTCCGTCACGATCTCTTGGTACTTCTACTCTTAATTTACGACCTTCTTCATCTAAAATGGTTTTTTCATAATTACCATTGTGCCTTTATCTGACTCTTTCTCAGTTTTAGAATGCTTCTCATATCCTATATGAGACTCCATTTCTTTCTCTAAGATCTTATTCACCAGCTGTTTTTTTAATTCTTCAAAGATCCCTCCTTTGCCAAATATTTCAGATGGGTCACTTTGTGATAGTATGTCTGATACTACTTTTTCTATAGTCGGATTTGATACTTTGTTCTTATTTTTCATATTAGCCTCATGTTAAGTTGTTTTAATTAATTTTATTCTTAACTATTTTTATAACTTACACAAACTTTCTGACACCCTCAAAATTTATTCTGCAATAAATGAAGCAGAAGCTTTAAGAGAATTACAGAGTTTTAGCAAAAAATGGGATAATAAATATCCAGTTATTTTTGATATATGGCAGCGAAATTGGCCTGGTATAGCTCCTTTTTAGCTTCCCGGATGAAATCAGAAAAGCAATTTATACGACTAATGCTATTGAATCAATTAATCGTCAAATCAGAAAAATTATCAAGAATAAAGGGGTGTTTCCAGATGATAAATCAATTCAAAAAATAATATTTTTAGCATTGACAAATGCTTCTAAGAAATGGACAATGCCAATCAAGAATTGGGCAATGGCTTTAAATCAATTTGCTATACTTTGTGATACTAATTTACAAAATTGGGCAAATGGAGAAATTCTACTTACACAAAGAATCTGACAGACTCAAATTCCATAATAGTCATATAGAAAAATTTGGAGAGCAGCATCTAAGAAGCATAGAAGTTTTAAATCTTAAATGTTGCAATTTATAGCAAAAAACTGCGAGATATATTTCTTTTAAAAAAGATTAGAACCTAAAATAAGAATTAATTTTATTTTTCTAACTCTTTAAATTAAGAATGTATATACTCGCTTTAATTATTTTTTCCATCTATTATGAAACCAAAACCATTGTGAAGGATTTTGTTTAACCCATTGTCCTAAAATTTCATTAATATTAAGCATTATATTATAAGAATCTAACTTACTATTATTTGTTTGCTCCCATGTTAGACGTGGGTGAACTATTGCCTTAAAATAACTACCTTTAGTTCTTATAACTTGGCAAGGTATTATTGGATACTTATAATGCAACGCAATTTTAGCAATAGCATTAGCGGTCATGGCGGGGTGACCTAAAAACGGTACTTCAATTCCATCGTTCATTTTTTGATCGACAAGCATAACAATAGCTTCTCTATTCTTAATTGCTTTAATTAAATCTCTACTCCCTTCTGCTCCTTTAGGAATAAGCCTTAATTTAGAACTATTACGTCTTTCGTTAATCAGTTTGTTGACGTAAGGATTATTAGCTTTACGATAGATTACAGCAAATTTTGGATAAACTTTATGAATAAGTTTAAGAGCAATATCCCAATTAGCAAAATGACCGGTGAATAATAAAAACGGTTGCACTTGCAATTTTTCGATATGCTCTATTCCTATTACTTCAATTCGGCGTTCTAGCTCAAGCTCGTTCATTTTATTAACGCAGGCAAATTCGCCTATAAATCTACCGAAATTGTCCCAAGTTTGATTTATAGTTTTCTCAACGTTAAATTCATTTCCAAAAACAGCTATTATATTTCGCTTAGCAATTTTATTTACGGCAAATAATGTACCGATTTTTCTAGCTATAAAACCGCAAATATCTGCTGCCTTATCTATACTAAATATACTAATTATTTTAATAAAAGTAACAACAACAACATATTCGACTAAATATCTAATCTTTTTTAAAAATTTTTTCATAAAGTAAATCAGAATTATTTATAGATAACTCGACATCTAAACATATTATATTATGCTTGAAATCACCAATTTTTACGTAATCTTTACTCGTAGTAATAAGAACGGCGTTATTTTTTTTAGTAAGTAGATGCAATTTTTTCAAATCTGTTCGTGAATAATTATAGTGATCAGGAAATGTTTTGTAACCTACTATATTTAAGCTGTGATTTTTTAAAGTAAGAAAAAAACGCTCAGGGTTACCTATTCCGCTAAAAGCAAAATATTTCATACTCTTATCTACATCGTTTGAAACTACTATTTTTGCCTGTATCAGTTTATTTGTATACGACGCTAAGCAAGAAGGCGCTATATTAGAATTATTATCAACTAAAAAAATTAAGTCAGCGGAATTTAAAGCTTTACTCGGATACTCTCTTAAAGGACCGGCAGGAATTAAAAAACCGTTACCAAAGAGTCTTTGATTGTCTACTGTAATTATAGTAATATCTTTATGAAAGTGAGGATTCTGCAAAAAATCGTCAGTTATTATTATACTAGGTTTTATTTGATGAATTAAAGATATAATTTGTTTGATATTTTTAGTAGCGATAACCGTGCCGTAATTCGCAAGTATTACTGCTTCATCCCCTACTTCCGAGGCTGTATGTACCGTATTTACAATAGTTGCATTCTTGAGTTTACTACCGTAAGCTTTAGTTACTATAACAAAATTTATCCCTCTAGATTTTAGTAACTTTGCTAGATGGATAACTATCTGTGTCTTGCCCGTACCGCCTACACTACAATTACCGACACAAATAACTTTAGCAGGTAATGTAATCGGATTAGCTAAAATATGGCGTAACCAACCAAGAAGCTGAAATATGATACTTAGAGGCAAAAGCAAATAAGCTATGATATTTCGTTTTTGCCAAAATTTAGGATATAAAAGCTTCATCATATTAAATTATATTTTTAAGTACAATTTTGTTTATACTGATATGGTATTGCCTGCTTGGATCGAAAGCCGTCTTATATGTCCTTCCCGCGTAAGCGGGAATCCAGAAAAAATAATAAATACAGTGAGTTTTTAAAACTAAAAGCGTAGGGCTATCCTTTATACCGGGGCCCCATGGACAAGCCAGCATTGTTTTATAGATCGCTCCTACCATTATCACCCCGTGAATTGTTCACGGGGTTCAGTTAAAAATATCAATATTATTAGTATTTTTTATTGTTTTCTGGATGTCGTGATCCAATTCACAGCATGACACCGAAGATAACTCTCGAGCCAAGCAACAATTTAAGCAAATGCTTGCAATGAAGATTTTAGTAATACTTCAATTTTTCCTGGATAGTATTGTGCGAAAGCAGAAATGACATCAATACTATAAATAAAGCACTATACTGCAATAACCTATAACTATCCGTATAAAAAAAAGCCCCCTTTTTTCAAAGAGGGCTTTCTTCTAGAACTTATAAACTACTAATAAATGGGATTAGAAGTTTACACGAACTTTAAGAGTACCTTGGTGTGCGACATACTTGCTTGCAAGATCTAAATCGTAACCAATTCCATACTCCATCTTAGGATCAGGTCTTGCTGTTACGCTTAAACCTAAATTGTAAGATGTTTTAGCAGTCTTATCAGGAGTATTGATAAATGGCTGTGTTTGTCCATCTAAGTAAGACTGACCTTTAGCTAATTTACCATTTAACTTGTGTGTTACAAAAGCATGAGCTTCAGGATACAGAGCAAAGTCCATGATATTCATAGTACCGCCCATTAATCTAGCACCGGCTATTAAATCAGTTCTATCACCAAACTTGCTGTTAACTTGTTTATTTGCAACTGTTGTACCGGTTTCTTTGTAACTCTCATCAGATGATTTTAAGTAGCTAAGACCTGCAACCGGAGTTAATAATAAACCTTCCATGATGCTAGCATCATAACCAACCATTAACTTACCGCTAAATGTCATGTTATCGTAATTACCAGAAGCAATTTGTTTATTTATACTACCGTTATCACTGAAGAAATAACGCTGACTTTTATTCTTCACGTGGTTTAAGTTAAATATTGCACTACCTTGAGCAAAGAAATTGTTAACAAGTTGCTGTGCAGCATATAAAGAAAATGATGTACCTGTAACTTCAGTTTTATCACCTTTCTTATAGTCTTGGTGTTTAATATCAGTTTTTGTAACACCAAAAGCAGCACCGATCATTAAGTTATCGTTAGCTAAGGTATCTAAACCAATTATACCACCGGTGGTTTTAGATTTATAACCGGCTACGCTGCCTTTAGCTTTTTTTTGATGAGCTTCAGCGTAGAAAGGTTTTAACCATGCACCATATGCTACGTTATCGACCGGCTCATCACCCCCAGCAACAGCAGCTTGTGGAACAGCTCCACCTTCAGCACTAGCCATTTCAGCACTTTCATAACTACCAAGATATCTAAGAGAATTTAATCTGTTAGTTAATTGAGCTTGCTGTTCTTTAGCTATATTTAATAAGTCTTCTTGTACAATTGTATCGGTAACGATAGAACCGACAAATTTAGCTGAATCAGCAGCATTTTTAGCTAAGAAAAGATTCTTATATGCAGCTGTAGTAGGTGAATTTAAGAGCGTATCAACGTTCCCGTTTATACCCGGTACATTAGCATATTGGCTGCTTGTTATATCTTTCTTCAATACATTTCCTACATCGTTACTACGTGTTAATATGTAATCTTGATTATTATCACGTATTACAGAGTAAGCTAAGAAACGATTGCCTCCGATTATAGTAGGTGTAGCGAAACTACATTTAAAGTTTTTACCGCCTTCAACTAAGGTATAATTTTGCGTTGTTGTAACGTTAGCAGCGTTATCATTTACTACGTTAATATTTAGAGCTATACCGTTTTGTGCATTAACCGTTGCACCGTTAGCGATTTCGATTTTACCTAAAACACCTTCTGCTGCGTCTAAAGTACTAGTGACAGAGATATTACCTCCCCATGTTGTAGTACCGCTTGCAAATGTTAAAACATTGTTCTGAACGTTAATATTATTATCCTTAATTGCTATAGTATTACCGTTTAAGATAGCATTGTCTGTATTAACAACTAGGTTAGTAGTACCGAAATCAATAGCTTTAGAATAAATATCACCTTGTAATGTTGCTTTATTATTGTTTTGACCGGTAAACTTTGTAGTAGCTAAAGCAGCATTAGCGCTACCGATATTACCGACATTTGCATCACCTAAGTAAGTCGCTATACCATTATTAGCTTTAGCGGTAGCAACAGTACTTGTTGCGGTAGAGTTTATTCCATCAGCAAAAACTACAGTAGAATTACCGTTAGCATTTCCAAGAGTAATTTTACCGTCAAAACCTAGTCCAAAACTACCGCCTGTTTGATAAGTTAAACCATCATTAACTACTAAGTTAACTACAGCAGTATTACCTAAGTTTTGATAATTTGTTGTAACTGTTACAGACTTTAATTTTTGTCCCTCTACGCCTAAACCGTAAACTACACCGGCTGTATTACCTGCACCACCGCTAAGTGTGACTGTACCTTGATTATCTGCTGTAGGACCAATCACAGCATATAGCTTAGGAAGTTGTATGGTTATACCATTATCAGTTGTAAGACCAAGACCGACTATATTATTTGGACCACCAATTACTGCTTTATTAGCTATTGTACTGTTAGCCTTGGTTATAAATATGCCAGGAATATTAGAAATATTATTACCTGCAACAGTACTATTAATTGTTAAGTTGTCAAGTGGAACACCTTCGGGCAAGTATAACCCTGCATCACTCTTAAAATTAATTGTGGTAATGTTAATACCTGGATTAGCACCGTTATTAGCACCTGTTTCAAATTTTATATCATCACCTTGAACGTTTACTGCAGCTAAAGCATTAACAGCAGCAGCTTGAGTATTTAATGTTACAGTAATAGGCTCTGGATTTGAAAATTGTAATGTACCGTTATTTGCACCTGCACCTATGATACTATTTGCTGTATAATTATCACTAATTACTAAAGTAGAAGTATTGTCGATAGAAGTAACGCCACCAAAAGTTGCCGGACCTACGAATTTAGCAGTTGTACCGTTGGCTACTGTTACATTATTTAATGCCTTACCGTTTGCGCCTACTGCACCACTTATTATGTTTGTTCCACCACCATTAAAGTTGAAAGAACCATTATTTGCAGTAGCTGTAGTGATATCGTTAGCATATAAATTAACATTTTTACCAACATTTAATATAGTTTCATTCGCTGAACCAAAATTAATTTCTGAAAGTGGGTTTCCTTCGCTACCTAAGTTTGTACCTTCTAAAAGAGTTGAAGAAAGTGGAGCACCTACTGTAGGATTAATTATTATTTTACCTTGACCAGCAGCATTTTGGGTGTTAGCTATTAAATAGTTATTGTGAGCTAATTGTACTGAACCACCGTCTCCAATAGCTAAAGTATTAATATACGAATCACCGCCGCTTAAAGAAGCTGTGCTTGCACCAATATTTAATAATCCAAGAGACTTACCGGCAGCACCTATAGTAGCGTTTTGGAAAGCTAAAGTTGCTAGTGCGCTAGCGTCAATTATACCTTGCTTATATGCACCTACAATCACGTTACTACTAATTACTATATTAGCGTTTTTAGTTAAAGTTAGCGTCTCATTAGCAGTAAACTTAATACCGTTAGCAGCTCCATTAGCTATATAAATATTTGCACCACCAAATATTAAGTCATTACCATTTAAATTAACGCTCTTAATAGCATTACCACCAACAGCACCAATATCACCATTAACGACGGCAGTTCCAGCATTACCATCAGCACCCTTTATAAGAGTAAGTATACCGTTATCCGCATTAGCCGTGGTAATATTACCTGTAATTGTAGTACCTGGCTCTAATTGTAAAGTGTTATTTCTTGCACCAGCCGCTATCTGTACCGCTTGAGCATTAATAGAATTTCCTTGCTTTAAAGTTACAGTTGCATCACCAGGACCAGCTGTACCGTCATCTGCAATATTAACAAGTGCTAATGCATTAGTAGTTTTATCACCAATATTACCAAAAATGTTATAATTACCATGTAATTCTAAAGTACCGTTGTTAGGTCCTTTAGTGGTAGTAATATTTTGTACATAAAGGTTATTATTAGCAGGAGCAGGAACTGTTAATACTAAAGTATTGTTAGTTTCAAAATTTATTGCTTTAAGACTAGAGTTAGCATCACCAATAGCACCTTTAATTGTCATATTTTTACCATTAATCGATACAGAACCCGCACCGGTAATATTACCTGTTACAGCTTGAGCATTAGTAGTAAGTCTCATTACTGAATCTTCAGAAATTAAAGCTATAGTAGTAGCTTTAAGTAGACCTGCAGCATCACTTTGGAACTCTACTACTCCATCAGCTATATTAATAGCATTTAAACCATTAACTGAACCTACGCTCATGCTTACTTTAGCATCACCCTCAAATCCTAATGTACCGTTATTAGCATTTAAAGAATCGATAACTGCGCCATTACCTGCAGTTAACTGCACTCCGTCGTTAATAGTTAAACTAGTGTTATTACCAAAGGTAACGCCTTTTGTATCAAAGTCAGCATTAGCAGCTAAAATTGCACTGTTGCCATCAGTAATTGCTAATTGTCTTAAACCGCCTGTGATAGCTTCAGCAAATGTTACATTAGTTGCATTAACTTGAACTATACCATTACCTGCTGCATTAGCCGTAATTCCTTGAAGAACTCCATTGTTAGCACTAATTTTTAAAGTAGCTCCATTATCAGAAAGAGTAACATTACCTAAAGCTAATATATCACCTGCCCCGGCATTACCTAATTCAAAGGTACTAGCTTTAGTAATAGCTAAATTGATTTTAGCATTAGCTGCAAGCCCAGCAGCAATAGCATTATTATTATTAGCAATCTTGACAGCAGTTACGGTAGCAGCATCAACTGTGCTTATGATATTTACTAGCTGGTTATCATTAGTTACCGTTAAAGTTTTTCCATCATTACCATAAAGATTTAATGTACCAAGATTACCAATCGCTGCATCAAAATTTATATCATTAGGACCACCTAAGAAAATAATAGAACCTGCGTTAGCATTAGGTGCTAGATTGTTTACACCTTGCTGCCAGTCATCAGGCGCACCTAAAGCAGAAGGATCATTAATAGCTACTGTACTAATAGCAGCACCCATAGCTGAACCTGCAGCACAGGTAATAAAAGCAGCAGTAGAAGCAGTA
Organism: Rickettsia endosymbiont of Argas persicus; assembly: GCA_050920645.1. Taxonomy (GTDB): domain Bacteria; phylum Pseudomonadota; class Alphaproteobacteria; order Rickettsiales; family Rickettsiaceae; genus Rickettsia. Next base: position 1,145,355 of record CP133316.1, on the reverse strand, counting down.
ACAAGACCTGCTGAAATTAATTTTTTTAGAAAATTTGGTTTTTGAGCCATATTTTTTTCCTTATTTTAAGTTAAAAATTTAGTGTTGGAATCAAAACAAATTTCATTTTAAGTATCAGAATAATACAAAAATATAATAACTTTTCCTTGTCCCTACTAAGGAAAAGTTATGAAATTTGTTTAAAAACCTCTAAACTACCTCGCTGAGTATACAATATATAATATTTAATTACAAGAAACAGTACACATTTTTTATAAACTTTCATACCTTGTAGCATTTTTACCACAATTAAGAATTAGTTTTTTATTCAGAGTAATTAATGATTATTAATTTGGACAGGTTTTTCTTTTAATTATTAAGAAATACGAAATCCTAATAAACTTTTAATAAATATTTTACGTAATTGTAAAATTCCCTTTAAAAGCATATCTTTTAACGTTTTCTAATCTATGCAAGAGGGAAATAAAAAAATTTTATTCCTCATTGAATATTAACACTTTATGTCCTTTTTCCCATTTAAGCATTTCATCATATCTAGTGTGCCAGATACGCATAATTTCTTTTTCATATTCTATAATCTGCTCTTCGACCCCTTTAAAATGCTCTACCATTTGGCGAGCTTTATGGAGTATAGTATCATTTGCAACATCAAAAACTTTTTTCAAATGTTTATCTTGCTCGGCTTTATAATTCAAGTGAGCCGCTCTACCAAGCTTTGCATCTTTATCCATTTCCTCGCTTCTTATTTGTATTTCAAAGTTACGTTTAGAATATGAAAATTGCATTATACTATGAATTGATTGATAACCGTTACTTTTCGGCTTGCAGATATAATCTTTAGTATGCAATAACGTTAGATGCGGTGAGTTCTTTATTATATCAAGGGCACTATAACAATGCTCTTCAGACTTAACTATAATTCTGCACGCAATAAGATCTTTTAATTCATGAACTGCCACCTCTTTCCTTTTCATCTTTTTAAGAACAGAGTAAGGCTCCTTAAGACGCATAAATATCTTATTTTCTATATCTGCTTTATGCAAATCTTCTTTAAGCGTATTAATAATATCGCGAATCAACCTTCTTCTCCTATTTACTGAATAAATATATAAAAAAATTTCTTAATTTCAATTTTTAGTAAATAGCTTATATGGCTTTTAAAATTAAAATTATAAGGACTATTATACCTAACTCTTAAGAAAACCATTTCATCAATTAATTAACTAAAAATTAAAAAACAGATTAATATTAAAAACAAGCTTTTTTAATATTTTGTTTAATTTATTTTAACTTAGGTTGATAAAATAGTTACCTAAAAGCAACTTATACGCGTTAGCCCTTAAACAAATTATCGAACTTATCTATTGCTATTGTTTCTGTACTTCCTAAAACTTCTACCATGTTTTCATACCTGCCGGTACATTCAAGCACTATATCTACGCCTGCTTCTAAAGCTTTCTTACTAATATCTTCCGTACTGCCGCTTAAAGCCTTCATATCAATTGCATCGGAAATAATAAGACCTTTAAAACCGATTTCATTTCTAATATAGTTAATAACTTTTGCTGATAATGTAGCAGGGTTATCAAGATCAATAGATTCATAAACTATATGTGCCGTCATAGCAACCTTGACTTGATCAAAAGTGCTAAGCTCTTTAAATACTTTAAAATCCGTTTTTTCTAACTCTTCTAAACTGCTATCTACTTTCGGTAATTCTTCATGGCTATCAGCTTTTGCTATGCCGTGTCCAGGTAAGTGCTTTATACAGCCCTGCACTCCTTCTTGTTGCAAACCATCCAAAGCTGCTATACATAAAGGTACAACTATTTCAGGCTTCGAACCGAAACTTCTATTACCTATAACATCATGAGCATCTTTATGATTTATGTGCCTACCGGTGCAAAATCTAGATTAATTCCTAATTCTTTTAGCTCTTTACCTATATTACCGTAATTTTGTCTACATTCTTGTGCTGCAATTTCTAACCCTTTCTCTTCTGCTAGATCACCAAAAGTTTTAGCAGGAGGGGCATCATAGAAGGTCGGCTTTGTGAGCCTTTGTACTCTACTACCTTCCTGATCTATTGAAATCACACAGTTTTCACCTAATATTTCTTTTATATCCGAAATAAGCTGCTTAAGAGCTTCCCTATTCTGTTCACCTTTATTATCCTTCTCAATATTTCGTGCGAATAAAATTACCCCTAATGGAGAGTGAACCTCTAATAATTTTTTTCTTCATCGGTTAATCTAGCGTTTGAAATACCGATAATTACAGACTTTACTGTCTGTCTTAATCCCATAATTGACCTAAATACAATATTAAATTTGTAATATTATACACGCGTTGTAGAACTATCGACAAGAATTTTCTTTATTTGAAGGGATAAATTATTAAAATTAATAAGCATTTTGTCAATTTTGTCATTAATATTAATATTTGAAGAAGAATGAGAGAAGTTTTTATCCGTATTTAAATAATTTTGAAACAATTCAAAATCCTTATATAGTATAATACTTTCTATTTTTTATCTTGTAATTAGATAAGCCTGGAATTTTGGTCTCTAAATATCTTAATTGATATAAAGCAATATTTAGAAGTGTTGTTATTTCACTAGCAGAATAATATTTTTTTGTCGATTTATTACTCATAATTTTTGTTAATCAAAGCTTTTAACTTAGAAGAAGGTATAAAGCTTAATATTTTTTTTGAATCTATAATAATTTTAGATTTAGTATGAAAATTTAGCCCTGGACGAGGGTTTTTTTCTTTTACTTCGAAACTACCGAAATTTTTTAAAGTTAATTTTTGCTCTTTTGCTATTTCTAAAATATTAGAAAAAACTGCGTTAACTATATCCTCACATAAGCTTTTTGAGAAGCCTAAATCCGAACTTAACTTAACTGAAATTTTCTCTTTAGTAATTGTCATAACGAGTAAACATAATTATATGCTCTAACTTTAGCATATTTAGAAGATATTTGCAAAATTAATGTTCTGTATTGCCTAGTTTCTTGACCAGCTTTGTTATACCTAACTCTTGTGTCATCCCCGCATGAGGCTTGCAATATTGCATGAATCAAATCTGTCATCTAGTTACTTGGGAACTAGATCCAGCATAAAGCGGGATAACCTTCGCCTTTAAGTTTAAAAGCTTGCTGTATTATAACTTTTAATTACTGGACCCCATGAATAGCTCACGGGGTAATAGAAAAAAATCGATTTACGCGGAGTAAGCCTCACGCGGAGATAACATACAATCCATATAACACGTCACACTTTCACGAAAGTGAAATATAACAATTTATTAGGCGTTCGCTTTATCTTTATTATATTCGTTGATTTTTTTATTTAACTCTTCTAGCTTGTCGATAATAGCTTGACGCATTTTTTCTTGCTGGTTAGTACCTGCTTTTTTATATTCTTCGATTTTTGCATTAGTTTCTTTTAAAGTTTTTTGTAACTCTTTACCTTTTTGGTCTTTTACTTCTGCAATAGTTTGTGACATTTGATTATAAGTATCGCTTAAAGTTTGATTAAACTTATCGCTACCATTCTTTGCTAAATCTTTTAAATTTTCTTTTAACTCTTCTAAATTTTGTGAAATAGTTCTTGTTTCAGTAGCAGTTACCTCTTCTGTTTGATCCGCATTCTGAGTTGTATTATCAGCAAAAACGTTATACGTTAATAATAGTGTAGCAGTAGTTGCAAATGTTACTAAAATTTTATTCATTATATTCTCCAATTATTAATGTTTATGTTTATTATTATATGCTTCTATTTTTTTACTTAAATCTTCAAGTTTGCTTACAAGATTTTTTCTATATTCTTCTACTTTCTCATCCTTACTTTTATGGTAATCTTGTATAGTTTCTGTTAAACTTTTATATTGCTCTTTTATTGCTTCTAAAGACTGATCCTTACTATCTTTAGCGTATTCTTCCAACTCATTAATCTTATCGGATAATTTATCGGCAGTTTCATGAAATTTTTCATTAAATTCCTTAGCAATAACTTTAGCGGAGTCTTTGAGATTATTATTTAATTCTTCAATTGCTTCACTTATATTTCTCATAAAACCTCTCCTTGAAATAGTTAACAAAAATTAAACTCCAGTATTATGTAATTGCATCATAAATAATGTAACAAAAAAAATCAACTAATAGAAAAAATAATTTTAAAAATAAATTTTTTCATGTAAGGTTATTATTTAAACATATTATTATAGGTAATTATGACATTAGAAATAGGAAAAAAAGCATCAGATTTTTCTTTGCATGTAGGAAAAGATAAAGTAATTGAACTTTCTGAATTAAAAGGTAAATTTGTTATATTATATTTTTATCCAAAAGACGACACCCCGGGATGTACTATTGAAGCACAAAGTTTTAATAGATTAAAGTCAGAGTTCGATAAGCTAGGTGCAGTAATTATAGGCGTATCAAAAGATAAGCTAGATTAACACGATAAGTTTAAGGAAAAATATTGTTTAGAATTTGATTTAGCCTCAGATGCAGATTCAAATTTATGCGAGCAATACGGCGTTTGGATCGAGAAATCTATGTTCGGTAAAAAATATATGGGAATCGATAGAGCTACTTTTTTATTCGATAAAGAAGGAATAGTAAGGCATATTTGGCGTTCAGTTAACGCTAAAGGACATGCTGAAGAAGTATTAGAGAAATTAAAAACTATACAATAAATTTTTATTTTCAATTTCTAGCTGAAATAAGTACACTAAGAAAAAAACATTATGGCAAAAGAAATGATGTATGAGGAGCTTCCGTTAGAGTCTGTTATAAAAATTACAAAATTATCTAAAGAAGAAGTGGAAAAGTTAAAACAGTGATATTAAAAGTTTGAAAAAAATAAAGAGTTAAAAGTTAAAAACTAAGTATTTTGATAGAAACTAAGATTTTCAAAATCCTGTCCTTGCAAAAAGAATTTTTCTGGTAACGTAATCTTTGCAACAAAGTTTTTTACCGACTCACTTGATAAATATATTATAGCTTTAGCATTACTTTGTTTATTATTTATACGTGCGGTCAACAGCGTTACTATTTGATGCAGCTCTTTATAATTTTTAGGATAAAGCTGTAAATCAAATTGCTGGTTGCTGGTTGCATCTTCAATTGACGAAAAACTTTTAGCAGTAAGTTTAATACCGCCCTCATCTTTAATTATATCGCAATTAACCACTACTAAGCTTTTAACGTTAAGCAAATGTACGTAATCCTTTAAAACCTCTTCGCTAAAAATACTTAGTTCAAATATATTTTCAGGATCAGACAGCACTAATGTCACAAACCGCCCTCTTGCCGACATACGCGCATCTTTTTTCTGTATTACTCCTGCAAGCGTAACTCTACTAACCCCTTCAGGCAAATTATTATGTAAATTGGAAGAAGATAAAATATTTAAACGATTAAATATTTCTTTATACTCTGAAAGAGGATGATTTGAAATAAATAATCCTAGGGCTTCAAACTCATAAAATGATAAAGTATTTTTATCTGCATACTCACTTGGAACTAATAATTGTTTGTTTAAACTTGAAACTTTAATCAGACTAAATTGATTAGATTCTTGCTCCTCATGATAGGAAGCCGAATATGCAAGAAGTTTAGGTATACTTAAAAATAATTGCAATCTATTATCATGTAGTTCATCAAAGCAACCGGCTTTAATTAAATTTTCAAGTAATTTACTATTAATTGCTTTCGGGGGCAATCTTTCTATAAAATCAACGATTGATTTAAAATCACCTCTAGCTTGCCTCTCATCTGCTACCAGCTTACCAAAATTCGGTGTAACTCCTTTTATAGCCCCGAGCGCAAAAACTATGGCGCTTTGAGTACTATGCCCGTCTCCCTTTATGTCATTCCCGCGTAGGTGGGAATCCATAATTTCTTTTTTTTCTGGATCCCCGCTTTCGCGAGGATGACATAAAGGGTTGTGAGGATGATAAACTTTAAAATAGCCGTTAGAAATATTAATATTTGGCGCAATAATTTTTATATTATTATCTTTTGCCTCTTGCAAAAATAAATTAATCTTATCATGATTATTTAATTCAAGATTTAAGAATGCAACTACAAACTCTGCGGGATAGTTAGCTTTTAAATAAGCTGTTTGATATGATATAACACCGTAAGCTGCGGCATGAGCCTTATTAAAACCGTAACCGGCAAATTTAGCAACAGTTGCAAAAATAGATTTAGCTTGAGCCTCTGTAATATTATTAGCTATAGCGCCTTTAACAAAAATTTCTTCTTGCTGTTCCATTTCTGCTTTAATTTTTTTACCCATTGCTCTACGAAGCAAATCAGCGGCACCTAAAGTATATCCTGCAAGAACTTGCGCAATTCTTTGCACCTGCTCTTGATATATTACTACGCCGTAAGTTTCTTCTAGGATCGGTTTTAATAGCTCATGCAAGTAATCAGGCTGTTGTAATTTATGTTTACATGCTATATAGGTTGGAATATTTTCCATAGGTCCTGGGCGATATAACGCTCCAAGAGCTATTAGATCATGTATAGAATCAGGCTTAAGGCGTCTAAGTGCATCTTTCATCCCGACACTTTCAAATTGGAATACGCCGACTCCTTTACCTTTACATAGCATTTGATAAGTTTTCTCATCATCAAACGTCATATTATCGAAATTTATTTCTATATCTCGCTCTTTTAACAATTTTTTACAATCCGTAATAACTGTTAGAGTTTGAAGACCTAAGAAATCAAATTTAATCAATCCAGCAAGCTCGGAGTATTTCATAGAATAACCGACTATGAGCATATCAGAATTAGCATCCTTATATACCGGTACTATATCAACCAAATCAGTACCTGCTATTACAATGCCTGCTGCATGAGTTGAAGAATGTCTATGTAATCCTTCAAGAATTAACGACGTATCAAGAACTAATTTAATTAATTCTATTTCTCCTTCTAAATTATATAATCCATTACCACTAGCTGCATTTGCAAGTTCCGGAACTTCACGAATTGCCTGTTCTAAGCTAACCGGATTAACCGCACTAAACGGCACTAATTCAGTTAAATAATCTGCAAATTTATACGGTAAACCCAATACTCGTGCAACGTCCTTAATCACGGCTTTTGCTTGCATCTTACCAAAAGTAATAATCTGCCCTACTCTATTATTACCGTATTTAGAACGTACGTAATTAATAACTTCTTCTCGCCTTTCTTGACAAAAATCAATATCAAAATCAGGCATCGAGATACGGTTAGGATTTAAAAATCTTTCAAATAACAAACCGAATTTAATCGGATCAAGATCAGTAATAAGCAAACTCCACGCAACAACCGACCCTGCACCCGAACCTCTACCGGGTCCGACTAAAATACCTTGTTTTTTACTCCATTTAATAAAATCAGAAACTATCAAAAAATAACCGGCAAAATCCATGCTACATATAATATCTAACTCGTAATCAAAACGAGCAAAATATTCAAGTTTAATCTCTTCTTGGCGTTGTGGTTCAATATTTTCAGATTTAAATTTTGTATCAAGTCTTGCAAGCAACCCTTCTTTTGCTTCTTTTCTAATTAAATCAGTTTCACTAATATCTTTAGTTGCAAAGTTAGGAAGCATCGGAGGGTTAGTATGTGCCGCAAAATAACAACGCTGTACTATATTTACCGTATTTTCTATAGCACTAGGTAGATCGGCAAAAAGCTCTATCATCTCACGAGGCGATTTAAAATAACAGTTTTCGCTAACTGTTTTACGATCAGGGAACTCTTTAGTAACACCTGCTGAAATACATAACAATACATCATGAGCATCATGCATGCTTTTTTCACTAAATAGTACTTTATTAGTAGCAACTAAAGGAATATTTAGGTCTGATGCTATTTTAATATAGTTATCTTCTATAAACTGCTCTTCAGGCAGATCGTGCCTCATAATTTCAAAGTAAAAACGATCTCCAAAGATTTCTTGCAAGTTTCGCGCAAACATCACAGCTTGCTCTTCTTTTTTAGCAAGCAAGCATTTTCCTACGATACCGTCAGTATAACAGCATAGCACTATTAACCCTTCTTGATATTTTTGTAAATCTTCAAAAGTAATATGGTTGCATATTCTGCGGTCATTTGTAGTAAAGGTGATACTTGATAATTTAAGTAGATTCTTATAACCGATTTTATCTTTAGCTATAAGTAAAATTTGGGCAAAGCTTTCTGAATTTAGCTGCGCATCATAGTTTATATTAAGAATAACTCCGTGTATCGGCTGCAAACCTTTTTTTATTGCATATAAAGCAAATTCTAGCGACCCAAATAAATTCTCTTTATCTGCTAAACAAATAGCAGACATTTTATAAGAAGCGGCAAGATTTACTATCTTTTCCGTAGTCAACGCACTTGCTAAGAAAGAATAAGAGCTTTGCGTTCTTAAATGTATAAATTCAGTTTGCATTTTAAATTAGTATTAGAGTGTATGGTTTTTGTCATCGATTGTCACCCCGTGACTTGATCACGGGGTCTTGTATTACAAGACCGTGTTTCGAGATACCGAGGTCAAGCCGCGGTATGACATAAGTGCTAAATCTTACGTCCAACCGTATAATACCTAAAGCCGACTTTTTTTACTTCTTCAGCCTCTAAAATATTTCTTAAATCAATGATTATAGGTGATTTTACTAAGCCGTAAATTTCTTGCCAATTAAGCTTTTTGAACTCTTCCCATTCTGTAGTAATAACTATAATATCAGCTGATTTAAAAATTTCATTTACCGAATCTAAATAAAGTAAGTTTTCATTCACAAAAGTTTTCTTAGCATTTTCAAGACCCATAGGATCAAATGCTTTAATATATGCTCCTTTGTCCGATAAAATCTTGATAATTTCAATTGCAGGGCTTACCCTAACATCGTCCGTTCCGGCCTTATATGTTAAGCCTAAAATCGCTATATTTTTACCTTTTAAATTACCGTTTAGTAAAGTACCTATTCTATCTACCATATTGCTTGGACGCTCTTTATTACTTGCAATCACTGCTTCAAGAAGTTTGCAATCTATTTTATTACTCTTCATGATACTATTTAAGGCTAAAATATCTTTTGGAAAACATGAACCTCCAAAACCCGGTCCAGCATTTAGAAAAGTTCCTCCAATTCTCTTATCAAGCCCTATGCCTTTAGACAAATTTTTAATATTACCGCCGATTTTTTCACATAAATTAGCCATATCGTTAATAAAGGCAATTTTGGTAGCCAAAAAGCTATTCGATGCGTATTTTATAAGTTCTGCGGTGATCAAATCAGCTATTACGAGCTCTACTCCTTTATCCGTTAAAGGTCTATAGATTTTTCTTAATATTTCCTCTGATTTTTTATTATTTACACCGATCACGATACGATCAGGGTAGAGAAAATCTTCTACTGCACTACCTTCACGTAAAAATTCCGGATTCGATGCAACATTAAACGAAAAACCTTTTGATTTTAAATAAGCTATAATACTATCGCAACTACTTGGCGGAACGGTAGATTTAATAACTATTAAACAATCTTTATTTAAGTGTAAGGAAACTTTATCGATTGCGTCATATACATACCTCAAATCTGCTTCTCCAGAAGCTTTAGGGGGAGTACCGACCGTTATAAACAATGCTTCGGTATTTTTTAACTCATCGTTATAGTCGCTAGTAAAATTCAATTTACCATGTTCTAACGCTAGCGTAAAATATTTATCAAGTTCAGCTTCGTAAATCGGCAATATTTTCTTATTTAGCTTAGAGATTTTAGCTTCATCATTATCAAGGCAAGTAACATTATAACCTAGATAACTCATCATTACACCTGAAACTAATCCCACATAACCACTACCAATAAATGTAATATTCATAATTTTTGATGATTTTTTTTAGATTATACTTTATATTTAATTGATCCTAAAGCTTTAGGTTCTGTGAATATTTCTAATTGATTTTTAATTTGCAGCAAAAAAGAGCCAAAACTAAATCTTTTTTAGAAATGTTCACAGAGCCTAGCACATTTTAATAGATTTACAATCCAAAATGAATTTTTTAAAAAAAACCTTTATCAGTATTTTTGCAACCTTTATCTCATTATTCTTGATTGCAACTTTAATTTTCTATAGTGCAAAACATGGACATATGAATGCACCTTTGAAAAAAATAATTGAATTTTATTTAAGTAAAAGCGACGTTAAAGCCGTAATAGATGAGTTAGATTTTAAAGAAAATCACTTATCAATCAACAAAATTTCTTTATATCTTATAGACAATGCTAAAGGTGAAATTAATGACTTTGATATTTATTTAGATTTCAAAAATTTATTCTCTAACTCATTATTGTCAGCTAATTTTAACATTAATAAATTTTCTGTTATATCAAATAATAATGAAGAAATTATAAATACCTCAATAAACGGTGATTATCTCTTAAATATACTCAAAAATATTTCGATCGATATACGTTTAAGCTCAATAAAAAGCGATATTCTAGCTGATGAAGAAGGAGCTAGCTTACCGCTTGGAAGCGCTTTATGTACTTATAAAGCTAGCTCTGTAAAAAATAATCCTAAAATAGTTGATTGTAATCTAAATTTTGGCAATAAAGCATCCTTGACCCTAAACAGTTCAATAACTGATAAAAATATAGATGCAAATGCTAAGGCCGTAAATATTCCTTTAGTAATTTATAAAACGGTTGAAAAAATTATTCCTAATAATGCGGCAATATCATATTTACACAAACATATAAAGCAAGGTCACATTCAAAATGGAGAGCTAAGCATCAAATTAGATAGAAGAGCTTTAAAAGAAAATATTCTAGAAGACAATAATTTAAAAGCAAATTTACATATATCTAATTTTGAATATAAATATCATAAAGATTTACCTGCCTTAACTAAAGTTGACACTAATATAATTATTTCAGGACCTGAAATAAAATTTTTGATTAATGAAGCTTATAGCGGCAACAGCATTATATCTGACGGTATTATGCTTTTTAAGTGGGAAGGACACGATAAATCGAAATTTATTTTTAATGCTACCGCTAAAGGTGAAGTAAGTGATTTGACTAATTTTATTCCAAATAACGCATATCAGAATATTAAAGATCAAAATATTGATTTAAAGAAAATTAAAGGAGCAGCAAATTCGATAATAGAGATAGTAATTCCTATCAATCCTAACATAAGTAATAGTTATAATGTCGTATCAACATTATCAAATTTAAATTTTAATACTCTAAATAATAATATTATACTTCAAAACGGTGAAGCAAAAGTTACTTTCAAAGATAATCAATTAAACATTGTCGGCAAAGGCAAAATTAATAATTATGCGAGTAACTTTACTTATGATCATGATTTGGTAGATGAAAAATCTGCCTGCGTACTTAAAGTAAAAAGCAATGTTACGGCAAATAATCAAAAATTTGGCATATTAAAATTAGTTTCAGGTGCAACTCTTTTAAATTTTGAATATAAAAAACAAAATAGAGATATAGCTTCTATTACCGTTAATGCCAATCTAGATAATTTAGAATTTTATATAGATAAAGTTGCCATTCATAAAAAATTATATAAAAAGGCTAACTTTAGTCTTTATACTAAATTAGATGATCAAAACTTAAATAAAAACATTGAGTTCAATATTTTAGGAGAAGATAATCTAAAAATTAACGGTAATATTCTTATTAAGAAAAATAGCTATAATATAGCTTTATCGTCTATTAACCATGCACAAACAAAATTAACTGGAAAAATAACTATAGATGATCACAATATAGATACACAGCTTAGTGGCAGTTTGCTTGATCTTTCAAATTCTAATATGATGCAATTTTTAGAAAAAGAAGGCGATTCTACTTATAATATAACATTAAAGACTAATATATCTAAGATTTTATTAAAAGGAGGAGTAGCTTTAGATAATTTTGATTTAGTAATTAAATGTGACAAAGTAAGATGTTTTTACGGCTTTTTAAATTCCAATATCTCTAATAATAAAAAAGTAAGGATGTCTCTTACAGCAGATGAAAGCCATGAACGATGGTTAATTGAGTCGGATGATGCCGGAGCCTTACTTAAAGGTCTTGGAATGTATACCACTATGCAAAACGGTTATATTAAGCTTAATCTTAACACTAAAAGATATGAAGTTAAGAAAGGAGATGTAATACCCATACTAGACGGCAGGTTTTATATAAAGCATTTTACAGTAGTCGATACTCCTTTTTTAACAAGATTAGTTTCTTTTGTTTCATTACCGGGTTTTCTTAGTTCAATTACTAATAATAAAAATATTTTATTTGAAGATATGAGTGGTAAATTTAGCTACCGAGGAAACGTTATTACCCTGTCCGATACGGAAGCACATGGGCCGTTTTTTGATTTCACTATGAAAGGTAGTATTGATACTAATAAAAAATTAATTCATGTTAAAGGTAACGTCATTCCTTCATTTTTCTTAATTAGTAGTATTGTAACTAAAATACCGGTAGTAGGTAAAATATTTTCTAAAGTAGCACCTTATTCTTTAAAAATGCAATATAGTCAATAAACTTGAAAATTAGTTACAGTTGATTTTTGTATAACTACTTTTATTTATTTGAAGTATATAAATGTTATTAATAAAACAAATAAGCACAGATAAGACATATTTACTGGGAATTTTACTTTTAAGTATGATTTCCGGTTTTACATTTAACTTAATTTTTTTTACTGTTCCATATCAACTTTCTGAAGCAAAATATACAACTGATATAGTAGGCTCGATATCACTTGCTGCTTTTCCTTATTGCTTTAAAATTATATGGTCTCCTTTTATCGATAAATATTCTATACCTTTTTTATGTTCTAAATTTGGAGCAAGACGAGGCTGGGCGATAGCATCACAAATAAGTTTAATCCTAGCAATGACCATTTTTTTAGTTTTTAACCCGTGTCACAATATTTTTATTACTGCAATTACATTATTTATTATCTCTTTTTGTGCTGCTACTCAGGATATAGTGCTTGATGCATATCGTATTGAGAGACCTAACTCAAAACAAGAACTTTCACTCGCTTTTACTCTTGGAAGTATGGGTTTTCGCCTCGGTATGTTACTTAGCAGTGTAGGAGCTTTATATGTATCGGTTATTTTAGGCTGGCATATCGTTTATAAATTAGCTATTTTAATTACTTTTCTTGCACCTATAATTATTTTATGCATTAAAGAACCCAAGCCAAGACAGCCACACCATAGAACAAATGAATTAATAACCCTAAAACAATATTTTGAAGTTATCAAAACCAGTATTATATCCTTAAAAAATGATGCTGACAAGGTTAGAAGTTATTACACGAAAATCAGCACAGAAAAAAGCAAAAAGACCATAAAACTACTTGAAGGACACATTCTAACACCTAAAAGCCCTAGGACTTACAAAAACATTGTTACCAATTTTTCAAGTTCGTCTAGTATATTATTAATAATGCTGTTTGTATTTCTATTTAAAGCTGCTGATTCTATACCTATGGCGATGAGTTCGCCGCTGCTTTTAGAGTTAGGTTTTACTACTAATGAAATAGCCTTTATTTATAAGGCTTACGGATTATTTATCATGATGGTTGGGGGAGTTTTAGGCGGAATTTTATCTGCAAAAATCGGTATATTACGTAGTGTTTTAACCGGTGGTATTATTCAATTACTTTCACCACTGATGTTTATGATCTTAGCTATTATCGGATATGATATTAAAACGTTTATAATAACAATTACTATGCAGAATTTCTGCTCAGGTTTTGCCGGAACAATTATCTCTATATATTTTGCAAGTCTTTGTAATAGTGAATTTGTCGCTACGCAGTATTCTATTATAGCTTCTTTTAGTTCGGTCAGCCGTATTATTTTAGCTGCACTTGGCGGCATTTGTGCAAAATATCTTACTTGGTCTTTATTCTTTTTTATTAATACTTTATTTAGTATGTTATTTATACTGACTTTTTTAAAAGTATATGGTAAGAGAATCAGCAAATAAAACTTTATTGATTTTCCTACGCCATTGGCGTATAAATATTATTTATGAATAAGAGATATTGCTGCTTGGATCGGTTCCCCCATTGTCATCCTGCGAGCTTGTAGTGGGAACCAGTTAGAAATATCAATAATATTTATATTTTAGTTGTTTTCTTGATACCGTGGTCAAGCCACGGTATGCTACCGAACGCATTTTTTAATCTACGCAGGTAAACTTTACGCTGGAATAACATAGAGAATTTTTTATACACTAGAAAATAATGAATAATAAGAAATCTAACCAAACTGAAAAAAGTATATTAAAAGGGATGCAAGAAGCAGTTTTATACTCTAAAGGAAAATTAAAAGGCATAAAAGCAAAAAAACATGATATCTTATTACCTGATGTTAATGTATATGAAGCAAGAGATAAATTGAAATTAACACAAGAACAATTTGCTACAACATTCGGAGTTAGTATATCTACCTTAAGAAATTGGGAGCAAGGAAGACGACTCCCAACGGGAGCAGCAAAATTACTTCTAAAAATTATTGAGAAAGAACCTAATGTTGTAAAACGCGTGTTACGAGGGTAAAAGTAATGTATAAAAAAATAGAAACAGAAGTTTTTATTTATGAAATTATATAGTTTTAAAGAACATTTATCAGAGCTTAAAGTAAGGCTATCTAGAATATTTGCTATTTTTATAATTGCATTTGCTGTTTGTTATTATTTTAGCGATAATATCTATAGTTTTTTGTTAGAGCCGCTTGCTAAACTAAGTAAGGATAATTTACGGAATATAATTTATACCGGGCTTACTGAAGCATTTTTTACTTATATTAAGCTTTCTGCTTTCTCGGCTTTTTCTATTACTATACCTATAATTGCACTAGAAACTTATTTATTTATCAGTCCCGGATTATATCCGCATGAAAAAAAAGTTGTTGCTTTTATTCTTTTTTTATCGCCTATTTTATTCTGGTGCGGCAGTATTTTTGTTTTTTACTTTGTAATGCCAAAAGCTTGGAATTTTTTCCTCAGCTTTGAAAAACGCGATATAATAGTACCGATTGTATTGGAAGCTAGAATTAGCGAATATTTAAATTTAGTTATTCATTTAATTATAGCTTTTGGAGTCGCTTTTCAACTACCAGTTGTTATAATAATATTAAAAATACTGAAAATAATCAAAGCCCAAACTCTAAAGCACAAAAGACGCATAGCAGTAGTTATTAACTTTATTATTGCAGGAATATTAACCCCTCCAGATGTTTTAAGCCAGTTTGCGCTTGCAATACCGCTACTTTTATTATATGAAATTTCAATAATAATATGTAATTATATAGAAAAAACTGAGGTTATAAATGCTAAATATCAAATGGATTAGAGAAAATCAAGAATTATTCGATGAAAAACTAAGGCAAAGGTTTATAGAACCTATGGCAAAAAGAATTGAAGAACTTGATGGAAAAAAAAGAAAAATTACTAATCTTATTCAAGAATTTCAGCACGCACGTAAAATAAAGTCAAAAATTTTAGGCGGTGTTAACCCTAAAAGCGGTGAAGAATTTGAAGCGCTACAAAGAGACGTTAGAGATATAAACGAAAAACTGGAAGAACTTGAACAAGAATTAAATAACAATAACGAGTTAAACGATTTACTAAATACTTTACCTAATATTCCGGAAGATGAAGTTCCGTACGGAATTGATGAAAGCATGAATAAATTAGTGCGTACCTTTAATGAAATAAATTTAAATGGCTTAAATAAACAACATTTTGAATTAGGCGTAAAATTAAATTTAATGGATTTTGAAGGAACCGCTAAAATTTCAGGTGCTAGATTTGTAACACTAAAAGGTGATTTAGCAAAGCTAGAACGCGCTTTAATTAATTTCATGCTTGATGTTCATACCAAAGAATTTGACTTTTTTGAAGTTTCACCGCCGGTATTAGTCCGAGATAATGCTATGTATAATGCTGGTCAGTTACCTAAATTTGCTGATGAATCTTTTGCAACGACAAACGGCTATAGATTAATTCCGACTGCCGAGGTATCTTTAGTAAACATGGTTGCCGATACTATTATACCTCGTGAGAAATTACCTATACGTTACGTTGCTTATACGCCGTGTTTTAGATCGGAAGCAGGAAGTAGCGGTAGAGATACAAGAGGTATGATTAGATTACATCAATTCGGTAAAGTAGAACTTGTATCTATCACTACACCGGAAGAGTCAAAAAACGAGCATGAATACATAACTAATGCTTCAGAAACTATTTTACAAAAACTTGGGTTACCTTACCGAGTTATGCTTCTCTGCACCGGAGAGATGGGATTTGCTGCGCAAAAAACTTATGATATAGAAGTATGGCTTCCGGGACAAAAACAATATCGTGAAATTGCTAGCTGTTCTAATTGTGGTGATTTCCAAGCTCGTAGGATGAAAGCAAGATTTAAAGAATTCGGTAGTTCAGAGAATACTTTAGTTCATACCTTAAATGCTTCAGGTTTACCGATAGGCAGAACCATGGTTGCAATCCTAGAAAACTATCAAAATGAAGACGGCTCTATAACTGTACCTGATATTTTAGTCAATTATATGGGGGGGTTACAAAAAATCACTGCATATAAAGAATAATCATTTATTAAACGTAAATAATAAGGTAAAGTTTTGTAATAATATTTATTACATGCTAAAGTTCTTTAGTAGTGTTTACGATCATAGCTCGGTGTCATAACTTGTCGGCTTTGTTGTGTGGACCGGTTTTCCCGTCATGAGTCGGCGACTGTAAGGAGCGTAACAATCTCATAAAGTAGTATAAGATCTCTGAGATTGCTTCGTCGAAACTTTTGGTTTCTTCTTGCAATGACAGACTCCAAACCACGCAGCCTCACCTTGGAATGACACAAAATTAATTTAAATTAAGGTTATTTGTGTTTAGTGGTCTACGAAAGTTTGATAAGGATATACATAATTATAATGCACCTGATTTTATACCCATAGTATGCCATTATAATGAGCATACTTTGCTAACAAAAGACGGTAAATTACTACAAATCATTAAAATTTACGGTATTAATTCAGAAAAAATTAGCGATAAAATACAAAATTTACGTGAAATAGTTAGAGAGTCAATAAAAAAGAATACTACTAGTTATGATTTTGCTTTTTGGGTACATACTCTTCGCGAAAAACAAAATTTAGACGATCCTACTCCTTACAAGAAATTATTACCTTTTAATATCCATGCTTTATGGCAAAGGAAAAATCACTGGAACGATAAATTTGTTAATACCTTATATATTTCAATAGTACATGATTCTGCTAGAATTAATATTAAAAATTTTGGTTCTTTAATAAGCTCCTTATCCTCTAATGCAATCGCAGAATTTGAACATAAATATTTAGACAGAGCTTTTCATAAACTAGAGAATATCACTAATAATATTTTAAACGACTTAAAAGAATTTAATGCAGAAAAACTTGGTATAATATTTGAAAATGAAAATAGTTTTTCTGCTCCTTTAGCTTTATATAATCGAATAGCTAATATAAATGATAATGATTGTTTAGTACCTATAATAGATTTGTCGAATGCGGTAGGTAGAAGTACTTATACGATTAGCGGGGACAAAATAGTTGTTACAAATAATGAGCAAGATAAAAAATTCATTTCTTTATTATCGATAAAAGAATATCAAGAAACTCCTTCTGAAACGCTTGATAAATTCTTGCAATTACCGCTTGAATTAATAATTACCGAGATATTTTATTTTATTAACAAAAAAGAAGTAATTTCTGCTTTTAAAGGTCAAGATTATATATTAAAAGTTACGAACGATGCCACCTTACTTGAGCACAAAGGTATTAATAAAATTAACGATAATCAGTCTTCTTTTCAATTCTGTAAGCAACAAATTTCAATTGCAGTTGTAGAGGAGGAAGAAAGTAAGCTTGATTCTGCCATTGCTAAAGCTTCAACCGAGCTTTTTAAACTTGGTATTGTTCACGTAAAAGAAGATTTGAATATTGAGCAAACTTTTTGGGCACAGTTACCTGCTAATTTTGCATTTATAAGAAAAATGTCAATTCTGCCTGTAGAATATATAGCCTCCCTTGCCGCTCTCCATAATTCACCATTAGGTAATCAGTATACTTCTTGGGGTCGTGCATTAACTTTACTTAGAACAGAAAGAGGTACTCCTTATTTTTTTAATTTTCATGATAATACGGGCAGAGGTAATACTTGTATTTTTGGTACTAAAAAAACAGGTAAAACCGTACTATTGAATTTTTTAATATCAGAATCGACTAAATACGATCCAACAATATTTTATATTTCCGATAATAATGATTCTCAAATTTTTATCGAAGCACTTGAAGGTCAATGGATAGAGGCAGGTAAACAGATTATCAACCCGTTTTTAGTAGATAATACGGAAAAATCACAAGCTTTTATTTTAGAATTTTTAAAGCTATTAAGCGGACATTATATTTTACCACTTACTGAAACAGAATTGATATTTTTAGAAAAATTAAAAGATAAAATTTTATCAATTGACAAAGAAAAACGAATTTTTTCTAATATTTTAAAATTAGAAGATTTTAAAGAGGAAGGTGGCAGCCAAATATTAGATAAATTAAAAGGTTTTACCGAAGGAGAACTATATAGCGGTTTATTTGATGGATCAGCTTTTAATATTGTTGAAAGCGGTATTATAGGTCTTAATTTATATAAACTTTCAGATGAGCCTTTTATTAAACAATTTTATCCAAACGAAAGAAAGTTTTTAGAACAATTTAACAACAATTTAAAAAAACATCAAAATGTTTGTGCTAGCGTAATTTACGCTCTTACTTATCACTTAAGTTTAACGGGTACAAAACCTAAAATATTCGCTGCCGATAATTTTGATAAGCTCTATAAACCTGAAATTTATACTAATAATATAAGCTTAATCTTTAATAATTTATCTCAAAATAATGGCGTTTTTGTATGTAATTTTAATTTTATTTATCTCAAAGCATATCCGAAATATACTTTAAAATCATGGCTTGAGTTAATTAATACTAAAATTATTTTACCTTCTGACGTTAAAATCGAAGATTTAGACAAAATTTTAGGTTTAAGCGATTCAGAAATACGTAAGTTATCACAATTAATACCGACAAATAGAATGTTTCTAGTTAATAAAGATAATGAATCTTTAGCTTTGGAATTAAGTATTGCAGCATTAGTTGGGATCGTACGTATTTTATCAAGCAGAGAAGAAGAAATGAATATTTATAAGGAAATATTACAAAAACATCAGGGCCCTCCCGATAATTGGGTTAATTATTTATACGATGCATTAAATTTAGATTGATATACCTTTAATATTTCAAGGTTCGGAACGTCAATTTCGAAATTCGGTTCTGTTCACGTACTATTTGTACACCTAGCTCAGCTCAACGCTTATTTGACTCCCAACTTTTGAAGTATGCATCTAATAAATGTAGAGTTGATATTCGAAGATCAACTTGAAAAAGATTAATAGGTCTGTAATCCGAGGAATGCCATTACTTAAAATGTGAGTACCGAAGGATTACAAAGACGATGTAGCCAATTTTGAAGGGTTCATCGAGTATATCTACAGTATACGATTATTTAACAACTAATTTTATAATAATTACTTAAAGTGTTAAAAAAATATCTATTATTTTTTTTATTTCTATTTTGTTCATTTAACGCACAAGCTTCTATTTGGGATATTATAAGCGGATGTATTACCGATCCATGTAATTGTGGGCAAAGCGAAAGAACAGAAATTTGGAATGAAGGAAGTGCAAATGAAGTAAAAAAAACATTTAAAACAGGAGCAAATTGTCCACCTTGGAATAAAAGTGATGGTCGTGATCCTGATAACTGCTTACGGCAATTTGATTATCCTGGTAGATTTACACCTTTTGTATTAAATAGATGTGCAGAAGAAACACCTGAAAGTAGTTATTTTACTCCCAAAATCCGTATTAGAATTCAAAGTTGTAATGCTGCAGCTTGCTGGTCACAAAGTTCTACTTTAAATTGGGACGGAGAGTGCGTATTATGGCCTACCGGTTACGGGCTGCCGTTAACAAGGGTTTGTGCTAGAATTGCCGTACCTGCAATGTCCCCCCCTCCCGGAATAAATGCTAATCCTTCCCCTGCCGACCCGGGTTATACTTCAGGAGTTCACCTTAATACAGTAGGTTTTACCGAAAAAGATGATGTAATAGTTGGCGTAGACGGTCAGATACTTAATTTAGAAAGGCCTAAACTTTGTGCATATAGTGATCCCGGTCTTGTTAATCTTGTATCAGATTCAGGAGCCCATACCGATGCTATGGACTGGAACCCTAACAAACAAGTATTGCATCAAACTAATGAACTTAGCCCGGTTGCACAAGTATTAAAGTTTTTAGTCGAAACTGTTGGGGGCGCAAACCTACCGAATTTACTTGCTAAACTTCTCGGTATGATAGATCAGGACTCTGAAATTATAAAAGTACTTCAGGCAATATTTAATGCTATAGGAGAGATTTTTAATATCTTTCCTGACTTATTAATAAATGCTATTAAAACATTCGGATCATTAAATAAGTCTGTAGATGATTACTCTTTTGGCTGCGTAAACTTACCTTTAGGTCCTTTTCCGCCTCCATTCTGCAAAAGTTTAAACGATCTTAGCGTTCCGGCCGTTATTAATACGATATGTAGCGTTAAAAACCCTGGCGGAAAAACCTTTGATCAATCTTCTAGAATACCGCCTTGCGTGGTATCAAATGTTAGAAATAATGTTATTAATAATACCGTGCGTGTAAGTTTCAATAATCTTATACCCCTTTGTACCGGTACAAACCCTGACCTTACTACTTGTGTTCAATTAGATAATATAGGCCCCTTTTCCTCGGCAAGTGGAGCTCACACCGCTACCGCTTACAAAGATTTTGTTAAATCTTGTGATAAATCTCCAAGTAATGCTCCTTGTATCAAAACTGCCATACCTTTATCATGCAGCGTAAATGCTAACGGCTGTGATCAAGGTTTTAGAATAGTATACTCTAAAGTTATGGGCAGTATCGAAACACCCGGCGATTATTTTACAAGCGATATACCTGACTGCAATACAACAGGCGCAAATAATTCAACTACTTGCCAGAAAATTTGGGGTGTTAATATCGGTGAATTTATCGATGTAAGCGTACAATTCCCTAAGGTACAAGGTCAAGATGCAAAAAGTTTATTACCTGTGCAGCAAAATTTTACTTTAAAAGATAACAACGGTAAGGTAAGGAATTTATATGCCTCTGTTAGTAATACTAAAACTCCTAGACAAGATCCGGAAAATATTTGCGTGTTTGAAGACAATGCTTTGGCAGGTTGCACGCCTAGAGTAAACGATTCTTATAGTTTAACTACTTACGAATGTGAAAGACAATATTCGGGAATTACCTGTCCGAAAAATACTTATTATACCCCACAATTTGTTGCTTCTATGCAAGTAAGAGACGATAGCGGTAATATTATAGATCAAACCAGCACTCTTATTACGCCTTTATCATATGCCGATTCTGATCCGTCGTCTACCGCTACGGAAAGCATAGTAACACTTGCAGGTTATAATTACAGCTCCTCCGTTGCATTTATTCCTAAAGATCCGCCAAAACATCCTGACGATAAATATATAGGCATGCCGTTTTCAGGACCAAATTCGTTAAATCAGATAACGATTTACGGTTTGTATAAAGATAATGAACAACCTTATGATAGCAACGGTAATCCAAATTCGAAAGCAGTATACTTAAAATATTTAGAATATATAAACGGAAAATATATACAAGGCGGAACACATGCTTGCTTAATGCCGAAAAATTTTCAACATTGTAGTCCCGTGCCGATAACACCCGGTAGCTCTAACTCTAGTAACGAGCAAATAAATTGTGTACTTGCTAAATTAGATCAATCAAATACTGTAGATTGCAGCGAGTTTAAAAATACATTACTTACTTACCCAAACCTTAGTTTATGTAAAAGTACAAGCGGCTGCTCCCAGGGAGTAACAATTCCTAGTCCAAGAACTGGTTCAGGTAAAGGTGTTACGATTTATAATTGTAGTAACAACACTAACTGCTACGTTAATAACGATAACTCTGACACTCCGGTATGCGTCTTAACTAGAGACTATTTAAATAGGATAGATCCTTCACCTAATTTAGGCTCTATATTAGCTGCTGATCAATATTATAAGGTTTCGTTTGACAAGGATACTAAACTCCCGACATATGATGTTAAAGTTTCGGATGTAAGAGATAAAACTTGGCGAGAATTAAATCTTTGTTCTCCTATTTCAGTACCTGTTTGTTCTGCAATAACTTCGCAACAGGCTATTCACGGTAATGCGTTATGGGACGAAATAGACATAGGAGAATTAGCGACAGGTAGATGTCCGCTTAATTGGGTAGTTATAGATCCAAGTAAACCTCTGCAACGTTATTGTTTGTCAAATTTTGATAGTAGAACTGTTGAATTTGAGCCTTTAGGACAAAATGTCGGGTGTAGAGAATCAAAAGGCTTACCGATAGATGTAATTGATAATAATTTCCCTAAGTCAACAATAAGACCTCAAAACCCTTATGATCCGGTTACTAAGACAGGTGATTTCTTTTTAAATGTAAAGCCTAAAACAAGCTCTTGGAATTCAAGTGATATGGCTTTTGATCCAAATGATGGAGCAAAGATAGATGCAATTGATGAGCCTGATCAAACTAAATTATTTACTATAACATTTAAAGTTACATTAGATGCAATTATTGCAGATATTGATTATTTTAAAATATTAGATTTATGGTATGATGACTGCGTCCTAATAAAGGTTAATGGTACAAAAGTTCTAAGTGAACCTAATGACGTTGATTATTTAGATTATAAATACCAATGTAATGGCGGTAGGGACCAAGGGAAAGCTTTACAGGCCGTTAATCCTGATTCACCGCTTGATATTAAGAAGTATTTACAACAAGGAGAAAACACTATACAATTCCAACTTAGGGTTATAGGTGGTGGTGGATTATATTATCATATGCAATATAAAATGCTTAGGTAAATGATGAGTTGGATTATTTTTTACACCATAATTTTTGCCTTACTAGTACTTGATTTAGGAATCGTACATAAGAAAAATGAAGTAATGAGCTTTAAAGAAAGCGTATTTTTTAGCCTTTTCTATTTTACAATATCCTGTTTATTCGGTATTTATATTTACTATAATATGGGAGCAGTGAGCACACGTGAATATTATACTTGCTTTCTAATTGAGAAAGCTATGTCCCTTGATAATATCTTTGTTATCTCGATTATCTTCCAATTTTTTTCTATTCCGCAAAAATACCAACATCGTGTTTTATTTTTCGGTATAATCGGAGTAATAGTTTTCAGGGCTATCATGATTTACGGCGGGATTATACTTATAAATAAATTCTCTTGGTTATTATATATTTTTGCCGTAATACTTGTTGCTACAGGAATAAAAACTTTTTACGTGTCCCATAAAACTTTTGATATACAAAATTTCTATATTTATAAGATAATAACAAAACGATTAAACGTTACTTCTAAACTTGAAGGAGATAGATTTTTTGTTACACGTAATAAAAAACTATATTTTACTCCTCTTTTTATATCTTTAATATTAATAGAAGCAATAGATTTAGTCTTTGCTATAGATAGTATACCTGCAATATTTGCAATTACTAATGATGCATATATTATTTATACATCAAATATTTTTGCTATTTTAGGGCTTAGAGCTTTATTCTTCTGTCTTGCAGAAATTGTTGAACGATTCCGTTACATAAAATATTCTTTAGCTTTAATCCTGATATTTATTGGATTTAAAATATTTATTCATCATTATATAGCAATTCCGGCTTATGTTTCTTTAGCCGTAACTGTTATTTTATTGTTGTTTGGCATATTTGCTTCTGTAATTAGAAAAAATATAGTTGACCGTTAACAAGGTAAAGATATAATACTTTTTTAATTTTTTCTAAGTAACTTAATGACCAAATTACTAAAATTATTTTTTTTAGCTTTAATAATTCTTACTAATAGTATCATCTATGCCGAAGAAACAGTAAGTGAAAGGATGGGTTTTTATGTTGGCGGAGAAGGCGGAATAGTCGAACCAGTAGTTAGTAAATTTTGCCACAAAAATTCAAATACTGATATAGTTTTAAAAAGATCAAGCATGTATAGCGGTAAAATAGGTTACACTATATATCCTCAAATATCGATTGAGTTCTCAGCAACTTATCAGCCGAAATATCGCTTGCATTACGTATTACCTGAACAAAATTTAAGTAACGGTCTAACTATTCTGAAAACCCCCGGTGATACTAAAGTATTATCGAATATATATATGCTAAATCTTATTTATGATTTGCAAGAGATAAAAAACGTTACACCTTTTGTAATACTTGGAGGCGGTATAGCTCAGGTAAAAGTTAAGCCAACTTCATCAAGATGGGACGTTATCAAAGGTGATTATTTTAAAGTAAGAAGAACACATAAAAATTGCGTATCTTGGCAAATAGGACTCGGTATCTCAAAATTCATAACACCGGATTTTAGCATAGATTTAGCTACAAAATTACAAACGGCTTATAGAGTAAAAATCAATTACGACACACTGGATATAAAAACAGGACAATTTATGCCGGCACATCCTATTAAAAAAACTATAGCGGTCGGAGAATTTGGTATAGGATTTACTTATAGATTGCCATTTTGAAAAATCTGTGAAATATTTATTTAAAAGCTACGATATAATAACTAACTTATAAGGAAAAAATATGTCCTCAAAAACTACTAACTCTACCCTTGCTAACGGTCATGATAAAACAGCAAAAGAAAAACATATTACCGAACCTCTTGTAAACGGAGCAGCTTCACATCATAACACTTACGATGAAGTACCGTATGAAAGTTACCCATATGCCCTTACTAACCCTTATCATTTAAACACTCTTGCAACACTTTTCGGTGTAGATGCACCAAGCGTTGAAAATGCAAGAGTATTAGAACTAGGTTGTGCTGCCGGCGGTAATTTAATACCTCATGCTGTACTTTATCCAAAAGCTCATTTTGTTGGGGTTGATTTATCTAAAGTACAAATTGACGAAGCTAATAAAAATGTAAAGGAACTCGGTCTTAAAAATATTGAATTTCATCATTGTTCTATAACTGATATTGATGATTCTTTCGGTAAATTTGATTATATAATTTGCCATGGTGTAATATCTTGGGTACCGAAAAATGTTAGAGATAAAATTTTTGAAGTATATAACAAAAACCTTAATCCGAACGGTATAGCATATATCAGCTATAATACTCTACCGGGCTGGAATATGGTTCGTACCATTAGGGACATGATGCTCTATCATTCTAGTTCATTCACAAACGTACGCGATAGAATAGCTCAATCAAGATTATTACTAGAATTCGTTAAAGATAGTTTAGAAAATTCAAAAACACCTTATGCCGAAGTTCTAAAAACTGAAGCGGGGCTACTTGCTAAACAAACAGATCATTACTTACGTCATGATCATTTAGAAGAGGAAAACGCTCAATTCTACTTCCATGAATTCATGAGCGAGGCTAGAAAGCATAATTTACAATATTTAGCTGATTGTAACCTTTCTACTATGTATCTCGGTAATATGCCTCCAAAGGTATTTGAACAACTAAAAGCGGTAAACGATATAGTTAGAACAGAGCAGTATATGGATTTCATTACTAATCGTCGCTTTAGAACTACTTTATTATGTCATAGTGATGTCAAAATCAATAGAAATATTAATAATGAAGATATAACAAAGTTTAATATGATCTTTAATATCATACCTGAAAAACCTCTTAAGGAAGTAGATCTTAACAACTCTTCAGAAAGCTTGAAATTCTTTTTAAGCGGTAATAGAGATAATAATTTAACAACTGCATCTCCTTATATGAAAGCTATTTTATATACTTTCAGCGAAAACCTTAATAACCCTGTAAGTTTTGAGAAAATAACCGCTGAAGCCAATAAAAAGCTACATAATACTAAATTAAATGAAATTAAAGCCGAGCTTTTAGGAAATGCAATGAAATTAGTTTTACAAGGCTATATTACTATTACTACTCAAAAACATAGAGGACGGCCTGAGCTTGAAAAACCTAAAGCTACAACTTTGGCTGTACATCAGGCAACAAATACACCTTATATGTGGGTAACAAATTTAAAACATGAGCCGATAGGTGTTAATTTCTTCGAGAAATTCGCTCTTAGATATATGGATGGCAAGCATGATAAAAAAGCAATTATTGATGCTGTAATGAACCATGTAGATAAAGGCGAGATATCTTTAAATAAAGAAGGGCAAAAAATCGAGAATAAAGAAGAGATACGTAAAGAACTTGAAGGTTTATTTACTCCGATGATCGAAAAGTTTTCTTCTAACGCTTTATTGGTTTAATTATCATACCGTGGCTTCGATGTCATCCCCGCGTAGGCGGGGAACCAGCATAAAGCGAGATAAAGCAAGCTTTTAGCTTCAAAAATTTACTGTATTTATGCTCTTTAATTACTGGATTCCCGCTTTCGCGGGAATGACATAGAGAGTATGCGATAACGCTGATCAAGTCGACTAAAAACGACATAAAATACTATGCCCATATTTTTTTATTTATTTGCCACATTAATCACCATTAGCAGCTTGTGCGTTGTCTTAAGCAAAAATTCCGTATACTCCGTATTATGGTTAATTTTTGCTTTTATCAATGGCTCAGGTCTTATGATTTTGCTTGGTGCAGAATTTTTAGCGATGATGTTGATAGTGATTTATGTCGGTGCGGTAGCAGTGTTATTTTTATTCGTTATCATGATGTTAGATTTGAATTTAAATAAATTTATAGTACAACTAAAAGAAAGACCTATTTTAAGTATTTTAGTAGCTTTAATCATGTTTGCAGATTTAGTAACTATTATTTTACTCGGTACTAAAAATATTAGTTTTAATTCAAGTACAACATTTGCTATAACTAATAATATTTCAAATACTAAAGCAATAGGTAATGTGCTTTATACTGACTTTATGTTACCGTTTCAAACGTCAGGTCTTATATTATTTGTGGCAATGGTTGCATGTATTATGCTAACACTTAGGAAGTGCGAAGGCGTAAAACGTCAAAATATTGCTAAACAACTTTCGCATAATAAAGAAAATGCCATATTAATGACAAAACCTCCTTTAAATAAAGGGATTGAGAATATAAATTATGAATGAAAATATAGGGCTTAATCACTATTTAATTTTGAGCAGTTTAGTTTTTACTATCGGTATGCTCAGTTTATTTATGCACCGTAAAAATATCATAAATATATTAATGTCAATTGAGTTGATGCTGCTTGCGGTTAATATAAATTTTGTTGCTTTTTCAGTATACATGCAAGAATTATCGGGACAAATTTTCAGCATTATAATTTTAAGCGTGGCGGCTGCCGAAATGTCTATAGGTCTTGCTATATTGCTGATATATTTCCGTAATAAAGGCTCAATTGAAGTTACTGATATTAATCAGATGAAGGGGTAAGGTTATGATATATCAAAGCATTGCTATATTGATTATAATACTACCTCTTATTTCCGCTTTAATAAACGGATTATTTGTAAGTAGAATAGATAAAAAACTAGCATCTATAATTGCTATTTCTTCTTTATCTTTATCAGCATTATTTGCAGCTATAATATTTTGCCATACTGGGCTAAACGGGCATATTATCCATATAAAATTAATAGATTGGCTTGAAATCGGCAAATTTAAAATAAATTGGTCTATCTATATAGATCAACTAACTAGTATCATGTTTATAGCCGTAACATGGGTATCTAGCGTAGTACATATTTATTCCTTAGGCTACATGGCTCAAGATAAAGGGTTAGTACGTTTTTTATCATTCCTTTCCCTATTTACTTTTTTTATGCTAATACTGGTCGCAGCCGATAATTTTTTACAATTATTTTTTGGCTGGGAGGGTGTCGGGGTCTGCTCGTATTTACTAATCGGTTTTTGGTATTCAAAAGAATCGGCAAATAAAGCAGCAATTAAAGCTTTTATTGCAAACAGAGTTGGAGATTTTGCCTTTATTTTAGGCGTAATAACCATTATTTTTTACTGTCATTCAGCAAACTTTAAAGATGTATTTTCGGCAGCTAAAGAACTTAGCAATATCAAAATATTATCATTTTCTGTTCTTGATGTTATTTGCTTATTATTATTCATCGGTTGCATGGGTAAATCCGCACAAATCGGGTTACATGTTTGGCTTCCCGACGCGATGGAAGGACCTACCCCCGTATCTGCCCTCATCCACGCAGCTACTATGGTAACGGCAGGAGTGTTTTTAGTCGCACGCTGCTCATATTTATTTGAGTACAGCCCTTTAGTATTACAATTTATCACGATTATCGGCGGTATTACTTGTCTTTTTGCCGCAAGCATTGCTATTATGCAAAGCGACATTAAAAAAATTATTGCATATTCCACTTGTAGCCAGCTTGGTTATATGTTCATGGCTTGCGGAGTATCGGCATATAACAGCGGTGTATTTCATTTAGTCACTCATGCATTTTTTAAGGCATTACTATTTTTATCAGTCGGCAGCGTAATACATGCCGTTCATGAACAAGACATTTTTAAGATGGGCGGTTTGCGAAATAAGATGCCGGTAACTTATGTAAATTTTTTAATAGGTTCGCTTGCTCTTATAGGGATTTATCCGCTTGCAGGCTTTTACTCTAAAGATTCAATTTTAGAAGCAGTATACAGCAGCGGCTCGTTCATGTTTATTTTTGGTATAATTGCAGCAATACTTACCGCTATTTATTCAATGAAAATAATTATGTTAGTATTTCATGGGAAAACTAGACTAGAAAAAGGTATTTTTGAGCATGCACATGAACCGGTTAAAGTAATGAATAACCCTCTTATATTGTTAGTGGCAGGAAGTTTCGTTAGCGGTATGCTCGGCTATTATTTGCTTTCAATAGATAAACCGAATGGATATTTCCACCAGAGCTTATTTAACTTAAATATTTATAAGTTATTGGTTGTGCATCCACCTTTATATATCAAATTACTACCTATGGCAGTCGGCATAATCGGAATTGCGGCTGGGGTTGTCATTCCGTGGCTCAACCACCAAGGAGTCCAGAAAAAAAGTACGTTCATATCTAACATACTAAAAAATAAATACTACTTTGATGAGATATATAATTATCTAATTGTTAAGCCTTTAAACTGTTTAGCTAATATATTTTACTTTATTGATCAAAAAATAATTGACCGTTTTGGTCCGAACGGTTTTGCAAGAAGCGTTAATTGTTTTAGCGTTTTAACCGGTAAAACCCAAACGGGATATGTTTTTAACTATAGTTTATATATAGTGTTGTTTATTGTTGTAACAATTAGTTACTTTGTATGGCTAGGAGTAGGTTTGTAGATGTTAGAATTACCGATTATATCTATTAGTATTTTCCTGCCGCTAATAAGTGTGCTATATATTTTGCTATTTATTAGTCAAAGTAAAAAACCGCATAAACAAATATATACTATATACGTTGCGGCATTAAGTAGTGTTCTTACTTTCATATCAACTATTTACATATTAATAGAATTTGATACTTCAAACCCTAATTATCAATTTGTTGAACGATATAGTTGGCTTAAGAAGATTGGATTGGAATTCCATGTAGGCGTTGACGGTATCTCAATATTTTTCGTAGTTTTAACCTCATTTCTTACTCTTATTTGTATAATAGGTAGCTTATTTACTGTTAAAAAATATATTAAAGAATATTTGATTTGTTTCCTATTAATGGAATCTTTTTGTATAGGAGCATTCACTTCGGTAAATCTACTACTTTTCTATTTATTCTTCGAAATAATATTAATACCTATGTATATTATTATTGGTGTTTGGGGCGGAGAAAATAGGATTTATGCCGCTCTCAAATTCTTCTTATATACTTTCTTCGGATCAGTATTTTTCTTACTGTCACTAATATATATTTATAGCAAAATTCACAGTTTTGATTTAAGCAATATAGGTGAGCTTACAAATAACTTTCCGCTACATGTACAGCAAATTTTATGGTGGGCAATTTTTATCGCTTTTGCCGTTAAAATTCCTATGGTTCCATTTCACACATGGTTACCTGACGCTCACGTACAAGCACCAACCAGCGGCTCGGTTATACTTGCAGGTATTTTGCTAAAACTTGGTGGGTACGGCTTTTTAAGGGTGTTGCTGCCGCTTTTACCTAATGCCTCACAAGAATTTGCAATTTATGTAATTTGCCTTAGTGTGATTGCTATAATATATGCATCATTACTTGCTCTTGCTCAAAAAGACATGAAGAAGATGATTGCTTATTCGTCGATTGCTCATATGGGATATGTCACGATAGGCATTTTTAGCTTTACGGACGCTGGAATTAGTGGAGCATTATTTCAAATGCTTAGCCACGGCGTAATTTCTTCCTGTTTATTTTTAATAGTCGGCACTCTATATGAAAGGCTACACACTAAAGAGATAGCTAAATATGGTGGAGTAGCAAGTAAAATGCCTACACTTGCCACGTTTTTTATGGTGGCAATGCTCGGCTCCGTAGGTCTGCCTGGAACTAGCGGATTTATCGGCGAATTCTTAAGCCTGCTTGGAATTTATAAGGTGAACGTAACGGCAACTTTCTTAGCGGCTCTCGGCATAATTCTCGGTGCTGTTTACATGCTGAAATTATACAAAGAAGTGATGCTTGGGGAAGTTAATAATAAAGAAATTTTACATTTTAAAGATTTATATACATACGAAATAATCTCTATCGCACCATTAATATTGCTGATTATTTATTTCGGTCTAATACCAAACTCTATTTTGAATATATTTCAGTTACCGGTGGAGAATTTGTTAGCTAGGTTTGGTTAAATTTACTTTCATACTGTGGCTTGACCACGGTACCCAGAAAACACTCTTTAATATTACTAATTTTATTACTGGATACTGTGGTCAAGCCACAGTATGACAAAGGTATGCTATCACTTCATCAATTAAATTTTAATATTGAACAGAGGAATTTGTTTGATCTAAGCGTTACTTTTCTTCCCTCTTCTATTGTCTATATAAAAGGCTCTAACAGCTGCGGTAAAAGTTCGTTACTACGAATGATAGCAGGGATTATGCAACCAAGCAGCGGTAATATCAACTATAAGAATTGTGATATTAATAACGTTCCTAAGCCATATTGTACTTATATAGGTCATAATTTAGGTTTAAAGCCTGAGATAACTGTTTTTGAGAACCTCAAATTTTGGTCAGAAATTTACGACTCGGTAGAAACTCTATACGCCGCTATTCATTATTTTAAGTTATATGATTTATTAGATGAAAAATGTTATAATTTATCTAAAGGAATGCAAAAACTAGTAGCAGCAGCAAGGCTTATCGCTTGTCAGTCTAATTTATGGCTACTTGATGAGATTGAGACAAACTTAAGCAAAGAAAACAGAGATTTGCTAAACAACTTAATTATCACAAAAGCTAATAGCGGAGGCATTATACTGATATCTTCTCACACTGAAAACCATATCAAATCAGCACAAACACTACAGCTTGATATGTAGTATATGAAATTTCAAATGCAAGGTTTGAAATCTCATGCTTCCCCTAATATACTGTCTACTTAATTATAACTTTGTAGACACCAAGTCCTTTGACGTACTCTAGCTTGGTATTTCTTGTAGCTCCGTACCTTCTCTTATAACGCGAATTTAGGATAAGTGAAGTTTGTTAATATCAAAAGAAGAATAAAGAATATTAGATTTTTTGATATTAAAAGCATTAACACAAGCAAGAATATGAACTAAAAAATTCGTAGGTGATCTATGCCTTGAATGCTCAAGGTCCATACTCTTTTTCAGAACATTAAATACAGATTCAACCAATGACCTTTTTCTAAGTTGCATTTTGTCTTCCATTTCAATCAAATGATTCTTCATATCTTTCCTTATCCCTGTAAATAACCGTAAACCTCTATTATATAATTTACTGAATAAATCCTTAGATATGTAGCCTTTGTCACCAAAGATTTTACCTTGTAATCCAGCTGTTATAGCCTCTGCCGCTGATAAATCACTATTATTTGCTTTGGTAATTTTGATTGCCATAATTGCTCCCTTATTATTAATTACTATATGCAACTTAAATCCCATAAACCATCCATAACTACTCATCCCGATTTTAGCAATATTACCGAATACTTTATTATTGCTTATACGCTTTGTATGACATATTGATAATTTAGTTGAATCAATAAAATAAATTCCTGTTTCTTCTCCTCTAAATAGTTGCAGCATTATAGCAAACGGTAGAATTAATCTCGGCCATAATTGTATTATTCGGCTATAACTTGGTAATTTAAAATATCCTCTGTATTTATATGATAGGTGATATAAATAGTAATTCTTAAAGTCTTTGCACGGTGATAAATAAAAATATAATACTATAGTTAAAAGCTCTGAAAGACTTAATTCTCCTAACCTCTGACGCTTTCTATCTGTTGGTACTAATTTTTGCTTCTCCCATTCTTCGTATATTTTGCAAAAATTATCTAGTATATAGAATAAACTTATGATACATCTTTTCATTGTTGGGTTCTCGTTTTTTTTTATCAAAAACTTTTGTAACCCAACACTCTACTCTTGTAAATAACTTATTCTTATTTCCTTCCTTACTTATCTCTTATCCTAAACTGGCGTTATTAGTCCATAATATTCTACTGCGTTTTGCGTCTACTATTCCTATAGACATAGTAATATTATCTGCATTGGTAACCGAACAACCGAAAGCAACATTCATTAAGAAATCACGAGTACGCGCCCCGTTAGTCTTAATCATTTGTGCATAATCAATTAAAATAAATATATCACCGCCTGTTTTTTTTCCTAAAGCTAAAGTGGGTTCACCTAAATTTTGAGTAATTGAATATGCTTGTTCTTGATCCCATAGTAAAGGAGTATATAAGGTAGTCATTATTATAAACATTACGGAATCGAGCTACTAAATCATCAATTTTTTGATTTCTAATATCTTTTTTATGTAACAACTTTGCCCTTAAGCCATTTTTTTGAATCGCTAACAAAGTTTCTTGCTTAAGTAATTCTTCTAAATGTTCTTCATAATCATATTTACGCTCTTTACGATTGCTTACATTTAAAGTATAAACTTCAACTTGTAGTGGCAAAACTAATATTTCCTTGTGGGCAAGCATGCTTTTGTTATACCCACTAACATGGCGTACTGAAGTTGTTTTTGTGCATCCGGTAGTAATAATGGCTAAAAAGCAATATAACACTATTTTTCTTGATGACATAAATTATATTCTTAAATAGATAAATTGTTGTACGAAGATCAACTTCAAAAAGTGCACGAAACCTAAAACCTTCAGAACGGAGCGTATAGTTAATACGTGAGGAAGACCGCAAGATCTAGGATATAAAAAATTTTTTAAGTTCTATTTTAGTATTACTTGGCAGGTATTATATGAGTACGCTTGTCTGAAAAGATAACATACACTTTCTGACCTTCTCTAATAATTATGTCTGTACCTTGAATTACTGTGATTAATCCGCTTGTAACTGCTGAAGAAATAACATTACGCATCACAGTATTACCTTCATAATAGTCACTTTTTATTTTAGAAATATTGACCTTAATTAAATACTCATAACCTTTACTTTTGCCGAGTTTGTCTTGTAATATAGTTCCAACGGCGGCTCCTGCAAGCGCACCTCCGACTATTGCGGCGGTAGTACCGTTACCCTGCCCTACTGTGCTACCGAGTACTCCGCCTGCGATACCTCCTGCTGCCATACCTCCGGCATTATCCGATAAACGTTCTGATTCTTTTACTTTTATAGGACGTACTGATATTACTTCACCTTCCAATGTTAAACTCAATGTTGAATCGCTACTATATACATTTGAAGATAAGTCACGTGCACAACCGCTGATAAGAGTAGCTAAGATAATAAAAATTATAGATTTATGAAAAATGTTACTCATAATATTTAAATTTTAAGTTTAAAAAGTTATTAAGATAATAGCTAATATGTTGTTTTAGTCAAAATTTTTTATGAAAAACTATGTAAAAAAGCGTAATAAATAAGCAATAAAAATATGTTTCATCTGTTTGATCTAATTTTTTTGGATAGAATTATTGAATAATTT
Organism: Rickettsia endosymbiont of Argas persicus; assembly: GCA_050920645.1. GTDB lineage: Bacteria > Pseudomonadota > Alphaproteobacteria > Rickettsiales > Rickettsiaceae > Rickettsia. The sequence continues at coordinate 1,110,991 of CP133316.1, read as the reverse complement.
AGTCATAGAGTAAGCAATAATGCTGAAAATACAAATATATAAAATAGGAAATATGTTAAATTTAAATTCTTTTATTACTAATAGACATATATAATTAGCAGTACCTGACATTAGCATAGAGCCGATAGTATGCCCGAAGCTTATAGTACGGTAACGTTCCTTAACCGCAAAAGACCTAATAACAACGCTATGGGCAAGTGCGTTAAAAGGTGCAATTGATCCGGCAAGTATTAAGCTAGCAAAAAGCCCTAAATTATTCATCTGATATTTTATTGCAATTATAAAAAGTACGCTTGCAAGAATAGTCAAGAAGAGAGCGATTTTTAATACTATGCTAACCCCTGCGCGATCAGCAATAAATCCGGCAACCGGCATGAAAACTGCAAAACATGATACTATCAATACGGAGAAAGAACTCATTATGCCACTAACTGCCGGTAGCACAAGCGGTAGATATTGTTTCATAAAAATAATTGCAATTTGATATGTAGCTCCAAAACCGCCTGCTAGGAATATAAGAGGTAAAATAGTTCTCCATTGCTTTTTGATTAAAAAAGTAAATTTTTCGGTGTAATTATTATGATCTGCTTTTTTGAAGTCAGGTGTCTCATCAAATTTCTGACGGTAATAAAAAGCTATTAACCCCAACGGTACGCTTAATAAAAATGGAATACGCCAGCTCCAATCGGGGAAAATATGAGCATTGAAGAAATTAGTTACACCGATGCCCGAAAGTAAACCTATAACGCCCGTACATCTAGTTATTGCTGAAGCGGTGAATTGATATTTCGGTCCTAAATGTTCAATAACGTAAATTGCAGCTCCATCATACTCACCTGCGATAAATATACCTTGCATAAAACGGCACAATACTAATATTATCGTGCTCCATATACCAAGTACTGAATAATCAGGTAATAATCCTATTACTAAAGTAGGAATTACAATACCCATGATAGTAAAACTTAACGCTTTTTTTCGACCATATATATCACCTATACGTCCAAAAAAATAAGCACCTATAGGTTTAGATAAATAAGCCACCGCATATACGGCAAAAACGTTTATTAATTTTGTTAAGTGATCAGTATTTGATGAAAAGAATTTTTCGGCAATAATAGCAGCAGAAAAACCATATAAACTATAATCGTAATATTCAATGATAGTGCCTAAAAACGCACCAAGAACTTTATTAGTAGATTTCGTTTGTTTCATTTTTAAGAACACAAATTAAATTTATTTCTTTATTTTTCCAGCTTTTTAAATTAAAGGGTGTTTGTGAGTAAATGAAAAATAGGTAGACGAAGTTTAATTTGGAAAAGAGCAAGGAGTCCTCGGAGTTTTTGACCGCAGCGTAGGTAAACTACGTGAGGATCAAAAACGAGAAGCAACGTAGCCAATTTTTCAAATAAAACGAGTATACATGACCGCTTTGACCGTTACTTAAAATCCTTCAAAGACCTTTATGTAAAGGTGGACTTCATATATCTAAACTTAAAATGAGTATTAGACAGGGACGATGTCCTAGAAGTTAGTGGTAGTCCTAGGTTAATATTAAGCTCACGAATCAAGCAGCCGATAGTAATATATCACTTTCCCATCTTACGTGCAAGGTTTTCTAGATAGCTTGCTATAGTAGTTAATGTTTCGGCAAATTTTTCTTCGTCTTGATAGTTTTTATGAAAGCTAGTTTGTTCAAGTTTAGTGGTAAGGTTTTTTATCTCAGCTTGAGTATTGAGTAGCGTCATGACTAATAATAGCTCAAATGAGGCATTTGGATTAGCAGCTTTAATCTCTGTTATTTTTTTATTCAGCTTAGCAACTAAGGACAATAGCTCTCCTTCTTCCTCGCTATTACAATATAACTGAAAACTCTTATTACTTAATGTGAGCGTAACGATTGACATAATTATTTTTGTAATTTTTTTATTTCTTCAAGTTCATTAACATAAATGTTAATCTGCTCTAATATTTTTGCATAATCATTTCTTAGCTGATTATTTTCATTTTGTAATCTTTGAATCTCATATTGATTATTTGCAAGTATATTTAATAAATAATCAAGCCTATATTCTACTTCTTGCATTAAGCTCATTAATATTTCATTATTCATTTTTTAAGCTGATTCTATAAATGGATAAATTACTATAATAATAAATAGCATTATATCAGATATAAGTATTAATTGTTTCTTACGCTTATAATTTATTAATACCTTATGTCTATCGCTATGTAATAATTTTTCTGTTTCATTTTTTTTCTTAGCTTCTAATTGCTCTTCATTACGATCTTTTATATTAAGGTAATCTAGATATAGTTTTAGATAACCTTTTACATAAATTTCTCCCGGTAAAACGTCAAAATTTTCTTCTTCTAAAGCTATTAAATATTTTTTTCTAATTTTCAAATCACTGGATACTTTGATTTAAAGTTTTGCCTAAATCTAATCTGGTTTGCTTAAGCATCGATGCCATAATTTACTCAAGTTTTTGCAAGAATATTTCAAATTTTTTGTTTGCTAAAATAATTACATTTAAGTCTATAATTTCCTGAGATTTAATTTCTTTAATAAAATCAAGAAAATTCTTAACTAAAATTTTATTATTATCAATCCATAAGTCTAAATTAATAGTTGTTTGAGATTTATTAATAATTTTTATTAATAATCTGCGTTGTTTGTCATATAAGTCATCTTTTAAAGATTGTAGACCCAAACGACGCCAATATGAATCGCTTAATTGCTTATCACAAGTCTTGCGTAACCAATCAAGATTAAACATACTACCAATTGCAAAATAAGCTTTTGCTACTTCTTGATCTTTACCGTTTGTCTGTTTTGTCACATGTATTATATCAAAGACTGAAATTAAACTGTCAAACGTAAGAATATCTTTAGCAAATGATTTGTCTATTCCATTACTTACATAATAATTAAGCCTTTCTTCAAATTTTATTTTTGCTTCTCCAGCTAATAAATTATTTACTATAACTCTTAAATTTTGTGCAGGTTTTTTGAGTTCTTCTATGGTTTTACTTATATTTATCGGGTGTTTTAAATTCTTAATAAACCAAGAAATACCGCGACGCATTAATTTTGTTATTTCGGTAAACATATCAATCTTAATATTATAATCAATATTAGAAGCTAGGTTGCTTACCTTTTCCCATATGTCATCAAGATCAAAAATTTCACAAATAATAGTATATGATCTTATTATATCGCAAAGGTGGGCTCCAGTTTCGCGTTTTGTTATACTAATAAGCGGTCCTCCAAGCTGATTAACTATTTTATTTATTACGACGGTTTTGATAATTTCATGTTTAAGAGGATGAGATAAAATCTCCTCATGAAACTTTTCTTGCATCGTTTTAGGGAAATAATTTATAAGATAAGAATCAAAATATTTGTCATGAAAGAAGGTTGAATTACGTAATTCATGGGAAGCCGATCTTTTACTATATGAAAGTAATATGCAAAGTTCAGGACGAGTTAATACTTCTCCGCTTATAGCCCTTCTATTTAATTCTTCAGAAGTCGGCAAAAACTCATTCTCACGTACTAATATTTTTTCTTCTTCCAAAATATCGATAAATTGACTGAATATACTAACCGTTAAAGTAGGGGATAGTTGCATAATAGTTATAGCTTCGGTTTGCTTATAATTATCTTCTAGAACTAGTTCTTCAACTTGCTTCGTCATATCAAATAATAGCTTATTACGCTCTTCTATAGTGATTTTATTAGAGCTTACGGCGCCGCTTAAAGCAATTTTAATATTTACTTCATGATCAGAACAATCAACGCCTGCTGAATTATCAATAAAGTCGGTATTAATGCGTCCGCCTTTTTTAGCATACTCAATTCTACCTCGCTGTGATACTCCGACATTTCCGCCTTCAGCAATAACTTTTGCCCTAACTTCTTCGCCGTTACATCTTAGATTGTCGTTTGCTTTATCCCCAATTTCTAAGTGACTCTCTGTTTTTGCTTTGATATAAGTGCCTATTCCTCCATTCCATAGCAAATCAACCTCAGCCTTTAAGATAGTTTTAATTAATTCTTCAGGTGATATCTCGCTATTATGTATATCAAGTAATTTTTTTATTTCTGGAGATAATTTTACCAGCTTACTACTACGCTCAAATACTCCTCCGCCTTTAGAAATAAGTTTAGGATCGTAATCAGACCAATTGGAGCCTTTTAAATTAAATAGACGTAGACGCTCATTAAAACTTGTCAAAGGATCAGGTTCAGGATCGATGAATATATGTTTATGGTTAAAAGCAGCAACTAGTTTAATAGCTTTTGAACGTAACATACCGTTACCGAACACGTCACCCGACATATCACCTATCCCTGTTACAGTGATAGGATCTTTCTGTACATCTATACCTAAAGTCTTGAAATGATTAGTTACAGAAATCCAAACTCCTTTAGAGGTAATTGCCATTTTTTTATGGTCATAACCGGCAGAACCGCCTGAAGCGAAAGCATCATCAAGCCAATAATTATATTCTCTAGAAACGCTATTAGCGTAATCTGAAAATGATGCCGTGCCTTTATCGGCCGCGACTACTAAATAAGGATCTTCCTTATCATATATAATAATGTCTTTTGGATGTATAACCTTACCGTCAACTATGTTATCAGTAATATCTAACAATCCTCTTAGGAAATTCTTATAACATTCAACAACTTTTTCCATATATTGAGTTCTATCCAGTCCTTCATCTGTGAAATTAACATAGAAACCGCCTTTAGAACCGTCAGGAACAATAACCGAATTTTTAGTCATCTGTGCTTTCATAAGCCCAAGTACTTCATATCTATAATCTTCAGCTCTGTCTGACCATCTAATTCCCCCTCGTGATACAGGCCCACCTCTTAAATGAACAGCTTCAAAATCCTTAGAATAAACGAAAATTTCAGCAAATGGGATAGGTTGAGGTAAATTCGGTACTTTAGGAGAATCAAATTTAAATGAGAAATAATGTTTATTAAGTTGATAATAATTTGTTCTAACAATAGCCTCAATCAGCTCAAGCATATTGCGGAGGACTTTATCTTCGCTACTTACGTCAACTTCTAATAAATAGTTCATTAATTGCTTTTTTATATCGCTACAATCGTGATCAAGATATTTAGGATTAAATTTTATATCAAATAAATTTATTAATTTTTTTGTGTATTCAGGATGTTTTAGTAATGTTAACTGTACGTAACCTTTACCGTAAACAAAGCCAGTTTGATGTAAATATCTTGTTAAGGCTTTGACTAATTTAACTTGTTTCCAATTAAAGCCGGCAAGTACTATTAATTTACTTAATGAATCATTAGCAAGCATGCCGTCGACCATCTTATCTAAAGCTTCTTCAACATTTAACTTAAGCTCTGAAAGATTATCTTTTATTGGTACAATAGAAGTTAAAATAAAATTATAGATCCAACTTTTTTTAATTCCATCAACTTCTTTAATAGCAAAACTTTGTTCGTCAATTGCTTTAAAACCTAAATTTTCTATTGGAGGTAATATATTAGAAAGGGCAAGGCTAACTTCAGGACTGTATATTTTTAAATAAAATTCAGTCTCATTTGCGGCAATTAAATTAAACATACATTTTTGCTGTTTACTTGCCTCGGTTAGATACTCGATATCTATGAGTGCTATTTCAGGAGAAAATTTTTGTCTATAGTCGATAGGAAAAATATCATCAAATAATTTTAAATTGATTCCTGCCTGATATTCACCAAATTTTTTAGAAAGTTTTAGGTAAAAATCTTCACTCCAACGTCTTGAAATGCGATCTAAATCTTGCTGTATTTTTTCCGCTTCAAAATTTATTTTATGCTTATCTTGTGCTTCAAGCGTTACAAAAAGATAAGAAAAATTACCCGCTACTTCAGTTATATAGTTGGATAAAATTTTGCTGCCGAATTTTTCGGCTAAATAACAATCTATTAGATTATGTATTTCAGAGGTTAAGCGTTCTTTAGGCAAGAAAATTATAATATTGAGAAAAGAACTTGACCAATCATATTGAATAAATAATTTAAGCTTTTTGCTCATTAGACTAGAAAGCATATGCAAACACATGCAATATAAATCACCTTGATCAATTTGAATTAATGCCTCACGCGGCAATGATTCCATTAAAATTTTTAATTTATCGGCATTATAACCAGATAGTGCAAAACCGGCTTTTTGAATTACGAAATTAAACTTTTGTCTAAGGATTGGAATATTACTTATTGAATGATAATACATATTTGAGCTATATATGCCAAAAATTATACTTCCTGAGACATACTCTCCCGAAGAGTTAAAATTTTTCACTAAAATGTAGTCGATTAAGTTATCCGTATGGATAAGCGAAGCACTATTTATTTTACCGAGTATTATTAATTGATTTTGATATAATGGGCTAGCTGAACATTTAACAATATCTTCAATCTCGTCTTTTACTTCATGCCATATTTTTGTTGTACCTAATTCATTACTTATTTTTAAGTGCTTTACTTCAAAATCAATAGCACCTAATAAAATTAAATTATTATTTTGTAACCATTGTAAAAATTCTTTAGCTTCTTTGGCATCTAACTTATTATTATCGGCTATATTTTCGGATAAATTTTGTAGAGTTGCTAATAATTCCGGTAGAGCACTATGGCTTTGTTCAAGATCATCTAACCTATCGTTTATAGCTTTTGTTAGTAAAGCAATTGAGTTATCGTCAAAACTTCCTAAGATTGTTATATGTAATAGAGCTTCTGATTTTTCTTTAGATGCAGAATTTTCTAATATTTGTTCTAAGTTACCTTTATCATTGCGAACACAATTTATTACCGGATGAAGGAAAAACTTAGTTTGTAATGCCATGTTTTTTAGCAAACATACAATGAAATCAACGATATGTGGTTTATTATCAAGTAGTATTAAAACATTTATTGCCGGATCATTTTCAACATCCGCATTTTTTATTAATATTTTTCTTTCATTTTTCTCTCGGTGCTTAAAAAACTCAAAAGCTTCACTTGTAAATGCATAAAATAATTTTTCTCTATTTTCAAAATCATAATCGACCGGTATATAACTTAAAAATTTTTGAACAAATTCAGTAAATAAAGAATTAGATCCATATTCTTTATTTAATTCTGAAATTTTAGCTTTATAACTTGGTATTTGACAATTTAATCTACTACCAGAGTCTAAAAAAGAATTTTTTGATGTCATAACATTCTCTAGAAATAATAATAATGTTATTATATTATATATTATTTAATAAACAATACTCTTCTGCTTTGAAGAATTGGCTCTGTATTTTGCAGAAGAGTTATTAAAGTGTACTCAATAAACTTCGTATACCTTTTAGGCGTTGTTTCATGGATCGAAAAAACCCAACAATGTCATTCCCGCGTAGGCGGGAATCCAGGAAAAATAAATATAAAAGCAGCAAGTTTTAAAAATTAAAAGCTCGCTTTATGCTGGATTCCCGCCTACGCGGGAATGACATAAGTGGTCAATACAACAACGCCGGACAAGCCACGGAATGACATCTTGTACGTTTTTCGATCCATGCGGGCAACACTCATCTTTATATTAGGAGTATAAAAAATTGGAAACGATATTTGCGCAAAGCTCGGGATTCGGTAAAGCAGGAGTAGCAGTCTTTAGAATTTCCGGCACAAAAAGCCTAGAAGTCCTAGAAATATTATCCGGTAAAAGAGATTTTAAACCGCGCTTTATGTATTATCAAAAACTTACCTTCCCAGAAAACGGCGAATTGATAGATAATGCTATGGTAGTTTATTTTAAAGCACCAAGTAGCTTTACAGGTGAGGATATAGTAGAAATTCATACGCACGGCAGTAAAGCAATCTCAATAATGCTTACAAATGCTTTATTAAATATACCGCATATTCGTTTAGCAGAACCAGGTGAGTTTAGTAAGAGAGCTTTTTTAAATAATAAATTTGACTTAACTGCCGCAGAAGGAATCGCAGATTTAATTAATGCCGAGACTATAATGCAGCATAGGCAGGCGATTAGACAAGCGGGAGGTGTACTTAAAGAATTATATAGTAGTTGGCGAAATCAGTTGCTTCGAATCATATCTTTACTTGAGGCATATATAGATTTTCCTGATGAAGATATACCGGAAAGCGTATTAAAGGATGTTACGAATACGCAAGAAACTCTTATAAATACAATATCTGAATATCTTAATGACAATAGAAAAGGTGAGTTGCTTAGAAGCGGCTTAAAATTGGCGATTATAGGACCGCCTAATGCTGGTAAATCCAGTTTACTTAACTTTTTGATGCAAAGAGATATAGCTATTGTCTCGAATATAGCAGGCACTACTAGAGACATAATAGAAGGGTATCTAGATATCGGCGGCTACCCGATTATTCTGCAAGATACGGCAGGTATAAGAGAAAGTGCTGACGTTATCGAACAAGAAGGAATAAAAAGAGCAATAGATTCAGCTAAAAAAGCTGATATAAAAATTATTATGCTTGATGCTACAACACTAGACTTATCTTTAACTGAAGATATAACAAACTTAATCGATGAAAATACTGTAATTATAGTTAATAAAGTTGACTTAGTTGAACCTAATAAAATATTTCCTTTGGAAGAGAAATATAGAATATTAAAAGTTTCAATAAAAAATAAAATCGGTTTACCTTCCGTATTAAAGAATATCGAACAAATTGCAGAAAATATGGCTGGGCTTACCGAGATGCCACATATAACTAATGAACGTCACCGTCATCACTTAAAACAAGCTCTTATTTATTTAAAAGAATTTAGTTTAGAAAATGATCTAGTTTTGGCAACGGAAGATATTAGAATGGCGATGCGTAGCATAGGGGCTATCACCGGCATTATCGGCGTTGAGGAAATTTTAGGCGAAATATTTAAGAATTTTTGTATAGGGAAGTGAGGTAGTATTGTAGGGCTTAAAAATGCCCTCGGTGCCATCCCGCGTTGGCTTTGCTGCACCGATCAATTTTACCGGCACCGTCAAGTTAAGTAAATTGGTTTCAAAAAGTACTATGTTTTTATATTTCAGGCAGCAAAAAGTCTTTGAGTGGCATCGTCAAGTTAAGAGAGATGTAAATTTAAGTATTGAGCGATTGAAAGGAATGATTTATAGAATAGCAGTAACCATTTATCAATAAATCTTAACGCTATGCATATTACTCAAACCCCGAAGAGACATCGTTTTCCAGCAAGCATCATTAGCCATACAGTATGGTTATATCATCGCTTTAATAATAGTTACCGAGATGTTCAAGAACAGATGGCGTATCGAGGTATTATTTTAAGTCATGAGACTGTAAGATTTTGGTGCAATAAATTTGCGATTTATTTTCAAGCTGTCATCAGAAAGAGAGAGAGGAAAGCAACTGACAAATGGCATTTAGATGAGATGAACATCAAGATCAAAGGCGAAGTATTCATATTATGGAGAGCTGTTGACTCCAAGGGGCATGAATTAGAAATATTATTGCAGAAGCGTCGTAACAAGAAATCAGCTATTCGCTTTTTATCAAGATTATTGGGTAATTATCCAACTCCAAGAGTAATTGTTACTGATAAGCTCAGGAGTTACATTAAACCGATTAAGCTTATGTGTCCTAACACTGAACATCGTACTAGTAAGAGACTAAATAACTGTGTTGAAAATGCTCATCAGCCAACTCGACGAAAGGAAAAAATATTGATTAAATTTAAGCATCCTAATTCAGCACAATGTATATTATCACTGATGGGCAAAGTCAGAAATATATTTGCCGTCAATGTTGGACGATATACTAAAACCGCACCAGAGCAAAGAATTGCATTTGCATCCGCTAAATCTATTTGGGACGAAGCTACTCAAAGACTTCTTGCTGCCTGAAATATAAAAACATAGTACTTTTTGAAACCAATTTACTTAACTTGACGGTGCCTGTAAGTCTTCTTGAGTAAATTTTTCTTGATCAATAAGTTTCATAGCATTAATAATTTCAATATCAAACCATAAGCATTTTACTTTTTCATGCCATGCACTATCTATTTCTTCAAATAAATCAAGTAGCTCTTCTATTCTAGAAATTAAACTATTTAAATTAATTTCATTATTTTTATATTGAGAAATAATTTGTTTAAAAAGTAATAATTGTCTTAATTCATATTCATCTAACATTATTAATAATCTTTTACCAAAATTTATAACCATTTTTAGTATTTTTAGCTATAGCAAAATCGTCATAATCTTCATATCCTTCTATATTGAATTGATTGAATTGAGATAAGCATTCACTAAAATCATTAGCTTTGTTATTTCTCTCCATTATCTCTACCAATTTAGCTGCATCATCTATAATTTTCTGCCATTGAGGGTGACCGTAATAGTCTATATCAGATTTTTCACCTTTTATTTCTTCGGTTAAATTATAGAAAAAATGACAAAATCTATTGACCTCTTCTACTTCTTTTTGATTATACATAGTGAGACCAACTTTAATTTGTGAGGTTTTACCTAAAGCATTTGCATCATTAAAAAGCGTATCAATACAAAAAAGTAATTCACTCCAAAAAGAATATTTGTAATTAGGATTTATCCATTTTATTAATTGTAGTTCTTTATTAGCTAATTCCTTTAAAGTAGCAAATATTTCCCATCTAAGTGCAGGTGATAAAAGCCACATTATTTTATTTTCCATAATATTTCCCTATTTTTGGGGAGTATAAAACTTTTCCCATTTTATCTATTCTTTTAAATCAATATGTGCATCAGGATGATTAGAAATATATCAATCATATTCCTTTATATCAAAATCTTAAGCTAAATATCCAATTTCTTCAGCTGATAAATTAATTCAAGAGCTTCTTTAGGCGATAGTTTATCGGGGTCGATGCTTTTAAATTTTTCTTCTAATTTACTATTTCGTACTTGTTTAGCAGGTTCAAGAGCGAACAAGCTTAGATTATTCGACTCTGTCGATAAAACATTTTTTCCTTTACTTGCCGCACTTTTCTCAAATTTAAGCATAATTTGCTCGGCTCTATTTATAACGCTTGCAGGAAGTCCTGCTAAGGCCGCAACATGAATACCGTACGATCTATCGGCTGCCCCTGCTATAATATTATGTGAAAACAAAATATCTTTTCCTGATTCCTCAATAGCGATAGTATAATTTTGTAAAGCCGGCAGAAAATTATCCATAATAGTTAGCTCATGATAATGAGTAGCAAATAAACAGCGGCATTTTAGCTTATCATGAATATATTCAAGCACCGACCAAGCAATAGATACGCCGTCATAAGTCGATGTCCCCCTACCGACCTCATCTAGTATAATCAGCGAGTTTTTTGTAGATTGAGCAAGGATTGCCGACGTCTCTAACATTTCAGCCATAAAAGTTGACTGCCCCTTGATCAAATCATCGGCTGCACCGATTCTACTAAATATCTTATCGACTATCCCCATTTTAGCACTTTTAGCCGGTACGAATGAACCTATTTGAGCAATGATTGCAATTATAGCGTTTTGACGTAAAAAGGTGCTTTTTCCTGCCATATTAGGACCGGTAATTAGCCAAATACGCTCCGCCTCCGACAAGTGACAATCATTATTTACAAAGCTTTTACTTTCCTTTTTTAAAGCCTCTTCAACTACCGGATGACGCCCTTTTTCAATATTAAAGCTCAAATTATCGGTAAACTCAGGTCTAACATAATCATTTTCGCTTGCAATATAAGCGAAATTACAAAACACATCAATGCCGCTTAAGGAACTTGCAAGAATTCGCAAATAATCCGCATGTTTAATAACCTGCATGCAAATATTTTCATATAGCTCTTTTTCTAAACTTATCACTAAAGTTTTAGCATTAACTAAATCACTTTCAAGCTTCTGCAATTCAATCGTGGTATAACGCACACTGTTAACAGTCGTTTGACGGTGAATAAATTTCGGATCATTAATCTTATTAGCATTTTTAGCGGTAACATCAATAAAAAGCCCAATAACGTTATTATGGGTTATTTTTAAACTATCTATGCCTGTTTCTCTTTTGTATTGGTCTTTTAACTTTTCGATATGTAATTTGCCGTTATTAATTAGATCGTGTAATTGTGCTACTTTCGGGTGGTATGAATGCTTTATAATACCGCCATCATTTAAATTATTCGGAGCATCCTCACGTATAGCTTCTTCTATTAAATTATATAACTCATCATTTTTTGCTAACGGCTTAACGATTTTTTCGATAAAGCTTGGCAGTTCAAAACCGTAATTATCAAAAAATATTTCTTTGATGGAGTTAGCCGTCTCTAAAGTATATTTAATACTAAGTAAATCACGCCCCGAACCTCTATTCATAGTAATACGGGTTAAAGAGCGTTCTATATCGCTGATTTTCTTAAGCAGGTTACGAACTTTTGCAGTTATATCTAGATTAGAATAGAAAAAGTCGGTTATATTTAAACGCTGATTTATTTTATGAATATCGGTTAACGGGCTTGATAGGAAATTATATAGTAGCCTACCGCCTTGTTTTGTAACAGTATGATTGAGGGTACTAAGCAGACTTCCTTTATTTCCTCCGCATGAGTTCGTAACGATCTCAAGATTACGTCTTGTTGAAAAATCAATCGTCATATAACTATGAAAATCGATAATTTTCGGCTTCGGTAAATTCGGGATATTTTCTTTTTGGGTTAGGGTAAGATATTCTAAAATACTACCTATCGCACAAATTTGGCTACTAGATATCTCCCCTACCCCTTTAATATCCCGCATTTTATAAAAATCTAGAATAATCTTTTCACATTTATTGACGGCAAAAAAACTATCGACTTGGTAGGTGATACGGAAATTTAGTTGCTTGGAGATATTACTTGCAAGCTCGGAAGCTCTCAAATGCTCGCTAAGTAGAATTTCACGAGGTTTAAGACGGGCAAGCTCGTTAAGAATCTCATGCGAAGGTACATCAATTACGTAAATAGTAGAGGTCGAAAGGTCAGCATAACAAAGTGCTGCCGTATCTTTATTTTTCGGCACCACAAGACTTGCTAAATAATTCGGCTCAGCCGTAGTAATTAGATTCTCCTCAATTACCGTGCCCGGTGTTATAATGCGGGTAACATTTCGATTAACTACCGCCTTATAACCACCTCTATTCTTAGCTTCTTCAGGGGTTTCAAGCTGATCGCAAATAGCTACTTTATAATTTTTTTCGATTAATTTAGTTAGGTAATTCTCAAGAGCATGATAAGGTACGCCGCACATCGGGACTTCTTCATCGCCATTCTTACCTCTCTTAGTTAGGGCAATACCAAGTACACCGCTAGCAAGCACAGCATCTTCATAAAACATTTCATAAAAATCACCCATTCTAAAAAGCAATAAGCAATCTAGATGAGCAAATTTAATATCTAAATATTGCTGCATCATTTTAGTAGCAGCATCATAACCGTATTTATGCTTAAATTCCTGAAAATCCATACTAAGTAAAATTATTTATATACTGGCTTATAAATATATAAGAATACGCTAGCGAATTAAATATATATTTTTATAAAGACAAATTAGATTTTTAGATAATCATTACCGTATTTTTCGATATATTCATCATATTTACCTTTAAAATCAACGATATTTTTTTTGTGAGAAAGGGCAATAATTCTAGTTGCTATAGACTTTGCAAAATCTCGATTGTGAGTGACAGCATCGTCAAGTTAAGAGAGATGTAAATTTAAGTATTGAGCGATTGAAAGGAATGATTTATAGAATAGCAGTAACCATTTATCAATAAATCTTAACGCTATGCATATTACTCAAACCCCGAAGAGACATCGTTTTCCAGCAAGCATCATTAGCCATACAGTATGGTTATATCATCGCTTTAATAATAGTTACCGAGATGTTCAAGAACAGATGGCGTATCGAGGTATTATTTTAAGTCATGAGACTGTAAGATTTTGGTGCAATAAATTTGCGATTTATTTTCAAGCTGTCATCAGAAAGAGAGAAAGGAAAGCAACTGACAAATGGCATTTAGATGAGATGAACATCAAGATCAAAGGCGAAGTATTCATATTATGGAGAGCTGTTGACTCCAAGGGGCATGAATTAGAAATATTATTGCAGAAGCGTCGTAACAAGAAATCAGCTATTCGCTTTTTATCAAGATTATTGGGTAATTATCCAACTCCAAGAGTAATTGTTACTGATAAGCTCAGGAGTTACATTAAACCGATTAAGCTTATGTGTCCTAACACTGAACATCGTACTAATAAGAGACTAAATAACTGTGTTGAAAATGCTCATCAGCCAACTCGACGAAAGGAAAAAATATTGATTAAATTTAAGCATCCTAATTCAGCACAATGTATATTATCACTGATGGGCAAAGTCAGAAATATATTTGCCGTCAATGTTGGACGATATACTAAAACCGCACCAGAGCAAAGAATTGCATTTGCATCCGCTAAATCTATTTGGGACGAAGCTACTCAAAGACTTCTTGCTGCCTGAAATATAAAAACATAGTACTTTTTGAAACCAATTTACTTAACTTGACGGTGCCAAACTAAAAAATTGTCCCGTGCTATTTTACTTATTACCGAATGAAGAAACAATTTTATTAATTAACGATTCAATATTAATAGCCGATTGAGTATATTTAATTTCTTCGTTAGGAGCTAAATTCTGCTCATCATTTCCTGGCACGATCGCAATATATTTGCCGCCGAGTAAACCGCTAGTTACCACTTGAGCTTTTGAATCTTTAGGTATTTTAATATCATCGTTAACATTTAAATATACTATAGCAAAATAATTACTCAGATCTAACGAAATTCTTTTCACATTACCGATTTTTATACCTGAAATCATAACATCGCTTCCAACTGCTATCCCTTCGGCACTTTGAAAACTAGCAGTAATTTGATAACCTTTTAAATTAGTCACAGAACCGCTGGTTTTATAAGCAAAAATTAAAAATAAAAAAGCAGTAATTAATACTATAAAACCGACGATTGTTTCAATAATGTTTTGTTTCATTGTTTTTTATATTAAATTAATTAGGATTCCATCTATTATATTTAAGATCCAGTATTTTTTTTGTCGATCTTTTAATTACTTGATTATTTTCCTGCCATGAAAAAGGTTTGAGGTTTTTTGGCACTTCATCTACTAAGTGATGAAGCCATGCATGCCAACTAGGTGGAATATTCGTAGGTTCATTAGAATTTTTATAAACAATAAATCTTTTTGAACGCCCTAAATAATCAAGCTTTCTACTTTCATAATACTGATTTAAAAACTCATCTTCACCTACTTTTTTATGAAAAAAAGCAATAAAAAATTTATCTATCAACGACATTTTAAAATTTCTATAGCGGTTTGTTTTCCTTGTACTGCAAGTTTATCGGCAATAATATTACCTTTATTATTTGCATGACCCTTTACCCATTTCCAAATGATATTATGTTTGTTTAATTCTTTGTACAAATTTTGCCATAGATCAACATTCTTCACTGGTTCATTGTTGCTTTTACACCAATTATTATTGATCCATTTATGAATCCACTCGGTACTACCTTGCTGTAAATATTTACTATCAGTGTAAATTTCCACATGACAAGGCTTTTTTAGAATTTTTAGCGCTTCAAGAGCTGCTGTAATTTCCATACGGTTATTAGTCGTATCTAACTCATACCCAAATATCTCTTTGTTAACCTCATTAAATTGAAGTAATGCTCCCCACCCTCCGGGACCTGGATTACCGGCACAAGCACCGTCAGTATATATAACTACTTTTGATATATCTTCTTTCAATATTTTAACTAGGCTTAATAGGTTTATTTTTAGAAGAATTACGGAACTTATCTAGCATAATAACATTCTTTGAAAGTAAAGCTTCATCAATTTTGTCATTATTAACTTCATCTAGGTTTTTCTTTTCTATTTTTAATACTTCAGTAGCACTATTATCTTGGACATTTAATTGCTGATTAAAAGTAAGATTATAATTGTTAACAGAATCGGCAAAACTAATAAGAGCATCAAACGGTATATAAATAGTCTCTTTTATACCGTTAAAGCTTACAGTTAAAGAAAAACCGGTATCCTTTAATACTAAGTTTTCAAATTGATGCTGGAGTACTATCGTTATTTCTTTTGGATATAACTGCCTAACTTTTAAGGGCAAAATTACAGCCGGATGATCAGTTCTATAAGATATATATATTAATTGATCCCAATACAAATTTTCATGCTGAATCCTTGCGAGAACTTTCTTTACAAATTCTAACATACACTCATTTAAAAATTTTTTATATTCGATATTCATATTTAATAAATATATACTCTAAAGTAACTGGATAAGTAGACGAAGTTTTATTTGGAAAAGAGCAAAGAGCATCTAGATTTTTGACCGCAGCGTACATTTTAGTACGTGAGGATCAAAAATGAGAAGCGACGCAGCCAATTTTGCAAATAAAACGAGTATACGCGGGGGTTTTTCTGTTGCCCGGCAAACCCCCCAGCCGCGTAGGACTAGGCTGCAGCTAAAGCTGAACCACCTACATAACGATTGTTATCGTTTGCGTTTCTTTGTTTTGACCCGTAAGGCAAAAAGCCTGCGGCGGAATCATCCCGGGTAAAAGCAATTTTTTTATTAGGCGCGTCGATCCTATTTCGCCCCCCTGTCATTGCATCATTTTTATTGTTATGTCATTCGAACATAAATCCTGTCATCCCGTGGCTTGTCCGGTATTGGTGCATAGATCAAAAAAAGCACACAATGTCATCCCCGCGTAGGCGGGGATCCAGCATAAAGCGAGATAAATCGAGCTTTTAGCTCTAAAAATTTACTATATTTATGCTTTTTTTCTGGATTCCCGCCTACGCGGGAATGACACAAATGATCCATACAGCAAAGCTGGACAGACCACGGGATGACACCGAAGATTTTTTCGATCCAAGCAGGAATGGCACTACACAATATTGGTGGAGGCGTCGGGTACTGCCCCCGAGTCCGCAACATCTATTCTAAATTACGTTTATTACCATAGCTATATTAGCATCAACTATTATACTTTAATTTGATTAAAATGTAAAGGTTTTATGAAGCGATTAGCAAATTATTATATGCCCACTGTACAGTAAAAAATATTGAATATAAAAGGTGAAAGACGGCTTTTACCTTTTATATAAACAAATTATCAGTTTTATTTTTGTGAAAATTTTCTAAATTAAAATTTAGAGTGACTTTAAACTTCAATTTTTATAATTTGCTATTGGGGATTTTCTAGATTTATATAAAAAATACACTTATAATCATATTTATTTAGTAAAAATATTTTATGCTTCCAAATCTTGGAATTATTGCAGGTAAAGGGGCTTTACCTTCTTTAGTAGCGAATAATTATAGAAAACAAGGCGGTAACTGTTATATAGCGGCAATAGAGGGTGAAACCGATACAGAATTAATTAAATGCTTTGAATATCAGACTTTTAAAATCGGTATGGTTGGAGCGGCTATTAAGTATTTTAAAGAGCATAACGTCAAAAATATTATTTTTATCGGTGGTGTGAATAGACCTAATTTTAAGAATTTAGCCGTAGATGCAACAGGTAGTTTGCTGCTTTTTAAAATTATAAGTCAAAAAATTTTAGGAGACAATAATTTACTCCGAATAGTAGCTAAGTTCTTCGAGAGTTACGGTTTTAAGGTAATTTCCAGTAGCGAAATATACCAAAATCAACAATGTGATTCTAATATTATAACTGATATTAACCCTACAAATTTTGATAAAAAAGATATTGAGCTTGGGGTAAAGTTACTAAAGCATCTAAGTAAATTCGACGTCGGACAGTCGGTTATTGTTGAAGACGGTTATGTACTTGGTATAGAAGCTGCTGAAGGAACAGATAATTTAATAGCTAGATGTGCTAATTTGCGTAAGAAATCTTGTGGCGGAGTGCTTATTAAACTTCCAAAAATAGGGCAGGATGATAGGTTAGATTTACCGACTATAGGTATTGATACTATAAGAAATCTTGTCAAATATAATTACAGAGGCGTTGCAATTCAAAAAAACGCAGTAATTATAGTTGAAGAAGAGAAAACCGTAAAACTCGCTAATGAACATAAAATTTTTATAGCAAAATGTTAGCAATAGGTATTACCGGCAGCTATGCATCGGGGAAGACTTTTATTTTGGATTATTTAGCAGAAAAAGGATATAAAACTTTTTGTGCTGACAGATGTATAAAAGAGTTATATCAAGATTTAAAGATACAAGCCGATATTCTAAAATTATTGCCGGAGCTTGAATCTTTTAACATTGGAAAGATCAGTAATTTAATTTATAACAATGATCTAGCACGCGAGAAATTACAAAATTTTATTTATCCGCTATTAATAGATAAGCTAATTCTATTAAAAAAAGAAAACGCTACTCACAAATTAGTTTTTGCTGAAATACCGCTACTTTATGAAGCTAAATTTGATAAATATTTTGATTTTGTTGTAACGGTGCATTGCTCTGAAGACATTAGAATGCAAAGAGCAATAACTAGGTCTTTTTTTAATTTAGAAATGTATAACAAAATAAAAGAAATTCAGCTTTCGCAGGAAAGCAAAATAGCAAAAGCAGATTTTGCTATAAATAGCGGCGTTGATATGTTAGACTTGGAAACTCAGATAGCAAAGTTAATAAAGGATTTAGAATGTCGAGTTTAAGAGAAATAATTTTAGATACCGAAACTACGGGACTTGATCCGAAAGGCGGTCACCGAATTGTTGAAATCGGTGCTATTGAAATGGTTAATAAGGTACTAACCGGTAAACATTTCCACTTTTATATTAATCCTGAAAGAGATATGCCTTTTGAGGCTTATAGAATTCACGGTATTTCCGGTGAGTTTCTAAAGGATAAACCTTTGTTCCATACAATTGCCGATGATTTCTTAGAATTTATTTCTGATAGTAAACTTATTATTCATAATGCTCCTTTCGACATCAAGTTTCTAAATCATGAATTATCATTATTAAAAAGAGCCGAAATTAAGCTTTTAGAACTTGAGCATACTATAGATACTTTAGTTATGGCTAAAAGTATGTTTCCCGGATCAAAATATAGTCTTGACGCTTTATGTAAAAGGTTTAAGGTAGATAATTCCGGCAGACAGCTTCACGGAGCTTTGAAAGATGCAGTGTTACTTGCCGAAGTATATGTTGAACTAACGGGCGGCAGACAATCGGCTTTTAAAATGTTAGATAAGTCTGCTAAAGTGAGTAATTTGCACCATAATCGTTTGAATTCTCAA
Source organism: Rickettsia endosymbiont of Argas persicus (assembly GCA_050920645.1). Classification (GTDB taxonomy): domain Bacteria; phylum Pseudomonadota; class Alphaproteobacteria; order Rickettsiales; family Rickettsiaceae; genus Rickettsia. The sequence goes on along the minus strand of CP133316.1, from coordinate 1,091,653 downwards.
GCATATATGAATACACCTGTTATTAAGCCTACGAAAGAAGAATTGCAAAAACATAAGGAATTCTTAAGTAAAATTTTAAAAACTGCTTAGTAAATGTCATTCCCGCGGAGGCGGGAATCCAGCATAAAGCAAGATAACCTAAGCTTTTAATTTTAAAAACTTACTGTATTTGTATTTTTTAATGACTGGATTCCCGCCTCCGCGGGAATGACATTGATCCTTAAGTTGACACTTATATGCGTAGGTGGAAATGACAAATACACAATAATCTTTTAAAATCCAATTATGAAAACAAACCTACTTGTACTCATCACCTTTATAATACTTGTCTCGTTAGGTTTTTGGCAGCTGAATCGCCTAAAAGAGAAAAAGCTATTTCTAGCATCGATGCAAGAAAATTTAATCTCCTCTGCAATTGATTTAGCTAAAATTCAAAATATTCTGCCTTATCAAAAAATAAAAATTACCGGACATTTTTTAGCTGATAAAGATATATATTTATACGGTAGAAGGTCAATGTCGAATGAGAAGGACGGTTATTATTTAGTTACACCGTTTAAAACCGATGAAGATAAAATTATCTTAGTCGCTCGGGGCTGGTTTAGTAACCGCAATAAAAATATTATCACTCAAGCAACTAATAATAATCAGTCTCATGAGCTTATCGGGGTTACTATGCCATCCGAAAAAACCCGTAGCTATTTGCCGGCTAACGATGTTAAAAACAACGTATGGCTAACCTTAGACTTACAAGAAGCATCTAAAGTTTTAGGATTAAATTTAGAAAATTTTTACCTTATTGAAGAAAGCAAAGATATAAGTAATTTAGATATTCTATTACCGCTTTCAATAAATCATCTAGCCGCCGTTAGAAACGATCATTTAGAATATACCCTAACCTGGTTCGGACTCGACGCATCTTTGGTTGTGATTTATGGGATTTATAAGCGTTCTTTGTCATTCCCGCGTAGGCGGGAATCCAGGGATTAAAAAGCACCAATACAGTAAATTTTTAAAATTAAAAGCTCGCTTTATGCTGGATTCCCGCTTTTGCGGGAATGACATAAGAATCATGTAATAAAGCCTAATTTACACAAAAAACACAATGAATACTCTCCAACAACAAGCATCTGATCCTGATTATTCCGTTTGGGTGTCGGCGTCTGCCGGCACCGGTAAAACTAAAATCCTAACTGACCGATTCCTACGGCTATTAATCAAGGGAGTAAACCCTTCCAATATTTTATGTCTTACTTTTACTAATGCAGCTAGCGTAGAAATGCAGCTAAGAATTAGCAACAAACTCAAAACTTTCTCTCTTTACGATCCTGAAAAACTAGAACAAGAGCTTTTTTTAATAAGCGGTCATAAGCCGCTTGCTCTAGAGCTTGAGAACGCTAAAACTTTATACGGTAAATTGCTTGATAGTAATGAGCCTTTAAACATTTATACTATTCATGCTTTTTGCCAGAAAATTCTTAAAACTTTTGCCGTAGAAGCAGGCATAACACCGGAATTTAAAATTCTTGAAGAGACTAAATTACAAGATATTTTTCTAAATATTAGAAACGAGATTTATTTAAGCGATGAATATAATGATTTAATTAAAATTCTGCTTAACCGTTTTCATGAGATAACACTGCAAGATATTTTTAGCGAGATTATCGAGCAGAAAATTAAATTTAAAAAATTATCCACACATACAACTATTCCGGCAGAAATACACAATAAGAGATTAGTACTAGGCGAACTAAATAATATCTATGATAAAGTAAAAAATTTATTTACCGAATACGATTTAGAAATAGAGCCGAAAGAGCTATTTTTTACTAAAGACGGCAAAAAACGTAAAAGCCTTTTATCAAAAGACTTAACCAAAAAATATCCTAAATTACTGTTAGAATTAGAGAAATTAACACCTGAAATTTATAAATTAGATGAAGAATATCGAATAGAAGAGCTAGAATATCATACTAATTTACTCTCTAAGCTCGCTTACATTCTATTAGAGAAATATGAAAAATTTAAAGAAGAGAATAACTTACTTGACTATGATGATCTAATTTATCATACCGAGAAATTATTTCAAAATAAAGCTATACATGAATGGTTGTTACACAAAATTGAAAGCGATATTAACCACATACTTGTCGACGAGGCACAAGATACAAGCCGTGAGCAATGGAATATTATCACTACTCTAATAACCGAGTTTAATACTGTAAATAAGCTTGAAAATAGCATCTTCATAGTTGGTGACGATAAGCAGTCTATTTATAGTTTTCAGGGTGCCGATCTTACGAATTTTAATCTAGTAAATGAGAAATTACAAACGAGTCTTGCTAAAGCTAATAAAAAATTTAAGAACATTACGCTTGAATATTCTTATAGGTCATGTGCGGAGATTTTACAATTTACCCATAATACATTTAAATATATAAAAGCTCATCACCCTGCTCTATTTCCTGCAAATAACCCGATCATTTCTTCATTTCGTAGTAATAATTATGGTCATAAAGGGACTGTTACGGTATGGTCATTGATAACAAATGAAAAGCAGGAAGAACTTTTTTGGGCATTACCGCAAGATTATGCCAGCGCTCTTTCATCTGCTGATTTACTTATCGAAAAAATTGTTAGCTTCATAAAGGAAAAAATAGCTAGCAAAGAAATTCTACCGGCAACCGATAATCATATATCCGAAAAAGATTTTATGATTTTAGTAAGAAAGCGGGATGAATTCAGCAATAACCTAATAAAAGAACTTGATAAAGCTAAACTTAAGGTTGAAACAAGCGATAAAATGAATATTAAAGAGCATTTACCCGTATTAGATTTAATTTCGGTAGCTAAATTTGTACTTCTTCCTGATGACGATTTGAACCTTGCGGCTTTACTTAAATCACCGATTATTGGCATTACTGAACAACAACTATATGAACTTCTAACTAATAAAAATGAAGGGAGTTTATGGAGTAATTTACCTCTACATACAGATATATACGATAAACTTACTTCTTTAATAGAACTTTATAAAATATCAACTCTTGATAATTTCTTTGATTTATTGGTGAATAATCTAAATTTACCTTATGATGATATTATAAATGAGCTGTTAACACTAAGTAGTAATTACACAAATGATATAGATAATTCGCTGCAAGGATTTGTAGCTTGGTTTGAAAATAACGATATTTGGATTAAGCGTGATATGGAACATTCCGATAAAATTAGGGTTATGACAGTACATGGCTCTAAAGGTCTAGAAGCCTCGATCGTTATATTATGCGACTCCACTACCCTACCTACAAGTAGCAATAAATTTATATGGGGCAATAATAAGGGGGTCGACCATTTGAAGAACGCAGCTAATAAAGAGGAATTTGTAGGAAATACGGAACACAGCACCGCAGCGTACAAAAAAGTACGTGAGGATGCGAGTACCGGATTGACGCACAAATTACCTTTAGAAGCCAGTTATGCAAGTGGTCGAATGTTTTATTCTGCTAACTCTTTTGAAACTCCTAAATTTTTACAAGAAATGAAAGAAGTAGAAAAATTAAAGGATCTGCAGGAATATATAAGACTACTCTACGTTGCAATGACTAGAGCAAAAGATCATTTAATTATTTGCGGTTTTAGTAATAAAGCTAATATCTCTGAAAACTGTTGGTATAAAATAGCAAAAAACATATTCAATTAAAAGTTGCATTATCAAATATAATATGCTATTAAGTGTGCATTCAGCTTATAGTAGTATTTTATGTGGAAATTTTTAGAAGTTTTTTTTGAAAAACAAACAAGAATTAAAATAGATAAATTTAAACAATTACCATCATTACATTCAGCAGTAAAAGAGGGAAATATTTCGGATGTAAGAATATGTTTGCATAGAAAATGTGATTTATACGAGAAAGACAGTTACGGTAATAATGCTTGGTATTATGCTTTTAAAACAGATAATAAAGAAATAATTGAAATATTAGAGCAATATGAGGTGCATAAGCTTGGATAATAGAGGATGATTTCAGCATTGCAGGCGGTGTTATTGCGTGGATCAGCTTTGGCATCCCGTAGCTTACTAACTAAATCTAGTAATCTTGTCAATAATACCGGACAGTTTTTAAAAAATGTTATATTTTATTTAGATATAGGTGACCTTATATGTCATTCCCGCGAAAGCGGGAATCCAGTAGAAAAAGTCTAAATACAACAAGTTTTTAAAATTAAAAGCTCAATTTTATCTCGCTTTATGCTGGATTCCCGCTTTCGCGGGAATGACATACAACGTTTTTACTGAACCATCCAACAAAAATGGAAAAACTGTCCGATAATACTATTGACTAAAAGGAGCGTGGCAATCTCATGAAAATGTCCTGAGATTGCCGCGTCGAGACTTCGCCTCTCCTCACAATGACGAAAAAATCAAGCCACGCTAATTCCTTACTCTTTCTCTGCATTTTTTTTAGCAGATGGCGAGAGCATAATATTTAGCTCTTTTAATGCCTTGTCCTCAACATAATTTGGGGCGTTCATTAATAAATCTTCAGCTTGCTGATTTAACGGGAACGCTATTATTTCTCTTATGTTAGTTGCTTCAGCAAGCAGCATAACAATTCGGTCGATACCCGGGGCTATACCGCCGTGCGGAGGAGCACCAAATTTAAATGCTCTAATCATCCCGCCGAATCTTCTATCAACTTCTTCTTCACTATAACCTGCTATAGCAAATGCCTTATACATTATCTTAGGCTTGTGATTCCTAACGGCACCGCTAGAAAGCTCTATACCGTTACAAACAATATCATACTGATAAGCTGTAAGCTCAAGTAATTCTTCCGGTGTTTTTGCATTTTCAAGAGCTTTTAAACCACCTTGAGGCATAGAAAACGGATTATGACTGAAATCAATTTTACCGGTTTCTTCGTTTAATTCATAAAATGGGAAATCGGTAATCCAGCAGAATTTAAAGCAATCTTTTTCAAGTAAGTCTAACTCATCGGCGAGCTTAATTCTTACATTACCGGCAAGTTTTGCGGCTTTATCTTTCTTATCGCTAGCAAAAAATACGGCATCACCGTTATTAATATTAGCCATTGCTTTTAGATTATCTAATTGCTCTTTAGTTAAAAACTTTGCTACCGGTCCTTTTGCTTCACCGGTCTCGCTAAACTGAATATAACCAAGCCCTCCTGCTCCCTCCGATATGGCAAATTCTATCATTTTATCAAAGAAGCTACGGGGCTGACTTGCAGCACTCAGTGCAGGGATTGCTCGCACTATGCTACCTTTTTTGATATTTTCCCTAAATATGGTAAAGTCAGAATCTTTAAAAATTTCTGTAACATCAGCAATAATAATAGGGTTACGCAAATCAGGCTTATCAGAGCCGTATTTTAACATTGACTCATTATATGGAATACGGATAAAAGGTGTAGGTGATACTTTCTTATCAGTAAATTTCGTAAATAGCTCATACATGACCGGCTCTATCGTGCTAAATACATCTTCCTGCGTGACAAAAGACATCTCAATATCTAGCTGATAAAACTCACCTGGTGATCTATCCGCTCTTGCGTCTTCATCACGAAAACATGGAGCAATTTGGAAATAACGATCAAATCCCGATACCATTAACAACTGCTTAAATTGCTGCGGTGCTTGCGGTAACGCATAAAACTTACCCGGATGCATTCTGCTAGGCACTAAGAAATCCCTAGCACCTTCGGGTGAGCTAGCCGTTAAAATAGGTGTTTGGAATTCGGTAAAATTTCTTGCAATCATTAAATGACGAATATATGAAATAATTTGTGAACGCAGCATAATATTATTATGCAACTTCTCACGTCTAAGGTCTAAAAAGCGATGTTTAAGCCTTGAATCTTCCGGAGCATCTTTTTCGGTATTAATCACGAACGGCAAAGTATCAGCAGCTGATTCAATAATAAACTCACCCGCTAAAACTTCTATATGACCCGTTGGAAGCGTATTATTAATAGTCTCTTCTGATCTTGCTACTACTTTTCCAATCACAGTAACAACCGACTCATAACGCAAACGGCTAACATCTTCCATAAGCTGCGGATTTTGATCGGTAAATACTATTTGCATTATGCCGTAATGATCACGCAAATCTATAAAAACTAGATTACCATGATCTCTTCTTCTATGTACCCAACCGGATAATTTTACTTCAGCCCCAACATCAGAAATTTTTAATTCGTTACAATTATGAGTTCTATATTTATGCATTATATTTTTATTTTTAAAAAATCGTTTTACTATAATTAAAATAGCTAAATCCTGCAATAATAATTATTTAAGAAACAACATTAATATTTAGAAAATTTAGGAAATTTCTTAACTCCTGACGGGCAAGTACGTGCGAGCTATTAAAAGCCTTATCATAATTGGCAATTTTTAAATCAAGTAAAGTTAAGCCTTGCAAAAATAATTCTCTATATATTACACGCTCACTAAAACCTTCAGTAAGTTTAAAATTAATTCTTTTAGCAAGCTTATTTAGTACGCTACTAACACGTCTTTTATTCAATGCATCAAGATTACTTAAACGATTACGTAAAATTATCCAATCTATACTACCTCTATCACGATCAGCACGCTGCATTTTCTGCTCCCAAACCATCTGACTATAAATTGAAGGACTGATAATTTCATCTTTACTATCAACTTTTGCTATTACATCTAAATCTAAAAAACTATCATTTATCGGCGTAATAATAGTATCGGCATAAGAATGAGCAAGCCTTGATAAAGAAGTATGGCTACCCGGGGTATCAATTACTATATAATCAGCGTCCATATTATCTTTTAGTACCTGCTCGAAGCTATTTGCTTGCTCTTCTTCAGAACCTTCTTTTACATGGAAATGTTTTGGAACTAACACAGGCTTGTTTGGGTTCTGCTCATTATATGAATAACGATTCTTGAGATAATTAGTTAAAGAGCTTTGACGCGAATCGGTATCTATACTTACTACTGAATATTTTTGATAAAGCAAAGCCACTATTAAATGGATAGAGCAGGTTGTTTTGCCTGCTCCGCCTTTTTCATTACCTATAACAAATATATAAGGTTTACTGCTCATAATTCTCTCTAACGAATTTTTCAAGAAGTCTTACGCCGAAACCTACCGCTCCTTTTGGACCAAGCGACGAGGGTTTACTACTATTTGCAACGCCTGCTATATCTAAATGCGCCCAATTTACTCCTTCTTTAATAAAACGTTTAATAAAGTGAGCAGCTGTTGAGCTTCCTGCGGCTCCCGGCACATTACCGATATTTGCCATATCGGCTATGTCGGAATTAATCATCGCATCATAGTCGTCATGTAGCGGCATTCTCCATAATTTTTCATTCACTTCTTCACCGGCTTTTATTAATTTATCAGCGAGCTTATCATCATTAGAAAAACAACCGGCATAGGTAGGACCTAAAGACACCACTATAGCACCGGTTAACGTTGCAACGTCAATTACGCATTTAGGCTTAAACTTTTCTTGAGCATACCAAACGGCATCAGCAAGCACTAAACGCCCTTCTGCATCGGTATTTAAAACTTCGGCAGTTTGCCCTGACATAGTAGTTACAACATCCCCCGGACGCTGTGCGTTACCTGACGGCATATTTTCAACAAGCCCTACAACGCCCACGATATTTACAGGTAATTTTTGGCTGCTAACTGCAATCATAGCACCGACTACTGCAGCAGAACCTGCCATATCATATCTCATTAAATGCATATTACCCGACGGCTTCAGAGAGATACCGCCCGTATCGAAAATAACTCCTTTACCGACTAAAGCAATATAAGGAGCATCTTTACCTGCACCCTTATATTCCATTACTACTAATTTTGATTCATTCTGTGAACCTTGTCCTACACCAAGTAATGCACCCATACCAAGATTTTTCATTTCTCTCTCACCGAGAATAGACACATCTACATCTAATTCTTCAAGCGTTTCTGCTATTTTTTCGGCATATACTTGCGGAGTTTTTATATTTGAGGGTTCATTACTAATATCTCTTGTGAAAAATACACCTTCAGCAATTAGTTTTTTCACTTCAAATAACTTTTCTACTTCTTCATTATTATCTGTAGAAATTTCAAATGATTCTACGGCGAATTTATCTGCTTCTTTTAAAGTAGTTCTATATTTATCAAAACGATAAGAGGCAAGAAGCATACCGCTAGCAGTTAAGGATGCAATAAGCGGTGATGTAAAGCCGCCTATCCTACTCTTAATTTTTAAGCCGATAGTAGAGATTTTAGCGTTAGTAGCATGCTGCACGATTTTACCACCTAATTCCTCGATCTTAACCTCTGTTAGCTTTTCTTCACTTCCAAGCCCTGCTATTATTAGGTATTTAATTTTCCCTGATTTAATAACGGAAGGAATAATTTTGATTTGTCCGTACTTACCGGTAAATTGTAATTTATTAGCAATAGTTTTGGAAATTAAACCGTGATGTTGTTGATCAAGGCTTATTAAATCACTATCAAGTTTTAATTTATCATCAATAAATACTATAATTGCTTGAGTATTTAGTAGTTCTTCGTCAGTAAAATTTACATTTAGCATATTATCTTATTCCTTTCTTAATTTATTTGATAATTCTATTTATCTTATAAAACTTTAGCAAGTATTATAATTGCCATTATTAGGTTGTATATACAAAAATTTAAGTTAATCTAATTTTGTCTTTTAACTACAAATTAAAAATTAATTGACACTCTTTAATATATTTTATATTTTTTGCTGCATAATAATTAAAATTCAACAGTATTTTTATGCTAGATATAGAAGCTAAAACCTCATTATATATTAAAGTTAAGTATAAAAAAATTATAGAATTATGTATTAATAATGAAGTTGATGATATTTATCACTTTATACCGCACTCCTTAAGATATAATATTCTTAATTATACGTTAAAACTCGCTTCTTTACCTTTCACAATAATTTCAGGAGTTACCGAGTTTCTTACATTTGGAACTTTTTCTCTTAAATATTTTAATGTTGGAAAGATCTTTTCAAATAAAATGAACCAAAATATTTCAAAAAAAGTATTATACGGTTTACCTGAAGAAAATATAATGGTACCCAAAAACTGGACTACTAAAATGATAGAATGAGATATAATTTTCAAATACAAAAGAGAAATTATATGTCTAAAAAAGGCACCGTCAAGTTAAGTAAATTGGTTTCAAAAAGTACTATGTTTTTATATTTCAGGCAGCAAGAAGTCTTTGAGTAGCTTCGTCCCAAATAGATTTAGCGGATGCAAATGCAATTCTTTGCTCTGGTGCGGTTTTAGTATATCGTCCAATATTGACGGCAAATATATTTCTGACTTTGCCCATCAGTGATAATATACATTGTGCTGAATTAGGATGCTTAAATTTAATCAATATTTTTTCCTTTCGTCGAGTTGGCTGATGAGCATTTTCAACACAGTTATTTAGTCTCTTACTAGTACGATGTTCAGTGTTAGGACACATAAGCTTAATCGGTTTAATGTAACTCCTGAGCTTATCAGTAACAATTACTCTTGGAGTTGGATAATTACCCAATAATCTTGATAAAAAGCGAATAGCTGATTTCTTGTTACGACGCTTCTGCAATAATATTTCTAATTCATGCCCCTTGGAGTCAACAGCTCTCCATAATATGAATACTTCGCCTTTGATCTTGATGTTCATCTCATCTAAATGCCATTTGTCAGTTGCTTTCCTTTCTCTCTTTCTGATGACAGCTTGAAAATAAATCGCAAATTTATTGCACCAAAATCTTACAGTCTCATGACTTAAAATAATACCTCGATACGCCATCTGTTCTTGAACATCTCGGTAACTATTATTAAAGCGATGATATAACCATACTGTATGGCTAATGATGCTTGCTGGAAAACGATGTCTCTTCGGGGTTTGAGTAATATGCATAGCGTTAAGATTTATTGATAAATGGTTACTGCTATTCTATAAATCATTCCTTTCAATCGCTCAATACTTAAATTTACATCTCTCTTAACTTGACGATGCCTTCATAACCTTTTCCCCTTAAATTAAAGATTTTTTTGTTAAGTAATCGTTATTATACACTACTTTTTAACAACATACAACAAATAATTAATTTATTTACTATTAGTTAACGAAAATTAACCAATAAGTGTTACGTTTTATATTTAGTTGTAATAGTCCAACCTTTAACTTATTATCAAAAAGGACGTCACTTAGTTGTTTAACCACGCATCGGTTTATTGTGTGATTCGTATACCATAATATATGCAGGGCTTATCCCGCTTAGATCAGCTCTGTCATACCGAGGTCAAGCCGGCATTACTCATACGGCTCCGATGTCATTTCCGTGTAGGTATTGTTGCATGGATCGAGGGCAGCCCTATATGTCATTCCCGCGTAGGCGGGAATCCAGAAAAAATTATAAATACAACGAATTTTTAAAACTAAAAGATCGATTTATCTCGCTATTTTATGGATCCAGTGGACAAGCCACGGGATCACACAGAGGATGCTTTTCGATCCAAGCAGGAAGGATATAGAAGGCATTTTTTAGCCAAGCAGGATCGATCTCCCAGCATAGGCGAGTAGACGAAAAACGCGCTAACCGCATTTAAATTAATTGACTTAAAAAAAACTATAAATATAAAAACACATCATGCTAAAGCTACTAAATCCATATTATTTTGACAAGTTATCGAAAATAGCAACCCCGATACTAACTATATCCGCCTTTTTCACTGCAGCTATAGGGCTTTACTTAGGATTAATAGTCTCTCCGCCTGATTATCAGCAAGGCGAGTTTGTGCGCATTATGTATGTTCATGTACCGGCTTCTTGGATGGCTCTTAGTATTTACATTTTTATGGCAGCTTGTAGTTTCAGCTGTTTAGTGTGGAAGACTACAATGTCATATTTGCTTGCGGTTGCTGCTAGCTATATCGGTGCTATTTTCACGTTGATCAGCTTAGTAACCGGCTGCTTATGGGGAAAACCTATTTGGGGTGTATGGTGGGTATGGGATGCTCGGCTTACTTCAATGCTAATATTATTTCTGCTATATCTAAGCTATATTATAATAGTTAATAGTGCGGATAATATAAGAAAAGCCCAAAAACCTGCCTCTATTATTGCTATTATTGGGCTTGTCAATATACCGATAGTGAAGTTTTCGGTAAATCTTTGGTATAGCTTGCATCAACCAGCTAGCGTTTTAAGATTGGGAAGCCCTACTATTCACCCTTCAATGCTTAAACCCTTAATTATAATGTTCATCAGTTTTATATTATATTTTTTATTGGTATTACTTTTAAGAACTTCTATATTGATCAATAAAATCAAAAATCAATAATAAAATGACTTATGTTGTAACCGATGAATGCGTAAAATGTAAATATACCGATTGTGTTGAGGTGTGTCCGGTGGATTGCTTTTATGAGGGCGAGTTTATGCTGGTTATTAACCCTGATGAATGTATAGATTGCGGGGTGTGCGTTCCTGATTGCCCTATAGATGCAATAAAGCCGGAATCGCCGGAGTTAATCGAGTGGGTAGAGCGAGCAAAATATTTTATAGATAAAGAAGGGTGGAAGAATATTACTAAGAAAAAACCGGCTCCTCCTGATGCAGATAAGTTCAAAGATGAGAAAGACAAATTCGATAAATATATTAAATTACCGCCATTGTAAGTTATTGTGATCATTTTACAACAAAACACATTTAAAACTTTATTTTAGAATACCTAAATCACTCATAGCTATAGAACTAATAAATATAATATGTTATACCTACCCTTGAAGATAGTTTATTAATATTCTAATGAGGTACTAAAAATGAAAAAGTTACTTTTAATTGCTGCTACAAGTGCAACTATTTTATCTTCATCCGTTTCATCATTTGCTGATATGATGGATAACGAATGGTATTTAAGAGTAGATGCAGGTGCTGCAATGTTCAATAAAGAAAAAGATAAAGTAACGGGTATAAAATTAAAAACTAATACGGCTTTCACCGGTGACTTAGGGATCGGTTATTATGTTGCCGAAAATTTCAGAGCTGATTTAACTTTAGGTACTGTGACCGGTGCAAAGTTAAAAAAATCCGGTTCTTTTACTAGCGGGAAATTTGCGGGTACTAACGGTACAGTAAGCCACAAGCCTACTATTAGCCGTTTACTTGTAACCGGTTATGCAGATTTATCTAATTTTGAAATGTTTGATGTTTTTGTCGGTGCGGGTATCGGTGCTACATTACTTAAAGAAAAAATCGTATATAGTGGCTCCGTAATTAATAATGGAACTCAAGTTTCTCTTGGAGAACTTTCTTCTAGAGTCAAAAACAGAACTAATCTTGCTTATAAAGTAACTTTAGGTACTTCGGCACAAGTTGCTGACTGTGTAAAAGCAGAAATTGCTTACGCTTGGATAGATGATGGTAAATCAAAAAGTAAAACTACAACCTTCCAAGGAAGAAAAGTACAAACCGGCGGTATGCGTTACCAAAGTCATAACTTAACTGCAGGTATAAGATTTGATATATAATTAATATATTAAATAGAAATAAGCCCTTAATAGTTTCAAGTAATTTTTAATACTTGAAACTATTTTTCGTTTAAGTTATAAAGCTTCTATTTAACTTAAATAGTTAATAACAACAAAAAAATTAAGGAAAATAAAACATATGAAAAAATTACTTTTAATAGCTGCTGCAAGTACAGCTCTTTTATCTTCTGTTTCATTTGCTGAGTGTGATATGGATGCTCCTATGGATTCAACATCATCAAATGGTATGCAAAAATAAATGCCGGTGGAGTGATTTTTGATAAACAAAAAGACAAAGCTACAAAAATAAAAATGAAATCTAATACAGGTTTTACTGGTAATATCGGAGCAGGTTATTACATTATGGATAACTTGAGAACCGATTTAACTGTTGGAATGGTAACAAGTAATCATTTAAAGAAATCGGGGGTTCAAGCTAGTACTACTACTACTAGACCTTCTGTTATTTCAGGCGGGCAACTTATTATCAATGGGCAGGTAATTCCTGGAGGTACTCTTACAAGCGGCACTCCTTCTTCTACTACCAAAACAACAATTGTATCAGTAAAGCATAAGCCTACTATAGTAAGCTTCTTACTAAACGGTTATGTTGACTTTATTGATTTAAGTATGTTTAAAGTTTTTGCCGGTGGTGGTGTTGGTGCTGCAATGGTAAAAGAAAAAATAACATATACAGAAATTACATCTTCTGGAAGTCAAAGTGACACTGATACTCAAAATATAAACATTAAAAAAAAACAAATTTTGCTTATCAGTTATCTTTAGGAGCTTCATTTGAAGTTGCGGAAGGCGTAAAAGCAGAACTTGTTTATAGTTGGACTGATTACGGTAAAACAAAAACTAAAAAAGTTAATGGTATCAATGAAGGTGGCACACGCTATAGAGGTAACAACTTAATGGCTGGTTTAAGATTTGATATGTAATTCATTACGCATTTAAAATCTGTAATCTAAAAGAAGAGTCTTTAGTTTTCTAAAGGCTCTTTTTTATTTTTAAGTTCATCCCGTGGCAGCATTGCTCACGGTGGATCAAGCTCCTTATTGTCATTCCCACGTGAGGCAGGTGTTCTAGCATGGCTCAACTTTAGCATCACTTGGCTTGCTAACTAAGTTTTGTGCCACAGACTGTGTACTAAGATCTTGCTACAAGCCAGTGGGACAACAGTATATTATACTGCAAACGAATTTCCGCAGCCACATTTTGCTTTAGCTTGTGGGTTACTGACATTAAAATATGAGCTGCCTAGCTCTTCTATAAAATCAAGTGTACAATCTAGCATAAATTTTTGAGAAATAGAATCGATAATAATAGTAGCGTTATGTTTAGTAGAAACATGATCGTCTTTTTCTATAGAATCTTTTGAGACTAATTCATAATTATACATTAGCCCGGAGCAGCCGCCGCTGTCAACAGAAACTCGCAACACCAAATCTTTATCTTTTTCTAGTTCTATTAGTTCTCTTACTCGCTCAAAAGCTCTATCGGTAATAGTAATCGTCACTAAAATAACCTTGTAAAAATCTTATAAATTATATAATATACCTAATATTTCATATTTTTTCAACTATACTCGATGAATTTCAAAAATTGGCTAAGTCGTTTTACAAGTAATGCGGTGTTCACGTATTAATATACGCTCTGCTCCTTGTCTTGTAAACTCCTTGCTCTTTTTGAAATTGATCTTCGTATACTGGTTGCTCATTTTACTTTGGAGTGAAAAGATAATAATGCTAGCTTCATATGCTTCCGATCCGCTTAAAAGTCGGGGGAGATTATTCAGAGAAATACCGACATCTTATCGCAACGAATTTGAGCGTGATCGCGACCGTATCATTCATACTAACGCGTTTAGGCGTTTGCAGTATAAAACTCAAGTGTTCATTAATCACGAAGGTGATCATTACAGGAATAGGTTAACTCATTCTTTAGAGGTCTCAACAGTTGCACGCTCTATTGCCAACACCTTAAATCTTTCAAGTGATTTAGCTGAAACGATAGCACTTGCTCATGATCTTGGTCATACGCCTTTTGGGCATGCTGGGGAGAGAGCTTTAAATGAATGCATGAAAGAGCATAACGGCTTTTCTCATAACGCCCAATCCTTAAAAATATTAACCTTACTTGAAAAAAGGTATGCCGCTTATAGAGGAGTAAATCTAACGTGGGAAGTTTTAGAAGGGATCGTAAAGCATAATGGTCCTATAAATGATGAAGTAAATGAGTATATAGCAGAGTATAATAGCCAAAATGATTTAGAGCTTAATACTTACGCTTCAGCCGAAGCTCAAATAGCGGCACTTGCCGATGATATTAGCTATATTTCACATGATTTAGAAGATAGTATCGGTGCTAAAATTATCGATTTTAATAACCTTGCTGAGCTTAAATATATTGACCAGCATGTTTTTGAGCTTAAATCAAAATATAAAAATATAAGCTCTTCTTGTTTAATTTATGAAGTAGTACGCAAGTTAATGCATGAGCTGATTACTGATTTATTATGGCAAACTAAAATTAATATAAATAAAGAGAAAATTACTCATATAGATGAAATACGTAATTTAGATTACCAAATAGTTGATTTTACGGAAAAAACTAACGAGCGTATTAAAGAGATTAAAAAATTCTTACATGAGCGGGTTTATAAAAGTAATAAGATTACCGCAATCAGTCTTAAATGTACAAAAATCGTACAAGGTCTGTTTAAGGTTTATATGGAAGATGTTAATTTATTGCCTGCTAATTGGAAGATACAAATAGATTCTAATAACCCTCATAGCAAAGCTAGAATTATTGCGGATTATATAGCTGGTATGACTGACCGTTTTGCTATTCAAGAATATAATCAACTTTGTTCTCTAAACTTTAATAACATTTAAAACTTAATCATGAATATATTTAATCAATTAAAACGAGATATAATTGCTGCTAGCGCGCAGTTATATAATAATGCCGAAATAGCAAATAACGCTAATATCGAAACCCCAAAAGATAGCTTTAACGGCGATTTATCAAGCAATATTGCTATGATTATTGCAGCTAAAGAAAATGTTGCTCCTCGCGAAGTTGCTTTAAAATTTAGAGAAGCTCTTATCAAACTGCCGTATATTGCAAGCATAGAAATAGCAGGGCCGGGTTTTATCAATTTTACTATAAAAGCCGATAGCTGGCATGAGGCTATAAAAGATATTTTGCAAAACGAATCTAAATTTTTTGAAATTGATATAGATCAAAACAAGAATATTAATATTGAATATGTTTCAGCAAATCCAACGGGACCAATGCACATAGGGCACGCAAGAGGTGCGGTATACGGGGATGTGCTAGCAAATGTTTTAAAAAAAGTAGGTTATCCAGTTATGAAAGAATATTATGTTAATGATGCCGGTTCACAAATCAATGATTTAGTAAGCACCGTAATATTGCATTATAAGGAAGCTTTAGGCGAGAATATTACTATTCCTACAGGTTTATATCCAGGTGAATATTTGATTCCGGTAGGTCAAGCATTAGCTAAAAAATACGATAATAAACTTTTAGCTATGGAAGAGTTAGAGCGATTTAAAATAGTAAAGAATTTTGCTATACAAAAAATGCTCGATTTGAATAAAGAAGATTTAAAAGAGCTGGGAGTTAAGCACGACATATTCTTTTCCGAGCAAAAATTACATGATAATGGAGATATAGAAAAAACCGTTAAATTACTAACCGATATGGGGCTAATTTATGAAGGCGTATTACCTGCTCCTAAAGGTAAAGTCCACGCGGAGTGGGAAAATAGAACACAAGAATTATTTAAGTCTACCAAGTACGGTGATGATCAAGATCGTCCAATAAGAAAGGCCGACGGTAGCTGGACATATTTTGCTTCCGATCTTGCATATGCTAAAGATAAAATAGATAGAGGAGCAAACCACTTAATTTATGTGCTTGGAGCTGATCATAGCGGGTATGTCAAAAGAATTGGGGCAATCGTTAAAGCTCTAGGTAAAGAGCAGGTTAAGGTGGATGTTAAAATTTGCCAGCTAGTGAATTTCGTGGAAAACGGTGTACCAGTCAAGATGTCGAAGCGTCTTGGAACTTTTGTTAGTGTACAAGACGTAAATCGTGAAGTAGGTAAAGATATTATAAGATTTATGATGCTAACAAGAGAAAATAATAAAACGCTTGATTTTGACTTAGTAAAAGTGAAAGAACAATCTAAAGAGAACCCTATATTTTATGTCCAATATGCGCATGTTAGAACGTTTTCGATATTATCAAAAGCTATGGAGACGATTCCGCAATCTTATAATAGCTTTGAAACTGGCAAGTATGATCTATCGTTATTATCGTCGGAAGAAGAAATTGAGATAATAAAACTCTTAGCTAGTTGGACGAAGACTTTGGAAACGGCAGCTAAATATTTTGAACCACATAGAGTAGCATTTTATTTGATAAATCTAGCCTCAAAATTTCATTCTTTATGGAATTTCGGTAAGGAAAATAACGATTACAGATTCATAATAGAAAACAATAAAGAGTTAACAACAGCGCGCCTTGCTCTTGCTAAAGCTATACAGAAAATTATAGCTAGCGGTCTTGAGGTTATAGGTGTAGAGCCGATGCAAAAAATGTAGGAACGTCATTGCGAGGAGAGGCATAGCACAAGGCGGAGGCAATCTCATAAAGCAGTACAAAACTCATGAGATTGCTTTGTCAAAACTTTCAGTTTCTTCTCGCAATGACGTCTACTTGTACCTATTTTATTATTTACTGAATTATGATCAATAATATTTTCTTTAAAATATGTCTAGGAGTTTTAATAAGCATTGCTATTATTTATAGTGCTTATCAGTATTATCAAAATAGTAAACCGGTGATTACTATCTATCCCGATGAGTTACCTGCAAAAATTAAGCCTTCTTCAGCAGAAGAAATTGCCTTATCGGGAGTGCATAGTAGCATCTACGAAAATCTTATTTCTAAAAATACAAATCTTCGAATTGCAAAGCTTCTTCCCGAGCCTGAAAAACCTGTTATTATAGATTCACGTGATCAAAGCGACGATCCTTTCAAGGTAGATTCTTCAGATAAAATATCGCACTTAATTTCCTCGATAGAACCAAGCATAAGTGAGGTTTCGGATAAACAGGCGGAACCTAAAAAAGATGAAACCGGTTTAAATATAATTAAACTTGAGAAAAAAAATAGAAATAACTATACAGATATAAAAAAATCTAATAATTCAATTGTTTATAAAGTACAACTTGGTTCGGTGAAATCGGAAGCAGAAGCAATAAAGGAAGGTGAGAGGATAAAAAAGCAATTTTCGAAGATTCTTAAAAATGCTGTTATTTCTACGCAAAAAGTTAAATATGACGACGGAAAATTTTTCTATTTAATATTAGCCGGTAATTATGATAATCTTAGCCAAGCAAAGGCAGTTTGTAAAAAACTAGCACAGAACAAACAGAGTTGTGTATTGAAGTAGTATACTCGTTTTATTTAAAAAATTGGCTACGTTGTCTTTTGCTGATAATCCTCACGTACTAGTATGTACGCTGCGGTTATCAGCTTCAAGACGCCTTGCTCTTTTCCAAATAAAACTTCGTCTACTTAATCTCTTAGGGTTTAATTCCCCGAAGCTTTGCTTCGTGATATGATGTATGGATGGAAGAGAGTAGGTACATACATAAGAGCCATAATGTTACAGTACTTATTTATCATTTAGTAACGCCTGCAAAATATCGTAGAGCAATTTTTGATAAGAAGTTAGATAATTATTTATGCAAAATATGTTTAGAAATTGAAGAAAGATACGAGATAAGATTTTTAGAAATTGGAGTAGATAAAGATCATGTGCATTTTCTAATTCAGTCTGTGCCTAGTTATAGTCCTACTAAAGTAGCTAGGATAGTGAAAAGTATAACAGCTAAGAAAATGTTTGAGAAATTTCCTGACTTAAAAAATAAATTATGGGGTACCGAATTTTGGACTAATGGATATTTTATGAGTACGGTTGGAAAACATGGAGATGAGAAAAAATTACGCAACTATGTAAAGAATCAAGAGGCGGATCGACCATCATATAAAGCTTTTCATCAGAAGCAACTAAAACTTTTTTAGATACCTCGCAGCTCTGCTGCGAGGAGTATCATTTTTTATTTATTAGAAGTATATGGTAAGAATAATTTATGATAGTAGATGGAGAAGATTTTGAGGAGATTACAATTGAAGAAGATATTTTTTTTCAAAACTTGCGGATGAAAGATTAGCAGAGGCTAAATACTGGATAAATCATGAAGATTTTTGGGATATTCTTCCTGTCATTGCGAGCACCTGCAAGGAGCGTGGCAATTCAGAAAAATAATAAAAAATGCTAATTTATAGCATTTTTTAATAAGATTGCTTCGTTAATTACTTCATAATTTCCTTGCAATGACGGGCTGAGTCACACAATAAAAAAATAAAATGAATTATGAAAGAAGCTAAAATAGAAAATATTGACTTTGCTAATGCTTTATCTGAGCGTTATCTTGCTTATGCACTCTCAACAATTATGTCACGTTCTCTCCCTGACGTACGTGACGGGTTAAAGCCGGTACATCGCAGATTATTATATGCCATGTTACAGCTAAGACTTGAGCCAAATTCGGGCTATAAGAAATGTGCAAGGGTAGTCGGTGACGTAATCGGTAAATACCACCCGCACGGTGACGTTGCGGTGTATGATACTTTAGTACGTCTCGCTCAGCACTTTTCACTCCGTTACCCTTTAATCGACGGGCAAGGTAATTTCGGTTCTATTGACGGCGATAATGCGGCGGCAATGCGTTATACCGAATCACGTATGACGGAAATATGTACGTTACTAATGGAAGATATCGACAAGGATACGGTAGATTTCCGTCCGACATATGACGATTCCGATTTAGAGCCGGTAATAATGCCGGCAAGTTTTCCGAACCTGCTTGCTAACGGTTCAGAAGGAATAGCGGTCGGTATGGCGACTAACATTCCGCCGCATAATTTGCACGAGCTTTGCGATGCTTTAATGTATTTAATCGATCATCCAAAGGCTGAAATTAGCGACATGATGAATTTCATTAAAGGTCCTGATTTCCCGACCGGCGGCATAATCATTGATAAGGCGGAAGTTATAAATACCGCATATGCTACAGGACGCGGTAGTTTTCGGGTTAGAGCTAAATGGGAGAAAGAGGAGTTAAGTTACGGCACATATCAGATTGTCGTAACCGAAATACCTTATCAACTTCAGAAATCAAAACTTATAGAACAAATCGCAATATTGCTTAAGGATAAAAAAATACCGCTTGTTAGTAATATCAGGGATGAGTCAACTGATGTTATCAGGCTTGTTATTGAGCCAAGAGACCGTAGCTGCGATCCGCAAATAGTGATGGAGTCTTTATTTAAACTGACGAATCTAGAAAGCCGTATTCAGCTTAATATGAATGTCATTGGTAGTAATAACGTACCAAGAGTAATGAATATTTTAGAAGTCTTGCAGGAATTCTTAAGCCATAGGCAAAATATCGTTACCCGTAGATCGACTTACCTTTTAAATAAAATAAAGCATCGTTTAGAGATTCTTGAAGGTTTACGAATAGCTTATCTAAATCTTGATGAGATCATCAAAATTATCCGTGAGGAAGATGAACCGAAAGCAATAATGATGGATAAGTTTAAGCTAACCGAAATACAGGTAGAGGCAATATTAAACACTCGCCTTCGTTCGCTTCGCAAGCTTGAAGAGCAGGAAATCATAAATGAGCATAATAATTTACAAAAGCAGCAGGCAATGCTTGAAGAAATCTTAAATAATCCAAAAGAGCTATGGAAAGTAGTTAAAAAAGAGATAAAAGCCGTACAAACTAAGTTTGGATTAAATACCCTAATAGGTGCAAGACGCACCAGCTTTGAAGAAGTAACACTTACAAATCAAGTAGTTGATATAACAGCTTTCATTTCTAAAGAGCCTATTACGATTATCTGTTCAAAAATGGGTTGGGTTCATTCGTTAAAAGGTCACAATAACGATTTATCCAGTATCAAGTATAAAGAAGGGGATGCAGAGAAATTTATTTTAGAAGCCTATACTACTGATAAAATATTGATTATTAGTTCGGAAGGAAGATTTTTCACTCTGCTTGCCGATAATATTTCTAAAGGTAAAGGAACAGCTGAATCTATAAAGCTACTTGTGGATATAGGTCATAACGATATTATTAATATTTTGGTCTATAAACCGGATCAGCTTTTATTACTTGCAAGCAGCATAGGCAAAGGCTTTCTAGTTAATTCAAATGAAGTTATGGCTCAAACCAAAAGCGGTAAGCATATTATGACCGTGCCGAGCGGTCATACATGTATAGCTTGTTTGCCAGTTAATGGTGATAGCGTTGCTTGTATAGGTGAAAGCCGTAAATTATTGGTGTTTAATATCGATGAAATACCGGAAATGAAAAAAGGACAAGGCGTAACGCTGCAAAAGTTTAAAAACGCAAAACTTTTGGACATTAAAATATTTAATAAAGATGATGGCTTAAGCTGGAATAGCAACGGAAAAGTAAAACTTGAAAAAAATATTGTTGCATTTTTAGGGAAAAGAGGTAGCACCGGTAAACTCCCACCTATGGGCTTTCCGAAGAGTAATAGGTTTAGTTAATATACTATCAGGTTATAATTTGATCGAAATTATTGTATAGCTCATATTTCATTCCCGCGTAGGCATTGTTGCTTGGAAGCACCTTCGGTGTCATCTCGTCGCTTGTCCACGGGATACAGAAAAACAATTAAAAAAATCGATATTATTGATATTTTTAACTGGATCCCGCGATCGAGTCGCGGGATGACAGAAGTGGAGCTGATCCATGCAACAAGCCATGGGATGACATCACACACGTTTTTTGATCCAAACAACAATTTTGCTAAATTATTTCAGTAACTGATCTATAATACTCACAATATTCTTTGATGGGGCAGATATCACAATCAGGTTTTCGGGCTTTACAGATATATCGCCCGTGCAAGATTAACCAATGATGGGCATGGTTTAACCATTTCCCATCGATAATTTGTAAGAGCTCTTTTTCGACTGCTTCAGGGGTGCCGCCTTTAGCTAGCCCTATTCTTCTTGCTACTCTAAAAACATGAGTATCAACTGCCATAGTCGGCATACCAAATAGACAGTTTAATATTACGTTAGCTGTTTTTCTGCCCACACCAGGTAATTTTACTAATTCTTCAAAACTACTTGGTACTTTACTGTTATAATTATTTATCAATATTTGACATAAGGCGATAACGTTTTTTGCTTTGCTGTTAAATAGCCCGATAGATTTTATATATTTTTTTAAACCCTCTTCTCCAAGATCTAAAATTTTTTCCGGCGTATCATAAGTTTCGAATAAAGATTTAGTCGCTAAATTTACCGATGCATCTGTTGCTTGAGCTGATAATATTACTGCTACTAATAAGGTAAAATCATTTTTATAAACTAACTCGGTTTTCGGGTTTTCATTATTCTCGCTTAAAACCTTAAAAATTTTATTAACTATTTGTGCTTGCATAGTGTATAATACTAAGAATAAAATAAAATTAATATATCAGGTTTTAAATGCTAGAAAATAAAAGTTTTAAATTTATAGAAAATGAAATAAAAAATAATAAAGTAGTATTATTTATGAAAGGTACTAAGGAAATGCCGGCTTGCGGTTTTTCTAGCAAGGTAGTTACTATTCTAAATAAATTAGGTGTAGAATTTCGTGATATCGATGTTTTGTCTGATCCTGAATTACGTAATGCTTTAAAAATATTTAGCGATTGGCCGACATTTCCGCAATTATACATTAACGGGGAATTAGTAGGTGGTTGTGATATTGTAACAGAGCTCTACAATAGCGGCGAGCTTGAGAAAATGTTGAAATAGTGTTATCATACCGCGACTTGATCGCGGTACCTTTTTAAATTATTTCTGGATACCGCGATCAAGTCGCGGTATGACAGGTTTTAAAACATGAATAAAAATTTAACATATCCTGAAATAGCAAGTATTGAACAGCTGGCAAAAAAGCTAGTAGTATTGTTGCATGGTGTTGGCTCCGATGGTCACGATCTAATAGGTCTAGTGCCTTATATTAAGAACGCCTTGCCCGATTGTCATTTTATTTCGCCGCACGGTGTTGAGCCTTATGATATGGCTCCTTACGGTAGGCAATGGTTCAGTCTACAAGATCGTAATCCTAATATTATATCTAAGCTGATTGCAAATAATATTTCTAAGTTAGAAGATATCATAAAACATAAGCAAGAAGAGCTAAACCTAACTAATAAAGACACAATTATTATAGGATTTTCTCAAGGCACAATGATAGGGTTATATTTAACTTTAATTCAGAAAGAGCCGTTTTATGCTACTATAGGTTTTTCAGGTGCATTAATTCCGCCTCCGGAAGTTAATAATAAGGTCACACCTATATGCTTGATTCACGGTGAGCTGGACGACATAGTAAGCGCTAATGAAATGTATAACGCTTCGCACTATTTATCCAAATATCATATACCTCATAATGGGCATAAATTAACTCGGCTCGCTCATTCAATAGATGGCAGAGGGATTGAGATCGCAGTTAATTTTGTAAAGAATATAAGCATTGTTGTATAGCTCATATGTCATTCCCGCGGAAGTGGGAATCCAGAAAAAAATATAAATACAGTAAATTTTAAAAAAAAGCTCGATTTATCTCGGTTTATGCTGGATTCCCGCCGTTGCTAAGCATGACATAAAAAAACCATAACGCAAAAAATACAGGATAATTGATGAACATTTTTAATAATAAATTGCAAAAAGTAGATAAAGAAATTTATGAAATCATCGAGCATGAGAAATTACGCCAAAGTAGCGTAATCGAGCTTATTGCATCAGAAAATTTTGTAAGCCCTGCAGTGATTGAAGCTCAAGGATCGGTGCTGACTAATAAATATGCCGAAGGCTATTCAGGTAAACGTTTTTATAACGGCTGCGAAGAAGTGGATAAAGCTGAAAATTTAGCGATAGAGCGAGCAAAAAAACTATTTAATTGTAAATATGCTAACGTGCAGCCTCATTCCGGTTCGCAAGCAAACCAAGCCGTGTATCTTGCTTTATTACAGCCGGGTGATATGATTCTCGGCATGTCTTTGAATAACGGCGGGCATTTAACGCACGGCTCAAACGCTAATATGTCAGGCAAGTGGTTTAATGCCGTATCTTACAGCGTAGATAAAGAGAGTTACCTAATTGATTATGACGAAGTTGAACATTTAGCAGTTTTACATGAGCCAAAGCTTCTAATAGCCGGTTTTTCTGCTTATCCTCGCAATCTCGATTTTGCAAAATTCAGAAGAATTGCGGATAAAGTAGGAGCCTATCTTATGGCTGACATTGCCCATATTGCGGGGCTAGTTGCCACAGGCGAACATCAAAGCCCTATTCCTTACGCTCATGCGGTCACTTCTACTACACACAAAACGCTTAGAGGTCCAAGGGGCGGCTTAATTTTATCTGATGATAAAGAAATCGGGAAAAAGATAAATTCTGCATTATTCCCGGGATTGCAAGGCGGACCGTTAATGCACATAATAGCAGCAAAAGCCGTAGCTTTCGGGGAAAGCTTGCAACCTGAATATAAAGCCTATATAAAGCAGGTAGTAAGCAATGCTAAGGCACTAGCTGAAAGTTTGCAAGAGCGAGGATATAATATATTAACAGGCGGCACTGATAACCATATTGTGTTAGTCAATTTACGAAAAGACGGCATCACCGGTAAGCTTGCTGCAAACTCTTTAGATAGAGCGGGTATTACCTGCAATAAAAATGCTATTCCATTTGATGAGACTTCGCCATTTATTACTTCGGGTATTAGACTTGGAACACCTGCCTGCACCACTAGAGGCTTTAAAGAAAAAGATTTTGTCTTAGTCGGTCATTTTATAGCCGATATTTTGGACGGCTTAAAAAAGAATGGTGAGGATAATAGTAAGCTCGAGCAGAAAGTATTAAGCGAAGTAACAAAACTAATGAAATTATTTCCGTTTTATGACTGATTTAAATAATAGACATCTTCCCAAATTACCTCTAGAAGTAGAGTTTGGGAAGATGTCTAAAAGACCAGAGTGGATAAAGGTTAAGGTTCCCAACTCCTCAGAATATTATAATACAAAAGATTTAATCAAGAATCTCAAGTTAAATACTGTGTGCGAGGAAGCTGCTTGTCCTAATATCGGTGAATGCTGGTCAAAAAAACATGCAACCGTGATGATTTTAGGTTCGGTCTGTACTAGAGCGTGCAGGTTCTGCAACGTTAAAACCGGCAGACCTGATTTGCTTGATCCGCATGAACCGCAAAGGCTAGCGGAGGCAGTGCAGAAATTAAACCTCAAGCACGTAGTAATTACTTCGGTTGATCGCGACGATCTAGAAGATGGCGGGGCTACACATTTTGCTGAATGTATTAGAGAAATTCGTAACTCTTCACCGAGTACTACTATTGAAATTCTAACGCCCGATTTTTTAAGAAAAGAGGGAGCTGTTGAAATAATAGCCGGTGCCAAACCTGACGTTTTTAACCATAATGTTGAGACTGTCCCGTCTTTGTATAAAACTATTAGACCCGGGGCAAGATATTATAACTCTCTAAGTTTACTCCATAATATCAAAAAATTATCACCGGAAATTTTTACAAAATCAGGTATGATAGTAGGGCTTGGGGAAGAAATCAGCGAAGTAGTACAAGTTATGGATGATTTAAGAGAGGCAAAGGTTGACTTTCTAACCATCGGGCAGTATTTACAGCCCACAAAGAACCATGCTAACGTCGCAAAATACGTTACACCTGAGGAGTTCAAATATTTGGAACGAGTAGCACGAACAAAAGGATTCTTGATGGTTTCCGCAAGCCCTTTAACTCGCTCTTCATACCATGCTGATGAGGATTTTGAGAAGCTAAAAAAAAATTATAGGCTGTGTCATACCGTGGCTTGACCGGTATTGTTGTATAGCTCGAGAAGTGATCTCAATGTCATTCCCGCGTAGGCGGGAATTCAGCATAAAGTGAGATAACCTAAGCTTTCAATTTTAAAAACTTGCTGTATTTATGTTTATTTTTACTGAACATAAGAGTGAGGAGGATATTAATTAACTTCTGGATTCCCGCTTTCGCGGGAATGACATTTTACACTAATGATAAACTTAGAGATTATAAAAAATTACGATAAATGGCGTGAGCATAAGCAAATAAATAAGGCTTTAGTCAAAAAAATTGCTAAAAATATTTTATCAAGATTTAAAAGTTTTAAGGAAATAAAACAATTCGAATTATCGATTTTACTGACAAATAGCGAAGAAATATTGACCTTAAACAAACAATTTCGTAATATAGAAAAAGTAACTAACGTTCTTTCTTTCCCAACCATAGAATTAAATTGGCAAGAGTTAAATTCTAATAACATTAGTTCTAAACTTGAATTCTTAAACGATTCGGAATATATGCATTTAGGGGATATAGCATTTTGCTATGATGTAATATATAATGAATCGTGTGAACAGGACAAAATTTTTGAAAATCATTTTATTCATCTTTTAATACATAGTATTTTACATTTAATCGGGTTCGATCATCAAAATGACAAAGAAGCAAATATCATGGAAAGCCTAGAAATCGAAATATTATCATATTTCGGTATGTCCTCTCCTTATAACTAAATAAAAAAATTTATGTTAAAATCTTCAAAGAAAGAAGATCCTAATAAAAAAAATCACGAAAATAAGTTAATCCTGCACTTACAGAAATTATTCTCAGCGATAAAATCTTTATTTGTAGCGCGTTCTTTTAGAAAAATAAAAGCACCTGATGATTTTTTCAGCATTATAAAACGTCTTAAAATTAACAGTCAGAAAATGACTGTAGATGAACGTAATATTTTAGCTAATTTGTTAAAATTAGAAAGTAAAACTATTGAAAATATAATGGTGCCGCGTTCTGATATTGCTGCAATAAAGCTTACGACGAATATAGAAGAATTACAGGAATCTATCAAAGTAGAAGTACCGCATACAAGAACTCTTATATATGACGGTACATTAGATAATATAGTCGGATTTATTCATATTAAAGATTTATTTAAAGCATTAGCTACAAAGCAAAATTTTCGTTTAAAAAAGCTTATACGCAAGCATATAATCGCAGCTCCTTCAATGAAACTACTTGATTTGCTAGCAAAAATGCGTCGTGAGAAAACTCATATTGCTATAGTTGTCGATGAATATGGCGGTACTGACGGTTTAGTTACTATCGAGGATGTTATGGAAGCATTAGTCGGGCGGATCGATGATGAGCATGATCAAAAGTCGGAAAATGATAATTTTAAAGTTGTTAACAATTCAACAATTATTTCAAATGCTCGTGTTGAGGTGGAAGTGCTTGAAGAAATAATAGGTGAGAAATTAAAAGATGAAGATGATGAATTCGATACTATTGGCGGTTTAGTGCTTACAAAAATAGGGAACGTTCCTGCGGTCGGCACTAAAATAAATGTTTTAGAAAATATTGAAATTGAAGTAACGGACGCAAACCCGCGTTCCTTAAAACAGGTTAAAATTAAGCTTAAAAATAGCTTAAAACATGATAAATAACCTCAAATCTTTATTACAAAATTATAACAGCATATATCCCGAAGAGATTAAGTCTAAAAAGAAAATGCTGGAATTTTTGGATAAAAATTTTCTCGTATCAAACTTTTTTAATGAATCTGCGGGGCATTTTACTGCTTCGGCTTTCTTACTTAATAGCGATGAAACCAAATTTTTATTGATGCATCATAAAAAGCTTAATAAATGGCTACAGCTTGGAGGGCATTGTGAAAGTGATGATATATTAGCTGAAGCAATGAGGGAAGCGCGGGAAGAGTCAGGAATTAATGAAATTGTAGCAATAAGTGATAATATCTTTGATATAGATGTTCATTATATTCCCCAAAGTTCTAAAGAACCCTCACACTATCATTATGATATACGTTTTTTATTGAAAACGATAGATAATGATAATTTTATAAAAAATAATGAATCATACAAACTAAAATGGTTCAGCTTTTCTAAATACCCGCAATTAGATATAGAATTAGATCGCTCTGTTAGTAGAATGATAGAGAAATTTAAAAAGATATAATTACATTATAAGTAGAAATTGCTTATCACTTATTTAATACAATTTTAATATTCTGTTAGTGTCTATAAAACAAACTAACAAATTGCGGATAGCAAATTACAAATATAATAATTTGCTATTCGCGTTAATAAAGGAGAATATTATCCCTTAATCAGAAAAGGATTGATTAATTATTATATATCCAAGATTATTAGATTATGGTAATTCGTTGCTCTTCTGCTTCTAAGAATTTTTCTAACTCTTCTTTATTATATTTTTTCTCTTTGAGTTTTATTTCATTATTGAAAATATGCTGTACGGCTTTTTCTTCTAATGCAGGTCCTTTAAGCTGTTCAATAGCTTTAGGGTTATTGTTATAAAAATCAAATATTGCTCTTTCTTGACCTGGGAAATTACGCGCTTGCTGCATAATAATTTTACGAAGATCCTCAGACTCTAATTGTAGTTTTTTATCTTTTGCGTATTCTGCGAGCATTAGCCCGATTCTGACACGTCGTAGTGCTAATTTATCGTAATACTCTTTTACTTGCTCCGGTGATTTATCTTTGAATAAAGATTCGTCTTGTTCATTTTTGTCAATTTCGGATTTTAAGATGTTTTTCTCTTGTTCTAATAAAGATTCAGGCACATCAAAATCTAATAATTTTTCCAGCTGATCAAATAAACTCATTTTCATGATAGTAGAAATCGCTTCTTCTGACTCGTTTTCAATTTGTTTAGCAAAATGAGAGCGTAATTCTTCAAGGTTTTTGCTTTGGAACTTCTTAGCAAACTCATCATCGATTACAGTAGGTTCCGGTGTATGTACAGCTTTAATTTGCACTACGAAACGAGAATCTTTACCTGCTAAGTTTTTAGCATGATAATTTTCAGGGAAAGTGACGTTAACTTCTACTTCACTACCGGTTTTAGAACCGATTAATTGCTTTTCAAAGCCGGGGATAAGTGCATTACTACCGATTACTAGCTTGAAATCATTTAGCTTCCCTCCTTCAAAAGCTTCGTCATTAACATAGCCGATTGCATCTATAGTAACTTGATCGCCTTCTTTGATTTTTGCTTTGCTTTCTTTAGTATAGCTTTTTGTAAGTTTAGCAAGCTTTTTGATTTGTTCTTCAACATCATCACTGCTTACTTCTAATTTAGGTTGATTTATGGATATTTTCTTTAGATCCGGAATTTCGATTTTAGGCAATAATTCCATCTTTATTGTAAATTCTAAAGGCTTATTAGGTTCGTTTTGTAGATCATCAATTTTTGGTCTGCCGACAATATTTAAATTATGTTCTTTGATAACATGGTTTACTGAATGGTTAATCTTCTTTTCTATTATATCATTTCTAATAGAATCACCATATTTTTGCTTAACAATTGAAATAGGTAACTTACCGGCTCTAAAGCCCGCTATTTTAACTTTCTTGTTTTTGGTTAAATCCAGTAACTCTTTTTGAACATCATCTTCTATTTCACTTAAAGGAGTAGAAATTTTCGCATGAAAATCCAGTCCTTCATTTTTTAATATGGTAATTGCCATTTTAATAATCCGTTATTTATAAATAATTCAGCATATTAGTTTACTAATCAAAATAAACCAAAGAGCTAAAATATGCAATAGTTTATAATGGTACCCAAAAACTGGACTACTAAAATGATAGAATGAGATATAATTTTCAAATACAAAAGAGAAATTATATGTCTAAAAAAGCAAAACAATATAGTGCAGCAGAAAAAACAAAGATAGTTTTAGAAACAATAAAAGCTGAAATGACAATAGCTCAAATTAGTAGCAAATATGGAGTTCATCCGACACAAATACAAGCGTGGAAAAAAAGAGGTATAGAAAATTTAATTAGTGGTTTTCAAATTAAGCCACAATCTAAGGATCCAGATCATCAGGATTTAATAAGACAATTGTATGAACAAATAGGCCAGTTAACTGTTGAACGTGACTGGTTGAAAAAAAAATCTACATTGTTTGGACTTAGCAATTAGAAAAAATATGGTAGATAAAGATTGTAGTAATCTAAGTATCGCTAGGCAATGTACACTACTGTTTATTAACAAATCTAGCTATTATTACAAGCCACAAGGCTTAACCAAAAAAGACTTAGAAATAATGCAAGTGATTGATGAAATATACACACAGCATCCTTACTTTGGAGCAAGAAGAATGTCTGAGCACCTTGTACCATTTGGAATCACAATCGGTCGCAAGGCAGTAAGTCGTTATTATAGAATAATGGCTATTGAAGCTATCTATCCTAAAATGAACTTAAGTAAGCGCAATCAAGCTCATAAAATATATCCATATCTTTTAAAAGGAGTTGAAATTATTAAAGTAAATCAGGTATGGAGTACAGATATCACTTATATTAGAATGGCACAAGGATTTGTATATTTGGTAGCAATTATTGATTGGTTTAGTCGTTATATTGTAAGCTGGAAGGTATCTATTAGTTTAGAAAGTGACTTTTGTATTGCTGCACTGGAAGAAGCTATAATAAAATATGGTCAGCCTGAAATCTTTAATACAGATCAAGGTTCTCAATTTACATCAAAAAATTTCACAGATAAACTAATTAAACGTGAAATCAAAATCAGTATGGATGGCAAAGGCAGAGCCCTGGATAATGTATTTATAGAAAGATTTTGGCGTTCATTAAAACAAGAAAAAATATATTTGATGGTTTTAAATACTGTCAAGGAGGCAAAAAATGCTATAACTGATTACATAAATTTTTATAATAGAAAAAGAATGCACCAATCATTGAAATATCTCACTCCGGAACAGGTGTATTTTACAAAAATTATTGAGTAAAATTATAACGCAAATTATATCTCATAAATCTTAATTTTTAGTCTAAACAAATTGGGCCACCTCACTTAAAGGTTGTAAAATTGAAAATAGCGATATGTCAAGAAGCTATATGCCTAAAGTAGATTTAACCGAATCTAAGTTAGAAAATAGCACATTCAATGCAGTAATTATGGTTAACGCTGATGCTGCAAATATAACTATTAAAGATTCAGAATGTAAGAATTCCGATCTTACCGGTATCTCACTTGCTTATGCTAAAATGCAGGAGGTACAAATGCAAGGAGTAATTTTAAATAATGCTCTTTTAGATCAAGCTAATATTATTTCTACTGATCTTGAAAATGCTTTTATGAAATAAGGTTCGTGCCTTAGAAGCAAAATTTAAAGATAGTAATATGAAAAGGCGTAATAGCTAGAGAAAGTTATTTTAGCGATACAGAATTCAAGAGTATGCTAACTATGGAAGAGGTAGATTTCAGAAAAGCAGTTATGGAAAGAGTTAAGGCTGTTAATAGCAATATGACTAAAGCATTACTCGATCAGGCAAACCTTGAATATGCCGATCTTACAAACGCTACTCTTACTGAAGCAAGTGCAAAATTTTCTAATTTAAGCAATGCTATTTTAGAAAAAGCAAATGCTGAAGGTCTTGATATATCAGACTCTGTTGCTAGAAATATTAATGCTAAAGAAGCTAATCTTAAAGGTATAATTGCACAAAGAGCTGATTTAACAAAGGCTAATCTAAAAAAATCTATACTTGAAGATGCAAACCTACAAGCAATGACAGCAATTGAAGCTATATTTAAAGAGGTAAATTTAGAAAGAGCTAATTTAAAAGCAGCTAATCTTGCTAATATTTATGCTGAAAAAGCAAATTTTTATGGAGCTAAAATCAATGATGCAACAAGAATGTATGGAGTAAAGGGTGAGATTAAGGGAGTTTTAGAACATCAAGGTAAGGATGGCAAAACATTCGTAAACTGTAGAAGTCAAGATTTAATCTTACAGACACTATAAATTTTGTACCTGATTGTCAGTTAAATTTTGACTGTCAGATATATAATCAAGATACAAAATTTCATTATTCTTTTCAACAGCTAATTTCTTACTATCCTGAAAAGTTTGCATAGGAGTTTTCCCATAACAATATTTACCAGAATGAGGTCTTTCATTATTGAAATGCTCTAACCAAATATCAAGATCTAATTGTAAATCATCAAGATCTGTATAAATCTTTTTTCGCATAGCCGTATCAAAGAATTCTTGTTTCATGGTTTTATTAAAACGCTCACACATACCATTTGTTTGGGGAGAATATGCCTTAGTTGTAGTATGTTCTATACCTTCTATGCTAAGAAATAACTCAAAAGCATGATGCTCTATATTGCCCTTATATTCTGACCCACGATCTGTAAGAATACGCAGTATTGGTATCCCTTGGCTCTCATACCATGGTAACACCCGGTCATTAAGCATATCAGCAGCAGTAATTGCTGTTTTATCAGTATATAGTTTAGCATCCGCTACCCTAGTATAGCTATCAATAAATACCTGAGAATAAACCTTACCTATACCTTTAAAATTACCTACATAATACGTATCCTGACATCCTAGATAACCTGGATGCTGCGTCTCAATTTCTCCATGTGCTTCTTTTTCATTACGACGCTTCTCTAGTACTTGTAACTGAGCTTCAGTAAGAACAATCTCATCTTGAGCCATCTTTGCTTCTAATGCTTTAAGCCTTTTACTGATATTATTTAAATCATTACGTAGCCAAATTGATCTCACTCCTCCAGGTGATACAAGTATACCACTCTTCTTAAGCTCATTTGATACTCTTAGCTGACCATATGCTGGATATTCTATTGCCATATCCATTACTGCCTTCTCTATCGCTGGATCAACTCTATTCGCTATTATTGGCTTTCTTCGACTAATTTCATACAACGCTTCTTCGCCACCAGTTTCATACAGTTCTTTAAATCTGTAATAACTATCTCTACTATATCCCATCGCTTTACATGCTGATGATATACTACCAAGACTCTTAGCTAATTCAAGTAAACCTAATTTTGGCTTTATTATTTTTTGATTTAAGTGCATTGTGACCTTCCATTTTTTTATCTGTATTTTTAATACATAATTTTTATTAAATGTAAGATCAAATCTCAACTAATACACGTAAACATCAATGAACACATTAAATTGGAAGATAAAATTCATGCAAGAGAAAAAAGTGGTTGGTTTCTAAAAACCGGAATTGGGCAATTATGTACGAAACTTGCTAAAAGTGTTACTTCAGGAATCTGCAGTACATTAGATTTGCTCCCCTAAAATCAGTACCGATAAATTTGCAATTATTAAATTCTACATCAGTTAAATCTGCATCACATAAAATAGCATCGGTAAAATTACAATCATTAAATATTGCGCCTTTTAATATTAAACCTTGCAAATTAGCATTCGTTAAATCTACACCGCCAATTTCTTGTTCCGCTAAACTAGCTATAACAATTTTATTCTTATCTTTAGAAAAATATTCATTTTGTATGAAATCATTTAATGAAATTTGAGGATTACTTTTTAAATAGCTGAGATATTTTTCTAAATCTTCTTCTGTACATTTATATATTATAGGATTTGTCACAGTATCTCACAATTAGTTAATTAATATTAATAATTATGATACCACAATATTAGTTATTTTTCTAGTTAATTTTTGATTGAAGAAAACTTCTCTGTAGTTTCCTGGTTTAAGATTACCCAATGTTAAGTTACCGTATTGAGTTCTAATTAGCCTATTAACTTTTAATCCGAAATACTCGAATATTCTTCTAATCTCTCGATTTTTGCCCTCAAATAAAACAACCTCAAACCACGAATTAGTAGAGTTCTTCCTAAGCAACTTTATTGATTGTGGATTGTAAAATATTCCATCAATTTCTAAATTTTGATAATTACTTTTTAATAGAATATCAGGATTTCCATAGGCCCTAACCTCATATACTCGCTTTATCTTGCTTGTAGGTAGTTCAAACTGCCTAGCTAAATCGCCGTTATTTGCTAATAATAACAAACCTTCGCTATTTAAATCTAATCTGCCTATTGAAATTACACGTGGTAAACCCGTTAACTGTTCAAATACGGTTTTACGTGATAAGGGGTCTTTGTGAGTGGTAATTAAACCGGCAGGCTTGTAGTAAATCCAAAGCCTTGGTTTAGAGTTTGCAGTAATTAACGAGCCTGATACTTCAACTTGGCTATTAGTATCAACATTTGTAGCAGGTGAGGTAATTATAACACCGTCTACTTTTACTTTTCCGTCAATTATTAGCTTTTCGGCATCTCGTCTAGAGCAAACTCCGGCATTACTGATGAATTTAGCTAGTCTCTGCACTTTTTATTTTTTATGTTATTGATGAAATAATGTCATACCGCGGTTTGCTAGCTAGATCTTGAGACGCAATTGTCATAAGACCTAGTTAGCAAACCGGCTTTGTTGCACGGATCAATTATGTCATTCCCGTGTAGGCAGGAATCCAGCATAAAGCGAGATAACCTACGCTTTTAACTCTAAAAATTTACTGTATTTATGTTTTTTTCTGGATTCCTGCCTACGCGGGAATGACATTGTACACTTTTTTCGATCCATGTAACAACACCCGCATCTCCTCGCAATGACGGGAATTTCATGCAACTAAGCCTCACGCAAGAATAACATAAAAATCTAAATACCTGTAGAACCAAAACCGCCGCTGCCGCGCACAGTCCCCTCAAGCATTTCGCTTTCCATCCATTCGATACGCTCATATCTTGATATTACCATTTGAGCAATTCGCATACCCTTTTCTATAGTAAAATCTTCTTTTCCCAAATTGATAAGGATAACTTTTATCTCACCGCGATAATCTGCATCTATAGTCCCGGGGGAATTAGCAACCGTAATACCATACTTAGCAGCAAGACCTGAACGAGGTCTTATTTGAGCTTCAAAAAATTCTGGTAATGCTATAGCAATACCGGTCGGAACTAGTTGTATCTCACCGGCTTTTATAGTTATAGGTTGCTGGCTTGCCGAAGTTAAATCCATACCTGCACTATGTTCGGTAGCATATTCAGGTAAGCTGCCGACAAAATTATCTAATTTCTTAATTTTAACTTGTGTTATAGTCATTTATTTTATATCAAATTTATCGTTAATAATTTTATTTTCAAAGCTATCTATTAAAGAATTGGCTAGATTATCGGTTAATATTTTACTTGCCATACCAAGTTTTCTTTTTATCCACGGCTGTTTAGCACAAAGATATCGGAATTTAATATTATCTCCAAACTTTCCTTTTATTATACTATACATATCACCTATACCATCAACTAAACCATAATCGAGAGCTGTTTGTCCTGCCCAAAATTCACCGTTAAATAAAATATCGTCTTGCTGCGTTAATTTTCCTGCTCTTCTTGATTTTACATAATCAACAAAATGCTCATAAACTTGCTTTTGTAGATCTTTAATAATTTTTAAATCATCTTTATTAATAGGCTTAAAAGGATCTAAAACTGCTTTATTTTTTCCTTCTGTATAGACTCTACGCTCTATTCCAAGCTTATTAATTGCCTCATGGAAACCGAATCCGCTTGATACTACTCCGATACTACCTATAACCGAGCTACGAGAAGCATAAATTTGATCACCGATGCATGCAAGCCAATAACCTCCGGAAGCTGCCACATCTTCAATAAAGCTATAAACTTTAATCTTATTTTCTTTAGCAAGATCTCGTATACGTTTTGCTATAAGCTCCGATTGTACGGGCGAACCACCGGGAGAGTTAATAATCAAGCACAAAGCTTTTAGCTTCTTTATCTTAAACGATTTCTCTATTAGCTCATTTAATGACTCTAAAGTAAGCCCTGACTGCACGGCACTAACCTTACCTATAATGCCGTTTAGACGCAGAACTGCAATTATTTCTTTAGAATCCCCAAAGATTGAAGCAGCTAATTGTTCTAGTTTACTTAGTTGACGCTTATTTATAATAGGTTCAAATTCTGCACCTGCAATAGTAGATTTACTTATTTCTTTCATTATTCTGCTCATTTTAATACTTGTTTAATTTGAAAAATTGGCTTCATCATATTATAAGATCTTCGGTATTAATGTATTATTAACTGCTATTGTTCCGAAGATTTATACTTATTAACGCGAATTTAGGATAAGTGAAGTTTGTTAATATCAAAAGAAGAATAAAGAATATTAGATTTTTTGATATTAAAAGCATTAACACAAGCAAGAATATGAACTAAAAAATTCGTAGGTGATCTATGCCTTGAATGCTCAAGGTCCATACTCTTTTTCAGAACATTAAATACAGATTCAACCAATGACCTTTTTCTAAGTTGCATTTTGTCTTCCATTTCAATCAAATGATTCTTCATATCTTTCCTTATCCCTGTAAATAACCGTAAACCTCTATTATATAATTTACTGAATAAATCCTTAGATATGTAGCCTTTGTCACCAAAGATTTTACCTTGTAATCCAGCTGTTATAGCCTCTGCCGCTGATAAATCACTATTATTTGCTTTGGTAATTTTGATTGCCATAATTGCTCCCTTATTATTAATTACTATATGCAACTTAAATCCCATAAACCATCCATAACTACTCATCCCGATTTTAGCAATATTACCGAATACTTTATTATTGCTTATACGCTTTGTATGACATATTGATAATTTAGTTGAATCAATAAAATAAATTCCTGTTTCTTCTCCTCTAAATAGTTGCAGCATTATAGCAAACGGTAGAATTAATCTCGGCCATAATTGTATTATTCGGCTATAACTTGGTAATTTAAATATCCTCTGTATTTATATGATAGGTGATATAAATAGTAATTCTTAAAGTCTTTGCACGGTGATAAATAAAAATATAATACTATAGTTAAAAGCTCTGAAAGACTTAATTCTCCTAACCTCTGACGCTTTCTATCTGTTGGTACTAATTTTTGCTTCTCCCATTCTTCGTATATTTTGCAAAAATTATCTAGTATATAGAATAAACTTATGATACATCTTTTCATTGTTGGGTTCTCGTTTTTTTTATCAAAAACTTTTGTAACCCAACACTCTACTCTTGTAAATAACTTATTCTTATTTCCTTCCTTACTTATCTCTTATCCTAAACTGGCGTTATTACTCTTTTCCAAATTAAACTTCGTTTTGTTCTTCATTTACTAAAGGTACCTCAATAGGAGGAGTTTCTCGAAAATTTTCTGGATTAATTATATCTTTTACTACTCCTTTCTTTATAGGCTCCGGAGGCTTTGTAAGTTTATTAAGCGATTGCTCATTATAGCTGTTTTTCGGTTCGGGATAATTTCCGGGTATCGCTGATAAAATAGTTTCTCTAATTTTTTCGTCATACCAATTTGTATTACCGACAAAGCTAGTTATTATTTTACCGTTTGGGTCTATTAATATACTAGTCGGTAGGCTAATAACACTTAAGGCTTTAAATAATTTATTTCTATAATCTTGATAAATCGATAAATACCTTATTTGATAACTCTTATAATATTCCTTAACAACTTTTATATCTTGATAATCTTCTGAAATTGGAATCACGGAAAAAGGTAATTTTCTAAAATCTTTTTGCAAAGTATCAAGATCAGGTATTTCCTTAACGCAAGACGAACTCCAAGTAGCCCAAAATACTAATAATATAGTTTTTCCTTCAAACTGATCAAGAGAATATTGATTTTTTTCTTCATCAAAAAAAATCACATTATCAGGCACATTCGAACCGTGTAATTGTTCTAATTGAGTTCTAGCATATATTTTAGGAATAAAAATTACTACTGATAATAAAAATACTATAATGGTCAAGAAATATTTATTATAATTATTTAAGCCCATAAAATAATTTATTGTAATGAAAACACTTGATTTAGTTGTATTAGTATTTTTATGTACTATGTTATACAGTTGCGGTGTAAAAAAGCCTTTAGACCCTCCGGCAAAAGAGGTTAATAATAACGTCATTATTTTTAAAAACTGATAGACGAAGTTTTATTTGGAAAAGAGCAAGGAGACTGTAAGCCGAGAGGAGCGGAGCGTATACTTAATACGTGAGCATCCGAGGTCTTACAAAGTCGACGTAGCCAATTTTTTAAATAAAACGAGTATATCAATATCTCTTAAGAGTCGTACCTTGTAATACTAAATCGAAACAATATGACTTCATATTTTGTTGCGGTTCAATTAAAGCATTATTTATTTCACAGCACTCACTATCACACATATTTTTATTAGATAAATCTAAACGCGTTTCTAGTGTTTTAAGATCACTATGCTCTACCCTAATATTAGCACTTTTTAAAGAACGTGATGATTTATAAGGCAGCATACTAATAAAATAATACTCTCCTTTATTGTTAGTAGTAGCAGTACCGGAACCGGTAAAACTAGAGTCACTTTTGGTGGTAAATCTTTTTTTATCAATCCGAGTTTTTAAAGGCTCATAAGGATATTTACCGTTGCTACCAGCTTGCCATAAATAAACCTTAGCATCTGCAACTGGCACACAATTTTGATCTAATACCTTACCCTTAATTAAAATCTTTTCACCATAAAATTTAGGTAATTGCCCTGTTTTTCGTAATAAGTTGTTAGTAGATTCAAAAACTTTCGGTTCATAATCATTAAAAATATTTTTGGTAATTTTACAACGATTAAATTTATTAGGATAAATCTTAGAAGCCGCAAATATACTTAATGTCCAGAAACATAAAAAACAAAATATTAATTTTTTCACTTTTCACCGCTTTATTTTTGTTATTTTTCGTCATTGTGCGTGTCAGTCGAAAAGCTTCATTAGTATCAAAACTTGGCTTAACTACGGTATTCAGAAAATAAATAAAAATACTAATTTTATTAGTATTTTTAAAGGTACAAGCCACGGTATGACAGGAGTGACATTGATCCATCACAGTAATGAAATACAAATCAATATTATATACAAAATTTATATTAATCAAATTATTTTTATTCTCATTTGATTATTAAATAATTGATTGTTATAGTAAATTCAATTGTAATACTAATATTATTAACATGCAAAAATTTTTATCATTAATAATTGTAGTTTTAATACTTTATAATATAGTAAAATTAAAAGTTTCCCCTGACAATAATAATCCTATAATAACCGAGCAAACGGCTTTAAATAATTCTCCTGCCGGTGAGAACCAAACTAATATTAATAATAATCCTCCTGTTTCTTTAAACGGTAATTTATTTGAGCGTACTATTTCGAAAATAGTAATTAATGCTCTTAAGACTGAAGAAGGTAGAACATTTTTTGAAAATATATTACAACCGTTAAATAAACCTATAGACACTAAAGATTATAGCATTCCAGTACATAAGGATTTAGTAGAACCTTTATTCAAGATCAAAACTATCGGTAATGGTAATATAGGACCTGCCTCTTGCAGTCATGTAGTTACGGTATTTTACCAAATATCCGATATAGATAATAATTTAATTTCAGAAGACACTAAAACCTTTACTTTAGGTTCCGGTAGCGTAATGCTCGGTCTTGATAACGTAATAGTAGGTATGAATGTAGGACAAGCAAGAGAGGCTATTATCCCTGCTAAATATGCTGTCAATACCAATATTAATGATAATAGTATCAATAATTCATATAGAGTTAATGTTATGTTAAAATCTATATTACCGCAAAATTTCATTAAAAGTAATGAAGTTAAAATTTATGATAACGAAATAGCTTACCGTGTTCCTTTACTATGCGGTGAAAAGGTATCTTTCAATGCTAAAATTACCCGCCTTGTAAACGGCGAAGTGCTATATGACTCAAAGGCTAAAGGTAAAAAAGTAGATATGAAAATCGGCGACATTACCTATCCTTTAATTTTTTCCTATGCTTTGCAAGGTAAGGTACCGGTAGGCATGCGAATCGTCATCGCTAAAGGTCAATCTTTTAAGGCATTAGGCTCTAACGTTAATAAAATAATTTCACAAGAATTATTACCGATAAACGAATATCTTATGCTCGAACTTAACGATTTTAAATAAATATGAAACAAAACAAAATACCAAACCATACAAAACAAAAAAATTATATTTTGTTATCTGTTCTTGTCATTATGATAATAATTGTATATCTTGTATCTTTAATAAAAATTGCGGGATAAATTCCACAATTATTAAATATTTGAAATTTTTTTTAAACTTTAATTAAGCCAAGAGTTTAATATGAAAATAAATCAAAAAAGTAAAAATATTATTATACTAACGAGCTTAATATTCTTATTAGTAACTGCGATAATAGTTTTTATTTCAATAAATAAAAATTCTATTAATAAGAATGAAAGTGATATATTAGAAGTAAAGATAGTTATAAAAGATCATAGATTTATTCCGAACTTGTTAGAAATACCGAGATCTACTAAAATACGGTTAATTATTCAGAATGACGACGATACCGTAGAAGAATTTGAAAGTCGTGATTTACATCGTGAGAAAATAATTATGCCGCATGATTCTATAAATATTATACTTGCACCGCTTGCTCCTGGAAAGTATGATTTTTTTGGAGATTTTCATCAAGATACGGCTCAAGGTTCTATAATTGTTAAAAATTAGATAAAAATATGTTTAAAATTGCTTTAATAGTGTTTCGTGAATGTTTAGAAATATCTTTGTTACTCGGTATTATACTTGCCGTAACGAAGCATATGGAAAAATCACGAATTTATATTATTGCCGGTGGAATGCTTGGAGTAGTAAGTGCATCTATTTTCGCCTTTTTTACTCGCAAACTATCTTTATCGTTCGGCGGGATAGGCGATGAGTTATTCGACTCCGGTGTTATGATATTGATAACTATTTTAATTAGCTGGACAATAATATGGATGCAAGGTTATGGAATAAAAGTAAAACAACATATAAATAATATTTCTTCAAAAATTCATGAAGGTAATGCAAGCTATTTAATGTTGGTTTTTTTAGTTGCTTCCACTATATTACGAGAAGGTGCAGAAATTATTATTTTAGTGTATAGTATTTCTTCCGTTGAAACTATAACTAGTAGCAGTTATTTGCAAGGAGTAATAATAGGAGCAACAAGTGGCTTTTTACTTGGTTTAATAATATATTTCGGCTTGATTAAAATAGCTAATCAAAAATATATTTTTAAAGTCTCTACCGTACTATTAATGTTAATAGCCGGCGGATTTGCAGCAAGTGCAGCAGGAATTTTAACTTCTTCCGGTTTAATTGTATTTTTATCCGACCAGCTTTGGGATAGTTCATGGCTAGTAGCAGATAGAAGCATGGTAGGCAAAATCTTGCATATCGTTACCGGTTATATTGCAAGACCCAACGGATTACAGGTTTTGGCTTATTTTACTACTATATTATTAATAAATATTTTTATCCAAATAAGGTTAAGGTGTTTTCGAAATAATCTAACAACATTACCGCAAAATGAATCAAAGTAATTTGATTAAAAAATAGCAATTTAAAACATTTTATAAGCAAGTCAAGAATATTATATATGTTAAAACTTTTATCAGAAATTGGTCCTGTAATAGCATTCTTTGTAGGATTCTTTTATGGAGGAGGTATCCAAAATGCCACTCTTTATATGATTGTTACGGCAGTAATTTGTATTACTATTTGTTATTTGGTAGATAGAAAAGTATCTAAGCTTTCTATCATTTCCATATCCGTCTTATTAGTTTCAGGTAGTATAACATTAATTAGCGGCAATTCTATGTATATAAAAATTAAGCCTACTATATTATATGTTATTTTTGGAATAATTTTTCTCACAAGTGGCATAAAGAAAAATCCTTTTATTAAATACGCTTTAGAGAGTATGATTCGTCTTAAGGAAGAAAGCTGGATCACTTTGAGCTATAGAACGGCAGCTTTTTTCTTTTTTATGGCTATAATCAACGAAATAGTTTGGCGTAATTTCTCGGATGAGACATGGGTTAAGTTTAAAGTATTCGGTGTAGTACCGATTACTTTTATGTTTATTCTACTTCAATTACCTCTTTTATTGAAAAATAAGTTACCGGATAGTAAGATATAATGTATTCTCGTTCACTCTTTATTTATGTGATATATATGCTAAGAATTCTAATTTTTATAGCTTTAGCTTTTAACCTTTCTGGCTGTTTTCCAGCTATTTTTACCGCAGCAATTACTACCGGTATTGCAGCTTCAAAAGATCAATCGTTATCTAAAACATTAGAAGATTCAAGAATTTCAGCAAGTATTAAAGCTGATCTTATTAAACATAACTTTAAAGAATTAGGTGCTAAAATTAAGGTAGAAGTATCACAAAGTAGAGTACTTTTAACTGGAAACATTCAGAAAGAACAAGACGCTTTAAAAGCTATCGAAATTGCTTGGGCTCAAAAAGGCGTAACCGAGGTAATTAATGAATTAAAGGTCAATAAAAATAGTAATCATTTTGACTTAGCCCAATATACTAAAGATAGTATGATAACAGCACAAATTAAAGCTAAAAATTTAGTTAGAAAAGACATTAAATTCGCTAATTATACGGTTTTAACTATAGATAATATCGTTTATTTATTTGGGGTTGCAAGGTCAAAAGAAGAGCTTGAAAAGCTTGCGGATATTGCATCAAAAATAAAAGGTGTTGAAAAAGTTGTATGTTATGTTAAAATAATAGATAATTTTAATAATAATATGGATGATGATAAAGCATCATAAAATTAGTTTATTAATTTTATTAGTTTTTTGCTTTACACTTAGCGGCTGTAATAATTCAAAAAAACTTCCCTTTTCTGCTAAATATTCATATAAAGAATTATCAAAAGAAGATCCGCATAACACGGTTTATAAAGGATATTATAAAGTTGGAAAAACTTATAAGATAAAAGGAAAAACTTATAAACCTCATGCACCGAAAAAGTTCACTGAAACCGGTTACGCTTCTTGGTATGGAGGAGGCAAAGATAAATTTCACGGAAAAAAAACAGCTAACGGTGATAGATTTAACAAAAACTTATTAACAGCTGCCCATAAAACCCTTCCTCTTCCCTGTTTAGTTAAGGTTACTAATCAAGCCAACAATAAATCAGTAATTTTAATGGTTAATGATCGAGGTCCTTTTAAGAAAAATCGAATAATAGATGTATCAGCAAGAGCTGCAGAAATCCTAGCTTTTAAAAAGCAAGGAATCGCTAAAGTAAAAATAGAATATTTACCTAATGAAACAGAAAAGTTTTTAAAAAATATTAAGGTAAATAAAACCTCAAATATAAC
Organism: Rickettsia endosymbiont of Argas persicus; assembly: GCA_050920645.1. GTDB lineage: Bacteria > Pseudomonadota > Alphaproteobacteria > Rickettsiales > Rickettsiaceae > Rickettsia. The sequence continues at coordinate 1,048,681 of CP133316.1, read as the reverse complement.
TTTGGCTAAAAATTCAAAAAAATCTTCCACTACTAAAAAAAAAGTAGCTAAAAACACATGCAGCATTAATTGCCATGTAAAGCTAGTTAATTTAAAATATAAATTAGCCGTAAATCCTTAAGAATAAAGTTGTCTAAGTTGTAGAAGTCAAGATTTAATCTTACAGACACTATAAATTTTGTACCTGATTGTCAGTTAAATTTTGACTGTCAGATATATAATCAAGATACAAAATTTCATTATTCTTTTCAACAGCTAATTTCTTACTATCCTGAAAAGTTTGCATAGGAGTTTTCCCATAACAATATTTACCAGAATGAGGTCTTTCATTATTGAAATGCTCTAACCAAATATCAAGATCTAATTGTAAATCATCAAGATCTGTATAAATCTTTTTTCGCATAGCCGTATCAAAGAATTCTTGTTTCATGGTTTTATTAAAACGCTCACACATACCATTTGTTTGGGGAGAATATGCCTTAGTTGTAGTATGTTCTATACCTTCTATGCTAAGAAATAACTCAAAAGCATGATGCTCTATATTGCCCTTATATTCTGACCCACGATCTGTAAGAATACGCAGTATTGGTATCCCTTGGCTCTCATACCATGGTAACACCCGGTCATTAAGCATATCAGCAGCAGTAATTGCTGTTTTATCAGTATATAGTTTAGCATCCGCTACCCTAGTATAGCTATCAATAAATACCTGAGAATAAACCTTACCTATACCTTTAAAATTACCTACATAATACGTATCCTGACATCCTAGATAACCTGGATGCTGCGTCTCAATTTCTCCATGTGCTTCTTTTTCATTACGACGCTTCTCTAGTACTTGTAACTGAGCTTCAGTAAGAACAATCCCATCTTGAGCCATCTTTGCTTCTAATGCTTTAAGCCTTTTACTGATATTGTTTAAATCATTACGTAGCCAAATTGATCTCACTCCTCCAGGTGATACAAGTATACCACTCTTCTTAAGCTCATTTGATACTCTTAGCTGACCATATGCTGGATATTCTATTGCCATATCCATTACTGCCTTCTCTATCGCTGGATCAACTCTATTCGCTATTATTGGCTTTCTTCGACTAATTTCATACAACGCTTCTTCGCCACCAGTTTCATACAGTTCTTTAAATCTGTAATAACTATCTCTACTATATCCCATCGCTTTACATGCTGATGATATACTACCAAGACTCTTAGCTAATTCAAGTAAACCTAATTTTGGCTTTATTATTTTTTGATTTAAGTGCATTGTGACCTTCCATTTTTTTATCTGTATTTTTAATACGTAATTTTTATTAAATGTAAGATCAAATCTCAACTAATACATATAAGTTAGGATTTGCCGTGCGTGGATCAGCTCTGTCATCCCGTGGCGGCATTGTTGCGTGGGAACGATATACAGGGTAATTCTTGATTCATGTATCAACCTAGTTCTTAAAGCTACTAGGTGACACATACACCTATCTTTTTGATCTTAATAATAAGATATTCGTATTAAGTAACGGAGTAAATACAGTTTTAATTTCGCTTATCAATGCTTCATTACTTATTTCTTGGTTTAATTCGGCACGTATTGCATCGAATATTTCACCTAAACTTTTTTCCTCTGCCATATATTTAAAAACATATTTAGTATGTTTTAATACTGACATCGAAATATTAACTTTGTTCAGCACACCATTATTAATAGTAAAATTAATAGCATTATTTACTGCTGAGTTATTAGACTCCAAATGTTCATATATTTGTTTAGCAAAATTAGCAATGTTATGAAAATATGGAATATTATCAAGATCATCAAATGACGCTACGCTATCTTTTTGATTTGACACATAGAATGAGTGTTTAATAATATTACCGGTAAGTATTTCAGAAATTGCTTCTTGTGTTATTTTATCCATTTTTTTAATCTTTTGTAGAAGCGAAAAATCCTTTATATAATTCTCCGGTCTTAGTAAAATCTTCTCCAACGGATCAAGATAATCAACAAAGTTTAGACCAGCATTTTCTACAAACTCATATAATTCAGGTACAGAATAAGCTCTATCTTGTTTATGTAAGAACATATCATAAACACCAACATCACCGAAATTTTGGTAATCCGAAAATAGTTCCCAACCTCTTTTATACCAATTAGTAGCAGGTAGATTATCTAGAATTAATTTTCCATTCATTACTTCTTCAACACGGCTTCGAGTACCTTGATTTATCATCTTCATTAAATCCTGAATCTGATAAACACCGGTACGTCCGTATTTAGCATACACCATTAAACCCATACCGCCGGTCGGTTTTAAAGAATCTTTTAAATTTTTTAAGCCTTCATCGGGATTTGCTAAATGATGAAGTACGCCGGTACAATTTATATAATCAAATTTTCCTAGTTTTAGATTAGGAATATTTAATATAGAATCATTAATCCAAGTGATATTTTTAAGCCCCCGTACTTCAGCACGTTTTTGTGCTACTTCCATACTTGGTTTACTAAAATCCAAATATATTAACTCTGCATTTTTTTTATCTTTTAACTGTTCAGCAAGATAAATAGTTGAATCACCTGTACCGCCTCCGGCTACTAAACACCTAAAACCGTTATTAAAACTTTCTTTACCTTTATACAAAAAATGGTTTAATTCCCCTAAAAATTCACCGCAAATAGCAAGCAAACGTTCTTTTTCTTGATTCGGGTCTCTAAAAGGGTACGGGTAATCTTGATAATGCTCCTGTACTTCGGCTAAATCTTTTGAAATTTTATCGGAAATATTTTTTGTTTTCTTTGAATCACTCATATATCTTATTTTTAAGTTATTATTATATCTTTTATAACTAACTGGATAGTGTAGTTATTTTGCCAGTTATTTGTTTTTAACGTTCCTAACACTGAAATATTATGTGTTTTAGTACTTAATAATGTTTCTTCAAATACAGTACCTACTGAATTAAAAGCAATAGCAGATAAAGCTTTGTTGCCAAAACCTTCCTTGTTTGGAGCAAGCAGACATTTAATATGCTTACTTCCGACTATATCAGCTTTTAATACAAATAAGTTATCGAATTTAAATATAGGTTCATGATTACCTTGACCGAAAGGCTCTAGGTTACTTAATTCTTCCATTAAAGGTAAATTAACGCTTTTAACCGCTAAATCAAGATCATACTCGGCTTGCTTATAATTTTCTAGCTTATTTATACTAATTCTAAACGCATTATTTAAAAATTCTTGCAACTCTTGTATTTTTTCGGCAGCTACGGTAAAACCTGCTGCCATTGCATGCCCCCCTCCTGTAATCAGCAAATTCTTAATTTTAGCATTAATAATCTCAGCACCGAAATCAACCCCTGCAACCGAACGACAAGATGCTTTACCGATTCCGTCATTTAAAGCAATAACAGCTACCGGTTTATCAAATTTTTCCTTAAGTCTTCCTGCAATGATACCTATAACTCCCGGGTGCCATCCTTCTTTTACAATAAATAATAAATTACTATCTTGTTGCATTTTAGCAATTTTCATTGCTTCTTCTATCATCAGCATTTCAATTACTTTACGTTCATTATTATGTCGCTCAAGTTCTTCGGCTAATTTTAGCGCCTCATTAGAGCAATCGGTAGATAGCAAATTAGCACCTAAACTTGATTGTCCTACTCTACCGCCTGCGTTAATACGCGGTCCTAAAATAAAGCCTAAATGATAGCATTTTGGAACTTCGTTTAGTCCTGCTATATCGTATAATGTTCTAATCCCGATATTTTGTCTTTGTTGCATTACCTTTAAACCGCTTGCTACAAAAGCACGATTTAGACCGGTGAGTTTTACCATATCGCATACAGTACCAAGAGCCACTAAATCCAAATATTTCATTAGATTAGGCATCAGTTTTTCCGTAAAATAATTCTGCTTTTTTAACTCCGATAATATCGCAGTTGCAAATAAAAAAGCAACTCCGACAGCTGCAAGATGTTTACATTCACTTGTCTCATCAACACGGTTCGGGTTTACTATCGCTACTGCCTCAGGTAATATTTCGGTAGCTATATGATGATCGATAACTATCATGTCAAGCTCTACATCTTTTGCGTATTGCAAAGCTTCATGAGCCATTGCCCCGCAATCAACCGTGATTAATAATCCTACTCCGCTATCTTTAATTTTCTGCATAGCCGCAGGGGTGGGTCCATAACCTTCAGCTATACGGTCAGGAACGTAAATATCGCAAACAATATTTAGATCTTTAAAAACATTTTTAAGTAACGCTGACGAAGTAGCACCGTCTACGTCATAATCGGCAAATATACATATTTTTTGCTTACTTAAAATAGCTTTAATAGCTCTATCTACTGCTTTCTGCATATCAAGTAAGTGGAAAGGATCAGGAAGTAAATTTTTTATTTTCGGCTTTAAAAAATCTTCTGTCTTCGATAAATTTTCTATTCTTGAAGATATGATTCTAGCAAGCAAATCGCTAATTTGAAAACTTCGGCATAATTCTATGACCCTCTCTTCATTAATCGATTTTCGTTGCCATACTTTACCGGTTATAGATGTTTGTGGTTTCATTTTGCATTGCTATACCGCGAATTTGTAGCGGTATCCATTTATTGATAAATAGAAAAATATTGATGTTTTAAATTGCTTTTATAGATACGTCTTACAGATCACAGTATAACATTATATCTTATATTTCTGAAAGTTTTTTAGCCTCATCATCTGCAACTAAAGCTTCCACGAATTCATCTAATTGTCCGTTAATCACTTCTTCAATTTTATAAAGAGTAAGATTTATTCGGTGATCCGACACGCGACCTTGCGGAAAATTATAGGTACGTATACGCTCCGAGCGATCGCCCGAACCGACTTGTCCACGTCTAGTATCAGCTCTTTCCTGATCTTTCTTACGCCGCTCTTCCTCGTAAATTCTAGAACGTAAAATCTTCAATGCTTTAGCTTTATTTTTATGTTGGGATTTTTCATCCTGAAGGGCTACCGTAATACCTGTCGGAATATGAGTTATTCTTACTGCAGAATCAGTGGTATTAACGTGTTGACCTCCTGCACCTGATGCTCTATAAGTGTCGATCCTTAAATCTTTTTCTTCAATTTTAACATCAATTTCTTCTGCTTCAGGTAGCACTGCGATGGTTGCAGCCGACGTGTGAATACGACCTTGCGATTCCGTTTCCGGAACACGCTGCACTCTATGAACGCCGGATTCAAATTTAAGTTTGGAGAATACGTCCTTACCTTTTATTGATGCTGAAGCTTCCTTATATCCGCCTATCCCCGTCTCATCAATAGATAATATCTCAAAACGCCATCCCTTTAACTCGGAATATCTTTGATACATATTAAAAAGCTTAGCAGCAAAAAGTGCCGCCTCCTCACCGCCTGTCCCTGCTCTAATTTCAATAATAGCACTTTTACTATCCGCATCATCCTTAGGTAATAGAGCTATTTTTACGGAACGCTCAAGGATCGGCAACGAATCTTCAAGAGTACGTATTTCATCTTCAATCATCTCTAAAGTTGCCTTATCTAAACCGGATTCTTGCTTGAAATTATTTGCCTCTTGAAGCTCAGTTTTAGCCTTATTATATTCTTTAATTTTTTGAACAACATCTTCAAGGTCAGCGTATTCCTTGGAGACTTTAACAAATTCTTCTCCCCCTATTCCTGAAGATAATTTTTCACTTAAATCCTCATACTTATCTAGAATTTTTGTTAAATTATCGGAAAAACTTGAAATACCCATATTATTTTATTTGTGATTTGTTTGTAAGACTGTCATTTCGTGGCGATATTATTGTATGGGTTCCATCATTCCGTGGCTTGACCGGCCTTGTTGCATGGCTCTTATGTCATTCCCGCGAAAGCGGGAATCCAGTAAAAAAATCTTAAATATAACAAACTTTTAAAACTAAAAGCTCGATTTTATCTCGCTTTATTCTGGATCCCCGCCGTTGCTAAGGATGACAGCGAACGCGTTGTTCGATCCATGCAAAGAAGCCCAACAAGCCACGGGATGACACAGAGAAATTTGTTACAACAATAACAGTGCAGGACTTTCAATAAACTTCTTAAATGCAGCTAGGAATTTAGCTCCGACTGCACCGTCCACTACTCTATGATCGGCAGAAAGCGTTACATCCATAATTGTTGCTATGCTTATTTGATCATTTTTAACTATCGCACGTTTTGAGCTACTACCGATACCCATTATACAGCTTTGCGGCGGATTAATTATAGCATTAAAATTCTTAATACCGTACATACCAAGGTTAGAAATAGTAAACCCTCCGCCTTGAAACTCTTCCGGCGTTAACTTATTTTCTCTAGCTTTTTTGATTAATCCTTTCATTTCATCAGATAGCTCTACAATATTTTTCTGGTTAGCATTTCTAATTATCGGTGTAACAAGTCCATTCTCAATTGCTACTGCTACTGAAATATCAATATTATTGTAATATATAATGGCATCCTCCCCCCAGCTAGCGTTAGCATTTGGTACTTCCTGCAAAGCTTTAGCAACGGCTAAAATGATAAAATCATTAATCGATATTTTTGTAAATTTATCATCGCTAAATGATTTATTAATATCTTCTCTTATCTCTAGTAACTTATCAACGTTACATTCTATCGATAAATAAAAATGCGGGACTGTTTGCTTCGATTCAAGCAAACGCTTAGCAATAATTCTTCTGATGTTATTATTTGGTATTAAACGATATTCCTCAGGATTTCTACTAACTATCTTATTGATTGAGGATTTTGAGCTACCTTTATGCGATAATATATCTCGTTTGATTATTCTGCCGTGGGGTCCACTACCTTTAACTTCTTCAAGTTTAACATTTTGGATTTTTGCAAGTCTTTTAGCAAGCGGCGAAGCAAACAGACCTTTTGAATAATTCGCTTCTATAGGTAATTTGCGTGTTGGATCTATGCTTAAATCCTCACCTGCTTTTATTTGTGATGCAGTATCGTGTCCTGAGTTTCCTACAAATTCATTTTTATTAGTGGTCATTTGTAAGAGTTCTATTTTACTATCCTCTTTTTTAGTTAAATTACCGCTATTTTTTGCAATAAATTTGTCAATATCGGCTGCAACTTCGCCCTCTTCACTTAATACTGCAATTAACGAATTTACCGGTACATTTTGACTACCTTGAGGAATAATTATTTTAGCAAGTACCCCCTCATCTACTGCCTCTACTTCCATAGTTGCTTTATCGGTTTCAATTTCGGCAATTATTTCTCCAGGATTTACTTTATCCCCTTCTTTTTTTAACCACCTAGCTAAATTTCCCTCTGTCATAGTCGGAGATAAAGCAGGCATTAAAATCTTAATTGGCATAATTTGTTATAGTTTTGATTTTTTTATTAATATTTTTGGTTGACACCTGTAATGTCATCCCGTGGACAAGCCGGTATTATTGTATGGATCGAAAAACACCTACAATGTCATCCCCGCGTAGGCAGGGATCCAGCATAAAACGAGATAACCTACGATTTTAGCTCTAAAAATTTACTGTATTTATGCTTTTTTTCTGGATTCCCGCCTGTGCGGGAATGACATAGGTGATCCAGGCAACAACGCCAGACAAGGCACGGGATGACACCACTCTCGCAATGACGTATTATACCTTATTATCAGGGCTTACGATCATCAGCATCTGCTTACCTTCCATTTTTGTATCTTGATCGATTTTACCGAGTCCTTCGAGATTAGATTTGATACGTTCAAATAATTTTTCGCCTAGATCTTTATGAAGAATTTCTCTACCTTTAAACCATAAAGAAATTTTTACCTTATCACCGTCTTCTAAAAATTCCTTTATTTTCTTTAACTTAACGTCAAAATCACCTTGGCTAATATTAGGTTTAAATTTCATTTCTTTAAGTATGATAATTTTTTGCTTCTTACGGGCCTCATGAGCACGTTTTTTAGCATCATACTTAAATTTACCAAAATCTAAAATTTTACATACGGGAGGTTCAGCATTGGGCGATATTTCAACTAAATCAAGACCGGCTCTTTCAGCCATATCTAATGCTTCTCTAATATTTACAATACCGTGCATTTCACCGTTTTCGCCTACTAAGCGAACTTCTCTAGACCTAATTTCTCTATTAGCTCTAGGAAAATTATTTTTAACTCCAGAAATAAAACTTCTCCGTTTTATGTTATTTATATTGCATTTAGCTTATTTTACTTTAAATTACAAGTAAATAAAATATTTTTTTGAAAAAAGTATACCTTAAGTCCAGTTAATAATAAAAGTTATTAAGCAGATACCGAGAATTGCTAAACAGGAAATACTAAATATTAATAAACAAATTCTAGTTAATTTAGCAACGCTTTCTTGCCGTTTTAAATTTTTATGATCAATATCATGTTTATGTGCTTGCTCTTTTTGAGCCATATTTATTAATTTTTCTAAAGTACCTGGATAAATATTTTCGTACTCCGTTATTACATCAATAGGCGGTAATATGTGCTCAAATTTTTTACGGTAAAAATTATTATCCGACTCATTAACACTAAAAGTCTTAGCATAACCTTTATTTAATCTGTTATTTTTATTAAAAAAACTTTTAGTCTCTTTCATATTCACTTTTTATTTTTTGAAACATGCGCAATAAATTATTTTCGACTATTATAAAATAATCGATTAATTGTATTTCTTTTTTTTGTTGCATATAGATTTGCGGCTTCAATATGCTCATTAACTCTTTATAGAAAAGTTTTATAAAACTTCTATTCATTGATTATACTAAATTTATAAATTCTTTATCCGGTATCAAAGGCTCGCCCCTAAAATTTATAGCATTATTAAATTTATTGCAACATGTTATAAAATTTTTATCACATCCTACAATTATTTTTACTTCTTCAGCATCTTTCGCATAATCAGGTATAATATCTTGTAATATAATAAAATCACTAAAATTGCTTAAAATTTTACTACTAAAAAGATTATCACCAAATATAATGTGACCGCCGTTATAATAGCCGTTTTCTTTATCAAGCTCCACTATTCTTAGACTTTCTTTTAGAATTTCCTTAACTTTATATATTCTAGTATATAAATTTTTATCCACCTTACACTTATTATCACCGAAATTTGTTCTACAAGTCTTACTATACCTATTAATTACCGTTTTGTTATACTTAATTGTTTCAGGCTTTAAATGCATTTTAAAATTTAAATCATATTTAGTATATAAAGTGCAATAATATGTGATATAATCCTCAAAAACACTGTTATATATAATATTATTTTAACAATAGCATTATTTAAATCCATTTCTGCAGTGATACCTTTTTCTTCAAAAATACCCTCAATAATTATTTGATTTTGTGCCGAATCGTTAAACTCTGCTTCTTTTAAATCTAAACCGGAATTCGGTAGAAAAACTATATCCTCATTTTTTATAATATGATCACTATTTGTTAAATTTAATTCCTCACAGCTTGCTAATTTAATTTGAAAACAATAAACAGAATTTTCTAACTTTGAAATTAACTCTTTAATTAAAATACTCATATGACTATCTCCTTTAATTCTATGTTAGATAATTCTATAGAACCGTCACTACAATAAGAATACTCGAAGCTATCCGCACTAAATCTAACCGCTACGTCAAAAACAAAATCAGCCGTTAAAACAGCATCTTGAGCTAAAGGATTCGGTAAAGTTATAGTACCGTCATTATAATCTATTACCCCCATAGTTCTGACATTATTAATATATAATGTAATGCTATTATTAACGGGTTTAGTAATTACTCTTTCATATGGTGAAATAGGATCGGCATATATTTTTCTTAACTGAAATTTATTTAAGTTACCGTCACCTTTGGCAATAACCCCGTTCGTCACCTTACAGTCAGCATAATCCCTGAATCTAAAAGCAAAATTACTACCTCGTCTTGCTTTAAAGAAGCTATTAAATTGCTCAAATTCCCTGCTACTTAATCGAGCATTTTTAATTAAATATTTTTGATGAACATTATTGCGGTCTAAATGCCTTACCTCTCTACCGGATTTAGTTAATGCATGAGAGGTAGCAAATTCAGGCTTCCCTACAGCAAAACTTTCAATAAATTCTGGCATATTTATATCATGAAAATTCATAAAACACCTATTGTTATGTGTGTAATGTCATTCCCGCGTAAGGCTTGCCCACGTGGATCGGTTTTCCCGTCATTGCGAGGAAATTACAGAGTAATTGACGAAGCAATCCAGTTAAAAAATGCTAATTTATAGCATTTTTTATTATTTTTTCTAGATTACCACGTGAGCGATGCTCGCTCGCAATGACGATTTGGTATCCAAGCAATAAAGCCGGCTTGCCCCCGAGGTCTTATTTCTAAGCTTATACTACAAGATACCATTATCAAGTCACGGCATGACATAAAGAACTTTTCAACAATGTTTGATAATATATTACTAATTTTGTGCTAACTAAATCTTTACTAGCTTGGAACTCTACTTTATTGGCTTTTATTCCTGCGACATTTTCAAACGCATGATGCTTTATTTTATCTTCTATTTTACCGGCAAGCCCTAGAGCTATATTACGGTTTTTGTCATTGGTAAAAATACATATTTCAAACTCCAGTTGCACTATATTTTGTATGTTTGTCGATATATTATTAACGTTTAATATATTAACTAGCAAAAACAGACATTTTGCATCTTGAACGGCAGAAAAATATATTTTATTAATTTTCGTTTTTATATCATTATCATTTATAAGTAATTTATACAAACTTAATTGAAAATTATAGATAAAGTCATGATACATAAATTTCCAACACTATAATATTTAAAAATTTGTTTTTTTCCTCAACATCGATAATTCGTTTTATTTCAAATTCTCTTTCTTTGAATAAAATACGCATTTTAGTCGTAATACCCCTAATAAATCTTACCTTAAATAAAAAATATCCTTCGGTTATCACATGCCCAAAATTTATATTTTCAAGGGCATCGTCAAGTTAAGAGAGATGTAAATTTAAGTATTGAGCGATTGAAAGGAATGATTTATAGAATAGCAGTAACCATTTATCAATAAATCTTAACGCTATGCATATTACTTAAACCCCGAAGAGACATCGTTTTCCAGCAAGCATCATTAGCCATACAGTATGGTTATATCATCGCTTTAATAATAGTTACCGAGATGTTCAAGAACAGATGGCGTATCGAGGTATTATTTTAAGTCATGAGACTGTAAGATTTTGGTGCAATAAATTTGCGATTTATTTTCAAGCTGTCATCAGAAAGAGAGAGAGGAAAGCAACTGACAAATGGCATTTAGATGAGATGAACATCAAGATCAAAGGCGAAGTATTCATATTATGGAGAGCTGTTGACTCCAAGGGGCATGAATTAGAAATATTATTGCAGAAGCGTCGTAACAAGAAATCAGCTATTCGCTTTTTATCAAGATTATTGGGTAATTATCCAACTCCAAGAGTAATTGTTACTGATAAGCTCAGGAGTTACATTAAACCGATTAAGCTTATGTGTCCTAACACTGAACATCGTACTAGTAAGAGACTAAATAACTGTGTTGAAAATGCTCATCAGCCAACTCGACGAAAGGAAAAAATATTGATTAAATTTAAGCATCCTAATTCAGCACAATGTATATTATCACTGATGGGCAAAGTCAGAAATATATTTGCCGTCAATGTTGGACGATATACTAAAACCGCACCAGAGCAAAGAATTGCATTTGCATCCGCTAAATCTATTTGGGACGAAGCTACTCAAAGACTTCTTGCTGCCTGAAATATAAAAACATAGTACTTTTTGAAACCAATTTACTTAACTTGACGGTGCCGTTATAGCCTCTGCCGCTGATAAATCACTATTATTTGCTTTGGTAATTTTGATTGCCATAATTGCTCCCTTATTATTAATTACTATATGCAACTTAAATCCCATAAACCATCCATAACTACTCATCCCGATTTTAGCAATATTACCGAATACTTTATTATTGCTTATACGCTTTGTATGACATATTGATAATTTAGTTGAATCAATAAAATAAATTCCTGTTTCTTCTCCTCTAAATAGTTGCAGCATTATAGCAAACGGTAGAATTAATCTCGGCCATAATTGTATTATTCGGCTATAACTTGGTAATTTAAAATATCCTCTGTATTTATATGATAGGTGATATAAATAGTAATTCTTAAAGTCTTTGCACGGTGATAAATAAAAATATAATACTATAGTTAAAAGCTCTGAAAGACTTAATTCTCCTAACCTCTGACGCTTTCTATCTGTTGGTACTAATTTTTGCTTCTCCCATTCTTCGTATATTTTGCAAAAATTATCTAGTATATAGAATAAACTTATGATACATCTTTTCATTGTTGGGTTCTCGTTTTTTTTATCAAAAACTTTTGTAACCCAACACTCTACTCTTGTAAATAACTTATTCTTATTTCCTTCCTTACTTATCTCTTATCCTAAACTGGCGTTTATATGCTAAATAACCTCCAACTATTATTAACGTTCCCACCCCCTCTCCATCATCGCTACCAGAAGAACCACCACCATTTTTTCTTCGATAATCGTCTGCGGCAGCATTAGCACGAGCCTGAGCTATGTCTTTCTCTCTTACTTCTTGGTGATGCTGATCCCATTGTTGCGGTGTCCACATAATAAATCCTCCCTTAGAATAATAATTTACTTATAATTAAACAAAGCTATTTAATCATTCTACAATTAAAAGTCAAATATTATTTTAAGAAATTCTACTTTATATTATTTCTATGGAAGAAAATTAGTAATTACCCTTAAATATTCATCAAGTATTTTTTGGTTTCCTTCAACAAATTTTAATGAATTTTCTTGGTAGTTTTTTAGCTCTTTAGAATTATTAGTATCAAGCAAAGATTGTAATTTACTTAGTAAATCATCACCGTTTTTGATTTGAATAGCTGCTTTATTTTCGAGTACACTTTTAGCAATATCAGTGTTTTTGCTCATATCAGGACCGAATATATTACAATTAGAAAAATATGCCGGTTCTAAAATATTATGTCCGCCTTGCTTAAAAGAACCGCCGATAAATGAAATTGATGCTACGGAAAAAAATAAACCCATTTCACCGAATCTATCGACTATATAAAGATCATCGGTCAAAACCAGTAGCTCATTTTGTGATTTAGCAGTAGCTGATAAATTTTGTGCCGTGCAGTTATCAATTATGGACTTAACTCGCTCAGGATGCCTTGGAATTAAGATAATATAACAGTCTGTAATTTGTTTTTTTAAGTTTTTGATAATAGGGAGGATGACTTCCTCATCTTCCGGATGGGTACTAGCAAAAACAATAATTCGCTTGTCTTTAAGATGCGAATTTAACTTTAATAAATCTTCTTGATTAACCGGAAGCTTTTTATTAGCAAATTTGATATTTCCTAAATTAATTGCGTCTGTTATACCAAGCTCATTATATTTTTGTAAATCACGCTTGCTTTGTACAATAATTTTACTAAAATTTTTAATAATAAGCTGAAAAAAACTTTTTCTTTTCTTCCAAGCCTCAAAGGATTTATCAGATAAGCGAGCATTAACGAGCAACAATTTACATTGCTTTGCTGCTTCATTAACGGTAATAGGCCATAATTCCGATTCTATAAAAATACCTAAATCCGGCTGCCAATTTTTTAAAAAAGTTTTGGTAAAAATAATATTATCTATAGGCAGTAATTGATGAATAGCGTTTTCCGGTAATTTACTACTTAGTATTTTAGCAGCACTATTCGTCCAAGAAGTGACTAAAAAATTGATGTTAGGATAGCGCTTACTTATGTTATTTACTAATGTTAAAGTAATCATAGACTCACCGACGCTTGCCGCATGAATCCATATTAAAAACTCTTTATTCCGCCTCTGCTTTCCAATCGCAAAACGCTCCTTAACACGGTTTATATCTTCTTTGCCTGTTAGTAAACGAACACAAATTATAACAAAATAAATAGGCAATAACAAAAAACTTAAAAAGTAATATAAGTACATCATTTTATTAGACTCTCGGTTAAGTTAACTAAATATTTTTCAAGATTTATCTGATTTAGTGCTTTATTATCAGTAAGTTCTAAAGGAGAACCTATAATAATCTTAATAATACCGAATGGCAAAGGTATTATTAATTTATCCCAACTTTTTAATCTAAAACATCGAGAAGTAGAACTAACTATGGGGATTAATTTCTTGTTATATTTATAAGCAATTTCCGTAATACCACTATTTACCTTATATATAGGACCTTTAGGACCGTCAGGCGTAACTATTACATTTGCACCGTAAGAAAGCTTTTCAATAATACTACGCAATGCTCCAAGCGTATTTTTATTGCTGGAGCCGACTATAACCTTACAGCCGAATTTATCAACTAAATCGTTTAAAATTTTGCCGTCTAGATGTGGAGATATTAATGCGTAAATATCTCGATGTCCTTTAAACATAGCGGGGCTTAAGGCAAGCATATTATGCCAAAAAGCAAATATTACGCCCTGCTCGTTTAAAAATTTTTCCTTATTGCCGTTATCGTAGAATATAAATTTCTGTCTTGAAGTAAAATAAACAAAACGTAAATACCAATATAATAAACAAGTAACTAGATTAAGCACAAATTTATTACGTTTTAAAAAAAATTTAAAAGCCTTACGCATTGATTTAGTTAGTTATCACAAATAAAATAAATTAGAGGTAGACGAAGTTTCATTTTGAAAAGAGCAAGGAGTCTATAAGGCAAGGAGCAGAACGTATAATAATACGTGAGCACCGTAGAACTTATAAGACGACGTAGCCAATTTTTTAAATTAAACGAGTATACAAGCCCTTTCAATCCTCAGGCAAGCCTCCTCCAGCTCCTCCATTGAAGTAGCATATGAGATTCTGAAATACCCCTCTAAACCGAAAGCAATACCGGGTACTACGGCAACTTTTGCTTCTTCAAGTAAATACTCACCAAAATCGTTACTGTTGCTAATTACTTTCCCTGATTTAGTTTTAGCTCCAAAAATCTTATCACATTTAATAAATAAGTAAAAAGCCCCTTCCGGCTTATAACATTCAAAATATTTTACTCTTTTTAAGATAGATAAAGCAAGATCACGTTTTTTCTCAAAATTTAAAGCATTCTCCTTAATATAACCTTGCACTCCGTTTAAAGCTTCAATAGCAGCTACTTGGCTTATCGAACACGGATTTGAAGTGCTTTGCGATTGGATAATAGTCATAGCTTTAACTAAAGCTTTAGATCCCGCTCCATAACCTATACGCCAACCTGTCATAGAATATGCTTTAGATACACCGTTAACGGTAAATATCCGCTTTTTTAAATCAGGGGCTATTTCTGCTAAAGTATAAAATTTAAAACCGTCAAAAGTAATATGTTCATAGATATCATCCGACATTACGTTTACGTGTGAATGTTTTCTTAAGATTTCGGAAATATTTTCTAGCTCTGCACGACTATAACTAGCACCTGTCGGATTGCTAGGAGAATTAATAATAAGCCATTTTGTTTTAGGCGTAATTAATTGCTCTAACGTTTCGCCGCTTAGCTTGAAGTTACTTTCAATACCACAATTTGCAAAAACCGGTACACCTTCGGCAAGTAATACCATATCGGGATAAGAAACCCAATAAGGAGCAGGGATAATTACTTCATCACCTTTATCTAAAGACGCCATAAATAAATTATATATAACCTGCTTACCGCCGGTACTAACTATAATTTCATCAAGATCATAATCTATATTATTTTCTCTCTTAAATTTAGCTTGTACCGCTTGCTTTAAAGCGGGCATTCCTTCCACATTTGTATATTTAGTAAACCCTTCCTTTATGGCTTTAATTGCTGCCTCTTTAATATTATCAGGCGTATCAAAATCCGGCTCACCCGCACCTAAGGCAATAATATCAACGCCTGCTCTTTTAAGTTCAAGAGTTTTCCTAACAACTGCAAGGGTCGGAGACGGTTTTATAGAATTTAGTCGTGTAGAAATAATTGACATAGTTTTATCCGTGTTTAGGAGTTATTACTCGATTTTTTTATATCATTTTTTGCATGGTTTAAAAAAATGCTTTGTGTCATTCTTAGCAACAGCGAGAAGGCATTATTGCGTGATCGAAAATTGTCTTCGGTGTAATCCCGTGGCTTGGGAACTAGATCCAGCATAAAGAGATATAACCTACGCTTTTAATTTTAAAAGCTCGCTGTATTGTATTTCACGCGGTAATGACATAATCGATCCATGCAACAACTGTATTAAAACAGAAATGATATTAAACTCTTTTCCAAAAGAAATAATATATTAACTTCATCAATATTAAAATTATTTTATTTTAATATTTATAAAGATATGCTTTATTATATTCAATTATATTATTAGTAAATAGCTATGCTTAGTAAAATAAAGGATAAAATAAAATATTATTACTCAACAATAATAAATATACCGAATTTTATTAAAAACAAAATTCTAAAATTTAAAAATTATTTGAAAGATACCAAATACAAAATGAATCACTTACGTCAAACTAACTATGAACTCGGGCTTGATCATTTATATAGAGGTAATTTAAATGATGCTTTGCTTAGATTTAAATTGGTTGATAAATTCTTTAATCCTCATGATTCCAAAACATATTATCAACTAGGCTGGACTTATTTTTTAAAAAATGATTATAAAAAAGCGATAGAATATTTAGAAAAATCAAATGAAAGATACAAGACGATTTTTATAAATTTCCTGAAGAATTACAAAGATGTTACTGAAATACCTAAGGAAATTTGGGGTAAATATCGTGATTTAATTACAAAATATTATCCTAGTATTTTCAATAATGATAAAAATATTCATCTTCCTTATAGGTTTGTAAACGACACTCTCAAACAGATAGATGATTTACCAGATAATTACTCCATTTTAGAACTAGGAAGTAATATAGGTTTAGTCGGCACCGAAATACAAAAACGCTTTCCGGAAAGCTTTACCTTAACCGGTGTAGAAATCTCAAGTTTAATGAATGATTTAATAGAGGTGTTTAACCCTAATATTAAAATTTACGATCAAATATATAATACTTCTATAAATGAATTTCTAAAACAAAACACAAATAGCTATGATATTATTTTAAGTTTTTGTAGTTTATCCTTTACTAAAGAGCTTTCTGTATATTTCAATGCAATATATTCATCACTTAATAAGGATGGATATTTTTGCCTTTGTTTACCTACTAATTCCAAGACACAATTTTCAGTAAAACGTAAAGAATTTATTTTCAACCCAAATGAACTAAATAACATTTTACAAAAAAATAATTTTGCTGTATTAGCTCTTAATGAAATAATACTAGCGGAAAATAATAAATATTGTATTATTATATGTAAGCGGCTATCTGCAGATATACTCTAATTATCAATCAAAATATATCTACAGATAGACATTATAAGAAAACTGAAAACAACTCATGAGAACATTAATTATACTTCCGATTATCTGCTGTTCATTGTTGGCAAGAGCTGATCTTGAATATGTAAATGATGACATATATGACTATAACGGCGGCAGTAAAAATAACGGTTGCCGAGAAGTTTATGATCCGTACGAAAAATTTAACCGTAAGATATTTGCCTTTAATTCAGTTTTAGATTATATATTTTTACGTCCTTTAGCTATCGGCTATAAAAATCTAACTAATGATTATATGAAAGCACGCGTTAATAGCTTTGTCAGTAATATTGATACACCGCTTACTGCCGTAAATTACGGACTACAGCTAAATTACGATAAAACTATGAGAAGTGTTTGGCGGTTTATTATTAACACAACGCTCGGCATAGGCGGTTTATTCGATGTAGCAGGTAAAGTAGGGCTACCGTCAGATCGTCAAACTTTCGGTAGTACTCTTGCACATTATGGAGTAGCACCCGGTCCTTATTTAGTGTTACCTTTTATAGGCAGTACAAATGCAAGGGATATGACTGATTCGGTAATTACTAACTATGCCTTTAATCCCTTAATGTACTATACTCATAGAGATTTTGAAATAGGACTTTTTGCAACTAACAAAATAAACGATAAATATAATGTATTATCATTTAGTGATTACGTAATGAAGAATTCTTTAGACCCGTATGTTGCTATTAGATCTGCATTACATCAAGCACGCGAAGGATCAGTTCAGTATCCTGAAAACTTTAAATGCCCTAAGCCTAAAAAAGTAAATTCTAATTAACAGAGGTTCCTATGCAAAAAATTATCACAGGTTTGTTTTTACTAATTATGACTTTTTCTGCTTATTCTGAAGGTAACGTCCCTGCAGGTTTAAACGAATATGTTAACAGACTAGTAAACGAAGCATCCGGTATATTAAATAATGATAAATTATCTGAAACAGTAAAAGTTGCTAAGGCACAAGAGCTAATGCGTAATAATCTAGATTTTACTTGGATGGCTAAATATGCCTTAGGGCGATATGGAAACTCAACATTATCTCAAGAGCAAATTCAAGAGTTTATAAAAACTTATCCTAATTACTTAATTAAAACTTCTAGTAACCTAATTAAAGATTATAAAGGAGCAACACCAAAAATAATATCGATCGAACCTTCAAGAAATCCTAACGAATTTAATGTAGTTACGAATATTGTGAATAATAACGGTTCAGCTCCTATTGAAATGAGATATCAAGTTCGTAAAACATCGGAAGGATTTAAAGTTTTTGATATTATTACAGAAAATGTAAGCTTCATTCAAGGACAACAAGAAGATTTTACCAATACCTTAAAAAATCAAGGCTTCGATGCTTTAATGCAAAGTTTAAAAAGCCGTTCATAAAAACTAGCGGCTTTGTTGCATAGCTTGAAAAACACTTCCGGTGTCATACCGTGGCTTGACCACGGTATCCATAAAAGCATTTGAAAATATCAATAATATTGTTATTTTTAACTGGGCCCCGTGAATAAATCACAGGGTGATAGCAAATACACTCACTTGCATTTAACTACATACTCCATACTTACATGAAAATCATAGCAGGCAGTAGCAATAAACTACTTGCATCACGTTTAGCTATATCACTCAATATCAAATATATTGAGCCTAAAATCACATATTTTAACGACTCAGAAATAAAAGTAGAAATTCTTGAATCGCTGCATAATGAAGTTGTGATCATAGTACAATCAACTTCAAAACCGGTGAATGACCGCTTAATGGAACTATTTTTACTTGCTGATTATGCAAAAAAAGCAGAAGCGGCAAAAATAATTTTAGTAATGCCTTATTTCGGTTATGCACGTCAAGACAAGCTATCTGATCAGCAAGCTATACCAGCACAATTAATAGCTAATTTTTTAGAGCATCTAAAAATAGATTATTTAATTACCGTTGATTTGCATTCCGAACAGATAAAAAATTTTTTTAATATTCCCGTTTCTAATCTTAACCCTATAAATTTATATTTACCTTTTTTAAAATTTTATAATAATTTTGTCCTAGTTGTCCCTGATGAAGGAAGTTTAAACCGTATACAAAAAATTAATAACCTATTACATATGGATTTAGCCTATATAACAAAAAAAAGAGATACAAATAATATCTGTAATATGGTACAACTAACAGGTAATATTGAAGGGAAAAATTGTATATTAATCGATGATATTATAGATAAAGGTGAAACAATTTATAAAGCTGCTGATTTTTTAAAACAACACGGTGCTTTATCGATTAACGCTTTTATCACACATGCCGTACTTTCAAAGAACTATAAAAATAATATTGAGAATAACTTAATAGAGAAGGTTTTTATTACCGACACTATAGAAGTGAGTGACTTTCCTTGTAATTTTCATATAATACCTGTGTTACTAATTTTAGTTAAAGAGTTAAAAAATGTATTATGAGTTTATGCACACTTGAAATAAACCTAGAAGCAATAAAAGCTAATTATCGTCTATTAAAAAATATTTGTGAGACCGCTTTAGTTGGAGCCGCCGTTAAAGCAAATAGTTACGGTCTTGGAGCAGGGCAAATTTCTAAAGCACTGCTTTCAGAAAATTGTCGACACTTTTTTGTAGCATCAAGCGAGGAAGGAGCTGTTTTACGTAAAGTTATAGGCAACGATACAAATATTTTAGTTCTTAATGGTGTTTTTGAAAATGACGCCCCAGATCTAATTGAGTATAATTTAATTCCTATTTTAAATAACTTAAATCAGGTCAGAATTTGGCATAAATTTAGTAATTTAAATGAGAAAATATTACCTTGTTATTTACATTTTAATACCGGTATTAATCGCCTTGGTTTAAGCTTTGATGAGATAGAGCGGTTAATTAATAATCCCAATTTATTACAAGGACTAGATTTACAATATATTATAAGCCATTTATCAGCTTCTGAAGATAAAAATAATCCTTATAATTTAGAGCAGTTAAATAAGTTTAAAACTTACTTGCAATATTTTCCAAACGTAAAAGCAAGCATTGCTAATTCCGGCGGTATATTTTTAGGTCAAGATTACCATTTTGACCTAACGCGCCCGGGGGCAGCTTTGTACGGTTTGAATCCTTTAGGTGATAATAAAGTAAATCCGATGCAAAATCCTGTAACTCTAAAAGCACCTATAATTCACTTACAAAGTTTGACACCTAGCAGCCATATCGGCTATAATATGAGTTTTGTAACTAAACGTGATAGTATTATTGCTACTTTACCGCTCGGTTATGCTGATGGATTTAGCCGTGGGTTTAGTAATCAAGGTGTAGTATTTATTAATGGTCGTCAAGCTAGAATAGTTGGACGAATATCCATGGATTTAGTAAATATTGATGTTACCGATCTACCACCTTCAGAGATTTTTCTAGGACAGGAAGTGGAAATTATCGGAAATAATTGCTCTCCCGATAAAATAGCAAGTATTATAAATACTATAGGATATGAGATATTAACTAGTCTCGGTAGCAGGTATAAAAGAGTGTATACTTAATGTCATTCGACTGAAAGGTTAAGTGTATAATTTTAGTGTCATTCCCAGCAACGGCGAGAATCCAGAAAATAAATAAAAATACTATCGAACTCCATGAACAAGTCACAGAGTAACTATTATAATTAAAAATTAATAAATATGTTATTAAATATAGCTAATTCCGTCGGTAAACGCACCATAAAGCTAGCAGAAAATATAGGTCGTTTTTCTCTGTTTAGTATAGCTGCCGCTAGTAGCATAATAAGACCGCCTTTATATTTTAGTTTAATCATTAGACAGCTATTATTTATCGGCTTTTACTCTTTACCGGTCGTTGCTATGACAACTTTTTTCTCCGGTGCAGTGCTAGCATTACAAAGCTATACCGGATTTTCTCGTTTTTCAGCTGAAAGTTCGATTGCAACCGTAGTAGTGTTATCTCTAACCAGAGAGCTAGGACCGGTGCTTGCAGGGCTAATGGTAGCAGGAAGAGTCGGGGCATCAATTGCTGCCGAAATAGCTACAATGAGAGTTACAGAGCAAGTAGATGCATTATATACCTTATCTACCGATCCTATTAAATATTTAGTTTTTCCAAGGGTAATAGCAGCCCTTATTACAATGCCTTGTTTGGTTCTAATCGGTGATATAATAGGTGTTATGGGAGGTTACTTGGTAGGAGTGTATAAGCTTGATTTTAATAGTACTACTTATTTAACTAGTACTTTTCAATATTTAGAGCCTATTGACGTGATATTAGGTCTTGTTAAAGCCGGCGTTTTTGGCTTTATCATCTCTATAATAAGTTGCTATAGCGGCTATTATTCAGGTAAAGGTGCTAAGGGTGTGGGACAAGCTACTACTTCTGCTGTAGTAAATTCTTCAATTTTAATTTTAATTAGTAACTACTTAATAACCGAATTATTTTTCAAAGTATAAATATGAGTGTAGAAGAAATAAAAATTAAAATTCGGTCATTACATAAAGCCTTTGGTAATCATAAAGTATTAGACGGAATAGATTTAGATGTAAAAAAAGGTAGCTCATTGGTTATTCTAGGCGGTTCCGGTACCGGAAAATCAGTTCTAATTAAAAATATAGTAGGTCTTATACAGCCAGATAAAGGTAAAATTTTTATTGATGATGTAGAAATTCAAAATATTTCAAGCAAAAGAAGATTTGAAATTATGGACTGTATAGGCTTTTTGTTTCAAGGAGGTGCATTATTTGACTCATTTAATGTACGCGATAATATTACTTTTGATACTAAAAATTTATCCAAAAAAGAAAAAAATGAACTTGCCGGTGCAAAGCTTAATTCAGTAGGGTTACCTCCTAGAATCCTTGATCTATATCCTTCTGAATTATCGGGGGGAATGCAAAAAAGAGTGGCACTTGCCCGAGCTATTTGTAGCACACCGTCAATTTTATTTCTTGATGAACCGACAACCGGACTTGATCCTATAATGGCGAATGTTATTAATGAGCTAATTATAAAAATACAAGAAGAACTTGGTGCAACTACTATTACTATTACTCACGATATGAATAGTGCCGAAAAAATAGCTAAGGAAGTGGCAATGATTTATAAAGGAAAAATTATGTGGTATGGAAGTAAGAAAGATATGCGTAATAGTAATAATCCACATTTAAATCAGTTCATAAATGGTTTAACTACCGGCCCTATCGAGGTATAAAATGTTAAAAATTTTACTACATATAATAACATTATTATGCATAAATTTTAAAGCTTATGCTACTAGTATGAGTACTTATACAACATCTGATATAGCAAAAATAGCTATTTTACTTGGGATCGTCGTTTTAATTTTTAGCCCTGCAAGATTTCGTATAGCAGTAATCGGTACAATTTTAGGTTTAGCTTTTGCATATTTTGTATACAAATATATTATACCTATCTTTATTGGTTCATTAAGCGCTGCTTAATCTATTTTATAGCCCACTAACGCTTGCTTAAATATTTCTCCATCTTTCAGCCAATCACTAACATCAAGGCTTGAAGGTAAAATCATTTGAGGTTTAATGGGGAAATAATTTAACTTAAATCCCCATTTAATTCCTCCTATGACGGCACCGTCAAGTTAAATAAATTGGTTTCAAAAAGTACTATGTTTTTATATTTCAGGCAGCAAGAAGTCTTTGAGTAGCTTCGTCCCAAATAGATTTAGCGGATGCAAATGCAATTCTTTGCTCTGGTGCGGTTTTAGTATATCGTCCAACATTGACGGCAAATATATTTCTGACTTTGCCCATCAGTGATAATATACATTGTGCTGAATTAGGATGCTTAAATTTAATCAATATTTTTTCCTTTCGTCGAGTTGGCTGATGAGCATTTTCAACACAGTTATTTAGTCTCTTACTAGTACGATGTTCAGTGTTAGGACACATAAGCTTAATCGGTTTAATGTAACTCCTGAGCTTATCAGTAACAATTACTCTTGGAGTTGGATAATTACCCAATAATCTTGATAAAAAGCGAATAGCTGATTTCTTGTTACGACGCTTCTGCAATAATATTTCTAATTCATGCCCCTTGGAGTCAACAGCTCTCCATAATATGAATACTTCGTTTTTGATCTTGATGTTCATCTCATCTAAATGCTATTTGTCAGTTGCTTTCCTCTCTCTCTTTCTGATGACAGCTTGAAAATAAATCGCAAATTTATTGCACCAAAATCTTACAGTCTCATGACTTAAAATAATACCTCGATACGCCATCTGTTCTTGAACATCTCGGTAACTATTATTAAAGCGATGATATAACCATACTGTATGGCTAATGATGCTTGCTGGAAAACGATGTCTCTTCGGGGTTTGAGTAATATGCATAGCGTTAAGATTTATTGATAAATGGTTACTGCTATTCTATAAATCATTCCTTTCAATCGCTCAATACTTAAATTTACATCTCTCTTAACTTGACGATGCCCTTCCAGCTTACAATATAACGACTAAACCAATCAATAATTGCTACCAAATATACAAATCCTTGTGCCATTCTAATATAAGTGATATCTGTACTCCATACCTGATTTACTTTAATAATTTCAACTCCTTTTAAAAGATATGGATATATTTTATGAGCTTGATTGCGCTTACTTAAGTTCATTTTAGGATAGATAGCTTCAATAGCCATTATTCTATAATAACGACTTACTGCCTTGCGACCGATTGTGATTCCAAATGGTACAAGGTGCTCAGACATTCTTCTTGCTCCAAAGTAAGGATGCTGTGTGTATATTTCATCAATCACTTGCATTATTTCTAAGTCTTTTTTGGGTTAAGCCTTGTGGCTTGTAATAATAGCTAGATTTGTTAATAAACAGTAGTGTACATTGCCTAGCGATACTTAGATTACTACAATCTTTATCTACCATATTTTTTCTAATTGCTAAGTCCAAACAATGTAGATTTTTTTTTCAACCAGTCACGTTCAACAGTTAACTGGCCTATTTGTTCATACAATTGTTTTATTAAATCCTGATGATCTGAATCCTTAGATTGTGGCTTAATTTGAAAACCACTAATTAAATTTTCTATACCTCTTTTTTTCCACGCTTGTATTTGTGTCGGATGAACTCCATATTTGCTACTAATTTGAGCTATTGTCATTTCAGCTTTTATTGTTTCTAAAACTATCTTTGTTTTTTCTGCTGCACTATATTGTTTTGCTTTTTTAGACATATAATTTCTCTTTTGTATTTGAAAATTATATCTCATTCTATCATTTTAGTAGTCCAGTTTTTGGGTACCATTATAAAGCCCTGTATAAAAAACTTTTTTGTTGTTTCAGAATTTTTATAGAGTAAATTTTACAAAAAACATATTTACTCTAAAGAACTAATAAAAGCTTCATCAAGACCGGTTACACTAGAAATTAAAGCAATATTGCAGCCCTGAGATAGCATTTTTTTTGCTATTTCTATACTTCTTTCAGCTTTTCCTCTAGCTTCACCTTTAGCTTCCCCAACTTGTAAGCCTTCAAGAATACCTAGCTCTTTTCCTTCTTGTTGCCAATGCTCTGCTAAACTTCTCATAAGCCTTGTTCCTATTTCTGGATTCAACTTTGTTGATAATAAATTCTCTAGCTTTATTTTATCAGCTTGCTCTATCTTTGTCAAAGTATAATATAATATCATTTCTAGATAATCATAACCTATCGTTATTTTTGTTAATTCCGGTAATATATCTGATATTTCTTGCCATCTTTTTAACAACTCTCTCTCATGTATATGCTTGAGAAAAAATTCTAATATCCCCGACCATATCCTTTGTTTAAACTCCTCATCAGGAATCTCATGGACATTCACTAATTGGTAATCATTAATCCATAATTCTTTTGCTAATTTGTTATTGGCAAATAAATCCCACAAATTCCTTGAAACATTGTATTTCGCCTGACTATTGTAAAATATCATTGGGTATACCAATGGTAAAGTCTTAGCTTTAGGATTTTGTATTAAATATCGCTCACAAATATTAATCATATATTTAAATAGCCTAAAAGCCATAAAATGATCTGCTTTTGATTGATGTTCTACAAGCAAAAATAAATATCCGTCTTGTTTATCAAATTTGCATGAGAATAAAACATCAGAGATAGAATCTTTTAAAGAGCTTTCTACAAATGTGGTATTTTCCATTGCTAAACTAGGAAAATCTATTAAACTTTTAATATTTGGGGGCAAATGTGCATTAAAGAACTCATGGGCAACTAGAGGATTCTCTAGTGCCTTACGAAATATCTTATCATGCTTAGCTTTTTTTGTGCCTTTATCTGGATCACCCAGCAGGTTTCCTTGTTCACTCATATATTTACATTTTTTAACTTGATAAAATATTATTACATTACATCCTAAACTCTTATTCCTTGACTAAGCTTGTGCTCAGATACTTGCTTTACCGCACTTTTTATTTCTTTAGCTATTTCTGAGCTTGGACTTATATACTGCATTACTTGTTTATCTCTTCCTATGGTATTTAAGTAATCTTCAGGGACGAGATGGCTTTTGCCTTGAAAATCATGTACTACTATATCACAAAATCTTTTATCACCAAGATTATAATTAGGATCAAATTTATTCTGCATAATTTGTAAATCTTTCTGTATCTTCTGCTCTATTGCTGCTATGCAAATCTTGTTACTATAAGCAGTACAAGAATCTATACCTTTTTCTCTGTAGATTTGTAAAGCAGTATCGATATTTTCTGCTGTGCCAAACTTTGCTAGAGCTTTTATTTGCTGTTGCTGCAAATTATTTAGTCCATTATTATCGTTATTTGCAAATTTTGAAAATAATAATTCTATAGATTTAATTTGTGATTTTCTATCATCACTTGCTTTTAAGGATGATTTAAGTTCTGTTACTTTGCTAGCTGCTGTTAATTTTGCTATTTCAGGCTCTATAAGCTTGTTTATAGATTCTGCTCCTTGGGATTTTAACATATCATTAAAATCACCTTTTTCCGGTGGTCGTATTATTGCTACCGTCGCTCCTTGCCTAATTAATTCTTCCTGAGCCTTAATTACAGTATTAACTGATACTGCGTCTTTGCCATCATTATCAGCAGCAATTATTATTCTTTCTCCTTTGATAGGCTCATAATTCCTAATGTTACTTACACCTAAACTACAAAGAATTTTGCCTTTAATACCAGCTTCCCCAATACTTAAAGCCGTCTCTAACCCTTCTGCTATAATCGTTACATTACTTGCTGAATTATTGCCATCTTTACTGACTTGTACGTTCCTGCTTTGTACGTTCTGTTGTTCATTATTTTTATTAATCTCAACAAAAGAGCCTCTGATTCTGCCAAATGAACGTTTATTAACCTCAATATCAGCTTTATTATTTGTGTCTTTGTTTAAATAAATTGATTGTCCACCGGTAATATTACCATCTTTATTTCTAGCAAAAGCAATTAATGCAGGATAATATTGTTTACTATTATTATCCTACATCATATCAGTTCTAAGATCGTTACTTAGTTGGTATCTTGTTAATACTTCTTTAATTCCACGATGTTCTGATAAATATCTTTTTGCTATATTATTTGGCGTCATATAGATTATAGAATCTGATTTTTCATATAATTCTTCAGCTCTCTTTATCTTAGATATTTCAGCATATTTCGCTTGTTGATCTTGATTCTTAACTTTTTGGTCAAATTGCTCTTTTATCTTATCTTCTAATAACTTGCTATTGTTTGACACACCAACCATATTTTGTAAATATTTCTTAGCTCCTACAAAATCACAATTTTTTTCTCTTTGTACTAAGGTAAATAGATTTCCTCCCTCTCCTTTACTAAAATCATACCATCTGTCAGCTTTACTGCCATTTATCTTCATTGTATTAGTTGAGATTTGATCTTACATTTAATAAAAATTACGTATTAAAAATACAGATAAAAAAATGGAAGGTCACAATGCACTTAAATCAAAAAATAATAAAGCTAAAATTAGGTTTACTTGAATTAGCTAAGAGTCTTGGTAGTATATCATCAGCATGTAAAGCGATGGGATATAGTAGAGATAGTTATTACAGATTTAAAGAACTGTATGAAACTGGTGGCGAAGAAGCGTTGTATGAAATTAGTCGAAGAAAGCCAATAATAGCGAATAGAGTTGATCCAGCGATAGAGAAGGCAGTAATGGATATGGCAATAGAATATCCAGCATATGGTCAGCTAAGAGTATCAAATGAGCTTAAGAAGAGTGGTATACTTGTATCACCTGGAGGAGTGAGATCAATTTGGCTACGTAATGATTTAAACAATATCAGTAAAAGGCTTAAAGCATTAGAAGCAAAGATGGCTCAAGATGGGATTGTTCTTACTGAAGCTCAGTTACAAGTACTAGAGAAGCGTCGTAATGAAAAAGAAGCACATGGAGAAATTGAGACGCAGCATCCAGGTTATCTAGGATGTCAGGATACGTATTATGTAGGTAATTTTAAAGGTATAGGTAAGGTT
This sequence comes from Rickettsia endosymbiont of Argas persicus, assembly GCA_050920645.1. Taxonomy (GTDB): domain Bacteria; phylum Pseudomonadota; class Alphaproteobacteria; order Rickettsiales; family Rickettsiaceae; genus Rickettsia. The sequence continues at coordinate 1,020,656 of CP133316.1, read as the reverse complement.
TATTCTCAGGTATTTATTGATAGCTATACTAGGGTAGCGGATGCTAAACTATATACTGATAAAACAGCAATTACTGCTGCTGATATGCTTAATGACCGGGTGTTACCATGGTATGAGAGCCAAGGGATACCAATACTGCGTATTCTTACAGATCGTGGGTCAGAATATAAGGGCAATATAGAGCATCATGCTTTTGAGTTATTTCTTAGCATAGAAGGTATAGAACATACTACAACTAAGGCATATTCTCCCCAAACAAATGGTATGTGTGAGCGTTTTAATAAAACCATGAAACAAGAATTCTTTGATACGGCTATGCGAAAAAAGATTTATACAGATCTTGATGATTTACAATTAGATCTTGATATTTGGTTAGAGCATTTCAATAATGAAAGACCTCATTCTGGTAAATATTGTTATGGGAAAACTCCTATGCAAACTTTTCAGGATAGTAAGAAATTAGCTGTTGAAAAGAATAATGAAATTTTGTATCTTGATTATATATCTGACAGTCAAAATTTAACTGACAATCAGGTACAAAATTTATAGTGTCTGTAAGATTAAATCTTGACTTCTACATTTTAGTTCATATTCTTGCTTGTGTTAATGCTTTTAATATCAAAAAATCTAATATTCTTTATTCTTCTTTTGATATTAACAAACTTCACTTATCCTAAATTCGCGTTTTAAACCAATTACCTACTTTATCTATAATATTAGGACTCTTATTTTGATCTTGAATCGCTACTAATTCTTCTAAAGTTTTAAAATTAATGCTAGATAGCCTATTATCTATTTTACTAAGTTGTAATATTAAACTGGCCATATTCTTGGTAGCCTTCCTATTATAGTAAAGTTTTACCTCTTCTATATGTCTAGTCATGGCTACATAAGAATTTCTGCTATTTCCTGCTAAATTATGTAATACATAGACATCTTTAATTGATGCTCCTTGTGCTTTATACACTGTAGAAGCATAGCCATGTTTAAAGCTTACATCTTGAGGATTAAATTCTATTTCTTTCCCGCTATCTATTTTAGCAACAAACTTATCATTACTTACTGAAGTTATCGTTGCAAATTTCCCATTTTCTATTTGTAAATCTTTATTAGTACTTTTAAACAAAATATGATCTCCTGCCATATAATCTTCATGCTTTTCAGATGATAGATAGCGTCTATACTCTTTACCGGTAAGCAATCCTTTAGCTTTTAGTAACTCCCTGATCCCTTGATTAATACTATCTACTTCAACATTACGCATGGTAATTATTAAACGCTCATTTAGAGCAAATTTGCTGTTACTCCAATCATTAATTAATCTTACCATTGATTCTTCTAGTGTATGATCACTCTTTAAACAGTTATGTTGTTCTAGTAAATGCAAACCACCAGTAATATCTGATCTTGCAAAGCATGAAGCCATTTCTCTTGCCCACACTTTACTTTGTCTTCTAATGTTACTTAATTCATATGAGCCAAATTTACTAGCTAATACTGCAAACATTCCTCCTCGCTCAACGGAAGTGAGTTGTCTCTCATCTCCAGCCAGTATTAGATTACAATTATTACTCCTTGCTACTTTTAGTAATTCTAAATAATCACTATTACCTACCATCCCTGCTTCATCTACTACTAACGTAGTATTTCTTGGTAGTTCAGCTTTCCCATTATACAATTTAAATAAAAAACCTTTTACTGTATAACATTGCAGGTAACCTTTACTTTTAAGCTCTGATGCTGCTTTATGAGTAGGAGCGAGTCCTATAATATTTTGCCCATGGTTAGTGACAATTTTATAAGCTTCAGCAAGTACTTGCGACTTACCGGTGCCGGCTCTACCTTGCAAGATCCTAATCCCTTGATTATTAATCTCTTAGGGTTTAATTCCCCGAAGCTTTGCTTCGTGATATGATGTATGGATGGAAGAGAGTAGGTACATACATAAGAGCCATAATGTTACAGTACTTATTTATCATTTAGTAACGCCTGCAAAATATCGTAGAGCAATTTTTGATAAGAAGTTAGATAATTATTTATGCAAAATATGTTTAGAAATTGAAGAAAGATACGAGATAAGATTTTTAGAAATTGGAGTAGATAAAGATCATGTGCATTTTCTAATTCAGTCTGTGCCTAGTTATAGTCCTACTAAAGTAGCTAGGATAGTGAAAAGTATAACAGCTAAGAAAATGTTTGAGAAATTTCCTGACTTAAAAAATAAATTATGGGGTACCGAATTTTGGACTAATGGATATTTTATGAGTACGGTTGGAAAACATGGAGATGAGAAAAAATTACGCAACTATGTAAAGAATCAAGAGGCGGATCGACCATCATATAAAGCTTTTCATCAGAAGCAACTAAAATTTTTTTAGATACCTCGCAGCTCTGCTGCGAGGAGTATCATTTAAAATATGCTGCAGACTTGCTCTTTGTGCTTCATTAACACTTGCAAGATTATCGATAGCACTTTTAAGCTTAATAACGTTATTAAAATGAATCTGGCTATTTACCTTATCTGCTATTCTAATTATCCTTAATTCTTCATCTCACACGCCTTTAGTAGTATAGTATTTAGTATCCGTGCCATCTTCATTATATAGTTTTACCAGCCTATCTGAATTTAATACCTTCCTTATTAGTTTTGACTTTTCTGCTTCTTCTAGAATCTCTTTTACTGCTTTTTCTATATCTAATTTAGTAAAAATAGATTGATGACGAATAATACGATTTAATACTCCATCGCTATTCTTAACAATCTCAAGATGGGCTAACTTACATATTTTATTTTGCTCTGCTATTTCATTGATAATATTTTGCATTCTACTAGGACCAACATGCTGCTGTGGCATAAAACTTATCGGATCTACTCTGATGTCTAAACCTAACTTAGCAAAATATTTATTAATTACTTCTTTAGCTCTTTCATGAATTATTTTATCTTCCAGGATAATAAACGCTTTGCCACTTACTTTAGCAAATTTAGGATTTAAATCTACTGCTTTAGCTCCTAAAGATTTACCGTCTTCTGTAAATCTTCTGGTAGTAACAAGCAAATGGGCATGCCAATTCTTTTCTCCATCATGTGGCTGATGAATATCAACTTGAACTCCTAGACCATTTCTTACCCATCCCATCTCTTCGATGATTTTATGGGTAATAGTTATTCTATCATCTAAATCTAATTCCTTATCATCAGGTAGAGCTATAACTACATCTTTTAATAATTGACTATTTTTTCTTTTCTCACTCCTTTCCACTTCATTCATCAAGATACTTGGATTTTTGAATTTCTGATCTACGTGGCTAGGTTAATAATACTGCATGGTAAACATTATCGCCCTTTTTGCTAAAATTATAACTAACGTTAGTTCTCTCATCTTTAATAATCAGCCTGGCATTATAAGCAGCTTTAAGGCAAGCGTTTTTACCTTTACTTCTACCTACTATTTCTATTCTTGCAAACTGTATCGCCATGGTTTGTTAATTCTAACAATGTTCAATCCATCATTGACATTACCATGCAGTCTTAAAATCATCCACTGGAACCAGAACCACTTGAACCAGAAAGCAAATAATAAACCTAAAGGTTTATATATTGCGTGGTGCGACACGATGGCACTAAAATAAAGTCTGCAAGTATATTGCGGCTAGGTTGCATTTAGACCTAATTACTATTATTGCGGTGCAAGGTTGGTAACGACCTTGTGCTAAGCGCAATAAGAAGCCTAACTAAAGTACTAATCTGGATAGGAAATAGGGGCAAAGTAAAGTTAAAATTGGTTAAACGAAAGTGAATCTTTGTTTGGAAAATATCGTAAATATAAAAGCAGATACTCCAGATAATATCTGTTATAGGGATAAAGCTGAAAAGCTTAGCTGTAAGAAGGCACACGCGACCTTCTTTAAAAATGCCAGTTCCCCGGTATAAAGAAGGTAACCAACTTAACGCATCTTTAATTAGTGAAACGTGGTAAGCCTATTATTTGGCAACTGATAGTAGGTAAGAGAGGTCTTAAAAAGCTAATGACACTAAGTCGAAAGACTACAGGAATACATAACTGGGTGTATAGGCACTATGTGCTAATCAGAAATGATGCTGACTTAAGACTGGTGATTTACCCTAAATAAGTAAACAAGATTATGAATTATATTGGAAAAGTTAGATGCTAAACGCAAATGTAACAATTAAGACTAATGATAATAATAATTCCGAACAAATCCATTGGTATGCAATTGATTGGCAGGATATTAATAAAAAGGTTAATAATCTTCGTAAACGTATTTATAGGGCATCTGCAAATGGTAATACGAAACTAGTAGGTAGTCTACAGAAACTGATGTTAAAGTCAAGGTCAAATAAATTACTTGCTATAAGACGTGTTACCCAAATCAATCGAGGGAAGAGAAGTCCTGGTATTGATAAAATAGTTGTTAATACAGATAAAGAAAGAAATCTATTAATGCACAAATTAATAGATAACAATCTATTATCTGTTAAACCAATCAAGCGTGTGTACATACCTAAAAGAAAGGGCAAACTTAGACCTCTAGGCTTGCCCACTATTTTGGATAGATGTAGGCAAGCTGTTGTTAAATCAGCACTTGAACCATACTGGGAAGCTAAGTTTGAGGGTAGTAGTTACGGCTTTAGACCTGGACGTAGCACCCACGATGCAATACAGAGAATTTCTGCTATTGTTTGCCCTGGTACAACTAGGGGATGGATATTAGACGCTGATATTAAAAGTGCATTTGATAATATCGATCATGATTTTCTTTTGAAGATTGTAGGAAATTTTCCAGCACGAAATTGGATTAAAGCATGGCTTAAATCTGGCGTAATGGAAGAATATCAATTCACCAAAACAACAGTTGGTACTCCTCAAGGAGGAGTAATCAGTCCCTTACTTTTAAACATCGCTCTTCATGGAATGGAAGACATACTTAACATAACTTATGATAAATATGATCATCTCCACCCTAAGTCTGAATATGCTTTAGTCAAATATGCAGATGATTTTGTCATTTGTGCAAAATCTGAAAGCTCTTGTATCAAAGCAAAGCAGATAATCAACGATTGGTTAAATATTAGAGGATTAGGATTATCAGAAGAAAAGACCAAGATACTTCATATTAAGGAGGGTTTTGACTTTCTGGGATTTAATATTCGTCAATATAATACTAAAAGTAGAAGAAGAGGTGTAACACTACTAGTCAAACCGTCCAAAGATACTATTAAATCATTTAAAAAGCGAATAATGATTGAATGGAAAAGAAGCTTCGCATGGGGAATTGATAGAATAATTGAAAATCTTAACCCTAGAATAATGGGGTGGTGCAGTTATTTTAACAAGGTTGTCGCCAAAAGAACTTTTATCCAACTAGATCGTTGGATGTGGATGCGACAAGCAAGATTTGCTTGTAGAAGACATCCTAATAAATACTGGAAGTGGCTTAAAGAGAAGTATTGGGGCAGAATCAAAGCTCGAAATGATAATTGGGTCTTTATGGATAAAAGTAAAGATCTATATCTATGGAAATTACAATGGACAGCAATTAAAAGACATATTCTAGTTAAAGGCAAAGCATCTCCTGATAATCCAGCACTTAAGGAATACTGGCAAAAACGTCAAGCTAGTAAACCAAAGTACTTCTTTAAGACCAGACAGATTCTTTGGCGTAGACAAGAAGGTAAATGCCTTGTTTGTTTAGATTCAATAGATAATGGAGAAAATGTACAAGTCCATCATAAAATACTTAAAAGATGTGGCGGCACTGACCATATTAACAATTTGTGCCTATTGCATACAAACTGTCATAGGCAAGTACATAGCAAGCGAGGCCAACTAATTGCAGCTGTTAGTAAATTGCTTGAGCCGTATGCGGAGTAATTCGCTTGTACGGTTCTTTGGGAGGAAAGCACTCTAAAGTGCCTACCTACCCGCTTTGCGACACGATGGCACTAAAATAAAGTCTGCAAGTATATTGCGTGTTGCGACACGATGGCACTAAAATAAAGTCTGCAAGTATATTGCGGCTAGGTTGCATTTAGACCTAATTACTATTATTGCGGTGCAAGGTTGGTAACGATCTTGTGCTAAGCACAATAAGAAGCCTAACTAAATTACTAATCTGGATGGGAAATAGGGGCAAGGGAGTCTGTCAGATTCTTTGTGTAAGTAGAATTTCTCCATTTGCCCAATTTTGTAAATTAGTATCACAAAGTATAGCAAATTGATTTAAAGCCATTGCCCAATTCTTGATTGGCATTGTCCATTTCTTAGAAGCATTTGTCAATGCTAAAAATATTATTTTTTGAATTGATTTATCTGTATTAGTTGAGATTTGATCTTACATTTAATAAAAATTACGTATTAAAAATACAGATAAAAAAATGGAAGGTCACAATGCACTTAAATCAAAAAATAATAAAGCCAAAATTAGGTTTACTTGAATTAGCTAAGAGTCTTGGTAGTATATCATCAGCATGTAAAGCGATGGGATATAGTAGAGATAGTTATTACAGATTTAAAGAACTGTATGAAACTGGTGGCGAAGAAGCGTTGTATGAAATTAGTCGAAGAAAGCCAATAATAGCGAATAGAGTTGATCCAGCGATAGAGAAGGCAGTAATGGATATGGCAATAGAATATCCAGCATATGGTCAGCTAAGAGTATCAAATGAGCTTAAGAAGAGTGGTATACTTGTATCACCTGGAGGAGTGAGATCAATTTGGCTACGTAATGATTTAAACAATATCAGTAAAAGGCTTAAAGCATTAGAAGCAAAGATGGCTCAAGATGGGATTGTTCTTACTGAAGCTCAGTTACAAGTACTAGAGAAGCGTCGTAATGAAAAAGAAGCACATGGAGAAATTGAGACGCAGCATCCAGGTTATCTAGGATGTCAGGATACGTATTATGTAGGTAATTTTAAAGGTATAGGTAAGGTTTATTCTCAGGTATTTATTGATAGCTATACTAGGGTAGCGGATGCTAAACTATATACTGATAAAACAGCAATTACTGCTGCTGATATGCTTAATGACCGGGTGTTACCATGGTATGAGAGCCAAGGGATACCAATACTGCGTATTCTTACAGATCGTGGGTCAGAATATAAGGGCAATATAGAGCATCATGCTTTTGAGTTATTTCTTAGCATAGAAGGTATAGAACATACTACAACTAAGGCATATTCTCCCCAAACAAATGGTATGTGTGAGCGTTTTAATAAAACCATGAAACAAGAATTCTTTGATACGGCTATGCGAAAAAAGATTTATACAGATCTTGATGATTTACAATTAGATCTTGATATTTGGTTAGAGCATTTCAATAATGAAAGACCTCATTCTGGTAAATATTGTTATGGGAAAACTCCTATGCAAACTTTTCAGGATAGTAAGAAATTAGCTGTTGAAAAGAATAATGAAATTTTGTATCTTGATTATATATCTGACAGTCAAAATTTAACTGACAATCAGGTACAAAATTTATAGTGTCTGTAAGATTAAATCTTGACTTCTACAATTTATCATCTGGAAACACCCCTTTATTCTTGATAATTTTTCTGATTTGACGATTAATTGATTCAATAGCATTAGTCGTATAAATTGCTTTTCTGATTTCATCCGGGAAGCTAAAAAGGAGCTATACCAGGCCAATTTCGCTGCCATATATCAAAAATAACTGGATATTTATTATCCCATTTTTTGCTAAAACTCTGTAATTCTCTTAAAGCTTCTGCTTCATTTATTGCAGAATAAATTTTCTTTAAATCTGCTATAACTGATTTTAAATCTTTATACGATACGTACTTTACAGAATTCCTAATCATATGGACTATACAGAGCTGTACTATCGTTTTGGGGAACACACTGTTTATAGCTTCAGGAAAGCCTTTTAAACCATCAACACATGCAACATATATTTGTTCAACTCCACGATTCTTTAATTCTGTTACTATCTGCAACCAGAATTTAGCGCCTTCATTTTTGCCTATCCAAATGCCTAAAAGCTCTTTTTTACCTTCTAAATTCACACCTACAGACAAATAAACTGCCTTGTTAATTATTACATGATTATCTCTTGCTTTCACATAAATGCAATCTAAATACATCATAGGATAGATACTATCAAGTGACCTATTTTGCCAAGCATTAGCATCCTCTAATACACCATCAGTTACCTTTGATATTAACTCAGCAGACACCTTGGTAGAGTACAATTCTTCTAAATGGCCCTGAATTTCTCTAGTAGTCATACCTCGTGCATATAATGATATTAGCTTATCATCAAATCCTTCAAATTTACGAACTCCCTTAGGAATAAGTATAGGTTCATATTCTCCGTCACGATCTCTTGGTACTTCTACTCTTAATTTACGACCTTCTTCATCTAAAATGGTTTTTTCATAATTACCATTGCGCCTATTATCTGACTCTTTCTCAGTTTTAGAATGCTTCTCATATCCTATATGAGACTCCATTTCTTTCTCTAAGATCTTATTCACCAGCTGTTTTTTTAATTCTTCAAAGATCCCTCCTTTGCCAAATATTTCAGATGGGTCACTTTGTGATAGTATGTCTGATACTACTTTTTCTATAGTCGGATTTGATACTTTGTTCTTATTTTTCATATTAGCCTCATGTTAAGTTGTTTTAATTAATTTTATTCTTAACTATTTTTACAACTTACACAAACTTTCTGACACCCTCGGGCAAGGTAAAGTTAAAATTGGTTAAACGAAAGTGAATCTTTGTATGGAAAATATCGTAAATATAAAAGCAGATACTCCAGATAATATCTGTTATAGGGATGAAGCTGAAAAGCTTAACTGTAAGAAGGAATACGCGACCTTCTTTAAAAATGCCGGTTCCCCAGTATACAAAAGGTAACCAATTTAACGCATCTTTAATTAGTGAAACGTGGTAAGCCTATTACTTGGCAACTGGTAGTAGGTAAGAGAGGTCTTAAAAAGCTAATGACACTAAGCTGAAAGGCTACAGGAATAAATAACTGGGTATATAGGCACTATGTGCTAATCAGAAATGATGCTGACTTGAGACTGGTGATTTACCCTAAGTAAGTAAACAAGATTATGAATTATATTGGAAAAGTTAGATGCAAAACGCAAATGTAACAATTAAGACCGATAATAATAACTTTGAGAAAATTTATTGGCATGCAATAAATTGGCAAGAAGTTAATAAAAAGGTTAATAATCTTCGTAAACGTATCTATAGGGCATCTGCAAATGGTAACATAAAATTAGTACGTAGTTTACAGAAATTGATGTTAAAGTCAAGATCAAATAAATTACTTGCTATAAGACGTGTTACCCAAATCAATCGAGGAAGAAGAAGCCCTGGTATTGATAAAATAGTTGTTAATACAGATAAAGAAAGGAATTTGTTAATGGAGAAGTTAGCAAATAATAATCTATCATCTGTTAAACCGATCAAGCGTGTGTATATTCCCAAAAGAAAAGGCAAACTTAGACCTTTAGGTTTACCAATTATTTTGGATAGATGTATGCAAGCTGTTGTTAAATCAGCACTTGAACCATTTTGGGAAGCTAAGTTTGAAGGTATGATGTGTCAACACTTTTCCGGACAGTTGTTCATGTGTAGAAGTCAAGATTTAATCTTACAGACACTATAAATTTTGTACCTGATTGTCAGTTAAGTTTTGACTGTCAGATATATAATCAAGATACAAGATTTCATTATTCTTTTCAACAGCTAATTTCTTACTATCATTAAAAGTTTGCATAGGAGTTTTTCCATAACAATATTTACCGGAATGAGGTCTTTCATTATTGAAATGCTCTAACCAAATATCAAGATCTAATTGTAGATCATCAAGATCTGTATAAATCTTTTTCCGCATAGCTGTATCAAAGAATTCTTGTTTCATGGTTTTATTAAAACGCTCACACATACCGTTTGTTTGTGGAGAATATGCCTTAGTTGTAGTATGTTCTATACCTTCTATGCTAAGAAATAACTCAAAAGCATGATGCTCTATATTCCCCTTATATTCTGACCCACGGTCTGTAAGAATACGAAGTATTGGTATTCCTTGGGTCTCGTACCATGGTAACACGCGGTCATTCAGCATATCAGCAGCAGTAAGAGCTGTTTTATCAGTATATAGTTTAGCATCTGCTACCCTAGTATAGCTATCAATAAATACCTGAGAATAAACCTTACCGATACCTTTAAAATTACCTACATAGTATGTATCCTGACATCCTAGATAACCTGGATGCTGCGTCTCAATTTCTCCATGTGCTTCTTTTTCATTACGACGCTTCTCTAGTACTTGTAACTGAGCCTCAGTAAGAACAATACCATCCTGAGCCATTTTTGCTTCTAATGCTTTAAGCCTTTTACTGATATTGTTTAAATCATTACGTAACCAAATTGATCTCACTCCTCCAGGTGATACAAGTACACCAGTCTTTTTAAGCTCATTTGATACTCTAAGCTGACCGTATGCTGGATATTCTATTGCCATATCCATTACTGCCTTCTCTATCGCTGGATCAACTCTATTCGCTATTATTGGCTTTCTGCGACTAATTTCATACAATGCTTCTTCGCCACCAGTTTCATACAGTTCTTTAAATCTGTAATAACTATCTCTACTATATCCCATCGCTTTACATGCTGATGATATACTACCAAGGCTCTTAGCTAATTCAAGTAACCCCAATTTTGGCTTTATTATTTTTTGATTTAAGTTCATTATGACCTTCCATTTTTTTATCTGTATTTTTTAATACATTATTTTTATTAAATGTAAGATCAAATGTCAACTACTACAGTTCATGCACATTTTTGTATTTCTTCATATTGTACTGGTGATAGATAGTCATTAGAAGAATGCATTCTTATACGGTTGTAAAATACCTCTATATATTCAAATATGGTATGTTTTGCTTCCTCCCTAGTTTTAAATTTACGTTGATACACTAATTCTGTTTTTATAGTATGAAAGAAACTTTCAGCAACAGCGTTATCCCAACAATTACCTTTACGACTCATACTCTGTTTGATACCATGTTGTTTTATAATTTTTAAATGACTCTCAGAACAATATTGGCTACCTCTATCAGTATGCCAAATAAGCCCTTTTGTCAACACCGGTCGAAAAATGATACAGTATCATAAAAAAATCATCTGATATTTAAGTCATAAGTTATCCTCCTGTTTATTAATAATTTCTATTGGCACAAGACCAGTTTTCTTTTTATCCTTAAGTCTGAAACTATCACCTTTAATATTGAGTATAGTGGAGTAATGGTATGGACCTCCTGATATAGAGAATGAAAAGCAGTTGCTAATCTTCTAGAGTTAATATTCAATATATTAAAACAACAATCAAGGAGGTCCATATGGAAGTTACTACAATTGGTATAGATATTGCAAAAAGAATTTTCCAAATTCATGGTGCAGATAAAAATGGCAAGGCAGTGTTAAAGAAAAAATTGATGAGAGATCAGGTTTTGACATTTATGGCTAATTTACCAAAATGTTTGGTAGGGATGGAAGCTTGCGGTGGATCTAGTTATTGGGCAAGAGAAATAACTAAATTGGGGCATGAAGTAAAACTAATGGCACCACAATTTGTCAAACCATATGTTAAAATTAATAAAAATGATCAAGCAGATGCTGAAGCGATATGTGAAGCTGTGACAAGACCTAATATGAGATTTGTTCCAATTAAAACTATAGAGCAACAAGAAATTTTATCAATACATAGAGTAAAGAGAGAGATTGGTAAAAAATCGTACAGCACTTGCTAATGAAATTAGGGGGCTACTACATGAGTTTGGTTTTATTATCCCCCAAGGCATCAATAAGGTTATCACAAAATTAACCGAGATTTTAGATGAAGGGAAATTAAGCCAGTTAGGTTATCAAACATTTAGTGAACTAAAAGAAGAATTCTTAGATAATGATAAAAAAATAAAAGAGATAGAAAAACGATTAACAATGATAGCTAGTAACTTAACTCAATATCAACGATTAACCGCCATACCTGGTCTTGGCTTAATTACTGCTACTGCTTTAATAGCATCAATAGGTAATGCTAAAAGTTTTGAGAATGGTAGGCAATTATCGGCATGGCTAGGATTAGAGTGCCAAGACAACATTCAAGTGGAGGAAAAGATAAGCTGCTTGGAATTAGCAAACGAGGTGATACATACTTACGCACTTTATTAATTCAGGGGGCTAGAGCTGTATTAAATGCCAAGGTAAGATTTACATCGGAAGAACAGAAATTTAAAAAAGATTTTAGCAAATTTACGCAATGGATGTTTAATTTATCTGAGCGAAGTGGCCATAATAAAACAACAGTTGCCATAGCTAATAAATTAGCAAGAGTGGTGTTTGCCTTACTCAGATCAGGAGATGATTATGTAGAGAGTAAAGTTTGTAGTTAATAGAGTGTGTGTAGTAACAGCACTATTATAATTAGAATAAATAGTGAATTATTTAATGAATAACAATATGTAAGAGATTCCAACCTGAAATATGCGTGAGATAATAATATTGATGGTAAATAAGACAAACCTTAGCTTACAAAAAAACTGTGTTTTGCCATGGCTCGCTTAGAAGCCGATGGAGTGATAAGTATATAGTTTGTAAGCCAGCGAATTCCATCAGGGCTGTAGAGTAAATTAGGTTGATTTATCAGCTATAAGCCGGATACATGGCTGCATTTGTTTTTTGTACTATTGACATTATTTTTTTCTTGCATTGTACAGGAAGGTCCATATAAAGTAATTTCGTCTCTTTTGTTTCTATGTTATAGCTATATAATCTAAAATTCTCATCCCCTTTATAATCTTGAGAATATATAACATTCTTATTATTATGGGCAATCATATAACTGCTAATCCCACGATCTTTATCATCGGTTATAGCTTCGGCTTTACTAATATCATCGCTAGGTGCTAGCCAAATATTCAGCACACCGTCTTTCGGTGCAACATATAAAATATATTTGCCGTCATGGGTTAGTGATACTCTCATCTTGTCAGGATTACCGAATGAAACTTTACGAGGGATTATTTGATTATTATCGTTTGTTATTGAGGATTTATTTTGAAACATAAAAAAGACACCTATTATTAATATTGTGCCTATAATATAGAAAATTTTGTTCATTGCTAATAGTCTTAATTGTGTGATTTATATGTGATACGTAATCCCGTCACTTGACGAGAGTATACATCTTATAAATAAAAGGGTTTGGTAGACGAAGTTTTATTTGGAAAAGAGCAAGGCGTCTTAAAGCTGATAACCGCAGCGTACATATTAGTACGTGAGGATTATCAGCAAGAGACAACGTAACCAATTTTTCAAATAAAACGAGTATACCTTACACTTTTTCGATGTTGCTTAAAAACCAATCTACTTCTTTGGCATTAGCGTTACGGGTAAATGTCCATTCTTCTTTTAATTCCTCAATTTTGTCAACTACATTCTTGCCTTGGAATAATAATTTAATAAATATATTGTTGCCAAACATATAGATTTCCGAATATTTTGTGCTTAAAGCCGTTGAGTCAAAAAAATTACCGTAGGAATCAGATATTTTTTCAAATTCTTCTAAAAACCTTTTATCAACTAATTTAGACAGCTCATCAGTTTGCTTTTTATAAGCAGCTTCTATAATCATTTGAAAAGCAATTTTAGCATTATTTATAAATTTAATAGGTTGAAATGCATTAAGACGCTTATGTACCATTTCCATACCGTCTACTACCTCAGTTATATTTTGCTCTACTATTAAGTCTTTGAATGCTTTAATATCTTTAGCTGTCGGGATATAGCTTTCTTCACGCGACGATGAAGGATCACTAGAGCTATGAGTTACATCTTTAATAATTGGTTCACCGAAATAGGATTTTTGCTTTGTCGGATCATCTTCTGAGGTAGTGCCGAGAGCAGTAATTAATTTATTGATAATAAAAAAAGCAATAGCGGCAAAAATTAGTAACTCGATTATTTGAGGGGACATTTCTACTTACTCTTAAACAATTATTCTTTCATTTTAATATAAAAAAGCAATATTTTAAAGTTATTTATAAAAATAAGCTTTTATTTTATAAAAATTAACGGATTGCCGCCGTAAAAATATATAAGCATTAAAAAACAATATGGTTATACTTATAGTTTAAGAAAATGCCAAAAAATAACTAAAATATCTTGATTATTTCAATTACTAATGATAATATACAGATTGTAAATGATGTTTAAACTCCATCATTGCAAAACATTTATTAAGTCTTTAAAGCAAATTTATGCTAGGGGACCGCTAAACTAAATATTTCGGTATTTAGTATGGTGGATAATTATTGTTTTGCAATGATGGAGTTTATCCCCTAGCACCTATTTTACCTCAAAACATTCTACAATTCAATTTAAAGATTTTTGTTAATATCTGTTTCCTTCAATAATTTTTCTACCTTAGTAGCATTATCAAACCCGTGATCGTAATGGAATCTTATATCAGGGGAGTATTTCATATTTATCTTATCTGTTATAAAGCTCCTGATCGCATTCTTAGATTTATTCAAACTTTCAGTAATTTCCTGAACCGTTAACTTAGTATTAAAAGGTAAAAAGTAACAGTTAGCTATTTTTAGGTCCGCAGTAACTACAATTTTTGTTATCGTAAGAGGACAATCAAAAAGTCTAGAATCAAGCATTTTCCCGCGATGTAAAATTTCAATTAACGCTTCATTTATAATACTTGCTACTCTTTCTTGTCTATGTGAATTTATTTTAGTTAATTTTTTCATATTCTAGAATACATATAATTCTAGAGTATAATAGCAGATTTTTGCTAAACAACCAATACTCAAAAATTTTAAAAATTTTGTTTTAAAAAAACCTGAAAATAAAGAAACAAAAGTACCCCAAAAAGGAAATGCCACTAAAAAAAGGATAAATAGCTCATATTTATAATATAATCGGGTTAAATTTTTATGCCTTAGAATATTTTGTTCATTTTTAGAAGAATAAAAAATATTTAAAGCGCATTTACCGAGAATATAGTTAACTATATTACCGCAAACAGAACCACAAGTTGCTACTACTAGCATTATCTGGTAATTATAATTACTAAGCATCTTCATTGAATGGAAGATTAATTCACGCTGAAAACCGATAATAATATTTGAGACAAAACTATTAACAAATAATAAACTAAATGCTTCAAATTGTTCCATAAATACTGTAATATTTTTTGTATTATATTATTTAATACCAAAAAATAGTAATCAGCAATGAAAAAACAAATTATATATCCTGATTTTATAGCACGCATCTTTTCTACGGCACTTGATTTATCGTTATTTGCTTTTATAGCGATTCCAATTTTACAATTTTGTTATTTTTATTTGATGTTTTTCTTCTATAAAGATTATTTCTATGCCTATAATATTGATGTGCATAATCCAAACGAAATGTTTCTCTCTACTATAAATGAAGATTTTTACGAATATCTTAAAGCAGGAAACTTTAACAAATACATCTTCTTTAATTTTTCGAATTTTACAACCAGTCTTTTAGTAATAGGCTCATATTTTGTAGGTTTTTGGCGTTATAAAGGTGCAACTCCGAGTAAAATGCTTATGCATATGAAAATAGTAGATGCCGTAACGCTAAATCGCCCTACTCTTACGCAGTTAATTAAACGATTTCTTGGGTATGTGACTTTTCCGATCGGTATTTTCTTTATACTTTTCTCTTCTCAAAAACAAGCATTACATGATAAAATAGCCGGAACCGTCGTAATAAAGGCTTAATATGAACAATAACAGCAATAACGAAATAGATCAGCTAATTTATCTTTTCTCTAAATTACCGGGACTCGGTAGCAGATCAGCAAGACGTATAGTATTATATTTACTGCAAGATAAAGATGTAAGGCTAAAAACTCTTATCAATAATCTTGTGGAAATAGATAGAAAAATAGTAAAATGTCAGGTTTGCGGGAATATGGATACCGCAAATATTTGCAATATTTGCACGTCTGAATATCGAGATAGATCAGTTATTGCAATTGTTGAAACGGTTGCTGAATTATGGGCAATGGAGCGTAGCGGTAATTTTAAAGGACTATATCACGTACTTGGTCAAAATCTATCGGCAGCTAGCAGACAAAACCCTAGTATCCTGAGGTTACCGGAGTTACTTGATAGATGCTTTAAGGAAAATATTAAGGAAGTAATTATTGCCACTAATTCTACCTTAGAGGGTCAAACTACTGCCTATTTTATTACGGAATACTTAAAAGAACTTCCTGCTAAAATCTCTCGCCTTGCTAGCGGCATCCCTATCGGCGGCGAACTCGATTATCTAGATGAAGGCACCCTATCTGCCGCTATTAACCTAAGACAGCCTTTTGAATAGGGGTTAAATTAATATATATTAGCAATAAGTATTCTATATTGATAAGATAATATTATTATCACCTTGGTGTTACAGTATTTCTAGCTGTTTGTCTACTATTGTATAAATTCAGAAGAGAATTATATATTTGTTCTCGAATAAATTTAATTCCATACACTTCTAATACTGTGTCATCAAAATTAATTCGGTCTTTTTCTTTAAGTTCATTAGGCAAATCTTTTACAGGTTTTGCAATTAAAGGTTTAAATCCTTCAAGGATTTTATTTTTTTGTTCTATATTTAAGTGCTTAGGATTAAGCATATGCATTTGCTTTGAAACTTTATTAGAATTAATATCTAGGACGCCTAATCCTCTTCCGAATCCTATAGATTCAAATAAAAACATACTAACCACAGAGTTTAAAAGAGCGTGACATAAATCTAAATTTTTATTGAAAGGTAATGCTGTGAATCTTATCAAGCGTTGATTTACAAAGGATTTTCTTATTAATTTATAAAAACAAAGTTTTTTATCTGGATTCATTGATATTACTATATCTGCTAGAGAGTTATTGTGCATTTCATACCAATATGTATGCCCTTTTGACAGAATTTTTGATAAAGGTTTGCCTTTATTATTGACTTGTTTTTCAAATTTTTTAATCCAATTTAAAGCACCAACTTTTTTATTACTTTCTAAATATTCAATAGGGTGTAAACAACAAAATGCCTCGTCATCAGCATTAATAATAAGGGATCCTTTAAGATTTTTTGTACTTTTTAAAACTGGTTTTATAAATTCTGGCTCGATATTATGATTAGCTTGAGGGTAAAATAAGGCATCCCATCCCCTTCTTTCTCCTCTATTAATGGAAAATAAGTTATTAATTGGTACTAAAAATTTCTCCAATACATCTATCCATGAATTGTCGACAAAAAGTGTGTTCCAACTTAATCCAAGTTTTTCAAGTTTGTTAAGAGTTTCTATATGATATTTTTTAGCTTCAATAATTCCTATAGCTGATTTTGCTTGTAATGTATGAAAGATCATCTCATTACCTATCTTTTCATCCCACTCCTTGATGGATTTAAGAGTAGTAATAAATGAAATTTCAGTTTGTAATTCAGAAAAATTTAATTTCTTCTCTAAAATAATAATTGTTGTTACAACTTTAGCGTTTTTAAACCACCTACCATTACCTGATATAATAACTCTTAATATACTAAAATTTTTCAATAAAATTTTTCTAAATATATTTCCCCAGTTTGTTCCAAGCCAAGAATTTGAAATAATTAAACCGATTCGTCCATCTTCTAATAAAATATCTTTTAATTTTAGCGTTATATAAGCATATAAATCAGCTTTTTTATCCATCTGTATACCATGATTTACATATATATATTTGTTCATTATGTCGATATTTGGATTAAGCTTTAAAACATCTTCAAACCTCACAAAAGGTAAATTAGATATTACAGCATGCATTTTAGGAAGTTTCTGTGATACTAGCTCTCCGGAGTATGGATTAATAAATTTAATTAAATCTCCTGACGATAAAAAAAGAGCATCTTTTTGGAAAACTCGAACAATTTCTCCCATTCCTTCAGGGTCAGAGAGAGTAATTGAACAGAGCTGTAACGGCATACTAAACTTATCACTAGCCCATGTAGTCCCTAATGACTCTTTAATAGAAAGACCCTTATTTAATTTAAGGTTATATATAGATTTTGCAATAGTTCCACTCCCACAGCATATGTCTATAACATTTTGAGTTCTATCTTTAATAGTTATAGCAACTAGGTAATTAGCTAAAGGGACGGGAGTAGAAAATTGACCTGATAATTTTTTTTTAGAATAAGTTAAAGCTGTATCAATAATATTATGAAAAGTTTCTTGTTTAATTGACTCAAACTTAAAATCAATTAAGAATTAATTTAATTCTAACAATGCTTGCCAAAGGTTGTCTTGGACATTTTCTTGTCCAATTATAGGGTTAAAAACATTTACAAAATTACATTTTAAAGTAATTTCTTTAAAAATATTATTAGCCTTTTCCACCGTACAAATGGCATTAATTTCCTTAATTAATACCGCATTATTGTTAAACAATTTTAAGTAATGCGCAAATAAAAATTTATTAATCCAGTTAATAATATTAAAGTAAGCTAAAGCTTGATATTTTGATAAGGGTTTTAATTCCTCTTTATTTTCTTTAAACCAAATATCAAGCTCTAATTCAAATTCTACATTTTTACAACAAATATTTCTTATAAAATCTGCTTGTAAATGACTAAACTTAAATAAAAAATCTGTATATATTTGTTCGCTGATTGCTATTTCTGGAGCAGTTGGTAAGATTCTACCACATTCTAAAAAATGATTTAAATCATTAACAATTTCTATTAAAAGATTTTTCCATTTTTCATTATATAAAATTACATCTTGTCGGGATTTTATTTCTGACAGATGCCAATTTTTTATAGGCAAGAAAGTATTATTAGATAAAACATATAGGACGGCCTCTTTCACATTCCATAATAAAAAGCTATTAAGCTTAAGACGGTGTGCTTTAACCGTAGCGTTAGAAATTAGTTCATTATCAGTAACACGAGTATCCGGCATTTTTAGTTCCCAGCCTTGTAATATAGAGGAACCATCTTTATCTCCGAAAAGTAAAACATCTGGGAACATAATCTTTTTATTAACTAAAATCGTATGTTCGCCCCCAGCTCTTTTAATAGGTCTATTAAATTTAGTTGAAAGTAAATTTATTTCCGATATAACGTCAATAGCCCAAGCTCTTTCATTATAGTTAATATTGTTCTGCATATTCTATCTATTTACAATTGTAAAATTTAATGTTTTGTATAATATTACCTAATCTTTCTTGAGCTATTTTTACATAATCAATAGCATCTTTTTTAAAAAGATGTACATCTTCATTTTTTTCAATACCACAAAAAAGCCTTTTTTCTAATGCAGCAGCAACTAAAAAACTACCGCTACCAAAACAGTTATCAAGTACAATATCATTAGGGTTGGTGTAGGTTTTTATCAAATATCTTGCTAACTCAATAGGTTTTTGAGTCGGATGCCATACTTTACCCTCGCTTTCTGCTGTCTTAAAATATATAACATCAGTAGGGTATCTTTTCACCAATACTTTTAACATGCTTTGGTTTGAAATTGTTATAGCTTCCAGATAATTGATCTTTTCTTATACCTTTATCATAAGGAGTTCCAGAAGTCATTTGTGGATGATAAACAGGTTGCCTTCTATAGAAGACACAAATATCTTCGTGTTTTCTTAAGGGTTGTTTCTTAACATTGAGAAAATTAGTAGGCTTAGACTTTTCCCAAGTAATTTTGTATTTGAAAGATTTCTCATTAGAGAGAATTAATTTAGCAGTAAAAAGTCCTTGCGAAGTTAAAATTATTGCACCGTTTAATTTAACTATTCTATTATATTCAAACCAAAGTTTATTAAGGTCAATTACACTATCCCATTTGTTGTAAGTTGTTCCATATGGTAAATCACACAAAACCATATCAATAGAATTATCAGGAAACCTTTTTAGTATCTCTAAACAATCACCTTCAAAAATTGCATTTTCTATATCTTTTTTTAATAACCTATTATTTTCTTGCTGCATAACATAATTTAAAGTAAATGAAGTATAAATATTATATTAATAATACAGATTCTTAATAAAATAAAAAACTTGTTTTTAAAAGACTTGTAATTATCCGCCGAATTGTTCTTTGATGATACGGTCTTCCAAAGTATGGTTCTTATTAAAGAGCAATTTGATTGACTTGTCATTAGTAGATTTAATGGTAACTGATTTTATGTTATTAAATTCCTGAAAATCTGCAGCGGCATTTACCGGTCTCTTTTTTGTATTAAGTATTTCAAATTTAATAGACGCAGAAGACGGTAATAACGCACCGTGCCATCTACGCGGTCTAAATGAGCATATTGGAGTTAAACATAACATATTCGACTCTAGGGGTAGAATATGACCGCCGGCTGATAAATTATAGGCACTGCTGCCTGCAGGTGTTGCAACTAAAGCTCCGTCTGCTACTAACTCACTCATTCGTTCTACACCGTTTACTTCAATTCTAAACTTCGCTGCTTGGTTAGTACTGCGAAATATTGATACTTCGTTAATCGCAAGTGCATTATGTATTTGGCCATCTACGCCTTCAGCTTCCATTAAAAGCGGATTGAGAGTGGCACTTGTACTTTCTTGTATATTTTGCAGTACATTATCTATATCTAAAGGATTCATGAGGAATCCTAAACTTCCTAAATTAATGCCATAGAAAGGTATATTTAAATGCATATAACGGTGTATATTATGTAATAATTCTCCATCTCCGCCGACAACCATAATTACATCCGCCTCTTCTACTTTACAATATTTATAAAGCTTTCTTATTGCCTCTATACTATCTAAAGATTTAGAATTTTGGTTATAAACTAATGCTATTTTATTTATGTTCATTGCGTGAATTTCTTTTTTAATATAATAATAGACGCTTAAGTAATAATAAGTTATAAGATATAAAATAGAAATAAATAAGTTTAATAATTATAGAAAAAATATGTCGTCATTCAATATCAAAAATCATAAAAACGATTTACTATTTATACCTCTTGGCGGTTCTAACGAAATAGGTATGAATTTTAATCTATATCATTATAAAGGTAAATGGCTAATTATTGATTGCGGTAGCGGCTTTGCCGATGATTATTTACCGGGCGTTGATATGATGATTGCAGATAGTAGCTTCATCGAAAAATATAAAAAAGATATAGTAGGTATGGTTATAACTCACGCCCATGAAGATCATTTAGGCGGAATACAATATCTATGGAATAGTCTTAAATGCCCTATTTATACTACTACTTTTACGGCAAATTTTTTAAAGATTCGCTTAAGTGAATATGATTTTGCTAAAAATATTAAAATTTATGAAGTTAAAGCAGGAAGTAAAATAAATTTAGAGCCGTTTTCTCTGGAAATGATACCGCTAACTCACTCCGCACCTGAGATGCAGGCAATTATGATCCGCACGGAGGCAGGCAATATTTTACATACAGGAGACTGGAAATTTGATAACGATCCGGTACTAGGAAAAAAAGCTGATGAAAAGCTTTTAAAAAATTATGGAGATGAAGGAGTATTAGCTCTTGTTTGTGATTCAACTAACGTTTTTAACAAAGGTACCTCTGGTTCTGAAGGGGAGGTTAGAAAAAGTTTAATAGATATTATAGCTGGCTGCCCGCAAATGGTTGTCGTGTCAACTTTTGCTTCTAACTTAGCTCGTCTTGCTACAATAATCCATGCTGCACAACTTGCCGGTAGAAAAGTAGCTCTAACCGGTAGAAGCCTGCACCGCATTAAGCTTGCAGCCGAAGAAAGCGGTTATTTTAAGGATATTACACCTCTAATTAGCGAACGTGACGTTAGTAGATTCAGAAGAGAAGAGCTATTAATAATTGCTACCGGTTGTCAAGGTGAGCCACTCGCTGCTACTGCAAAGCTTGCCTCCAACTCTCACACGTCAATAAAGCTTGCCCCTAAAGATACTATGATATTTTCTTCAAAAATCATCCCAGGTAATGAAAAGAAAATATTTAGGCTATTTAACATATTCGTTAAAAGCGGGGTAGAAGTTATTACCGAACGAGATCATTTTGTACATGTGTCAGGGCACCCTTCTGTTGATGAGCTGAAAAAAATGTATTCTTTAATTAAGCCGAATATTTGTATCCCTGTACACGGTGAGCCGGTACATATTCATGAGCATGTTAAGCTTGCTAAGAAAAACGGCATAAAGCAAGCAGTAGAAGTTGAAAACGGTAGCGTAGTGCTGCTTGAACCTAATAATGCTAGAATAGTTGGAAAAGTCGAAAACGGGTATTTAGCCGTTGACGGTAATTATTTGTTACCTGTAGAATCGCCTATTTTTAAAGCTAGAAGACGTATGCGTGAGGCCGGCATAGTAATAGCGTCAGTTGTAATTGACAAAAAAGGCTCGCTTGCTGCAAAACCGATACTATCCATGCCCGGATTGCTTGATTCAAATGAAGACGTGCAATTAATTAATATAATCAAAAATGATATTGCAGAACTTATTAAAATGCAACAGAATCAAGCTAAAAAAGCTTTGTCTAATGAGCAAATAGAAGAAGGAATAAAATCTACAATACGTAAAACCCTCAAACAAGAAATCAACAAAAACCCTATAATAGTAGTTAATGTCGAAAAAACTATATAGTAGTTTTTAATATTAATTTGTATGTTGTTTTGCATAAGCATGAAATTGTTGTATAGCTCTAGAAATACTATTAATGTCATTCCCGCGAAGGCGGGAATCCAGTCATTAAAAAAATATCTAAATCTTTAAAACTAAAGGCTCGATTTATCTCGCCTTATACTGGACCCCGTGGTCAAGCCATGGGGTGACAATACTATCAGACTCCCACTTTCATGGGAATGACGTAAGAATCCCCTAACCAACTATCTTATTGCTACCCATCACATTATAGCCGCAATCTACATAATGAATCTCACCGGTAACGCCTGATGCAAGCTCGCTAAATAAATATACTGCTGCACCTGCTATGTCTTGCTGAAGAGTATTACGCTTTAAGGGAGCCGTTGCCGCATGAGATTTAAGCATAGTGTTAAAATCACTGATAACACTACCTGAAAGAGTTTTAATAGGACCTGCCGAAATAGCATTCACGCGGATATTATTCTCACCCATATCATTTGCTAAATATCTAACACTTGCCTCAAGTGCAGCTTTCGCTACACCCATAACGTTATAATTCGGTATAACTTTCTCGGCACCGTAATAGCTCAAAGTTACTATACTTCCGCCTTCATTCATTAGACTCTCGGCTTCTCTTGCAAGCTCTACTAAAGAATAACATGATATATGCAAACTATTATTGAAATTCCCGAGACTAGTATCGATATAACGTCCTTTAAGCTCGTTTCTATCGGAAAAAGCCATACCGTGAAGAAGAAAATCAAAATTCCCCCATTTTTCTTTGACTAAAGCAAATAGGTCCGTGATTGATTTTGGATTGGTAACATCAAGCTCGCTAACAAAATCGCAGCCGACTTCTTCGGCAAGCGGCTTAACTCTTTTCTCTAGTACTTCTGATTGGTAGGTAAAGCAAAGCTCAGCGCCATGTTTACGAGCAAGTTGTGCTATCGCCCATGATATTGACATATTATTTGCAATACCAGTAATTATTCCTCTTTTTCCTTGTAGTAATCCTGCCGTCATTATATTTGCTCCTGATAAATATAAAATGTAAAATATCAAGTAGACGAAGTTCAACTTGAAAAAGAGCAAGAAGTCTATAAGACAAGGAGCAGAGCGTATATTAAATACGTGAGCACCGCAGTACTTATAGGACGACACAGCTAATTTTTCAAGTTCAACGAGTATACCTAAATTAAACTTGCCTGAATGATAGCATGATGTATTATTTTGTAAATAAAATTATTATGATTAAAAATGCATAAGCCGAAAGTTACTTGTTTATTATTGGGACTACTAAGCGGATTAGTATTTGCTCCCACCTTTTTACTACCGGCTTTATTTAGTTTATCTTACTTATGCTATTTAGTACATAAATCTAAAAGCTGGCAAGAGGCGGCAAAATTAGGTTTTTTGTTTGGTTTTGGGCATTTCTTAAGCGGAATATATTGGATTAGCCTTGGCGTCAGCGTTTATATTGCAGATTTCTGGTGGGCAATCCCCTTCGCATTATTTGGATTACCCATAATTTTAGCTTGTTTCATATCGGCAAGCTGTATAAGTAGCTTTTTTGCAAGAAACAGCAAATATTATCAATTAATATTTTGTTTATTTTGGGTATTATTTGAATGGGTAAGATCATGGATATTTACCGGTCTTCCTTGGAACTTAATAGGTTACGCTTTTTCGTTTTCCGACATTTTAATTCAGCCTTTAAGCATATTTGGGATATATGGACTTAGCTTTATAGTGATCTATATTTCTACTTCTTCTTATCCATTTTTTAATAAACAGTTTAATCAGTTAAAAGTTTTATTGCTTACTTCAAGCATAACACTAGCTATAATAATTACTTACGGAAGCATAAGGCTAAATAATAACCCTACAAATTTTACTAATATAAAAGTGCGTCTGGTACAGCCATCAATTCCTCAAACCGAGAAATGGAATGAGGAAGAGTTTTGGCATAATTTAATGCTACATATTAACTTATCAGAAAATCCAAAATCTATAGTCAATTCAGTTGGGCTTAGATACAAGGAGCGAGGAGCGAAGCCTATAGATAATAGGAGAGCGACAAGCGACGATGTGGGCGAGTCTAAATCAATTGACTTAGTCATTTGGTCGGAAGCGGCATTAGTAGTGCCTTTTGATTTACCACCTGTTAAGTCTGAACTACTAAAAATGTTAAATAATACGGATGGTACATTGATTACAGGCGGAATATCGGATAATAAAAAACACGGAGAAGAGTTTGAGCTTTATACCGGTATGTATGCTCTTGCAAAAAACGGTGATAAATTATTCGAATATCATAAATCGCACCTAGTACCTTTCGGCGAATATATGCCGCTTAAAAAAATATTACCTTTCAAAAAACTCACTCACGGCTTTATAGATTATAAAGAAGGAAATGGCGGGCTTGTTTATCTTGATAAATACAACCTAAAAATCAAACCTCTTATTTGTTACGAATCAATTTTTCCTGATTTTGTTCGCACTAATAATGAAACAGCCGATGTAATAATTAACGTTACAAATGATGCATGGTACGGTAAATCAAGCGGGCCCTATCAACATTTTCATATTAGCAGAAATAGAGCCGTAGAAAATGGTCTTTCAATGATTAGAGTAGCAAATAACGGTATTTCTGCGGTAATCGATCCTTTAGGCAGAGTAATAAAAAGATTGGATTTAAATGAAGTGAATTATATCAACGGTTTCATCCCTGATAAACTAAACTTCCCTACTATTTTTTCAAAATTTGGAAATATTACTATCTTGCTAATTATTTCTTTTATGCTTTTAATTAATTATTTATTGACTAAAAAGCTTGACAGGTAAAGGGATTACTATTATTTCCAAACTTAATCTTATTTATTTTTAATAAAGTTGCTTGATTAAATGCAAGCTATATGTATAATATATATTCAAGATTGAATAGCCCGTATAATAACCAATTTTTAATGATTAAGCTCATTATTAAAATGCATACAATGAAACACATAGATAAATTCGCAAGCGAGCGTTTGAAGCAGCGTCGCATTGCAATAGGCCTTAGCCAAAAAGAACTAGGGGAAGCTTTAGATATAAGTCCTATTCAAATAAAAAAATATGAGGAAGGAATAAGCACAATCCCGATAAGTAGATTATATATTTTATCAAAAGTTTTAAATACTTCTTTAAAATATTTTTTCAATAATACCGAAGAAGAAAAATTAGAGACGGAGGATAATCTTTCTGATAGTCAAGTTACGTATTTGTCAAACGAACTAGATGAACTTCTTTCAAATAATGTTGCTGAAGAAAATGCAGATTATGAATATGATATTCTTTTTGAAAGAGAAAATTTAACAAGAACTTTGGAAAGAGAACTTTTGTCATTAACTAGGGCATTTACTAAAATTCAGAATGCCAATATCAGAAAAATAATCATTGAACTTGTCAAAACACTAGCGTTATCTTATAAGTGATTTGTCGTTAATGATTTATTGTTTTCGTGAAAGTCGACCGAAAAAGCACTTGGCGTCATACTGCTAAGGCTTACTTGAGTGGATCAGCTTCGTCATCTTATGGCTTGTCCTAGGTTGTTGCATGGATTAAGGACTGACTTATATGTCATTCTTAGCAACAGCGGGAACCCAGAAAAAAAGCCTAAGTATAACTAGTTTTTAAAATTAAAAGCGTAGGTTATCTCGCTTTATGCTGGATTCCTGCCTCTGCGGGGCGGCATTGCCCGCGTAGATAGAAAAGCTTCTTCGGTGTCATCCCGTGGTGGCATTGTTGCGTAGATCGTTTCCCCATTGTCATCCCGCGACTTGATCGCGGGATCCAGTTAAAAATATCAAAATTATTGATATTTTTAGTTGTTTTTCTGGATACCGTGGTCAAGCCACGGTATGACACCGAACACATTTTCCGATCCATGCAACAATGCCACCACGGGATGACACCGAAAACAACTTTCGATCTACGCGGGAATAACATTGGGTATGTTTCCGATCCATGCAACAACGCTGCTTTTAGTTAAAAATGATATAGAAGTCATACAGGAATATCAAAAAACTTTCTAATTTTTAGCTTATCTTCTTTGGATAAATTAGGCTTAAACCTGTATATGTCTTTTTTATTTGGGCTTTCGGGTCTAAATTTAAACTCGCCTCTAATTGTTAGAATTGTAACTATCTGATCAGGATCGCTACCTTTAGGAAAGTTATATTCTTTAACTATATCGCCATTGCGCAAACCTGCTTTATAAGCATTACTATTTTCATCGATATTTTTTATCGTATTATTTTTTATTAAAGCATCCCTATTAAAACCACGATCATATACTCCCATTTTCACTTTCTCAATCGGCAACATCTTAGCCACATCGCTTAAATCTATAGTATCGCCCTGCTCTATATATTCGTTTATCTCTTTATCTATACCTTTTGGAACGTAATTTTTAACTGTCTTTTTAAAATAGTCTATAGAAAATTCTTGCTCTTTTGAGGTTTTGAACAAATCAAGCATAACATTATCAAGCGACTTACCTTTATTATTTTCCTTAATAAGATTATTTAGATAGAGTGCAAAAACAAACCCACAATAATAAGGCAATTTTTCTACAGCATAATTTTTCCAATAATCTTCTTTAATTTTGCTGTTTGGTTCATTTATTACAGGTGATAAATAATAATCCTTAAAAAATTGATTAAATTGTTCTACAAACTCTTCGATCGTTATAACTTTCGCACGTAAAGCTAAAATCCTAGAATAATAATCCGTAAATCCTTCACCCCACCAGTAATTTAGCACAGGCTCTTTACCATAAATATATTGTATTTTTCTACCTATCCAGTTATGTAAATGTTCATGTGCAAGTAATATGATGTAATAACTTTTATCTAAATCTTTTGGAATAAAACCGGTAAAACTATGAGTAAAGCTTGTACCGCCCATATGATTAGGCTCATCACCTTCAACTAAACTTATTAAGTAATAAGGAAAATCATTATCATGGAAAAATGCTCTTTGCCCTTTAATAATTTTATCTATATATGAAGATATTTCTTGGTCTTTGAGATCAAATTGACCATACAGAGAAAGATAAACAGGATTTTTTTGATCTACTATTTTATAGAGCCTCAAATCTCCTGCTGCATAAACCACACTATATAATTCAACCGGTATAGCTTTAAACTTTATATTTCTTTCAAGACCGTAATCCGATATTGTTTTCCAAGTTTCAGGGATATTATTCCATTCAATATTAAACTCTATCTTATCATTATCGTTTACATCTTCAGGTAATGTAAAAAGCCCATAACCGGGTGAATGGATTAAATTTTGTCTAATTATCGTTTCATGAGAATATTGGAAGGATTACCGGCTTTTTGATATATTTCATAACTTAACCTGATGATATTAATCTTACCCGTATTTAAAACAGCTTGATTGCCGTTTTGGTTTCTAAACTGCAATTTTCCAACCGGATATTCTAACTTAACATTTTTGATTTGCTGATAATAAGAACCACCTGCCCAAGCATAAGGTAAATCTAAAATAACTTCCCCATCCATATCCCCAATTATTGCCGTTTCAACCTTAATAACGGAAACAGGACGATCATTTAAAGGTGTTACTTTATAATTTATCTGCCGATAAGTATTAGCTAATACTAGATTTGGGATTAGAATTATAGCAATTATTAAAAATTTTCTTATTAGATTCATTTTTGAAATTCATGGATTTTAATTGTGTTATTGTTATTACCTGTTCAATGTCGTTAACTAGATTAGTTTTACCTGTGTGTCATGCCGTGGCTTGACCACAGCATCCAGAAAAACAACAAAAAACGCTATAAATTAGCATTTTTTAACTAGATTGCTTCGTCAATTACTTCGTAATTTCCTCGCAATGACGAGAAAATCGATCCACGCAGACAAGCCTTATGCGGGAATGCCCTAGCCATCCTCTGCCATCAATTTATAGGCTTCTGCGTCTTCAAGCCATTCAGCATTTTCTATTAAATATCGCTCTTGAAATTCGGCAAGTTTTGGGTTGGGTTCGCCTGATAAATTTTTAAGCCCATCAAATAAAATACCTAAAAAACCGATTTTATTCTTTTCGCAATAATCCCTAACATCTTCTAAATGCTTTTCCCGATCATCAACAAAAACGATAAAACTAGCTTGTAAATCTTTAGAAAATTTTGCTAAAGTACCGCTTTTTGAGTGATTACCCGTTATAAATATCCCTTTATAAAAAGTGGCGTCATCTTTTTTGGCTGTATTATAAACCGCTAATTCTTCATTATCTACAAATTCTATACCTAAACTTTTCAATTCTTCATATCGCCATTTTTGCATAGAAGGGATATTTCCGAACTGCCCTGTATTCATTTGGGTAAGAGCATAAACAGGATAATCTTTTTTCAAAATATTTAAAACTTGCCTCCACTCTTCATCAATCAACATCACTTTCCGCTGCAAACGCCAATTACTGACAATTTCTTCAAAATTATCATAATTACTTTTGTTCGCTTTGATTCTATCAAGCATTTGATTAAAAGGCGGCTTTCTAAAAGTAACTGATTTCGGCGTTATAATAGTATCGTCTACGTCAAAAAATATTAAAGCTTTATCAGGTATATCCTTTATTAAATCAAGAATTTCGGAAGCTGAGCTAGCAGTTGGAAATGTAGAAGCGGTATTTTTCATGCGTATTTGATATTAGTTTATTATTTGATGATTGAAGAGGTTTTTTATGTCATTCTCAGCAACGGCGGGAATCTAGATTTTTATTGTCACCCCGTGGCGGCATTGTTGCGTAGATCGAAAAACGTGTTCGGTGTCATACCGCAGCTTGACCACGGGGTCTTGTGTCACAGGCTGCGTCTCAAGATACCGCGATCAAGTCGCGGTATGACATATACCTAGACAAAGCCACGGGACAACAAAAAGCCCTTTATTCCCCTTGGGCTAGGCTATACCCAGCTATGCCGTCAAATTCAAAAAGGTTTTCTACTTTGATAAAATCAATATCTGCTTTGCTTAAGGTCTCAAGTAGTTTTGTTATGTCAATATGCTTAAGCTCCTTGTCTTTTTTAGCCGTAAAACGACAACACCAATGATCGGAAACGGTCTCAAATCTAGTATCACGAGGCCATAATTTCAGCCCTTTAGAGGATATAGTTTTTAGCTCGAAACTACCAAGATCAAGCTTAGCGAGTTTATCCGCTATATCATGGGCAGAAGTAACATTCATATTTACAAGTATATCCGTACCGACTAATTTTTTTACTTCTTTAGTGTTAATCTTATAGCTAACATTGCTTTTTTGTTTTTTAGTAACCAACGGATAATCTGCTTTAGATAATTTCGCAGGCTCTTGCCCTAGCCTTTTCACTACTTCCTCAGCAAATTCTTTTGTACCGACTTTTTTAGTAGAATGCTGATCATTATATATATCTGCCGTATGCACACCGTCTTCTATAGTTTTCTTCCAAGCATTTTCGATTAAAGTTGCAATATCGCCCTGCCCAATATGTACCAGCATCATTATAGCGGCATTTAGTAGCCCTGACGGATTAGCAATATCTTTACCGGCAATATCGGGAGCACTGCCGTGTACTGCTTCAAACATCGCGTAATGCTCTCCGATATTTGCAGAACCGGCTAAGCCTACCGATCCGGAAATTTCGGCAGCTACATCGGAAATAATATCGCCGTAGAGATTAGAAGTTACAATTACGTCAAATATTTCCGGTTTGGTTGCAAGCCTTGCCGTACCGATATCGATAATATAATGTTCGTTATTAATTTGCGGATATTCTTTAGCAATTTCGTTAAATACTTTATGAAAAATCCCATCGGAAAATTTCATGATATTATCTTTACTTAAGCAAGTAACTTTTTTGCGGTTATTTTTTATTGCATATTCAAAGGCATATCTGATAATTTTTTCACAACCGGTACGGCTAATCAGCTTAACCGATTCATACATGTTATGTGTCTGACGATATTCTATACCGGCATATAAATCTTCCTCATTCTCACGTATGATAGTCAGGTTTAGATTCGGGTGCAGAGTTTTAGTAAACGGATAGAACGAAACAGAGGGGCGAATATTAGCGAAAAGCTGTAGCGTCTTACGAATCGTGACGTTTAGGCTTTTATACCCCCCTCCTTGCGGTGTAGTAATTGGGGCTTTAAGTATAATGCCGGTACGTTCTATCGATGCCCAGCTTTCTTCGCTTATACCTGAAGTATAATGCTTTTTATAAAGCTTTTCTCCTACTTCTATAGTCTCTAAACGGATACGTGCCTCGGCTTTACGTAATATATAAAGCACGGCTTCCATTATTTCAGGACCTATCCCGTCCCCGTATGCAATTGTAATCGGTGTAAATTCTGCCATAAAATACCAGGTTTAATAATTAATTTGAACTTCCTTTAACCTCTCATTTAACATAAAAGTCACTTCAGAGGTTATATTTAAATTATTTTTCGCATATAAAATTTGAGCGCTTGGAATCACCAAATTAACGTTATATTTTTCTGCAAGTTCACTAATAATTGCAATAGTCGCTTCATGAATTTTACTCATAGCTTCGGCGTGAGCTTGTTCAAGTTTAGCTTTTTTACTCTGAATTTCCTTTCTAACCTCACTAACTTTTGCATTAAATTCATTTACTTTCCGCTCAAATTCTTCTTCATTTAAGGAAGAACGCTCATTAATTAACTTCTCTTCCATAGGTTTAAATTCCGCCTCTTTCATAGCGATATCATCTTGATTTTTCTGGCTCAATTTTTCGATTTTTTTACGCAAGTCTTTAATAGCTATCGATCCTTCTAAAATAGACTGAACATCTACAATTGCTACTCTAACTTTAAAATTATCTTCTTTATTCATTGGCTCTGCTTGAACAAAATAAGAAAAACCTATTATTAAAAATAACCACAATACTCTATATTTCACGCTATAACTCTGTTTTTTTGTTTGTATGTCCTTATATGTCATACCGCGGCTTGACCGCGGTATCTTAGGACACAATCTGTGACAAAAGCCCCCCCGCTACAAGCACGCAGGGTGACATTATCTAAAACTCACCCCATCAAGAATAAATAACATAATGGGATTTGTCTACTGTGAAAAAATTAATTAATTTTATAGTGATCACCTAATATATTGTTATTCCAATTAGTACTACCCCAATTCTTATGCTCTTCACCTGCGGGACAAAATCCTACCCCATTATGGTTATATACGTCTTCCGGTTCAATAAACGGTTCATTAAATTCATTAAAAATTCCATGTGTTTCATTAAATTCTTCAAAAAACTTCCAAGCCTTATTAATATATTCTCTCCCCTCTTTTTCGACTAAAACAGCTTTAATACCGAATTCTTTTGCAGCTACAACATGCTTGAGGTCATCATCCATGAAAAATACATTTTCTTTCTTAGTAA
This sequence comes from Rickettsia endosymbiont of Argas persicus, assembly GCA_050920645.1. Lineage (GTDB taxonomy): Bacteria > Pseudomonadota > Alphaproteobacteria > Rickettsiales > Rickettsiaceae > Rickettsia. The sequence goes on along the minus strand of CP133316.1, from coordinate 988,483 downwards.
TGCCTGTATTTCTCATCACTTCTTGTATATACAGTACTTTATTAGAGCGTTGAATTTCGTTATGGTTATAAGACGGCAAAGCTGATTTTATATATACTTTATCTGCGATTTCTTTTCCAAGTAACTGCTCTATTGCATATTTAACGGCATCAGGGTAATCATTATATGATACTATAGCTATTTTATGTCCGGATTCTAAAATTCCTTTCATTAAATCTATAGAATTTTTCTTAGTAAACTGCTCGTATTCTTTATGTGATTTAAAACCAATTCTACCATTAAGCAAATACCTTAAATTAGCTAATTCTTCTCCTATATAATTAGGCGAATGTCCTTTAACTAGAGTACCGTCAAAGTCAAATAAAAATAGTGCAGTATTATCGTTCATTAATTTCTCTTACTTTAAAGTTTAATAATTCTTAGTAATTTCTATTTTACGGTTAAATTAATCTCTTTTTCAAGAAGTTTATTCCATTTTTTGCTATTTTGGTATATAATGCAGAAAACTATTGTAAACATGTGAGAATTTAAAAGATGACATCTATTCGTAATATTGCCATTATTGCCCACGTTGACCACGGGAAAACTACCCTTGTTGATAACATGCTTAAGCAAAGCGGTACTTTCAGAGCTAACCAGCAAGTAGCAGAGCGTGCTATGGACTCCAACAACCTTGAGCGTGAAAGAGGTATAACCATACTTGCAAAATGTACCGCTCTTATGTGGGGTGATGTACGTATCAATATCGTAGATACTCCGGGACACGCTGACTTTGGCGGTGAAGTAGAACGTATACTTAGCATGGTTGAGGGGGTTGTACTGCTTGTCGATGCATCGGAAGGACCGATGCCGCAAACAAAATTCGTACTTTCTAAAGCCTTAAAGCTTGGTTTAAAACCTATCGTTGTTATTAACAAGATTGATAGAGACGATCAAAGAATTAACAAAGTTATTGATGAAGTATATGAGTTATTTTTAGCATTAGAGGCAAACAATGAACAGCTTGACTTCCCGATAGTCTACGCATCAGGTAGAGCAGGAAGAGCCTCATTAAATTTTGATGAGAGCATAAATCCTTTAGATAATTTAGCAAATGATTTAGCACCGTTATTTGATTTAATAGTAAAGCACGTCCATGCTCCTATCGCCGATGCTCAAGCACCGTTTTCTATGCTTGTTACTACTAGAGAATATAACCCTTTCTTCGGTAGAATTTTAACCGGTAGAGTGCAAAGCGGCACTGTTAAGGTTAATCAAAATATTAAAGTATTAAGTCGTGAAAATAAAGTATTAGAAAATGGGCGAATCACTAAAATATTAGCGTTTAGAGGCTTAGAGCGAATCGCTATAGATGAGGCTACAGCCGGTGATATTATCGCTATTGCGGGGGCTGAAAATGCCAACATTGCCGATACTATTTGCGCTCCTGAAGTAACTGAAGCATTACCGTCACTGCCGATTGATCCGCCTACTCTTTCCATGACCTTTAGCGTTAACGACTCACCGCTTGCAGGCAAAGAGGGTACAAAAGTTACATCAAGTTTAATCGGTAGCAGGTTAATGCGTGAGCTTGAGAGTAACGTAGCTCTTAAAGTAACCGAAGCCCCGGGATCAAACGCTTTCCAAGTTGCTGGACGCGGAGAGTTACAATTAGGTATCTTAATCGAAACTATGCGTCGTGAAGGGTTTGAGCTCTCAATCAGTAGACCTGAAGTATTATTCCAGACAGGCGAAAACGGTAATAAACAAGAGCCTATGGAAGAAATCCAAGTTGATGTTGATGACGATTATGTCGGAGTGGTCGTAAAATCTTTATCACTTAGAAAATGTGAAATGACTGATATGAGACCATCAGGCGGCGGTAAAAGTCGTGTTACGTTTATTGGTCCATCAAGAGGGTTAATCGGTTATCACAGTCAGTTTTTAACCGAGACTCGCGGCACCGGTATTATGAACCGTATTTTCCACGGTTATGCCGATTATAAAGGAGCTATTGAAGGCAGAACCAAAGGCGTGCTTATCTCTAACGGTGACGGTGAAGCAGTTGCTTACGCTCTATGGAACCTGGAAGATAGGGGAAAAATATTTATTAATCCGGGCGATAAAGTATATAGAGGGATGATTATAGGCGAGCATAGCCGTGATAACGATTTAGAGGTGAACCCGCTTAAGGCTAAACAGCTAAGTAACGTTAGAGCATCAGGAAAAGATGAAGCTATTAAACTAACGCCGCCGATAATCTTAACCTTAGAGCAAGCAATCAGTTATATACAGGATGATGAGAGAGTTGAAGTAACACCGAAATCTATCCATTTACGTAAAGCACTCCTTGACCCTAACGACCGTAAAAGAGCCAGGAAATAGACAACTCTGTCATCCCGTGACTTGCACCTAGATTGCTGCACGGATCGGAAATCGCCTATAATGTCATTCCCGCGGAGGCGGGAATCCAGAAAAAAAACATAAATACAGCAAGCTTTTAAAATTAAAAGCTCGCTGTATCTCGCTTTATGCTGGATTCCCGCCGTTGCTAAGAATGACATAAGTGATACATGCAACAACTCCGTTCACGAAATGACAGCACTGATCCATCAATAACACTTTTGCAGAAATAACATACACAACAGAAATATGATAAAAAACTCAATATTGGGTAAAATATCAAACACTCCTACTTTGGTATGGGTATTATTTGGCTATATATTATTCATAGGCATAAAAGCAACACGAAAAAACGTAGTGGCACCGTCAAGTTAAGTAAATTGGTTTCAAAAAGTACTATGTTTTTATATTTCAGGCAGCAAGAAGTCTTTGAGTAGCTTCGTCCCAAATAGATTTAGCGGATGCAAATGCAATTCTTTGCTCTGGTGCGGTTTTAGTATATCGTCCAACATTGACGGCAAATATATTTCTGACTTTGCCCATCAGTGATAATATACATTGTGCTGAATTAGGATGCTTAAATTTAATCAATATTTTTTCCTTTCGTCGAGTTGGCTGATGAGCATTTTCAACACAGTTATTTAGTCTCTTATTAGTACGATGTTCAGTGTTAGGACACATAAGCTTAATCGGTTTAATGTAACTCCTGAGCTTATCAGTAACAATTACTCTTGGAGTTGGATAATTACCCAATAATCTTGATAAAAAGCGAATAGCTGATTTCTTGTTACGACGCTTCTGCAATAATATTTCTAATTCATGCCCCTTGGAGTCAACAGCTCTCCATAATATGAATACTTCGCCTTTGATCTTGATGTTCATCTCATCTAAATGCCATTTGTCAGTTGCTTTCCTCTCTCTCTTTCTGATGACAGCTTGAAAATAAATCGCAAATTTATTGCACCAAAATCTTACAGTCTCATGACTTAAAATAATACCTCGATACGCCATCTGTTCTTGAACATCTCGGTAACTATTATTAAAGCGATGATATAACCATACTGTATGGCTAATGATGCTTGCTGGAAAACGATGTCTCTTCGGGGTTTGAGTAATATGCATAGCGTTAAGATTTATTGATAAATGGTTACTACTATTCTATAAATCATTCCTTTCAATCGCTCAATACTTAAATTTACATCTCTCTTAACTTGACGATGCCTTTTTTATAAATGATTTTTCAAACAGCAGAGTAAATTTTACAAGAAATATGTTTACTCTAAAGAACTAATAAAAGCTTCATCAAGACCTGTTACACTAGAGATTAAAGCAATATTGCAACCTTGGGATAGCATTTTTTTTGCTATTTCAACTCTTTCCTCAGCTTTTCCTTCAGCTTTTCCTTCAGCTTTTCCTTCAGCTTTTCCTTCAGCTTTTCCAATTTGGATACCTTTAGCTTCACCAACTTGTAAGCCTTCAAGAATACCTATTTCTTTCCCTTCTTGTTGCCAATGCTCTGCTAAACTTCTCATAAGCCTTGTCCCTATTTCTGGATTTAACTTTGTTGATAATAAATTTTCTAGTTCTATTTTATCAGCTTGCTCTATCTTTGTCAAAGTATAATATAATATCATTTCTAGATAATCATAACCTATCGTTATTTTTGTTAATTCCGGTAATATATCTGATATTTCTTGCCATCTTTTTAACAACTCTCTCTCATGTATATGCTTGAGAAAAAATTCTAATATCCCTGACCATATCCTTTGTTTAAACTCTTCGTCAGGAATTTCATGAACATTCACTAACTGGTAATCATTAATCCATAATTCTTTTGCTAATTTGTTATTAGCAAATAAATCCCATAAATTCCTTGCAACATTGTATTTCTCCTGACCATTATAAAATATCATCGGGTATATTAATGGTAAAGTCTTAGCTTTAGGATTTTGTATTAAATGTCGCTCACAAATATTAATCATATATTTAAATAGCCTAAAAGCCATAAAATGATCTGCTTTTGATTGATGCTCGACAAGCAAAAATAAGTATCCGTCTTGTTTATCAAATTTGCATGAGAATAAAACATCAGAGATAGAATCTTTTAAAGAGCTTTCTACAAAAGTGGTATTTTCCATTGCTAAACTAGGAAAATCTATTAAACTTTTAATATTTGGGGGCAAATGTGCATTAAAGAATTCATGGGCAACTAGAGGATTCTCTAGTGCCTTACGAAATATCTTATCATGCTTAGCTTTCTTCGTGCCTTTATCTGGATCACCAAGCAGGTTTCCTTGTTCACTCATATATTTACATTTTTTAACTTGATAAAATATTATTACATTACATCCTAAACTCTTATTCCTTGATTTAGCTTGATCTTAGAGCAATTCTTTACCGCACTTTTTATTTCTTTATCTATTTCTGAGTTTGGACTTATGTACTGCATTACTTGTTTATCTTTTCCTATGGCATTTAAGTAATCTTCAGGGACGAGATGGCTTTTGCCTTGAAAATCATATATTACTATATCAGAAAATCTTTTATCACCAAGATTATAATTAGGATCAAATTTATTCTGCATAATTTGTAAATCCTTCTGTATCTTCTTTTCTATTGCTGCTATGCAAATTTTGTTACTATAAGCAGTACAAGAATCTATACCTTTTTCTCTGTAGATTTGTATTGCGGTATTGATATTCTCTGTTGTGCCAAACTGTGCTAAAGCTTGTATTTGCTGTTGCTGCAAATTATTTAGTCCGTTATTATCGTTATTTACCATTTTTGAAAATAGTAATTCTATAGACTTAAATTGTGATTTTCTATCATCACTTGCTTTTAAGGATGACTGTTTAGTTACCTTAGTAGCTGCTGTTAATTTTATTATTTCAGGCTCTAGAAGATTTCTAATAGATTCTGCTCCTTGAGATTTTAGCACATCATTAAAATCTCCTGTCTCGAGTGGTCGTACTATTGCTACCGCTGCTCCTTTGCTAATTAATTCTTCTTGAGCCTTAATTACAGTATTAACTGATACTGCTTCTTTGCCATCGTTATCAGCAGCAATTATTATTCTCTCTCCTTTGATAGGCTCATAGTTCCTAATGTTACTCACACCTAAGCTACAAAGAATTTTGCCTTTAATATCAGCTTCCCCAATGCTTAAAGCCGTCTCTAACCCTTCTGCTATAATCGTTACATTACTAACTAAATTGTTGCCATCTTTACTGCTTTGTACGTTCCTGCTTTGTACGTTCTGCTGTTCATTATTTTTACTAATCTCAACAAAAGAACCTCTAATTTTGCCAAATGAACGTTTATTAACTTCTATACTCGCTTTTGACCCTGTTTCTTTATTTAAATAAATAGATTGACCTCCGGTAATATTACCATCTTTATTTCTAGCAAAAGCAATTAATGCAGGATAATATTGTTTACTATTACTATCCCACATCATATCAGTTCTAAGATCATTACTTAGTTGGTATCTTGTTAATATTTCTTTAATTCCACGATGTTCTGATAAATATCTTTTTGCTACATTATTTGGCATAACATATTTTATAGAATCTGATTTTTCATATAATCCTATAGCTCTCTTAATTTTTGCTATTTCATCATATTGCTCTGTTTGAATTTTAATTTGTTGATTTTTGTCTGCTGCTAAATTTGATGCTAGATCTTTACCTCCGTTGGTTGACATACCAACCATATCTTGTAAATATTTCTTAGCTTCTACAAAATCACAATTTTTTTCTCTTTGTACTAAGGTAAATAGATCTCCTCCCTCTCCTTTACTAAAATCATACCATCTGTCAGCTTTACTGCCATTTATCTTCATCACTATTTTACCATCTTTCTCCCAGCGGAGTAACTGGCTATTTGATAAATGCTTATTTGGACTACCAAGTAAGCTTCGTCCTATTTCTTCAGCTTTAAATGATAATTTTTGTTTTAATTCCAGTGCTTCTTGTTTATTAATAGAATTATAATCTATTTTTGTCTTTGCCATAATATCCTCTTGTAACTTAACACTTATTGTTGTATCTTGTTTATTACAATTCGTAAGGTTATAAGAAGAGCTTTTTCGCTCTTCTTGGGCTTTATGGCTTGTGGCAAGATTTGTGCTAGTGCTTCTTAGGATTTCTGCTACTTTAGCAGGTGGTCCTAACTTCACTCTTAAGTGGTAATAGTTATCATTACTGTGTAATCTATCCTTAATATCTTCTACTACCCCTTTAAACCAATTACCTACTTTATCTATAATATTAGGACTCTTGCTTTCCTGAACTGCTAGCAACTCTTCTAAAGTTTTAAAATTCATGCTAGATAGCCTATTATCTATTTTGCTAAGTTGCGATATTAAACTGGCCATATTCCTGGTAGCCTTTCTATTATAGTAAAGTTTTACCTCTTCTATATGTCTAGTCATGGCTACATAAGAATTTCTGCTATTTCCTGCTAAATTATGTAATACATAGACATCTTTAATTGATGCTCCTTGTGCTTTATACACTGTAGAAGCATAGCCATGTTTAAAGCTTACATCTTGAGGATTAAATTCTATTTCTTTCCCGCTATCTATTTTAGCAACAAACTTATCATTACTTACTGAAGTTATCCGTTGCAAATTTCCCATTTTCTATTTGTAAATCTTTATTAGTACTTTTAAACAAAATATGATCTCCTGCCATATAATCTTCATGCTTTTCAGATGATAGATAGCGTCTATACTCTTTACCGGTAAGCAATCCTTTAGCTTTTAGTAACTCCCTGATCCCTTGATTAATACTATCTACTTCAACATTACGCATGGTAATTATTAAACGCTCATTTAGAGCAAATTTGCTGTTACTCCAATCATTAATTAATCTTACCATTGATTCTTCTAGTGTATGATCACTCTTTAAACAGTTATGTTGTTCTAGTAAATGCAAACCACCAGTAATATCTGATCTTGCAAAGCATGAAGCCATTTCTCTTGCCCACACTTTACTTTGTCTTCTAATGTTACTTAATTCATATGAGCCAAATTTACTAGCTAATACTGCAAACATTCCTCCTCGCTCAACGGAAGTGAGTTGTCTCTCATCTCCAGCCAGTATTAGATTACAATTATTACTCCTTGCTACTTTTAGTAATTCTAAATAATCACTATTACCTACCATCCCTGCTTCATCTACTACTAACGTAGTATTTCTTGGTAGTTCAGCTTTCCCATTATACAATTTAAATAAAAAACCTTTTACTGTATAACATTGCAGGTAACCTTTACTTTTAAGCTCTGATGCTGCTTTATGAGTAGGAGCGAGTCCTATAATATTTTGCCCATGGTTAGTGGCAATTTTATAAGCTTCAGCAAGTACTTGCGACTTACCGGTGCCGGCTCTACCTTGCAAGATCCTAATCCCTTGATTATTAATTAAAATATGCTGCAGACTTGCTCTTTGTGCTTCATTAACACTTGCAAGATTATCAATAGCACTTTTAAGCTTAATAACGTTATTAAAATGAATCTGGCTATTTACCTTATCTGCTATTCTAACTATCCTTAATTCTTCATCTCGCACGCCTTTAGTAGTATAGTATTTAGTATCCGTGCCATCTTCATTATATAGTTTTACCAGCCTATCTGAATTTAATACCTTCCTTATTAGTTTTGACTTTTCTGCTTCTTCTAGAATCTCTTTTACTGCTTTTTCTATATCTAATTTAGTAAAAATAGATTGATGACCAATAATACGATTTAATACTCCATCGCTATTCTTAACAATCTCAAGATGGGCTAACTTACATATTTTATTTTGCTCTGCTATTTCATTGATAATATTTCGCATTCTACTAGGACCAACATGCTGCTGTGGCATAAAACTTATCGGATCTACTCTGATGTCTAAACCTAACTTAGCAAAATATTTATTAATTACTTCTTTAGCTCTTTCATGAATTATTTTATCTTCCAGGATAATAAACGCTTTGCCACTTTACTTTAGCAAATTTAGGATTTAAATCTACTGCTTTAGCTCCTAAAGATTTACCGTCTTCTGTAAATCTTCTGGTAGTAACAAGCAAATGGGCATGCCAATTCTTTTCTCCATCATGTGGGGCTGATGAATATCAACTTGAACTCCTAGACCATTTTTTACCCACCCCATCTCCTCAATGATTTTATGAGTAATTGCTATTCTATCATCTAAATCCAATTCCTTATCATCAGGCAGTGCTATAACTACATCTTTTAATAATTGACTATTTTTTCTTGTCTCTAGACGTTCTACTTCATTCATCAAAACTCTTGAGTCTTTGAATTTTTGATCTACGTGGTTAGGTAATAAAACAGCATGGTAAACATTATCGCCTTTTTTGCTAAAATTATAAGTAACGTTAGTTCTTTCATCTTTAATAATCAGCCTGGCATTATAAGCAGCTTTCAAACAAGCATTTCCTCCTGAACTCCTACTTACTATCTCTATCCTTGCAAACTGTATCGCCATGATTCTGTTTCTTATGATTATTACAATCCTGCATTACATTAGCATGAATGCTTTTCATCATCCATTGAATCAGCAATAAATCAGCAAACAATAAACGATAGTTTATATATTGCGTGGTGCGACACGATGGCACTAAATTAAAGTCTGCAAGTATATTGCGTAGTGCGACACGATGGCACTAAATTAAAGTCTGCAAGTATATTGCGGCTAGGTTGCATTTAGACCTAATTACTATTATTGCGGTGCAAGGTTGGTAACGACCTTGTGCTAAGCACAATAAGAAGCCTAACTAAAGTACTAATCTGGATAGGAAATAGGGGCAAAGTAAAGTTAAAATTGGTTAAACGAAAGTGAATCTTTGTTTGGAAAATATCGTAAATATAAAAGCAGATACTCCAGATAATATCTGTTATAGGGATAAAGCTGAAAAGCTTAGCTGTAAGAAGGCACACGCGACCTTCTTTAAAAATGCCAGCTCCCCGGTATAAAGAAGGTAACCAACTTAACGCATCTTTAATTAGTGAAACGTGGTAAGCCTATTATTTGGCAACTTATAGTAGGTAAGAGAGGTCTTAAAAAGCTAATGACACTAAGTCGAAAGACTACAGGAATACATAACTGGGTGTATAGGCACTATGTGCTAATCAGAAATGATGCTGACTTGAGACTGGTGATTTACCCTAAATGAGTAAACAAGATTATGAATTATATTGGAAAAGTTAGATGCTAAACGCAAATGTAACAATTAAGACTAATGATAATAATAATTCCGAACAAATCCATTGGTATGCAATTGATTGGCAGGATATTAATAAAAAGGTTAATAATCTTCGTAAACGTATTTATAGGGCATCTGCAAATGGTAATACGAAACTAGTACGTAGTCTACAGAAACTGATGTTAAAGTCAAGGTCAAATAAATTACTTGCTATAAGACGTGTTACCCAAATCAATCGAGGGAAGAGAAGTCCTGGTATTGATAAAATAGTTGTTAATACAGATAAAGAAAGAAATCTATTAATGCACAAATTAATAGATAACAATCTATTATCTGTTAAACCAATCAAGCGTGTATACATACCTAAAAGAAAGGGCAAACTTAGACCTCTAGGTTTGCCCACTATTTTGGATAGATGTAGGCAAGCTGTTGTTAAATCAGCACTTGAACCATTCTGGGAAGCTCAGTTTGAGGGTAGTAGTTACGGCTTTAGACCTGGACGTAGCACCCACGATGCAATACAGAGAATTTCTGCTATTGTTTGCCCTGGTACAACTAGGGGATGGATATTAGACGCTGATATTAAAGGTGCATTTGACAATCTGGATCATGATTTTCTTTTAAAGATTGTGGGAAATTTTCCAGCACGAAATTGGATTAAAGCATGGCTTAAATCTGGTGTGATGGAAGAATATCAATTCACCAAAACAACAGTTGGAACTCCTCAAGGGGGAGTGATCAGTCCCTTACTTTTAAACACAGCTCTTCATGGAATGGAAGACATACTTAACATAACTTATGATAAATATGATCATCTCCACCCTAAGTCTGAATATGCTTTAGTCAAATATGCAGATGATTTTGTCATTTGTGCAAAATCTGAAAGCTCTTGTATCAAAGCAAAGCAGATAATCAACGATTGGTTAAATATTAGAGGATTAGGATTATCAGAAGAAAAGACTAAGATACTTCATATTAAGGAGGGTTTTGACTTTCTGGGATTTAATATTCGTCAATATAATACTAAAAGTAGAAGAAGAGGTGTAACACTACTAGTCAAACCGTCCAAAGATACTATTAAATCATTTAAAAAGCGAATAATGATTGAATGGAAAAGAAGCTTCGCATGGGGAATTGATAGAATAATTGAAAATCTTAACCCTAGAATAATGGGGTGGTGTAGTTATTTTAACAAGGTTGTCGCCAAAAGAACTTTTATCCAACTAGATCGTTGGATGTGGATGCGACAAGCAAGATTTGCTTGTAGAAGACATCCTAATAAATACTGGAAGTGGCTTAAAGAGAAGTATTGGGGCAGAATCAAAGCTCGAAATGATAATTGGGTCTTTATGGATAAAAGTAAAGATCTATATCTATGGAAATTACAATGGACAGCAATTAAAAGGCATATTCTAGTTAAAGGCAAAGCATCTCCTGATAATCCAGCACTTAAGGAATACTGGCAAAAACGTCAAGCTAGTAAACCAAAGTACTTCTTTAAGACCAGACAGATTCTTTGGCGTAGACAAGAAGGTAAATGCCTTGTTTGTTTAGATTCAATAGATAATGGAGAAAATGTGCAAGTCCATCATAAAATACCTAAAAGATGTGGCGGCACTGATCATATTAACAATTTGTGCTTATTGCATACAAACTGTCATAGGCAAGTACATAGCAAACGAGGACAACTAATTGCAGCTGTTAGTAGATTGCTTGAGCCGTATGCGGAGTAATTCGCTTGTACGGTTCTTTGGGAGGAAAGCACTCTAAGTGCCTACCTACCCGCTGTGCGACACGATGGCACTAAAATAAAGTCTGCAAGTATATTGCGTGGTGCGACACGATGGCACTAAAATAAAGTCTGCAAGTATATTGCGTGGTGCGACACGATGGCACTAAAATAAAGTCTGCAAGTATATTGCGGCTAGGTTGCATTTAGACCTAATTACTATTATTGCGGTGCAAGGTTGGTAACGACCTTGTGCTAAGCGCAATAAGAAGCCTAACTAAAGTACTAATCTGGATAGGAAATAGGGGCAAAGTAAAGTTAAAATTGGTTAAACGAAAGTGAATCTTTGTTTGGAAAATATCGTAAATATAAAAGCAGATACTCCAGATAATATCTGTTATAGGGATAAAGCTGAAAAGCTTAGCTGTAAGAAGGCACACGCGACCTTCTTTAAAAATGCCAGTTCCCCGGTATAAAGAAGGTAACCAACTTAACGCATCTTTAATTAGTGAAACGTGGTAAGCCTATTATTTGGCAACTGATAGTAGGTAAGAGAGGTCTTAAAAAGCTAATGACACTAAGTCGAAAGACTACAGGAATACATAACTGGGTGTATAGGCACTATGTGCTAATCAGAAATGATGCTGACTTAAGACTGGTGATTTACCCTAAATAAGTAAACAAGATTATGAATTATATTGGAAAAGTTAGATGCTAAACGCAAATGTAACAATTAAGACTAATGATAATAATAATTCCGAACAAATCCATTGGTATGCAATTGATTGGCAGGATATTAATAAAAAGGTTAATAATCTTCGTAAACGTATTTATAGGGCATCTGCAAATGGTAATACGAAACTAGTAGGTAGTCTACAGAAACTGATGTTAAAGTCAAGGTCAAATAAATTACTTGCTATAAGACGTGTTACCCAAATCAATCGAGGGAAGAGAAGTCCTGGTATTGATAAAATAGTTGTTAATACAGATAAAGAAAGAAATCTATTAATGCACAAATTAATAGATAACAATCTATTATCTGTTAAACCAATCAAGCGTGTGTACATACCTAAAAGAAAGGGCAAACTTAGACCTCTAGGCTTGCCCACTATTTTGGATAGATGTAGGCAAGCTGTTGTTAAATCAGCACTTGAACCATACTGGGAAGCTAAGTTTGAGGGTAGTAGTTACGGCTTTAGACCTGGACGTAGCACCCACGATGCAATACAGAGAATTTCTGCTATTGTTTGCCCTGGTACAACTAGGGGATGGATATTAGACGCTGATATTAAAAGTGCATTTGATAATATCGATCATGATTTTCTTTTGAAGATTGTAGGAAATTTTCCAGCACGAAATTGGATTAAAGCATGGCTTAAATCTGGCGTAATGGAAGAATATCAATTCACCAAAACAACAGTTGGTACTCCTCAAGGAGGAGTAATCAGTCCCTTACTTTTAAACATCGCTCTTCATGGAATGGAAGACATACTTAACATAACTTATGATAAATATGATCATCTCCACCCTAAGTCTGAATATGCTTTAGTCAAATATGCAGATGATTTTGTCATTTGTGCAAAATCTGAAAGCTCTTGTATCAAAGCAAAGCAGATAATCAACGATTGGTTAAATATTAGAGGATTAGGATTATCAGAAGAAAAGACCAAGATACTTCATATTAAGGAGGGTTTTGACTTTCTGGGATTTAATATTCGTCAATATAATACTAAAAGTAGAAGAAGAGGTGTAACACTACTAGTCAAACCGTCCAAAGATACTATTAAATCATTTAAAAAGCGAATAATGATTGAATGGAAAAGAAGCTTCGCATGGGGAATTGATAGAATAATTGAAAATCTTAACCCTAGAATAATGGGGTGGTGCAGTTATTTTAACAAGGTTGTCGCCAAAAGAACTTTTATCCAACTAGATCGTTGGATGTGGATGCGACAAGCAAGATTTGCTTGTAGAAGACATCCTAATAAATACTGGAAGTGGCTTAAAGAGAAGTATTGGGGCAGAATCAAAGCTCGAAATGATAATTGGGTCTTTATGGATAAAAGTAAAGATCTATATCTATGGAAATTACAATGGACAGCAATTAAAAGACATATTCTAGTTAAAGGCAAAGCATCTCCTGATAATCCAGCACTTAAGGAATACTGGCAAAAACGTCAAGCTAGTAAACCAAAGTACTTCTTTAAGACCAGACAGATTCTTTGGCGTAGACAAGAAGGTAAATGCCTTGTTTGTTTAGATTCAATAGATAATGGAGAAAATGTACAAGTCCATCATAAAATACTTAAAAGATGTGGCGGCACTGACCATATTAACAATTTGTGCCTATTGCATACAAACTGTCATAGGCAAGTACATAGCAAGCGAGGCCAACTAATTGCAGCTGTTAGTAAATTGCTTGAGCCGTATGCGGAGTAATTCGCTTGTACGGTTCTTTGGGAGGAAAGCACTCTAAAGTGCCTACCTACCCGCTGTGCGACACGATGGCACTAAAATAAAGTCTGCAAGTATATTGCGTGGTGCGACACGATGGCACTAAAATAAAGTCTGCAAGTATATTGCGGCTAGGTTGCATTTAGACCTAATTACTATTATTGCGGTGCAAGGTTGGTAACGACCTTGTGCTAAGCGCAATAAGAAGCCTAACTAAAGTACTAATCTGGATAGGAAATAGGGGCAAAGTAAAGTTAAAATTGGTTAAACGAAAGTGAATCTTTGTTTGGAAAATATCGTAAATATAAAAGCAGATACTCCAGATAATATCTGTTATAGGGATAAAGCTGAAAAGCTTAGCTGTAAGAAGGCACACGCGACCTTCTTTAAAAATGCCAGTTCCCCGGTATAAAGAAGGTAACCAACTTAACGCATCTTTAATTAGTGAAACGTGGTAAGCCTATTATTTGGCAACTGATAGTAGGTAAGAGAGGTCTTAAAAAGCTAATGACACTAAGTCGAAAGACTACAGGAATACATAACTGGGTGTATAGGCACTATGTGCTAATCAGAAATGATGCTGACTTAAGACTGGTGATTTACCCTAAATAAGTTGTAGTAGTTGACATTTGATCTTACATTTAATAAAAATAATGTATTAAAAAATACAGATAAAAAAATGGAAGGTCATAATGAACTTAAATCAAAAAATAATAAAGCCAAAATTGGGGTTACTTGAATTAGCTAAGAGCCTTGGTAGTATATCATCAGCATGTAAAGCGATGGGATATAGTAGAGATAGTTATTACAGATTTAAAGAACTGTATGAAACTGGTGGCGAAGAAGCATTGTATGAAATTAGTCGCAGAAAGCCAATAATAGCGAATAGAGTTGATCCAGCGATAGAGAAGGCAGTAATGGATATGGCAATAGAATATCCAGCATACGGTCAGCTTAGAGTATCAAATGAGCTTAAAAAGACTGGTGTACTTGTATCACCTGGAGGAGTGAGATCAATTTGGTTACGTAATGATTTAAACAATATCAGTAAAAGGCTTAAAGCATTAGAAGCAAAAATGGCTCAGGATGGTATTGTTCTTACTGAGGCTCAGTTACAAGTACTAGAGAAGCGTCGTAATGAAAAAGAAGCACATGGAGAAATTGAGACGCAGCATCCAGGTTATCTAGGATGTCAGGATACATACTATGTAGGTAATTTTAAAGGTATCGGTAAGGTTTATTCTCAGGTATTTATTGATAGCTATACTAGGGTAGCAGATGCTAAACTATATACTGATAAAACAGCTCTTACTGCTGCTGATATGCTGAATGACCGCGTGTTACCATGGTACGAGACCCAAGGAATACCAATACTTCGTATTCTTACAGACCGTGGGTCAGAATATAAGGGGAATATAGAGCATCATGCTTTTGAGTTATTTCTTAGCATAGAAGGTATAGAACATACTACAACTAAGGCATATTCTCCACAAACAAACGGTATGTGTGAGCGTTTTAATAAAACCATGAAACAAGAATTCTTTGATACAGCTATGCGGAAAAAGATTTATACAGATCTTGATGATCTACAATTAGATCTTGATATTTGGTTAGAGCATTTCAATAATGAAAGACCTCATTCCGGTAAATATTGTTATGGAAAAACTCCTATGCAAACTTTTAATGATAGTAAGAAATTAGCTGTTGAAAAGAATAATGAAATCTTGTATCTTGATTATATATCTGACAGTCAAAACTTAACTGACAATCAGGTACAAAATTTATAGTGTCTGTAAGATTAAATCTTGACTTCTACAAATAAGTAAACAAGATTATGAATTATATTGGAAAAGTTAGATGCTAAACGCAAATGTAACAATTAAGACTAATGATAATAATAATTCCGAACAAATCCATTGGTATGCAATTGATTGGCAGGATATTAATAAAAAGGTTAATAATCTTCGTAAACGTATTTATAGGGCATCTGCAAATGGTAATACGAAACTAGTAGGTAGTCTACAGAAACTGATGTTAAAGTCAAGGTCAAATAAATTACTTGCTATAAGACGTGTTACCCAAATCAATCGAGGGAAGAGAAGTCCTGGTATTGATAAAATAGTTGTTAATACAGATAAAGAAAGAAATCTATTAATGCACAAATTAATAGATAACAATCTATTATCTGTTAAACCAATCAAGCGTGTGTACATACCTAAAAGAAAGGGCAAACTTAGACCTCTAGGCTTGCCCACTATTTTGGATAGATGTAGGCAAGCTGTTGTTAAATCAGCACTTGAACCATACTGGGAAGCTAAGTTTGAGGGTAGTAGTTACGGCTTTAGACCTGGACGTAGCACCCACGATGCAATACAGAGAATTTCTGCTATTGTTTGCCCTGGTACAACTAGGGGATGGATATTAGACGCTGATATTAAAAGTGCATTTGATAATATCGATCATGATTTTCTTTTGAAGATTGTAGGAAATTTTCCAGCACGAAATTGGATTAAAGCATGGCTTAAATCTGGCGTAATGGAAGAATATCAATTCACCAAAACAACAGTTGGTACTCCTCAAGGAGGAGTAATCAGTCCCTTACTTTTAAACATCGCTCTTCATGGAATGGAAGACATACTTAACATAACTTATGATAAATATGATCATCTCCACCCTAAGTCTGAATATGCTTTAGTCAAATATGCAGATGATTTTGTCATTTGTGCAAAATCTGAAAGCTCTTGTATCAAAGCAAAGCAGATAATCAACGATTGGTTAAATATTAGAGGATTAGGATTATCAGAAGAAAAGACCAAGATACTTCATATTAAGGAGGGTTTTGACTTTCTGGGATTTAATATTCGTCAATATAATACTAAAAGTAGAAGAAGAGGTGTAACACTACTAGTCAAACCGTCCAAAGATACTATTAAATCATTTAAAAAGCGAATAATGATTGAATGGAAAAGAAGCTTCGCATGGGGAATTGATAGAATAATTGAAAATCTTAACCCTAGAATAATGGGGTGGTGCAGTTATTTTAACAAGGTTGTCGCCAAAAGAACTTTTATCCAACTAGATCGTTGGATGTGGATGCGACAAGCAAGATTTGCTTGTAGAAGACATCCTAATAAATACTGGAAGTGGCTTAAAGAGAAGTATTGGGGCAGAATCAAAGCTCGAAATGATAATTGGGTCTTTATGGATAAAAGTAAAGATCTATATCTATGGAAATTACAATGGACAGCAATTAAAAGACATATTCTAGTTAAAGGCAAAGCATCTCCTGATAATCCAGCACTTAAGGAATACTGGCAAAAACGTCAAGCTAGTAAACCAAAGTACTTCTTTAAGACCAGACAGATTCTTTGGCGTAGACAAGAAGGTAAATGCCTTGTTTGTTTAGATTCAATAGATAATGGAGAAAATGTACAAGTCCATCATAAAATACTTAAAAGATGTGGCGGCACTGACCATATTAACAATTTGTGCCTATTGCATACAAACTGTCATAGGCAAGTACATAGCAAGCGAGGCCAACTAATTGCAGCTGTTAGTAAATTGCTTGAGCCGTATGCGGAGTAATTCGCTTGTACGGTTCTTTGGGAGGAAAGCACTCTAAAGTGCCTACCTACCCGCTTTGCGACACGAGTGCATTAAATTAAAGTCTGCAAACGCCAGTTTAGGATAAGAGATAAGTAAGGAAGGAAATAAGAATAAGTTATTTACAAGAGTAGAGTGTTGGGTTACAAAAGTTTTTGATAAAAAAAACGAGAACCCAACAATGAAAAGATGTATCATAAGTTTATTCTATATACTAGATAATTTTTGCAAAATATACGAAGAATGGGAGAAGCAAAAATTAGTACCAACAGATAGAAAGCGTCAGAGGTTAGGAGAATTAAGTGTAGAAGTCAAGATTTAATCTTACAGACACTATAAATTTTGTACCTGATTGTCAGTTAAATTTTGACTGTCAGATATATAATCAAGATACAAAATTTCATTATTCTTTTCAACAGCTAATTTCTTACTATCCTGAAAAGTTTGCATAGGAGTTTTCCCATAACAATATTTACCAGAATGAGGTCTTTCATTATTGAAATGCTCTAACCAAATATCAAGATCTAATTGTAAATCATCAAGATCTGTATAAATCTTTTTTCGCATAGCCGTATCAAAGAATTCTTGTTTCATGGTTTTATTAAAACGCTCACACATACCATTTGTTTGGGGAGAATATGCCTTAGTTGTAGTATGTTCTATACCTTCTATGCTAAGAAATAACTCAAAAGCATGATGCTCTATATTGCCCTTATATTCTGACCCACGATCTGTAAGAATACGCAGTATTGGTATCCCTTGGCTCTCATACCATGGTAACACCCGGTCATTAAGCATATCAGCAGCAGTAATTGCTGTTTTATCAGTATATAGTTTAGCATCCGCTACCCTAGTATAGCTATCAATAAATACCTGAGAATAAACCTTACCTATACCTTTAAAATTACCTACATAATACGTATCCTGACATCCTAGATAACCTGGATGCTGCGTCTCAATTTCTCCATGTGCTTCTTTTTCATTACGACGCTTCTCTAGTACTTGTAACTGAGCTTCAGTAAGAACAATCCCATCTTGAGCCATCTTTGCTTCTAATGCTTTAAGCCTTTTACTGATATTGTTTAAATCATTACGTAGCCAAATTGATCTCACTCCTCCAGGTGATACAAGTATACCACTCTTCTTAAGCTCATTTGATACTCTTAGCTGACCATATGCTGGATATTCTATTGCCATATCCATTACTGCCTTCTCTATCGCTGGATCAACTCTATTCGCTATTATTGGCTTTCTTCGACTAATTTCATACAACGCTTCTTCGCCACCAGTTTCATACAGTTCTTTAAATCTGTAATAACTATCTCTACTATATCCCATCGCTTTACATGCTGATGATATACTACCAAGACTCTTAGCTAATTCAAGTAAACCTAATTTTGGCTTTATTATTTTTTGATTTAAGTGCATTGTGACCTTCCATTTTTTTATCTGTATTTTTAATACGTAATTTTTATTAAATGTAAGATCAAATCTCAACTAATACAAATTAAGTCTTTCAGAGCTTTTAACTATAGTATTATATTTTTATTTATCACCGTGCAAAGACTTTAAGAATTACTATTTATATCACCTATCATATAAATACAGAGGATATTTTAAATTACCAAGTTATAGCCGAATAATACAATTATGGCCGAGATTAATTCTACCGTTTGCTATAATGCTGCAACTATTTAGAGGAGAAGAAACAGGAATTTATTTTATTGATTCAACTAAATTATCAATATGTCATACAAAGCGTATAAGCAATAATAAAGTATTCGGTAATATTGCTAAAATCGGGATGAGTAGTTATGGATGGTTCGTGCTGGTCCTAGAATACCGTGTAATAGTTCTGGTTTTTGCCATGTTAATCCCTGATCATAAGAACGAGATAATATTCCATGTATGAACCTCCTGTACAATGCAAGAAAAAAATAATGTCAATAGTACAAAAAACAAATGCAGCCATGTATCCGGCTTATAGCTGATAAATCAACCTAATTTACTCTACAGCCCTGATGGAATTCGCTGGCTTACAAACTATATACTTATCACTCCATCGGCTTCTAAGCGAGCCATGGCAAAACACAGTTTTTTGTAAGCTAAGGTTTGTCTTATTTACCATCAATATTATTATCTCACGCATATTTCAGGTTGGAATCTCTTACATAGTGCCATTGATGCCATTAATTTAGGTGATGATACATTACTACTTACATATAATCGAGTAATCAATAATCATAAATCACGAAATATATTAAGTGTAGCTACATCCTATGATGAGGGGTTAAATTGGCACCCTATCACTATTAGAAATTCTATCTATCCTGAAGGGGATATAGAATATAGTAACATCCTGTCTGAAGAATATTCATATCCTGCTATTATTATGAGTCCTGATAACAATGAAATTCATGTAATATATACATTTAATAGAATTAACCTAAAGCATAAAGTATTTCAATTACTACCAAAATAATCTACTCTATAAATAATCAAGTAGTATGCTAAATTATATTTATAGCTTCAGTGTTGTGTTTAAAATAACTCCAAAATTCTCTAAGATTATTAGTGAACAATGTATTTTCCTTTAATCTATTTTTATGTGTAGCATTTAAACATAATCGATAAAAGTGTTTTTCTAATGATGAAATTCCAAGGTAAGGCATCAAAACAATAAAACTTGTTAAAGTTTCATTTACAATTTTCTGAGCTTTTTTAGGAGATTTAGCACCTATTGTCTGTATATTATGCAGTCTATCAAATAACTTTATCAAAAGTACATCATGTTTCTTCTCTTTGTATAACATCTCTACCATTTCAGCAGAACTAATCTTTATACCATTCTCCTTAATCCTCGTCAAATCCATTACTTGATTGGCTATATTCTCTCCAAATTCTTGTAATATTTTCTCCTTGGTAAGTTCTGTATCCTCTATAGTATCATGCAATATACTAGTTACTAGTATATCTGTTCTAAATAAGTAATCTGATATCATATATGCCACTTCTATCGGATGTGAGTAAAATGGTTCTCCTGATTGACGCACCTGACTACCATGATATTTCTTAGCATAGTATATAGCTTTCTTTACCTCCAATACACCCACTGGTGGTACTTTGACTATACTATTTAAATATATTACTTTAGCTAATAACTTCTGAGCATAAATACATATCTCAAAATCTGTTTGCCAACCTTCTATCTTTTTCATTAATGCTTATTAATTATTTTTAATACTTTTTACCTAAATTTTCCAAGTAATCCTATATCTTTTGATTATATGATTATATATATACATATATAACAGCTGTGATTTCTCCATCAGCATATGATCTAACAAAAAAGCCAGTTTTTCATACCTACCACTATGCTCGTTCAGCAACATTGTTATCAATCTCTATTTTACCATTATCTAAAAACCTCATTACAGAGTTGCCTCATTATTTAGAGAACATAAGCAATAGCTCTATTCTTGGCACTTTTTTAAGTAGTATATGATACAATATCTCCTGTTAACTCTGTTGGTTTTATAAAAAAATTATCTTGTTGAACCGTAAAAACAAATTCATTATTAACAAAACAGTTATTTTATTGTTGTTTATCTTTTATACCAACATCATAATTATTGAGTCTTGTTAAACCATCTATTGGTATAACAGCATCAAAGGATTTTATTATTATTAGATCTCTTGCAAAACTGGAGTTTAAAGAATAAAAGTTAGTTGTAACTTCATATACTTTGATCTTACATTATAACTATGTCTATAAATCACACATTTTTTCCACTATATTCCATAATTTAACTGATACGTAAATCACCGCACAAATTGATTATACTGTCTGTCTGATCATCTGGTAACATTGTTTCTAAATTAATGTCTGCACCGCCTAATATGAAAGATTTTAAAATATGACAATTGTTAAACTCCATAATACTGTTTAATACTGTTTCACCACTATTATTTTTAGCATTGACATCAGCACCATTGTGAATTAGCAATGATACTAAATCTAAGCTATCAAATATAACAGCATAGTGTAATGGTGTTTCACCACTATTATTTTTAGCATTGACATCAGCACCATAGACCATTAGTAATGATACTAACGCTAAGTTACCAGACTCAACAGCATAGTGTAATGCTGTTAGACCATCATCAGTTTTAGCATTGACATCAGCACCACGAACCATTAGCAATGATACTAAATCTAAGCTACCCAAGCCAACAGCAAAGTGTAATATTGTTTCACCACTATTAGTTTTAGCATTAACATCAGCACCATTGTGAATTAGCAAAGATACTAAATTTAAGTTACCAGATTCAACAGCATAGTGTAATGCTGTTAGACCATCATCAGTTTTAGTATTGATATCAGTACCATTGTGAATTAGCAAAGATACTAAATTTAAGTTACCAGACTCAGCAGCAAAGTGTAATATTGTTTCGCCACTATTAGTTTTAGCATGAATATCAGCTTTATTTTTAATCAACCAATTTACTAAATTTAAGTTACCAGACTTAGCAGCAAAGTGTAATATTGTTTCGCCACTATTAGTTTTAGCATGAATATCAGCTTTATTTTTAATCAACCAATTTACTAAATTTAAGTTACCAGACTTAACAACAAAGTGTAATATTGTTTCGCCACTATTAGTTTTAGCATGAATATCAGCTTTATTTTTAATCAACCAATTTACTAAATTTAAGTTACCAGACTTAGCAGCAAAGTGTAATATTGTTTCGCCACTATTAGTTTTAGCATGAATATCAGCTTTATTTTTAATCAACCAATTTACTAAATTTAAGTTACCAGACTTAGCAGCAAAGTGTAATATTGTTTTAGCATTATTGACATTAGCACCATTGTGAATTAGCAAAGATACTAAATCTAAGTTACCAGACTCAACAGCATAGTGTAATGCTGTTAGACCATTATCGGTTTTAGCATTAACATCAGCACCATAGGCAATTAGTAAGTATACTAAATCTGAGCTACCATAATCAACTGCAGAACATAATATTGTTTCACCACTATTAGTTTTAGCATTAACATCAGCACCATGGGAAATTAGCAATTGTACTAAATATAAGTTACCATCATAAACTGCATAGTGTAATGCTGTTAGACCATTATCAGTTTTAGCATTAACATCAGCACCATAGGCAATTAGTAAGTATACTAAATCTGAGCTACCAAAACTAACAGCATAGTGTAATACTGTTTCACCATTATCGGTTTTAGCATGAATATTAGCTTGATTTTCAATCAACCACTTTACTAAGTATAAGTTACCAGACTTAACAGCATAGTGCAATGGTGTTTCGATACGATCAGTTTTAGCATTAACATCAGCACCATTTTTAGCTAATAATTTCGCTAAATCTAAGTTACCATTCTTAGCAGCACAGTGTAATGATATTACACCATGACAATTTGTAGCATTAGGATTAGCACCATGTGTGATTAATAATTGCACTGATTCTACACAGCCAAGTTGAAGTCCAAGATGTAATAACTGGTCCTTATTACTATCTGATATATCATTTATTCTCTTATTTAGCTCTGATGGATCTACTAATAAGGTTATTATAGGAAGCATTTGAGTAATGTTTGTGTTTATAGTAGTTGATAAAAATTCCTTTTGACCATATTGTTCCAAAACAACTTTATCATTTATGGTAGCCAATAATGTATTGTATGTTGTGTTAATTATATCTGTTTTTGGTGAGGGTGGCTTAAATATTGATCTGATATTGGAATCTTCATATCTCTTTATATAAGTTATAGTTGCCGGAAAAGCACATTCAGCTAATATTGGTTTGTAAGTGATGTTAATAAAAACACTATTATGTTCGAATAATAGATTACTTGCCGGAATCTGTACTACTGCTAAAGGTACTAATTTATATTCTACAGTATTACTCAAATTGAGATTTATATTTAGAGAAAAGTCGTAATGTATAGTATTAATGTCTTTTATAAAAAGTGATAAATTATTATTATAATACGTTATATATTTTGGGGTAGTGGTACGAGACAATGTACATGTCGTAATGTCATTGCCAACAAAATTAGTACTATGTTGAGTGTGTGTAAATGAAGGAATAGTATTATAGTAAGTATACAAGTTATTGTTTATCGTACTAGTAATAGTTACTATGCTTACATAAACACGGAGTATCCTATTACTATAACTTAATGTGATATTAAATACTACACTAACATTATTATTAGTACGAGATACATAATACTTATTTACTTTGTAAGTGTGATGTGCACTACCGTATTGTGTTTGCCTATGCATAGTGGTAGAGCGTATTTGAAGTTCAATATTACCTTTATTACCACCTGATATGACTAAATGTATTGATTGATATCCATTATTCTTGGGATATCTAATATAATCAACAAACTGTGATGTTATGGTATTATAATGTAGATGAATTAATTTAGAAACGTCGTAACATGCTTTTTTATTTGGTACAATTGCTCTAAAAGCAAGAATATCATTAAGTGCTGTAATATGGATATCTTTAACAAGTGTTTTTATCCATATAGAATATGGGGACTTAATTCTGTAGCTTAGGCTTGCTTTTATATTTAGTTTTCTAAATATATTTCTGAATTGCTGTTCTATATTGTGAATTATATTATCTATGTCAGGATATAGCCAATGCATATAATGAAGAATTCTATTACGTTCTTCAGGATATTGAATCTTAAAACATAAATCTTGTAAAAGATAAGCAAGGTCATTGTGTGCTGTATATGATAAAAGATAAGGGATATAACAATTAGTGATGATCTCTGATATATGCTGAGCATCGGTATTATTATACTCAAGGTTAAAGATACTCACCTTATGTAATAATGGAACAAGCGAAGTTAATATTGCCGTTTCCTGTAGTTTGGGATTAATAGTTAGTAACAGCTCATGAAAATGAATATATTGCTCAGCATATGGTTTATAGTGAATAGTAGATAATTTATTAATAACATCAACTAGATATATAATATTATTATTAAAATGATTATAATCTTCTAGATTAAGATGTTGTATATTTTCATGTAATAGTACTGCTGTGAATGAGGAAGAATCTAGTTGTAATGCTTTTGTAATGGTATGTATTTGGTCAGGATAGGTTGTTTTATCAGAGCAGTATTGATGGTATAACTCTAAAGCTTGATTAATGCATGAATTATTGGTGATATTTTGATATAACATTATTTACTTAAGCATCTGTGAAAGTGTTGCAAGATAAAAAATTTGAGTCAATCATAATTTTTTGTAATTTGCAGCTATATTAAAGCAATGTGTATATAATTGCCTTGCAACTCTCGGTACCTTGAGATAAGTAGCAATAGTTAAGAAAAATTGTAAAGTCTCTAAAATTATTTTCCATCCTTTCTCAGGAATTTTAGCTCCGACTGTTTGTATATTATGTAATCGATCAAATAATTTAATTAATAGCAACTCTTTTTTCTTTTGCTGATATAATATTTTAACTATTTCTGCTGAACTAATTTTTTTATCATTTTTAACTCGTGTTAAATCTTCAACTTGATTAGCAATCTTATGACCAAATTCTTGTATAATCATTTCTTTAGTAAGTAACGTATCTTCAATACAATCATGCAATATGCTAGTTACTATAATATCTGTTCTAAATAAATAATCAGAAACCATGTATGCTACTTCTAAAGGATGTGAGTAATAGAATTCTCCTGTTTCTCTCTTTTGCCTGCCATGATACTTTTTAGCAAAATAAATTGCTTTTTTAATTTTATTAAGATCAACCATGTTCTTAGGAATCTTATTAATAAGCATGATCTTCGTTAATAGCCTTTTACTATATCGGCAATTTGATAGATCTGTAATTTTTATTTTGTCTAGCTCAAGACCTATACCTTTGGGTTTTAACTTTCCTATAATAGGATCTATAGTTTTTTGATGATTTTCTTGACTTCTTGCCATATATCCTTCCTTACTATAATTTACTTAAGTATAACAAGTGAAGCACAATAATCAAGAAAATCATCATTATTAGTTAATGCATAATCATCAAAACCTTATCAATATCAACATTATGTATCATAAATCAGATCATCAAGAAGAGGTAACTTAATTGGTATATTACAGACGATAGTAGTACTTTTACCTTTTTCACTTGTTACTTCAATCTCTCCATTTAGCTCACCAATTAGACGTTTTACAAAACTTAATCCTGATCCAAGTCCCTTATATTGCATAGCAACATCAAATTTATCAATTTTTTCATGAAGATGTTGCCTGATTTCTTTAGACATACCAATACCACTATCATGCACCATAAATTGGAATACCATTTCTCTATTTTGTTGTTCTGATTCTGATAATGCAGGATTAATAGCAAACATGTTCACTGTTACCACAACTTTACCTTCTTTAGTAAAGTTAATAGAATTATCTATTAACTGCTCTAATATTGCCCCTATTCGATAAGTATCACTAATTATAGCATTTGTTAAATCATACTGAAAATTACAAGATAAATTTAATCCCTTACGTTGAGCTATTGGCATCGCTTTATCAATAATCTTATTTACCAACTGTTTTGGATCAAACTTATTTAAAACTATAGGAGGTAATCCAGAATTATTCTGTAGATAACTAATTATGTTGTTATAATAATCTAGTAATTCTTCAGCACAATTTACTACACTAGCTAGATAATCCTTT
Organism: Rickettsia endosymbiont of Argas persicus; assembly: GCA_050920645.1. Lineage (GTDB taxonomy): Bacteria > Pseudomonadota > Alphaproteobacteria > Rickettsiales > Rickettsiaceae > Rickettsia. The sequence continues at coordinate 962,374 of CP133316.1, read as the reverse complement.
TTTTCAGGATTATCTTCTATTTCATAAAGAGCTGTTACTAATGAAAAAATCCCATTACATGGAATCTTTAATCCATGTACCATATTTTGCACCACATCTCTTTTAAATAACTCAGATTCTTTCAATTTATTATTTGCTTCTTGTAATTCTAATTTATATTTAATTATATCAGTATAATTTGTGATCGTCGAGTTAATGATATTCTCTTCTTGCAGATATGGTATTAATGTGACAGATATAGGAGATAATTGAAGATTCCAATTTGTTTTAGTAAGATGAGTAATATTATGATTATCTTTTGGTTGATTTTGGTTATTAATTGTCATAGCATTCCCTTGCTGTTAAAGTTAAGAAAACAGCTCAGAGGTTAAGGTGATAAAATTTTGTTGTTTTTAACTTAGCCTCTGAACTCAGAACTGCACCATACAGCTCTCAACAAGGACAAATATCACCACAATTCTTTGAAGTACAGAGGATTTAAGAGCTTTTTTGACAGATTTTTATACAATTAGGCAAACAGCTGCACAAATGAGACAGTGCTAAATTAATATTGTTTATTATCTCAACTCTTTATCCATTACATATAAATCCAAAGTAGCATTAATTATGCTACAAAAACTATCAAAAATTCCTTTGAATATGGTATTTTGCTGGCATTTAAGCCTACTTTATACTATAATTACAGTATAAATATTTTAATAATAATTTCATGTCAGTAAATAACTCAAACAAAACACAACCATTTCTACAATGGGTTGGCGGTAAAAGAAAAATAGTTGATCAATTAATTAAATTTATTCCTGCGAAATTAAACAACTACTATGAACCATTTCTTGGTGGTGGGGCTTTATTTGTATTAGTTGAGATTTGATCTTACATTTAATAAAAATTACGTATTAAAAATACAGATAAAAAAATGGAAGGTCACAATGCACTTAAATCAAAAAATAATAAAGCCAAAATTAGGTTTACTTGAATTAGCTAAGAGTCTTGGTAGTATATCATCAGCATGTAAAGCGATGGGATATAGTAGAGATAGTTATTACAGATTTAAAGAACTGTATGAAACTGGTGGCGAAGAAGCGTTGTATGAAATTAGTCGAAGAAAGCCAATAATAGCGAATAGAGTTGATCCAGCGATAGAGAAGGCAGTAATGGATATGGCCAATAGAATATCCAGCATATGGTCAGCTAAGAGTATCAAATGAGCTTAAGAAGAGTGGTATACTTGTATCACCTGGAGGAGTGAGATCAATTTGGCTACGTAATGATTTAAACAATATCAGTAAAAGGCTTAAAGCATTAGAAGCAAAGATGGCTCAAGATGGGATTGTTCTTACTGAAGCTCAGTTACAAGTACTAGAGAAGCGTCGTAATGAAAAAGAAGCACATGGAGAAATTGAGACGCAGCATCCAGGTTATCTAGGATGTCAGGATACGTATTATGTAGGTAATTTTAAAGGTATAGGTAAGGTTTATTCTCAGGTATTTATTGATAGCTATACTAGGGTAGCGGATGCTAAACTATATACTGATAAAACAGCAATTACTGCTGCTGATATGCTTAATGACCGGGTGTTACCATGGTATGAGAGCCAAGGGATACCAATACTGCGTATTCTTACAGATCGTGGGTCAGAATATAAGGGCAATATAGAGCATCATGCTTTTGAGTTATTTCTTAGCATAGAAGGTATAGAACATACTACAACTAAGGCATATTCTCCCCAAACAAATGGTATGTGTGAGCGTTTTAATAAAACCATGAAACAAGAATTCTTTGATACGGCTATGCGAAAAAAGATTTATACAGATCTTGATGATTTACAATTAGATCTTGATATTTGGTTAGAGCATTTCAATAATGAAAGACCTCATTCTGGTAAATATTGTTATGGGAAAACTCCTATGCAAACTTTTCAGGATAGTAAGAAATTAGCTGTTGAAAAGAATAATGAAATTTTGTATCTTGATTATATATCTGACAGTCAAAATTTAACTGACAATCAGGTACAAAATTTATAGTGTCTGTAAGATTAAATCTTGACTTCTACATATTAGAATGGCACAAGGATTTGTATATTTGGTAGCAATTATTGATTGGTTTAGTCGTTATATTGTAAGCTGGAAGGTATCTATTAGTTTAGAAAGTGACTTTTGTATTGCTGCACTGGAAGAAGCTATAATAAAATATGGTCAGCCTGAAATCTTTAATACAGATCAAGGTTCTCAATTTACATCAAAAAATTTCACAGATAAACTAATTAAACGTGAAATCAAAATCAGTATGGATGGCAAAGGCAGAGCCCTGGATAATGTATTTATAGAAAGATTTTGGCGTTCATTAAAACAAGAAAAAATATATTTGATGGTTTTAAATACTGTCAAGGAGGCAAAAAATGCTATAACTGATTACATAAATTTTTATAATAGAAAAAGAATGCACCAATCATTGAAATATCTCACTCCGGAACAGGTGTATTTTACAAAAATTATTGAGTAAAATTATAACGCAAATTATATCTCATAAATCTTAATTTTTAGTCTAAACAAATTGGGCCACCTCATTGAAAATACTAAAATTATTAGTATTAAAAGTTGTTTTTCTAGATACCGTGGTCAAACCACGGTATGACACCGAACACGTTTTTCGATCTACGCAAGCAAGCCTTAAGCGGGAATGACATCGGAGCTATGCAGCAACGCCAGATTTTCCTCGCAATGACAAAAATTATACCCCGTGACGTTCGGCAATTAGACCTTTTATTTCTGAAATAGCTTTAGCAGGATTTAAACCTTTCGGACAGGTTTTAGTACAATTCATAATAGTATGACAACGGTAAAGCTTAAACGGATCTTCTAAAGTTTCTAAACGCTCACCTGTATGGTCATCCCGCGAGTCGACAATCCATCTATATGCTTGAAGTAAAATTGCGGGGCCTAAATATTTATCACCGTTCCACCAATAGCTAGGACAAGAAGTAGAACAGCAAGCACATAATATACATTCATACAAGCCATTAAGCTTTTCTCTGTCTTTAATCGACTGCAATCTTTCGGAGTTTGATGGATTCGGACTATCAGTTTTAAGCCACGGCTCTATAGATTCATATTGTGCATAAAAATGCGACATATCCGGCACTAAATCTTTCACTACTTTCATATGAGGCAGAGGATAGATTTTAATATCACCCGATATCTCTTCTATAGGCTTGATACATGCTAAAGTATTTGTACCGTCAATGTTCATCGCACAACTACCGCAAATCCCTTCACGGCAAGAACGCCTAAACGTCAAAGTAGAGTCGATTTCATTTTTGATCTTAATTAAAGCATCTAAAACCATCGGTCTGGTTTTGCTTAAATCTATCTCAAAACTATCAATAGTAGGGTTCTCATCAAGATCAGGATCATATCTATAAATTCTTACTTTTTTAAGGTTAGATGCATCCCCGCTTGCTTTATGCTCCTTACCTTTTTTTACAACTGAATTTGGTGGTAACCTTAACTCTGCCATATAAGCACTCTTTTATAATTTATCTTCCTTTTTAGCCTTAATTTTTTCTACTTTTTCAGGCGATTTTTCTTTATCTACTTTTATAGTAGATGTTGTTGCTCCAAAAGGAAAGTTATTTTCCTCTTCCGAATCTAGCGGTCTGCCGCTAAGTAAATTTTTAATTTGCTGACCTGAAAGTGTCTCATATTCTATTAAAGCTTTAGCAAGTATATGGAGTTGATCTATATGTTTTATTAAAATGTTTTGAGCGAATTCATATCTTTCTGTAATAATTCTTTTAACTTCAGCATCTATTAATTGTGCTGTAGCTTCCGATATCTCAGAAGCTTGAGGCCTGCCATACGCATCCTCACTATTTGAGGCATAAAATATTGGACCTACTTTATCACTTAATCCTACTTTAGTGACCATACCTCTAGCAATACTTGTTGCACCTTTTATATCCGAATAGGCACCTGAAGTTACTTTACTCTTACCAAATATGATTTCTTCAGCTACTCTTCCAGCCATAAGAGTTGCTATTTTCGCTTCTAATTGTTCGCGAGTTTCTGAATATTCATCTGTTTCAGGTAATCTCTGAACCATTCCCAAAGCATCGCCACGTGGTATAATTGTAGCTTTATGAATAGGTGAGGCACCTGGACAATAAAGTCCAACTAATGCATGTCCTCCCTCATGATACGCAACTAATTTTTTTTCGTCATCAGACATTGCCAAAGCACGAGAGCGACGCTCAACTCCCATTAAAACTTTATCTTTTGCTTCATCTAGATCTTGCATATCTACTTCTTTTTTATTAAGACGTGCAGCTATAAGAGCAGCCTCATTGACTAAATTAGCAAGCTCTGCACCGGAAAAGCCCGGAGTTCCTCTAGCAATAATTCTCGGTATGACTTTATTATTGTATTTTATTTTCTTTAAATGTACTTTTAAAATTTGCTCACGACCGTTTATATCTGGATTCGCTACGGCAATTTGTCTATCAAACCTCCCTGGTCTTAATAAAGCACGATCGAGGACGTCGGGGCGATTAGTAGCTGCAATAATTACCACTCCTTCATTTGCTTCAAACCCGTCCATCTCAACTAACATCTGATTTAGTGTTTGCTCACGCTCATCGTTACCGCCGCCCATACCGATACCTCTATGGCGACCTACCGCATCGATCTCGTCGATGAAGATAATACAAGGAGCGTTACGTTTACCTTGCTCAAACATATCACGCACACGGCTAGCACCGACGCCTACAAACATCTCAACAAAATCAGAACCCGAAATACTAAAAAACGGCACATTAGCTTCACCCGCAATTGCTTTAGCAAGAAGCGTCTTACCGGTACCAGGCGGACCTATAAGTAAACAACCTTTCGGTATTTTCCCCCCCAGCTTCTGAAACTTGCTAGGGTCTCTTAAAAAATCAACTATCTCAGTTAATTCTTCTTTTGCTTCGTCAATACCTGCAACATCTTTAAAGGTAATTTTCGGTCCTTTATCCGATAAAAGTTTAGCTTTAGATTTACCGAATCCCATAGCTTTACCGCCACCGTGCATTTGACGCATAAAGAAAATCCAAACACCGATCAATAGAAGCATCGGGAACCACGAAATTAGGAAACTTAAAAACGTGTTCATTCTAGTCTCAAGCGGCACGACTTCAATATTAACGTCGTTATTATTAAGACGATTTACTAAATCAGGATAATCCGGAGCATAAGTAGTAAAAGTAGAACCATCATTTGAAGTCCCCTCGATTACCCTCCCTTGAATCTTTACTGAATTAACTGTTTTTTCATCAACTTTTGTTAAAAAATCTGAAAAAGATATATTGTTTCTACCGCCAAGTAAACCGTCAGACTGGAAAATATTGAAAAGCAATAATACGAAAACAAAAATTGCCGCCCAAACTAAAATATTTTTACCTTGATTATTCATTGATACAAAACCTAACAAAAATGTATAAAATGCAAATTAGAAAAAAACTTATCCTTAATGCTTGCGTTAGCAAAAATGCGTAAACCGAGATGTGAAATCTGGAGTTAAAGAGACCTCAAAACTCTGCATGTCGTTATCATAGTACGATATATGAGGTATTGCTATAACTTTTTCAAGTATTTTAATAATGGGCAAGGTAAATAAAATCGCATTGTGGTTTTTGCAAGATAGCTTTTTTAAGCCTTCTAAATTTAGTTTTTCTTTAATTATTTTATAGTCTTCTAGTAATAAATACGTTACTCTACAATTTTCTAAATTATGATTTTTTGTAATACGAAAACGATTATCCCAAATAACCTGTTCATTAAACAATAACTTATCTTCTGGTAATTTTTTACCAAACTCTCGATATATTAATAACTCCTTTTGCATACACTTAATTACACAACCGTGCAGAGTATTTTTGAAATCCAAACCTTGCGTAATTAATTTCAAAATAGGTTCTACCGAATAGAAACGAGCTGTGCAGTATTTGCCGCTAATTATTATCAATAAAAAGTTTATTAGTTGAACTTGTATTTCTTGTGACAACTTAATAAATTTATTTAAATCAAGAAAAGCAAAACCGTATTCAAATATTTTCACCGATTCGGCTATTGCTGCTATTAATTCCAGCTTAAATTTATCTTCTAACAATTTATTTACTTTAATTTGCTGAGCAATTATATCATCTTTGATATAATTTTCTTCTTTAGCTAATTTGTTCCGAATAACATTACGTCGATATTTAGTTGATAAATTTGATTCATCTTCAAACCATTTAATATTATTCTCTACTAAGTAATCTACCAAAGCAGTTTTTGGAATGTTAAATAACGGTCTGATTATTTGCGTATTATTATGCCAATTTATGTTACTACTACTAAGACCGAATATTCCGCTTTTGCGCTCTAATCTAAGGCAGAAATTTTCTATATAATCATCCTCGTGATGAGCGGTTAAAAGAACTAGTATATCAAGCTTTTTGCATAGCAAAGTCATTAAGTTATAACGTCCTTTTCTTGCTCGCTTCTGTAAGTTAGAAAAATTATTTTGATGATCAAAAGAAAGACTATAAAATTTAAGTCCTAAATTGTTAGCAATATTTTGGACATAATCAATTTCTTGTTTCGATTGCTGCCTTAAATTATGATCAACCGACAAAACAACTAACTCAATATTATTTTTCTTTGCCCAAATTTTGCTAAGATAAAGCAGCGCTACCGAATCACTACCGCCTGATACCGCAATCGCTATTTTGGATAAATTAAAGCCTCCTATTATATTATTAATGTTGTGTTCAAACTTTTCGTATAGCATATAAAAAATTGTACTATTATGAAAGGGTTTTGTTGCATGGATATTATGTCATTCCCGCTTTCGCGGGAATGACATAAATAAGACCTGTGAAACAACTATAATGCTAAGCTGAAATAATACTAATTTCATTTTTATCAAATAAGAAAAAGCCTCCCACTTTTGGGATAATAAACCTATCTTCAGGAATGTTATATTTTCTGATTGCTTGCCGCAATTCTAAAGGTGCTTGGTTAAATGCTTCATCGGCTAACTGAAAAACATCGAAATGACTGGCTATAGAAAATTTAGAATGTAAATCTAAGTGAGCAAGTACTGCTTCCTCAGGATTCATATGTACCGGTTTCATAAACCACCTCGGTTCACAAGCTCCTATTGGGATAAGGTTAAGTAAAATATTATATTTTTCACCAATTTCTTTAAAGATATTAGAATTATAACCTGAATCGCCTATAAAACAAATGTCACCTGCTTTAGTTTTAATGATGAACGTTCCCCATAACGCTTGGTTCTTATCAAATATTCCTCTAGCCGACCAGTGCTGTGCCGGCTCTAGGCAATACTCTATATTTTGATTTTTATAAGATTCTCCCCACCCTAAAATAATGATTTCAGCCTCTTTAATATGCTTTTTTATTATTACATCATTTTTTAGAGGAGTAATAATTTTAGGTTTATCCCGTAACCATAAATCTTTAATTGTTTTAATATCCAGATGATCATAATGATTATGACTTATTAATATGTAATCTATTTTAGGTAAATCGGAAAAATCAATACCTGGCTTTACTACTCGCTTCGGCCCGGCAAAAGTAAATGGGCTTGCTCGCTCTGACCATACCGGATCAGTTAAAATATTTAGACCTTGCACTTGAATTAAAAAGGTAACATGACCTACATAGCTTACTCTTACACCCTTATCATTGATTATTTTTGCAGGAGGAATATCGGTTGAGATGGATTCCGACAACGGTAACCATTCTGACCTTTTTGAAGTCATTTTCCATTTTAAAATATCAAGTAAATTTTTAGGCTTAATGTTAGGATCAAGATTATAAAACATATTTTTAACGTGATCTTCCCGTTGCTTTATTAGATCTTCTAGCTTGCTCTTGTTCTGAAAAAGATTTTTTTGGTTCATTTGACTTAGGTGGTGATTTATGTGTAAATTCTGCTGTTTTTTCTCCTACTAACATAATAGATTGCAGATCTTCCGGTGATAATTTTGCTAAAGATGCCGGTATTTGTGTCTCTTTATTTTTATCTTTACCAATAATCTCATCTTTACCGACAACTACGTCTAACGAAGCATTTCTATATTCAGCTAGAGAAACTATTGCTTCGCTGTCAGGTAATTTTGTACGACCGTCTAAAAAATTTTTCCATAAAGTTTCATTAGAGTTTGTTTTTCTACTCAACTCATATGCACTTATTTTTTCTTCTTGTAATATATCTTCTACGGTTTTTTTTAGATGATATCTTATGCTTCCTCTTAAACTGTCTTTATCGCTCATTATTTTTTCCTGCAGATATTCATTCTTAAAAATTAAGATTTATAATAATTTATTTCTAAGTGGTAAGATTTTTATATTTTTTGAAAAATTATTTATTAATATATAACTAATAAATAATAAATAGAAGATAATTTATAATACAAGTGGTAAATTTGAGCTATCAATGAATTATTTTGGATGTTTCGAGGAGATTATAGAAATTACAGATTGTTTTTTCTACTTCTTTGTCACTTATTAGTAAAGTAATTTTTATTTCTGATACTTGTACCGTTTGAATGTTTACATTATCTTGGGCTAATTGTAACAATATCATTTTAAGTAATTTTGGATCATTTTTTATTCCATGACCGATAATTGAAACCGTAGCAACCTTGGTATTAAAGCTAAAATCACTTATCTCATTACCGTTTTTTAAATTAGTAAGTAATAATTGTAAACTATTTTTATCTGTTAAGTTTGTAATAAAGCTGTATTTTTTACCATGCTCTATCTCTTGCATCAATTCAATATGGCTATTACTTTGTATAATAATATTTATAAGTTGAGTAAAGTTTAATGACCCCCCTTCTACAACGACATGTAATAAATTCTTATTAGATGTAATACCGCTAACTATTCTGTTTTCCATAATTTTATTTTTTGAAGTAATTAACGTACAACCTTTTTCCGGCGAAAAAGTTGAAAGAATACGCATCTCTATTTGATATCGCATTGCTATTTCTGCTGCTCTTGAATGTAATACTTTCGCCCCGCTCAATGCTAGCTCTAACATCTCTAAAAAATCTATTTCTGCTATTTTTTTTGCTTTCGGAATAATTCTCGGATCGGCAACAAACACCCCTTCTATATCCGTATAAATATCACATCTATCAGCTTTCATAGCAGCAGCAATTAAAGCAGCAGAAGTATCGGAACCGCCCCTGCCTAACGTAGATAATCTGTTATGTTTATTGATTCCTTGAAAACCGGCAATTATCGGAATAGTACCTAACTGTAAGCATTTTTCTAGTAAATCAGTACTTACTGCTTCTACTAAAGCCTTACTATGATTATCATCCGTTAAAATAGGTAATTGCCAAGCCAAAAATGATCGTGCATTTATATTTTCTTCTTGAAGAGCAAGGGCAAGCAATGAAGCAGTTACTATCTCGCCGCTAGAAAGTGCTACATCATATTCAGCGTATTGAGAAGACTTATCAAGGCTTGATACTTTATTACATAAAGTAACAAGGTTATTAGTAACACCTGCCATAGCAGAAACTACTACAATTACTTGATTATTTTTAGCTATTTCAGCTTTTATAATAGGAATGATTTTTTTTATTCTATCGATACTTGCAATAGAAGTACCACCGAATTTTTGAATTATCAAGGCCATAAATTATAGAAGCCTAGTGGAATATTATTTTATATAGTTAGCTTTACTGTATACCTTAGATACTACAAAATTTGGTAATACTTAGGTAAATTTCAAAAGTTGGCTACCAACTTTTCATTTGTTATAGGTATACTGTTTATTTGAGTTGAGTAGGTTATTAAGGCATTAGTTTTATCTAGCCCTAAGTTACGTCATTTCCTTACAAGGGTTGCAAGCGTACATCAGCTCTATATCATCTTGTGGCTCCCCAGCGTTATTGCATAAATTGGAAAACATACATAATGTCATTTCCGGCCTACGCGGGAAGGCATTGCCTGCATGGATTAATTTTCTCGTCTGAGCTCAGAAAAACTGCAAGCTTTAACAAAACAAGGAAGTATAAAAAATTCTAATTTATAGCAATTTTTATTATTTTTTTCTAGATTGCCACGCTCTCTGCAGTCGTATAACTCATGATGACTTGATATCCGCACAATAACGCTCATAGAGCTTACCGATCAGCTTTTCGTCATTGCGAGAAGAAAATGTAAATTTTAACGTAGCAATCTCAAGAATCTTGTATTACTTTATAGATTGCCTGCGCCCCTCTGCTACTTGTCTCCTCTCAACGACGATTTAGGCTAAGCACTAGCAATTTCTATAACGTTTACTATTTTTTGATCACGCTTAGTTAAAAATTCTACTCTACCTGCTGTTAAGGCAAAAATAGTGTGATCTTTACCAAGACCTAAATTTCTACCTGGATGAATTTTTGTACCGCGTTGTCTAACTATAATATTGCCTGGTATTACATACTGTCCGTCAGATTTTTTAACTCCAAGTCTTCGACCGGCTGAATCTCTTCCGTTCCTAGAACTACCACCAGCTTTTTTAGTTGCCATCTTATAATTCCTTTTTAGTTATTATTGTTTGGTAATATCTAATATTTTTAGCTCTGTCAATTCTTGACGATGACCGGCTTTCCGACGATAATTTTTTCTACGTTTTTTCTTAAAAACTATAATTTTATTATCTTTAAGCTGGTTAGTAATTTCAGCTGTAACAACAGCTCCTTTAACTAATGGAGTACCGATAAAAGAAGGCTTTGAATATTCACCGATCATTAAAACCTGATTAAGTTGAATCTTAGAGCCGAGTTCACCTTCTATCTTTTCAACTTTAATAACGCTATTTTGGTCTACTTTATATTGTTTTCCACCTGCTTTTATAACTGCGAACATGAAAAATATCTCTTTAAAAATTTATAAATATTTGTCGTATCATATTATTATATTAATAATTAGTCAATGATAATTTACGCTTTATCAATTAATATAAACACAACCACATATTGCGTTACTGCGGCAAAGATTGCGGCAGCTAGATCATCAACCATCACACCTAAACTACCCTTAACATTTTTATCAAGCCAGCTAATAGGCCAAGGTTTTACTATATCATAAAAACGAAACAAGCAAAAAGGCATTATAAAAAGTAATATTATACTAATTTTTAAAGTGCTTAAATGTTTTATTAAATTTGATTCATTAGCAAAAACAACTGAGAAAAATACTAAAATGATGGTCAGTAACTGTCCTACTACTTCGTCAATTACTACCTCTTTCGGATCTTTAGAATCGGTGTAATCCAAGTATATTTTAGTAAAATACGTTCCCGTTATTAGAAGCAATAAACATATAACGGATGCGACAATAACCACACTGACAAGTTGGGCTTCATTAAGCGTAAGATTTGTAAAAGGAATAACTATTTTATTATTAACAATAAAATATATTAGTGAGTAATACAAAGGAAAAGCGGCTAGAGAGCCGAAAGTACCAGGGCAGTATTTTATTTTCCCTATATAAAAGAAAGTAACAAAGAATTCCAAAAATTGTTTTTTATTAAACATTTTTGCTCTGGATTGAGATTTATGATATTTTATGATTATGATACAGTATACTGTATACTGTTGTATAATGTAGCATATTATATTATAATAAAATTTTAACTTATATAGCAAGAAATATTATGGGAATGAGCTTTAGCCATTTATTAATAGTTTTACTAATTATTTTTGTATTATTCGGTGCCGGTAAATTGCCGCAAGTTATGTCTGATCTTGCCAAAGGACTTAAGGCTTTTAAAGACGGCATGAAAGAGGATAATAGCGGTAAAAAAGATTAGATTGTTATTGTCATTTTTAGCTAGAGGCGGGAACCATGTAATAAGAAGCATAAATAAAGCAAATTTTTAAAATTAAAAGCTTAGATTATCTTGTTTTGTGCTGGATCCATGCTTATACGAAGAGGCATTACCCGAGTTGATAACGAATCATCATGAGCTATGTAAACGAAGCGAGTATGGTAATTCAGAAAAAATAATAAAAAATACTATAAATTAGCCTTTTTTATACTTCCTTGCTTCGTCAAAACTTTCAGTTTTTCTGAGCTTAGACGGGAAAATCGTTCCACGCAGGGCAAGCCTTAAGCGTGAATGACATTGCGTATGTTTTTCGATCCATGCAACAACGTCATCCTAACTACGGTATGATACTAGTAACTTTAGAACTTAAGCTTTGTACCTATAAGACCGACGGTACCTTTAATTTTCTTATTAGGAGCTTCAGGATAATATACAGGTTTACCTTTAGCTTGGAAATGAGAAACTTCAGCATACGGTAGTAAACCAGGCATTATCTTATACTCTGTACCCAAGCTTACAGTATCAACAGTATTTTTGTATCTTGAAGATTTGAAATATTCAAAACTTGTTTTGATAGGACCTTGGGTATAAGCAACGGCACCGTTATAATAATAAGTGTCACGACCGACTTTATAATATTCTTTTGCTGTTAGACTTTTTCCTAAACTGCCGTAAGAAGCACTACAAGAGATATTACCGTAAGTAAAAACTGCACCTAAATTGTAAGCTCTTAGATTAGAGAGCTTATAAGTATTGAGTACTTTAATTGTGTTGTTTTCTTTTTTAGCATGTATAAGGCGACGAGCAGGTTTACCGTATTCACCGGTTACAGAAAGCTTTAAGTCGGCATCTTCACTAATTTCATGGTCATAAGTTAACCCGGCAGATATAGCGTCTCTAATATTCTGATTAATCGTCATAGTTTCGTCATTTTCCAAATTAACTGTTTTTATTCCGGTTTTAGAGCTACTTATCCCTGTTCTACCGGAATTCTCAAATGTTAAATTATTTATATCTCTATTACCGCCGGTATTAGCAGTATCGGGAGTGTAAGACACACCTGCTTGAAAGCCTTTCATTTTAGGTGTAAAAAAGTTAATTCTTCGAGCTCTTTCAGCCTTATCGTTTATTTGATCAAAGTTATTAGTAAATGATTCAATATAGAAGCTAGGTGAAGTATCAAAGTCAGGTTTTAGCCCGTTAAACCTCATATATTGACCGTCAAGCAGTATATATCTGTAATATCCGCCGGTACCTGCACTTACGTGACTGCCGGTAAGACGCATTTTAGCACCCGCATCACCTGGAGAACCAAGTTCTACTTTACCGTAATCGGTTTGCAAAAAGATATGAGAACCGTTATAACTTGTAGACGTTTTAACTTTTGTAGTAGGTTGAAGCACTATCTTAGCCCCGGCCAACACATCATTTATAGTCTTACTAATTGTAGCTGCAAATGATGCTTCAGTATAAAAACCGAGCTTTTTTCTATTATCGGTTATATTATTTTCAAACATAATTAAATGATTTTGATTTGTATAACCGCTTTCAAATAAATAAAAACCTTCTAATTTTATTTCACTATCGGAACTAGAAATAACTGGTTTTGAATTTTCTTCTGCAAAACCTATGGTAGATGCAAGACAAACAATGCTTGCCAGTAATAATTTTTTCACTTTAAAACCTCATATTTGGATATTACTATGGCTAAAAAATACCTGTGTATAGCAAATAAAATTTGTTACGCTAAATATAATAATAATATAATTTTTCAAACATACAATAAATAACCCTATTTTAATTTGTAATTATTCAATTATAAATATATAATGTTGTATTATTACAATAAATATTACTAACACCCTACAAATTAAAGCAATTTAGCTTTTGGATAAATATATAATTAATTTAATTTAAGTCAATAATAATTTTTGTATTAGAAATAATTATAGGTTATAATTAATGATTTATTAACTAAAATGTAAATTTTATTATGTCTATAATGTCAGATAAATGGATAAAAGAAGCTGTAATAAAACATGAAATGATTAAACCTTTTGCAGAACAACAAGTAAGGATTAAAGGTGCAGAAAAAATCATTTCTTACGGCTTATCTTCATATGGTTATGACGCGAGGGTATCAAACGAATTCAAAATTTTTACAAATATAAATTCTACTATGGTTGACCCTAAAAATTTTGATAAATATAATTTAGTTGATAGAGAAGTAGATGTGTGTATTATTCCACCTAATAGTTTTGCACTCGGAAGAACAGTAGAATATTTTAAAATACCGCGTGATGTATTAGTTGTTTGTGTCGGCAAATCTACTTATGCACGGTGTGGCATAATAGTTAACGTTACACCGCTTGAACCAGAATGGGAAGGTCATGTAACTTTGGAGTTTTCAAATACTACTCCTTTGCCGGCAAAAATTTACGCAAATGAAGGTGCTTGCCAATTCTTATTTTTAAAAGGAGATCAACTTTGTGATCTTTCATATGCAGATCGTCAAGGGAAATATATGAAACAGTTAGGTGTAACTTTACCTTTAACATAATTTCTATTTTCTTATAGTTAATCTTTCTCTGTTTGTTGGAACAGACGAAAAGATTCTATAGGAACAATGAACCGTATGCTATTTACGTTTAAATTAATTGACTATATTAATAACTGTATAAAAATAATAAAAACTATAACTTATTATAATTAATTTCTAATAAAGGATTTCTATGAGTACAATAAATGCTGACGCAACTGAATCAATTCCGCATATTTCCGTTAATGCGCAATATATAAAAGATTTATCGCTTGAAAACCCTTCAGCTCCTTCCTCACTTGCAGCTTTAGAGCATAGACCTCAAATCGATTTATCTCTTGATATAAATATTACTAATTTATCGGAAGAAAATTTCTATGAAGTTGAATTAAATATTGAAGCAGTAGCTAGAAATGAAAAATATAAATTGTTTCAGGTTGAACTAAAATATGCCGGTGTATTTAATTTAATTAATATTGCTCCTGAGCAACATCAAATTTTATTATCAGTTCATTGTCCAGCAATGATATTCCCGTTTGCTAGAAAAATTATAGCAAGTTGCACTCAAGATGCTGGATTTCAGCCTTTAATGATTGACCCGATAGATTTCGGCGCATTATACCATAAAAAAATATCTGAGCATCAAAACTAAAAAACCCTTATGTTATTTAGGAAAACTTACTTTTTGCTTTTTAAGTAACATGGTTTTTAAATCACAGATATGTTTTAATAGTAAAAATTTTATCAATTTGATTAAAAATTCTTTACTTACATCATTAATAAATGTATAAAGCACTAAATAAAAAATTGTAATTTAGTTAACGATGATTAACTATAATTAGATTATAGTGCTACATAAAAAATTGAAATTTAGGAGAAAATATATGAGAGTTTTACTAATTGAAGATGAGCCAGAAATGGCTAATCTAATCGAGTTAACTTTGGCTTCGGAAGGCATAGTTTGTGATAAAGCTTCAGTAGGAGCAGAAGGTTTAAGGCTCGGTAAACTTGGTAGATATGATTTAATGATTTTAGATCTAATGTTACCGGATATTAACGGTTTTGAAATATTACTAAGATTGCGTGCTGCTAAAATTAAGACCCCAATTTTGATTTTATCCAGCCTAAGCGATACAGATCAAAAAATTACCGGTTTCTCTTCAGGTGCCGATGATTACTTAACTAAACCGTTTGTTAGAGAAGAATTAATAGCAAGAATTAAGGCGATAGTTAGACGCTCTAAAGGACATGCAGCATCGGTATTCAGATTTGATAAGGTTAGCGTAAATTTAGATACCAGAAGCGTTGAAGTAGACGGTAAAAATGTACATTTAACAAATAAAGAATATGCTATTTTAGAACTGCTAATATTACGCAGAGGAACAATTTTAACTAAAGAAATGTTCTTAAATCATCTATATAGTAGCGTTGATGAACCGGAAATGAAGATCATTGACGTATTTATTTGTAAGTTACGTAAAAAATTAAGTGATGCAGCCGGCGGTAGAGATTATATAGATACAGTCTGGGGGCGTGGCTATATGCTAAAAGAATACGACGAGCCTCAACAAAAAGAAGCTTTAGCACGAGGTGCTTAAATAATATGTCGCTATTAAACTCTGCACTTGGTAAGAAAAGTAACTATAAAGATAGTTACGACAAAACATTGCTATTTAAAATCCCTCGTTCAAATAATAGAATTGAGCTTGGGATAAATAATAGCGATTTACCGTTTCATGGTATAGATATTTGGAACGCCTATGAACTTTCATGGCTTAATAAAAAAGGCAAGCCCAACGTTGCAATAGGTATTTTCTACATACCGGCAACTTCTTCTTATATTGTGGAATCAAAATCACTTAAATTATATCTAAACTCATTTAATAATTATGCTGTTGATTCTCTAGAGGAATTAGAAAAAATTATTTTAGAGGATTTAAGCAACACAGTAGGCACAAAAATATCAGGTAAGTTATTACCAGTAAATACTAAAATAGAATTTAGTAATCCTAGCGGTATTAATATTGATGATTTAGATATAGAATGTGATAGTTACGGTCCGCCTGATAATAATTTAATTGAATATGAAAAGATTATTGTAGAAGAAGAATTAAATTCCAATCTACTCAAATCAAACTGTTTAGTAACGAATCAACCTGATTGGGGTACAATAATCATAAAATATAAAGGAAAAAAATTAAAGCGTGAGGCTCTTTTAAAATATTTGATTTCTTTTAGAAATTGTAACGAGTTTGCAGAGCAATGTGCAGAACGCATTTTTATGGATATTAAAAATTCTATAAATCCTGATTTTCTTTCTGTTTATATTATATATACAAGGCGCGGCGGAATCGATATTTGTCCGTACCGTTCTCTAGATCCAAACTATAATTTACCAGATTCTAAAAGACTAATTAGACAGTAATATCATTATCTTCAGGAGCTATAAGACCATAAAAATCTTAGGAATTATGTAAATTCACAATCAACCTAGATAAGATGAATTTATAGGTAAGCCTGCACAGGTTATAAAATATAAAATTCGCTTGTACCAACCTTTCCAGAATATATCCTTACAATTATTCCTGCACGGTAGAACCACCGTTAAATTGGTTTATTCCTCGACATTTTAGGGTCGGGAAGGCAGTAGTTATGTCCAGAGCTTAAAGTATCTTCAGATACATCGATACCTATAAAAATATTCTTTGTCATGTTTTCTCTCCTATTCTATGTACGAGCTAAGGGGGTTATTCACTTGATCTTAATGGTTGATCGTGAATAACCCCTTGCTCTATCGATGGCACCGTCAAGTTAAGTAAATTGGTTTCAAAAAGTACCATGTTTTTATATTTCAGGCAGCAAGAAGTCTTTGAGTAGCTTCGTCCCAAATAGATTTAGCGGATGCAAATGCAATTCTTTGCTCTGGTGCGGTTTTAGTATATCGTCCAACATTGTGACGGCAAATATATTTCTGACTTTGCCCATCAGTGATAATATACATTGTGCTGAATTAGGATGCTTAAATTTAATCAATATTTTTTCCTTTCGTCGAGTTGGCTGATGAGCATTTTCAACACAGTTATTTAGTCTCTTACTAGTACGATGTTCAGTGTTAGGACACATAAGCTTAATCGGTTTAATGTAACTCCTGAGCTTATCAGTAACAATTACTCTTGGAGTTGGATAATTACCCAATAATCTTGATAAAAAGCGAATAGCTGATTTCTTGTTACGACGCTTCTGCAATAATATTTCTAATTCATGCCCCTTGGAGTCAACAGCTCTCCATAATATGAATACTTCGCCTTTGATCTTGATGTTCATCTCATCTAAATGCTATTTGTCAGTTGCTTTCCTCTCTCTCTTTCTGATGACAGCTTGAAAATAAATCGCAAATTTATTGCACCAAAATCTTACAGTCTCATGACTTAAAATAATACCTCGATACGCCATCTGTTCTTGAACATCTCGGTAACTATTATTAAAGCGATGATATAACCATACTGTATGGCTAATGATGCTTGCTGGAAAACGATGTCTCTTCGGGGTTTGAGTAATATGCATAGCGTTAAGATTTATTGATAAATGGTTACTACTATTCTATAAATCATTCCTTTCAATCGCTCAATACTTAAATTTACATCTCTCTTAACTTGACGGTGCCTATTTTATAGAATCTGATTTTTCATATAATCCTATAGCTCTCTTAATTTTTGCTATTTCATCATATTGCTCTGTTTGAATTTTAATTTGTTGATTTTTGTCTGCTGCTAAATTTGATGCTAGATCTTTACCTCCGTTGGTTGACATACCAACCATATCTTGTAAATATTTCTTAGCTTCTACAAAATCACAATTTTTTTCTCTTTGTACTAAGGTAAATAGATCTCCTCCCTCTCCTTTACTAAAATCATACCATCTGTCAGCTTTACTGCCATTTATCTTCATCACTATTTTACCATCTTTCTCCCAGCGGAGTAACTGGCTATTTGATAAATGCTTATTTGGACTACCAAGTAAGCTTCGTCCTATTTCTTCAGCTTTAAATGATAATTTTTGTTTTAATTCCAGTGCTTCTTGTTTATTAATAGAATTATAATCTATTTTTGTCTTTGCCATAATATCCTCTTGTAATTTAACACTTATTGTTGTATCTTGTTTATTACAATTCGTAAGGTTATAAGAAGAGCTTTTTCGCTCTTCTTGGGCTTTATGGCTTGTGGCAAGATTTGTGCTAGTGCTTCTTAGGATTTCTGCTACTTTAGCAGGTGGTCCTAACTTCACTCTTAAGTGGTAATAGTTATCATTACTGTGTAATCTATCCTTAATATCTTCTACTACCCCTTTAAACCAATTACCTACTTTATCTATAATACTAGGACTCTTATTTTGATCTTGAATCGCTACTAATTCTTCTAAAGTTTTAAAATTAATGCTAGATAGCCTATTATCTATTTTACTAAGTTGTGATATTAAACTGGCCATATTCTTGGTAGCCTTCCTATTATAGTAAAGTTTTACCTCTTCTATATGTCTAGTCATGGCTACATAAGAATTTCTGCTATTTCCTGCTAGATTATGTAATACATAGACATCTTTAATTGAGGCTCCTTGTGCTTTATACACTGTAGAAGCATAGCCATGTTTAAATCTTACATCTTGAGGATTAAATTCTATTTCTTTCCCGCTATCTGTTTTAGCAATAAATTTATCATTACTTACTGAAGTTATCGTTGCAAATTCACCATTTTCTATTTGTAAATCTTTATTTGTACTTTTAAACAAAATACGATCTCCTGCCATATAATCTTCATGCTTTTCAGATGATAGATAACGTCTATATTCTTTACCGGTAAGTAAGTCTCTAGCTTTTAGTAACTCCCTGATGCCTTGATTAATACTATCTACTTCAGCATTACGCATGGTAATTATTAAACGCTCATTTAGAGCAAATTTGCTGTTGCTCCAATCATCAATTAATCTTGCCATTGATTCTTCTAGTGTATGATCAATCTTTAAACATTTATGCTGTGCAAGTAAACGTAGACCAC
Source organism: Rickettsia endosymbiont of Argas persicus (assembly GCA_050920645.1). Taxonomy (GTDB): domain Bacteria; phylum Pseudomonadota; class Alphaproteobacteria; order Rickettsiales; family Rickettsiaceae; genus Rickettsia. The sequence goes on along the minus strand of CP133316.1, from coordinate 942,903 downwards.
CAGTAATATCTGATTTTGCAAAGCATGAAGCCATTTCTTTTGCCCATGCCTTGCTTTGTCTTCTAATGTTACTTAATTCATATGAGCCAAATTTACTAGCCAATACTGCAAACATTCCTCCTCGCTCAACGGAAGTTAGTTGTCTCTCATCTCCAGCCAATATAATATTAGATTACAATTGTTACTCCTTGCTACTTTTAGTAATTTTAAATAATCACTATTACCTACCATCCCTGCTTCATCTACTACGAGCAGGCTGTTTCTTGCTAGATCAGCTTTACCATTATATAATTTAAATAAAAACCCTTTTACTGTATGACATTGCCGGTAGCCTTTACTTTTAAGTTCTGATGCTGCTTTATGAGTAGGAGCGAGTCCTATAATATTTTGCCCATGATTGATGGCAATTTTATAAGCTTTCGCAAGTACTTGTGACTTACCGCTGCCGGCTCTACCTTGCAAGATCCTAATCCCTTGACTATTAATTAAAATATGCTGTAAGCTTTCTCTTTGTGCTTCATTAACACTAGCTAGGTTGTCGATAGCACTTTTAAGCTTAATAACGTTATTAAAATGAATCTGGCTATTTACCTTACCTGCTATTCTAACTATCCTTAATTCTTCATCTCGCACGCCTTTAGTAATATAGTATTTAGTGAGGTGGCCCAATTTGTTTAGACTAAAAATTAAGATTTATGAGATATAATTTGCGTTATAATTTTACTCAATAATTTTTGTAAAATACACCTGTTCCGGAGTGAGATATTTCAATGATTGGTGCATTCTTTTTCTATTATAAAAATTTATGTAATCAGTTATAGCATTTTTTGCCTCCTTGACAGTATTTAAAACCATCAAATATATTTTTTCTTGTTTTAATGAACGCCAAAATCTTTCTATAAATACATTATCCAGGGCTCTGCCTTTGCCATCCATACTGATTTTGATTTCACGTTTAATTAGTTTATCTGTGAAATTTTTTGATGTAAATTGAGAACCTTGATCTGTATTAAAGATTTCAGGCTGACCATATTTTATTATAGCTTCTTCCAGTGCAGCAATACAAAAGTCACTTTCTAAACTAATAGATACCTTCCAGCTTACAATATAACGACTAAACCAATCAATAATTGCTACCAAATATACAAATCCTTGTGCCATTCTAATATAAGTGATATCTGTACTCCATACCTGATTTACTTTAATAATTTCAACTCCTTTTAAAAGATATGGATATATTTTATGAGCTTGATTGCGCTTACTTAAGTTCATTTTAGGATAGATAGCTTCAATAGCCATTATTCTATAATAACGACTTACTGCCTTGCGACCGATTGTGATTCCAAATGGTACAAGGTGCTCAGATATTCTTCTTGCTCCAAAATAAGGATGCTGTGTGTATATTTCATCAATCACTTGCATTATTTCTAAGTCTTTTTTGGGTTAAGCCTTGTGGCTTGTAATAATAGCTAGATTTGTTAATAAACAGTAGTGTACATTGCCTAGCGATACTTAGATTACTACAATCTTTATCTACCATATTTTTTCTAATTGCTAAGTCCAAACAATGTAGATTTTTTTTTCAACCAGTCACGTTCAACAGTTAACTGGCCTATTTGTTCATACAATTGTCTTATTAAATCCTGATGGTCTGGATCCTTAGATTGTGGCTTAATTTGAAAACCACTAATTAAATTTTCTATACCTCTTTTTTTCCACGCTTGTATTTGTGTCGGATGAACTCCATATTTGCTACTAATTTGAGCTATTGTCATTTCAGCTTTTATTGTTTCTAAAACTATCTTTGTTTTTTCTGCTGCACTATATTGTTTTGCTTTTTTAGACATATAATTTCTCTTTTGTATTTGAAAATTATATCTCATTCTATCATTTTAGTAGTCCAGTTTTTGGGTACCATTATAAAAATTAATTACGGACTGCTTTAATCTTGCCATCAAAGAATTGTATATTTAAAATTTTTTCATTTGTAGCAGTAGTTTTAGAAGATATAAAATTATCTGACTCCCCTTTAACTATAGCAAAACCACGCTTTAACACGTTACGATAGTCCAAACTTAATAGTAGTAAGTTATTTAATTCTAATTTATACTCAAAGTTTTTTAAAGTATTATTTGCCGATTTTATCATATAAGCGGTGCGGTGTGTTAATTCGAGTGTCTTATAAGTGATTATTTTTTTAGGATGAATTCTTTCTTTTGAAAATGATTTAAGTTTTGTTTCTTTTATACTAAGTAGACATGGTAGTGAATCTATAAGATTAAACCCTGTTTCATCAAGTAATTGCTGTTTATGATTCATATAGTGAGCAAGATACCTATTTATCTTATCATAATTTGCAATAGTTTGTTCGTAATTTTTAACTAATTGTTTTGTATTATTTAATAATATTTTTTCATAAGATTGTAGGGTGCTATTTAAATTAGATTTTACCGGTACGGCAAATTCAGCAGCAGCAGTTGGGGTTGGGGCTCTTTTATCGGCAGCTAAATCTATTAAAGTGTAATCTACTTCATGACCTACTGCTGAGATAATAGGAATCTTTGAGTTATAAGTAGCACGTACTAGCACTTCATCGTTAAATGACCAAAGATCTTCTATAGAACCGCCGCCTCTTGCCACTATTATAACATCCGGTTTATTTGTTTCTTCTAGATTATTGAAACCTTCTATCGCTTCAGCGATCTCATTACCCGTGGTTTCACCTTGAACGCTAACCGGCCATATTATCACGCGAGTCGGAAAGCGTTCTCTAATTCGGTGAATAATATCTTTAATAACAGCACCGGTTATGGAAGTTACAACACCTATTTTATTAGGTAAAAAAGGTATAGGCATACGGGCTTTATTAAATAAACCTTCTTTTTCTAACCGACCTTTACGCTCGTTTAGAATTTGTATCATAGCCCCAAGCCCTGCCGGTTGTAGGTTTTCAACCGATAGCTGATAGCGTGAATTTCCTGCATAGCTCGAAAGTTTACCGCTAATTACTACTTCCATACCATCATTTAGCGGAAATTTAATTTTAGTAAGAATAGGACGCCAGCAAGTGCAAGCTAAAATTGTGGTATTTTCTTTTAAATTAAAATAAGCATGCCCTGAGCTTGCTATTTTAAAACCGGAAATCTCTCCTTTAACTTTAATTATTCCAAAATTATTTTCTAATAACTCTTTAATTTTATTAGAAAGTTCACTAACGGAGAATTCTTTAGTTGTTTGAATTGCAGTAAAATTATCTAGCATTTTTTAGTATTGGGTTTTTGAGCTAAAGTTGTGACGCTATCCGTCATTGCGAGGAGAAACTACAAATTTCGACGAAGCAATCTCAGGATGTTTAACAAGATTGCCTGCGCCCTCTGCTATGCATCTCCTCGCAATGACGGTTATCACCCAATAGAATAATCCTCTGTATCACAAAAGAGCAAGCAAAATTTTTTATTATTTGCTATATTACCGATAGCTTGCTATTATTTTCTACTATTAAGTATCCGGTCAATAATAAATGCTACGAGTAATATGTTTATTTATTATCGTAATATCTCCTTTGTTTAGTTTTGCTAGTAACTTAACGAAAAGCGGTGGCGTTAAAATTAATAATTTAGTTGCCGATTTTGTAGAGTATAACGCAAACGAAGGATTAATATATGCTAAAGGTAATTTAAAAATTATTACTGATGAGTATTTACTAACAGGCGATAATTTACTTTATGATATAAAAAACGATATTTTATGGGCAGAAGGTAATGTCCGGATTAAAGATAAGGAAAATAGAATTGCCTTAGGCGACAAAGTAGTTTTAAAAAATGAATTTAAAACAGGCGTAATTTCACAATTTATTTTACATTTTAATAATAATAATCTTCTAGTTGCTAAACTTGCTGAAAGAATAGATGAAAATAATACAAAGCTTTATTACGCAAAGTTTACTCCTTGTGAAGTTACATGTAATAAAAATCCTTTATGGCAAATCTTTGCTAAAGATACCCATATTAATTTTGATGAAAACAAGATAATTTATAGAAACGTATTTTTTGAAGTATACGGAGTGCCGGTTTTTTTCTTGCCTTATTTCTTTCATCCAACGCCGACAGCTCCTGCAACTTCAGGATTATTAGTGCCGGATGTAAAAAATAAGGGATTCGGTCTGCCGATATATTGCCGTGTAAAACCTAATATGGATTTTACCTTAACTCCAAGAATTTTTAGCAAATATCATACTTACGAATTAGAGGGACGTTATAGACCAAACGATACCGATTATATAAATTTTGACGGTAGCTATGGTAAATTACCCTATTTTTTAGAAAAAGACGGAAGCATAATAAAAGATACAAAAATTTCATCTTATCACTATATTGCGACCGGTAATTTTATTAGTAGCAGTAAAATATATAATTACGGCTTTAGAGCAGAGCGTACATCCGATAAGGCTTATTTAAAAAATTATTATAATAATTATGCCTCGTATTTAACCTCTAAGGTATTTTTAAATAAGGTTCATGATGCAAATTATTTCTCAGCGGAAGGGTTAGCTTTTCAAGGTTTAGGCGTTAATGATAGTAAATATACCGATCCGCTAGTATTACCGAAAATCAATACAAAAAACGTAATAAATTTAAACGATAGTGATAATAGCTATTTCCTTGTTGAGAATAATACTTTGATGTATAAAGAAAGGATCGGGAAACAGCTTACTCGAACTTCTTTATCATTATCTTTTATTCATAATATTCTAACTTCTTCAGGGCAAATTTTTGAGTTTACTGCCAAAGATAGAGGGGATTTCTATCTTGCAAGGCGAGCTTATTTTGATAAACCGAAAGAAACTAAATCTTTTCAAAGAAACATACCGGAATTTCAAACATTATGGCGTTATCCTTTAGCGGGTAATATAACAAAAACAATCAACGTGCTTATTGAGCCAGTAGTTTCTTTTACTGTAGGACGTGAATTATCTAAAAAAGATAAAAAATTCGTTATAATTGATCCTGTGAAATATGAACTATCCGAAAAAAATCTCTTCTTATCAAATCGTTATGGCAGTATTGATTGTCATGATTTCGGTAATAGATTAAATTACGGTCTAAATACTAGCTTTGCTAAGGAGGAAAATTATTTAAGATTATTTTTAGGACAGTCACGTAATACCAGATATAGCATATATCAGCCAGCGCATGACACAGAAAATGTTAGTAAAGTCTCTGGAAATGTTTCTAGCAACTTTGAATTATTTTACGATTTCCGAAAAGATAAATATTTTAGACCTATAAGAGATGAAGTAGGTGGAAACTTAAATTATAATAAAATAAATTTTTTAGTAAGCTTTATTCAGCTTACAAATCTTAAAAAATATTATAGTATAGAATCTATAAAGCTTTCAAATAATAGAGTAAGACAATTTTACGGAGACGTTAATTGTAATTTAACAGAAAATTGGTCAATGGGAATCGGGGGGCGAATTGATCTTTCAAGAAGATCACCAAGTTTGCTTACAAGAACTATTAGAGTGACATATGCTAAAGATTGTGTTAGAATCGCAGTTAAGGTTTATTCTGATTATTTAGCCGATAAGAGTAGAGGGATTAAAAAAACTACTTCCTCGCCTACTATTTCTATCGGTTTAAAAGTCTTAAATATGTAAACATTGCTCGTGTAGATTAGTTCTGTCTCTGTTTATTTAGTGGATAAGCCGGCGTTGTTACATGGCTTCTATGTCATTCCCGTGAAAGCGGGAATCCAGTAATTAAAAGCTTTAAAAATTAAAAGCTCGATGATTTATCTTGTTTTGTGCTGGATTCCTGCTTTCGCAGGAATGACATTAAGGGCGTATTTCAAGTCAAGCAACAACACTGGACAAGCCACGATATGATACAGTGGCATTTTTGGATTCGCTACGCAAACAAAGTTAACATGTGAGTATATTCATTTATCAATATTAAAATTATAAATATGAGAAAATTATTACTGATAATTACTGTTTTTTTTACGTTTAATGCATTTGCTGAAACATCAAATATAGTAGCACTTGTGAATAATGAGCCGATTACTCTTAATGAGTTTCGGGCTAGAAAAAAAATGATTATGGCGTTAAATAATGTTGAGTCGGTAACCCCGGCTCAGGACAAACAGCTAAGTGATTTAGCTATAAAAAGCCTGATTGATGAATCTTTACTTTTTCAATATTACGGTGATAAAGAAATTACGCAAGAAGAAATAGACAATGCTATTAAATCTATTGAAGATCGTAATAAAATGCCTCACGGTGCGCTTATTCAATATCTAAAAAGTAGATCGGTTAATCCTGATAGCTTTATTTCTCAGATTAAAGGTGAATTGATTAAAATGAATATTTTATCAGGGTTATCAAGATCAATTCAGGTAAGTAATAAAGAAATAGATGCAACTATTATATCAAGCGATCAGAAAGATTTAGAGATCTCAATGCAAGTTTTTACCTCTAAAAGTAATGATAATAAATCTTTCACGCAGATGAACACTTTAAAAAATAAACTTAAAAATTGTGCCGCTGTTAATAAATCTCTTTACAATAATTTTGCAACTATGACTGAAATTACTGATAAGCTAAGTAATATAGAAGCAACAAAGCAGACTATCGTGAAAGATTTAAATCCTAATCAAGCAAGTAATGTTTTTGAGAAAGATAATAAATTTGAGATAGTGCTAGTATGTACTAAGAAATTTTTAAATGTTAGTGAGGATGAAAATAATTATGTGGTAAACTTTTTAACAAATAAAAAAATCTCTCAAAAAGCTCAAAAGTTTTTTGATGATATGCATAAGAAAGCGTATATAAAAATAATGCTACCGTCTACTCGATGAACTTAAAAAATTGGCTATGTCGTTCTATGTTCTATAAGTACTGTGGTGCTCACGTATTGAGTAACTGCTACCGCTCCTTGTCTTATGAACTCCTTGCTTTTTTTGAAGTTGATCTTCGTATACTTGTTCTTAATTTTACTTTGAGTATATATGTCTCCAAAATTCATGAAATTTTATGAAAAATATATTACTGTAGTCGGTACGGCCGGTAATTTTATGTTTTACGTGCGCAGGCTCACAAGATTCTCACTTGTAAATCGGCAGCAGCTTTATCTCTACCAGCTTTTGCTATAAGTGCCGTTTCTTTAAGTAGCTGGCTATTGTACGGTATTTTAATAAAAAATATACCTATTATAATTGCAAATGTGGTTGGGTTTATTGGAGCATTGCTTGTTTTAGTTTCTATCATATTACATACTTAATAAATTTTTGTCATACCGCCGCTTGTTCGGTTTTGCTAGTTAGATCGTTTATGTCATTCTTAGCAACGGCGTGAATCCAGAAAGAAACATAAATACAGCAAGTTTTTAAAATTAAAAGCTCGATTTATCTTGCTTTATGTTGGATTCACGCTGTTGCTAAGAATGACATAAGAACCACGCAAGCAACTCCTACGCTAGAATAACAATAGAAAATACTGGCAAACTTAATATTACATTAAAAACATAATGACTAAAAAAATCATCACTTTAGTAGGGCGACCTAATGTCGGCAAATCAACACTTTTTAATCGCTTAAGTATCCGTAAGAAAGCTATTGTTCACGATCTACCGGGCGTTACTAGAGATAGGAAATATACGGACGGCAGAATAGGCTCGTTTGAGTTCTTATTAATTGATACGCCTGGACTTGAAGAAAATCCTGATAATTTCGGTAGACGGTTAATGGAGCAGACTACTAAAGCTATAAATGAGGCGGATTTAATTTGTTTTATGGTGGACGGTAGAAGTGGAGTACTGTCTGATGATAAATTACTTAGCGACTTTATTAGGAAATATAATAAACCTGCAATATTGGTAATTAACAAATGCGAAAAGGCTTTTGATTTCGATAAGGAATATTATAAGCTTGGGTTTGATAGTATGGTTGCTATATCTGCCGAGCATGGAATAGGGATGATCGATTTATACGATGAGATTATTGCCAAGCTGCCTGAAGAAGATCAAGACGAGGCAAATATAAGCGATCCGATTAAAAGCGATTATCTACAAATAGTAGTTAGCGGTAGACCTAATGCGGGAAAATCTACTTTCATAAATGCTTTAATTAATGACGAGAGATTATTAACCGGACCGGAAGCAGGTATTACTCGGGAGTCAATTGAGATTGATTGGCAATATAAGGGCAACCATATTAAATTGATCGATACGGCAGGGCTTCGTAAAAAGTCTACCATTACTGAATCTTTGGAAAAATTATCAGCATCGAATGCTATTAACAGTATCAAGTTTGCTAATACCGTGATTTTAATGCTAGATGCTTTATCGCCTCTAAAGCAACAGGATTTAAACATTGCAAGCCATGTAGCGGATGAAGGGCGAAGCATCGTTATAGTAGTCAATAAGTGGGATTTAATTAAAGAGTCAGAGAAAGAAGCCTTTAAAGAAGAGTTTTTTTATCAAATAAATACCAACCTACCGCAAATTAAGGGTGTTCCTGTTTTGTTTATTTCAGCAATAAATAAGAAGAATATAGAAGATGTGCTAGAAGCTTGCCTTAAAATCTACAAAACTTGGAATAAGAAAATCACGACTAGCAAATTAAACGAGTGGCTTAATTTTACCACGGAGGCACATCCCTTGCCATTGCAAAAAGGCGGTAGAAGAGTCCGAGTAAAATACATGACTCAAACCAAAACCCGACCTCCTACTTTCAAACTATTCTCCAATAATCCGGAAAAAATCACCGATAGCTACACAAGATATTTAGTGAATAACATGCGTGAAGCTTTCGACATGCCGGGCGTTCCTATTAGATTTATTTATGTAAAAATTAAAAACCCGTATACTCGGTGAATTTCAAAAATTGGCTACGTCGTCCTACAAGTACTTCGGTACTCACGTACTAAAGTGTACGCTGCGTTCCTCGTCTTGTGGACTCCTTGCTCTTTTTGAAATTGACCTTCGTCTACCGACTTTTTATTTATTAGTAGAAGAATGAGAATAAGCATTACAAAATTTTAGAGTAATTGGGACTTTATCGTAAAGATTTAGAAAAAAGCATAGGGTCTAGTTAGTGATTTGTTAAATTATGTTTTTAAAACAGTAGACCATTCCATAAATCCGATAAAAATTCCTCTACCGGATAAATTATGATTTTTTGATCATCAAATTTTATAACCCGTTTATTTTCTTCAAGGCTAACTACAATAGAATGTTTAGGGGTATGTTCCTTTGTAAATTCCATAAGACTTAGTAACTCCTTTTTCTGAACAGAAGAGCTAATTTTTACTTCTATAGCTATTTCGCCTTTTCCAATAATAAAATCTACTTCCATTCCGCTTTTAGTACGCCAATAAGAGATATCGTAACGTTTTTTGTTTAGTTCTTGATACGCTTTAAGTTCAAGAAAAATATAATGCTCAAAAGCATGACCGGCATCTGCTCCTTTTAGTAGTTTTATTTCTTTTTGAAGTAGATATATAGGTATACTAGTATCAAAGAAGTAGAATTTAGGGCTACTAGTAATTAGCTGACGTGAAGTTTTAGGGGTATAGGGACGAATTATGTAACCGAGTAACATATCACACATCAATTCTATATAACCTTGTACAGTTTTAAGATTAACATGACATTCACGTGCTATATTAGAATAATTAAGAACTTCTCCATTACTAAATGCTATAGCTTCAAGAAATCTTGAAAAAGCACCTAAATTACGGATTCGTCCTTCCCATTGTACTTCAGGTATAATATAGTCAACTACATAACCCTCTAAATTTCTAACAGGTATAGAATCAGAAAGATAATGCACAGGCAATAATCCATAATTAAATATTTTTAAAAGATCAAATTTAGGTAATTCAGGGTAACATAAAGGTAAAAATAATTGTCTCCACGCTCTTCCTCCCAACAGGTTTGATCCGGTATGTTTTAATTTACGTAAACTGGAACCGCATAAAATAAAAGAAATATTTTTATTACTCTCAATAAGAAAATGTACTTCATCCAAAATCTCCGGTACTTTCTGTACTTCATCGATAATAATTGGCATAAGTGAATCACCGTATGCTTCAATCTCTTCTTTTAATATTCCTGCAGATTTACTATATCTAAAAAAAGTACTGTGATGTAATAAATCTATGTAGAAACTATTAGGGAAACATTGCTTCAAATAAGTAGATTTACCTGTTTTTCTTGCCCCCCATAAAAATAAACTTTTTTCTTTAGGAAGATCTAATTTTAATTGCCTATTTAGCATATTATTACAAATTAGTATTACTATTTTGTAGTTTAGTGCAAATTAGTATCAAAAGCAATATTATAAATCATATTAATTAAATTTCCTTGCTCCCTTTTTGGATTCTATATATAAGGTTTGTAGGAACTCATGCAGAATATGATAAAATTAATGCTAAGGAGGTTTAGTAATGGAATTGCATATTATAAAAACAGAAGAAGAATATAATAAGATTTTGAAAGAAATTGACAGCTTACTATATTCTTCTACAAATTCAGCAGAGGCAGAAAAATTAGAAATATTATCTTTATTAATAGAAGATTACGAGAATAAGCATTATAAAATTTATATTCCTGATCCTATTGAAGCTATAAATTTTAGATTAGAGCAACTAGGACTTTCTCGTAAAGATTTAGAAAAAAGCATAGGGTCTAGAAGTAGAGTATCAGAAATTCTTAATAAAAAAAGAACACTAACTCTACCTATGATCAGAAAATTAAATAAAGAATTACATATATATACCGGCTGATATTTTAATTCAAGAATTTGAAAAAAAATGAGCTAAAATGTAAAACACTACACTTGACCTGACAGACGGTGATTGATTAAGCAGCAAAAGAGCTGTCAGATAAGTAAGAGTTAATAGACTTATCTTTAGCAATTTTAATGCTATCCTTGAAAGTTTGCATAGGTGTTTTTCCATAACAAAACTTTCCAGAATGAGGTCTTGCGTTGTTATATTTGTTTAAATATTGATCTAAGTCAATCTGTAAATCCTCTAAAGAACTATAAATCTTTTTACGGAATGTGATATCGTAAAACTCATCCTTTAAAGTTCTATGTAATCTTTCGCATATTCCGTTAGTTTGAGGAGATCGAGCCTTAGTTTTAGTATGATCAATATTTTCTATCGCCAAATATAACTCAAAAGCATGATTTTCTACCTTGCCACAATATTCTGTTCCTCTATCTGTTAAGATTCTAAGTAGAGGTACATCATGATTGTTAAAGAACGGTATTACCTTATCATTTAGAATATCAGCAGATGTTATTGCAGATTTGTCAGTATAAAGTTTACAGATAGCAACTCTAGAATAAGTATCAATAAATGTTTGTTGGTAGATTCTACCCACCACCTTCATATTGCCTACATAATATGTGTCTTGTGAACCAAGATACCCTGGATGCTGCGTATCTATTTCCCCATGTGCTTCTTTAATTTGTTTTGCTTTTTCTAGAGCAGCTAGTTGCTCTTCTGTAAGTAAGATACCATCCTGTGCAGATTTAGCTTCTAATGCTTTTAGTCTTTTCTTTAAAGTCTCAAGATCATTGCGTAGCCAAATAGAACGTACTCCACTGGATGATACTATAATACCCTGTTTCAATAACTCTTGGCTTGCACGAAGCTGACCAAGAGCGGGATTTTCTATAGCAAGATTTATTACTGCTTGTTCTATATGTTCTGATACACGATTCTTAAGTATAGGTTTCTTACGACTTATATCTGTAAGTGCAGCTTCTCCGCCTGTCTCATACAGTTCTTTAAATCGGTAAAGGCTATCTCTTGAATACCCCATTACTTTACACGCGGTGCTAACACTGCCCAGTTGTTTTGCAAGTTCTAATAATCCTAATTTAGGCTTGATTATTTTTTGATCGTAATTTGACATATTATTCCTGTTAATTGAGTTTTATATTTAGTTCCTGGATATGATAGATAACTTCTCAGTTATCTACATACACACAAACTCTTCTATTTTTAACCTTAATAACGCGAATTTAGGATAAGTGAAGTTTGTTAATATCAAAAGAAGAATAAAGAATATTAGATTTTTTGATATTAAAAGCATTAACACAAGCAAGAATATGAACTAAAAAATTCGTAGGTGATCTATGCCTTGAATGCTCAAGGTCCATACTCTTTTTCAGAACATTAAATACAGATTCAACCAATGACCTTTTTCTAAGTTGCATTTTGTCTTCCATTTCAATCAAATGATTCTTCATATCTTTCCTTATCCCTGTAAATAACCGTAAACCTCTATTATATAATTTACTGAATAAATCCTTAGATATGTAGCCTTTGTCACCAAAGATTTTACCTTGTAATCCAGCTGTTATAGCCTCTGCCGCTGATAAATCACTATTATTTGCTTTGGTAATTTTGATTGCCATAATTGCTCCCTTATTATTAATTACTATATGCAACTTAAATCCCATAAACCATCCATAACTACTCATCCCGATTTTAGCAATATTACCGAATACTTTATTATTGCTTATACGCTTTGTATGACATATTGATAATTTAGTTGAATCAATAAAATAAATTCCTGTTTCTTCTCCTCTAAATAGTTGCAGCATTATAGCAAACGGTAGAATTAATCTCGGCCATAATTGTATTATTCGGCTATAACTTGGTAATTTAAAATATCCTCTGTATTTATATGATAGGTGATATAAATAGTAATTCTTAAAGTCTTTGCACGGTGATAAATAAAAATATAATACTATAGTTAAAAGCTCTGAAAGACTTAATTCTCCTAACCTCTGACGCTTTCTATCTGTTGGTACTAATTTTTGCTTCTCCCATTCTTCGTATATTTTGCAAAAATTATCTAGTATATAGAATAAACTTATGATACATCTTTTCATTGTTGGGTTCTCGTTTTTTTTATCAAAAACTTTTGTAACCCAACACTCTACTCTTGTAAATAACTTATTCTTATTTCCTTCCTTACTTATCTCTTATCCTAAACTGGCGTTAATATGTCAGATCAAATCTGAAAGTTTACAGTTTAAAGATTGTCTTAAGTGGGGTTTTGACCTTAATAATACTACAGAAGAATGTCAGACTCTTTTAGAGTGGTCTGAGGGGTTAGGATTAGATGAAATAGCTGATTTCTTATATGAAATGCAACAAAATCCATTAGCTAATTTAGAATTAACCGGCGAAACGGTTGAAAGCACACCAGAATTAGTTTAATTTTATATAGTTGTTTTTCCCTTGTTATTCCGTGCCTTAATTATATTATTTTGTGTTACAGCTTGGGTCTATGCGGTCAAGTTATAGGGCTAGCTTTTTATCAGATATTGTAATTAAAAAACTAGTAAACTAAAATAAGCTTGTTTTGGAGTCTTGCTTTTACAAGAAGGCTTTATTCATGTGTATCAGCTCGACCATTGTCATCCCGTGATGGCGTTGTTGCGTGGATCACTTATGTCATTCCCGCGTAAGCGGGAATCCAGAAAAAAACATAAATATAACAAGTTTTTAAAATTAAAAGCTCGATTTATCTCGCTTTATGCTGGATTCCCGCTTACGCGGGAATGACATTAAGGGTGTTTTTCGATCCACGCAACAACGCCTCCCGTGATTTATTCACGGGATCCAGAAAAACAACTAAAAACGTCAGTAATTTTGATATTTTTAACTGGATCTAACTCACAAGTCGCGGGACGACAAAAATGGAGCTGATCTAGGTAACAACGCCAGCCTTAAGCTAGAATGACATACATCACCCATGTTTGATTTTAGCTTGTGCAGCGGCAATTCGTGCTATCGGGACGCGGTAAGGGGAGCAGGATACATAATCCAAATTCATCCTATGGAAAAATTCTATAGATGCAGGATTACTGGCATGCTCACCGCAAGCACCTAACTTCAAATTAGGGTTACTGCTTTTTCCTCGTTTTATAGCAATCTCAATTAATTCTCCTACTCCTTCTTCGTCTAGCGTAGTAAACGGATCGGTCTCAAAGATTTTTTCCTCTAGGTAATAAGGTAAGAAAGAGGCTATATCGTCTCTAGAAATGCCATAAGTAGTTTGGGTTAAATCATTAGTGCCAAAGCTAAAATAGTCAACTTCCGTAGCTATTTTTTTACTATTAAGAGCTGCTCTCGGTAATTCAATCATCGTACCTAAACTAAAAGAATATTTATATTTATAACGCTGTTCCAGCTCATGGATCATTTCATAAATATCAGCTTTGAGCTTTATAATTTCGTTAACATTACTAATCAAAGGAATCATTAATTCCAAGTTACACTCAATCTTTTCTGCTTTATGTAGCTCAAAAATAGCTGTAAAGATCGCTTCAACTTGCATCTGATAAATCTCCGGTGAGCAGATTCCGAGTCTACAACCGCGATGACCGAGCATAGGGTTTACTTCATGCATAGCGTGAAGACGTTGGTTAATCATTGATAGAGGTAGGTTTAAACTACTTGCTAGATTTTTCTTATCTTCTTCGGTTGTAGGCAAAAATTCATGTAGAGGCGGGTCAAGTAATCTAATAGTTATGGGTTTACCTTTCATTACCCTAAATAGAGCTTTAAAATCCTCGATTTGCAGAGGTAATAATTTTTCTATAGTAAGTTTTCGTCTTTCTATATCGGGTGCGACGATCATTTCCCTAATTAAAGGAATCTTGTTTTTATCAAAAAACATATGCTCGCTACGACATAACCCGATACCCTTAGCACCGAATTTTACCGATACTAAAGCATCTGTAACAGTTTCGGCATTTGTACGAACTTTTAATCTGCTTGCCTCATCTGCCCACTGTAGAATGAGCTTTGATTCTTCGCTAAAAGTAGGCTGAATTAAAGGCATAACCCCTAAGAAAACTTTGCCGGTGCCTCCGTCAATCGTTATAACATTACCTTGCTTAATAACTATATCGCCTGCAGTTAATATTTTTTTCTTCTCATCTATCACTAAATTATTTGTACCGCAAACGCAAGGCTTACCCATACCTCTTGCTACAACGGCAGCGTGCGAAGTCATGCCGCCCCTTATAGTTAAGATACCTGCAGAAACATGCATACCGTTAATATCTTCAGGGCTAGTATCGTGCCTTACTAAAATCACTTTATGGTGGTGAGATAATTTTTCAGCATCATAAGGTGAAAATACGGCAATACCGGTTGCAGCCCCTGGGGAAGCCGGCAAGCCTTCGGCAATAGATGTAAGCCCTTTGCTGTAATCAATTCTAGTGTGTAATAGCTGATTTAATGATTCCGGATCGATTCGCATTAAAGCTTGCTCTTTGGAAATAAGCTTTTCCTCAACCATCTGTACGGCAATTTTTATAGCAGCGATAGCAGTTCTTTTTGCGGTACGGGTTTGTAGAATATATAATTTATTATTTTCTATAGTAAACTCTATATCTTGCATATCCAAATAATGCTTTTCTAATTTGCTTGCGATATTTGATAACTCATCAAATATTTCAGGCATTGTTGCTTGCATAGAATTTGCATTATCGGCAATAATAGGTAAGGGCGTCCTTGTACCTGATACTATATCTTCACCTTGAGCATTTATTAAAAACTCTCCAAACAGCTTTTTCTCTCCTGTAGAAGGTGAACGGGTAAAAGCTACACCGGTTGCGGAAGTTTTACCTAAATTACCGAATACCATAGACTGGATATTAATAGCAGTACCGAAATTTTCAGAAATATTATTAATTTTTCTATATATGATTGCTCTATTGCTCATCCAAGAATTAAGCACTGCCTTAATTGCGGATTCTAGTTGCTTATAAGGATCGGTTATTAACTGCTCGGCATATTTGATATATAGTTTTTTAAAGTCCTCAATAATTTTTTCTAATAATTCCGGTGTAATATCGCTATCCCTATAGATATCGGCTTGAATTTTATGTCTTTCATAAATTTGTTCAAATAAATCACTCGGTATCGACAATACCGTAGAGCCGTACATTTCTAAAAATCTTTTATAACTATCAAGAGCAAATCTTTTATCGTTACAAACTCTTCCAAGAGCCGTACAAACTTCATCATTCATTCCAAGGTTAAGAATAGTATCCATCATACCCGGCATTGAAACGATAGAACCTGATCTTACCGATAATAATAAAGGATTTTTTGTGCTTCCAAATATTTTTCCGGTAGTGGTTTCAAGTTCTTTAATAGCTTGTTTTAACTCTTTTTGAAAATTTTTAGGAAAATTATTATTATGACCATAGAAATAGTTGCAAAGTTCGGTAGTGATAGTAAAACCGTCAGGAATAGGTAATTTTAAGTTAGACATTTCAGCAAGACCTGCCCCTTTATTACCGAGTATGTCTCTCATATTAGCGTTTCCATCGCTACCGTTACTACCAAAATAGTAAATTAATTTTTTCATATATATATAAAATTTGCTAATAATTATTGATGATATTTGGAACTTAAATCCTATTTATACATTATGCTAATAATAGTAGCAACGTTAAATTAAGAATAAATATTCATAATTCGCCTATAAAATAGAAAAAATAATTGATTTAATCAGTATTAATATTAATTAGTGGTAGTTTTATTTAAAAATTTGTAATGGTTAATAATTATAAAATTAATAGTTTAAATTGAGTAAATAATAAGGTTTTACTTAAACCTTATTGACTAATTTGTGAAAATTTAGGATAATCTTAAATAGGTCGTGTAGTTGCGTGATTTTTAAAAATTACGAGGAAAGTCCGGACTCTATAGAGGTATGGTGCCGGGTAATGCCCGGCGGAGTATTATTACTTTAGGGAAAGTGCCGCAGAAAATAAACCGCCTAAAATATATACGAAGATCAACTTTAAAAAGAGCAAGGAGTTCACAAGATGAGGAATGGACTTAATACGTGAGTACCGCAGTACTTGTAGGATGACGTAGCCAATTTTTGAAGTTCATCGAGTATAGTAGGGTAAGGGTGAAAAGGTGCGGTAAGAGCGCACCGGTAAATTGGTAACAAGTTACGCATGGTAAACCACACCAAGAGCAAAATCAAATAGGCGTTACAGAACTCATATTTGAGTTCCCGGGTATCTCTAACCGGTTTGTAATGCGGGTGGATTGCTTGAGATAAATGGTAACATTTATCCTAGATAAATAACTACAATGAATGAGTAAACTTTAAAAGTTTATTTGTTCATACAGAATCCGGCTTATAGACCTTATTCTGTTATCCCGCGGCTTGTTCACGGGATGACACTGAGAACATAAATATATATGTTAAACCTTTAATGAAGAAATTATATCATTATCCTATCTGTCCCCTCTCAAGACAAGCTCGGGTCTTCTTAAAAGAATTAGATATACAATTTACTACTATAAAAGAAGATTATTGGCAGTTTAATAAAGAATTCCTAAAAATAAATCCTGCCGGAACATTACCGGTTTTAGAAGAACAATACGGGTTAACTGTAGTTAGTATTTATCCTCTTGTTGAATATCTACACGGCAAGTATCCGAATTTTAATTTTTTAGATGAGGATGTAGATGTTTGTTGTGAAATTAGACGATTATTCTTTTGGTTTAATGATAAATTTTATCGTGAAGTTACTAAAATTATTATCGATGAGAAAGTGATAAGATCTATTGCTAAGATGAGCAGCCCAAGAACTGAATTTTTACGTGCCGCAAAAAATAACTTAAACTATCACTTAGAATATATGACTAATTTACTTGAGAAAAGAAGTTATATTGTTTCGGATACTTTAACTATTGCCGACATTGCCGCAAGCTGTCATTTATCTGTGCTTGATTATTTCAGTGAAATTTATTGGGATAAATGGACGCTCATTAAACATTGGTATTCTTTAATCAAATCAAGACCGGCTTTCAGGTTATTACTACAAGATAGAATCCCGGGTTTTACTCCTCCAAATCATTATACAGATTTAGACTTTTAAATGGCATCGTCAAGTTAAGAGAGATGTAAATTTAAGTATTGAGGGCACCGTCAAGTTAAGTAAATTGGTTTCAAAAAGTACTATGTTTTTATATTTCAGGCAGCAAGAAGTCTTTGAGTAGCTTCGTCCCAAATAGATTTAGCGGATGCAAATGCAATTCTTTGCTCTGGTGCGGTTTTAGTATATCGTCCAACATTGACGGCAAATATATTTCTGACTTTGCCCATCAGTGATAATATACATTGTGCTGAATTAGGATGCTTAAATTTAATCAATATTTTTTCCTTTCGTCGAGTTGGCTGATGAGCATTTTCAACACAGTTATTTAGTCTCTTACTAGTACGATGTTCAGTGTTAGGACACATAAGCTTAATCGGTTTAATGTAACTCCTGAGCTTATCAGTAACAATTACTCTTGGAGTTGGATAATTACCCAATAATCTTGATAAAAAGCGAATAGCTGATTTCTTGTTACGACGCTTCTGCAATAATATTTCTAATTCATGCCCCTTGGAGTCAACAGCTCTCCATAATATGAATACTTCGCCTTTGAATCTTGATGTTCATCTCATCTAAATGCCATTTGTCAGTTGCTTTCCTCTCTCTCTTTCTGATGACAGCTTGAAAATAAATCGCAAATTTATTGCACCAAAATCTTACAGTCTCATGACTTAAAATAATACCTCGATACGCCATCTGTTCTTGAACATCTCGGTAACTATTATTAAAGCGATGATATAACCACTGTATGGCTAATGATGCTTGCTGGAAAACGATGTCTCTTCGGGGTTTGAGTAATATGCATAGCGTTAAGATTTATTGATAAATGGTTACTGCTATTCTATAAATCATTCCTTTCAATCGCTCAATACTTAAATTTACATCTCTCTTAACTTGACGATGCCTTACAAACTACTATTAACGCTTGTATAGCAATTTGTAGTGGTTTAATTGTACCGGATGCAGGACATCTGGAGCGTAAATCGCCTGCTGCTTTTATGAAATTTTTTTGTTACTTTTTAGATCTAGTTGCTATAGGACCTTACGCTAGTGTAATGACACTTTTACATGACGCAGGTGATAATTTATATAATACTAAAAAATGAATTACTTCAAAAACTAAAATTATTGTTTAATATAATAAAAAGTAAATTTAATGGCTCTTTCTTTCAAGAAATAGAAATAAAAAATCTAGCTTTGCATTTCACTAAATTAAAAAAAGATACAATTTTAAATATTGAAAACGATGAAAAACCGCTACTGGAGAACAATAAAACTTTCAAAGAAGCTATAAAACAGAAATTTAATTCTTTTAAAGCAATAACTTATAAATATTTTAAAACTACTAAAGAAGATACTAATATATCAGAGCTTGCTTTTGAAGATGTAGCATTATTACTAAATTATCTGTATGAAAATCATGATGTTATAACAAGAAATAAGGAGCAAAGCTTTGTAACGCGAATTTAGGATAAGTGAAGTTTGTTAATATCAAAAGAAGAATAAAGAATATTAGATTTTTTGATATTAAAAGCATTAACACAAGCAAGAATATGAACTAAAAAATTCGTAGGTGATCTATGCCTTGAATGCTTAAGGTCCATACTCTTTTTCAGAACATTAAATACAGATTCAACCAATGACCTTTTTCTAAGTTGCATTTTGTCTTCCATTTCAATCAAATGATTCTTCATATCTTTCCTTATCCCTGTAAATAACCGTAAACCTCTATTATATAATTTACTGAATAAATCCTTAGATATGTAGCCTTTGTCACCAAAGATTTTACCTTGTAATCCAGCTGTTATAGCCTCTGCCGCTGATAAATCACTATTATTTGCTTTGGTAATTTTGATTGCCATAATTGCTCCCTTATTATTAATTACTATATGCAACTTAAATCCCATAAACCATCCATAACTACTCATCCCGATTTTAGCAATATTACCGAATACTTTATTATTGCTTATATGCTTTGTATGACATATTGATAATTTAGTTGAATCAATAAAATAAATTCCTGTTTCTTCTCCTCTAAATAGTTGCAGCATTATAGCAAACGGTAGAATTAATCTCGGCCATAATTGTATTATTCGGCTATAACTTGGTAATTTAAAATATCCTCTGTATTTATATGATAGGTGATATAAATAGTAATTCTTAAAGTCTTTGCACGGTGATAAATAAAAATATAATACTATAGTTAAAAGCTCTGAAAGACTTAATTCTCCTAACCTCTGACGCTTTCTATCTGTTGGTACTAATTTTTGCTTCTCCCATTCTTCGTATATTTTGCAAAAATTATCTAGTATATAGAATAAACTTATGATACATCTTTTCATTGTTGGGTTCTCGTTTTTTTTATCAAAAACTTTTGTAACCCAACACTCTACTCTTGTAAATAACTTATTCTTATTTCCTTCCTTACTTATCTCTTATCCTAAACTGGCGTTTGTAGGGCAAATTATGACGGTAACTACAGCTGAATTATCAAAAATATGGTTTGATAAACAATCTTCCAATAACAATTATGTATTCAACCCTATTGATTGCGAAATGTTAATAGAAGTAGAAAATAATTTAAGTTGTATTAGTTGAGATTTGATCTTACATTTAATAAAAATTACGTATTAAAAATACAGATAAAAAAATGGAAGGTCACAATGCACTTAAATCAAAAAATAATAAAGCCAAAATTAGGTTTACTTGAATTAGCTAAGAGTCTTGGTAGTATATCATCAGCATGTAAAGCGATGGGATATAGTAGAGATAGTTATTACAGATTTAAAGAACTGTATGAAACTGGTGGCGAAGAAGCGTTGTATGAAATTAGTCGAAGAAAGCCAATAATAGCGAATAGAGTTGATCCAGCGATAGAGAAGGCAGTAATGGATATGGCAATAGAATATCCAGCATATGGTCAGCTAAGAGTATCAAATGAGCTTAAGAAGAGTGGTATACTTGTATCACCTGGAGGAGTGAGATCAATTTGGCTACGTAATGATTTAAACAATATCAGTAAAAGGCTTAAAGCATTAGAAGCAAAGATGGCTCAAGATGGGATTGTTCTTACTGAAGCTCAGTTACAAGTACTAGAGAAGCGTCGTAATGAAAAAGAAGCACATGGAGAAATTGAGACGCAGCATCCAGGTTATCTAGGATGTCAGGATACGTATTATGTAGGTAATTTTAAAGGTATAGGTAAGGTTTATTCTCAGGTATTTATTGATAGCTATACTAGGGTAGCGGATGCTAAACTATATACTGATAAAACAGCAATTACTGCTGCTGATATGCTTAATGACCGGGTGTTACCATGGTATGAGAGCCAAGGGATACCAATACTGCGTATTCTTACAGATCGTGGGTCAGAATATAAGGGCAATATAGAGCATCATGCTTTTGAGTTATTTCTTAGCATAGAAGGTATAGAACATACTACAACTAAGGCATATTCTCCCCAAACAAATGGTATGTGTGAGCGTTTTAATAAAACCATGAAACAAGAATTCTTTGATACGGCTATGCGAAAAAAGATTTATACAGATCTTGATGATTTACAATTAGATCTTGATATTTGGTTAGAGCATTTCAATAATGAAAGACCTCATTCTGGTAAATATTGTTATGGGAAAACTCCTATGCAAACTTTTCAGGATAGTAAGAAATTAGCTGTTGAAAAGAATAATGAAATTTTGTATCTTGATTATATATCTGACAGTCAAAATTTAACTGACAATCAGGTACAAAATTTATAGTGTCTGTAAGATTAAATCTTGACTTCTACATTTAAGTGAGATTGATAAAATCCGTGATAGAATAAAATCAAAGCAGTGGGAAAGTATTATTAGATATATTTCTTTTTCGGGAATGCAAAGAGGACTTAACATATTTACTAGCGAGGAATATTATAAAGAACAACAAAAAAATAAAGATATTCTATGTACCGAAAAAGATTTGAATAACTTTAAGTTATTTATGTTTCGTGAGATATGTAAAAGCATGGATAAAGAATTAGTTCAAAAATATATAGATAAATACCCGACAATAATAAATTTAGTATTAGAAAAAGCACCTCACTTTTTTGTTTCTAGAGATTTATCTAAAGAATTTTTAGATAATGGTGAACAGATAGATAGAGTAAAAAATGCAATTGAGATGAATCGTTTTTGGGATCGTTCTTTTACAACAGCTTGGTTGGTATTAGAAGAACCCGAGCCTTTAAATAAAAATCCCGTGCATATTACAGGCTCTGATAACGATTATTCTTCAAGACAAATTTAATTCAACCATTTTAACATGAGCAGTATATACCATATCCTTGATCACACGCCTGCTATCTATAAAGAGGATATGGAAATTGAGTATGAGCATTTAGCAATGCAGTTAATCAAATCTGGTAAGCTCCGAATAGATACCGATGATTGCTGCAATTTTGCAAGGTTTACCGACCCCGCTTTTAATATTAGCATGATGGTTAGTAAAGAAGAACTAACCGATCCGCATTTAATCCCTGAAACTACGAAACTTTTTCAAAGCTTATATCGCCACTCCGCTACCAATCAAAAAATAAAATCCGTTTTTGATAATCTAAAAAGCCAAATCCATAAACTACAGCCGGTTAAGAAAGAGGTAATGGAAAAGCTAGCCCGTCTCTTTGTTCAGTCCGCTCACCCAATCGTAATAAGATGGCTGCTTCTTGACAAGACGGAGGTATTTATAACCTACTCTCACAATATCGGTGATATGATGGATATAGTTAACTGGCAACGTGCCGGTAGCAATAGCGGTATGCAAAGCACCAACGGTAAAGATGTGGCTATTTTCGTTTCGTGCGGAGGTAATCCTTTTGCCGAAAACAACAAAGACTATCCAATGTATGGCAACGGTTGGTCTGCCGTTGCAAGGCTGCAGATTATAGCAGCACAAGAACTTGGGCATTTTGCCGATATAAAAAGGGATCATAGAGGTAATCAGATTACCCGCCACTCGGCTAATTTTTCGGGTACTAAAGCAACGGATAAAGCAAGGCTTGCCCGCAAAAAAGATATAGATCATTGCCGTAATTTACTTCATAGATTAATGAAAGCCGGTATGAAAAAGCAGCTAGATTACGAAACAAAGCTTAAATTCTATCACGCTAACAAAAGTAAAAGGATTAAAAATCTTAGCAATAAATTTCATGATTTTTATATATAAATTTAAGCTTTTAAAATATAGCGATAAACACGGTTTAGTTTTTGTTAGGAAATTCAAAGCGGATAAATATATGGCTTTAATGCTTGATGCAATGTTTAAAGATATGCAAGCTAATTTATCACCTAATGCTGACGTATATAAAAACCAAAACCCCGAAATCGAAGAGGCTATTGCCTGCATTGAAGCACTTGCCTGCGTGCCTCAGCAGGCAGTAAAATGGGGATATTTAACCACTAAAGAAACCATGCATGAGCTTTATAAAATATATTATAACGAGGTCATCCCCTCTTTAATTACTAGTTATGATGCATTAACGGGCGAGCATTACAAACGTAACCTATACAAACCAAAAATCAACTTATTAAATAAATTAAATATTTTTAAGAAGAAAAAAATAGCACTACAACCGGTTAGGGATTTATAAGAATAGGTGAGATCGCGATTTATTCATTGTTATTGCATGACTCCGGTGTCATTCCTGTGGAAAGGCTTGCCCCCATGGATCGCTTATGTCATTCCCGCGGAAGCAGGAATCCAGCATAGAGTGAAGCGGAGCGAGCTTTTAACTTCCAATCCTGTCATACCGCGGCTTGACCGCGGTATCCAGCATAAAGCGAGGCTAAGCGAGCTTTTAATTTTAAAATTTTGCTGTAGTGTATTTTTTAATTACTGGATTCCCGCTTCCACGGGAATGACATTGCAGTCGCGAAGCCCATGACCGTGTATTTACAACACAAAAGTTTTATTCAAACTAATAATCTTAATGAAGATATTAAATTCTATAGACATAAAAAATAAAATAAATTAGTATATATAGGATTCTATAATTTATTTAATTTTTATTAAGGTTTTTTCATGACAAATAATTCTACAAAATTATTTCAAAAAGCAATTAAAACAGGTTTACTTACTGCCTCGACTATAGCACTAACCCTTAGTACCAGCGGAGCGTTGGGTGCTGCACAAATAGAAAATAATGCACAATTTAGCAACGGAGCAGGATTTAATCCTGCGATCGCTAATTTTGGCGGTGGAGATTTAAAATATATTACTAATGACGGCTCTACTGTAAATGCTGACGCAGCAGTGGCTATTAGCTCAATAGACGTAAACGGTAAAGCACCGGGTCTCTTTACCGTAAATGAAAATATTTCGATGGGTTCTGTAAGTGATAGCGCAGGTGGCGGTGCAGCATTTCCTGTAACTGTAGCTGATACATTTACCCTTACTTTAACAGGAGCCGTGGGAGCTTCAGGATTTGCTGCCGATACATATGACAAATTAGGACCTATAACTTTATCAGGAGCAACTTTAATAATTAATGCTGCTGACACTAACCCAATAAATTTAACCAGTACCGTACTTGGTAATGGTGCAGGTGAAGGTATAATGACAGTGACTACACCTACAAATTTTGCTAATGGAATAGGCAGTGCTGCTAATTCCATCTTAACAATCAATTTGAATGCTAATTCTACGGTTACAGGAAAACTTATTGGACAAGACTTAAATATTGGAGGCACTTCCCAAGTATCAGTAACGAATAATATTGATGTAAATACCTTAGTTTTTCAAGGTGATGGGCAATTAACAGTAGGAAATGGAATAGCAATTGCTAATGTAACAAACACAGCACCAAATACAGGGACACTTATAATTAATGGCGGTAATATACTAAATGCTGGCTCTGCTGATGCAGGAGCCGGTAATCCAGGTCCATTAAAGCAAGTTACTTTTAATAACAGTAATGCCAATGGCGGTAGTACAGCAGGAAATTTATTTGCTACAAACTTAACTATTGGACAAGATGCAGGCGGTAATGCCTCAATAGTAAAAACTGGAACGATAAACGGAGCAGTGAATTTTGCAAACGCGGGTACACTAACAGCAAATGGGTTAATTACAGGCAATGTAATATTTAATGCTGCCGGTACATTAAATGTTGGTGCAGGCGTAAATGGGGCAATAACCACAGCAGGTAATAATGGAACTGTTAACGTTACAGGCGGTAATATTCTAAACGCAGGGACAAACGGTAATGCTTTAACAGCAATAACCTTTAACAACGGTGATAATGGAGGGCCAGGATTTAACGCAGGAAATTTATTTGCTACAACAGTAACAATTGGAGAAGATGCAGGTAACGTAGCTTCAATAATAAACGCAGGCGCAATAAACGGGGCAGTAAATTTTGCTAATGCCGGTACACTAACTGTAAGCGGTGGAATAACTGGTGCGGTAACAACAGCCGGTGATGCAGTTACAGGAGGAACATTAATTGTTACGGGCGGTAATATTGGTAATGCAGGAGCAGCCGGTAATGTTTTAACAGCTATTACCTTTAATAACAGTAATGCCGGTGGCGGTAGTACAGCAGGAAATTTATTTGCTACAAATATAACTATTGGACAAGATGCAGGCGGTAATGCCTCATTAGTTCAAACAGGAACAGTAAACGGTGCAATGAATTTTGCAAATGCAGGTACATTAAAAGCAAACGGTTTAATTACAGGTGATGTAACATTTAATGCTGCCGGTATATTAAATGTTGGTGCAGGCGTAAATGGGGCAATAACTACCGCAGGTAATAATGGAACTGTTATTGTTACAGGCGGTAACATTGGTGATGCAGGGGCAGCCGGTAATGCTTTAACAGCTATTACTTTTAATAACGGTAATGCCGGTGGCGGTAGTACAGCAGGAAATTTATTTGCTACAACGGTAACAATAGGTAAATTAGGAACTACTGCCTCAATAGTTCAAACAGGAACAATAAACGGAGCAGTGAACTTCGCACAAGCAGGTACATTAACAGCAACTGGTCTAATTACAGGTAACGTAACGTTTGCAGCAGCGGGAACACTCAATGCGCAAGGAGGAATAACCGGTAATTTAACTGTTAGTAATGGCGGTATTGTTACAGCTGGCGCTAATGTTACCGGTAATGTTGCAGTACAAGATGGAGCAGGAGCAGTAAAAATATTAAACGCTATAGGTCCAAATGCAGTAACAATCGGTAACGGTGGCCCGTTAACTATAACAACAGCGGCAAATGGGATTAACTTTGTAGCGAATGCTGCAGCAGGTACTATTGTAAATGTTGCAAATGGTGGTAACGTTGGGAACATGGATAACACAACAGGTGGTGACGGTATTGGAACAGTAAACTTTGTGGGTAACGGTACTGCTAACAGTTTAGGTGCAACTAATGCTCTTGCAGAAGCAATATTTAACAGAGAGGTTACAATAGCCGGTGTAACTAAAGCTCAAACAATTACTATAAATAACGATAATGCAGAAGTAAAGGCAAGAGGAGCAGTAACCGGAGCAGTAAATTTTGCGGCAGACGGTATATTCTCGGCTAAGGCAGGAATAACCGGTGCAGTAACTGCAGCTAATGGTAACGGTACACTACAAACATCAGGTGATGTTACCGGAGCGATAGGAGCAACCGGAGCTAACTTAAAAATACTTAATGTTGGGGTAGATGATGGAGATGACGTTACCCTTGAAGATAATGTTTTCGCTCAAACTATAAATTTTGGCGATGCTAACTTTAATCCTGCTAATGCAGTAGGTGAAATAATAGTTGCAGGTGCTGGTTTATCAGCAGATACTTTAAAATTTGGTACAAATGCTAACGGAGGTACATTAACATTTAATAGTGCTGATGATGAAGCCTCTTTTTATGCAACCGCAATAAATAACGCTGACAAAGGTACGTTAAATATTAATACTACTGCATTATTCGCTTTAATTTCTGTTGCTGATATTGCTACAATTAATATACAAGATAATAAAGAATTAATATTTGATACTGACGGTGGAGATATTAATTTTCCCGGTGCAGGCACAATTAATTTTAAAGGAGCAGGTGCAAATTCTACTTTAGGATTTGCTGCTTTACGCGATGATGGTAGTGTAGTTTTTACGGCTGATTTTGCAGCTGCTAATAATAATAAGGGTTCAATATTCCTTATAGGTCAAGGCGATAACACCTTAACCGTTAAAAGTGATGATCCTACTCATAATTGGAAAATTGGTGATGCCGGCGGAAATAAGTTCGCAAGCGTATCTGCTTTAGGTAATGTTGTTATTGATTCGACAATTGATATAAGCGGCACAAATGTATTTGATGTTTTAAATGGTGCTGTTTTAATCGATAACGGTGGAACGTCTGCTAACATTCCGACAATAAATATTGGTGCTGCAGATGTAGGTCTCGGTGTTCCTAATCCCGGTCCTGCTGAGTACACAATTGAAGCAGGCGGTGTTAATACACATATTTTGACAGGTGCCAATGCAATCAACTTTTTAGATCCTGACGCAAATTTAATTTTACAAAATAGTAGTGGAGTTAATAATGGTACTATAACTTTAGATAGAACTCTTGATCCAGGAGCTCCTAATACAGGTATAGTTACCTTAAATTCTTTAGGGACAAACGGAAAGACATTAATTATTACAGGCGCAGCCGGCGTTGGTCTTGGTGGAACCGGAGTAAATGCTGCTAATACTCTAAAGCAGTTAGTTTTCACAGGGGCAGGAGGATTTAATGTACAAGTTGCACTTAATATAGCTAATATAGAAGTGGGAACAACAGCTCCGATTACTCTTGGAGTTACTAATTCTAATATAACCATAATTAATGACGGGGTGAACTTAACTCAAGCAGGTAATGTTAGCGGCTTCATAGATTTCAATAGTAAGAATAGTACAGTAACATTAAATAATAATGTTAATGTCGCTGGTGCAGTGAAGAATAGTGGCGCAACTAGTGGTACAATTATTGCTGAAGGTGCAAGTAATATCGCTAGTGTAAATAACATAGCTATGTTAAAAGTCGGTGCCGGTGCAGTAACAATAGGTGCCGCTGGGGGGAACACTACAACAATTACCGAGATCCAAGGTAACGGTACAGAACTTTTAACTTTACCTGCGAACTTTAAATTAACAGGCGGCTTCAACTTAACAGGCGGTAAAGCATTAAAGCTAAGCATTGCGGACGGTAGTAGCTTTAGCGATGCAGTCGGAACCAACGCAAATCCTGTCGGTGATATTACGCTAACTGGTACAAATACCTTTGCAGGCGGCATGAATTCTAGCGATAACGTGACTTTAGCTCAAAACTCTGTAACAAATTTTGCCGGTAACATAAAAGCAACCAGTTTTAAAGCAACCGGTGCTACTCTGAATTTCACCGACACTTCAGCATTTACCGGTAATATAACAGGTAGCGGTACAACAATCTCTTTAGGTTCATCGACAGTAACTTATACCGGGCAATCTAGCTTTACGGATGTGCTTACTTTAAACACTACCTATGACGGTGCAACAAAAACCGGCGGTAATATATTGATTAAATCCGGTAGTAATATTGATTTATCACAAGTTTCGAGTTTAAATCTTAATGTTACCGTTTCTAATGTAAACCTTAGTAACATAAGTGATAATGCACAATTTAAGTTAATAACTTCAGAAGCTGCCGGCGGTTTAACTCCTGTTTCTAACGATAAAATTAAAGTAACCGTTAACGGTAATGAAAACCGTTTTATCGGGATTACGGTAGATACGTCAAACCTTACTCTATTTGCAACTAACATAGCAAGCAAAGTGATAGACGAAGACTTTGAAAACAAGCTTGCTAATATTCCGGATGCTGCGGCTGTTAAGCAATCATTTAAGTTAATGGAAGCCGCACCTGAAGGCTCCGATGCAAATTTAGCTTTAGATAATTTTGGTCTTATGACGCCAACTCAAGCAGTAGATGCAATTAATCATTTAAGACAAAATTCCGTTAAACCTAGTGAAGTTATAGCTGCTTGCAGTCAAGCAGTATCCGGTAATATTTTCAATAACTTAGCTTCTATAAATACCAGAGTAGATAGCATACAAGCTGCTAATAATTTTGCTGTTGTAGCTGCCGGTGATGAAGATATGGATGCTAAATTTGGTGGTTGGGTAAATCCATTCATCGGTAATGCAACCCAGAAAAAGAAAAATAATATCAGCGGTTATAAATCTGATATAACAGGCGGTACTATCGGCTTTGACGGTATGATTAACGATGATGCAGTATTAGGGCTTGCATATACTAGAGCTGATACCGATGTTAAATTAAAGGATAGTAAGCAAGGAGATAAGAATAAAATAAAGAGTAATATATACTCCATATACGGTTTATATAACTTACCTAATAATAACTTCTTTGTTGAAGGTGTTGCATCTTACGGTGATAGTAAAGTAAGGACTAAATCACAACGTAACATTGCCACAGCAAAAGATACTATCGGTTATCAAACAGCTAAAGGTAAGTATAAGTCAGAGAACTATACCGGTCAGTTAATGGTAGGTTATAATTATACATTACCTGAAACGGTTAGTGCAATGCCATTAATAGTAACACCGCTTGCAGGACTTAGATATTCCGATATCAAGGATAAAGGCTATAAAGAAACCGGTACAACATACCAAAACTTAATTGTTAAAGGTAAAAACTATAATACTTTTGACGGTTTAGTCGGTGCTAAATTATCAAGTAGTATAAACACCGGTGAAGTAACGCTAATTCCTGAACTTCATGCTTTAGTTGATTATGCCTTCAAGAACAAAGCTCCGGCAATTGACGCAAGATTACAAGGTATGCCTGCTCCATTTCCGACTAACAGCTTCAAGCCAAGCAAAACAAGCTTTGATTTAGGTGCCGGCGTAACCGTTAAGCATAAGATGATGGAGTACGGACTTAACTACGATGCAAATATCGCAAGTAAGTATTTCGCTCAACAGGGTAGTTTAAAAGTTCGTGTTAACTTCTAAATACTATTGTCGCCCCCGCGTGAGGCTTACCTCGTCGCGTGGAGTACCTCTATCCTTGTCATCCCGTGGCTTGTCCACGGGATCCAGTAATTAAAAAATACAATACAGTAAGTTTTTAAAATTAAAAGCTCGCCTCGTCTCGCTTTATACTGGATGCCGTGGAACAAGCCACGGCATGACACATTTTATAACAAAAAACCTATATAGTTTGACTATGTAGGTTTTTTTGCTTTATAATATAGTCTTATATATATAAAAAAAAATTATGTTAAATAATATTAGAAAAACTGCCGATAGTTTTATAATGCGGGTTTTATTCGCAATCATTGCCTTTGCTTTTGTAGGATTCGGTATTAAAGATGTGCTAAATGGAAGAGGCGGCAAAAATGTTGTTACTTTTTCTCATGCAAAGAATATATCACAAGAGGATTTTTTACGTGCGAAATCTCTGGAGATTAATGCCATATCTAAACAAATCGGCACAAGCTTAACAGAAGAAGAAATAGCGCAATTAAACATCGATAATCGAATCTTAAAAAGACTTATTTATGATAACATGTTAGATTATTTAGTCAGCTATTATGATTTTGATTTAAGCGATGATATGGTTAAAACCTTAATCAAAGAATCACCTGTTTTTAAAAATGAGCAAGGCGTTTTCAATATCCAAATTTTTAAAACTTATTTTAGAAACTCTTATTTAGATGAAGAAAAATACTTAGTAAACTTTAAGGAAAAAGCTTTAAAAAACGTTTTCATCAGTACTTTCCTAGATAGTTTTTATGTTCCTAAATCTATGACTGACAATATAGTAAACTATATGGCTGAAAAAAGAAATATAGAATTAGTACAGATAAATCTACAAAATAAGCCAAAAAATTTAAAAATTCCCGCTGCTTCCGATGAAGAATTAAAAAGCTTTTATCAAAATAATAAATCTTCATTCGAAATCCCTGAAAAGCGTAGTTTTTCATATATTAAAGTTACTACTGAAAATCTACAGCAGAAAATTCAAATTACTAAAGAGGAATTATTAGAATTTTATAATGAAAATAAGGAAAAGTTTGGCGGACAAAGCTTTAAGGAAGTAGAAAAACAATTATACGAGCTATTGCAGAATCAAAAAATCGATGCATTAAATATGGAATTTGCTAAAAACCTAGAAGATGAGACGGCGGCAGGTTCTAGCTTAGTTGAAATAGCAGAAAAATATAAGCTACCTATCCATAATGTTAATAATATTAGCTATGCCGAACTAATCGAAGATAAAATAATTGCAGAAAATGCCGATAGTATTTTTGAGCTTAATGAAGGTGAATTATCTTATCCTATTGAAGCTGAAGATAAAAGCTATCTTATATTAGTCGAGTTAAAATCCATTCAACCAGCAACAATACCTGAATTTGATAGTATCAAAGAGCAAGTAAGTAGCGCTTGGGTAAAGCAATATCTCGCTGATCTAAACTTGAAGATTATAAAGAATTTAGCAAAAGAATATAAACTTGAAAAAGAAAATAATCTTACAGGTGTTAAAATTAGTAACAAAAGTTATATAAGATCAGAAATGGAAAATGATCAAACACTTACCCCTGAAATATTATTATCAATCTTTAATACTAAAATAGGTAATAATACTCCTGTATTTCGAGTAGGTGATGAAGTATATTTTGCCCATATTAAATCTATAGAGAGAGATGAGTTAACTGCTAAAAATATTAAAGCTAACTCAGAAAAAAATATAATAAATACTATTAAAAATTCTGTGATTGATGAGTTAATTAATTATACGATTAAGCAGAATGATATGAAAGTGAAGACTATGTAAATGGGCTGTGTGTTACCCCCGACTTATAACCGTCATTCCGAGGAGAGGCGTAGCAGAAGGCAGAGGCAATCTCATAAAGTGGTGTTAGAACTCCTGAGATTGCCACGCTCCTTACAGTCGCGTAGCTCATGACGATTATAACCTTACATCCAACAATAAAATAACATATGAGCTTTAGAGATCTACCAGAATTTTTGGAATTTTTAGAAAGAAAAGGTGAATTAAAGCGTATTTCCGTAGAAGTCAAAACCGATCTAGAAATTACCGAAATCAGCAGAAGGGTATTGGAGCAAGGCGGTCCTGCTTTACTTTTTGAAAATGTTATAAAATCTGACGGCACTAAATCAAATATACCTGTTTTAACTAACCTCTATGCTAGTGTAAACCGCATTTGTACTGGTCTTAACCTTAAATCACCAGAAGAATTAAGAGAACTCGGCACCTTACTTGCATTTCTTAAGCACCCGCAACCTCCTAGCTCTTTTAAAGAAATATTAGAAGCATTACCGCTTGCAAAGCGCATCTTTGCTATGTCACCTAAGACTGTTTCAAGTGCTGCCTGTCATGAAATTGTCATCGATAAGCCTGATCTTAATATATTACCAATTCAAAAATGTTGGCCTCTTGATGTTTCGCCTTTAATAACTTGGGGGTTAGTAGTAACTAAAGGTCCGATTGCCGAAAAAGTCGATAATTATAACCTTGGCATATATAGAATGCAGGTTATTTCAGAGAATAAATTATTAATGCGATGGCTCAAATTACGTGGTGGTGCAGAGCATCACAAACGCTGGAAAGAAGCAAAAAAAGCGCCCTTCCCTGCTGCTATCGTTATCGGTGCAAATCCTGCCATTACTATGGCTGCCGTTATGCCGATACCGGAAAATATTTCGGAATATAATTTTGCAGGTCTTCTTGGTAATAAAAAATTAGAATTAGTAAAGTGCAAAACTATTGATCTCAAAGTCCCGGCTCATAGTGAGATAGTGCTTGAAGGATATGTTAGTCTAGATGAGTATTTACCGGAAGGTCCTTTCGGTGATCATACGGGATATTATAACGATGTCGAAGAATTTCCGGTATTTACCGTAACTGCCATAACAATGAAAAAAAATCCCATATATTTAAGCACTTATACAGGCAAGCCACCGGATGAGCCGTCGATATTAGGTGAAGCATTAAATGAGATTTTTATCCCGCTCCTTCAACAACAATTTCCGGAAATCGTCGATTTTTGGCTACCGCCTGAAGGGTGTTCGTACAGGGTTGCAGTAGTATCAATTAAAAAATCTTATCCCGGTCACGCTAAAAGAATAATGCTCGGTATTTGGTCTTATTTGCGGCAGTTTATGTATAGCAAGTTTATCATCGTCGTGGACGAGGATATTGATATTCGTAATTGGAAAGAAGTGATTTGGGCAATATCAACAAGAGTTGACCCAAAACGTGATACGGTTTTTATAGATAATTCCCCGATAGATTATTTAGATTTCGCATCACCGGAGTCAGGACTCGGCAGCAAAATGGGGATTGATGCCACGGATAAAATATACCCTGAGACAAATAGAAAATGGGGCCAAAAAATAGAAATGGATCAGGAAGTTATCGACAATATTGATAATATATGGAATAGTTTAAAGATATAGGCTTTATGGAATAGTTTAAAGATATAGGCTTTGTCATTGCGAAGAGATGCGAGTTTGTCGTGTGGCTTGCATGGGCACCGTCAAGTTAAGTAAATTGGTTTCAAAAAGTACTATGTTTTTATATTTCAGGCAGCAAGAAGTCTTTGAGTAGCTTCGTCCCAAATAGATTTAGCGGATGCAAATGCAATTCTTTGCTCTGGTGCGGTTTTAGTATATCGTCCAACATTGTGACGGCAAATATATTTCTGACTTTGCCCATCAGTGATAATATACATTGTGCTGAATTAGGATGCTTAAATTTAATCAATATTTTTTCCTTTCGTCGAGTTGGCTGATGAGCATTTTCAACACAGTTATTTAGTCTCTTACTAGTACGATGTTCAGTGTTAGGACACATAAGCTTAATCGGTTTAATGTAACTCCTGAGCTTATCAGTAACAATTACTCTTGGAGTTGGATAATTACCCAATAATCTTGATAAAAAGCGAATAGCTGATTTCTTGTTACGACGCTTCTGCAATAATATTTCTAATTCATGCCCCTTGGAGTCAACAGCTCTCCATAATATGAATACTTCGCCTTTGATCTTGATGTTCATCTCATCTAAATGCTATTTGTCAGTTGCTTTCCTCTCTCTCTTTCTGATGACAGCTTGAAAATAAATCGCAAATTTATTGCACCAAAATCTTACAGTCTCATGACTTAAAATAATACCTCGATACGCCATCTGTTCTTGAACATCTCGGTAACTATTATTAAAGCGATGATATAACCATACTGTATGGCTAATGATGCTTGCTGGAAAACGATGTCTCTTCGGGGTTTGAGTAATATGCATAGCGTTAAGATTTATTGATAAATGGTTACTGCTATTCTATAAATCATTCCTTTCAATCGCTCAATACTTAAATTTACATCTCTCTTAACTTGACGATGCCATATGTCATGATTTTTCCTATTAAAGTAAAAGATGGAACAGAAGCCCCTATTAGGTTAATCGGATTAATTAATGAAAATATACGAAGTTTAATTTGAAAAAGAGCAAAAAGTAATGAAAAGTTGATAGACGAGAGAATTAACTTGGAAAAGAGCTAGGAGTTCATAAGACGAGGAACGGAGCGTATGATAATATGTGAGTTACCTGTGTACTTATAGAACGACGACGCTAATTTTTCAAATTAAACGAGTAGACTACGCTATTTTTTGATATTCGAAATATATCTTTCTCACCGCATAAATCCAAGCAAGGCATACGAAAGTAAATACTACCATCAGAATCGGTGAAATAGAAGTAAAAGTTGCCGTTGGAATCAGAGTAAATATAATAGATTGCACAAGCCCGCTTGAAGATTTACCAATTTTAGCACTTATCACGTCGACGGCAGCTTTACCTTTAGTTTTTAGTTCATCATCAAGAGGAATATAAAGCATTTCTCTTGAAGTATCCCATATAGAATATTTCGTTCCCTTAGCTAAAATATTTTGAATCCCGCCGATAGATACGGCAAGAGCAAGAGGTGACATCAAAATTGCACCGTCAAATAACGATAGAATTTTTTGATCAAATACGATAAGCATAAAAAATAAAACACCGGTAACCATTATTATTACAGGTGAGATTACTGCCGCAACAAACCAGTTATGCATACGCATTACGTTATTGCCGATAACAGTCATAACCATAATTGCAACGCCTGTCCAAAGTATGTATAGGCTGTTGAATTCAGCGTAAGTATTAACGGTGGGGTATAGCTCTTTAATTTTTGCTTTCCAAACCGCTTCAACTAAATTGATTGCAAAGCCGAAAGCTGCCGAACAAATTAAAAGTAGCCATAAATATTTAGATTTGGCAATATATTTAAAGCTTTGAATTAATCCCATTTTATCTTTGGTTGATCTACCGCTTTTTGCCTTAGCATAAAATAATGGATTAGTGAAAACATGTTTGCTAATGAAGCGAACTAGTAAACAACAGATAACGGCAACGCTTGTAATAAGTATAGTTGATGTTTGTACTAAAGTAATTTTACTATCGGAAATATTTATAAAATACTTCACAATAGTATCTTCAGATGATAAATTCATCATTAAGAAGCCGACTAATATTAGTGAGGAATTACCAAATAGTGAAAAAAGCGTATAAAATCTTTTTGCCTCTTCGGTAGTAGTAAGCTCATTAGCGAATTGCCAAAATAGTAATACATAGAAAATATTAGGCCAAAGCTCGGCAAGGCTGTAATATACTACATAACCCCAATTGCCTATTAGTGATATATACCATTTAAAATGCGGGTACTGCTCCATCCATTCGGCTAAATTATCAGGGTATGCATGAAAAACATGAATATTAGGGTAGATAACGAAAGCGAATAAAACAAAAAAACTAATAAAAAATGCAGTTAAATAATAAAAAATTTTTTCAAAAGTAAGGTGATTAACCATTTTCGCATAAACAATTACGAATAAGGCAGCAGCAGGCGTAACACAATAAACCTTAGCAAAGCCAGCTATTTCCGCACTGATTTCAGAAATTAAAATACTGTCTTTTAATATTCGTAAAATATTTTGATTAAATAAAATGCAGAACATTAAGGCGCTCATCGGAATAAACTTTCCGAGTTCGTAGTTGTGCACAGGCCAAAATGCGGCCCTAATTTTACTTTTAAACGGTCGCGATGATGAGGTACTTAGCATTATAAATCCCTAAGGACAAAAAAAAAACTTAAGCACTTCAAGACTTTATGAAAAGATATTTTCCCTAAAAATTTTATAGGCTATATATTGTTTTGTTACATTCTGAAGATGCAAAAGTTTATATAATATATTTAGCTTTTTGTCAATGATATACTCATCTATCAAATTTTTATAATTTAAAAAACAAAAAATTTAAGATGCAAAACAACGATAAATATCAGGAATATTTTGACCTATATAATAACTACGCGAAAGCTCATAATTTGGGTAATAAATATTTAGAGTTTGGAGAAGTGGTAGTAGAAACGAAGTATTATAGGGTGTTGTATTATTCCAATGTCATACCGCGGCTTGACCGCGGTATCTTAAAACGCAATCTGTGGCACAAGACCCCGTGGTCAAGCCACGGGGTGACAAATACACATGACAAAACTTTCTTAATCATCCCTTCCATCTTTAACTCACCAGAAATATTTTTTTTAAGTCGTGATAGAAGCTTTATGGATAATTTAAGAGGTCAGGGCGAAGTATATTTAATAGATTGGTTCGAGGTGCAAGACTCAAACTATTTATTAGATAACTATGTACATAAAGTAATTGAAGTAATAAATAGTTTAAATGTTAGTGACATTAATTTAATAGGACATTGTATCGGCGGGAATCTTGCAATAGCAGCTAATGTGATTAAACTGGAATCTATTAAAACTTTAACACTACTTACTTGTCCTTGGGATTTTTCGCATTTTTCTTATATAAGAATGATGCATAAATATTTAAAACTAGATGATTATGTAGAAGACTTACCGCTAATTCCCAAAATTCATATACAAACTTTATTTTTTCTTTTATTTCCTAATTACTTTAAAACTAAGCTGAATAAATTTTTCTCTTTGAACGAAAAGGATCAAGAGTTAGCATTTAGAATTGAGAATTGGCTTATGTCCGGTCATTCCATACCAAACGGTACTTATCACCAAATTATGCAGAATATATTAGATGAAAATATGTTTGCAAAATTTGGGTGGAAAATTAACGATGTAATTATTGATCCTAGTTTAATTGATTGCCCTGTAAATATAATAACCGCAGAGGATGATAAAATAGTGCCTAAATCTTCCATTTTACCTTTGCAAAAACTATTAAAAAACTCTAATATTATAGAAGCATCAGGCGGACATATTAGCTATTTGATAAATAATAAACTGATAGATTTGTTCAAAGAGTATAAACATTAACGTTGCCTTGTGGTTTGCCGGCGTTGCCCGCATGGATCAGAGCCCTGTCATCCCGTGGCTTGACCACGGTATCCAGTTAAAAATATCAATAATTTTGATATTTTTAACTGGATACCGCTACAAGCTCGCGGGATGACAGAGGAAAAATTGATCCACGCAACAACGCCGCCACGGGATGACACTGAAGGGCATCGTCAAGTTAAGAGAGATGTAAATTTAAGTATTGAGCGATTGAAAGGAATGATTTATAGAATAGCAGTAACCATTTATCAATAAATCTTAACGCTATGCATATTACTCAAACCCCGAAGAGACATCGTTTTCCAGCAAGCATCATTAGCCATACAGTGGTTATATCATCGCTTTAATAATAGTTACCGAGATGTTCAAGAACAGATGGCGTATCGAGGTATTATTTTAAGTCATGAGACTGTAAGATTTTGGTGCAATAAATTTGCGATTTATTTTCAAGCTGTCATCAGAAAGAGAGAGAGGAAAGCAACTGACAAATGGCATTTAGATGAGATGAACATCAAGATCAAAGGCGAAGTATTCATATTATGGAGAGCTGTTGACTCCAAGGGGCATGAATTAGAAATATTATTGCAGAAGCGTCGTAACAAGAAATCAGCTATTCGCTTTTTATCAAGATTATTGGGTAATTATCCAACTCCAAGAGTAATTGTTACTGATAAGCTCAGGAGTTACATTAAACCGATTAAGCTTATGTGTCCTAACACTGAACATCGTACTAGTAAGAGACTAAATAACTGTGTTGAAAATGCTCATCAGCCAACTCGACGAAAGGAAAAAATATTGATTAAATTTAAGCATCCTAATTCAGCACAATGTATATTATCACTGATGGGCAAAGTCAGAAATATATTTGCCGTCAATGTTGGACGATATACTAAAACCGCACCAGAGCAAAGAATTGCATTTGCATCCGCTAAATCTATTTGGGACGAAGCTACTCAAAGACTTCTTGCTGCCTGAAATATAAAAACATAGTACTTTTTGAAACCAATTTACTTAACTTGACGGTGCCTGTCTATGTGTTAAATTACGTAAATAAGCAGCTGAATGTTCACCATAAAAAGAATATACTTTATGAAGTAATTTTTTTTGTTGCTTGGTATAAATAGCAAAATCTATTTCGTAAGGCAGAGGAATTACACTATCTCTAAAGCTGCCAAATATTGAGCGTAAAGCTGGTACTACTGGCCCATGTTTCCAAGCCTTGATCTCTTCTTCAAACAGTACT
Source organism: Rickettsia endosymbiont of Argas persicus (assembly GCA_050920645.1). Taxonomy (GTDB): domain Bacteria; phylum Pseudomonadota; class Alphaproteobacteria; order Rickettsiales; family Rickettsiaceae; genus Rickettsia. The sequence continues at coordinate 904,278 of CP133316.1, read as the reverse complement.
TTATCAAATAAAGCAAGATGAATGCCTTGAGCAAAATATATTAATTTCTGCAGTTTTAACTGGGTTATACTATCCCCTGCTTCTCTATCAACTAATACTAAAAAATAATTAGCTACATCAAAACAGCTAAGTACTTTTCCTTTAATATTCATATAATTATAAAATTCTTCATTGTTGTAAAATCTTCAAAAACTCAATAATGCTTAAGAGTATAGAAGAAGCAAAAAAGGAATTTCCAAGCTTGTTGCAACAATTGCTTTACTACTTTCCTCTTCTAGCCTTTCTGTTCTTATAGAACTCACTTAATACAGGCATTATTATAACATAAATATATCAATTAAAATTAATATATATTTAAGATTTTATATTTATAATAGTATTTACGGCTCTTTGCATATATTCTCTAGCAGTATCATTGGCAAGTCTAGCATAAACTGCAGTTGATCTTGGATCCATATGATTAAGAAGTTGTCCAATTACATACTGATTTGCTCCAGTCATTGCCATCCAGCTTGGTATTGTTCTTCTTAAATCATGAATCCTTAAATTTGCTATTCCTACTTTTTTACAAATTCTATTCCATGCTTTCTTTGGTTCTTGTAGGCGACCACTACTGCTGCTCTCACTTGGAAATACCCATTTGCTAGTAGATTGCTCTTTTCTTGCTTTTAATATTTCTAATGCTTGATCTAACAAAGGTAAAGAATGAGGCTTACCATTTTTAGTTTCTGGCAGATATAATTGTTTGTCAGTAAAACTTACTTGTTCCCACTTCATAGTAAGTAAATTATCTTTACGAACTGATGTATATAAAGCTATTAAGAAAAAATCCTTCATTACCTCGTTGTTCTCTTCTGCTATTACTGCAAAAAACTGCGGTATTTCTTCTCTAGTTAAATAACGGTCTCTAGATTGTTCCTTATGCTTTTGTATCCCAATAACTGGATTTACCTTAATCAATTCCCATTCTATTGCTTTGCTAAACACAGGTCTTAATATTTCAAGAAATCTATTGGCTCCATATTTACCAGTTTTAGTTAGGTTATTAAATAACTCTTGAATATCTGTTTTTTGAATCGTAGATATTTTTCTATTATATAAATGCCTAGCATATCGATTGACAGAAGCAGCATAATCCTTCCATCTTTTATTATTAATTTTACTGTATTCATCAAGGTATCTGTCATAAAACTCTTTAAAGGTAGGCTCTTTAGATAATCTAGCTTTTTCTTCTATAGGATTATATCCTTTGGCAATCTCACCCTTTAATTCAGATGCTTTGGCTCTAGCATCAGTAATGGATAGATCAGGAAATACTCCTATTTTGATTCTAGGATACTTTTTGCTAAGTACTACCCCTAAATAAAATATTTTACTACCACCGTATGAAACGATTAGTAATAATCCTTTTTCTTTGGTATCTTTATATATCTCGCTTTGTTTCTGGGTGTTTTATTTCTTGAAGTATTTCCTTAGTAAAAAGTAATGATTGAACTGGCATAATATTACCTACCACAGCTTAACTAAATATATACTTAAACTGTAATATGTTTTGTCTGTAATAGCAAATTCTATATCCAATAATAATTACAAAAATTGAACTTAATTTTTTTGCAATATAAACAACTAATGATTGTAATCATTTATTTGTAAATTCAAATGGTCCACGCATATTTCAAGGTAAAAATTGGTTGTAAAATTTAACTCGCTATATGCTCATTATATCCATATTTTATTTTTAAATTTCTAATATTTTTTAGAGATTGACAAATTATTGTAACTCTACTAAAGTTAGAATATAATTTATTGGTATTTAAAGAAAGTACTATAAACATTAGGTTTATGGGCTATAAATTAGTGTATAAGAAAAAAGCAAAAAAGTAGGGTGGGAAGGACTTTTACATTGACATCGTAAAGGTCAGAGGTTCGAGCCCTCTATCGCCCACCACCTTATCTCCTAGCTTTTCTTAATCTGCTAATTTTACCTCCCTACTCTGTATGCTGCTTATATGCTCCTCGCATTTTTAAAAATACTGCTTTAATTGCCTTATTACCTCGATTAAACCTGATGTTTAAGTTGAGGTCTTATGCACACTATATGCTGCTCACGTTTTACTCCTGATTGTGTAATCCATAATGAGCGTGATAATAATCCTACTATTTTCTATAATTTTGTTGGTAATTTTATCCCTCCTGAATGGAGTAATCTCTCATCTCATAATGGCAAGATATTAAGTAAGACTGCAAGACAGCTACTATCTCTTATAGTCTTCCGCTTGCAAATCTATCATAATAATAGCATTGATGAACTTAAGGAAACTTATCATTTCTTTCAAGAACACTTAAGTGTTTGTCAAGAACGTGTAAGACAATGTCTGTTTGAGTTACAAAAAAGTGGCTTTATTCAAGTGTATAACACAACAGTCATTAAATATGGCATTAAATGCCGTAATACTCCTTGTATTAAGCTGGCTAGAAATTTCCAACCTGCTTCTAATAAAATACCCTCTGAAAATGAAAAAAATTTTGCATCAACTCCAAAAAACTTTGGGGTCAAACCCAAAGAAATTTTGCCTCAACCCCAAAAAAGTTTGGATGAGACAATATATATAGATAATAATAAAAATATATCTAATAAATCTAGATCTAGCAAATCTACATTTTTTCAAAATGAAAAAAATATATTTAATCATAATAACCAAACTCAGTTACAAGAACAACAACTTGAAACAAATTTACAATTCAAAATAACAAGCTCAAGCAACACTCAACAACAAGCTGATAATACTAATTTCTCTAGTGCTAATATCACAACAGGTGCTACAAGGATTAATACTGCACTACAAGCAGTTATTAATAAAATCTCTAAAAAATATGACTCTACACCATCAAATAGCAATAATTCAGTAATTAATGCTGTTAATCATAAAAGCTGGTTCAAAAGAAAAAAATTAACAGATTTCCATCCATTAACCCAAGAAGAGGCTGATTTATTACAGATAAAATCAAATCGAGAATTTAATCTTACTTTTATTAACAAGCTCTTATTGAAACTAGCAGAACAATACCCAGAACATCATTTTGGTCATAAAAAAGTATTTTTAAATTACATGGCTAAAGCTTTAGCTAATGAACTAAGAGAAACTACTCAAGCTAATTGTCAACAGTTTCAGTTTAAATCTAGCAATGTGTATAAAGTTCAGGAGCAATATCTAGATAAGATAGAAAGTAGCCTTGATACTAGCAAGCAATCTCAGTTAAAACGTAAAATCATTGGTAGTTTTGATCCTGATTCAGCTTATAAATTACTAAGCTCCTGCTTATTTATTGGGGTAGTAGGTAATAGCTATCAAATAAAACTGCTTAAAAATATTACGCTTTCAGAAAATGCACAAGATAAAATACTACAGCAAGTACAAATGATCTATGGCAGTAGTATTGGGCAGTTACAAATCATACCATTTGCTGAGCTTGAAGCGAAGCAGAATAATACTGAAGATGAAAAACAAGATTATCTATTGCAACTAAGCAAACAATTAAATCCTGATTCAATATGGTATAAAGTAAGGAAATTCCTCATTAAACGTTATAACAAATATATTGATTTTGCTGTATTAACTAAATTAGTAGTTGTAGAGGAAGATATAGTCAACAACAAGGTAATCCTTAAATCAACAACGGCTTTTAATGATTACTATGTTAGAAATCGTCATATGCAAGATCTAGAAGAAGCTTTTAAGAGTCAAGATTATTGCTTTGAATTAATCAAGTTTGAATATAACTAAGCTATTGTGGTAATTGATAATTTGTAATAACTACTTCATCAGATATTTTATTGTGCTCGGGCATGGAATATTTAACCTTAATAATACTAATATTAAAATTTTTGTATAAGTTTCTAATAAAGGGAGTATTACTATTAGAAATCATTATTTTAACATTTTTATCATTGAGTTCTGTAGCAAAATCTTTAAGTCTCGTTTGCTCATTTTCATCAAAGGGTAATCTGGTATAAAACTTCTCACCTGATTTATGATAAGGAGGATCAAAATAAACAAAATCATTTTGTTGTGGTTCAATGAAAGAGAAATCCATAGCACAAATAGATGTGCCAGTAAGTAAGCTGCTACATTGCTTTAGTCTAGATGCAATATCAGATTTACTATAATTTCTACCAGAGAAAGTTTGAGCTGGTTTGCCATCAATATTAATCCGGTAAATACCTTTAAATGAATATCTATTAAGATAAATAAATCTTGCAGTAATTTTTATTGGATCACTACTATCATTATTAGCTCTCACTTGATAATAATGCTCTTTAGAGTGTTTTGCTTTATGTGAGTCTAGTAATTTACTAACTGCATCAGGGTTTGTCTTAACTGCGTTATAAGACGTGACTAGCTCAAGGTTAATATCAGATAAATAGCATTGTTTAAATTTATCTCGTACATGAAAAAATAAAGCACCACCACCAAGAAATGGTTCATAGTAGTTGTTTAATTTCGCAGGAATAAATTTAATTAATTGATCAACTATTTTTCTTTTACCGCCAACCCATTGTAGAAATGGTTGTGTTTTGTTTGAGTTCTTTACTGACATGAAATTATTATTAAAATATTTATACTGTAATTATAGTATAAAGTAGGCTTAAATGCCAGCAAAATACCATATTCAAAGGAATTTTTGATAGTTTTTGTAGCATAATTAATGCTACTTTGGATTTATATGTAATGGATAAAGAGTTGAGATAATAAACAATATTAATTTAGCACTGTCTCATTTGTGCAGCTGTTTGCCTAATTGTATAAAAATCTGTCAAAAAAGCTCTTAAATCCTCTGTACTTCAAAGAATTGTGGTGATATCTGTCCTTGTTAAGAGCTGTATGGTGCAGTTCTGAGTTCAGAGGCTAAGTTAAAAACAACAAAATTTTAGCACTTTAACCTCTGAGCTGTTTTCTTAACTTTAACAGCAAGGAAATGCTATGACAATTAATAATCAAAATCAACCAAAAGATAATGATAATATCACTAATCTTACTAAAACAAATTGGAATCTTCAATTGTCTCCTATATCTGTCACATTAATACCATATCTGCAAGAAGAGAATATCATTAACTCGACGATCACAAATTATATTGATATAATTAAATATAAATTAGAATTACAAGAAGCAAATAATAAATTGAAAGAATCTGAGTTATTTAAAAGAGATGTGGTTCAAAATATGGTACATGGATTAAAGATTCCATGTAACGGGATTTTTTCATTAGTAACAGCTCTTTATGAAATAGAAGATAATCCTGAAAAAAAGGATTATTTAGCTAGTGTGGTAAGTTGTGCTGAAGAATTACTGGATTATTATAACAATATACTTAGTTATCTACAGAATAATTCTGGATTACCTCCTATAGTTTTAAATAAGTTTGATCCAAAACAGTTGGTAAATAAGATTATTGATAAAGCGATGCCAATAGCTCAACGTAAGGGATTAAATTTATCTTGTAATTTTCAGTATGATTTAACAAATGCTATAATTAGTGATACTTATCGAATAGGAACAATATTAGAGCAGTTAATAGATAATTCTATTAAATTTACTAGAGAAGGTAAAATTGTGGTAACAGTGAACATGTTTGCTATTAGTCCAGCCGTTTCAGAATCAGAACAACAACACAGAGAAATGGTATTCCAACTTATTGTGCATGATAGCGGTATTGGTCTGTCTAAAGAAATCAGGCAACATCTTCATGAAAAGATTGATAAATTTGATGTTGCTATGCAATATCATGGACTTGGATCAGGATTAAGTTTTGTAAAACGTCTAATTGGTGAGCTAAATGGAGAGATTGAAGTAACAAGTGAAAAAGGTAAAAGTACTACTATCGTCTGTAATATACCAATTAAGTTACCTCTTCTTGATGATCTGATTTATGATACATAATGTTGATATTGATAAGGTTTTGATGATTATGTATTAACTAATAATGATGATTTTCTTGATTATTGTGCTTCACTTGCTACACTTAAATAAAATTATAGTAGGGATGGATATATGGCAAGAAGTCAAGAAAATCATCAAAAAACTATAGATCCTATTGTAGGAAAGTTAAGATCTAAGGGTATAGATTTTGAATTAGAGAAAGTAAAAATGACAACTCTATCAAATTGCCGATATAGTAAAAGGCTATTAACTAAGATCATATTTATTAATAAGATTTCTGAGAACAAAGTTGATCTTAATAAAATTAAAAAAGCAATATATTTTGCTAAAAAGTATCATTGCAGGCAAAAGCGAGAAACAGGAGAATTTTATTATTCACATCCTTTAGAAGTAGCATATATGATTTCTGATTATTTATTTAGAACAGATATCATCATAACTAGCATATTGCATGATTGTATAGAAGATACACTATTTACTAAAAAAATGATTGTAAAAGAATTTGGCTATAAAATCGCAGGTCATGTTGAAGATTTGACACGAGTTAAGAAGGATAAAAAAATAAGTGCAGCAGAAATGGTTAAAATATTGTATCAGCAGCAGAAACAAGAATTGCTATTAATTAAGTTATTGGACCGGTTACATAATATACAAACAGTAGGAGCTAAATCTCCTGAGAAAGGATGGAAAACAATTTTAGAAACTCTACAGGTCTTCTTAACTGTTGCTACTTATCTTAAAATACCAAATGTTGTAAGACAATTACACACACATTGTTTAAATATAACTGCAAATTATAAAAAATTAAATTTATATAATAATGCAGTATAATTTATCCCTCTTACTCACGCATCACAATATGGGACTAAACAGTTAAGTTAATATTATCAGGAATATAGTAATTGTAAGATGAGATATTAAAAATTAATGTTCATGATACAGAATTAGATTGCTACAAAAAACAAAAATATATGAGTCAAGAATTAACTGAAGGTTAATATGATTGCTAAATCTATTAGTGTTACTATAAGATAGTTCTTTTGCTAAGAGTCGTTATAGCAAAGGATAAATCAATAATATAGTAATTAGGTTTGGTATAGGTCTCAGAACTTCTTGATTTTTTAACTATTTCATAAGATTATCAATAATTTTTGAGTTGTTAATGTTTATTAAAATTCATTTAAAATAAATTTACAGTTAATAATTTTAATACTAAAATTATGGCAATAGGATGATATAATTTTTTTAAACTTATTTCATGGTGGTTAAACATGACTAAAAGAAAATTGGATTGTGTAATCAAGGAGAGTATACAAATTAATACAATAAATAAGAAAAGTAAACTAGCAGATGATGCTGCAAAATATTTAACTGATCAAAACTTTTATATGCTAACCACTACAGAACTTTATTCCAATAATAATATTAAACTAATATTATCAGATTATATAAAAGATAAAGTTATAGATGTTGATATATTAGATTGTGATGTTTCTAAATCCAAAGAAAAGCAGTGGGATAAACAACAAAAAAAACTTATTAAGAAATTAAAATATGATCTCTACAAATTTGAGTTATCACAATTAACTGAAAAATTCTATATACTAGCACAAAAAGATAATAATAACATTATTATATCTTCCTCTGTTATTAGATTTTTTATACAAAATGATGAGCTTATAATAGATGTAATTCCAGTAATATCACACAAATATTCAAGATCAATATATAATGATCTTAATATGCAAAGTGTGTTAGATGATATTGCAATAGATATCTTATGTTCTAGAAAAAGTGGAATATTAATAAAAAGTGAAGGAATAAACGTTAGTCACTTTATAGAAATAATAACATTAAGAATAAACAATGTAAATAATTCAACTAATATAGATGAGAGTATAAAAAATATTTTAGAAGAATCACGTGATAGTTATAAAAGTATTCACCAAGAAATCATAGATAAGTATAAAGCTGATTTTCAAAATAATAAAAGGAAAGGTGATTATAGTAGTGAAGAAGATGAAGTATTAGATGTTGTAGATGAAATAAAGAATGCTATCGAGAACGAAGAAATAATAGGTGAAGTAGTAGAACAATTAGTTGCTAAAGTTGTTAAAAAAAGCAAACAAGAAGTAAAAAAAATATCTTGGGATATAAGTGTAATAGATAATGAGGGAAGGACACGTAATAACAAGGAAGTAAAATTAAATGATGGTGAAGCTATTGAAATATTTGCAAAAGCGGTAGAAAAATGGGATTTAGAATTATTTAAAGAAGCTAAAGAAAAGTCCAAAGATTTTGCAAAGTTAGTAGATTATTTTAATGAAGAAATAAAACATGAGTTTTGGGGTCATTTTTTTGAGCATTGTTATTACAAACGTTCTATAAATGATCCCCAATTATCTCACCAGAAAAAAAGAGAAATTGAAAAAGAATATAATATTAATGTTTTTCAAGGCTTGGATGGGTATGTATTTTTAATAGAAAATGTACCAAATCTTTTGGATCAATTGAAGGCAAAACAATGTTCTATAATTAGAGATTTACCTGAGGATCGGCAAAAAGATAGACCTAAAGATCTTATAGAACTTATAGAGTCCAAAATAAGTGCAGTGGATAGTAGTGGAGATGCTAATAATGATCAAGTAATGGGAATGATTAATTTAAATAATGGTGATTTACAAGGAATTAAGCAAGATAATACAGGACAAAATAAGTTAGATGAAAAAGAAAATGAAAGTACCTCATTAATAATCAACACAGAAAGTAACATTCTGTGTGTTGATAATGCTGCTCAAGAAAATATTAAATTATCTTTAATAGGTAATATTGAATAATTATAAAAAAACAATGAGAAAATAATATGCCTCCAATTACAGAAGTTACTGATTTAATTATAAATATTAATGGTTATTTTTCTAATATAGACGCTAATACAAGAACTCAAAACTTAAGAAAAATTAAATTGTGGCTCTCAGAGAATGGATTAGGTAGGTATTATGATAGTAATAAAAGCAAAATATCAGCAGCTTATTTAGCACATATATTAAAGACACATAAGAAATCTGTATTTGACCGCGATATTATGCAGCAGTGTTTAAAGAAATGGTTGAAGAAGGAAGCCGAAGCAATTTTAGATTTTTTTAGAAGTGAGGAAGATACTCAAGATTTATATTATGAGTTTAAAAAGTACAAAGATAAATATTATCCTGAGCACAGTACTCAAGCAATAAGAGAACTAAATAGTAAAATGAATGAGGCTTTAGGTTATTTAGGAGTTGCTTCTATTGATAAAAATTCATTAATAACTCAAGAAGAGATATTACCGCTTATTAGAGAAAAAAGGTTAGATATAATCAAAGAATACTTAAAAGATATAGGTAAAAGTACCAGAATAAATACCAATATAACAAAAGATAAAGTAAAAGATTTATTTAAAGATAGTGTATTAGCAGAGCATATACAATCTTATATTGATGTAACTAGCAAAAGTAATCCTGAGATATATGATGATAGAGTAGCGGATCCCGATTTTGATGAGAATAATCCTAATGATTTTGATAGAACAGATGAAACATACAAATCTTTCTTAAAAGATACTAAAAGTTTACAGAGTAGATATGACAATCTAAATAAGCAAGATGCTCGAGCAATAGATAAGGCATTATGGGTACTTGCTTCAACTGATAAGCAAAGAGATAAAGTATTTGAAGAATTAAAGGAATATCGTACTGATAAACTTAAAATAAACTTATCTGTAATAGAGGAAAATAATAAATTTAAAATTCAGGTAAGTAAGTTAGAAAGAATTGCTAGTGGTAGTGAAAATAATCATGTTGTACCAGTATCTATATTTTTAAAATCTTTAAAATATAGTTTAGATAACCAAGAGTTTAATAATATTAAAGAAATATTTGGTAAATTATGTTACTTTTATGGAAGGAATTATGAGGAAAGTATAATTTTTGAGTTTTTAAGGGATAAGATAGTTAACATCAGAAGTATTTCTAATGCTGATTTAAGATTATTACTAGAAGATAGTATAATCCCTTTTATATATTCTCATTGGAATGAAAGAGCGGAAGCTACGTATAAGTTGGCTAAAACACATAAGAGTTTTGGAGAAGAAGGGAATAGAATCAGGGGATTCAATGAAAAGCTAGAAGATATATATCATAATTTTTCTCAGAAATCATTTCGACAATTTAAAGCTATAATAACTAAAATAGCACAAGATTATTTTAAAATACTAGATATACAAGGTAATAATATAGGTAATGAAAGATTTAATGTAATAGTAGGTGATGCGCTTGAAGTGTTGAGAATATGGTTAAAACTTTTTGAACAATCAGGAAATGAAATATTATTAGGTCACACACAACAAGATGAATATAGAACTTGGAAAAAGGAATATTTAACTAAAAAAGAATTTGGCATAAAATTAATCGAGGCACAAAAACTTGGTAAAGTTGAAGAAGATAAATGGAGAAAAAATTGGGAAGAATATGTATTACAACATCCTGATATATCAGTTGATGAACGTTCAAGTGAAGGTGTGTCATCGTTAGATAATATTATTTTTGGTTTAGAACAAGGGTTATTATCTCCCGGGAGATCAGATAGTGATTCTAGCATGGATACAGATCAAGAAGAGTTATATAATAAAGAAAATATTGAAAAAATACTATCAAATGGAATCAGTGATAATCTGGTAGATGTAGATATAGTAGAATATGAAGATGATTTAGATGAAGAGCAAAGAACACAGCATATTGAACGATTAAAACAAGAACAACAAACTAGATTAATAAATCAGTTAAAACAAGATTTATTAGCATTACAATCTTCGAAAATTACTGAAAAATTTTATGTGATTGGAATGAAAAGTGATTCTGAAAAAATAATCTCTGCTTCTATTATTAAGATGACATTAGAAGATAATGTACCATTTATAAAGATATTACCATTAATAATGCATGAATATTCAAGAAAATTTTATGATAAAATAAATGACGATAGTAATTTAGGAAATGCAGAGATTAGTATTGATAATAAAAGGCAATGTGGGGAATTAGTTAATAAGGAAGAATTAGAAATTAGTAAGTTTGTTGAAGTAGTAAAATTAAGGGTGCAAAACATAGATAGCAAAATTAGTGCTATACAAGAAGAGATTAATTCTATTTTAACACTGTCTGTACAAAGTTTAGAAGCTCAGCATAGAATTATAATAGAAGGAGGTAGTATTGATAAGAAAATGGAATCTGAGCAAGAGGATGATAGTAGAGTAAGTATTGGAGAACAATCTGGTACGAGTGGGATATTAAAGAGAAAATTAATAGGCAGTGATTCACCTTCAAAGAAAATAAAGTTTGACATGGCAAATCTAGAAATATTAGACAAACATAGAGATAATATAGGTTTGCAAGTATCTAGCCCCACTTGTTCTCCTCGTGCTTCGAAACGTCTTAAACGTGATATATGTCAAGAAGATGAAACTAAAAACATATTCCCATATGAACTAATAGAAGAAAATGTAGCAGAATATTCTAAAATCAATGCAAGATTATACTCCCAAATAGCATATCTTGTAGCTTTAGAGCATCCAGAACCTATTAATCAGAACATCAAGCCAGACAATGTTCTTACTTATATTACTAATATAGGAGATATAATTAGTGAAGGAGAAATAAATCATAGTTTACGAGAACAAGAATTACTACGAACTCATTATCAAGAAGCACAAGACTTCTTTAATAAATACCCTAAAGATACGGTATTAGAATTAGTAGGAGTAGAGGTTGATTTATCACGTCGTGCTTGGTTATTTGATAATGGTAAACATTCCTTATTAGTATCATATGATGGCAAGCACTATCATCTATATAGTCAAGATTTAAATTATAGACATAGATTTCAAACCAAAGAAGGAGTAAGTTTTACAGATATAGAATTATATGCCGAAGCATTTTTTAAATGGCACAGTAATAGTATAGAATATGACTTATTTACCTTAAAGCAAAATGTACAAGAAGAAATTATCAATGAGATAAAGCAAGCCAAATTTTGGAATCCTGATCAAGTTGTTTCTGATTTAACGTTACTGTATAGAGAACATTTTGGATTAATTGAATCTTTACCTGCAGGGATAGTAAGGGAATTATTTTTTATAAATAATCATAGTCCCGATGTGACATTATTAGACACAAATTTTTTTCGCTTAAATAATGATAAGATTACTTTTAGAGCAAATATGCTGCATAAAATCTTACCATCTTTAACACGACAACAAATACAAGCACTAGGAGAAGTAATTAAGAAATATAATATTTTAGTAGATACGTTATGTCTTGATCTAGTACCTGAGAGTAATAAACACATTTTACAAGATTATAATAATAAAGTACTAAAAAGTATAAAATCATCTGAAATATCAGGCATACATGATCTGAGTTACCTTTCATTGGAAATATTACAGAATGAATTTGAGAATGGTTATGCTGGAGATACAAGTTATAAGGATATAATACCACAAGAGATAAGAGAAAAATCCATTGAGCATTTTAAACAGTTACATACTGAAAGTTATAATAAGGTTCATGCATTAAAAGCTGTGGGCACACAGGTATTCTTTTTATTACCAGATATTATTTATTCAGTTAATACCGGTAATACTGAAAGCTTAAGCAAAACTATAGGTATGATTGGTGGAGATATGTTGCTAGATCATACTTTGTTAAGTAAAATACCAATTAGTAGTCCTATATTTAAAATAGTAACGTTTTATTCAATATCAGAATTACACAAAAAATTAAGCACTCTAGTACCTGATTCAATAGAGGCAAGTAATATACGACACCACTTAGGAGAGCAATATTTTACTTGTGGATTAATGTTAGCTGAAATGTTTGGAATTGAGACAGGTCCTTTATGGATAGGATTAATGGCTGAACAAATATTTTATAGTGCAATAGCTTTACGTAACCAATATCATTTACCTGATACCTCATTATGGGAAGCATTTTTAATAAATTTAGGATTTGATCAAGATCTATTACCAATAATATTTCAAGAGAGGGATTTTCGGAATATACAATTACAGTTGTTAGAAAAGTTTAACTTACCAGCTGCTTGGCTTATATTACATCTACCCGACGTAACTAATGTACAGTGGCAAAGAATTGAAGAAAATCATGTGCCACAAAAAGTAAAGAATTATATGATAGCTAATAGCAGTTCTGTTTGTACTAAAATTGATAATCTTTTGAGTTTGCATGGAGCATTTAGTAGTGCTAGCAAAACATGTGAATACGCAGGTTTTAAATTGGATTTTGTTACATCATTTAACTATGTAAATCATAACATTTGGCATCAAAAAATTTTTAACATTGTGCCTAAAAATAGGGAGATTACGTTTGTTCCTACTCAAAGATATCAAGAACATAATGTGTTTGAGAGCACTATTAAATTATCCAATTCTTATATCAAAACACCTGATGGTGGAACAATTACTACTCAATATCAAAGAGTTGCATCAACAGCAATTGCAAATTACAATGACCCCGATGTATATTTAGCTCAAGCTGCTCAGATAGAAGGAGGTATGTCAGCAATATACCGCAATGATACTATATGGGATAAGTGTATCGGTAACGGGGTTTTTGGACCTTGTACTGTTACATCTGCTATATGGTTCAATGGCCCATATCGTCATAACATGATTATGTTATTTGATCCTAAGTTACACAGTAATACCAATGTGAATTTTAATTTTGGAGGATTAAATCACCTTGATAAAAAACATTTTCAACATGTAAATAATCGTTATTACCAAAATGCAGATCATTATAAGTACTTTGCTCATTTGAAACCAAATATTCCTGACCACTATTCATTAACAATATTACTATATAATATTGATTATCCTAGTATTCGCTTGATAACAAAGCATTCTCACAAAGCAACACTTAAGATAGCAACTCATGATACCAAGGTTCAGACAAATTATATTGTTAATTCTAATATTATAGGAGAACTCACTCCATTTGAAATATCTGATTATGCACACAATACGTCTATTATACTAACTAATCTCGCATATAGCAATGTTAGAAGAAAATTGAGTAGTACAAGCTTAGGTACAGGAAGCTTTGATATATTATTTGATTCTATAGGAAAAATGATTGTGTCGAACCATAAGGACTTCCTTACCGTACTCATAATGCAACGAAGTGGATGGTATATTGATAAATTAGCTTTACATGCTAGACATATTAGTATCATTAATGCGGTAGGAGAATCTGATGACGTTCCAGGAAAAATCGTTTTAAATAACGCTAATGTATTCAATGTACAACTAATAAATAATATACGGGTAATAGATACAGAGACTTATACGCAATTTATTGTGACAAGATGTATAGATAATACATATTCAGTAATTTATGCTAAGAGAGCTAATAATCTTCATATTACATCTTCTGATAATGGACAACCACTTGAGCTTGATAAAATACTACACTCTTTACACAACGTACCAAATAAAGTATTATTAACAATAGAATTTTCTGATAAGTGTGATTACACAGTGGTTTTTTATGGCAATAGAAGTATTACTATAACAGGTATTATAAATAATGACACTGCTACCGTAGAAATAATAGCTCATAATAATAAGTTGCAGAAATATATATTATATAATAATAGTGATACGGACTATAAAATTATTGAATATCTGCATTATTTAACAAGTGCTACTATTCCAACATCTAATCTACACTTAATCAATTTTAGTTTTTTTCAGCATGAGCATTTTAACGATGCATTACTATTAGTAAATGGTATTACTTTTACCTTTGAAGTTAAATATAGTAGTGGCAATATAATTATTAAACATCATTTTATTACAGACACGCCTATTATTAATGGCATAGTATACTTAATCAAAAAGGGTGTATTGTGTGCTAAAGTGGGCAACAAACGCAGTATTAGTGATGAAGATTTTATATGGAATAAAGGTGCAATAGTTGATGATAAAAAGTGTCTTGAGTTCTCACGAGATATACAAGAGGTATCTATAACTAATAGCGTGTTAACTCTTAATGGAGTAGATATTATTGATATGCCTAAACAAATAGGAATCAGCTCTTTAGAAGGTAGTATTATTCCTTTATCAATATTTCGTAATCTAGTAAGAGTTGCACTTATTGAAAAAGGTAGTGATAGCCGTTATAGCCATTTGCAAAACTCAATTCAAGCAATTCAAGAAGATGAGGTATTATTAATGCATAACGCAGCACATAGTTTGTCATCTCCAATAAATAATATTTTTTATTTGCTTAAAGAAATAGGGTATGCATTATTGTCTACTATAGTACAGCCATTTTATACACATAATTCATATAGTCCAAATAATCAAACACAACAAGGTAAAAGTCCAGAAATATATGCTGAGATCTATTACGATGCACAAGAAAGCTTGGCTGAAGCGGAAGTAAAAAAAGTACCTGTTGTTATTGAAGAATTAATGGATGATGAGTATTATGATGCATTAGAAAGTTTACCTCAAGTAATCAAAGCTATTGTCTCAAATACATGTAAAACAATATCAGCAAATCATTCTACAACAGAATTGCAAGTAACTTCTGATATAGTAGGCAAATCAATGTTAGTTAATGATAAGACTGGAAATTACTCTGGTTGTATAATAACCTGTGATAGTGATAACAATAGTTCAAAACCACTTTTAATTCATGAAAAAGTTAGTAATACTAATGTTATTCAAGATCTAGAATTGTGTGGGTCATTAATGCTTGCTGATGTCATTACTAGATTGATTACAAGACAAAAGTATAAACAAACTATACCCTTATCTCCAATGCAAGAAAGAGCAATAGAAAAATGTCAGATAGAACAAAAAGTATATAAAGGATTACAAAGGATTACAGCTCTTTTTGGAGGTTATGATAGCGAAGATCAGGATTTTGAAGATACTGAACAACCGTTTTGTTTTGAAGATTTAGATGACGGACATGGTGTGTATTTATATAGAGAGCAACCTCTTGAAGATATTAGGTATTTGTTTGACACTGAGGATTTATAAATGTCTTCAAGTACTATAAAGATACTAAAAGATTCTACAAAATTTGCTTCTATAAGTAGCTAATAATTGATACAAGTTTTAAATTTGCACAGTACAGCATAATGATTGAGTAAAAAGTTATTCAAAATCAAGATAATTTCCAATACCTACCATAAATCAGTAAATCTAATATAAATAAAAACAAACAAACCTTGCTGCTATTAATCAAAATCAATTAAAAATCATAGAGAAAGAGTTAGCTCTTGGTTTGCAAAAACATTGTAACCTCTATATGTGTGATTTATAGACATAGTTACAATAAGTATGTAAGCTCAAATGTAATTTAGTTATAAAAATACCAGTATGGACTCTAAGATTAAAATACGTTTAAGTTGGGTTAAATTATATCAAGAGTCAGGTAATGCAGGGAAAGTTTGTAGTCACTATGGTATTTCAAGATTCACCTTACGCAAATGGTATAAACGTTACGAGTTATTGGGTGTTGAGGGGCTACATTCTTTAAGCAGGAAACCGCATACATTTCCTTTTCAGAAATTAAATGATATATCAGAGCAACAGATACTAGTTTTACGAAAAGAAAGGAAGTTAGGAGCAAGACGTATTCAGAACGAACTAAAACGTTTACATGGCATTTCGTTTTCTACAGCTACTATACATAAAGTCTTGCAAAAACATAATCTTGGGAGGTTAAACTTAAAGCGGCATTATCGTAAGCAAGTAAAACGTTATAGTGCTAAAGTTCCAGGTGTAAGGATACAAATAGACGTGTGTAAGATAGCCAATAATTTATATCAGTATACTGCAATAGATGATTGTACTAGATATAAGATATTAGCTTTATATAAAAGACGTACTGCAATAAATACAGTATCTTTTTTAGAGCAAGTATTAGAGCGTATGCCATTCCCAATACAACGTATTCAAACTGATAGAGGACAGGAGTTTTTTGCGTATATTGTACAAGATTATCTAAAAGAACATAAAATTAAATTCCGTCCGATTAAACCGTTGTCACCTCATCTAAATGGTAAGGTAGAAAGATCACAAAAGACTGATTTAGATGAATTTTATAGTAGTATTGATATACGGAGTATAGAATTACCAAAGCAATTACATAATTGGGAGCATTACTATAATCATAATAGGGGGCACACTTCTCTTGCTGGGAAAACACCTTAGGAAAAATATCAGGATCTTGAATCATCTGTTCCTTCTATACAAGAAATCGAGAAAAATTATGATCCATTAAAAGAACCATTGATTATACAAAATTATAAATATAATAAAGAACTAAGGAGCATTATTAAACATAAAAATGCATCATCTGTGTAATTAATTAGTCACGAATTAAACAGACATCCCTATTGTAACTATGTCTATAAATCACACACTCTATATTACATGTGTGAGTAGACCTAACCAATCGCTCAATTAGGCCCCTCCTCAGGTAGGGTCGAGCAATGGCGCGGTGGCTTTTGTTATCCCCGTTTCCATCACCCGCCTCGTCAAACGTAACGTACAGATTTCCCGTATTACGCTTTCCTGATAACTTCTTATCATTGCCTATGGCCTATCCGCTGTTATTGCTTTCAAAGGTCTGTAATATTGAATCTGGTAATCATTATATAATCCCATCTTCTCATACAAGTCTCTCCTACTCCACCTTTCCCAGCCGAAGCCTTTCAATCCACGTGATTTCATTAAATGGCGTCTTACTTTCTTCTCCACCCAGTCCCTTACATATCCAAAACAACGGCTAGAGTTACCAATTCTAAAGTAATTTATCCAGCCTCGTAATATCGGGTTGATAAGCCATGTCACTCTATCAACTGGTTGCGATATATACTTACGGAATATCTCTTTTAGTTTTTCTAGCAGGGCGGTTCGTGCTCTCATCCTAGGCGTCTTCTGAATTCCAATTTTTCCTTGCTTAGTTTTCGCTCGTCTAAAATCAAATCCCAGAAAGCTAAATGTTTCACCACTCTTTAGATCAACTGTCTTTGTCTTCTCTTCGTTTAGCTCAACCTTTATTTTCAACAATTCTTGTCTTAGCTGTCATTACTAAACTAAAAGGGACCAGTAAATTGCACGAAAAAGGGACCAGAGAATTTGGTGTAACCTAAGAAGGTTATAATGTGCAATATTCACTAGATAATTAATTAAAATAAATATCTAGTGATACAATGATAAGAATAAATATGTACACAACAATTATCACCCTTTATAAGCAATTGTCATTGTCAAATAAAAAGGGACCACTATATGTAAAAATTTTTATGTCATATTACCTCTGAATTTATAGTTATTAATACGATAACTTTTACCTGTTATGTTTAGTATATGTGCATGATGTACTACTCGATCAATAATTGCATGAGTTAATAACTCATCAGCAAATATTTCATTCCATCTTTCAAAATCCTTGTTTGTGGTGATAATGGTAGATTTATTTTCATATCGTTTAGCAATAATATTAAAAAAATCATCTACTGAATGTTTTGGTAATTGCTTAAAACCTAAATGTTTGACAACTTTGATCAAACACTACTTCATAATAATCAAGGCGACTATAGCTTAAACGCATATTAAACACATATGCTTTAACTCTACGCCCTTGGGCATTATACTGTAAGCCTATGTCACCAAAATCTACTTGTGCTTCCTCTCCTGCTAAAGTATGAAAACGAATGCAACTGTTATTCTGAATCTTATATTTTTTGATATAACGGGTTAGCGAACCATAACTTTTTGTATAACCTTGAATTTTTAACTCTTCAAAAATTCTTATGTAACTTAGATTCTTTTCTAATAACTCAATTATTTGTTCGTGCCAAGAATCCAGTGCTGAAGATCGTTCATAGGGTGCAGGATATTCTGTACCAGACTCTACATAACGGTTTACTATTTTTCTTACTGTTTTACGGTCTATTCTCGTTAGTTTGGCAATATTTCTTTGACTGTTGCCTTGCTTATAAAGGGTGATAATTGTTGTGTACATATTTATTCTTATCATTGTATCACTAGATATTTATTTTAATTAACTATCTAGTGAATATTGCACATTATAACCTTATTAGGTTACACCAAATTCTCTGGTCCCTTTTTCGTGCAATTTAGTGCTCCCTTTTACTTTAGCAATGACAGAATATGCGTGAAATAAGTAATAGTGATGGTAAATAAGACAAATCTTAACTTACAGAAAAACTGAATGCGTTAATGGCTCTATTGAAGCCGACAACTTGATAAGTATAGTTTGTAAGTAGCGAATTCCATCAAGGCTCTAGAGTAAATTATTGTATCTAATTATAATTTACTCATTATAAGCCGGATACATGACTGCATTTGCTTTTTTGCTATTAGATATTATTTTTTTTCTTGCATTTTACAGGAGATCCATACATAAACGTATTTTAATCTTAGAGTCCATACTGGTATTTTTATAACTAAATTACATTTGAGCTTACATACTTATTGTAACTATGTCTATAAATTACACAGCCATAAAAGTTATAACCTGCTCTCTCATTAATTTTTTCTTTAATATTGTCTTACCATTTTTATCTACACCGTGAATTTAAAAAATTCTTTTTGCAATATCTATACCAATTGTGGTAACTTCCATATGGACCTCCTTATTGTTGTTTAGGATTCATTTCCTATCCTAGAAGATTAGCTTCTGCCTCATTCTGTATATAGGGTAGGTCCATACCATTATTTTGGAAGAACCTATGAAAATCAGGACTGACGCTTACTTTATCGTCTAAAAATCAGGATTATCAAAAATATCTTTACCAATTTTAGTCCATTGGTCTTTGATATGTGGGGACTCTGTTAATTCATTTTTTAAAGCAATTAATGCCCCAAATAGACTATTGGTAGGTAAGTCATCGAGCTTTGCTTTAGCAATCAATCCCCCCAGTTCAATTAAGCGACGAGTACGCACTTTTCTTTCTATAATTTTAAGTTTAGCTTCTTCAGTAATAATTTTGGCTTTCTTTTGCTGTAATTTTAACCTTTGTTTTATGACATTATCCATATGAGTATAATATTTAGATATTATTGTTTACATGTCATGAATGCATAATAAATTTAAGAAGTCCAATGAATTATAGAGTTCCAATAAAAATTTCATATTTTTTTCTGAACCAGATAATTGATACAATCCCCGTTGCCTACCGAACCAGCAAAATTAATATAAATTAAGATAATTGCCATTATTTGAAGTAACAGCTGAAAAGCGACAGGGAAGAGGTTATTAACCTAACTTCAGATTAGGTTAAAGCGGGTAGGTAGGCACTTAGAGTGCTTTCCTCCCAAAGAACCGTACAAGCGAATTACTCCGCATACGGCTCAAGCAATCTACTAACAGCTGCAATTAGTTGTCCTCGTTTGCTATGTACTTGCCTATGACAGTTTGTATGCAATAAGCACAAATTGTTAATATGATCAGTGCCGCCACATCTTTTAGGTATTTTATGATGGACTTGCACATTTTCTCCATTATCTATTGAATCTAAACAAACAAGGCATTTACCTTCTTGTCTACGCCAAAGAATCTGTCTGGTCTTAAAGAAGTACTTTGGTTTACTAGCTTGACGTTTTTGCCAGTATTCCTTAAGTGCTGGATTATCAGGAGATGCTTTGCCTTTAACTAGAATATGCCTTTTAATTGCTGTCCATTGTAATTTCCATAGATATAGATCTTTACTTTTATCCATAAAGACCCAATTATCATTTCGAGCTTTGATTCTGCCCCAATACTTCTCTTTAAGCCACTTCCAGTATTTATTAGGATGTCTTCTACAAGCAAATCTTGCTTGTCGCATCCACATCCAACGATCTAGTTGGATAAAAGTTCTTTGGCGACAACCTTGTTAAAATAACTACACCACCCCATTATTCTAGGGTTAAGATTTTCAATTATTCTATCAATTCCCCATGCGAAGCTTCTTTTCCATTCAATCATTATTCGCTTTTTAAATGATTTAATAGTATCTTTGGACGGTTTGACTAGTAGTGTTACACCTCTTCTTCTACTTTTAGTATTATATTGACGAATATTAAATCCCAGAAAGTCAAAACCCTCCTTAATATGAAGTATCTTAGTCTTTTCTTCTGATAATCCTAATCCTCTAATATTTAACCAATCGTTGATTATCTGCTTTGCTTTGATACAAGAGCTTTCAGATTTTGCACAAATGACAAAATCATCTGCATATTTGACTAAAGCATATTCAGACTTAGGTGGAGATGATCATATTTATCATAAGTTATGTTAAGTATGTCTTCCATTCCATGAAGAGCTGTGTTTAAAAGTAAGGGACTGATCACTCCCCTTGAGGAGTTCCAACTGTTGTTTTGGTGAATTGATATTCTTCCATCACACCAGATTTAAGCCATGCTTTAATCCAATTTCGTGCTGGAAAATTTCCCACAATCTTTAAAAGAAAATCATGATCCAGATTGTCAAATGCACCTTTAATATCAGCGTCTAATATCCATCCCCTAGTTGTACCAGGGCAAACAATAGCAGAAATTCTCTGTATTGCATCGTGGGTGCTACGTCCAGGTCTAAAGCCGTAACTACTACCCTCAAACTGAGCTTCCCAGAATGGTTCAAGTGCTGATTTAACAACAGCTTGCCTACATCTATCCAAAATAGTGGGCAAACCTAGAGGTCTAAGTTTGCCCTTTCTTTTAGGTATGTATACACGCTTGATTGGTTTAACAGATAATAGATTGTTATCTATTAATTTGTGCATTAATAGATTTCTTTCTTTATCTGTATTAACAACTATTTTATCAATACCAGGACTTCTCTTCCCTCGATTGATTTGGGTAACACGTCTTATAGCAAGTAATTTATTTGACCTTGACTTTAACATCAGTTTCTGTAGACTACGTACTAGTTTCGTATTACCATTTGCAGATGCCCTATAAATACGTTTACGAAGATTATTAACCTTTTTATTAATATCCTGCCAATCAATTGCATACCAATGGATTTGTTCGGAATTATTATTATCATTAGTCTTAATTGTTACATTTGCGTTTAGCATCTAACTTTTCCAATATAATTCATAATCTTGTTTACTCATTTAGGGTAAATCACCAGTCTCAAGTCAGCATCATTTCTGATTAGCACATAGTGCCTATACACCCAGTTATGTATTCCTGTAGTCTTTCGACTTAGTGTCATTAGCTTTTTAAGACCTCTCTTACCTACTATAAGTTGCCAAATAATAGGCTTACCACGTTTCACTAATTAAAGATGCGTTAAGTTGGTTACCTTCTTTATACCGGGGAGCTGGCATTTTTAAAGAAGGTCGCGTGTGCCTTCTTACAGCTAAGCTTTTCAGCTTTATCCCTATAACAGATATTATCTGGAGTATCTGCTTTTATATTTACGATATTTTCCAAACAAAGATTCACTTTCGTTTAACCAATTTTAACTTTACTTTGCCCCTATTTCCTATCCAGATTAGTACTTTAGTTAGGCTTCTTATTGTGCTTAGCACAAGGTCGTTACCAACCTTGCACCGCAATAATAGTAATTAGGTCTAAATGCAACCTAGCCGCAATATACTTGCAGACTTTAATTTAGTGCCATCGTGTCGCACTACGCAATATACTTGCAGACTTTAATTTAGTGCCATCGTGTCGCACAGCGGGTAGGTAGGCACCATATTGGTGCTTTCCTCCCAAAGGTAGGGTCGAGCAATGGCGCGGTGGCTTTTGTTATCCCCGTTTCCATCACCCGCCTCGTCAAACGTAACGTACAGATTTCCCGTATTACGCTTTCCTGATAACTTCTTATCATTGCCTATGGCCTATCCGCTGTGATTGCTTTCAAAGGTCTGTAATATTGAATCTGGTAATCATTATATAATCCCATCTTCTCATACAACTCTCTCCTACTCCACCTTTCCCAGCCGAAGCCTTTCAATCCACGTGATTTCATTAAATGGCGTCTTACTTTCTTCTCCACCCAGTCCCTTACATATCCAAAACAACGGCTAGAGTTACCAATTCTAAAGTAATTTATCCAGCCTCGTAATATCGGGTTGATAAGGCATATCACTCTATCAACTGGTTGCGATATATACTTATGGAATATCTCTTTTAGTTTTTCTAGCAGGACAGTGCGCGCTTTCATCCTAGGCGTCTTCTGAATTCCAATTTTTCCTTGCTTAGTTTTCACTAGTCTAAAATCAAACCCCAGAAAACTAAATGTTTCACCACTCTTTAGATTGACTGTATTTGTCTTCTCTTCGTTTAGCTCAACCTTTATTTTCAACAATTCTTGTCTTAGCCTTATATTGATCGCTCTCTCTAACCACTGCCATTTGCTGTAGCCATCAATTAGTATAATCAGATCATCGGCCCATCTAACGTACTCTACGTGGTCATAACCATCTCTTAGCTTACTCACGCTCTTTGCTCTTTCTAGCATCTTATCTACTTCATTGAGGTAAATATTGCTTAAAAGAGGTGATAGTGGCCCGCCTTGAGATATGCCTCTTTTCCCACTTGCTTTGACTATTAATTTTAGTAGCTTCATAACATCTTTGTCATTTACACGTTCTGCTATCTTGTTAAATAGCTCAAAGTGGGCAATCGTGTCAAAGTAAGAGCGCAAGTCTACATCTATTACTCTTGTCTTCTCCTTAATTGCTGCTACTGTAACTTTTTCTATAGCCGCAGCTGCAGTCCGTTTAGGGCGATATCCATATGATCCAGGTTGGAAGTCAGCTTCAAATATTGGTTCTAAAATGAGCTTTAGTGCTCCTTCTACTACTCTATCTTTGATAGTTGGTATGGATAACTTCCTCATTTTATTCCCATTATCTTTAGGAATTACCTTGACCCTTCTCCTCTTGGGATAATAGGTCCTGGCTTGTAATTCTGTTTGTATGTTTTCCAGAAATTGTTCAACCCCAGCTAACTCTATCATTTCAAAAGTAACACCATCTATTCCAGGCGCCCCCTTATTGTGTTTAGCTAGCTTATAGGATTCTCTTAGTGTTTCTATCTTACATACATGAACATATAATCCCCAAAATCGCCATTGCTTCTCAGCTTTAGCTTTGATGTATATCTTCCTTCTCAGGTCTTGTAATCCTATAGACGTTTTTATCATTCGTCTTTACCTCCCTTGTTGTTGGAATAATGTTATCAGTAGGGTGCCTTTGCTCCACAAGCATTACCCTGCTTCACTGCTAATACACACCCATCCGCCATCCTCTCATCTTCAATTCATTTCCTAGTGTTGCTAGTTATAGAATCTACCTTGCTCCAGAAAATTTCTTTCTGGGATGAGGAGGATTTCTCCAGTCACTTAATATGTCCTTATTATCATGCTGCCACTACCACCCCGCCGAAGTGCTCAACTGTATCAGTTAGTTTTCAGTTGAACATATTGCCTTCACTCTACGGTCGCTAGTTCGGCCTTCGGAGCTTCGCATTTTCGGGGCCACCTATGTGTTCGCTTTCACTACGGCCTAATAATTCGCTCTTATCCTATAGATAAGTTTGTCGATAGGTTCCAACATCTTGATTTCTCGCCATGCTGCTATCCTAGCTATAGATCTCTAACTTTTAATCTAGTAGGTTTGCCTCCTACTGAACATAACAGTCTCTCTGGACACACAACCGTACAAGCGAATTACTCCGCATACGGCTCAAGCAATTTACTAACAGCTGCAATTAGTTGACCTCGCTTGCTATGTACTTGCCTATGACAGTTTGTATGCAATAAGCACAAATTGTTAATATGGTCAGTGCCGCCACATTTTGTAGGTCTTTTATGATGGACTTGCACATTTTCACCATTATCTATTAAATCTAAACAAACAAGACATTTACCTTCTTGTCTACGCCAAAGAATCTGTCTGGTTTTAAAGAAGTACTTTGGTTTACTAGCTTGACGTTTTTGCCAGTATTCCTTAAGTTCTGGATTATCAGGAGATGCTTTGCCTTTAACTAGAATATGCCTTTTGATTGCTGTCCATTGTAATTTCCATAGATATAGATCTTTACTTTTATCCATAAAAACCCAATTATCATTTCGTGCTTTGATTCTGCCCCAATACTTCTCCTTAAGCCACCACCAGTATTTATTAGGATGTCTTCGACAAACAAATCTTGCTTGTCGCATCCACATCCACCGATCTAGTTGAGTAAAAGTTCTCTTAGAGATAACTTTGTTAAAATAACTGCACCATCCCATTATTCTAGGATTAAGATTGTCAATTACTTTATCAATTTCCCATGAGAAACTTCTTTTCCATTCTATCATTATTCGCTTTTTGAATGATTTTATAGTATCTTTGGATGGTTTAACTAGTAGTGTTACACCTTTTCTTGTACTTTTGGTATTATATTGACGAATATTAAATCCCAGAAAGTCAAACCCTTCCTTAATATGGAGTATTTTGGTTTTTTCTTCTGATAATGTTAATCCTCTAATATTTAACCAATTGTTAATTATCTTCTTTGCTTTAATACAAGAGCTTTCAGATTTTGCACAAACTATAAAATCATCAGCATATTTTACTAAAGCATATTCAGATTTTGGATGGAGATGATCATATTTATCATAAGTTATGCTAAGTATGTCTTCCATTCCATGAAGAGCTGTATTTAAAAGTAAGGGACTGATTACTCCCCCTTGAGGAGTTCCAACTGTTGTTTTGGTGAATTGATATTCTTCCATTACGCCAGATTTAAGCCATGCTTTAATCCAATTTCGTGCTGGAAAATTTCCTATAATTTTCAAAAGAAAATTATGATTAATATTATCAAATGCACCTTTAATATCAGCGTCCAGTATCCATCCCCTGGTTGTGCCAGGGCAGACAATAGCAGAAATTCTCTGTATTGCATCGTGGGTGCTACGTCCAGGTCTGAAACCATAGTTATTACCTTCAAACTTAGCTTCCCAAAATGGTTCAAGTGCTGATTTAACAACAGCTTGCATACATCTATCCAAAATAATGGGTAAACCTAAAGGTCTAAGTTTGCCTTTTCTTTTGGGAATATACACACGCTTGATCGGTTTAACAGATGATAGATTATTATTTGCTAACTTCTCCATTAACAAATTCCTTTCTTGATCTGTATTAACAACTATTTTATCAATACCAGGGCTTCTTCTTCCTCGATTGATTTGGGTAACACGTCTTATAGCAAGTAATTTATTTGATCTTGACTTTAACATCAATTTCTGTAAACTACGTACTAATTTTATGTTACCATTTGCAGATGCCCTATAGATACGTCTACTAAGATTATTAACCTTTTTATTAACTTCTTGCCAATTTATTGCATGCCAATAAATTTTCTCAAAGTTATTATTATTGGTCTTAATTGTTACATTTGCGTTTTGCATCTAACTTTTCCAAAATAATTCATAATCTTGTTTACTTACCTAGGGTAAATCACCAGTCTTAAGTCAGCATCATTTCTGATTAGCATATAGTGCCTATACACCCAGTTATTTATTCCTGTAGTCTTTCGACTTAGTGTCATTTGCTTTTTAAGACCTCTCTTACCTACTACCAGTTGCCAAGTAATAGGCTTACCACGTTTCACTAATTAAAGATGCGTTAAGTTGGTTACCTTCTGTATACCGGGGAACTGGCATTTTTAAAGAAGGTCGCGTATTCCTTCTTACAGTTAAGCTTTTCAGCTTCATCCCTATAACAGATATTATCTGGAGTATCTGCTTTTATATTTACGATATTTTCCATACAAAGATTCACTTTCGTTTAACCAATTTTAACTTTACCTTGCCCCTATTTCCCATCCAGATTAGTAATTTAGTTAGGCTTCTTATTGCGCTTAGCACAAGATCGTTACCAACCTTGCACCGCAATAATAGTAATTAGGTCTAAATGCAACCTAGCCGCAATATACTTGCAGACTTTATTTTAGTGCCATCGTGTCGCACAGCGGGTAGGTAGGCACCATATTGGTGCTTTCCTCCCAAAGAACCGTACAAGCGAATTACTCCGCATACGGCTCAAGCAATTTACTAACAGCTGCAATTAGTTGACCTCGCTTGCTATGTACTTGCCTATGACAGTTTGTATGCAATAAGCACAAATTGTTAATATGGTCAGTGCCGCCACATTTTGTAGGTCTTTTATGATGGACTTGCACATTTTCACCATTATCTATTAAATCTAAACAAACAAGACATTTACCTTCTTGTCTACGCCAAAGAATCTGTCTGGTTTTAAAGAAGTACTTTGGTTTACTAGCTTGACGTTTTTGCCAGTATTCCTTAAGTTCTGGATTATCAGGAGATGCTTTGCCTTTAACTAGAATATGCCTTTTGATTGCTGTCCATTGTAATTTCCATAGATATAGATCTTTACTTTTATCCATAAAACCCAATTATCATTTCGTGCTTTGATTCTGCCCCAATACTTCTCCTTAAGCCACCACCAGTATTTATTAGGATGTCTTCGACAAACAAATCTTGCTTGTCGCATCCACATCCACCGATCTAGTTGAGTAAAAGTTCTCTTAGAGATAACTTTGTTAAAATAACTGCACCATCCCATTATTCTAGGATTAAGATTGTCAATTACTTTATCAATTTCCCATGAGAAACTTCTTTTCCATTCTATCATTATTCGCTTTTTGAATGATTTTATAGTATCTTTGGATGGTTTAACTAGTAGTGTTACACCTTTTCTTGTACTTTTGGTATTATATTGACGAATATTAAATCCCAGAAAGTCAAACCCTTCCTTAATATGGAGTATTTTGGTTTTTTCTTCTGATAATGTTAATCCTCTAATATTTAACCAATTGTTAATTATCTTCTTTGCTTTAATACAAGAGCTTTCAGATTTTGCACAAACTATAAAATCATCAGCATATTTTACTAAAGCATATTCAGATTTTGGATGGAGATGATCATATTTATCATAAGTTATGCTAAGTATGTCTTCCATTCCATGAAGAGCTGTATTTAAAAGTAAGGGACTGATTACTCCCCCTTGAGGAGTTCCAACTGTTGTTTTGGTGAATTGATATTCTTCCATTACGCCAGATTTAAGCCATGCTTTAATCCAATTTCGTGCTGGAAAATTTCCTATAATTTTCAAAAGAAAATTATGATTAATATTATCAAATGCACCTTTAATATCAGCGTCCAGTATCCATCCCCTGGTTGTGCCAGGGCAGACAATAGCAGAAATTCTCTGTATTGCATCGTGGGTGCTACGTCCAGGTCTGAAACCATAGTTATTACCTTCAAACTTAGCTTCCCAAAATGGTTCAAGTGCTGATTTAACAACAGCTTGCATACATCTATCCAAAATAATGGGTAAACCTAAAGGTCTAAGTTTGCCTTTTCTTTTGGGAATATACACACGCTTGATCGGTTTAACAGATGATAGATTATTATTTGCTAACTTCTCCATTAACAAATTCCTTTCTTGATCTGTATTAACAACTATTTTATCAATACCAGGGCTTCTTCTTCCTCGATTGATTTGGGTAACACGTCTTATAGCAAGTAATTTATTTGATCTTGACTTTAACATCAATTTCTGTAAACTACGTACTAATTTTATGTTACCATTTGCAGATGCCCTATAGATACGTCTACTAAGATTATTAACCTTTTTATTAACTTCTTGCCAATTTATTGCATGCCAATAAATTTTCTCAAAGTTATTATTATTGGTCTTAATTGTTACATTTGCGTTTTGCATCTAACTTTTCCAAAATAATTCATAATCTTGTTTACTTACCTAGGGTAAATCACCAGTCTTAAGTCAGCATCATTTCTGATTAGCATATAGTGCCTATACACCCAGTTATTTATTCCTGTAGTCTTTCGACTTAGTGTCATTTGCTTTTTAAGACCTCTCTTACCTACTACCAGTTGCCAAGTAATAGGCTTACCACGTTTCACTAATTAAAGATGCGTTAAGTTGGTTACCTTCTGTATACCGGGGAACTGGCATTTTTAAAGAAGGTCGCGTATTCCTTCTTACAGTTAAGCTTTTCAGCTTCATCCCTATAACAGATATTATCTGGAGTATCTGCTTTTATATTTACGATATTTTCCATACAAAGATTCACTTTCGTTTAACCAATTTTAACTTTACCTTGCCCCTATTTCCCATCCAGATTAGTAATTTAGTTAGGCTTCTTATTGCGCTTAGCACAAGATCGTTACCAACCTTGCACCGCAATAATAGTAATTAGGTCTAAATGCAACCTAGCCGCAATATACTTGCAGACGGCATCGTCAAGTTAAGAGAGATGTAAATTTAAGTATTGAGCGATTGAAAGGAATGATTTATAGAATAGTAGTAACCATTTATCAATAAATCTTAACGCTATGCATATTACTCAAACCCCGAAGAGACATCGTTTTCCAGCAAGCATCATTAGCCATACAGTATGGTTATATCATCGCTTTAATAATAGTTACCGAGATGTTCAAGAACAGATGGCGTATCGAGGTATTATTTTAAGTCATGAGACTGTAAGATTTTGGTGCAATAAATTTGCGATTTATTTTCAAGCTGTCATCAGAAAGAGAGAGAGGAAAGCAACTGACAAATAGCATTTAGATGAGATGAACATCAAGATCAAAGGCGAAGTATTCATATTATGGAGAGCTGTTGACTCCAAGGGGCATGAATTAGAAATATTATTGCAGAAGCGTCGTAACAAGAAATCAGCTATTCGCTTTTTATCAAGATTATTGGGTAATTATCCAACTCCAAGAGTAATTGTTACTGATAAGCTCAGGAGTTACATTAAACCGATTAAGCTTATGTGTCCTAACACTGAACATCGTACTAGTAAGAGACTAAATAACTGTGTTGAAAATGCTCATCAGCCAACTCGACGAAAGGAAAAAATATTGATTAAATTTAAGCATCCTAATTCAGCACAATGTATATTATCACTGATGGGCAAAGTCAGAAATATATTTGCCGTCAATGTTGGACGATATACTAAAACCGCACCAGAGCAAAGAATTGCATTTGCATCCGCTAAATCTATTTGGGACGAAGCTACTCAAAGACTTCTTGCTGCCTGAAATATAATGTAGTAGTTGACATTTGATCTTACATTTAATAAAAATAATGTATTAAAAAATACAGATAAAAAAATGGAAGGTCATAATGAACTTAAATCAAAAAATAATAAAGCCAAAATTGGGGTTACTTGAATTAGCTAAGAGCCTTGGTAGTATATCATCAGCATGTAAAGCGATGGGATATAGTAGAGATAGTTATTACAGATTTAAAGAACTGTATGAAACTGGTGGCGAAGAAGCATTGTATGAAATTAGTCGCAGAAAGCCAATAATAGCGAATAGAGTTGATCCAGCGATAGAGAAGGCAGTAATGGATATGGCAATAGAATATCCAGCATACGGTCAGCTTAGAGTATCAAATGAGCTTAAAAAGACTGGTGTACTTGTATCACCTGGAGGAGTGAGATCAATTTGGTTACGTAATGATTTAAACAATATCAGTAAAAGGCTTAAAGCATTAGAAGCAAAAATGGCTCAGGATGGTATTGTTCTTACTGAGGCTCAGTTACAAGTACTAGAGAAGCGTCGTAATGAAAAAGAAGCACATGGAGAAATTGAAACGCAGCATCCAGGTTATCTAGGATGTCAGGATACATACTATGTAGGTAATTTTAAAGGTATCGGTAAGGTTTATTCTCAGGTATTTATTGATAGCTATACTAGGGTAGCAGATGCTAAACTATATACTGATAAAACAGCTCTTACTGCTGCTGATATGCTGAATGACCGCGTGTTACCATGGTACGAGACCCAAGGAATACCAATACTTCGTATTCTTACAGACCGTGGGTCAGAATATAAGGGGAATATAGAGCATCATGCTTTTGAGTTATTTCTTAGCATAGAAGGTATAGAACATACTACAACTAAGGCATATTCTCCACAAACAAACGGTATGTGTGAGCGTTTTAATAAAACCATGAAACAAGAATTCTTTGATACAGCTATGCGGAAAAAGATTTATACAGATCTTGATGATCTACAATTAGATCTTGATATTTGGTTAGAGCATTTCAATAATGAAAGACCTCATTCC
Organism: Rickettsia endosymbiont of Argas persicus; assembly: GCA_050920645.1. Lineage (GTDB taxonomy): Bacteria > Pseudomonadota > Alphaproteobacteria > Rickettsiales > Rickettsiaceae > Rickettsia. The sequence continues at coordinate 873,124 of CP133316.1, read as the reverse complement.
GGTAAATATTGTTATGGAAAAACTCCTATGCAAACTTTTAATGATAGTAAGAAATTAGCTGTTGAAAAGAATAATGAAATCTTGTATCTTGATTATATATCTGACAGTCAAAACTTAACTGACAATCAGGTACAAAATTTATAGTGTCTGTAAGATCAAATCTTGACTTCTACAAATATAAAAACATAGTACTTTTTGAAACCAATTTACTTAACTTGACGGTGCCCTGCTTGATAATGAGTTTGTAGTAATTCCTGTTCTCGTAAACTATGATTTATTTCTCCTTCACTAATTATATCGCCTATATTAGCCACATAAGTAAAAATACTATCTGGCTTGATGTTTGGGTTAGTAGATTCTAGTTGTTCTAAAGCTACAAGATATGCTATTTGTGAATATAGTCTTGCACTAATTTTAGAAGATTCTGCAATATTTTCTTCCAATGGTTCATATGGAAATATCTCTTCAGTTTCCTTTTCTTGACATAGATCACGTTTAAGGCGTTTTTTACTAGAAGGACGAGTATAACAACTTGAGCCAGATGCTTGCAAACCTATATTATCTCTGTGTTCTTCTAGATTTTCTAAATTAAATTTAACTTTCTTTGCAGGTGCATCACTGCCTATTCCTTTCCTCTTTAATATGCTACTCGTACCAGCTTGCTCTCCAATGCTAACTCTACTTACTTGATCTAAAATACTCTTATGTGTTTTTTCATATTCTATAGAAGATTCACTCATTATCTCTTCTATCTTATTATCTCCAACCTCACAAGGAGCATTACATTCGATACTTAGTTTTATTACTTCTATCAGGTTGTTTAAATATACATTAGTAATAGACTTATGCTCAAGAAACCAATCAGGAATAGAATCAACTTTTATTTTTAATGCACGTAATTCTTGATCCTTTCTGAATTCACTGAATAACAGTATATCTCTTGCACCATTAATACTATCTATTACAGGTAATATTTCAAGTTGATTTTTATTTCCTTTATTTGATAACTTCAATATAATTGCAGAAGATACTTGTGATGGATCATCAGATCTTTCTATTACAACATAAAACTTATCATTAAATATTACTTTATCTTTAGTTTCCCATATTAATTGTTGTTTCAAATTATCTACACAATTATGATATTGATCTGGAGCATCTATTAGATAAACCTGTTCTATGTTTTTGTGTGGCAAATAATGTTGAAGTATTAGTTTAATTTTATCAGATGTGTATTCAACTTTAATTGGTGCTTGCTCTACTCTTTCCAGTATCACATCAATATCTTCATCTCTTCTGGGCGAAAGAGTATCAGATGAAGAACTTTGATCAGATTCACTATATTCAGACCCAGAATCTACTGTCTTAGGATTGCTTGCTATATATTCACTTAACTTATTTTTTAAACTCAGCTTTTGTTTTCTAGTTAATTGTTGCTTTGAATCAATTATCTGCTCACCAAATTTCTGCCTATCAAAAAAATCTTCTTTAAATAATTTATAATCATTTGACCCATTACTATCTAAAAATAAACGCAGTCCTAGATTTTTATCCACATTCTCCAGTAATGAAAACCATATTTTAAATAATCTTCTTGCATCACTGATAACAACTCCAAGCCTTTTAGGAGTTAATTGACCTTCAGGAGGTAAATCTATAGATTTACAATATTCAGGTAATATCTCATTAATTTTTTCTTTTAAATTATTAATCGATTGTATTTCTCCCTTCTTAAGACTTTTGATTAATTCATTAAATTGTTTATTTATTTTTTTTATTAAATTACCCTCTACTCCATAAGCTGTAGCTTCCTTTACTGCTCTAAAACTAGCTTCAGCTCTGGTATTCCACTCGTAAAATATAAAAGGTATAATATATTTCTCAACTATAGATAATTTCTGATCTAAACTTTTACTATCAAAGCCAGATATTTTATCTTTTATCCAGTCAAATTCTGAAGTGTGTTGTGGTTCTCTCCTTTGCTCAGGATTCAATATATCATCTTGTAAGTATTTTCCATAGTGATGTAGTAAATTCTTGATAGTAACTTCTGTAAGCTTTTTATTTTTAAGATTTTTCTCTAAAGATTTAAGGAATGTGGATACAGGAACAGTATGATTGTCTTGTTTATTACCACCTCCATTCCTTTTGATCGATACTTTATTGATAATTGCTTGTTCATTAACTTCTAGATCTATATTAAGATTATTAATACCATATAATTTTATTATTCTAAGTCCATGTTTTTGACTGGCATTATTATTAATTTCTAATAATACTTTGTTAATAGGCTTCTTTAATTGCTCTTCTGCCTTGTGTTTAATCTTTTTAATTAGTTTATTATATTCTGTCCGATCATTTGTGCTACTATCACTGGTTCTATAACTTGTATCTTCACTTTCAGTATCGCTAATAACCTCATGAATTACTTCTTGGTTGTAGATTTGTTCTATATATTCTCCTAGCTTACTACCTGTTAACCCATTATCTCGTATTATGTTTTTTATTTCATCTATAGTAATGTTAGGAATAACTTTGTTATATCCTATATCTTTTAGATAATCTTTAATTATACCTAATCTTTGTTCATCTATTTTATTAGATATTTTTTGTTTAAATTGAGCATCAGTAATCTCTTTTATATCTAGACTTATTTTTAAATGTTCTGCTATAGATTTTTTTATAGTTTTACGTAGTTGGCTAACTTGTCTATGAACTTCTTGTCCAGTTTTTAATGATTTATATCCTTGTTTATATTTAGAATATAATAAAATGATTTTTTCACTATCTTGCTGACTTGTAAAATAATCTACGATTTGTGCTGCTTCTAACTTTAATTGCTTGTCTAAAACTTCTTTAACTAACTTTTGATTTAATATATTAGACTTATATTGTTTTAATTGCTTATATAACCATATGGCACTTACTTTACTTCTATTAGCTATTAATCGATCACCACCACGAATATTTTCACTAAACCATTTTTTGATATTAATTAAATCTAGCTGAGAGTTTTTAGCAAAATATTTTTCAATAGCACTAGATAGCAACTCTATAACTAATGAAATTTCCCTACTCATTTATAACCTTTATATTACTTGTTAAAAATTAAGATAACTTGAAGTAAAGTTATTCAGAACTATCTGTACTATTTCCAACTAATTTTAATTCAGAATTTTCTTGATCATAATTTGTAACATCAACCAGTATTTCACTATCAGTCTTATAATCAGATGTAGAATTGATTATATTATTCTGGTCTTTTGTTACAACTATATTTACGTTATCAGTTCTTTTCTCAATTAATCTGATTAATGTTAATCCAGGATGATCATCATAAAATCTTATAAAATTAGTATCAGAAAATTCCATAAATATAGATTCTTGATATTCGCTTAATACGTTATAGAAATTAGAATAGTAACCTATCAAGAATCTATAACCTTTAACAATTTGATTCAGTGATTCTTGAAAATCTAAAGGATCAACATAATTAGGACAATCATAGTAAGAATATTTGTTAAAAATATGAATACGAAATTCTTTTTTTATTTCATTACAATACTGATCAATTAGTTCCTTAAATTGATCAGTATTTAACTTATTTGTGTTAAAATATCTCTCTTCCCATATTTTTTGATCCCAATTCCAAGATGTAATGCACTGTTCAAAATATTCTTCAACCTCATCTTTTTCTTTTGTTTTGACTTTAAATTTATGTTTTTTTCTCCTTATTGTATGACCTTCATTATCTTCTACTGTCGGATCCCAGGATACTGTTTTTTTTATGCTGGAGCTTGCAACAAATTCATCTTGATTCTTATCAACTAGGCTTAATTGATCTATTCCTTCATCATCAGTTAATTCTAATCTATTCAGTAATTCTTGATGTATCTTCTCATATTCTGCATAAGAAGTATTCATGATTTCTATAATTTTATCATCTGGTATTTTACTCGGTGATTTATACTCTATACTAAGTTTTATTACCTCTATGAGATTATCTAAATATACATTAATAGACTGATTTTCACGAAACCAATCAGGTATAGAATCAACTTTTATTTTTAATGTACATAATTCTTGATCTTTTCTGAATTCACTTAATAATAGTGCATCTTCTATGCCATTAATACTAGTTACTATCGGTAATATTTTAATTTGGTTTTTATTATTTTTATTATACAGTTTTAGTAGGATCGCAGAAGATATGTTTTGATCTTGATTAATAGATTGTTCAATTATGACATAAAATTTATCATCTGATACTATTTTATCTTTAGTTTCATATATTAATTTGGTTTTTAAATTATTTACAAAATTATAATATACATGATCCCCTATTACTTTAAATAAGTAAATATCTTCTATATTTGCATTTGGTAAATAACTTTTTAATAATAATTTAATATTTTTATCAGAATAGATTATACTTGATACACTAGAAGCCTGGTAAATTATACCTTTTTCGGCATTACCCTCTAATTTTTTTTTCGTATTTATTGTATTAATTTGTATACTCTCCTTGATTACACAATCCAATTTTCTTTTAGTCATGTTTAACCACCATGAAATAAGTTTTAAAAAAATTATATTATCCTATTGCCATAATTTTAGTATTAAAATTATTAACTGTAAGTTTATTTTAAATGAATTTTAATAAACATTAACAACTCAAAAGTTATTGATAATCTTATGAAATAGTTAAAAAATTAAGAAATCCAGAGACCTATACCAAACCTAATGACTATATTATTGATTTATCCTTTACTATAACGACAATTAACAAAAGAACTATCTATGTAACACTAATAGATTTAGCAATCATATTGGCCTTTAGTTAATTCTTGACTTATATATTCTTGTTTTTTTGTAGCAATCTAATCCTGTATCATGAACAATAATTTTTAATATCTCACCTTACAATTACTATATTCCTGATAATATTAACTTAACTGTTTAGTCCCATATTGTGATGCGTGAGTAAGAGGGATAAATTATACTGCATTATTATTATATAAATTTAATTTTTTATAATTTGCAATTATATTTAAACAATGTGTGTGTAATTGTCTTGTAACATTTGGTATTTTAAGATAAGTAGCAACAGTTCTCAGGAGGTTTAGCTCCTACTGTTTGTATATTATGTAACCGGTCAAATAACTTAATTAATAGCAATTCTTGTTTCTGCTGCTGATACAATATTTTAACCATTTCTGCTGCACTAATTTTTTTATCATTTTTAACTCGTGTTAAATCTTCAACTTGATTAGCAATCTTATGGCCAAATTCGGCATCGTCAAGTTAAGAGAGATGTAAATTTAAGTATTGAGCGATTGAAAGGAATGATTTATAGAATAGTAGTAACCATTTATCAATAAATCTTAACGCTATGCATATTACTCAAACCCCGAAGAGACATCGTTTTCCAGCAAGCATCATTAGCCATACAGTATGGTTATATCATCGCTTTAATAATAGTTACCGAGATGTTCAAGAACAGATGGCGTATCGAGGTATTATTTTAAGTCATGAGACTGTAAGATTTTGGTGCAATAAATTTGCGATTTATTTTCAAGCTGTCATCAGAAAGAGAGAGAGGAAAGCAACTGACAAATGGCATTTAGATGAGATGAACATCAAGATCAAAGGCGAAGTATTCATATTATGGAGAGCTGTTGACTCCAAGGGGCATGAATTAGAAATATTATTGCAGAAGCGTCGTAACAAGAAATCAGCTATTCGCTTTTTATCAAGATTATTGGGTAATTATCCAACTCCAAGAGTAATTGTTACTGATAAGCTCAGGAGTTACATTAAACCGATTAAGCTTATGTGTCCTAACACTGAACATCGTACTAGTAAGAGACTAAATAACTGTGTTGAAAATGCTCATCAGCCAACTCGACGAAAGGAAAAAATATTGATTAAATTTAAGCATCCTAATTCAGCACAATGTATATTATCACTGATGGGCAAAGTCAGAAATATATTTGCCGTCAATGTTGGACGATATACTAAAACCGCACCAGAGCAAAGAATTGCATTTGCATCCGCTAAATCTATTTGGGACGAAGCTACTCAAAGACTTCTTGCTGCCTGAAATATAAAAACATAGTACTTTTTGAAACCAATTTACTTAACTTGACGGTGCCTTTCCAACTAATTTTAATTCAGAATTTTCTTGGTCATAATTTGTAATATCAACCAGTATTTCAGTATCAGTCTTATCATCAGATATAGGGATGATTATACTATTCTGGTCTTTTTCATCTATATCTATGTTACTAATTCTCTTTTCAATTAAATTTATTAGTTTTAACTCAGGATGAGCCTTATAGAATCCTAACATATCAATATCGCATTGAGAAAAGGCCTCTAACATAGATTCTTGGTATTCCCTGAAAAGATTAAGTAAATTTGGAGAGCAATTTATTAAGAAAATATATCCTTCAATAATTTTATTTAATATCTCTTCTTTTACTTCACCGCACCCATGATAACATTCAGGACGATCATAATGATGCTTCTTTGAAACATGACCACCAAATGCTCCTCTAATTTGATCACAATACTTATCAAGTAAGTGCTGAAATTTGTCAGAATCTAATTTATTAGTGTTAAAATATCTCTCTTCCCATATTTTTTGATCCCAATTCCAAGATGTAATGCACTGTTCAAAATATTCTTCAACCTCATCTTTTTCTTTTGTTTTGACTTTAAATTTATGTTTTTTTCTCCTTATTGTATGACCTTCATTATCTTCTACTGTCGGATCCCAGGATACTGTTTTTTTTATGCTGGAGCTTGCAACAAATTCATCTTGATTCTTATCAACTAGGCTTAATTGATCTATTCCTTCATCATCAGTTAATTCTAATCTATTCAGTAATTCTTGATGTATCTTCTCATATTCTGCATAAGAAGTATTCATGATTTCTATAATTTTATCATCTGGTATTTTACTCGGTGATTTATACTCTATACTAAGTTTTATTATTTCTATGAGATTATCTAAATATACATTAATAGACTGATTTTCACGAAACCAATCAGGTATAGAATCAACTTTTATTTTTAATGTACATAATTCTTGATCTTTTCTGAATTCACTTAATAATAGTGCATCTTCTATGCCATTAATACTAGTTACTATCGGTAATATTTTAATTTGGTTTTTATTATTTTTATTATACAGTTTTAGTAGGATCGCAGAAGATATGTTTTGATCTTGATTAATAGATTGTTCAATTATGACATAAAATTTATCATCTGATACTATTTTATCTTTAGTTTCATATATTAATTTGGTTTTTAAATTATTTACAAAATTATAATATACATGATCCCCTATTACTTTAAATAAGTAAATATCTTCTATATTTGCATTTGGTAAATAACTTTTTAATAATGATTTAATATTGTTATCAGAATAGATTATACTTGATACACTAGAAGCCTGGTAAATTATATCTTTTTCAGCATTACCATCTAATTTTTTTTTCGTATTTATTGTATTAATTTGTATACTCTCCTTGATTACACAATCCAATTTTCTTTTAGTCATGTTTAACCACCATGAAATAAGTTTAAAAAATTATATTATCCTATTGCCATAATTTTAGTATTAAAATTATTAACTATAAGTTTATTTTAAATGAATTTTAATAAACATTAACAACTCAAAAGTTATTGATAATCTTATGAAATAGTTAAACAATTAAGAAATCCAGAGAGCTATACCAAACCTAATGACTATATTATTGATTTATCCTTTACTATAACAACAATTAGCAAAAGAACTATCTATGTAACACTAATAGATTTAGCAATCATATTAGCCTTTAGTTAATTCTTGACTTATATATTCTTGTTTTTTTGTAGCAATCTAATCCTGTATCATGAACAATAATTTTTAATATCTCACCTTACAATTACTATATTCCTGATAATATTAACTTAACTGTTTAGTCCCATATTGTGATGCGTGAGTAAGAGGGATAAATTATACTGCATTATTATTATATAAATTTAATTTTTTATAATTTGCAATTATATTTAAACAATGTGTGTGTAATTGTCTTGTAACATTTGGTATTTTAAGATAAGTAGCAACAGTTAAGAAGACCTGTAGAGTTTCTAAAATTGTTCTCCATCCTTTCTCAGGAGGTTTAGCTCCTACTGTTTGTATATTATGTAACCGGTCAAATAACTTAATTAATAGCAATTCTTGTTTCTGCTGCTGATACAATATTTTAACCATTTCTGCTGCACTAATTTTTTTATCATTTTTAACTCGTGTTAAATCTTCAACTTGATTAGCAATCTTATGGCCAAATTCTTGTATAATCATTTCTTTAGTAAGTAACGTATCTTCAATACAATCATGCAATATGCTAGTTACTATAATATCTGTTCTAAATAAATAATCAGAAATCATATATGCTACTTCTAAAGGATGTGAGTAATAAAATTCTCCTGTTTCTCTCTTTTGCCTGCCATGATACTTTTTAGCAAAATAAATTGCTTTTTTAATTTTATTAATATCAACTTTCTTCATCAACATTATGTATCATAAATCAGATCATCAAGAAGAGGTAACTTAATTGGTATATTACAGACAATAGTAGTACTTTTACCTTTTTCACTTGTTACTTCAATCTCTCCATTTAACTCACCAATTAGACGCTTTACAAAACTTAATCCTGATCCAAGTCCATGATATTGCATAGCAACATCAAATTTATCAATCTTTTCATGAAGATGTTGTCTGATTTCTTTAGACAGACCAATACCGCTATCATGCACCATAAATTGGAATACCATTTCTCTGTTTTGTTGTTCTGATTCTGATAATGCAGGATTAATCGCGAACATGTTCACTGTTACCACAACTTTGCCTTCTTTAGTAAATTTAATAGAATTATCTATTAACTGCTCTAATATTGCTCCTATTCGATAAGTATCACTAATTATAGCATTTGTTAAATCATACTGAAAATTACAAGATAAATTTAATCCCTTACGTTGAGCTATTGGCATCGCTTTATCAATAATCTTATTTACCAACTGTTTTGGATCAAACTTATTTAAAACTATAGGAGGTAATCCAGAATTATTCTGTAGATAACTAAGTATATTGTTATAATAATCCAGTAATTCTTCAGCACAACTTACCACACTAGCTAAATAATCCTTTTTTTCAGGATTATCTTCTATTTCATAAAGAGCTGTTACTAATGAAAAATTCCATTACATGGAATCTTTAATCCATGTACCATATTTTGAACTACATCTCTTTTAAATAACTCAGATTCTTTCAATTTATTATTTGCTTCTTGTAATTCTAATTTATATTTAATTATATCAGTATAATTTGTGATCGTCGAGTTAATGATATTCTCTTCTTGCTGATATGGTATTAATGTGACAGATATGGGAGATAATTGAAGATTCCAATTTGTTTTAGTAAGATTAGTGATATTATCATTATCTTTTGGTTGATTTTGATTATTAATTGTCATAGCATTTCCTTGCTGTTAAAGTTAAGAAAACAGCTCAGAGGTTAAAGTGCTAAAATTTTGTTGTTTTTAACTTAGCCTCTGAACTCAGAACTGCACCATACAGCTCTTAACAAGGACAGATATCACCACAATTCTGTGAAGTACAGAGGATTTAAGAGCTTTTGTGACAGATTTTTATACAATTAGGCAAACAGCTGCACAAATGAGACAGTGCTAAATTAATATTATTTATTATCTCAACTCTTTATCCATTACATATAAATCCAAAGTAGCATTAATTATGCTACAAAAACTATCAAAAATTCCTTTGAATATGGTATTTTGCTGGCATTTAAGCCTACTTTATACTATAATTACAGTATAAATATTTTAATAATAATTTCATGTCAGTAAAGAACTTAGATAAACCACAACCATTCTTGCAATGGGTGGGTGGTAAAAGAAAAATCGTTGATCAATTAGTTAAATTTATTCCTAAAAAACTAAACAACTACTATGAACCATTTCTTGGTGGTGGGGCTTTATTCTTTCATGTACGAGATAAATTTAAACAATGCTATTTATCTGATATTAACCTTGAGCTAGTCACGTCCTATAACGCAGTTAAGACAAATCCTGATGCAGTTAGTAAATTACTAGACTCACATAAAGCAAAACACTCTAAAGAGCATTATTATCAAGTGAGAGCCAATAATGATAGTAGTGATCCAATAAAAATTACTGCAAGATTTATTTATCTTAATAGATATTCATTTAAAGGTATTTACCGGATTAATATTGATGGCAAACCAGCTCAAACTTTCTCTGGTAGAAATTATAGTAAATCTGATATTGCATCTAGACTAAAGCAATGTAGCAGCTTACTTACTGGTACATATATTTGTGCTATAGATTTCTCTTTCATTGAACTACAACAAAATGATTTTGTTTATTTTGATCCTCCTTATCATAAATCAGGTGAGAAGTTTTATACCAGATTACCCTTTGATGAAAATGAGCAAACGAGACTTAAAGATTTTGCTACAGAACTTAATGATAAAGGTGTTAAAATAATGATTTCTAATAGTAATACTCCCTTTATTAGAAACTTATACAAAAATTTTAATATTAGTACTATTAAGGTTAAATATTCTATGCCTGAGCACAATAAAATATCTGATGAAGTAGTTATTACAAATTATGTAGTAGTTGACATTTGATCTTACATTTAATAAAAATAATGTATTAAAAAATACAGATAAAAAAATGGAAGGTCATAATGAACTTAAATCAAAAAATAATAAAGCCAAAATTGGGGTTACTTGAATTAGCTAAGAGCCTTGGTAGTATATCATCAGCATGTAAAGCGATGGGATATAGTAGAGATAGTTATTACAGATTTAAAGAACTGTATGAAACTGGTGGCGAAGAAGCATTGTATGAAATTAGTCGCAGAAAGCCAATAATAGCGAATAGAGTTGATCCAGCGATAGAGAAGGCAGTAATGGATATGGCAATAGAATATCCAGCATACGGTCAGCTTAGAGTATCAAATGAGCTTAAAAAGACTGGTGTACTTGTATCACCTGGAGGAGTGAGATCAATTTGGTTACGTAATGATTTAAACAATATCAGTAAAAGGCTTAAAGCATTAGAAGCAAAAATGGCTCAGGATGGTATTGTTCTTACTGAGGCTCAGTTACAAGTACTAGAGAAGCGTCGTAATGAAAAAGAAGCACATGGAGAAATTGAGACGCAGCATCCAGGTTATCTAGGATGTCAGGATACATACTATGTAGGTAATTTTAAAGGTATCGGTAAGGTTTATTCTCAGGTATTTATTGATAGCTATACTAGGGTAGCAGATGCTAAACTATATACTGATAAAACAGCTCTTACTGCTGCTGATATGCTGAATGACCGCGTGTTACCATGGTACGAGACCCAAGGAATACCAATACTTCGTATTCTTACAGACCGTGGGTCAGAATATAAGGGGAATATAGAGCATCATGCTTTTGAGTTATTTCTTAGCATAGAAGGTATAGAACATACTACAACTAAGGCATATTCTCCACAAACAAACGGTATGTGTGAGCGTTTTAATAAAACCATGAAACAAGAATTCTTTGATACAGCTATGCGGAAAAAGATTTATACAGATCTTGATGATCTACAATTAGATCTTGATATTTGGTTAGAGCATTTCAATAATGAAAGACCTCATTCCGGTAAATATTGTTATGGAAAAACTCCTATGCAAACTTTTAATGATAGTAAGAAATTAGCTGTTGAAAAGAATAATGAAATCTTGTATCTTGATTATATATCTGACAGTCAAAACTTAACTGACAATCAGGTACAAAATTTATAGTGTCTGTAAGATTAAATCTTGACTTCTACAAGTTATATTCAAACTTGATTAAGTCAAAGCAATAATCTTGAGTCTTAAAAGCTTCTTCTAGATCTTGCATATGACGATTCCTAACATAATAATCATTAAAAGCTGATATTGATTTGAGGATTACCTTTTTATTGACTATATCTTCCTCTACCACTACTAATTTAGTTAATACACCAAAATCAATATATTGGTTATAACGTTCAATAAGAAATTTCCGTGCCCTGTACCATACTGAATCAGGATTTAATTGTTTGCTTAGCTGCAATAGATAATTTTGTTTTTCATCTTCAGTATTATTCTGCTTCGCTTCAAGCTCCGCAAATGGTATGATTTGTAACTGCCCAATACTACTGCCATAGATCGTTCGTACTTGCTGTAGTATTTTATCTTGTGCATTTTCTGAAAGCGTAATATTTTTAAGCAGTTTTATTTGATACTGATTATTTACTACCCCAATAAATAAGCAGGAGCTTAGTAATTCATAAGCTGAATCAGGATCAAAACTACCAACAATTTTACGTTTTAGCTGAGCTTGCAAGCTAGTATCAAGGCTACTTTCTATCTTATCTAGGTATTGCTCTTTAGCGTTGTTTAAGTTGCTAGATTTAAACTGAAACTTCTCACAATTAGCTTGAGTAGTTTCTCTCAGTTCATGAGCTAAAGCTTTAGCCATGTAATTTAAAAACACTTTTTTATGACCAAAATGGTGTTCTGGGTATTGTTCTGCTAATTTCAATAAGAGCTTGTTAATAAAAGTAAGATTAAATTCTCGATTTGATTTTATCTGTAATAAATCAGCCTCTTCTTGGGTTAATGGATGGAAATCTGTTAATTTTTTCCTTTTGAACTAGCTTTTATGATTAACGGCATTAATTGATGCATTATTGCTGTTTGATGGTGTAGAGTTATATTTTTTAGAGATTTTATTAATAACTGCTTGTAGTGCAGTATTAATCCGTGTAGCACCTATTGTGATATTAGCACTAGAGAAATTAGTATTATCAGCTTGTTGTTGATCGTTGATTAAGCTTGTTGCCTTGAATTGTAAATTTGTTTCAAGTTGTTGTTCTTGTAACTGAGTTTGGTTATTGTAATTAGATTCATTTTTTTTATTTTGAAAAATTGTAGATCTGTTAGATCTAGATTTATTAGATATATTTTTATTATTATCTATATATATTGTCTCATCCAAACTTTTTTGGGGTTGAGGCAAAATTTCTTTGGGTTTGACCCCAAAGTTTTTTGGAGTTGATGCAAAATTTTTTTCATTTTCAGAGGGTATTTTATTAGAAGCAGGTTGGAAATTTCTAGCCAGCTTAATACAAGGAGTATTACGGCATTTAATGCCATATTTAATGACTGTTGTGTTATACACTTGAATAAAGCCACTTTTTGTAACTCAAACAGACATTGTCTTACACGTTCTTGACAAACACTTAAGTGTTCTTGAAAGAAATGATAAGTTTCCTTAAGTTCATCAATGCTATTATTATGATAGATTTGCAAGCGGAAGACTATAAGAGATAGTAGCTGTCTTGCAGTCTTACTTAATATCTTGCCATTATGAGATGAGAGATTACTCCATTCAGGAGGGATAAAATTACCAACAAAATTATAGAAAATAGTAGGATTATTATCACGCTCATTATGGATTACACAATCAGGAGTAAAACGTGAGCAGCATATAGTGTGCATAAGACCTCAACTTAAACATCAGGTTTAATCGAGGTAATAAGGCAATTAAAGCAGTATTTTTAAAAATGCGAGGAGCATATAAGCAGCATACAGAGTAGGGAGGTAAAATTAGTAGATTATGAAAAGCTAGGAGGTAAGGTGGTGGGCGATGGGGGGATCGAACCCCCGACCTTTACGATGTCAACGTAATGCTCTAACCAACTGAGCTAATCACCCTTGATAAATATTTAAATTCTATATTTATTGTATAATGTTCTGGATTTCAAGCTTTATTTACATTATTTATAATATTTTATTATCTATTCCAAAAATTACATATGACTAATTTAAAAACCAAAGCTTTAGACTTTTCTCAAAATTTTGTTATTGCACTTGACGGACCTGCTGCTTCCGGAAAAGGTACTATCGGGCTTATGCTTGCTGAAAAATTTTCTTTAAAATATGTGCAATCTAGTATTGTATATAGAGAACTTGCGTTTAACTGTATTAAAGAAAAAATAGATATTGCTGACATTAATAAAGTAATTTCCTTATCAAAAGAGATAGAAATTACAGGTAAATTTGATTTGGAAGATGAGACTATCGGGGGCGTTGCTTCAAAAATTGCCGTAATAGCTGAAGTGAGAAGTAACTTAAATAAGTATTTAGTTAAATTAATCCAAACGAATCCTCGAATAATTATGGAAGGCAGAGATATAGGCACAGTAGTTGCTCCCAATGCCGATTTTAAAATATTTATCACCGCAAACCCTGAGGTTAGAGCTGAGAGGCGATATAAACAGTTGCAAGCTAAAGGCAAAGCGTGTATACTCGGTGAGATTTTACAACAGATAATTCTGCGTGATAAAAGAGATAAAGAACGCGAAGCAGCCCCTTTATTACCGGCTTTAGATGCTATAATAATAGATACTTCCGAACTTTCACCGATATCGATTGTAGAACAAATCACACAATTTATATTGAAAAACTAAAATATACTTGGTGCTTTAAGTATGTTTTATTTACAAGGCATTTAAAAAAATGACTTTTTTATTAACCTTTTAAAAAAATTATTTATTAGTCAAGCACCGCTAATATTTACGAGAAAAATATGGCAACAAAATTAAAACAAAGATTTGTCCCCCAACTTGCAGCATTTAAATATGAATCCGATGATGATTTTTCTAAAATGCTTGAAACGGTCGATACAAGCCACATTAAACCGGGAACCGTAGTAAAAGGTCAAGTAGTCGATATTGACGAAAATGTGGTTATCATTGACGTCGGATTAAAAAATGAAGGTAGAGTACCTAAATCTGAATTTTTAATATCACCGGGACACAAGCTACCTGAAGTGGGAGATTTAGTCGATGTTTATATTGAAAAAATTGAAGGACTGAACGGTAGAACTATAAGCCGTGAAAAAGCGATAAAAGAAGAATTATGGAGACAACTGGAAATCATGTGCAGCAAAGGTGAATTTGTTGACGGTACGATTTTCGGTCGCGTAAAAGGCGGATTTACAGTTGATTTATCAGGCGTTGTAGCGTTCCTACCGGGAAGCCAAGTTGACGTTAGACCGATTAAAGATCCTAGCTCGATAATGAATATTAAACAACCGTTTAAGATTCTAAGCATGGATAAAAAACTCGGCAATATAGTTGTTTCAAGAAGAGCCATATTAGAAGAGTCACGTTCTGAAGCTAGAGACGAAATGCTATCTAAAATTAAAGAAGGAATGATCCTAGAAGGAACCGTAAAAAATATTACCGATTACGGGGTGTTTATTGATCTCGGTAGTGTTGACGGTTTATTACACTTAACAGATATTTCATGGGGTAGAGTTAACCATCCTTCAGAAGTGTTAGAATTTAATCAGAAAGTTAAAGTAATGGTTATTAAGTTTAACGAAGAGACTAAAAGAATATCTCTCGGTATGAAACAACTTGACTATAACCCATGGGAAAAAATTAAAGAAGAATTCCCTGTCGGTAAAAAAATGACCGGAAAAATTACTAATTTTGCTGATTACGGTGTATTTATTGAACTGAAAGACGGCTTAGAAGGACTCGTTCATTCAAGTGAAATTAGCTGGCTTAAATCTCATCAGAATCCTAGAAAAACATTAACTATAGGTCAAGAAGTAGAATTTGTAGTTTTAGAAGTAGATACGGAAAAGCATCGTGTTTCCTTAAGTATTAAGCAATGTCAACCAAACCCTTTAATAAAATTTGCTGAAAATAATCCAGTCGGTACGGTAATTAAAGCTCCAATCAGAAATGTAACTGATTTTGGAATTTTTGTTGCAGTCGGTGAAAATATAGACGGTATGATCCATGAGGGTGATATTAGTTGGGAAGATAACGGTAATGAGCTTCTTAAGACTTATAAAAAAGGCGATGAAGTGGAATGTAAAGTTTTAGCAATAAATATTGAAAGAGAGCAAATTAGCCTCGGTATTAAACAACTAACACCAAATCCGTATCAAGGTATTGCTGACGAATTTAAAAAAGGAACGGCGGTTAAAGCTGTCGTAACCGCAATTAAAGATGATGGATTAGAAGTATTAGTAAACGGTAAAGCAGCAGGTTTTGTTAAAAAATCTGATTTATCTGACGAAAAAGAAGAACAAAAGCCTGAAATGTTTGCAGTAGATCAAGAAATCGAAGCAAAAGTTGTTTCTATCGAAAAGTCAACTAATAGAGTTTTATTATCAATAAAAGCTCATAAAATAGCAGAGCGTCAAAAAGCTCTTAAAGAATATGGCTCTAGTGATAATACAACCAATATGGGCGACATACTTGCTAACGCTTTAGAAGACAAGAAGTAAGGTTTTTCCAGTTATTGCGAGTGACTGCAAGCGTTGTTGTATGGATCAGTTTTGTCCACGGAAGATAAAGGTAAAATTGAGCTATACGTCATGAGATTGCCGCGTCGATGCGTTGCATTTCCTCGCAATGACGGATAAATCACGAAGCAACACTTAGATCATTTAACAAAAAATTTCAAGGAAACTATTTAATGTCCTACGTACCGATAGTAATCGAACAAACTTCTCGAGGCGAGCGTGCTTTTGATATATATTCAAGATTATTAAAAGAACGCATAATTTTTGTATGCGGTCAAATTGAAGATCATATGGCAAATTTAATTGTTGCTCAGCTATTATTTCTTGAAGCTGAAAAGCCGGAGAAAGATATAAATATGTACATAAACTCTCCCGGAGGAGTTGTAACCGCCGGTCTTGCGATTTACGACACAATGCAATATATAAAACCTAAGGTAGCAACGCTTTGTATAGGTCAGGCTTGTTCTATGGGCTCACTTCTACTTTGCGGTGGTGAGAAAGGAATGAGACGTAGCTTGCCTCATAGCCGTGTTATGATACACCAACCGTCAGGAGGTTATCAAGGACAGGCAACGGATATAGAAATCCATGCTCAGGAAACATTAAAGATAAAAAAAATCATCAATAGTATATATAGCAAACATACCGGACAAGACATAAAGCATATTGAAAAAAGCATGGAACGTGATAATTTTATGTCGCCTGAAGAAGCAAAGAAATTTGGGATAATCGACGAAATAATTATACTGGCATCGTCAAGTTAAGAGAGATGTAAATTTAAGTATTGAGCGATTGAAAGGAATGATTTATAGAATAGCAGTAACCATTTATCAATAAATCTTAACGCTATGCATATTACTCAAACCCCGAAGAGACATCATTTTCCAGCAAGCATCATTAGCCATACAGTATGGTTATATCATCGCTTTAATAATAGTTACCGAGATGTTCAAGAACAGATGGCGTATCGAGGTATTATTTTAAGTCATGAGACTGTAAGATTTTGGTGCAATAAATTTGCGATTTATTTTCAAGCTGTCATCAGAAAGAGAGAGAGGAAAGCAACTGACAAATGGCATTTAGATGAGATGAACATCAAGATCAAAGGCGAAGTATTCATATTATGGAGAGCTGTTGACTCCAAGGGGCATGAATTAGAAATATTATTGCAGAAGCGTCGTAACAAGAAATCAGCTATTCGCTTTTTATCAAGATTATTGGGTAATTATCCAACTCCAAGAGTAATTGTTACTGATAAGCTCAGGAGTTACATTAAACCGATTAAGCTTATGTGTCCTAACACTGAACATCGTACTAGTAAGAGACTAAATAACTGTGTTGAAAATGCTCATCAGCCAACTCGACGAAAGGAAAAAATATTGATTAAATTTAAGCATCCTAATTCAGCACAATGTATATTATCACTGATGGGCAAAGTCAGAAATATATTTGCCATCAATGTTGGACGATATACTAAAACCGCACCAGAGCAAAGAATTGCATTTGCATCCGCTAAATCTATTTGGGATGAAGCTACTCAAAGACTTCTTGCTGCCTGAAATATAAAAACATAGTACTTTTTGAAACCAATTTACTTAACTTGACGGTGCCTATTTGATTGTTGATCTTGTATCATAATATTTTTCCTTAAATTTTTCAACTTAAGGTATAACTTAAAAATCAACTTGTCAAATAAATTTTTAGTTTAAATAACGCAATAGAGTTTTTATCTACTTTTCACCTGAGACAGTAGAATAATCCCCGTTTTCTTTCCTAATAATATCATATTGTCTTTGGGCTATCCCATCAACAAAATGAATGTTACCGGATAAACCTATATATGGCTGTCTGCTATTCATTCTGTTCAAAAATCTATTTAAATCAAACTCATTCCCTATAAAGCTTGAGGTCATACGACCTAGATCATATGCTAGCAAATGCATAAAGCTCATATGGTTGATACCAAGAGCCTTTGCTCTCTCAGGAACTTTACTGTTAAGAAGATTTAAAGAACCGGTGAAACTAATGTCAATATTTTCCGGATAGTCTATATCAACGCGGTTATCACCTATTAAAATAGCCTTTTTATCTAAATTATATTTACGGATACTATATGCAAGTAAATTTAGATTCTTTGAATCATCCGATAAATAAATAACCGGCTTTGTTGTATCACTACGTTCATTTACGATATCGGTGTTATCCGAAATATTTTTTACGGCTTTTGCAATAGATTCAGGACTATCGTCATAAAATTCAGTACGTAGTAACGTAGCATTTTTTTGAATCAATATATTTTGCATGACCTGATTAACAACGGTCTGAGAATGTTTACCCATTGGCAGCAATGCCATAAAATCTTTATGATCACTACTATAATAATTAACTATACGCAATAACTGCTTTAAAGGAGCATGACCGAATACAAATAATTTTTCATCTGCAAGAGCAGGGTTATTCGACATAGTAATTATAACAATGTTGTTATCCTTTGCTTTTTCGGCTATTAGAGAAGTAAAGTTAGAATATAGAGGGCCTAAAATAATTTTAGTTTTACGTGCTATTATTTTATCCATAGCAGCAAGAATATTCTTCTCATCGGAACCGTCATATGAAGTAACATGGATATAAGATTTTACCCCATCGTTAAGACCCATTTTAATTAAATCTTTATACTGCTTACCGACAACGCTATCAGAACCATTATTCGGCATTAAGATTGCAATCTCAATTTCTTTTTGCTCTTTTTTCGATACGACTAACTCTTCTTTAGGTGTTTGACAGGAAGATAGATATAGAGAACAAAAAAACATTAAAATGATTTTTAAAAAATTTCGTGTTATACTAGCCATAAATATTACTGCAAAATTAAAAAACTATGCCTTTAAAACCTGGGTTATATATTGTTTCAACTCCAATCGGCAATTTTGAAGATATAACACTTCGTGCTATATCGACTTTAAAAAACTCGGATATTATCTTATGTGAGGATACTAGAATATCACAAAAATTGCTAGCAAAACATGATATCCGCACTAAATTACAAATTTATAATGATCATAGTGATGGGAAAGATAGAGAAAATCTCATAAATTTAATAAAAGCAAATAAGGTAGTAAGTTTAATTTCTGATGCGGGAACACCTTTAATTTCTGACCCGGGATATAAATTAGTGCGAGATTTGAGAATGCTAGGTTGCCACATTGATGTAGCACCCGGTGTATCAG
Organism: Rickettsia endosymbiont of Argas persicus; assembly: GCA_050920645.1. Lineage (GTDB taxonomy): Bacteria > Pseudomonadota > Alphaproteobacteria > Rickettsiales > Rickettsiaceae > Rickettsia. The sequence continues at coordinate 853,468 of CP133316.1, read as the reverse complement.
CTCCTATTACGGCACTAACTTTATCAGCCCTTCCAACTGATCGGTTTTTGTTTTGCGGTTTTTTGCCTAAAACTACAGAAAGCAAAAAAAAGCTCTTTACCGAATTTGCAAATATTCGTGCTACACTAATTTTCTTTGAGACTGCACCACGATTAATAAATACTTTATTAATAGTTAAGGAAATACTCGGAAATCGTGAAATATGTGTAGCACGTGAACTTACTAAATTATATCAAGAAATAAAAACTGCAAATATTGATGAAATAATAGCATTTTATCAAAATAATACTTTAAAAGGTGAGATAGTATTACTAATTTCAGGTAATCTGCAAGAAACAGAAGAAAAACTAGAATTTGATTTAACAAAATTTGTAGAATCGTGTTTAAGCAAAAATTTGAGTGCTAAAAGCACTACTGATCTTGCTTATGAAAAATTTAAAAATTCATATAGTAAAAAAGAAATATATAGATTAGTAAATAAACAAAAAACTTAACATAAATTTACAGTAGAACATTTACCTTAAAATATGGTATAATCAAACAATAAATAAAGTAAAAGAGATATGTATAAAGTTAATCCAAGAGTAGATTTAGCATTTAAAAAAATCTTTGGAGTAGAAGAAAATAAGGATTTATTGATATCTCTTATTAACTCAATAGTAAGTAAGGAGGATCAGGTAAAAGAAGTAACGCTTCTTAATCCGTATAATCCGAAGAATTTTTTAAAGGACAAGCTTTCTGTTTTAGATATTAAAGCTAAAAGTGAAACAGGTAAAATATTTAATATCGAAATACAAGTAACAGATGAAGCGGATTACGATAAAAGAGCTTTGTATTAGTTTGGCAAAATTATATGCAGGGCAGCTAAAAGAGGGTTCTAAATATTCAGAATTAAACAAAACGATAGGGATTCATATCCTTAACTTTAACGGTATCAATATTGATAAATATCATAATGTATTTCGATTAAAAGAAGATGAAAGCGGTATTAAATATTTTAAAGACATAGAGCTGCATACAATAGAGCTTAATAAATTTGCTGATAATGTTAAAGCGGAATTAACCGATATAGTAAAGAAAGTTAAGAGTTCATTAGATATATGGGTTGCTTTTCTAACACGTAATGATTTGCTAAATAAAGATAATCTACCGAAAGAATTAAACAGTAAAGAGCTGAAGAAAGCATTAAACGTACTTGAAGTAATAAATTTAAGCGATGAAGAAAGAGAAGAATATGAGAATCATTTGAATTGGCTTAGAATTGAAGCTAGTGCTGTTAAAAGAGCTGAGGAAAGAGGTAGAGAAGAAAGAAGTATAGAAATGGCAAAAGAAATGTTAATTGATAATGAACCTTTAGAAAAAATAATTAAGTATACTAAGCTGAAAAAAGAAGAAATGAGTCTGTCAGATTCTTTGTGTAAGTAGAATTTCTCCATTTGCCCAATTTTGTAAATTAGTATCACAAAGTATAGCAAATTGATTTAAAGCCATTGCCCAATTCTTGATTGGCATTGTCCATTTCTTAGAAGCATTTGTCAATGCTAAAAATATTATTTTTTGAATTGATTTATCATCTGGAAACACCCCTTTATTCTTGATAATTTTTCTGATTTGACGATTAATTGATTCAATAGCATTAGTCGTATAAATTGCTTTTCTGATTTCATCCGGGAAGCTAAAAAGGAGCTATACCAGGCCAATTTCGCTGCCATATATCAAAAATAACTGGATATTTATTATCCCATTTTTTGCTAAAACTCTGTAATTCTCTTAAAGCTTCTGCTTCATTTATTGCAGAATAAATTTTCTTTAAATCTGCTATAACTGATTTTAAATCTTTATACGATACGTACTTTACAGAATTCCTAATCATATGGACTATACAGAGCTGTACTATCGTTTTGGGGAACACACTGTTTATAGCTTCAGGAAAGCCTTTTAAACCATCAACACATGCAACATATATTTGTTCAACTCCACGATTCTTTAATTCTGTTACTATCTGCAACCAGAATTTAGCGCCTTCATTTTTGCCTATCCAAATGCCTAAAAGCTCTTTTTTACCTTCTAAATTCACACCTACAGACAAATAAACTGCCTTGTTAATTATTACATGATTATCTCTTGCTTTCACATAAATGCAATCTAAATACATCATAGGATAGATACTATCAAGTGACCTATTTTGCCAAGCATTAGCATCCTCTAATACACCATCAGTTACCTTTGATATTAACTCAGCAGACACCTTGGTAGAGTACAATTCTTCTAAATGGCCCTTGAATTTCTCTAGTAGTCATACCTCGTGCATATAATGATATTAGCTTATCATCAAATCCTTCAAATTTACGAACTCCCTTAGGAATAAGTATAGGTTCATATTCTCCGTCACGATCTCTTGGTACTTCTACTCTTAATTTACGACCTTCTTCATCTAAAATGGTTTTTTCATAATTACCATTGCGCCTATTATCTGACTCTTTCTCAGTTTTAGAATGCTTCTCATATCCTATATGAGACTCCATTTCTTTCTCTAAGATCTTATTCACCAGCTGTTTTTTTAATTCTTCAAAGATCCCTCCTTTGCCAAATATTTCAGATGGGTCACTTTGTGATAGTATGTCTGATACTACTTTTTCTATAGTCGGATTTGATACTTTGTTCTTATTTTTCATATTAGCCTCATGTTAAGTTGTTTTAATTAATTTTATTCTTAACTATTTTTACAACTTACACAAACTTTCTGACACCCTCTTCCTTCAATCGCTCAATACTTAAATTTACATCTCTCTTAACTTGACGATGCCCTCTAAATGCTTATATAATTATAATATTATTCACAAAAAAATCAAAAAAATGCAAATGCCGCATTTTCCGTTACCGAACTGGAAAAATCAAATCAAGCATGATTTAGAGAAAATTAAAAGGCTTTTAAAGGCTTTGGGTGATCCTCACTTAAAGCTGCCGCCTGTGATACATATAGCCGGTACAAACGGTAAAGGCTCAAGTGCCGCTACGCTAAAAAGCATTTTTACGGTAGCCGGTTATAAAGTGCATTGCTACACTTCTCCTCATTTGTTAGAGTTCAACGAGCGAATTATAGTAGCAGGTGAGAAAATCTCGGATAATGAATTATGGCAAGTCTGTGAGCAGGTGAGGGTAGCGTGTGAGAAGTATAATATCGAACCTAGTTTTTTTGAAGGAACTACGGCAGCAGCTTTTTTAGCATTTGCGAGTAATAAAGCCGATATACTAATTTTAGAGACTGGGCTTGGCGGTAGATTAGATGCAACCAATGTCATAGAGCAGCCGTTAATTACCTTAATTACGCCAATTTCATATGACCATATGCATATGCTAGGTAATACGCTGCCACTAATAGCGCTTGAGAAAGCCGGTATTATGAAGCAAGGTACTCCTTGCGTTATCAGCAGCCAAGTTCATGAGGTTTATGAAACATTATTTGCAAAAGCCGAAAAGTTAGTAGTACCTACCTTTTGTTATGAGTATGATTTTGGCATACAAAAAACGGAAAATGGCTTTATTTACTCATCCCGAAATTTTACCTATGAATTTCCGGCTCCATCTTTACTAGGAGATCATCAATTAATAAATTCTGCAAGCGTTATTGCCTTGATAAGCCTTATTAATAAACAGTTTAATATTAATAATGATGCTATTTCTAAGGGTTTACAAAATACTGTTTGGTCTGCTAGAATCGAAAAAATAGATCCGCAAAAATATTCAAGATTAATAGGTGATAACGTACAGATTTGGATAGACGGAGCTCATAATAATAGCAGTGCACAAGTTTTAACGACGTGGTTCCGCGATAATTTAAAGTCACCAATATACTTAATATTAGGTATGACTATGGGTAGAAATATAGAAGAATTTTGTTCGTATTTCAAAGGTTTGACAAGTAAAGGTTACGGTGTTAGAGTTTTGTCTGAAGTATTAAGCTATAATGCAGAAACGATAGCCTTAGAAGCAAGTAAAACCGGTATTGATTTTACCGGAAGTGAAAGCTTAGAAGAAGCAATTACGGATATAAAAAATATAAATGGAGATAATAAAGCAAATATTATAATAACCGGATCGCTTTATTTAGCTGCCGATTTTTATAAGCTGTTACACTCAGTAATGTCATTCCCGCGAAGGCGGGAATCTATTAATTAAAATATATAAACACAACAAATTTTTAAAATTTAAAGCGTAGGTTATCTCGCTTTATGATGGATTCCCGCCTTCGCGGGAATGACATTAAAAAGCCATAAGATGATACCCCCCAATTACAACACAGGAGAAAAATAACATGACATATTGTGAAAAATCTAATCAAAAATCTTATCCTTTTGAGTTACCTAAACTACCTTATGATAAAGAAAGCTTTAAGCCTCATTTCACAGGCGAAACTTTTGATTATCATCACGGTAAACATCATAATACTTATGTACAAAATCTAAATAATCTGCTAAAAGACCAAGAAGAGTTGCAAAAGAAGAGTTTAGAAGAGATTATAGAATGGTCATCTCAGAATTCAAATGCACCTATCTTTAATAATGCTGCGCAAATATGGAATCACACCTTTTTTTGGCATTCGATAAAGCCAAACGGTGGAGGAAAGCCAAGTGGTAAAATATTAGAGCAGATTAATAAAGATTTCAGCAGCTTTGAAGCATTTTGCGAGCAGTTTAAGGCGGATGCGGTAGGACAGTTTGGTAGCGGTTGGGCATGGCTTGTATATCATAATAATAAGTTACAGATTGTAAAAACCGCGAATGCCGGCACGCCTATAGCAAACGGTATGCAGCCGCTTCTTACGTGTGATGTTTGGGAGCATGCATATTATATTGATTACCGTAATAAACGCCCTGATTATGTTGATATCTTTATTAAGTATATGATTAACTGGGAATTTGTAGAACATAATTTAATAAAATAAATTTATGAGTATAGAAGATCTAAAAAAAGCACAAAAAACTCCTATTGAATATATAGCCTTTAGCGGTGGGGGTTCTAAAGGAGCAATATACTCAGGAGCTTATGAGGCAGTAAAAAAAGCCGGTATTATAGATGGCGTAAAAGCTGTTGCAGGTTCTTCCGCCGGTGCTATAACTGCGGCAATCGTGGCTTTCGGTACAACCCCTGAACGATTTGAGGAGATTTCTAAAAACACTAATTTACAATCATTATTGGGGGAAAAAGGGTTTTCTGCCGGTGTAATACAATTAAATAAAGACGGCAAACCTTTATATGATTTACTAGATAAAACTATTAAAGAAAATATAGGGAATTTTTTACAAAGACCTGATATTATAAATATTAAAGATGATGAAATTTTGGACGAATTAAAAGAAAGATATAAAAATAACGGTAAAATATATTTTAAAGATCTATCTTTACTTCGAAAATATGACCCTATTAACTATAAAGATTTAGTGGTAACGGCGGTTCAACAGGATACGGGAAAGCTAACTATTTTTAATAGCTTTGATACGCCTAATGTTGAAACTGCTTTAGCGTGCCGTGCATCTGCCTCTATTCCACTTGTTTTTGAGCCGGTAGAAATCGACGGTGAAAAATATGTAGACGGTGGTTATCTAGATAATATACCGACGAAATATTTTAAAGATAATGAGCCGGAATTTGAGGTAAAAGATGTTACTGACGATATGGAGGAGATTAATTTAGCTAAAAAGCAAGGTAGAACGCTTGCAATGGCTTTTGGTGGCGGTATGGAAGCAGAAGCTAATATAGCTATATATAGCGGGAAAAAAATTGAAAACCCAAGTGAAATTATAAAGTTTTTAATGGACGTATTATTTAAAGCTCTTGCAAAAGTAGGAGGAAAGTTTAAATATACTGAGACCCTGAAAGAAACTAGTGAACAATTACGTGAAAATGCCTTAAATACCGTTGTTTTAGATACTGCCGGAATTGATACTCTTGATTTTAAAGATGCTCAAAAATATTCCGATTACCTACATATTAAAGGGTATTGCCAAACTAGAGAATATTTAGATAATCACGAGCTTAGTGGAAAGACGGATAAAGCATTTGAACATCAGAATTTCCTGTTAAATGTTTACGAAGTTTATGACAGTAAAAACTTGTATAAAACTTTTGGAATTAAATTACTCGAAATGCTTATGCCCTCAAAGGAAAACGCTAATTCCAAATGGCAACAAGGGATCATCGAAAATCACGATGATAAAGCAAAAATGCTATTATCGTTTTGCAAACCTAACGCGTTAAAGGAAGAAAATTTGCAAAAGAGTCTTAAAGAATATTTAGTAGTTGCGGCAATTAGTCGTAACGGTACATTAAAAGATAATACAAACTCTCTTAATGCTTTAATACATGTTCTTAATAAACCCGATACTCCAAATAAAATAAAAGAGAGCTTTATAGATGTACTTGCTATTGATAAAAGTAAGGATGTAAGATTTGATAAAACTAAAACCTATAATGAAAACATTGTTAAATTTAAGTTTAGTAAAGAAGATTTACAAGCATTTATAACTAAAAATAAAAGTATTGCTCCAAAAATTCAAAATAAATATAATGAATCTAAAGGGCGAACTCATGGGTGAGGACTAAAATCGAACCATGCAACAATAAGGCACCGTCAAGTTAAGTAAATTGGTTTCAAAAAGTACTATGTTTTTATATTTCAGGCAGCAAGAAGTCTTTGAGTAGCTTCGTCCCAAATAGATTTAGCGGATGCAAATGCAATTCTTTGCTCTGGTGCGGTTTTAGTATATCGTCCAACATTGACGGCAAATATATTTCTGACTTTGCCCATCAGTGATAATATACATTGTGCTGAATTAGGATGCTTAAATTTAATCAATATTTTTTCCTTTCGTCGAGTTGGCTGATGAGCATTTTCAACACAGTTATTTAGTCTCTTACTAGTACGATGTTCAGTGTTAGGACACATAAGCTTAATCGGTTTAATGTAACTCCTGAGCTTATCAGTAACAATTACTCTTGGAGTTGGATAATTACCCAATAATCTTGATAAAAAGCGAATAGCTGATTTCTTGTTACGACGCTTCTGCAATAATATTTCTAATTCATGCCCCTTGGAGTCAACAGCTCTCCATAATATGAATACTTCGCCTTTGATCTTGATGTTCATCTCATCTAAATGCCATTTGTCAGTTGCTTTCCTCTCTCTCTTTCTGATGACAGCTTGAAAATAAATCGCAAATTTATTGCACCAAAATCTTACAGTCTCATGACTTAAAATAATACCTCGATACGCCATCTGTTCTTGAACATCTCGGTAACTATTATTAAAGCGATGATATAACCATACTGTATGGCTAATGATGCTTGCTGGAAAACGATGTCTCTTCGGGGTTTGAGTAATATGCATAGCGTTAAGATTTATTGATAAATGGTTACTACTATTCTATAAATCATTCCTTTCAATCGCTCAATACTTAAATTTACATCTCTCTTAACTTGATGATGCCTTATCTAGCTTTATTATCATACCAGCTGCGTCTTTACCTTCGCTTTTAGAAGTATATGATAATATTTGCGGAAAAGTATCCAAAACTTTGCTACCGATTAAAGAAGGATCCATTACATATAAAATGGCATATTGCATACAAAACAATTTTAAAGATTGGAAACGTTAAATTACATAAATTAAAAAAGTACTTTGGTCCTTTAAGTTTTATTTTGAATTTTTATATTTTTAATATATTCAAAACTATTAACACTTACTTTAAAATATTTTTAGAATATAGTAAACACTATTAATGCAAATCCATATAGTAAAAAATTTATTTAATCCTGTTTAATTTTCCATAATGTTGATTTTTATAGCACACTCTTTTAATATACTACCTTTTGCATAATTAGCCCATTATTAGCAAAAAACATTATACCTTATTTATAATAAAATTGTCTAAATACCGAAAAATGAAGAGTGGCGCGCCCTAAAGGATTCGAACCTCTGACCTACGGATTAGAAATCCGTTGCTCTATCCAGCTGAGCTAAGGGCGCTAAAATGGGATAATTTTAGTCTAACTATAGCGATATGCAAGAGATTTAGTATTGTTTAGTAACTCTAAAGTCGCCTTCGATGCATTCCTAGCTAAAGGCGGGGCATTATTGCATGGATCGAAAAACATATACAATGTCATCCCTACGAGGCATTGTTGCGTGGATCAGTTTTCCTCCTGTTATCCCGTGGTCAAGCAACTAGATGACAGGAGTAGAACCAATCCCGATCCATGCAACAACGCCTTCGCGGGAATGACATAACTGAACCACACAACAATGCCCTTACAATGACATTTTACAATACTTACCGGATTTAATCACGGTATAATTTCTTTTTCAAACCTTAAAATAAGGTGGTGCCGGATATCGGATTTGAACTGATGACCTACCGCTTACAAGACGGTTGCTCTACCACTGAGCTAATCCGGCTTATTTTTTTAGATATTTATTAAAGCTGTCAACGTCATTGTGAGGAAAAACTGTAAGTTTTGATGAAGCAATCTAGTTAAAAAATACTGTAAATTAGCATTTTTTATTATTTTTCTGGATTGCCATGCTTCTTCTAGTCGCGGCGTTGTTGCATAGATCGAAAAACATACATAATGTCACCCCCGCTATAGGCGGGGTTCCAGTTAAAAATATCAATATTATTGACATTTTTAGTTATTTTTCTGGATCCCGTGATCAAACCACGGTATGGCACCGAACACGTTTTTCGATCTACGCAACAATGCCGCCACGGGATGACAGTTAAAAACCTGGATTCCCGCTTTCGCGGGAATGACATAAATGATCTCTGTAACAAAGCTTGCAGTCGCTCGCAATAACGATTAAGCTTCTTTAGCTTCTTTTTTATTTGGTTTAGCTTTACGGTTTTTTAGCTTAACTTCCATTTCTTTTTTTACTTTTTCAGGAAGAGCTACACCCGCTTGTTCAATAAACTTAGCGACTCTCTCGGTTGGTTTAGCACCGGTGCTTAACCAGTATTCTATACGATCGTTTTTTAAAACCACACGCTCATTACTGTCTTTTGCAAGCATTGGGTTATAAGTCCCGACTTTTTCTAGAAAATCACCATCACGAGGTGCGGTTGCGTTAGCTACTACTATACGGTAAAAAGGACGCTTTTTCGCACCGCCTCTAGCTAAACGAATTTTTACTGCCATATATTACTTCGATTATTTTATTTTTTCTTCTTTAAAAAGAACATGTTTTCTTACTTTTGGATCATATTTACGAAAAGAAAGCTTCTCGGTTTGTGTTTTAGGGTTACGCTTTTTTACTAAAAAAAAGCCTGTACCTGCGGTACTTACCAATCTTACTAAAATGTTTTTATTTTTCTTTGCCATTAGCTTATCGCCTAATCAAGATATTATTTTAATATTCTAAGAAAAGCAGAATAAAACGAAATCAAAAAATAGTCAAGGAAAATTCTGTATTATACGAACTTTCATTATATCCACTTTACATTTGGTGGAAGTGACATCAATATAGCCTCCACATTGCCGTCAGTCATTAAGCCGAATTTAGTACCGCGGTCATACAATAAATTAAATTCTACGTATCTGCCGCGTCTTATAAGCTGATATTCTTTCTGCTCATCCGTCCAAGGTAAAAACAGCTTATTCCTAACGATTTCAGGATATACCGAGAGCAAAGCCTTACCTACATCCTGCGTAAAAGCAAAATCTTGCTCAAAATTACCGCTATTTAAATAATCGTAAAATATGCCGCCTACTCCTCTTGGTTCTTTTCGATGCTTTAGATAAAAATACTCGTCACATTGCTTTTTAAATTTAGGGTAATAACTAGAATCATATTTATCACATGCATCTTTAAAAGCTCCATGAAACTTACTAGTCTCGCCTTCTTCCGGATAAAAAGGTGTTAAATCCCCGCCGCCGCCAAACCAATTTTTTGAAGTTTCTATATAACGGGTATTAAAATGTGTTGCAGGAGTTAACGGCGATTTAAGATGGGCGACTAGCGAAATGCCTGTAGCAAAAAACTTGCCGTCTAGCTCTGCTCCCGGGATTTCGCTACGAAATTCTTTAGAGAATTCACCGAATACGGTTGAGATATTAACTCCGACTTTTTCAAATACTTCCCCTTTCATCAGCGATATAACACCGCCGCCGCCGCTACGTTCCCAGCTTGAGCGTACAAATTTAGCCGGTTTTAAACCTTTCACTTGTGCGTATTCTTCTTCAATCTTTTCAAATTCGGTGCATAATAAATCACGTAAATCGGTAAACCAGTTACTAGTTATTTCTCTATTTTTTATGTTCATAATTGTCCAATAACTGTTTTATTACTTTTCTCATCATATACATAATCGCCAAAAATGCAGCAGCAATGATCATAATATAGAAAGCTGGAGCATAAAATAATCTAGTATACTCTACAAGCCAACGTGAAATAATCGGTGAAGTACCGCCAAATATAGCAATCGCAAAATTATAGCTGAAAGCAACTCCGGTAAATCTCTGTTCTGCCGAAAATAAAGAAATAACGAATATATAAGCCGTGCCTGCTATACTACCTGCAAGTGCACCAAGGATTGTAAGGGCTATAATTTGCTGCCACATTTGTTCTGACGACATAAGTAGCATAGTCGGTAAAATCAATAGCAAAATTGCAGTACTAACTAACATACTCATCTTAAATTTTCCGATGATATCGGCAGTACCGCCGGCAAGAGGCATCGCAATCATCGCAATAAATAAACTATAGGCTGAATAGGATAAAGCAATACTATTATCAAAATGCATAACATTATGATAAAATACGTTTATATATGTTTTTACTAAATACATAATACTGCTTGCTATAGCACCTATACACATAGTCAAAAACATAGATTTCCAAGCAGTTTTTATTACGTTAGAAAAAGGAGCTTTTAAAACCTTTTTCTTTTTTTCAAGCATTTTGAAAATTGGCGTTTCCGAAACACGCAGTCGTAAATAAAATCCGGCAAGTCCTATAAATCCGCCGAGAAGAAAAGCAAACCGCCATGCAAAATCAATATGGGAAAAATGACGCTCGATTATAATACCTATAAAAATTGCTATTAAAGTACCTACGATATTTGAGCCGTGAACTAACCCGGCAGTAAAGCCCGGTCTTAGATTTTGACGATGTTCTAAAATGAAGATAGCAGCACCCGTCCCTTCACCGCTAATACATAATCCTTGAATAAGCCTCATTATAACAAGCGTTGTGGGGGCATAAACCCCAATACTTGCATATGAAGGAATTAACCCCATGATAAAGGTCGGGATAGTCATACCGAGCATAGATATTATCAAGGCAATACGTCTGCCGTATCTATCACCGATATAACCAAATAATATTCCGCCAATAGGTCTAGTTAGAAACCCAACGGCAAATACAGCTAAACTTAAAATAATTTGTATAAATTCTGACTCTCCAGGAAAGAAAACTCGCCCTATAATTGGCGAGAAAACTGAATATACCGTAAAATCATAATATTCGAGTATATTACCTGAAATAGCAGATAAAAAAATGAACTTAGATTTATTCATCGAGCTTTAAATAACTTAATTACTAATTAGTTATTATAGACAAGTTGCATCATTTATAAAGTGTAATTTATAATATTATAATTTATCCTTTATAATATCTAAATTTTTTATATATTATTTAAGTACAAATTAAATCATTAACATATATGCAATATAAATATTTAATCATCGGTGTTTTGATTATTGTAGTAATAGCTTTAGGTTTTTGCGGTTATATGTTCTTGTCCCGTAAGAAACCTGAGCCGGCTGTAAACGATCTTGAAAAGGAACTAGTAGAATGTGAAGAAGCAATAAAGAAAAATCCGAATGATTATAAAGTATATTATAATAAAGGAGTATTATTAGAAGATTTAGGTGAGTATGAAACTGCGATTGAATTATATAATAAAGCATTAGAATTAAAGGCATCGTCAAGTTAAGAGAGATGTAAATTTAAGTATTGAGCGATTGAAAGGAATGATTTATAGAATAGCAGTAACCATTTATCAATAAATCTTAATGCTATGCATATTACTCAAACCCCGAAGAGACATCGTTTTCCAGCAAGCATCATTAGCCATACAGTATGGTTATATCATCGCTTTAATAATAGTTACCGAGATGTTCAAGAACAGATGGCGTATCGAGGTATTATTTTAAGTCATGAGACTGTAAGATTTTGGTGCAATAAATTTGTGATTTATTTTCAAGCTGTCATCAGAAAGAGAGAGAGGAAAGCAACTGACAAATAGCATTTAGATGAGATGAACATCAAGATCAAAGGCGAAGTATTCATATTATGGAGAGCTGTTGACTCCAAGGAGCATGAATTAGAAATATTATTGCAGAAGCGTCGTAACAAGAAATCAGCTATTCGCTTTTTATCAAGATTATTGGGTAATTATCCAACTCCAAGAGTAATTGTTACTGATAAGCTCAGGAGTTACATTAAACCGATTAAGCTTATGTGTCCTAACACTGAACATCGTACTAGTAAGAGACTAAATAACTGTGTTGAAAATGCTCATCAGCCAACTCGACGAAAGGAAAAAATATTGATTAAATTTAAGCATCCTAATTCAGCACAATGTATATTATCACTGATGGGCAAAGTCAGAAATATATTTGCCGTCACAATGTTGGACGATATACTAAAACCGCACCAGAGCAAAGAATTGCATTTGCATCCGCTAAATCTATTTGGGACGAAGCTACTCAAAGACTTCTTGCTGCCTGAAATATAAAAACATAGTACTTTTTGAAACCAATTTACTTAACTTGACGGTGCCTTTTTGTAATAAGCATGTTAATTGTTTTTACCTATGGTTAGTACTGTAGTGTCATACCGCGGCTTGTCCGGCGTTGTTATAAAAAATCGGGAAATATCTTAGGTGTCATTCCCAGCAACGGAGGGAATCCAGCATAAAGCAAGGTGAACCGAGCTTTTAATTTTAAAAACTTACCAAATTTATATTTTTTAATTACTGGATTCCCGCTGTTGCTAAAAATGACATTGAGTATACAGAATTATCATTTTCCTTTAACTCTTTATTATACAACGCATAATACTCACCTTTATTATTAAGCAGCTGCTTATGGTTTCCTTGCTCACAAACTACGCCGTTTTTCATCACAACTATGTTATCAAGATCAATAATACTACTTAAGCGGTGCGTAATTATCAAGGTAGTTTTGCCCTGACGCAATTTTTTTAACGATGTTAAAATTTTCTGCTCGGAAGATTGGTCTAAGCTGCTTGTTGCCTCATCCCAAATTAAGATAGGTGCATCTTTTAAGAAGGCTCTTGCGATCGATAAACGTTGACGCTGCCCGCCGGAAAGAGTCAAGCCTTGCATCCCTATCTTTGTGTCGTAACCGTCCGGCAAATGCATAATAAATTCATGTGCATCGGCATATTTTGCTGCTTCGATTATTTCTTCTCTTGTTGCATCGGATAAACCGTATGCTATATTTTCGGCAATCGTCGTATCAAATAAATGTGTATCTTGAGTAACTAAAGCAATTTGCTTGCGAAGTGAATAAAGCTTAATATCTTTAATATTATAACCGTTAATTAAAATTTTTCCTTCAGTTGGGTCATAAAAACGCACTAGTAAATTACTAAGTGAAGTTTTACCGCTACCGGAACGTCCGACAAAGGCAATAATTTTATTAAGTTCTAACTTTAAATCTATATGCTTTATAGCTATTTTACTGTCAAATCTTAAAACTAATTTCTCAAAAGTAATTTGCGGATTTGATAAAGCTACTTCTTTAGAATCATCATGATCTTTAATCAAAGGTTCAGTATCTAAAATACCGAATACTCTTTTAGCTGCAGCTATTCCTTCTTGCAGATTAATATTTAACGATACCAAACTTTTAAAAGGTCTATAAGCTGAAGCAAAAGCGGCTAGGAAAGCAAATAACGCCCCTGGGGTGGTTTTCCCTTCAAGCACTAAATTACCCCCGTACCATACCATCCCGCCGACTGCAAGACCGCTTAAACTTTCCATAATCGGTGAGACTAACGCATCTAGCTTAGAGATTGTCTTATAAAATTCTAGGATATTATTAACAATAGTTGATGCTCTTTTACTTTCTATTTTTTCACCGACAAAAGATTTAATAATTTTAATCGATTGGAAGGTCTCATCAAGCCTTGAAGTATAATGCCCGAGCTCCTCTTGAGACTGCGAGGATATTTTACGTATCTTTCTACCCATTTTCTGCACTGGATAAACAGCAAGCGGAAAAACAAAAAAAACAACGCAAGATAATATAGGCTCTAAACTAAACATTGTCCCTATTAAAAATACCACAGTCAAAAAATGTTTAGCACAGCCGACAAGCAAGTTAGAAACAGTACCGCGCATTAGAGAAATATCGTTAGTAAAACGAGAAATTAATCGTCCTGAAGATTTTTTTTGAATGAAAGAAATATCGGCAAATAACAAATGCTCATACATTTTCATTTGTAAATCGGTTAATACTCTTTGCCCGACAAATTTTATTAGATAATTCTGATAATATTCTGAAATCCCTTTTACAAAAAAGGTTGCCGTCAGGATCAAAGGCATTATAATCAGCATGGTTCGGTCATGCGTTAAAAAAATCTTATCGATGATAGGCTTAACCGCATGCACTATAACAGCCGTACAAATCGCTGCTATAGCCATACAAAATATTGATATATATATCTTAGTTGCATAAGGTTTAACATGATTTTTTATCAGCCTTTTAATCACATAAACAGCTTGATAATCGTTATCTAAATTATTGCTCATTGTCGTTAAAAATATTAAATTGGTGAGCGGGGGTAGTCGGCAACGGGATTTTTAAATGCTCAAAAGCAGCAGCCGTTATTACCCTCCCCCGCGGTGTTCTTTGTAGTAAGCCTATTTGTATAAGATACGGCTCTATGGTTTCCTCGAGTGCGTCACGCTGCTCGGAAAGTGCGGCTGCTATGGTCTCAATCCCGACAGGTCCGCCGTTATAATTATCTGCTATAAACTTTAGATAGCGATAATCATTACTGTCAAGCCCGATAATATCAACCTCTAAACGATTCAAGCCGAAATTAGCTATTTCCTTATCTATCGCAAGTTTGCCCTCAACTGCCGCAAAATCTCTAATACGGCGTAGCATCCTTAAAGCAATTCTCGGCGTACCTCTACTTCTTTTTGCTATTTCTTCCGAGCCTGTATCAGTTAGATCGATATCAAGCAGTTTGCATGCCCTATTTAAAACTTTTTGCAGCTCTTCAGTATTATAAAAATTTAACCGCATTGGAATGCCGAACCTATCACGCAAAGGGTTACTAAGCAGCCCCAGCCGAGTAGTTGCACCTATAAGAGTAAATTGTGGCAGGTTTATTTTTACCGATCTTGCAGCAGGTCCCTCACCTATTATTATATCAAGCTCAAAATCTTCCATAGCAGGATATAAAACCTCTTCAACCGAGGTATTTAAACGGTGGATTTCATCGATAAATAACACATCATTTTTTTCAAGATTGGTAAGAATAGCGGCTAAGTCTGCTGCTTTCATTATAGCAGGACCGGAAGTAGATTTAAAATTACCGCCTATCTCATTGGAGATAATTTTAGCAAGCGTGGTTTTCCCAAGCCCGGGCGGACCGTAAAATAGAGTATGATCAAGATGCTCCCCGCGAGATTTTGCAGCTTTAATAAATACGGATAAATTCTCTTTAATCTGCTGCTGCCCGACAAATTCCTGCAAATATGACGGTCTTAATGGCAATTCTTGATCATTTTGACTTTTTTCAGGAGATAATATATTAGTCATTAACTTTATTTAGGCGGTTTTATTGTCATTCCTGCGTTGATTGATCTTACCATTGTCATCCCGTGGCTTGTCCACGGGATCCAGTAAATAATTAAAACAACTTATGTTATAAGTTGTTTTTCTGGATTCCCGCCTTCGCGGGAATGACATATTAAGACATTTTCCGAGTCATGTAATATTTATAAATATTATGATTAATAATAGCGGAAAAATAGTTTTTTTCTATAGCTTAATTCAAAAATTACTATTACGATTTTTTAAAGCTGTTCTGATTAATTCATCAACAGAGATTTCAGGGTTTTTGGCGATAATTTCCTGTACGGCGTTTTGGGCTTCGAACCTTGAAAAACCCATATTTGTTAAAGCTTTTATTACGTCATTACTAGCTACCGGTGTAATGCCTTTAATATTTAAGCCGTCTTTAATAATGGCGGAGCCGCTCGATATTTTCGCTACTTTATCGCTTAACTCTCGCACTATACGCTCGGCTAACTTGCCTCCTACACCGGAAATTGCTTTAAAAATATTCTTATCTTCATTATTTATAGCGATTTGTATATCTGCAGGGGTTAAAACTGATAAAATAGACAAAGCCATTCTTGTACCGATACCATTAACTGATTGCAGCAAGTTAAAAAAGTTTTTCTCTTCTAGGCTTAAAAAGCCGTATAAGTGAATATGGTCCTCTCTAACATGGGTCTCAATAAATAGCTTATAAGACTCCCCTTCAGCAAGTTTGCTTAAAGTTTTAGCCGATGCAAAAACCCTATACCCTACCCCGTTCACATCTATTATAACGTAATCATCGTAATTAGAGTCAACCCTACCGCTTAATTTACTGATCATTTATTCTTATTCTTATTTTGTTTCCTGTTTCTACTATATATTAAAACTAGCGTCGGTAAAGCAGTAATAATTGCAGCTAAAATATAATGAATAACAAGAGGTCTATCCATCATATGACACTGCCCGTCATCCGGAATCGTCTGAGCTAGAATCATATAAGCAATTATTATTGTTACTACAATATATAGAAAAACAAAAAATAGATATTTTATAAATTTTTTCATATTAACTCCTATATGTTATGCCGTATCCATATGTCATTCCTGCGAAAACAGGAATCCAGAAAAAATAAATATAGAAACAGCAAATTTTTAAAATTAAAAGCGTAGGTTATCTCGCTTTATGCTGGATTCCTGCTTTCGCAGGAATGACACAAGAAATTTATAACAAATTTGATTTTTCTCCCCCTTACTTATCAAAATTCCCTGATCTAAACCATATGCCAAATCTCTACTTGCTGTGGCTGTGGATATATTTTTATGCACTGTAATATAATCCTTTCTAGTAAACCATTTATCTGCTAAAGCGGTTTTAGCGAACTCAATTCGTGATAGTGGTGAGTTAGCTTCATATACTATATTATTACTATATAATTTTAATGCTGCAAGTATTTGATCAAGCATAAACTCAATAAATAAGGTAGACTCCCCAAGCTTATCACATTTACTTAAAATGTGATAATACTCACTTTGATTATGTCTAATTAAACTTTCAACCGAAACATACTCAAAAATTTTATTAGCTTGCATTAATAATAGCTGCTGCCATAACCTACCTATCCGCCCGTTACCGTCAGAAAAAGGATGTATAAACTCAAATTCATAATGGAATACACAAGCTTTGATTATTAGGGAAATATTACTATCTTGTTCTATAAACTCAAATAGATTCTGTATCAATATAGATACACGGCTAGGAGGCGGTGCGAAATGTACTATTTCCATACCTTTAAATATACCGGCATTACCTTTACGCCAATTTCCGTTATCTATTATCAACCCTTGCATTAGTATTTTATGAGCCTTTAGTAATGATTCAATTTCAAAAGGATTAAATTTTGCGAGATTATCATATAATTCTATAGCATTTTTTACTTCTAAAATATCTTTTTCAGGTGCAAGTACTCTTTTACCGTTTATTATATCGGTAACTTGTTCTATGCTTAGGGTGTTACCTTCAATAGCTAAAGATGATTGGAGTGTTTTGATTTGATTATTTTTTCTTAGCTTTATAGGTGTAGAATAAAGTTTACTTCCGACTAGTATACCTAGCTCGTAAGAAATATCTTGTAATAATTTCAAGATTTTATTAGTTATTTGAAAAGGCGGTTTGTTATTCATTATATGATAGTATCATATGATACTATCACTGTCTATAAAAAAGGTGTTGTGTACAATGTCATTCTCGCGAAAGCGGGAATCCAGTAATTAAAAGGTATAAATATACGAGGTTTTAAAGATAAAAGCTCAATTTATCTCGCTTTATGCTGGATTCCCGCTTCCGCGGGAATGACATATAAACTACAACAAACAAAGCCATAAAAAAATATTATATGTCAAATTCAGCTTTATTTATTGCGTTTTTCGTGTCTATAATTCGTTATTACGATTATGCATTATTTGGTCTATCAGCTCATATTTTGGCACAAAATTTTTTACCGAGTAGTACACATGAAAAACAGCTACTCGGCTTTTTTGCATTGCTTAGTGCCTCGGTTATAATCCGTCCTTTAGGTTCTATCATTTTCGGCTATATAGGTGATAAATATGGACGCACTAAATCTATCAAGATATCGATGTTTATCAGCAGCATCTCTACCGGTTTAATTGCTATTACCCCTTCCTTTGATAAAATTGGTATTCTTGCTACTATTATTCTTACATTTTGCCGAATGATTTTTTTAGCAAGCCTTGCCGGTGAAGTTGACGGAATAAAAATATATGTAGCAGAAAAAACAAAAAACAATCGAAAAAATTTGGGAATGGGCATAGTTGCAAGCTGCACTCAAATAGGAGCATTACTCGCTGCAATTGCTTATTACTATGCGAGTAACACAGCTATCACTTATTTGTGGCGTTTTAACTTCCTAATCGGAGCTATATTCGGCTTATTTGCGATTCTAATGCGAGATTATTTTAAAGAAAGCAGCGAGTTTTTACATTACAAAAGTAAGCAGTTAGATAAAACTCCTATACTGCAAATATTACAGAATGCAAAAAAATCTTTTATTTTAGCATTGCTAATAAACGGTACGATTGGCGGTATATATCATTTTTTAGTGATTTTCTTTGGAGTTTTTTTAACAAAAATAGCTCTTATAAATCATCCCGAAGCTAAATTTATTAATGTTGCCCTGATTATTACCTATGGGGTATCGGTGGTTTTTGCAGGGCTACTTGCCGATAAAATAAACCCGTTAAAACAGATTATTTTTGCTTTATTACTTAGTTTATTAACTGTTTTTGCTATGCAAATTTTATTATACAAACAGATATTTAATTTGCTTTGCCCTATTCTACTAATAGGACTTGCCGCATTTTATGCCGTACCGCTGCAACTTACTGTGCAATCATTATTTAAGACATCGGTTAAAATGCGACTTTATAGCCTTTCTCACTCTCTAGGGAGCATTATTTTATCCTCAAGTACACCTTTCTTTAGTATGCTGTTATGGCGCTACTCCAAATCCCTACCCCTAACCTTAAGCTATTTCATTTGCTTGATTGTGATATTAACGGGAGCGGTGTTGGTTTTGCTTAAAACACGCTAGATGTTATCTATTTGCTCGATCGGAGTTGTTGCATAAATCGAGAATTGTTTTCTGTGTCATCCCGTGGCTTGACCACGGGATCCAGTTTTTTTATTGTCACCCCGTGACTTGATCACGGGGTCTTGTGTCACAGACTGTATCTTAAGATACCGCGGTCAAGCCGCGGGATGACATTAAAGGTTACTAGATCCCACGATCAAGTCGCGGGATGACACTTGATTAGTAATACCTAAAAACTAATCAACAATCATATTGACTTGTTTAAAGTTTTTAGTAAAATCACTTTGGAGCTTCAAAACTCCATTAGAGATGGTTAGTATTATCCATAAAAATATATCCTCGACTTTGTTAGGGTCGGGGAGATTTTAGCTATACAATAGGGTTTAAGGTGTAAACTTTAAACCTAAAGGCTATTATGGCTGTTCTCTAACGGTTTTTGAACTCCCCGATCACCATTTAGGTCTTTTACTCTTTGGTGATCAAACTTGAATTAATTAAGTTTAAATAGGGAGGATTAATCTGTTATGGATACGAGAACTCTAGAAGAAAAATTAGCCCTCCTTGAACCATATATAAATTTTATTATTAATAATAATCACTTAATTCGTGAAATCTATCCTAACGGAATAGATAGAAATTTAATGATAGAATTTATTTCAAAAGCCTTACAAGTGATATAACTAATAACTAATATTCCTGATTGTATCAAGTTTCATTAAAGTAAATAATATACTTATTAATAAATAAAAGATTTTAAAATATATTATGTTCAACTATAGGTATAAATCAATAATTAATACTATTTAATTTCTCAAACAGTAAAAACCTTAAGTTTATAGAGTATTTGCTGATCTAAATATATAGAATAGAGATGGTGGGTTTGAGAAGACTTGAACTTCCGACCTCACGCTTATCAGGCGTGTGCTCTAACCAGCTGAGCTACAAACCCACAGTTAGATGCTGTGGTGAGCTCGCCGGGATTCGAACCCGGGACCCTTTGATTAAAAGTCAAATGCTCTACCGACTGAGCTACGAGCTCTAAATATATTTATATACTAAGGTGTTATTCCTGTGCGGACGGAGCATTGTCGCAAGGCTCGGTTCCACTGCTGTCATCCCGCAACTTGATCGCGGGATCCAATTAAAAGTATCAAATTATTGATATTTTTTAGTTGTTTTTTGGATACCGTGGTCAAGCCACGGTATGACACTAATGGCATCATAGCCAATATTTTACAAGCTAATCGAGTACAATAAATTATATTTAAAATTATGTTTTACTTTATCGCCGAAAAAGGCTAATCTGTCAACAATTATTTTCTTATATTTAATTTAAACGGTAAATTCATGAAGCATCAAGACGTTGCTATAATTATCCCTTCCCGTCTTAGTTCGACTAGACTAAAGCATAAACCTCTACAACTAATCGGCTCATCTACTTTAATTGAGCGTGTATTTAAACAAGTAAATCAGACTAACCTTGAGCATATTTACGTCGCGACTGATTCGCAAGAAATAGCAAACATAATTAAAAAACTTGGCGGAAAAGTAATATTTACCGATAGCGATATTCCAACCGGTACTGACCGTACTTATGAAGCATTTAAGCTAATACCGAATAATCAAGATATTAATTATATAGTTAATGTGCAAGGTGATATGCCTTTTATCGAAACTGATTCTATTTTGAAAGTAATAGAATATTTAAAAAACAGCCTTTATGATGTAGTAACTCCAGTTGTAAGAGTAGATAAGGATTCAGTAGAAGCTGCAAGTAACGTTACCGTAGCTATTGACGCAAATGGAGAAGCATTATATTTTTCACGCAGCCTTATTCCGAATGGTGCGGAAGAATTCTTATATCATGTTGGAATGTACGGTTATCGTAAACATGTTTTAGAAAAGTTTATAACTCTTAGACCCACATCTTTAGAAAAAACAGAACGTTTAGAGCAGTTAAGACTTCTCGAAAACGGCATAACAATCGGCACATGTTTAGTCGATAATGTCCCTATTTCTGTAGATACACCGGACGATTTAAGTAAGGCATTAAAATTTTATGAAAAGAATAAGCTAGTTTAAAGAATGGTACGTTTTATCTTTATTACGGGCGGAGTGGTTTCATCTTTAGGCAAAGGTTTAACTGCCGCCTCTCTTGCAATGCTTTTGCAAGCAAAAGGTTTTAAGGTTTGTTTGCGTAAATTAGACCCTTACTTAAACGTTGACCCCGGGACTATGAATCCTCACCAACACGGTGAAGTATATGTTACAGATGACGGAGCGGAAACTGATTTAGATTTAGGGCATTATGAGCGTTTTACGGGAGTTCCTGCTTGTAAATTTGATAATATCACTACGGGAGCTATATATTCTAAGCTACTTAAGGAGGAACGTCTCGGTAATTATACCGGTCTTACCGTACAAGTTATCCCGCATGTCACAAATATAATAAAAGATTTTATACTTTCAAACACTAAAGGTTTTGATTTTGTACTTTGTGAGATAGGCGGCACTGTAGGTGATATTGAGGGGCTGCCCTTTTTTGAAACTATAAGGCAAATCGGTAACGAATTAAAAAGTAAACAATGTTTATTTATTCATTTAACTTTACTGCCGTATGTAAAAACCGCTCGTGAGCTAAAAACTAAACCTACACAACACTCAGTAAAGGAACTCCGCACTATCGGTATCTCGCCTAATATTTTAGTATGCCGTGCAGAACGTAAGATCGCGAAAAGTGAAATAGATAAGATAGCTTTATTCTGTAATATAGACCCTGAATATGTTATTCCGGCAATAGATCAGAAGAATATATATTTAGTACCTCTTGCTTACCATAATTATGAGCTTGACAATAAAGTATTAAAATTTTTTAATCTTAATATTACACCTTCTAAGTTAGATAAGTGGTATGACATAATTGAGAGATTAAAGCAATCTCATTCAAAAGTACGGATCGCCGTTATAGCTAAATATCATAAATTAAAAGATGCTTATAAATCGGTAATCGAGGCACTTGATCATGCCGGTATATACCATAAATGCAAAGTTGAATTGGTATGGTTAAATGCAGAAAGTGTAAACTATGAAAACATTTCTAAAAAATTACTAGGCATAGACGGAATATTAGTTCCGGGCAGCTTTGGTGAGCGGGCAACGGAAGGAAAGATTGCGGCGATTAATTATGCTAGAACTAATAATATACCTTTTTTTGGCATTTGCCTTTGGTATGCAGCTTGCTGCTATTGAAATAGCACGTAATTTAATTGGAATTGA
This sequence comes from Rickettsia endosymbiont of Argas persicus, assembly GCA_050920645.1. GTDB lineage: Bacteria > Pseudomonadota > Alphaproteobacteria > Rickettsiales > Rickettsiaceae > Rickettsia. The sequence goes on along the minus strand of CP133316.1, from coordinate 830,718 downwards.
AGACGCAGTAATGGAGGAATTTAAAACAAACAGTACGAAAATTATTAAACGAATACATAATAATCAAGAAAATTTAAGTGATTCAAAAATAACGATAGAAAACGTAAAAAAGACTATGTGGCTTGGTTCATATACATGCAACTTAGTTCCTAATACTGTTGTGGCTAACATTTATGGAGAACTTAAAGTAAATGAGCGGCATCGTCATAGATACAAATTTAATAACGATTTTCAAGACATTTTTGAGAAAAACGGCGTAAAGTTTAGTGGGTTTTCAGAAGATAAAGAAATTGTAGAAGCGATTGAATTACCAAAGTTATTATGGTTTGTAGGAGTTCAATTTCATCTGGAATTTAAGTCGAAACCTTTTGAAGCTCATCCGTTATTTACGGAGTTTATTAAAGCCGCAATTAATTATAAGAAAAATGTTAATTTTGTGTAAGGCTAACACTGATGGGATTGTCCACAGGACGAAACAGAATTAAACGAGTGTATATATTGCTTGTATTTCAAGAACCCTCATTTTATTTTGATAGGTGAGTGAGCGGCAGCAGTTACTAAATACGTGAGCATCAAGAATCCTTGATAAAATGAAAGAGCAATTCTTGAAAGATAAGTAGTATACCTTGACATAATTTTTATTATAGTCTAGGTTGCATAAATTAACACAAATTATGGATAAAAATGGACGCTGTGAATTCTAACTTTACCCTTTGGAACAGAGCAAGAAATAGTAAATTTAGGCATATAGTTTGGCCGATTAGATCGTATGAATTAACTAAATTCATACCTATGGCTTTACTGATGTTTTTTATTTTACTAAATCAAAACTTAGTTCGTAGTATTAAAGACAGCTTTGTCGTTACCTTAATTAGCTCGGAAGTACTTAGCTTTATCAAGCTATGGGGCGAAATGCCGATGGGTATTTTATTTGTTATTATCTATTCTAAACTTTGTAACTTGATGACTACGGAGCAGGTCTTTAGAATAATTACTGCTACCTTTTTACTTTTCTTTGCAATTTTTGGTTTTATTCTATTTCCGTATAGAGAGTTTTTTCATCCTGATCCTGAATTAGTCAAACACTATATTACTCTACTTCCTTATTTAAAATGGTTCATTATAATTTGGGGACAATGGAGCTTAGTGTTATTCTATATAATGGGCGAATTATGGCCGGTAATAGTCTTTACACTTTTATACTGGCAGCTGGCAAATAAAATTACTAAAGTCGAAGAAGCACCGAGATTTTACTCATTCTTTACCTTGTTCGGACAAACTAATTTATTAATTTCCGGAACAATAATTATTTATTTCGCTAAAAGTGAACATTTTTTATTACCTTTATTTTCTCACTTAAGCGATACTAATGAAATTCTCTTAAAATCTTTTGTTAGCGTTATTTTAGTCTCGGGATTAATTTGTTTAGCCCTACATAAATTTATAGATAAAACGGTTGTAGAAACCGATAAAAATATTAAATTTAAAAACCAAAGAACCGACATATTAAAATTAAGCTTAATTGAGAGTACAAAAGTAATATTAACTTCTAGGTATCTCGGCTTTATCTGTATTCTTTTAATTTCCTATTCAATGAGTATTAGCTTAATTGAAGGATTATGGATGTCTAAAACTAAGCAGCTTTACCCTGCAACAAAAGATTTTATTTCATATCAAGGCGAAGTGTATTTTTGGACAGGAATATTAACTCTAGTTAGTGCATTTTTAGGCAGTAGTTTAATTAGAGTATGCGGTTGGTTCTGGGGAGCAATTATTACCCCTATTATGATGTTTGGATCAGGCGTAATGTTCTTTTCGTTTACTGTTTTTGAAAATCATTTACGAGATATTACAGCTACATTCGGCTATAGTTCACCGCTTGTTGTTATAGTTTTCATCGGCGGTTTGTGGCATGTACTTGCTAAATCAGTCAAATATTCCCTTTTCGATGCTACAAAAGAGATGGTATATATCCCACTTGATAGCGAGATGAAGACTAAAGGTAAAGCTGCTGTTGACATTATGGGCACTAAAATCGGTAAATCGATAGGTGCTATTATTCAATTCATATCCTTTAGCATCTTCCCAAATGCCGTACATAACGACATAGTAGGATTGTTAATGTTCAGCTTTATAATCGTATGTCTATTATGGCTATACGGCGTAAAGGTTTTATCAGGATACTATAATAAAATAAGATGATTGAGCGTTAAGGATATAGTCGCATTTTGTCTTGATAGGTGTTGCCCGCATGGATCTATGTCATTCCTAGCTAAAGGCTTGCCCCGCGTGGATCGACTTCACCGTTGTCATCCCGCGACTTGATCGCGGGATCTAGTTAAAAATATCAATATTATTGATATTTTTAGTTATTTTTCTGGATCCCGTGGACAAGCCACGGGATGACACCAAACACTTTTTCCGATCCATGCAACAATGCAAGCCTTATGCCTGAATTACACCAAAGACATTCTCTAAACCATAGGATAATAACATAATCCTTTTTTCTTAAACATATTTATAATATATTAAATATATATATTTAATATTGAGGACATAGTGAAAAAAAATCCAAAAATCTCATTAATAGGAAGCGGTAATATAGGCGGGACGCTTGCACATTTAATTAGCCTTAAAAATCTAGGCGATATCGTATTATTTGATGTAGCTGAAGGAATCCCGCAAGGGAAAGCACTGGATATTATGCAAGCAAATACCTTGGCAGGATCCGATATCAAGATCAAAGGCACAAACGATTATAAAGATATTGAAGGCTCAGATGCTATAATTATTACTGCTGGTTTACCGAGAAAGCCCGGAATGAGTAGAGACGATTTAATTAGCGTCAACACCGGTATTATGAAAAGCGTTGCGGAAAACGTTAAAAAATACGCCCCTGATGCTTTTGTAATAGTTATTACTAACCCGTTAGATGTCATGGTTTATGTGATGCTAAAAGAAAGCGGACTGCCTCATAATAAAGTTATCGGTATGGCGGGCGTACTTGATTCATCAAGATTTAACCTCTTCCTTGCCGAAGAGTTTAAAGTCTCAACTAATAGCGTTAGCAGTATAGTTCTCGGCGGTCACAGTGATGCTATGGTGCCGCTTGCTAGATATTCGACTGTCAAAGGTATACCTATACCGGACTTGATAAAAATGGGGTTATCTACTAACGAGCGTATCAAAAAAATAATTGACCGCACTAGAAACGGCGGCGGCGAAATCGTTGCCTTACTTAAAACAGGCTCGGCTTATTATGCTCCTGCTGCATCAGCAGTTGAAATGCTTGAATCTTATTTGCAAGATAAGCGTCAAATTCTAACTTGTGCTACTTATCTACAAGGTGAATACGGTGTAAATGATTTATATGCCGGCGTACCGATTGTTATAGGTAAAGAAGGTGTAGAGAAAGTAATAGAACTGCAACTAACCCCAGAGGAAAAAGCTTTATTTGATAAATCAGTTGACAATGTTAGAAAGCTAATTGAGATGGTAAAGTAGATTTAGTCATCACGCACGTATTTCTGGAACTAAGTTTAGAAAAACAATTTAGAAATAGAATCAGTGAGTAAATAGGCATTATTGCATGGATACTTAATAGTCATTGAAAGCGACTGCAGGCTTTGTTGCGTGGATCGAAAAGTAGCTGTAATGTCATCCTTGCATAGGCGTGGATCCAGTATAAAGCAAGATAAACTAAGCTTTTAACTCTAAAAATTTAATGTATTTATGCTTTTTATTTCTGGATTCCCGCCTTTACATGAATGATATTAAGTAGCCAATATTTACTACACGCAAAAAAATGAGGATTGGCAAAATTTTCTTTACCGTACGTAATTTCTTTACCGTCTAAACCTAAAATATTACCGCCACTCGCTTTAATTAAAGCATGCCCTGCTGCTATATCCCACTCCATAGTTTGACCAAATTTTGGATATATATCTGCGCTACCTTCCGCTATCATACATAATTTAATTGAACTTCCTATCGCTTCTATTTTATTAAATGAATATTTGCTTAAAAATTTTTTTGTAGTTTTATTTGAATGATAAAAACCTATTACGGCATTTAGCTCTTCTTCTTTTTGTTTATGAGTAATGATTTCTTTAGAGCGATGTTCGATTTTTAACCGACCTTGTGCATCAGTATAATACAATTTAGCTGCTTCAGGTTGATATATCAAACCGATAGTCGGAATACCTTTTTCAATAAGACCTATATTTATAGTATAGCTGCTTTTCCCGTTTACATAGCTTCGTGTTCCATCAATCGGATCAATTAACCAAAAAGTATTACTATCAAATATAGGTAACGGCTGTTCTTCGCATACTATAGGTATCTGTGGAGTCAAAACTTGTAGATTTTGGTAAATTATTTTACTAATCTCTTTATCTGCATTAGTTACCACCGAACCATCTAATTTAGTATCTATTAATATTCCTGATTTTTTTATATCTAACGCAATTTTACCGGTATTAATAATTAAATCTTTTAACTTATCTATTAAATCATCATTCATATTATTTATTTAATATCTTTGCAGCTTCATCATCCTCCAGCCATTTACCGGTATCAAGGAGTGTAGATTGTTGTAATTTGGCGACTTCTGTATCAGGAGAATCTTGTAATTGTTGCCATCCTAAATATTGAATTCCGTAATATTCTATATCAATATTTCTTAAATAAGAATCTATATTTTTTAAATCTTTTTTATCACTTGAAAAGACTAGTATTTTATTAAATTGTTGCGGCACGATTTTTAAAAAATCCATAAGAGTTTTTACTTTACTATTACTACCGGTAAATATTATTCCTAAATAAAAAATAGGTGCATTTGCATCACTAGGATCAAATCTAAATAAATCTTTATTATTAACCTTAGCAGTAAAATGAATATCAAAATTGTAAAGTAATGTATATAGCCATCCTTCATAATTTTTAATTAAATTACACGGAGCAGTCACTTCCTGAAAGCCTAAAACAGTTGCTCCTTGTTTTTTCATTTGATTAATTAGATCTACCCAAGCATTCTCTACAAGCATCATCTGACGTTGCTGCATTAATTGTGCTATAAAATTATTCACAGACAGATCATTTATTGCAAGACTATATAAATTATCGGTAAAATTTACATAAGGGTTATTATTATAACGAAATAATTTCGACTTCGGCGTTATAATAGTATTATCTATATTAATTAAAACAAGCGTATTTTGATCTATTTTCGGTAATAAATTTTCTATATCAATCGAATCCGGATTTTTGAGATCTATAGAATAAGTGGGTATTATTTGACCATAGCTTATGAAAGAGATAAATAAGAAAAATAGTAGACTGAAAAATTTTATCATAACATTTTTACTTTTTCGTATTATTTTTTGTAACCGGATTATTTCTCTTTATTTTATCATTTGAACAGTTAAATCATTGATAAATTTAGTATTATATGCAACATCATTATTGTTATCTACATCATTAGGATTATAATAATAACCGGTAAAAAGAATAGACGAGGTATAGCTAGATAATTGTATTTTCATAGAATTTAACAATTCCATATTATTGCTAATCATTATAAAAACTTTCGGCATAAAAAAGTTTATAAGTAGCTCTGAACCAAATATATTATTACTCGTTAATATACCCTTGTAAAATACCGGATAAGTATTAGAAAAGCTTTTTAAATTATTAAAAATAATATAGTTTTTTTTAGGAAAACTATTAGAGAAATCAATATTAAAATTTTTCTTTAAGTAATCGGCAAACCATATTTCAAATTTAGGAATATTATTAAAATTACCCGTAAAACCTTCATTTATAGCTATTATGGGAATTCCCTTATTACTTATATCTCTTACAAAATTTGGGAAACTCGTTTCCTGCAATTCCTTTTTATATTTATCATCGGTTAAAATTAATTGATCGATATAAATACTTTTAGGGTCTTTGACTAATTCTTTTTAAAGCAGGTAATAAGTTAGAGTAAGCATCGCTATTAAATTTTTCCCCTGCAGGTAATAATGATTTGAATAATAATTTATCTAAATCTACTACTACCAATAAATCTTGAGGTAAATAATTCTTATTATAATTTTTTTCAAAATCTTGCTTTATTTTATCTAAGCTATCAACTTCTATAATATCCGCTTTAGCTATAGAAGTGATAAGTAATATTAAGATAAGCAAAAGTTTTTTAGAAGTTACCATATTTTCAAAATATTTGTTTTTGTTAATTATGTACGATAGACGAAGTTTTATTTGGAAAAGAGCAAGGAGTATACCGCAGATACTTCAAAAGTTGGAAGTCAAATAAGTGGTGAGCCTGCGGAGCGTAGAAAACTACGTGAGCACAGGCGAATCCCAAAATTTGGCTTACCAAATCTTGAAGTATTAAAGGTATATATAAGGCGAGGAGCGGAGCGTACATGCAAGTAACGTAGCTACCTGCGAACTTATAATACGACGCAGCCAATTTTTCAAATAAAACGAGTATATATTAGTGTTAACATATTATAATGTTAATATCAATCCATATTAAACTTAAGTATGATTAAATATGTTCGGCAGTTTTTTCAGTTCGCTCTGCAGCACTATTGGAAATGCATTTGGCGGCGGGATACTTTCAAGCGTCGGGAGATTTGCCGGTAAAATGCTCGGTGAGTATTTAGATCAACTAAATCATGAACCGGAAGAATATAATCACATTAAAAATTTCAAAGAAAGCTTTAAATATGTAACGGCAAATTACGGTGAGCCTATACCTTTAATCTTTGGTACTTCAAGGATTAGCGGTAAAATAATTTGGGCTGATAAAATAAAAGAAATAGAAAATACTACCCGTCATAAAAAATATTTTCCGTATTTTCACAATCTAAAATCTGTAACTAATTTTACGGAATATAGCTATTTTTTCTCTTTTGCAGTTCTTATTTATGAAGGCGAAATTACTGAAATTAATAGAGTATGGGCTAATGATGAAGTCATAAATCTAGGGAAATATAAATTTAGGTTATATAAAGGATCAGGAAACGCAGCTACCAGATTCTCTAATTGAAAGCCGCGTAGGAATCGGTAGAACTCCGGCTTTTAGATCATTTAGCTATATAGTATTTGAAGAATTACCTTTAGAAGATTTTAGCAATATTATTCCTAGCTTTTCATTTGAAGTAACTAGAAAACCTAATATTTATTTACCTGATAATTATGTCAAGGTTGAGAATTTAGTTAAAGCTATTAATATGATTCCTGGCTCCGGTGAATTCGTTTATGATACAGAAGTACAATATAAGACTTTAAAAAGCTCTTTCGGCGGTGTTATAAACCATGAGGCAATAAATTCACATAACCATTATAACATTGCCGATAGTGTACATAGCCTTAATCAGCTACAAACAATCTGCCCTAATATTATATGGATAGCACCTGTGGTAAGTTGGTTCGGCGATAGTTTAGATATAAATAACTGCTCTATAAAACCGGCTGTAGAATTCAATGATCCTCTTACTTCCTACTCATGTGTTTGGCAGGTTGGCTCTTATAATAGAGCAAATGCTAAGATTATTTCTAAAGATGAGCGTAACAATCCTAATTATGGCGGCAGTGTTAATGATGCTAGCTTAATGCGTTATTTAATAGAGTTAAAAAGGCGTAATTTAAAAATCATGTTTTACCCGATGTTTTTTATGGATTTACCCGGAAAGCCTTGGCGTGGGCATGTTAGCGGTTCTGCGGAGGCGGTAAGTAACTTTTTCCGTAAAGCCGAAGGGTATAATAATTTTATTCTTCATTATGCAAGACTTGTTAAAGATTATGTCGACGCCTTTATAATAGGTTCAGAATTAATCGGTATTACTTCCATAAGAGACTCGGCCAATAATTTTCCAGCAATTAATGAGCTATGTAATCTTGCCATCTTAGTAAAAGAGGTAGTTGGTAATAATGTACAAATTACCTACGCAGCCGATTGGTCGGAATATCATCATACTCATGGTGGGTGGTATAATTTATATGTAAAACACTACACTTGACCTGACAGACGGTGATTGATTAAGCAGCAAAAGAGCTGTCAGATAAGTAAGAGTTAATAGACTTATCTTTAGCAATTTTAATGCTATCCTTGAAAGTTTGCATAGGTGTTTTTCCATAACAAAACTTTCCAGAATGGAGGGTGTCAGAAAGTTTGTGTAAGTTGTAAAAATAGTTAAGAATAAAATTAATTAAAACAACTTAACATGAGGCTAATATGAAAAATAAGAACAAAGTATCAAATCCGACTATAGAAAAAGTAGTATCAGACATACTATCACAAAGTGACCCATCTGAAATATTTGGCAAAGGAGGGATCTTTGAAGAATTAAAAAAACAGCTGGTGAATAAGATCTTAGAGAAAGAAATGGAGTCTCATATAGGATATGAGAAGCATTCTAAAACTGAGAAAGAGTCAGATAATAGGCGCAATGGTAATTATGAAAAAACCATTTTAGATGAAGAAGGTCGTAAATTAAGAGTAGAAGTACCAAGAGATCGTGACGGAGAATATGAACCTATACTTATTCCTAAGGGAGTTCGTAAATTTGAAGGATTTGATGATAAGCTAATATCATTATATGCACGAGGTATGACTACTAGAGAAATTCAGGGCCATTTAGAAGAATTGTACTCTACCAAGGTGTCTGCTGAGTTAATATCAAAGGTAACTGATGGTGTATTAGAGGATGCTAATGCTTGGCAAAATAGGTCACTTGATAGTATCTATCCTATGATGTATTTAGATTGCATTTATGTGAAAGCAAGAGATAATCATGTAATAATTAACAAGGCAGTTTATTTGTCTGTAGGTGTGAATTTAGAAGGTAAAAAAGAGCTTTTAGGCATTTGGATAGGCAAAAATGAAGGCGCTAAATTCTGGTTGCAGATAGTAACAGAATTAAAGAATCGTGGAGTTGAACAAATATATGTTGCATGTGTTGATGGTTTAAAAGGCTTTCCTGAAGCTATAAACAGTGTGTTCCCCAAAACGATAGTACAGCTCTGTATAGTCCATATGATTAGGAATTCTGTAAAGTACGTATCGTATAAAGATTTAAAATCAGTTATAGCAGATTTAAAGAAAATTTATTCTGCAATAAATGAAGCAGAAGCTTTAAGAGAATTACAGAGTTTTAGCAAAAAATGGGATAATAAATATCCAGTTATTTTTGATATATGGCAGCGAAATTGGCCTGGTATAGCTTCCTTTTTAGCTTCCCGGATGAAATCAGAAAAGCAATTTATACGACTAATGCTATTGAATCAATTAATCGTCAAATCAGAAAAATTATCAAGAATAAAGGGGTGTTTCCAGATGATAAATCAATTCAAAAAATAATATTTTTAGCATTGACAAATGCTTCTAAGAAATGGACAATGCCAATCAAGAATTGGGCAATGGCTTTAAATCAATTTGCTATACTTTGTGATACTAATTTACAAAATTGGGCAAATGGAGAAATTCTACTTACACAAAGAATCTGACAGACTCTTAAAGCCTTCTAATAGAATCAAGTACCGTTTCTAAAATCATACTAGCTGCTACTGCGTCATCGTTATTATTCCGATCTTTTCTTTTAATGCCGAACGACTTAAGGAAATTATTTGCGGCTTTTGTAGTAAGCCTTTCATCCTGTAAATATATAGGTAGATTTATAGATTTTGTTAGCTCTTCGGCAAATTTTATTACTATATTTGTTTGTTCCGTATGAATTCCGTTCATATTAATAGGTAATCCTATCACAATCCCGCAAGCTTTATATTTATTTATTGTATCAATTAAAGACCTTATGATAATCTTTATATTTGTTTCGTTTGTATGCAGCGGCATAGCAATACTACGTTCCATATTAGACATAGCAATCCCTAACTTTTTACTACCGTAATCGATAGAAATAAGAGGAGAGTTCGGTAATAAACTCTGGTAAAATTCTTGAAGATTATTTATGATCATTTAAATTACTTTTGTTATCATATTATGCTAAAAACTATTCAAAAACATTTAGATATTAAATTAATTAAACTATCGGTAATTTTAGCTTTTGTTTATTGTTTATTATTCAACACTGCCATATTAATTTATAAATTTGACTATTACAAAGCATCGATCTTTAGGGGAATATTAGAACTATTAAAAGATTTTTGTTATATTTATATAGTTTCCTTTATAGCATTTTTTAGTCTTAGCGTACATAAATTACTATTAAAATATGGTTCAGGCTTTTTATTTTTCACCTCTGCTATAGCTAGTTACTACATTTATTTCTATAAAATAATTCCTACCAAATACGTAATTGGTAGTTTTTTCTCAACAGATTTAAACGAAGTTTATGAATTAACTAGCATTAAATTAATAATATGGATAGTTTTCTGTTTATTTGTTTGTTTCTATACTTTTAAATCTTTTGCTGTTTCTGAGACTAAATCATTTGTAACAAAATTATTATCGGCTGCTTGCTTGCTTATCTTTTTATATAATATCATTACTCCATCGTTTAAAGTATTAAAAAGTTACTTCCCTATTCAATATCTGCATAATACTTATCTTAATTTTGCTGGAGGTTACAATAAAAAAAATTATGCTCAAATAGATATTAGCAAACAATATGATTTTATAGATAACTCGGACTCAAATATTATAGGCGTATTGGTTATAGGGGAATCAGCAAGATTTGACCATTTCGGTATTAACGGTTATGAGAGGGATACAACACCTTATTTGAAAAATATTGAAAATATATTTTCCTTTAAAGCTAAATCCTCTTCAAATTTAACCTATCTTTCCGTACCGTCTTTACTTTCACGTTATCCGGCAAATCAAATTGAAAACAGTAAACTTGAAAATAGTTTTTTGTCGATTTTAACTAGTTTAGGATTTAATACCACTTGGATCGGCACTCAAAGTTTAGGAAGAAAATTTGCTAATCGTGATTTAGGTAATATTTATAATGGATGTTAATTTTACTATAATACCCGGCGGCTCTACTCTATTTTCCTTAAATGACCATGACGAAAAAATGCTGCCATTTATAAAAGAGATAATCCCGAATTCAAATAAGCAGTTCATAGTGGTTCATACATCAGGTAGTCACTGGAACTATACGGCAAGATATCCTAAAGAATTTGAACAGTTTACCCCTGTTTGTAACGGTAAAATTAAGTCTGATGCAAGTAATTGCGAACAATTAGCGCTTATTAATAGTTACGATAATTCTATTTTATATACTGATTTTTTTTTGTCTAATTTAATAGATTTACTTAAAGATAAAAATGCGTTCTTGCTATATGTCTCTGATCATGGAGAATCGTTAGGCGAGAATGGGTATTACGGTCATGGAGGTCCGCTAATCGCAGAGCAGATAACCGTACCGCTTATAGTTTGGGTGTCAAAAGATTTTAAATTAAGACATCCTGAATCTGTAGCATCAATTAAAAAATATACAAATAATGAAATAAGCCATGATCATGTTTTTCATTCAGTTTTAGATTGTTTAAATATTGATTCTGAAATTGTTGATAAAGATTTTAGCTTATGTAAATCTAGCTAAAAATGATAAGAGATAACTTAAAATGAAAGAATATTATTATAGTAAAGAAGCATTAGTACAGTATTTAATTGATAATATACCAGAGTTTAAAGAGTATTGGGAGAGTGAAAAGAAATGGAGAAATACTAATAGAACCTATCATACCGAAATAAAATGTCTTTTACGTTTTGTTGATGATGAAATCGAACATGATAACATTAGACACTTACCATTTATTTTTAATTTAATTGAGGAGTTAGTTGAGTGTGGTAATGAAGATGCAGAAAATGCAGCTTGGACTATGTTTTTAGAAGACATTCCTGAAAAGCCATGTGGATAGATTCCCTAAATTCTCGGTAGAAGCTTGTCGCAAATATTTAGGTCCTAAATCCCTTAAAGCATTAGAAATTATTAATGCTCCACCTGATCCTGCAATTGTATTACGATGGGAAAAAGAAAAGCAATACAAAGCCTCGATACCCCCTTTTTTACTTGAGTCTTTAAATAATAAGATAGAAGGCTATGATAAATTCCGTGAAGAAGATATAAAAAAATGGAAAGAAGAAGGTCAAGTAAGACCTTTACCGGTTGAAATGACAACGCTTTTAGAATTTGTAAAAATTAAATTAGCAAATAAAGATCACGAGATTGTTACAAAAATCTTAGATTCGGTTAAAGAAACAGCTGAATATGCAAAAGATGAGCCTTATTTTCATGAATTACTAGAACATTGGTATAAAATACTAAAAAGTCAGTGATATTTTATTTAAAAATCAATCCCAAGCTCATTATTTAAAATCTTCATTAGCTCTAGCCCTGCTCTATTTTTCCATTTTCCTTGTTCATAGAAAAAATGATAGGGTCCGCTAACGGGAGAGGATAACCAAATCTCCTTAGCGGCACTTTGTTTATTTATTACATATATACCGTTACTAGTCTCAAGATTTAATATATCGCTTTGTAGATCTACATCTATATCCTGATCTTGTGCTTCAATTTTATCTGCTATATATGAAATTGTTGTTTCGGCTATTTTACTAAATTCACTATTGTTCATGAGATAATATACCTAAAGAATAAATATATGAAGATCAACTTCAAAAATCAAGGAGCCTATAAAACGATGAGCAGAGCGTATAGTAGTACCACAGTTTTATCAAGATGACGTAACTAATTTTAAAGTTGATCTTATCGAGGGGACTCAGGATCGATTACGGGTACTTTAACTAAGCTCTTCCTATACATATCGACATACCTATTATGATCATTAAGATTATTAGAAAAATTATGCCCGCCTTTTCCGTTAACTACAAAAAATAATGCATCTGTTTTAGCAGGTTTTACTACAGCTTCCAAGGATTTTAATGAGGGGCAAGAAATTGGCCCAGGCGGCAGTCCTTTAATATAATAAGTATTATATGGCAATTCTTGTAGTAAATCTTTTTTAGTTAAAGCTCTTGCTAATTTAAACTTTCCTTCAGTTAATGCATATATAGCAGTCGGATCCGCCTGTAGTTTCATATTCTTTTTTAAACGATTAATAAATACAGCAGCAATGATAGGTTTTTCTGCATCAGAACCTGCTTCTTTTTCTATTATTGAAGCAAGAGTTAATACCTCAAGCCTAGTTTTTAACGGAGAATCAGGAGAAAGATTAAGCATTACTTTATCTAAATTAGTAGACATAAGTTTTCTCATTTGATCTATTATTCGCTCTTTTTGATCACCGTAAGAGAAAAAATAAGTGGAAGGCATTAAAAACCCTTCAGGTACGACGCCCTTTATTTTCCCTACCAAACGCTTTTCTTCATTAATTTTTTCTATTACTTCACTAACTACCGTTCCTTCCGGTACTACTATTTTATGTACTATAGATTTACCGCTTGCCAAAACTCTTAAGGTTTGCAGCGGTGATATATTATGCGTAAAAATATATTCACCGCTTTTAAGAGGATTTTTTATAGAATAAGCTTTCGCTATTATATTAAATAACCAAGGGTACTTAATTACCTTATTAGAATAAAGTTTTTCAGTTATCTGGCTAATCGATAATTTAGGCTCAATAATTATTGTCTTATTTTGGGTAAGACTTCCTGGTACAAAAATATAAAATATACTAAAGTTTACTAAAGTAATAAAGATTATTATAAGCAATACAACGAAAAAAAGTTTAATTTTTAATAGATTTTTTAGCATAAAAGTATAATTTTTCCCGTAAAATTCAGAATATAATAAAAAATTACCATGAAATATGGTTTTTTATTGACATTTAAAATAACATGTAGTAAAACTAACTTAAAGTTTGGTTGAGGATAGATATTTGCTAATATTATATACTCCTTATTAAATAAATCAAGAGTTTTAAAATTTTGATAGTAATATATTTGCTTTATATTAAAAATCTATAACAATTTTAACTCTAAATGTTAATTTAGCGCCATTTGGTAACCAACATTAAGGCGTAAGTCTAAAAATTATAGTAAATTCGGCTGAATGTAAGTATCTAAGGGCTAAAAAGACGACGTAGCTAATTTTGAAGGATTCATGGAGTATACTTAGAACTTAGATACAAGGTTCAATTTACTATAATAGAAGATATGGCTAACTAAATGATAGGTTAATTAACTATATTAAATATTACTTTTCTTTTTTTTTATCAGCGCATTAGAATAATTTTATTCTAAACTAGTGTTTATAATAGGCATTAATAGTTATGACAAAAGATCAAGATCAAGATCTAAAAAACCAAGAGTTTAGCGAAAAGCTAAAAGCTCTACATATTAAGCTCGGAAGTATATCAGGGTTTTTAACGACCATGCGCTCTGATAATAATGAAGAGTATAAAAAAATTTCGCATGATCTAAAAGCTTTGATGAAGCAAGTTAATATTATAAGAAAAAGTATGGAAATATACTTTATTATTATGTTTATATTAATGTTTTTCATGATACAGAAAACACTATGGAGCGGTTCGGGTACCAAGCTTTCTCTTCTAGCAAACCTATTTTAATAATTCTTGCTTAATAATTTCTGTAGCTAAGGAGGAAGGAGATTTATCTGATTTAAATCCTAATTGTTGCAAAATTTTTTGGTTTTCTGTTACTTGATTATAAGTTTTTTGAGGATTTGATAAAAACTCCTTTAGCTTATTACTGAGAAGAGTAGGTTTACAATTAAATTGAATAAATTCAGGAATTATATCTCTGTTTGCTATTATATTAATTAAAGTAACATATTTTATTTTTATTAATACTTTGATAATGAAAAAGCTAAAAATATTAACTTTGTAAGCTACAACCATAGGAGTGCTAGATGCTGCTATCTCTAAAGTATTAGTACCGGACTTAGCTAATGCTAGATCTGCTACTGCATAAATTTTTAATCTTTCGCATGAAAATAAATAATTAAATCTAACATGTTTTAAAAAAGGTTTTATCAGCTCTTCATGAGCATAATCTGCAAGAGTAAATATAACGGTAAGATTATTATACTCACCATAAATTTTTTGAATAGCAGAAGTAAAAATAGGCAGGTGCCTTAAAATTTCTCCTTTTCTACTTCCAAGCGTAACACATAAAATTTTTTCATCATCTTTTATTTTAAATTCTAACCGTAAAGCCGCCTTGTCGCTATAAAACTCTTGCTCCATCACAGGATGACCTATATACCTACAATCAAGCCCTACTTTAGTAAAATATGGCGGCTCAAAAGGTAGTAAAGCGAATAAACAGTCATAAGTTTTTGCATATTTTAATGCTCTACCCTCTTTATATGCCCAAACAGAGGGTGCAACAATATGAATCATTCTTAGCTTTGGCAAAAGCTTTCTTACCCCTTTTGCAACGCGGTAAGTAAAACCTGGAGAATCAATAGTAATTAATATATCAGGTTTATTGTTTATGATATCTTCTATTGTTTTATTAATTAATTTTTTAATCTTAAAAATATGAGGTATTACTTCAAAAAAACCCATTAAATTTATTTCGGATATTGGAAACAAGCTTTTAGTCATACCGGCATCTTGCATATTCTTACCGCCTATCCCAATAATTTCTAACTCTTTGTCATCTTTTAGCTTCCCTATTATCCGACCGCCGATAAAATCTCCTGATATCTCCCCGGCTATAAAGTAAATTTTTTTCATTTTGTTTAGATGCTATAATTGTAAAATTCTATCATTTAGTATTCTCGATTCCTTTTTTTAATTGATTTATTTTTTCTATAGATAATTCCGTAATATCGTGTATTTCTTCTATTGGTCTTTTTTTAGCTAACATCTTTCTGGCTATTTGAATACTTTTTGTAAGCTCACCTTTTTCTATACCTATCTGCATACCTTTTTCCTCAGCGGAAACTATATAATCACGCTCTTTGAAGCTGTAAAACACTACACTTGACCTGACAGACGGTGATTGATTAAGCAGCAAAAGAGCTGTCAGATAAGTAAGAGTTAATAGACTTATCTTTAGCAATTTTAATGCTATCCTTGAAAGTTTGCATAGGTGTTTTTCCATAACAAAACTTTCCAGAATGAGGTCTTGCGTTGTTATATTTGTTTAAATATTGATCTAAGTCAATCTGTAAATCCTCTAAAGAACTATAAATCTTTTTACGGAATGTGATATCGTAAAACTCATCCTTTAAAGTTCTATGTAATCTTTCGCATATTCCGTTAGTTTGAGGAGATCGAGCCTTAGTTTTAGTATGATCAATATTTTCTATCGCCAAATATAACTCAAAAGCATGATTTTCTACCTTGCCACAATATTCTGTTCCTCTATCTGTTAAGATTCTAAGTAGAGGTACATCATGATTGTTAAAGAACAGTATTACCTTATCATTTAGAATATCAGCAGATGTTATTGCAGATTTGTCAGTATAAAGTTTACAGATAGCAACTCTAGAATAAGTATCAATAAATGTTTGTTAGTAGATTCTACCCACCACCTTCATATTGCCTACATAATATGTGTCTTGTGAACCAAGATACCCTGGATGCTGCGTATCTATTTCCCCATGTGCTTCTTTAATTTGTTTTGCTTTTTCTAGAGCAGCTAGTTGCTCTTCTGTAAGTAAGATACCATCCTGTGCAGATTTAGCTTCTAATGCTTTTAGTCTTTTCTTTAAAGTCTCAAGATCATTGCGTAGCCAAATAGAACGTACTCCACTGGATGATACTATAATACCCTGTTTCAATAACTCTTGGCTTGCACGAAGCTGACCAAGAGCGGGATTTTCTATAGCAAGATTTATTACTGCTTGTTCTATATGTTCTGATACACGATTCTTAAGTATAGGTTTCTTACGACTTATATCTGTAAGTGCAGCTTTCTCCGCCTGTCTCATACAGTTCTTTAAATCGGTAAAAGCTATCTCTTGAATACCCCATTACTTTACACGCGGTGCTAACACTGCCCAGTTGTTTTGCAAGTTCTAATAATCCTAATTTAGGCTTGATTATTTTTTGATCGTAATTTGACATATTATTCCTGTTAATTGAGTTTTATATTTAGTTCCTGGATATGATAGATAACTTCTCAGTTATCTACATACACACAAACTCTTCTATTTTTAACCTTAATATGTCAGATCAAATCTGAAAGTTTACAGATGATCTTTATCTATTTCCCTAAAAATAGTTTTACCGTGATATAAAGGTTTTTTCATATTATCAAAAGGAAAATATAATAAATTAATATGAAATATTTTTTTTATAGTAGAATAATCTTCGCTTTTAGAAATACTGTCAACTATTAAGCGACTAGAATTAAAACAAGCTTTATGCATAAAAAGATTTGTATAAGATTTGTCTATTTCTACTATATATTTATGTCCTACTTCATCTTCTACTATGACGTCAGCAACACTTGATTTTAAGACTTCGCTTTCTTTATTACTACTACTCTCTATTAAAGATTTTATCTTGACTGCCGAATAGCCTGTATCTTTAAGTATTGCTGAGATAAAGCCTTCTACTATTTCATAGTCTCCTTTATCTTTTAATAGATATTTAATAGCGTAATCGAAACTATACTCATATATTTATTACTTTATTTTTTTGACATATTTAATTTATTACATATATGGATTGGGTTTTTATCATTGCAAACGATTTAAAAAAAATGTAACAATCCATGAAAAATGATATCACAGTACTGGTTTTAAGTTTTTTTACTAGATTGCTTCATCAAAACTTAACTTTTTTCTGGTTTTACTGCATGTCTCCAATAAACACGTACAATATCATTTAGTTGCTTGACCACGGTATAGTTTGCCAGTTTGGATCAGTTCTACTCCTGTTATCCTAGCCAGTTTTTCCTTACAATGATGTTTGCCGTTTTGTACATGCAAAAATCCATATTAACAAGCTTTATTATATCATACAATTCATAATGATTCTAATTATTAAATTACATCTTCCGATAACTTAAGGCTTCGGCAATATGCATCTTAAAGACCTTACTTTCCTCTTCAAGATCGGCTATTGTACGTGCTACCCTAAGTATTCGGTTATAAGCACGCATCGATAAACGGAATTTATTTGCTGCCTCATTAAGCAAATCTTTTCCTTCATCTACAGGCATGGCATAGTCTAATAATAATTGACCGTCTAATCTATTATATTAGTCCTAATATCATGTCCTTCATATCTTTTCTCTTGAATTAAACGAACCTTCTCTATTCGTTTTGCAATATCTTCTGATTTTTCTTCAGGATTTTCATTTGTCAAATCATAATTGTAAATATTAATATTAGGTACCTCTATATTTAAATCAAATCTATAAATAATAGGACCTGAAATCTTCATTTTATAATCATCTCCACATTTCGGAGCTTTAGAACATTCTTTATAAGAATCGCCTAAATACCCGCATTTACAAGGATTCATAGCAGCTATTAGCTGAAAATTTGCAGGATATTTTATATGGGAATTTGATCGTGAAATTAATATTTCGCCGTTTTCAATGGGCTGTCTTAGAGATTCAACTACATGCTGAGGAAATTCAGGCAATTCATCTAAAAACAATACTCCGTTATGGGCAAGGGTAATTTCTCCAGGTTTTACTTTTTTCCCAACGCCTCCGCCAACCATAGCAGCAAGTGAACATGAATGATGAGGCATTCTAAACGGTCTTGTTTTAGTAAGCTTGCCGTCTAAAAACTTTCCGGCAATACTTGATATCATACTGCACTCTAAAATTTCTTTTACCGACATTTTAGGTAAAACCCCGGGAAGGCAACTAGCAAGTCTTGATTTACCACTACCGGGAGGACCGAACATTAAAAGATTATGCCCGCCTGATGCTGCGATTTCCAAGGCTCTTTTAGCTATTTTTTGTCCTTTTATATCTTTAAAGTCAGGGTAATTTACCGGCTTGTTTTGAATGATAGCTTCCGGCGGAATTAAAACCTGCAAGCCTTTAAAATGATTTACTAACTCTATTAGATTATTGGCTACAAGTATGTTTTCATTACCTGACCAAGCAACTTCTGAACCGTTTTTATTTGAACAAATTAAACCTTTGCCTCGCGCAGTAGCACCGACTGCTGCAGGTAATGCACCGTTTACAGGCAAGATAGAACCGTCTAAAGATAATTCGCCTATTATTAAATATTCCACTATTTCAGTTTCAGGCAATATATTCATAGCCGTGAGTATTGCACACGCAATAGCAAGATCAAAATGGCTACCCTCCTTTACTAAATCAGCCGGAGCTAAATTGATTAAAATCTTTTTAGTAGGTAGTGCAAGCCCGATTGAAGATAATGCCGCTTTGACGCGTTCTTTCGATTCGGCAATAGTTTTATCGGCAAGTCCTACTATAGTAAATGCAGGTATTCCGGGTGATATTTGCACCTGCACATCAACGTCAGTAATATCGATTCCGTTGAATGTAAGACTTGCAATATGAATTATCATGCTTGTTTAATATATATGCTATTTTAAATTGAAAAAGCATTTCATAATACAAACTTTGCTAAGTCAAGATTAGTTAGTATTTTTGATAATTGTTTTTCAACAAATTTATCGTCTATAGTTATTTTTTCACCTTTCATTTCGCTAGCTTTAAAGCTTATATCTTCAAGCAAATTTTCAAGTATAGTATGCAATCTTCTTGCTCCTATATCTTCTACCTCCAAATTAACCGTAGTGGCATAATCCACAATTTTTTCTATAGCAGAATTTGCAAATTTTAGCTCTACATCTTCAGTACCTATTAAAGCCGAATATTGTTTTATTAGGCTAGTTTCAGGTTCAAGCAGTATCTTAATCATATCCTCTTTGGTTAATGAGTTTAATTCTACTCTAATAGGTAGCCTTCCTTGAAGTTCAGGTAATAAATCCGACGGCTTTGCAATATGAAAAGCTCCTGAAGCAATAAATAATATATGATCTGTTTTAACGGGACCATATTTAGTATTAACAGTTGTTCCTTCAATTAAGGGTAGCAAATCTCTTTGTACTCCTTCCCTACTTATTTCAGAATTTTTTGACCAGGCACTTGGAGCAGAAGCTATCTTATCGATCTCGTCGATAAAAACTATACCGTCATTCTCTACTAAATTAATAGCTTGCTGAACAATTTTCTCTTGATCGATTAATTTTTCGGATTCTTCCGATAAAATAATGGTCATAGCTTCTTTGACCGACATTTTTTTAGCTTTAGTTTTACCTGTTCCAAATGCCCGTCCTATCATATCACCAAGGTTAAGTACGCCCATAGAAGCCCCGGGCATACCAGGTATTTCAAAACTTCCACCTCCTATAGGCGTGGTATCGGCTACATTAATTTCAATTTCTGTATCGTCAAGCGTACCGTTTAGTATTTTTTCACGAAACTTTTCTCTTGTTTCATTACTTGAAGTTTTTCCGACTAAGCTATCTAATATTCGCTCTATTGCTTTTTCACGAGCATTAATATCTACTTCTATTTTAGCTGCTGTTTTTTGAGTATTAACCGCTATTTCTACCAAATCACGGATTATCGATTCTACGTCACGCCCTACGTAACCTACTTCAGTAAATTTAGTCGCTTCTATTTTATAAAAAGGCGAATTAGTAAGTTTTGCAAGCCTCCGTGCTATTTCTGTCTTACCGACTCCCGTTGAGCCGATCATTAAAATATTTTTCGGCACTATTTCATTACGCAAGCTTCCCTCAACTCTTTTACGACGCCCGCGATTTCTAAGAGCAATAGCAACAGCCTTCTTTGCCTTTTCTTGACCTACGATAAACCTGTTAAGCTCGTTTACTATTTGGGAAGGAGTAAGCCCCATTGGGTCTTTTTTATTGGTAGTTTTAGTAGATTTCATACAACTTTTTCCATTATAATATTATGGTTAGAAAATACGCAAAGATCAGCTGCTATATTCATCGATTTCATAGCAATTTCTTCAGCGGTTATATTATTCTCATAGGACATTAGAGCGCGTGCCGCAGATAAAGCAAATAAACCTCCTGAACCTATTGCGGCAACATTATTTTCTGGCTCAACAACATCGCCGTTACCTGTTAAAATTAATATATGATTACGATCTGCAACGATCATCATTGCTTCCAATCGACGTAAATATTTATCACTACGCCAATCTTTTGCAAGTTCGACAGCGCTTCTAAGCAAATTATGCTTATGCTGCTCTAGTTTTGACTCAAGCTTTTCGAATAAAGCAAGACCGTCTGCGGTAGAACCTGCAAAACCTGCAATAATTTTATTATTTGCTATAGTTCGCAGTTTTCTAGCACCAGATTTTAATATTGTGTTGCCGTGTGAAACCTGTCCATCAGCTGTTATAACGATTTCATCATTCTTTTTTAAACAAAGAATAGTGGTGCCGTGCAAGGCTAAAAAATCTGACATAATGTAAAATTTATTGATATTAAGTTGTTAATTAGATAATATATACTCGTTGAACTTAGTCTATCTTACTCTTTATTTTAATTTTGAGTATATGGATTATTCTAATAATCTTAATTAATCATTTCTTCTTGAATTTTCAAGGTTTAAATTAATGAATATATACACAATATATATTAACCAAGAGCAAAAAAATAATAATTTTATTGTTATTGAAGAAAGTTTTTCGTGGACAGCCGCCCTTTTAAGTGTATTTTGGGCATTATACCATAAAATGTGGTTACCTGTTGTAATAGCTATATCAATAAACATAATAGTTAAAGTTATTAATATTCCTGAACTAACATTTGCCCTGAAATTAATTGTAATGTTGGTATTTGGTTTTTTTGCTTCTGATATGAGAGAAAATTATTTAAAGCGAAATAACTATGAACTTAAAGACATAGTAGTAGCAGGATCGAAAATTGAGGCTGAACTAAAATTTTTAAAACGTAATAGTTATGTATAATAAAGAAAATATTTTTGCAAAAATTATCAACAGAAATCTACCGGTAGAAATTATGTTTGAAGACGAACAAGTTTTAGCATTTAAAGATATAGCACCTGTCGCACCAGTGCATATTATCGTTATAACTAAAAATGAATATATTGATTACGCCGATTTTATTTCTAAAGCTTCAGCAGAAGAAATAAAGCATTTTTTTGCTAAGATTTCTGAAATAGCAAATAAAGCAGGATTAGATAGAGACGGATATCGTTTAATAACTAATAAAGGTGAGAAATCAGGACAGACTATTTTTCATTTCCACTTTCATATTATCGGCGGAAAAAAACTTATCGGATTAATTAAATAAAAATGACTCAAAAATATAATATTGCCGTTATCGGTGCTACCGGAAATGTCGGTCGTGAAACCTTAAACATTTTAGCAGAACGCAATTTCCCTATTAATAAAATTTATGCTATTGCATCAAATAATTCGATTGGAAAAAAAGTTAGCTTTGGTGAACAAAATTTACAAATTAGTAGTTTAAATGATTTAGATTTTGAAAATATAGATATTGCATTTTTTTCAGCAGGTTCAGATATATCAAAAGAGTTTATTCCAATTGCAATTGCCAAAAATTGTATAGTTATTGATAAATCTTCTTTTTTTAGACTTGAACCTGAGATACCTTTAGTTGTACCTGAAGCTAATTTATCAACACTTAAATACTATACTTATAAAAATATTATCTCTAATCCAAACTGTATTGCAATTCCTCTTGCGGTTGTACTTAAACCGCTAGATAATGAAATAAGGATAAAAAGAGTTGTAATATCTACCTATCAATCAGTATCCGGAGCAGGTAAAGCAGGCATGGATGAACTTTACGATCAGACAAAATCTAAATATATCTTTGAAGAAAAAGCTCCAAATATATTTCCTAAGCAAATTGCCTTTAACATATTTCCTCATAATAGCGATTTAAATCAAGACGGTTACTCAAGCGAAGAATCAAAGATTGCTTTAGAGTTACAAAAAATTATCGGTGATCATCTTAAAGTTAGTGTGACTTCCGTACGAGTGCCTGTATTTGTCGGTCATGCTATATCCGCTAATATAGAGTTTGAAGATAAAATTGATGCTAGAGAAGTAGAAGAAATATTAGAAGATGCTGATGGAATCATTACAATTTCTAAGACTAAAGACGCTGCATATACTTCACCGGTTGAAGTGGTAGGGGAAGATGCGGTATACGTTTCACGGATTAGAAATGATAGAAGTAAAGAAAACACCATAAATTTATGGATTACGTGCGATAATTTACGTAAAGGAGCTGCATTAAATAGCGTTCAAATTGCGGAAGAATTAATTAAAACTTATTTATAATAATTAACATGGATAATAAAAATAACAATTTAAATAAAAAAAATCCTTTAATGATTGCACTGGGAGAGTGCCGAACAGCTTTTTGGGTAGTTTTTTGGTTTGCTTTTGTAATTAATTTACTAATGTTAATTACTCCTCTTTATTCATTGCAAGTTTTAGATAGAGTACTTGGTAGCGGTAATTTATATACATTGTTGTATTTATCAATAATAATTGCCTACATTTATTTCGTCTACGGCTTATTGCAAATTGCACGTTCTTTTACGCTGATAAAGGTAGGTGAGTGGCTGGATAAGACAGTAGCACCGGTTATTTTTGCTTCCTCAATTTCAGCGGCGGCAAAACGTGTAAATATGGGTTCTAGCCAGTTATTACGGGATTTCCAAGCCGTTAAATCCTTCTTAACAAGTACCGGAATTAATACTTTATTTGATGCACCTTGGAGCATTATATATATTATTGTTATTTTCTCTATTCACCCATATATCGGTTTTATTACGGTTTTCGGTGCTATACTCATTGTTTCTACAGCTTTCTTTAATGCAGCTGCTACTAACAAAACCTTAGGTGAAGCTACTGAATTTTCAATCAAAGGCATGACTCAAGCCGATATTGCTAACCGAAACGCTGAAGCAGTCGAAGCAATGGGGATGATGAAAAACGTTACTAAAAACTGGCATAAATTTAACTTAGCCGCTCTTGATAAACAATCAACAGCTAGTTACCGTAACGGTGTTATCTCTAACTTTTCAAGATTTATCCGTAATATAATGCAAATGGCTGTTACTGGCGTTGGTGCTTATCTTGTTGTAACTACCCACGGTGCTGCAATGACTCCCGGTAATATGATAATGAGTTCCATTATAGTCGGAAGAGCCCTTGCTCCTTTCGATAATGCTATTGAGCTATGGAAAAATATGAGCGGTGCTATTAAATCGTTCAAAAACATTAATAATTTATTTAATAATTATGCGTCTCGCGATGAGGCTATGCCGATTCCAAATGTTGAGGGGCATCTAACTGTAGAAAATATTTATTATGCTCACCCTGTTCCAAAATATATGCCACAACCTCCAACACTGAAATATATTTTAAAAGGTGTTAGCTTTGGGGTACAACCCGGTGAAATTCTAGCGATTATAGGACCTTCAGCAACAGGAAAATCCACTTTAGCTAAAATTATAGTTGGCGTATGGAAGGAAACATCAGGGTCAGTACGTTTAGATGAAGCAGAAGTTTATCGTTGGAATAGAGAAGATTTCGGTAAACATACCGGATATCTTCCTCAAGGAATAGAACTTTTTAGCGGTAGCATTAAGCAGAATATCGCAAGAATGGATGAAAATGCCGATCCGCAAAAAGTTATTGAAGCCGCTAAAATAGCGGGGGCTCATGAAATGATACTAAGATTTCCTGACGGTTATGATTCAGATATAGGTCCCGCGGGTTCCAACCTATCCGGAGGACAAAGACAAAGAATTGGACTTGCGAGAGCTTTTTACGGTAATCCAAAGCTTGTAATTTTAGATGAACCTAACGCTAATCTAGATGAAGCCGGTGAAGTAGCCCTTGCCAATGCTTTAAAACAGGCAAAGCTCAAAGGAATCTCGGTTCTAGTAATTTCGCACAGGCCTTCCGTGTTATCCGTTGTTGATAAAATCTTAATATTACAAGACGGAGTAGTTGCGGTTTATGGAACGCCGGATGAAATCCAAAACCATT
This sequence comes from Rickettsia endosymbiont of Argas persicus, assembly GCA_050920645.1. Taxonomy (GTDB): domain Bacteria; phylum Pseudomonadota; class Alphaproteobacteria; order Rickettsiales; family Rickettsiaceae; genus Rickettsia. The sequence continues at coordinate 805,708 of CP133316.1, read as the reverse complement.
TTAAGACTTTAAAAAGCGGTACAATTCATATTAATAATTAAATATTATGCAGGATTTAAAAAATAATAAACCTCAAATTACTCCAGAGCAATTAAAGCAGCTATTGTCTTTAAAACAAGAGGCATTAAGCCTTAAAGGTCAAAGCCCCAAACGAAAAGCTTTGGTTAATAGTGTATTAAAAAAGACTTCACAAGCGATAGAATTTTTGCTGCTTAAGCTTGATAGATTTGTTAATTTTGTTACTAAAAAAAATGATAAAGATCGTAATAACGTTGCACAAGCTGCAAGATCACCAATACTTTTCGGTATTTATGTAATCATTTTCCTAGTATTAATTGGTGGCATATGGGCAGCTGTTGCACCTCTTGATAGCGGAGCTGTAGCGGTCGGTATAGTAATGCCGAATACTAATAAGAAAATTATTCAGCATCACGAGGGCGGAATAATTAAGGCTATTTACGTTAAACAAGGTGATAAAGTTAAAAAAGGAGATAAGCTAATTGAGCTTGAAGAAACTAGAATAAAAAGCGATCATGAGAGTATTTTAAGCCAATATCGTAATGCCCTTGCTACCGAAAATCGTCTAATTGCAGAAAGAGATAATTTAGAGCAAATTGAGTTCTCTGATTTCCTAACGCAGGACATAAATTCACCGGAAGTCGCAAAAATAATTCACACTCAAGAAAACTTATTTAGATCAAAAAAAGAAGTATATAATTCAGAAAAAGACGCATTACAGCAGCGTATTTCTCAGCTTGAAAAGAAAATTGAAGGCTTAGAAGCAAGAAAAGTAGCGGCAGTAAAAACATCAGAAATTTTACAAGATCGTTTAAAAGCTTTAAAAACCCTAAAAGAAAAAGGTTTTGTCCAAAAAGCGGCATTACTAGAGCAAGAAGCAAAAGTTGCTAGCTCAAAAAGTGAAGTTGCAACAATCGATACTGAGATAGCCGGAACACGTCATGCTATTACCGAAGCTCAAATTAGTATCATCAACCTACAAAATAAATATACTGAAAAAACTTTAACAGAACTACGTGATGCGCAAGTACAAACTGCAAGCCTTAAGGAAAAATACAATGCTCTGACGGATTCGCTTAATCGTGTAATAATTAGGTCTCCGGTTTACGGTATAGTTAACAGTTTAAGATATCATACTATCGGCGGAGTTATAAGCCAAGGGCAGGCTATTATGGAAATCTCGCCTACTGATGATCCATTAATCATAGAAGCAAAAGTATCTCAAAAAAATATCGATGCAATACATGAAGGATTGAAGGCTAAGATACGTTTTAGTGCTTTTAAATCACGTACTACCCCAATGTTTACCGGTAAAGTAGTAAGTGTATCACCGGACATTGTGCAAGATGAAAGACAGCATCCGGGTCAGCAAGATAACTATTATATTGCAAGAGTAGAGATCGATATGAATGAATTCAATAAAATTGCTAAAGTAAAAAATCTTGAACTACACCCGGGTATGCAGGCTGAAGTACAAATCGTAACCGGCACTAGAACTTTACTTCGATATCTACTCGACCCTGTAACAGATACGGCATTTAAAGCATTTAGAGAGAAGTAGGAAAATGTTTAATAGATGAAGGTCGCTATAATCCAATTACGGAACATGTATTATTAAAAGCAGGTGAAATATTAGATATTTATACTGATTATCACGAATAGGTAATATTGAATCGGTCTTTTTTACGCTTCTCCCCTACGATCAACACGACATTGATTGCATGGATCAGCTCTGTCAGCTCGTGGCTTATCCTATAACTCTAATGTCATTCCCGAGCAGGCACACGGGTGTCAACTTAAGGAGTAATGTCATCCCGTGGCTTGGGAACTAGATCCAGTATAAAGCAAAAGAAATCAGACTTTTAATTTTAAAAACTTGCTGCTTTTATATTTATTTTTCCTGGATTCCTGCCTTCGCGGGAATGACATATAAGGTCACCTATATCTAAATAAAATATAACATTTTTTTAATAACTGTCCGGTACTATTGGATAAGCCCCGGGATGACGTCGAAGGCGACTTTCGAGCCGTGTAACAATGCCGGAAATACGTAGCATCGACATAACAACCTCATAAAGTAATATAAAATTCCTGAGATTGCTTCGTCAAAACTTACAGTTTTTTCGTAGCACAGACGAGAAAATCGATTCATACAATAATGTCTTCGCTTGCTCACAATAACGACTTAATATCTGCAACGCAACAATGCTATTTAAACTGTGCAATGAGCGAATGATAATAGCCCATGATAGGAGGTTAAAATTTATAATTATATTTTGAAATTAAAGAATGGCTGGGACGGGAGGATTCGAACCTCCGAGTGACGATACCAAAAACCGTTGCCTTACCACTTGGCGACGTCCCAATTTAAAAATTAAGATAAGTAGAGTAGATTATACAAAGTTCAACTTGGAAAAGAGCAAGGAGGCTATAAGTCGAGGATCACAGCGTGTGAGAACCGCAGATCTTATAAGACGCCGCTGCAAATTTTTCAAGTTCAACGAGTATAACAATAAATAGCAAAAACGTCAATTACAATAATAACTATAAAAATAAATTTATTTCATTATCAAGCCAGTTTTTAGCATTTAGTGATAATAAATGATAAATTTGTGTTTTAATTTTACTGTAATATTCTTTTATATAGTTTATTTCATTATTATTAAGCAGTTCAACATCAATCAAATCTTTTGCATATGGCACTAAGCTTAAGGTTTCAAATTCCAGCCAACCGTTATTTTCTTTTACATATATTAAATTCTCAATTCTGATACCGTATTCGTTTGGAATATAAAACCCCGGTTCGTTGGATAAGATCATACCTGTCTGTAATATCGTCTTATTACGTAAGTTTATGCTTTGAGGGCCTTCATGAACGCTTAAGAAGCTTCCGACCCCATGCCCTGTACCATGAGGATAATCCTGCTTATCTTGCCATAAATATTGCCGAGCAAGTATATCAAGATTTGCACCCGTAATAATATTTTTAGGAAATTTGGCTTTTGCTAAAGCAATATGACCTTTAAGCACCTGTGTGTAACGCTTTTTTTGCTCATCGGTAGGCGTACCTATTACAATTGTTCTTGTTATATCGGTGGTAGCACCTTTATACTGACCGCCCGAATCAATAAGCAATATCCCCTGCCCTTCAATCTTTTTAGCAGTCTTCGGATCAGCCCTATAATGAATAATCGCACTATTTTCCCTAAATCCGCAAATAGCCGGGAAGCTATCGGAAATATATCCCTCTTGCTTGCTTCTATATTCGGTTAATTTTAGCCCAAGAGAATACTCGGTTAATATATTATTTACGCTCCCTTTATTGTCATTCCCGCGAAAGCGGGAATCCAGGTTCTGTTTTTCTGGATTCCCGTTTTCACGGGGATGACATTGAGAATCGTTAATTCCTTCCTCCAAATTACTAAAAAACTCACATAAAGCTACGGCATCTTTGATATGAAAATCAATAGCATGCTTAATTTCTATGTGATTCTTGCAAGCTTTAAGCATTAAGCAAGGCTCTATAATTTTCTGTACTTTTTTATCAGCTATCAAGTCCATTATATAAACCGATGCTATACTATCATCGATAAAAATATTATTCTGATCTTTTAAGATATTCTCAAATTCTTCTTCAGGTAAAATCGTTATTTTAGGACGCTCTTTAATAATTTCGGCGTTAATTCTTGCAGTATTAATAAATAAATATAATTTTTCAGGTGTGAGTATTACTTTGGCAAACATCAAAGGCGTATAAGCAACATCACTAGCGCGCAAATTTAGCAACCAACATATTGAAGAGCTATCTAAAATGACTAACGCAGATTCCTCGTTGTCATTCCGTTGATCGCAGGAATCCAGAAAAATTCTACGACACTGACTTATCTTCTCTATATGAGAAACACCTGCAAATTCTATTGGCTGAATATAAACCTTTGAATTAGGTTCTAATGGCTGATCATGCCAAATTTTATCGACTGAATTACTGTTGATTTTTTGTAGGTCTAGTTTTAGATTCGTTATAGCGAGATAAGTAAACAACTCCGGATCATACCCTGCTCTACTTAAATAGTCTTCCCAAACAAATTTGGGTAAGTCCTTTAAGTCAAAAATCTTAAAAAGTTCCGGATCAAGTTCTTTGCTTGCCTGCTCTAAGTAACGCCCGTCGGTAAAGAATAAAGCTGTATCTTTACATATAACAGCCATGCCGCTTGAACCGCTAAAACCCGTAATATACTCAAGCCTTTTAGCATATTCAGGTACGTACTCACTCATATATTTATCGTTAGACGGGACTATATACCCATCAATGCCATGCTCTTTAAATAAACTTCTTAGCGAATTAATACGTTCTTTTGTCATGATGTTTATTCTTACGATACCACAAGAAATATAAAGGAATACCTGCTACAGTAAACGAGATACCTATAATGAGGGTTTTAAGCGGCATTTCGTAGATAACCCAACTACAGAAAGTAATTGATATTATAGCAATCAGCAGATAATAATAAGAAAAATTTTCTTTTGAACTAAGAATTATTTTTAAAAACGCTAAGCTACAAATTAAATAAACATATAAAAAGGCAATCACGGAGAAATCTATTATTTGCGTGATCTGCTGGGCAAAATTATCGTTTGCCGTAAATACCAATAAAGGCACGATACCGAGGCAACTGACAATAATACCCCACACCGGTGCATTGCTACTATTTTTCTTAGCAAAAAATTTCGGCAGTAAGCCGTCCTCTGCAAGCCCGAGTGCAATCTGCCCGCTAGTTAATGCCCAAGCATTAAGCGTGCCTATACATATTATAGAAGCTATAACGGCAATGACGTTTGACCATTTACCGCCGAACAATGAAGCTGCGGCATCAGCATAAGGAGCTTTTGAAACGATTAACTTGGAAGCAGGAATTAATCCCATGATACCAATACTATTTATAAGGTATAGCACCGCAACGCAAAAAGTTCCAAGCATTATAGCTCTTGGGATAGTCTTAGACGGATTTTTTACTGAGCCTGCCGTAGTTGTTGCACACTCTACCCCGATAAAGCCCCAAAAAGTAAACAGTGCTACCCTGCCCATAATAGTTGGAACGCTTAAGCTCTCTACTCCTTCAGCAATAGCTATATTTTCTATGTTAAAATGCGATAACGCACATAAGCCTACTATTAATAAAGGTACAAATTTTAGTAAAGTTAAATAAAACTCTACTTTTCCCGATACTTCAAGACCTTTTAAATTTAGGATCATAATCGCGGCTAATAATATTATCTGTAATATGAGATCTAATATTGCCTGTGATTTAAAGAAAGGTGTTAAATAACCTATAGCAGAGATAACGACTATACTAGTGCTGATGAACGAGATAACCCAGTAAGTCCAGCCGACGAAAAAAGCCGCTTTTTCGCCGAAGCTTTCACGGATATATACATGCGGACCGCCGGTTTTAGGAAATTTTGCACAAAGGGTAGAAAATACGAGTGCAATACTCATAGCACCGAATAGAGACAGCACCCAGCCCCACATGCTATATATACCGTAAGGTGCTAAACTCAAAGGAAGTATAAAAACACTAGTACCGATTTGGCTACCGGTTACTAATGCAAAAACTGCCCAAAACTCTAATTTTTGCGACATATCCTGTTATTGATTTAATTATAAAAACGGCTTTTAAAATAGCTGTAAAAATGATATTATGCAACTTATTTAAACAACGCAATATTCTTTCTTGATTATGAAAGTAAAAAAGATAATAAAATATATAATATTTTTTAGCGGTGTTATCCTAGTGGTTACGGATAAAAGAAAAATGGGATCCGGATTATATTTTTAGTAGTGAATTTTTTAAACATATTAATAATCCAAATTCATAGGTCATTTGTAGGCTATCACACACTAAAAGATTTGCCGCAGCCGCAATTGGCTTTTTCGTTGGGGTTGGTGAAAGTGAATTGAGATTTGAATTTAGTATCTAAATAGTCCATTTCAGAGCCTAGAATATACATTAATGCTTTGGGATCGATTAGGATTCTTACGCCTTTTTCTTCGACTACTTCATCGAATTGGTTTTTGTTATCGGCATACTCAACATAATAAGTTTGACCGGCACAACCACCAGACTTAACTCCTACTCTAATTCCGTATGTAGGTTTGCCACGCTTTTCTATTAATAGCTTTACTTGCGTTGCTGCTGCTTCTGTTAATGAAATAACTTTTTTCATGTTTTAAGAATCTTTTTTATCTTCTTTTTTCTGTTTATAGTCGGCTATAGCGGCTTTTATTGCATCTTCGGCAAGGAGTGAGCAATGTAATTTTACCGGCGGCAGCGATAATTCCTTTGCTATTTCGGTATTTTTAATCTCTTCCGCATCGTTTATTGATCTGCCTTTAACCCATTCAGTTACTAATGAACTTGAGGCAATAGCCGAGCCGCAGCCGAACGTTTTAAATTTCGCATCGGTAATAATACCGTTATCATCAACTTCAATTTGTAGCTTCATAACGTCACCGCATGCCGGAGCTCCAACTAATCCCGTACCAACGTTTTTTTTCTCCTTATCAAGCGAACCAACATTACGAGGATTCTCATAATGATCTATTACTTTCTTGCTATATGCCATTGTTATTCTCTAAAATTTTAGTTTTTGTATTTTATGTCATTCCCGCGTAGGCGGGGATCCAGCATAAAGCGAAATAAAGCAAGCTTTTAACTCTAAAAATTTACTGTATTTATGTTTTTTTCTGGATTCCCGCCTACGTGGGAATGACATAAATGATCCATGCAACAAATCGCGGGATGACACTAATCAATGTGCAGCCCATTTTATTTTCTTCAAGTCAATCCCCTCTTGCATCATTTCCCAAAGCGGGCTTAGTTCCCTAAGTTTATCAATCTTTGAACATATTAATTCTACTGCATAATCTATTTCCTGCTCGGTTGTAAACCTACCTATGCCGAATCTAATTGAAGTATGGGCAAGCTCTTCATCAACGCCCATAGAACGCAATACATAAGACGGCTCAAGCGATGCCGAAGTACAAGCCGAACCAGAAGAAATCGCTAAATCTTTAATGGCAAGAATGATTGACTCACCCTCCACTCCTGCAAAGCTTAAATTAAGGTTACCTTTATATCTTTGATCTTTATCGCCGTTTAGATAAACTTCGGAAATTCGGCTATTTATATTATTTAAAAACCTATCAAATAAATAATTCACATGTTTGGTATCTTTTTCCATCTCATCATAGGCTATTTTAGCAGCCGTACCAAGACCTACAATTAAGGGAGTCGGCAGCGTACCGGAACGCATACCACGCTCCTGCCCTCCGCCATTTATTTGGGGAGTAAGGCGCACTCGCGGCTTTTTTCTTACATATAATGCCCCTATTCCTTTTGGTGCATAAATCTTATGCCCTGAGATGCTAGCAAGGTCAATATTACACTCATTCACATCGATCGGAATTTTACCGAATCCTTGAGCAATATCAGAATGAAAGAAAACGCCCTTTTCACGGCAGATTTTCCCGATTTCTTTTAAAGGCTGAATTACGCCTATTTCGTTATTTACTGCCATAACCGACACTAACATAGTTTGATCAGTAATAGCGTTTTTTAAAACATCTAGATCAATTATTCCGTTTGGTTTGATCGGTAAGTATGTGATTTTTACACCTTCTTGCTCTAAATGCCTACAAGCATCAAGCACACATTTATGTTCACTAACTACGGTAATAATATGGTTCTTTTTACTGCCGTAAAATTTTGCTATTCCTTTTATAGCAAGGTTATTGGACTCAGTCGCACCTGAAGTAAAGATAATTTCCTTAGCTTCCGCACCTATCAGCCTTGCTACCTCACTTCTTGCTTCTTCAACAGCATTTTCTGCTTCCCAACCGAAAGAGTGACTGCGTGAATGAGGATTACCGAATTTTGTAGTAAAATATGGCAGCATCGCTTCCATCACACGCGGGTCTAACGGTGTTGTCGCCTGATAATCCATATATATCGGCAAGGTTAAGTTATTTAGTTGTGTGTTCATATAGTTATAAGTGTTAAAAATTTTTTTTATTTTTGTGTTATATTACGGCTTGTTCGGCGTTGTTGCAGCATTGTCATCCCGCGACGGCGTTGTTGCGTGGATCGTTTCCCCATTGTCATCCCGCGACTTGATCGCGGGATCCAGTTAAAAATACTAATAATATTAGTATTTTTATTTATTTTCTGGATGCCGTGGGTCAAGAGCCACGGCATGACACCTAGGGTGCTTTTCGATCCATGCAACAACGCCTACAATGACGCTAAACGTCATACACCTCTCTAAAAGCCCTCATAAATGCCTCTATATCATCAATCGTATTAACATGGCTAAGCGATAACCTAATTGATGATTTTACTTCTTGTTCATCTAGCCTCATATTAGTTAACACATGTGACTTGGATATTTTTCCCGATGAGCAAGCAGAGCTGGAACTTACACAAATACCGCGTAAATCAAAAGAAATTAGTTTGGTGTGAGCATCTGTACCCGGTACAGTAAATAAAGTAGTACTTGGCAACCTTACCGCATTATCGCTAACAATATTTACATTAGAATATTTCTTTAGTTTCTTCTCTAAAACTTCCTGCAACCCTTTGATTTTTGCTTGGTTTTCTAAAAGGTTCTTTTTGATTAAGTCAGCTGCTAAGCCAAAGCCTGCAATTGCTAAAACATTTTCAGTGCCTGAACGTACCATTTTCTCCTGCCCTCCGCCAATAATCATTGGAGTAAGCTGAAAATCGGAGCTAGAAATTAAAGCAGCACCGCCCTGCCCGCCTCCGATTTTGTGTCCTGAAATTGTAGCAAAATTCAACCCTAAATCTTCTATATTTACAGGTATTTTACCAAAGCTTTGAACTAAATCGCTATGAAACTTTGCATCATATTTTCTAGCTATTTCACTTATTTTAGCTATATCTTGAATAACCCCACTTTCGTTATTAGCTATCATTACGGAAACTAATTTTTTAGAAGCCGTACTTTGTGCTAGCAACTCTTCCAAATGCTCGAGATCAACTATCCCCTGTTTATCAACTTTTATGACCTTAATATTCGGAGCATACTTTATATGGTTATAGATCGATAAATGTTCAATGGCTGAAATGAAAATATCACCGTCATAAAAGTTTTTCATTATTAAATTATTACTTTCAGTCCCCGACGAAGTAAAAATTATATCGTATTCCTTAGAAGATACACCTAGAGCTGAAGCTATTTGCATGCGTGATTCTTCAATAATATTCTTAGCAAATCTACCTGATCTATGTATTGATGAAGCGTTAAGCTCTTTATCTATCAAGCTTATTATATATTCCTTAACCCTAGGATCGATAAAAGTAGTAGAATTATGATCAAGATATATCATATATTTAAATTCAGGTTTAAAGCATCTTTAACAGATATATTTTCAAAATAATCCCTGATATGCTTACCAAATCCTTTCCATAATTTGTGGGAATTACATTTTATTGTATTTGAAGCACAATTTTTAATAGACTTTTTATAACAGCCGGTCATTATAAAATTCTCATTTACAGCATCCATAATATCAGAAATTTTTACTTCCTCTAAGCTGCCGACTAATATATATCCCCCTTTTGTTCCTCTAATAGCTTTAACTAAATTAGCTTTTTTTAGTTTAGAAAATATTTGCTCTAAATAATTAATTGATATATTTTGTTTTATAGAAATTTCGCTTAGAGTTATTGGCTCATTACCTACGCTTGAAGCCATTTCAAGTATTGCCATTACGGCATATCTTCCTTTAGTTGTAAGCATCATTAAGATTATCTACTATAAATAATTACTATAGGAAATTACAATAAAATATCCTAGTAAATTAGTCAAGTATTTTTAAATAAAAAAAGTTTTACAGGTAAAATATATAGTAAAGAATCTAGGTTATTCCATTGCTTTTACCCTTTTCCTTTCGTATAACAGGAGTATTAAGCGGAGGACTTAATTTAGAATTATCAGTAAGTGTTATCCCGTTCTTAAAGTGTGAGCTTATATTTTTTGCTTCAGCTAAAATATTTTCTTGCCAATTTCTTTTAAATTCGTTCTTAAAATTATTTTTCAATTCATCATTAAAAATCTCTTTAGGAAGATAAATTCCGCCGGTAGCAAGCCCTGCTAAAGTATATTTGGATTTACTTTTTAGAGTATCAGCAATATTGTTTGCTAAAGCTTCTTGATTTTTCGGATCTAGGAAATTATTTATCCTTTTAGGATTTTCCTTAACATATTCAGAAATTGCTTGTTTTAATTTCTGATTAACCATATAAAAATCTTCTCCTCGATTATTTCCCATACCAAATAAATTTTGCGATATTTGTTCACTTAGCATGTTTGCTACTAAATTGCTTTTAATATCTTCTTTATTTACTAAATTTTCATATAAAGGATTTAATACTTGTATAGGAGAATTTATATAATCCGTAGCATGTTTAAATTGATTGACGACAGGAGTAGAAACATCGCCGACACTATCAATCGGCATAGAGTTTAGCTTTTCTACTATATAATTTTTTAGGTCAGGATTTTCTTTACATAAGATTTTTATTTCTTTAGCAAATCTCTTTTTATCGGGTAAATTTCTTATATTTTCTGATTGTGCTTGTAAAAATACTTTATCAACTGCTTGATCTATTAAAATATTACTATCCGTGATTTTATCTTCTACCGGTTGGACATTAACCGCATAATTATATGCCATTGTAGCACCTGCCGTTATAAGATTTGTTAGCTGCCCTTCAAAATTATTCGTTTTTCTTGTTAGACTATATAAAGCCGTAGCGGCAGCTGCAATACCTGTAAGGCTTTTACTTTCAATCCCTTCAATGATTTTAGCTAACTCATCGGAATGATTTAGCATTGACGGAAGTACGTTGTATAATTGTTTTTTGTCAAGCTTATTTACTCCCGGTACTTCTGCTAAACTTTTATCTAAAATATTTGCGAATATTTCTTTGTTATCATTTAGATATTGTTTAATTTCAGGATTATCTTTTGTTAAAGTAATTAGCTCTTTTGCCATTCCCGTATAATCACCTTTAACAAAGCCACTCCAAACTTTTTGTAATGAATCCGGGTTATCAAGTAATAAGGGCATTAATTTGCTAAGCTTAGTAACATCTTCTGCATTTAGACCGTAATTTTCAAGTTGCTTCTTAATAGTACTTCCACTTTTTTCATCTTGTTCTAAAACACCTTTGATTAGATTATTGAATAAACCGTTTTTGCTTTGTTCTGATAATACTTCTTTTAGTTTAAACGAAGGGTTGTTAAGGCTTGCTATTAAACCGCCTGCTACGCCTTTATAATTTCCTTTATTTACATCAACCATAATTTCATATGCTCTGTCCGGCTTTGACATCAACTCACCGACTATATTAAGCATTTGCTTATCAAAATTATAATCTTGAGTCATTTTCTTCAAAGCTGGGTTATTCTCAATAACCCCTGAAGCTAAATTTGGCAAAAATCTTTTATTATCAGCAAAGAAATCTCTTAATTCCTTATTATCTTTGGTCATTTCTAAAGTTTTCTCAATAGCTAGCATTAATCCTTGTTTAGGATCGTTAAGAGTATCAAAAACATCTTTTATTTTTGGAACTTCTGCTAAAATGTCAGGGATTTTATTTATAATACTAGGATCGACCTTGTAGCTTTCTAAATACTCTTTTAAAGAAGGTTTTGCTTGCGTTTTAGCATCTTTTAAGAAAATATCTAAAACTGCTTTTTCTTTATTAGTGAGTTTATTAATGTTCTTTATATCAGCAGGATTATTTATATTTTCAGCGAGGAACTGTTTTAAAGCAGGATCTTTATCAAAAATTTTTTGAACTTCTGCATATTTCTGCTTATTCTCCGGTTTTTGTAATATATCATCAAAAGCTCTTATATAATCGCCCGGTAATATTTCTTTTACTCCTGATTCTATATATTTTGTAATACTTGTTCCTTGCTCTTTAAAAAACTTTTGGAAATTTGAATCAGTAGATAGCATATCCAAGGTCTTAGATGTTACTTGATTCCAGTCAGGGCTTTCTTTTTTTACTTCAACTGCTACTTCTTGAAGTTTTTTAAGTACCTCATCATTTTTAAAGCTTTCTTTTAAAATATTTAAGCCTTGTTCATCTAAGAAATTTCCTTCTTGAAATTCTTTAAATCCTGCGTTAGCAAGTATTTTTCCTATTTTAGGTAAATTATCGGCATTCTTTTTTAAGAATTCCCATATTGGAGCCTTTTCAAGAAGTGATTTTTGAAATTCCGGATCAAGATATGTTTCGGAGGATTTAGCGAGTTTAACAAGATTATAAGTATTTACCGGATTAGTTAACGCAAATTTTACCCCAAGTAATAACGTTCTAAAACTCAAACCTTTCGAAGACGACAAATCATTAATTGCACTATTAACTAGTTTATTGGCTTTGGAAGAAGTTAAAGTTTTTTCTAAAGCTTTTTGTAGTTTAGCACTACGCTCTGAAGGATTTATTGTTGCCATAAAAATAATTAACTAACTTAAACTAAAATGTTATTATTAACCATTTTTATAATACAAAGAAAGTTTACATTTTGAAAGTTTAAAGTATTATATTCTAGTTTATTATTTTTAAAATATATGATTATTATACCAATATTAAGCCTTTTTGGCTTTTCATGCTTTTTCTCAAAACGTTTCGAAATAAAACTAAATTATGCAATCCCTATAACAATTAGCATATTAGTCACTATTTTATATTGCTTTGCTATATTAAAATTATTAACAACTGTTGCTTATTTACTTTATTTTATCGGTATATTATTAGCATTTATAAATTGGCGTAGATTTTCTTACGAATCTTTTGCTTTTACCTTATTAATTCTTGCTTTCTTTCTTTATACCAGAGAAGCATCATTACATGCTTATGATGATTTTTCTCATTGGGGGGTGTTCTCTAAAGAGCTGTTATATTTAGGATTCTTTGAAGATCAGACTTCGCTTAGCTCTATTATTTCTACGCATGCACATTATCCGAGAGGTGCCGCTGTTTATCATTACTTTATATTAATGCTTTCAGGTTATTCGGACGGAAACGCTCTATTTGCACATTTTTTATTGCATCTAATGTTTTTAGCTCCATTAGCTTCTAATAAGAAAATGTGGCAGACCGGTTTACTATTTTCTCTAATGCTTTGCGCAGTAGTATTATATACAACAGGACTACGCTCTATATATAATGACAGTACGGTCGGCTTAATGTTCGGAGCTATTTTTGCGATTTATATAATTGAAGAAGACAAAGCAAAAGCTCTAAAACTGATTATACCTATTACTATATTACTTGCTTTATTTCGAGAAATTGGAGTATGGCTTGCAAGTTTTGCCTCGATAATTCTTATATTACATTACACAATTTTTGAAAAAAAACCCAAAACATCAAATTATATTACTTATATAATTCTATTAGCTTTACCGATATTATGTAATCTTATCTGGATGAGTTATTTTAAGAATACCCACAATTTTATTGATAGAAAAGAGCATAGTTTTAATAATCTAATCTATATTGCAGAAAATTTTAACGAGCAGTATAAATTACTATTACTAAATTACGGTAAGTTTTTTTTAAAATTTCTACTAAAAGAAGGAAGTTTAGTTATATATACTCTTTGCTTTATTGCATGGTATGGAGTCCGTAAATACAAACCGGAATTATTAAAAGAATATAAGTTCTTTCTATTAGCCACCTTTATTTGTGGTATAATTTTTGCTTTATGGCGTTTATATTTGTATTTCCATGCTTTTAGTTATGAAGAAGTAATTAGGGCAGCTTCCTTACTTCGATATCTCGGTTGTTATGCTCTTGGTATAGGTATGCTTGCGGCTGCTTATATAAAAAATAGTATTTTCCTAAGTGAAAAGCAAAATAGAAAAGAATTATTCGTTTTTATGATGTTATTTGCTATTTCCTCATTTTCAGTAGTAAAAAATATTTTAAGAATTAAACACTTAAGTTTAGAGCAAAAGAATTTTATAGAAAAAACGACAATTATTAGAAAATTACTAGAACAAGGAGATAAAGTTGAATTTAATTTTAGTAATAAGAAAGATAATTTACAATGCTATATATTAAATTATAACCTAGCACCGTATTTAAATAAAAAATATTTACAAGAATGTTTAAAAACTCCTAATAAAGCGATTATAGACATGAAAGGAACAAATATTTATACACCTTTTAAGAAGTAAGTATTGTAATATAATTGGTATACGAAGATCAACTTGGAAAAGAGCAAGGAGACTATAAGGCGAGGAGCGGAGCGTACATTTAGTACGTGGCTACCTGCGAACTTATAAGACGGACGTAGCCAATTTTTCAAGTTCATCGAGTATACAATGACAAACATAAAATATAATTTAGCAGCTGCCTATAAAATAATGGCATATTTGTCGATGGATGACCATACCTATACTCATTTATCGGCAAGACCGCAAAATGCCGATTTTTATTATATATATCCTTTCGGTCTTAGATTTGAAGAAGTAACAGAGCATAATCTCCTTAAAGTTAGCTTGGATGGAACAATTTTAGAGGGAGAGGAATATCAATATAATAAAACCGGTTATTTTATTCACGGCAGTATTTATCAAAAACGTCCTAATATTTCGGCTATTTTTCATTACCATACTCCGGCAAGTATTGCAGTTTCCGCTTTAAAAGACGGATTATTACCTATCAGCCAATGGGCATTACATTTTTATGATAGAATTTCTTATCATGAATATAATTCCTTAATACTAGATGCCGATAAGCAAAGCAATAGGCTAGTTAACGATCTTAAACAAAATTATGTAATGTTACTCCGTAATCATGGAGCTATTACTTGCGGAAAAACAATACACGAAGCTATGTTTTATGCTTATCATTTAGAGCAGGCTTGTAAAACGCAATGCTTATTAAACTCAGTTAATAAACAAGAGCTTATAATGCCGAACGCAGAGATATGTGAACAAACAGTAAAAGATTTATTATCGTTTGAAGAAGATCTTGGCAAACGCGACTGGGATGCTTGGTTAAGAGTTATAAAAAATAATTGTTGTAAATAATAGCATCACTATGTTATAATTTACAACATGATCAATAGACATATAACATCTTTTGTAAAACAATCCTTAAAAGATTTTTCTACGGTTCTTATTATTGGAGCTAGACAAGTCGGTAAGTCTACGATAGTAAAGCAGTTGTATGATGAAGGGATTTTTAAATCATATATTACTTTAGATGATATTTCACAGTTAGAAGCAGCAACCGGGGATCCTCATGGATTTATTAAAAACGCAAGCTATCCTCTTGCAATTGATGAAATTCAAAGAGCTCCCGATCTTCTAAAAGCTATAAAAAAATCAATAGATGAAGATAAGACTCCGGGTCGTTTTCTTTTAACCGGATCAGCAAATATTTTTTCCTACCCCGGTGTATCTGAAAGCCTTGCGGGACGTATTGATATAATCAATCTTGAGGGCTTAAGTTTAGGAGAAATTTTAAACCAAAATAACCCATCATCTTTCATATCGGATATTTTTTCCGGTAGCACTATCCATGATTTAAAAGATAAATGGACCGAAGAGTTAAAACATAAGCCGAAAATAAATAGTCAGTTTTTAAATGAATGCATTTTTTACGGAGGATTTCCGGAAGTTGTATTAAAAAAGCAAGAAAGATTTCGCGAGCGTTGGTTTTCTTCCTATCAATCAGCTTACATTGAACGCGATGTACGAAACATGAATAAGTTTTTAGATGTGGTTTCATTTGCTAAGTTTTTCGTTTGGTTGGACTGCAAAGCGGTAATTTATTAAACCAAAAAAATCTAGGTATTGAAATATAGGATCGGATCAAAGAACGATATCAAGATATTTAGAGATTTTAGAAACAACTTTCCAAGTAAATCAATTAACGCCTTGGTTTAGTAATAGCCGAAAAAGATTAATCAAAACTCCTAAAATTTATATGAACGATTCAGGCTATGCTTTATATTTAAACGGCATAATAACCTCTGATTTGCTATTAAAAAGTCCTCACTACGGGGCAATATTTGAAACATAGTTATGGGCAGAATTCAGGAAGTTATTAACCTTAACTACCGGTATAGAACAAGCATTTTATCGTACACATTTAGGAAAAGAGGTTGATTTTTTACTATATAAAGGCGATATATTTTGTGGTCTAGAGTGTAAAAGCACGGAAACTATTAATAGCGGGCATTTTGCAGGACTCAAAGATTTATCCGAAGCCCTAGCACCGCGAGTTATGCACGGTATCGTACTTTACAACGGTAAAGAGATAATCAGTTTTTCCGATAAATTCCTTGCAGTACCTTTAAGATGTATAATTTGAGCGGAGACATTATTATAACTCTCTTGATGACAATATATACATCTAATAAAAAATGAAGAGTTAGTAGACGAAGTTTTATTTGGAAAAGAGAAAGGAGGTCATAAGATGAGGAACGGAGCGTACACGCAAGTAACGTGAATACCAAAGTTATAGGACGACATAGCCAATTTTTCAAATAAAACGAGTATACATGTAATAATTTGTAACATAATATATATTGTGTAATTTAGCATTAAATAATAATATTTCATAAATATTATTATTTATAAATGCAGCAAGTAACATTATTAAAGCCTGTTAGTTGTTATGGGATAGGCGTTCATTCCGGAAAGCGTACTCAATTAACTATTGAACCCGCAAAAGAAAATACCGGTATTATATTCATCAGAACAGACATATCTTCAGAAACTAATTATATTGAAGCAAAATATTTTAACGTTTCCGACACTTTACTCTCTACTACTATAAGCAGTTCTAATAAAATACAAGTTTCAACGATTGAGCATTTAATGGCTGCATTATGGGGATGCGGAATTGATAACGCAACAATTAAAATAGACGGTCCCGAAGTTCCTATAATGGACGGTAGCAGTAAGCCTTTTGTCTTTATGATTGAATGTGCCGGTAAAAAATCACAAAACGCTCCTAAGAAATATTTAAAAATTCTAAAAGAAGTAAAAGCTACTCATAAGGATTGCGAATTAATATGTACACCTTTTGATCATATGAGAATTGACTTAACTATCGATTTTCATAGTAAGGCTATAGGAAAGCAAAGCTTAGTCTTTTCAAAGCAAGAATCTTTTAACGATAATATTGCAGATGCTCGTACTTTCGGGTTTATTAAGGATGTAGATTATTTAAAGAGTAAAGGTCTTGCTCAAGGTGCATCATTTGAAAATGCAATAGGTATAGATAATCAAGATAAAGTTTTAAATCCTGATGGATTACGTTATCGAGATGAGTTTGTACGTCATAAATTATTAGATCTATTCGGCGATTTATATACTTCCGGTACTAATGTCATTAGTGCAATTAACGGCTATAAAACAAGTCATAGCCTTAATAACGAATTATTACATCGAATATTTAGCGACATTACCTCATATCAATACATTACGGCTAACGAGTTATAGTCTTATTTTCGTATTTCATGGATTGATTCTTATTTTTACCCACCTTATGTGCTAAAGGTATAGGTTTTAATGCAGTATTAGGACTTTCATAAAATGGGTTCATTATTCTTTTAATATCTTTAGTATAGCCTTCTTTTTCAGTATTTAATAACACTACTTTATTTTTACTACAAAAATTATTGAATCCATTGTTTCTTATTTCAAAAATAAATTTATCCCTTATTTCTTGAAATTTCTCTTTCTTATCCTTATCGTTCATACTCCAATAATCCTTATCGGTTATTAATTTTTTTAAAATTAATGTTTGTAAAATTTGTTCTTTAGTAGATTTTTCTAGTTGTTTTAAATTTTGATAATCCGGTGTATCTGATTTTTTACATTCTTCATTTATACTTGTTTTAAATATATTTTTAATTTCTATTCTTTCCTTTTCACTAAGTCCTGAAGTAATTAACGAAACAGAAGTAATTATCCCATAACCAGTAGCTTTTAAAATATCTATTACATTGCCGCTAAGTCCGGAAGTCGCTGTATATGCTAATCCTGATATATTATTAGCTAGTATTGAGCCAGTACTCTTAAGTTTATTACCATCTGTTTTATACTTAACATTATTTAAATCGTGTTCTTTTTTAGGCAAGATAGATAACTCATCTTTTAAAACTTCACTTAAATTAGGTTCTAATAATAATATATAATCTTGCTCAGCTTTAGCATTTCTATATTGTATTAATAAGTTGTTTTCTTTATGAAGTTTACGCAAATTATGTACTTTGAGTGTTTCTATAACTGCGTTAACTCCTACACCTATTACTGCAACGCTAGCTACTGCTATAATTAAAGGAGATACAGGTGTAAAAAGCCCTGAAACAGCAATTGCTGCCCCCCCTAAAGAAATAGCATAACTTAAGCTATTACTAAATAAAACTTTACCGACTTTGCTTTGAGTAAATTTATTCCATAAAGTAGAAATTTTCTTGAAGGCTTGAGATACTTTAGACTTTTTTTCTACAGGTTCCTCTAAAGTTTTTTCTTTAGCGTCTTGTGCATAAGATATATCAAGATCATCTTTAGTTTTTTTTATAAAAAGTGCCTCCGGCAGTTTTTCTTTTTTTAGCTTTTCAACTTCTAAATCATCAAAAGAAAAATTTTTTTTAATGTTTTTTTCTTTATTCATTGAATTAATCACCTCTATGGTTTAAATTAGAAAAAATTAAAAGAGACTTTTTTTTAAATTTGCTTATAAGAGAAAATTTACAAGAAACAATTTACTGTGAACCGTAACATATATAAGCGTGCATCAGGGGGTTCAAGTATTTAGAGTCTAAGTATAAACTACCATTAAAAAGGCTGGGAAGAAGTCTCTTTATTAAATATACTATTATAGCATTATATGAACGGAAAGGAACTAAATAAAATTATTGCAGCTATATTGTTTGCAAGTTTAATTGCTATGATGGTTGGGTTTATTGCAAATATATTATATAAACCAGCTTTAGAACCGAAACATCGAGGTTATAATATTGCAGTACAAGAAATTTCAGAAGTACCTAGCACGCAAGCACAAGCTCCAATAAATATACCGGAGTTGATGAAAATAGCTAACGCCGATAATGGTCGTGAAATAGCTAAAAAATGTTTAATGTGCCATTCTCTTGATAAAGACGGTCCAAATAAGATAGGACCTCACTTATGGGATGTATCAGGGCGTCCCAAAGCAAGTATAGCCGATTATAAATACTCCCCTGCTCTATTAGGTCTTGGTGGCGTTTGGGATGATGATAGCTTATTTGCTTTCTTGCATAAACCAAGTAGCTACGCCCCTGGGACTAAAATGTCTTTTGCTGGTTTATCAAAACCGCAAGATATAGCAGATGTTATATTATTTTTAAAAACTTATGTTTATGATAAATGAGTACTTAACTGAAATTTGGCTAATACTCGGTATAACTTGTCTAATAATAGAGTTTATTGCAATTCCGAATATCGGCTTTTTATTTTTTGGGTTTGGAGCCTTATCAAATGCTTTTATACTATATAACTATCCATTAATTAATTTAACAAACCAAATAACATTTTTCAGTCTGTTATCTCTCATATGGTTTTGCATATTATACTACCCTCTTAAAAAATACGTATATTCTAAAACCTTTAATTCTGAAAATTACTCCGATATGATAGGTAAAGAGGCTGAAGTTTATAGCGATGTGATAACTTCTGATAATCTTGGACAAGTAAAATGGTCAGGGGTAATTATGAACGCTTATCTTGTCTCCGGCGAAGAAGCTAAATCGGGTGATAAAGTCTTTATTATTGAGGTTAAAGGTAATATATTAATTTGCTCTAAACATAGACTTAAAAACTAAATATTCTCTATTTTATCCGACAACATGAATCAAGTATTAAATAAACATTTGATAAAAATTATAGTAGATACACTTATAACTTTAGAATTTTACGGTGATGATATGATAAATCAGGATTATGCAGTTCAAATTATGGAAAGTATAACAGCTGAACTACAATCAATGAATAAAGCGCAAAAAAAAGATTTTGTAAAGATAGTAGAAAAATTATCTGAGAATTATAAGGGTGAAAAAAAAGATTTTGTTAAACAAATTTGTGAAAATTTGGGCTTAAATAAACAAAATAATATATTATGACTCAAACAAATATAAAGACTAAAATAGTTTTACAAGTTGATTAGACTATATTAATTATAAAAGATACTAATAAAATTAGTATTTTAAGCTGGATCCCGCGATCAAGTCGCGGGATGACAGAGGAAAAATTGATCCACGCAACAATGCCGCCACGGGATGACAGAGCTGATCCACGCAAAAACGCTCGCATTTCTTCTCAATGATGAAAAACTAATCAACACAAGCAAGACTTATGTAAAAATGCCATATTTCCTCACCATAACATTTAGTAGTCTTGACATCTGACTTTTAAAGAATTATCCTGAATAATAAATAATATGAGGTAGAAGATGAAAAATATTTTAGTTTTTATAATTACAATTTTATTTAGTACCATAGCAGGCGCAGAACATAATAATACTAAACTTGTGCCCTTAAGTCAGACTATAAATAGGCTTTCTAATATTGAGAATTATTTAAATAATATATTAATAGACGGCTTACCTTTTAATGAATCTACAGGAATAAAAAGTAGATTTATTACTAAAGATACAAAATATATTATTATTATGGAAGTACCGGGCTTTGATAAAAATCAAATTAAAGTTAAAGTAAACGGTAATAAACTATTCATTAACGGAAATATAGAAAATAAGAATAAAGAAGACGATTCAAATAATTATATAAATAAAAGCTTTAATTACGTAATATCTTTATATGATGATGTAGATCAAAAAAATATTTCTTCAAATTTGAAAAATGGAATACTTACGATCAGCATACCGCGTATAAAGCTTAAAGAACAGGATGCTAGAGAGATAAAGATTGATTAACTATATGAAGCTTAAAGTAAATATCCAAATTATAATAATTTTAGTTATTACTTTAATACTATCGGCTATAATATATAGCAATATTAGACTCAATATTGAATTTGCCCCTTCCGAGCTTCATATTGCGAATAATTATGTATGCTTTATTAGTAAAAAATTAAATAATTAAAGGTTAAGCTATATGCCAAAAACTTTAAAATACTCACTTATAACATTTGTAACTATAATATTATTATTAATTATAGTTCCATTTTTTATACCTTTAAATAGTTATAAAGGAGTAATAATAAGTAAGGTTAAAGAGGCTATTAATAGAGATTTAACTATTGACGGCGATATAAAGTTATCTTTGCTGCCTAATCTTGCAATATCGCTAAGCGATGTTAAATTATCCTCAATAGAAGGAGCAAAAGAGCCTTATTTAGCTTCCATTCAAAATACTAAAGCTTCTTTACGTCTTCTACCTCTCTTTAGAGGTACCATCAAAGTAGCAAGCATAGAATTACAAAAGCCAATTATAAGCCTTGAAGTTTTAAGTAACGGGCAAAAAAATTGGGAATTTCCTATATCTAAAAATAAAGCCGAAATAAATCAAAATAATCCTATCTCTCCCGCTTCCAATGATAAAGCTGAATTAGAACTTCCAATTCTTATAAATCACTTTAAGATTTTAGACGGTAAAATTAAATATATAGATAAAGGTAGTGAAAAAATATTTGATAACATCAATTTAGATACGCATGTTAAAAGCCTTAAGGGACCAATAGATTTTAATTTAGCATTAGAAGCTTTAGAACAAAAAATTGATATAGAAGGAAATATCGCTTCAATAGGTAAAATAATTCCCTTAAGTGCAAATATCAATATTGCAGATCAGAAAATCAAAGTAGAAGGAAATTTAAATAGTGAGCATAATTCCTTTATAGGTGCTGCAAATATTAAAGGTAATACCAAAACTTTAGGATTCCCAAATGATTTTCAAAACGATTTTGAATTAAATGCATCAATAACAGCGAACAACAAAAATTTGAATATTAAAGATGCAAGAATAACTTATACCGATATAGAGTTACTTGCAAATGCAAACTACGATATAGAAAATAATAATTTAAAAGCAAATATAATTGCAAATCCTGGTAATATTACTACTGATATTATTTCTAATTTAGATAAAACTAATGTTTTTAACGGAATTGTTAAACTGCAAGCAGATAGTTTAAAGCCAATAATTGAGGTTCTAAAACTCAAAACTGACAAATTACCGCCTATTATTAATCAAAAAATTTCTATTACTTCGAATGTAATTTATAACTCACAAACCTTAGCCTTACAAAATATTAACTTAATTGCCGGAAATAGCAGCTTATCCGGAGATATTAACCTTAGAAACCTAAAGCAAGATATTGCAATTATTCATAATATAAAAATTAACAATTTTGAATCATTTATGGCTTTACTTGGGGTAAAAAATCTAAATCAAATTGGAGTATTACAATTAAACGGAGAAGTACAAAAAGCTAAAGACATATTACGTATAAATGACAAAATATCGGCTTTTAATACTAATATAGCAATTAAAGGAGATATTAATTTGGCATCTCAGAAACCTAATTTCAATCTAAATATATATAGTCCGCTAATCAATCTAGAAAAGATATTGTCAAGTAATCACCCTGCTCCCGCATCAAATCAAGTTAATAACAGTAATGTACCTGCTGCTAGAAATAGTACTCCTTGGTCAAATAGCCCTATCGATTTAAGTTTTTTAAATAGTATAGAGGGGCAAATATTTGCTAATATTGATAAACTAACCAATGATTCGTTAGTTATAAATAACTTAAAAACAAAATTAAGTATTACGGGAGGTAAGTTAAATATTACTTCAATTAATGCAAATATTTACGGCGGTGAGCTTAGCGCAAACGGTTATATAGACGGCGGCAAAAGTCAAAATGCTTCTATTAAAGTTGATTTAAAAAATGCATATTTAAAAAACCTAACCCCGCAAGGAGGTAAAATAAAAATAACTGACGGACGATTAAATTTCAAAACCGAGCTTAATTCTACGGGTAATAGCGTTTATGCTTATGTTAATAACCTAAACGGGCAGTTTAACGTAAATAGTAGTAACGGGAAAATTAGCGGATTTGATCTAAACCGCATTGTAGACGGAGTAAATAACGCTAAAAATACGGAAAGTGTCTTACGCCTAATTAACGGCTCTTTCAGTGGCGGTGCTACATCTTTTAGTGATTTAGTCGTAAGCGGTAATATAGAGCGTGGCGTGGTAAAATTAACTGAATACCGTTTAGATGCTAGTCCTGCGAAAGCTAATGCTCACGGCCAGGTTAATCTGTCGCAATATATTTTGGACGTCGGAGCAAGTGTTGCTATCAATAATTTACCGCCTTTAGGTGTTAAGTTTTACGGTTCTATAAATAACCCTCAACATAAATTAGATATAGAAGCTCTGCAAACATATTTAGTTAAAAATGTGCTCGTTATAAAGGATTTAAAAAGCGGTGAGAAAAAACCCGAAAATATCATTAAAGACGCATTAGGCTTAAGAAAGAAAAAAGATAATAGTGCCAATGAGCAGAATAATAATACACAACCGGAAAACAAAGAAGCCGATCCTGTTAATAAGTTGTTAAAAAAAGGATTAAAAAAATTGTTTTGATTTGGAATATGTGCATTATTGCATAGTACGGGCACTGTGAAATTTATATTTACAGCGGTTTGAACACCATTAAGAAGAAAATAATGATTAAACTAATAAATGCCGGCCAGCCTAGGTAAAACCATAATTTAAATAGTTTATGATATCGTACCGGTTAGAGGTGTTTGCTGTTTTAACGCTTCAAACGCCATATTTCGTAGCTGAATTTGAATCCACACAACCGGAAGCCAGCAAACACCGGCAATTATATATCCTATATAAGTTAAAATAAGCCATAAATCATGATAATTATAGCAAGCATATTTACTAATATTATGCCGCTAATCGGTTGAATTATTACAGTTGGGATAGTAAAAAGGAAATCAGCGATAACTGTAGTATGAGCAACATATGCTTTTGCCTCTAGATTACCAGTTTTATTTGCCCACCACATAAAAAAGCAGTACCGATTCCGGTACCGAATAAGATAGTAGAGCTAATAATATGTATAGTTTTTACAAAAAGATAATCCATTATTTATTTATCTCTCTCTATAGCCATTAATACCAAAGTCAGTAATATTATAGGAATATTTTTAAATATTGAACCAAGCGGATCTAGCCACAATACCGGCTTAAGATATGTTAATAGTATAGTATAAGTTAGTATTAATAAAATTTGTAAACTACTTACTCTACTTATCTTATTTTTAATAATTAGCAAAACTCCGAGAATAATATCTATAAAGCAACTTCCATATAATAGTACGGTGCTATTTGTTTATCAAAACCCAGAGATGTTATAATTTGCATACTATTATCATAGGAAACAGTACTAGAAATAATTCCTGTCATTACCCAAAACAACCCTAAAGCATTTTTATTATAGGTTTTAAAAAATAAAGTCTAGCGTGCCATATAGATTGCACTGTTAGAGGTTCCGTTGCAAAACCTTGTTGGGAATTTCTAGGGATTATAGAAGTAAAATCGATGAAATCTTTTTTATCGGCAATATTAGGTTGAAGTAGCATATTATATGCGGTAGAGTTGATAGGACCGATTTTTAGCAAATCTCCTAATTTAGATACTATTTTAATAAGCACTAAAGGGATTTTTATTAGCCTTCCAGGCTTAACTCCGAGCCATCTTCTAAATCCAATCAAGATGTCCTTCATAGTAACTACATCTGGACCGACTATTTTTAATAATCTACAAATTTTTCCTTCCCTTTCTATACAGTGAATAATTACTTTTGTTAAATCATTAATATGTATAGGTTGGAATTGCTGCAAACCGTCACCTATTAGAGGAATAAAATACGGTAACGTTGCAAGAGCTCTAAATAATGAGGTTCCACCATAACAGCCGCTTGCATAAACAAGAGACCGGTTGTAAAATTACCTAATCTATATGTTCTAACTTCTGTAAATATTCTTCGGCTTCTTTTTTAGTTAAAGCATAGGCTGTGTTTTTTTCATTCTCTATTCCAAGAGCCGAAATATGTATAATTCTTTTTACCTTCGCAAGAATACACGCCTTAAATAAAGCTTTTGGACCATTGACATGAATATTTTCAATATTATTAGTGCGATTAGAAGTTAATACACCTGATACATTAATGACTATATCTACTTTATTTAGTCTATCTACCCAGTCTTGCGGGTTAAGGTCTTTATTAAAATCACAATGTATAACTTCTGCGGTAGAAAATTTTCTTTTGGTAGATTCAACATCTCTAACAGCACATACTACTTCATAATTGTTCTTCAGTAATTCGGCTGTAATATATGAACCGATAAAGCCGTTAGCTCCTGTTACCAATATTCTCATTTTCAATTATATTTATTTATATATTTGTATTGAGTGTATATGATTAAGCTGATTCTAATCAAGAATTTTTTGATTTTAGTGTAGTAAATTACGAGATTTTTAATAGATAAAAAGGCACTCCTAGCTAAATATAGATATTATCACAAGCTACATGATTATAGGCTTTATTGCATGGCTCTCAGTATAATCCCGTAAACAAGCCGGCGTTATTACATGCCTCAAAATTTGAGCTAAATCGTCAGACTGCAAGGAGCATAACAATCTCATAAAACAGGACTCCTAAGATTGCCGCGTCGAAGCTTCGCTTCTCCTCGCAATGACGATTCTGTCTCCACGCAGACAAGCCTACACAGGAATGACACAAGAACTATGCAACAATCTACAAATGTCTTTTTTCTTCCACAAGTTCGAATACTTCAACTGTGTCGCCTTCTCTAATATCTTCATAATTCTCGAATGCTATACCGCACTCATAGCCTTCTCTGACTTCTTTAACTTCGTCTTTAAAGCGTTTTAGAGTTTTTAGCTTGCCTTCATGAATTACTATATTATCACGTAATAAGCGTACTCCCGCACCTTTCTTAATAATACCTTTAGTAACGTAAGAACCTGCAATTTTACCGATTTTAGTAATATTAAATATCTGCCTAATTTCTACTGACCCAATATATTGCTCTCTGATTATTGGATCAAGCATACCGCTCATAATTGCTTTTATATCATCTATTAGATTATATATTATACTGTAATATCTAATTTCGACTTTTTCTTTTTCTGCTGCTGTTTTGGCATTTGCCCCTGCTCTAACGTTAAAGCCGACAATAATGGCTGAAGAAGCATGAGCAAGTGATACGTCAGATTCAGTTATAGGACCTACACCGCTGTGAAGAATACGCAATTTTATTTCATCGTTCGGTAGTTTTAATAAGCTACCGGCGATAGCTTCGACAGAACCGTGAACATCACCCTTAATAATTAAAGGTAATTCCTTAATTTTACTACTGCCTGAGGCTTTTAAGAATAAATCCTCTAAACTTGAGCGTGGTGCAATAGAGATTTTCTTTTCTTTAGCAATTCGCTCTCTATATTCTGCTATATCTTTTGCTTGCTTTTCTGTTTGTACTACATTAAATTTATCACCTGCGTGAGGAACATGACTTAAGCCCTGAATCTCTACCGGAACAGATGGCGTAGCTTCTGAAACTTCTACTCCTTTATCGTTAGTCATTTTTTTGACTTTACCGTAAGCTGTTCCAGCTATTATAATATCACCGCTTCTTAAAGTACCGCGTTGAATCAGTATAGTAGTTAACGCACCTCTTCCCTTTTCAACTTTAGACTCAATCACAACACCACTAGCAGATCCAAACGGACTTGCTTTTAAATCTTGCATTTCAGCAACTAATAAAATTGCTTCTTCTAATTTATCTAAATTAGTTTTCTTCAGTGCTGAGATCGGAATAACCATAACATCCCCGCCGGCTTCTTCACCGATAATTTCGTACATGTAAAGTTCATTTTTTACGTGTTCTATATCCGTATCAGGTTTATCAATCTTGTTAATAGCAACAATTATAGGAACATTTGCCGCTTTTGCGTGATTAATTGCTTCCACCGTTTGTGGCTTAATACCGTCATCTGCTGCCACAACTAGAATAACTATATCTGTAACTCCCGCACCTCTTGAACGCATTTCCGAAAACGCTTCATGCCCGGGCGTATCAATGAAGGTGATAGCTCTACCGTCAGCAAGCGTCACTCTATAAGCTCCGATATGCTGAGTTATTCCCCCTGCTTCACCGGAAGCAATATCCGTAGATTTTAAAGCGTCAAGTAACGAAGTTTTACCGTGATCAACATGCCCCATAACCGTAACAACCGGTGCACGCGGTCTTAAATCTTCTTCCTTATCATGGGTAATTAAAACATTCTCAACGTCTGATTCCTGTACTCTTTTTACGGTATGACCTAAATTTGTAGCAACTAGCTCTGCCGTATCAGCATCAATAGTTTGACTAGCATTAGCAAGAATACCAAGCTTCATCAATTCCTTAATAACGTCGGCCGCGCGTTCAGATATAGCGTTAGCCAAGTCCCCAACCCCTATAACTTCAGGAATAGTAACCTCTCTATATACTTTTTCTGGTGCTTGCGATATTAGTGATTTACGTTTTTCCTTTTCTCTTGCTCTTTTTATAGAAGCAAGACTTCTAGTCCTACCGCCGGTTTCGTTTTCATCATCACCAAGCATGTTAAAGATGTCAGTCTTTTTAAACTTTCTTGATTCTTCAACTTTAGGCTTTGGGGCGACTACTTTACTTTCGGTTACTTTTTCAACCTCATTTTCTGAGGATATACCGTAACGTGTCCGCGTCCCTACTAACGGGGATTTTACAAATGCTTCTTCTTGTTTTTTAGGCTTTAGAAGCTGAAGATCTTCATTATTATCTTCCACTTCTTTAGTTTTTACTTCCTCTTGAGCTTTATTGGTAGCCTGTTTTTCCTGTTCAGTTTTTTTATTAATTTCTTCTGACTGCTCTACTTTTGAAGGAGTAGATTGATTAATACTTGTAAGTTTACTTAAAGTACTTATTTGTGAATTATCGTTTAATTTAGATTGCTCCACAGCTTTCTTTAAAATAGATAAGCGTCTGTTAAATTCTTCACTACCGGAATCAGAAGTCGTTTGAGTTAGACTATTTTTCTCTTTACTTAATGAAAGAGTAGTATTACTTGTTGATTTTCTAACTTCTACTAACGTTTTCGACCTAGCATTAACAAAATTTTGAGTGCTCGCAAGAGAATCAAAAGATTTGTTAAGTGACAATTTTGTATTGCTAAGTGTTAACTTTTTAGGTTTGTTTTCCTGGTTATCCGTCATATTTAAACCTTTGTATTTAGTAATAGAACTCTTTACAGAGTAATATGGTGCCATATGGCTTTATTGCATGGCTTAACTCTATCATCCCGTGGCTTGTCCGGCTTTGCCCGCGTGGATCAAAAATTGGTTCAGTATCATCCCGTGGGCGTGACCACGAGATAACAGAGCTAAACCTATGCGAGAATGACATAAGTGATCCATGCAACAACGCTGGCTTGTCCACAGGATGACACCAAGGTTGTTTTTCAATCTATGAGCACTTTCTTACTCCTGCAAGAGTAACTACTCCATATTTTTTCTATTCTTCCTTTAACTCACTATGTTGTTTAGCTGTTTTAATTAATAATCTGATATTATCATCCGCTATATTAGAGTTTGGAGCTAAATTTTTGAATTCGCTTAGGCTCATTTCTCCTAAATCTTCTATAGTTTTAATGCCATATTCAGCAAATTTTAATACTAATTCAGGTTGTATATCTAATATATCTATTAATTCTTGCTCTACTCCAAGCTCTTCTAGTTTTTTAATAATTTTTTCATTTTTAAGGTTAACATAATTAATAGCTCTGTTTTTAATTTCTACAGCTAGCTCTTCTTCAAAACCTTCAATATTCATTAAAGTATTAATATCACTACTTGCAATCTGTTCTACTGTATTAAATCCGCTAACTGATAAAAGCTGTCCAATTACTTCTTCCACATCTAAAGCTTCCATGAACAATTCCGTAGAAGTTAAGAATTCTTCATTTCTTCGTTTTGATTCTTGCTCTTCGGTCATTATATCAATACCCCAACCAGTAAGTTTAGAAGCAAGCCGTACATTTTGCCCTCTTCTGCCTATTGCAATACTTTGATTTTCTTGCGAAACAACCACCTCTACTTTTCTTTTATCTTCATCAATAAGAATTTTTAAAATTTCAGCAGGTGCAAGAGCATTAACTACAAACTCCGCAATATCTTTACTCCATAATACTATATCAATTTTTTCACCGCTTAATTCATTTGTTACAGCGTGTACTCTACTACCTCTGATACCGACACACGAACCTATTGGATCTATACTGCTATCCGAAGCGAATACAGCTATTTTTGCTTTTGAGCCAGGATCACGAGCTACAGCTTTTATTTGAATTATCCCTTCATAAATTTCAGGCACTTCAAGCTCAAATAATTTAGCTAGCATCTTCTCATCGGTTCTAGATAAAAAGATTTGCGGTCCTTTAGTTTCGTGCCTTACATCTTGTACATATGCTTTAATACGATCATTAATTTTAAAATTTTCACCTTTAATTTGCTGTTCTTTTTTTATTATCGCCTCGGCACGGTTAAGGTCAACTATTATATCTCCGTATTCCATTCTTTTGACGATACCATTTATAATTTCGCCTTTTCTATCTTTGAAATCTTGATATTGTTTTTCGTGTTCTGCTTCTATAACACGCTGAGTTATAACTTGCTTTGCTGCTTGAGCCGCTACTCTTGCATGGTCGATAGGAGGCAAATACTCATATATCTCATCTTCAATTTTAGCTTCAGGATTTTTCTTTAAAGCTTCACTAAGTGAAATTTGCGTTAAATAATCTTCTACGTTTTCCACTACTTTAAGTACTCTTAAAAGATTTATTTCGCCGTTTTTTCTATTTATTTGTGCTTTAATATTATACTCATTACCGTATTTTTTTCGCCCTGCTACTTGCACTGCTTGTTCTACGGTTGAAATCAAAACTTCTTTTGATATTCCTTTCTCCCGAGCCACAGAATCTATAATTTGTAAAATTTCTATGTTACCTATATTAGACATAAATTATCACCATAAATTACCTTACTTTAAGCATCTTCCAAAACTCTATTTCTAAATGTAATTTAAAAGAATACTTATTGTTTTTAGTTTTGCGTAGAACCTAACAATTTTTTAAACATTTCTTCTGTTAAAACCAGATTTGCACTTTTAATTAAATCATAATCAATTACTATTTCTTGGTCTTCCCATTTTAAATATACTTTATTGTCTTTAGCCTCAATTATAACACCTTGATAACGGCTTCTACCGTTTAATAATTCTTTAAGTTTAATTTTAACTTCTCTTCCTACAAATCTTTTGTAATTTTCAAACTTTACTAATGGGCGTTCAACACCGCTTGAAGAAACCTCTAAGTAATATGCCTCTTCTATCAAATCTTCAACATCTAAAATAGCAGAGATAGTATTGCTTATCTTAGTGCAATCCTCTACAGTTACTTTTTGGTCATCAAGCTTATCTATTAATATTTCAACAATTTTAGAATTGAGACCTTTAACACGTACAAGTACTAACTCAAAACCCATATCTTTTAAGGTTTCTTCAATCAAATCCGTTATTTGATGTTCAATAGTTTGCATTCTCTGGCTTTTATAACAAAAAAGGTGGGATAAACCCACCTGTTTATGATTTTTATATTGCTTATCCACAAAGAAAATACACTAATTAAAACATATAAGCAACCTTTAACTTTACTTTTTTCTCTGCCCTACTATTAAAAACTCTTTGTTTCCTTTAGTCCCGAGTATCGGACTTTCTATAATACCGAATATCTCAAAATGATGTTCTTTTTCAAGCCAAGCTTTAATTTTATCACATACTTTTTGATGAAGTAGAGGATTTTTAATAATTCCTCCTTCCTCTACTTCTTTCCTTTCGACTTCAAATTGGGGTTTTATCAGTGCTATAAGCAGGCAATCTTTTTTAGCTAAAGCAAATGAAGCAGGCAAAATAGTAGTTAAACTAATAAAGCTTGCGTCACAAACTATTAAATCAGGCTTTATTGTTATTTGTTTGTCAGTTAAATAACGTGCGTTAGTCTTTTCAAGCACTATGATTTTTGGATTACCCCGCAATCTATGATGTAACTCACCGTAACCAACATCTACGGCAAAAATTATTTCCGCTCCTTGCTCTAGTAAGACTTCCGTAAAACCGCCGGTGCTGCTACCAAGATCAATACAAACCATATTTTTTGGACTAATCTTAAAATAATCTAAAGCACCTATTAGTTTTAAAGCTCCTCTTGAAACATAGTTATGCTTCGGCAATTTAACCTTAATATCAGTATCGTTTATACTAACTTGCGTTCCGGCTTTTGTTAGCTGCTCATGTTTATTATGCACTTTACCTTGCATAATTAGACTTTGGGCTACTTGAATATTTGGAGCAAAACCCTTTTGTAATAAATATTCATCAAGTCTGATTTTAGTCATTATAAATTAAGTAGCACCTGATTTTGTAGCTTAAACAATTCTGCAACACTCGTTCTTGCAAGTTTCAACATTTCTAAAAATTGCTCTTCAGAAAAAGGTTTTCTTTCTACCGTTCCTTGAATCTCAATAAGATCTCCGTTACCTGCAAATACAAAATTACTATCCACTTCCGCCTCACTATCTTCTAAATAATCCAAATCTAATATAGGTTTATCTTTATATATACCGCAAGAAATAGCAGCAACTTGGTTAATTAGAGGATTTGATTTTAAAATTCTTTTCTTCATTAATGACCTAATAGCAAGATGCAAAGCTACATAACTTCCCGTTATAGCGGCAGTTCTAGTACCACCGTCGGCATTAATCACGTCACAGTCTACAATAATTTGCCGCTCGCCTAGTTTCTACAAATCAATTACCGAACGCATTGCTCTTCCTATTAAACGCTGTATTTCTTGCGTTCTACCTGACTGTTTACCTTGAGCCCGCTTCCCTTTTATTACGCTGTGCCGTAGAGCCGGGAAGCATACTGTATTCCGCAGTAATCCACCCTTTATTTTGATTACGTAAGGAAGGGCGGCACCGTTGCATCACAACTTACACTGCACATAACGTGAGTATTACCTATTTTAATAAGACATGAACCTTCTGCGTTAATAAGAGGTGATAATTCTAATGAAATAGGACGTAATTGATTGCTTTTTCTGCCTGACTGTCTCATAATATAATATTTATACCTCTGATAAATGAAGAATAGGTAGACTAAGTTTTATTTGGAAAAGAGCTGGAAATTTATAAGGCGAGGAGCGGAGCGTACAAAATAGTACGTGAACCACAGATCTTATAGGACGACGCAGACAATTTTTCAAATAAAACGAGTATATCCCATTGAAAATTTTAGATTTATTTATTATATCTAATATATCTAAAAAAAGAATATAAAATTATGATGGATAATAATAATATAGAAAATAATGAAAAAGAAATAAACGAAGTAGAAAATATTGTTGATAATAATGAAGAAATAGCAAATCTAAAAGCACAAGTAGAAGAACTAAAAAACAAATTGATTAGAGCAAGTGCCGAAATAGATAATACAAGAAAACGTCTAGAAAAAGCACGTGATGAAGCAAAAGATTACACGATTGCTACATTTGCAAAAGAACTATTAAATGTTAGGGATAATTTAACTAGAGCATTAGAGCATAAACCGCTCGACACTTCAGTAGAAGTAACTAATATCATTGCCGGTGTTCAGATGACAAAAGATGAGCTAGATAAGGTATTTCATAAGCATCATATAAAAGAAATAAAACCTGAAATAGGATCAGTATTTGACTGTAATCTGCATAACGCAATTTCACAAGTAGAACATTCTGATCATGCACCTAACAGTGTTATTAATATAATGCAAGTCGGTTATAAAATTAAAGATAGGTTACTTCGTCCTGCGACTGTTCAAGTAACTAAAAAACCTCAATCTGAAGGATAAGATGAATAAAACCGCTATATTTTGGCTTCTTTTTATAGGAATTTTTATAAGCGGTTTTATGCTGATTTCAGAAGCAGTAAAACCGTTTTTTATTGCTTTTATAATTTCTTATCTACTTCAACCTGCTATAGATTTTGTTGCATCAAAATTTGAATTATCAAATAAGATTTCATCTATTATAGTTTACCTTATATTTTTAAGTATATTTTTTGCTGCATTTACTATTCTAGTACCGATAATTTACGGACAAGTTTCTACTTTTGTAAATAATATACCCAAATATAAGGATTATTTTCAAGCCGAGATATTACCGCCTATAATGACAAAAATTTATTCGGTAGAGCCGAATATTGCCGATAAAATAAAGGATTCTTTAAGTAATTTCATAAATAATATATTTACTATACTTGGTAGCCTTGCCAATAATTTCTGGCACTATACTATTATTACAATTAATATATTTGTTTTATTTTTACTTATCCCTATAATATTATTTTATTTTTTACGTGATTGGACAAGAATTATCGAAAATATGAGATCATTATTACCGCTAAAAAGTAGACACAGAATACTTGAAATATTATCATCTATTAATAGACTGCTTGCTGCTTATATAAGAGGTCAGTTAAATATTTGTTTATTATTATCGATTTATTATAGCATTTCATTTACCGTGATTGGTATCGATCTTGCATTACTACTTGGAATTTTAACAGG
Source organism: Rickettsia endosymbiont of Argas persicus (assembly GCA_050920645.1). GTDB lineage: Bacteria > Pseudomonadota > Alphaproteobacteria > Rickettsiales > Rickettsiaceae > Rickettsia. The sequence goes on along the minus strand of CP133316.1, from coordinate 771,846 downwards.
CTTTCTTGTTATTATTCCTTTTATCGGCACCTTTATTTCATTCCTTCTAACTATAACTATCGGATATTTAACGTTTGGTGCGACTACAAAGCTGTTTTATATAATGGTGATTTATCTTATTGGGAATGTTTGCGAGTCATATATTCTAACACCTAAAATTATCGGTGATAAGATAGGTTTGCACCCACTCTGGATTATATTTTCAATTTTTGCCTGCGGTAGCTTATTCGGATTTGTCGGAATATTTTTTGCTATACCGATCGCCGGTATTACTAAGATTTTACTTCTTAATATAATTAAATTTTATAAATCTAGTAAATTTTATCGCTTGGATGGTTGAGAAATTATCATCCCGTGGCGGCATTGTTGCGTGGATCAATTTTTCTCCTGTCATCCCGCGAGCTTGTAGCGGGATCCAGCTTAAAATACTAAAATTATTAGTATAAAAAGTTGTTTTTCTGGATACCGTGGTCAAGCCACGGTATGACACCGAACACGTTTTTCGATCCACGCAACAATACCTACTCGCAATGACGATTTGGTATCCATGCAATAACACCAATCAAGTTACGGAACGACTAATAAAACTTCTTATAGAAAAAAGGCTTAAGTAAAATAATGGTGTACAGCAAATAGTAAAAAATAACTTCCAGCTGTAGCTATTAAGTATTAACGTCCACATTTGCTCAATTGGGAAAATACTAAACATTGTCATAAAACTAATCACTATAGTAGTGTCAATAAATAATGATATACACGTACTACCATTGCTCCTTAACCATAAATATTTTCCTTTAGTTAACTTAAGTATACATAAATATAAATTAACATCAATTGCTTGAGCAGTGTAGCAGGCGATAACAGAGGCAAGAAATGCTACACTATAATAACTAAATACTTTATTAAACGTTTCATCATTGATTTTTGACCAGTCAGTAGCCGGCAAGTAACTTATAAACATTATAATTACAGTAACTAGAATATTCATATATATTGCCAGCCTTATGCAAAAATTGGCTTTTTCTTTCCCATATAGCTCGGTAATTATATCAATAATTAAAAATGTTAAAGGATATAATATCACTCCGGCAGATAGCTCAAGCTTATAAAACGGTATTTGTAACATAACAAATTTTTGATATATTAGATTACCCAGTACTATAAGAATAGAAAATACTATACAAAGCCCAATATAAAAATTTTTTCACTATTTGTCATAAGTTAGCTATTTATCTCTATGCTATTATCTATTATTATAAACCAAACTGTTATGGCTTTGTGTCATTCCCGCAAAAGCGGGAATCCAGTCAATTATATTGTCATCCCGTGACTTGATCATGGAATTTTGTGCCACAGACTGTGTCCTGAGATACCTAAGGTACAAGCCGCGGTATGACAGTCTTTTTACTGGATTCCCGCCTCCGCGGAAATGACATCAGTACTACTAAACTAAACTGTTATAATAAATAATTTACAAAATAATGACAAACACTAAATATTATCCAGAAGTTAGCTCAAATGCCGATTTTGCAGCAATAGAAAAAGAGATATTAAAATTTTGGCAAGATAATAACATATTCCAAAAATCTATTAATAATAGAGAAGGAGATGCTGAATTTATCTTTTACGACGGTCCGCCTTTTGCCAATGGTTTACCGCATTATGGGCATTTACTAACCGGCTTTATTAAAGACGTATATGCAAGATTCCAAACTGTTAGAGGAAAAAAAGTAGAACGTCGTTTTGGCTGGGATTGTCACGGACTACCTGCTGAAATGCAATCGGAAAAGGAGCTTGGTATTTCAGGGCGTCTTGCTATTACAAATTTTGGCATAGAGAAGTTTAATGCTCATTGCAGAGCGTCAGTAATGAAATATGCAAGCGATTGGGAAGAATATGTAACGCGTCAAGCGAGGTGGGTGGATTTTAAGAATTCTTATAAGACGATGGATAAGAATTTTATGGAATCAGTCCTTTGGGCTTTTAAGGAGCTATATAATAAAGGATTATTATACGAATCTATGCGGGTAATGCCATATTCTTGGGCATGCGAAACCCCGCTTTCTAACTTTGAAACAAGGCTTGATAATTCTTATAGAGAACGAGCAGACAAAGCAGTAACGGTTAGTTTTGAATTATGTCGTCCCGTGGACAAGAAGGCGTTGTTACATGATTCTGAAAACACTCTCGGTGTCATTCCCGCGAAAGCGGGAATCCAGAAAAAGATGGATCCCCGCCTACGCGGGGATGACGTTAAAGGGGGCGGGGATGACATAGAATACAGAATACTTGCTTGGACGACTACCCCTTGGACATTACCGTCAAATCTTGCTTTAGCAGTCGGTAGCGATATCGATTATGTATTAGTGCCGAAAGGCGATGTCTGTTATATCATAGCTGCTTCATCCGTCTCTAAATATTCTAAAGAGTTAGAGCTAAAGGGTGATGAGCAATTTACTATAATCAAAGGTTCAGAACTTCAAGGACGAAGCTACAAACCGTTATTTGACTATTTCAAAGATCATCCGAACAGCTTTAAGATATTTGCCGGCGATTTCGTTGTTGAAGGGGACGGCACGGGTGTTGTACATATGGCCCCGGGTTTTGGTGAAGACGACCAAATACTTTGTGAACAGGAAGGCATAAAGCTTGTTTGTCCTGTAGATAATAGTGGTAAGTTTACCAAAGAAGTGCCGGATTTAGAGGGTTTACAAGTATTTGATGCTAACGACAAAATAATAATCAAGCTGAAAGAGCAAGGAAATTGGCTAAAAACCGAGCAGTATATTCACAATTATCCGCATTGCTGGCGAACCGATACTCCTCTTATATACAAAGCAGTTCTGTCATGGTATGTAAAAGTCACCGAATTCAAAGACAGAATGGTAGAGCTGAACCAGCAAATTAACTGGATACCTTTTCATGTTAAGGATAATTTATTCGGCAAATGGCTTGAGAATGCTAGGGATTGGTCAATAAGCCGTAACAGATTCTGGGGAACGCCTTTGCCGGTATGGAAGTCAGACGATCCGAAATATCCACGCATAGATGTTTACGGCTCTATAGAGGAGCTAGAGAAGGATTTTGGCGTTAAGATCACCGATTTACATCGCCCGTTTATTGATGAACTAACGCGGGCCAATCCTGATGATCCAACGGGTAAATCAGTAATGCGTAGAATAGAGGACGTATTTGATTGCTGGTTTGAAAGCGGCTCAATGCTGTACGGGCAAGCCCACTACCCTTTTGAAAATAAAGAGTGGTTTGAGGATCATTTTCCGGCAGACTTTATAGTTGAGTATTCAGCGCAAACACGCGGCTGGTTCTATACTTTAATGGTGTTATCTACTGCCCTGTTCAATCGCCCACCGTTTTTAAATTGTATCTGTCACGGCGTGATTTTAGATGCCACCGGTCAGAAATTATCAAAACGCTTAAACAATTATGCCGACCCGCTAGAGCTATTCGACAAATACGGCTCTGACGCTTTAAGGGTAACAATGCTTTCTTCCAATGTGGTCAAAGGACAGGAGCTATTAATTGATAAAGACGGCAAAATGGTATTCGATACGCTTCGTTTATTTATTAAACCTATCTGGAATGCCTACCATTTTTTTACGATGTATGCTAACGCCGATCATATTAAAGGCGAATTAAATTTTAATTCGGAAAATGTACTAGATATATATATATTATCCAAGCTCAAAATAGCGGTAGAGAAAATTAAAGAAAGTTTAGATAGTTTCAATACTCAAACAGCTTATCATGCAGTTTCAGAATTTTTTGAAGTGCTGAATAACTGGTATATCAGACGAAGCAGAGCTAGATTTTGGAAAAGCGAAAAAGATGCAGACAAGCAAAACGCTTATAATACTTTGTATACCTGCTTAGAAACTATGGCTGTTGCAATGTCGTCGTTAGTGCCGCTTATCTCTGAGGCGATATATTTGGGGCTATATTGTCATCCTCGCGAAAGCGGGGATCCAGAAAAATCTGAATTCCTAGATTCCCGCCTACGCGGGAATGACAATTTGTCCGTCCATCTTTGCGACTATCCTGATCTTTCAAAGTTCAAAATAAACAGTGAACTGGTGAATACTATGGATACTGTGCTGGATATTTGCAGTAATAGCCTGTTCATTAGAAGTAGCGAAAATGTACGTATAAGGCAACCGCTTGCAAGCATAACAATCATCAGTAAAAACAACGATAAATTAAAAAGTTTTGAAGATTTAATTAAAGACGAAATCAATGTTAAATCAGTAATCTATCGTGATGATCTAGAAAATTATGCCGTTAAAAAACTATCGATTAATTTCCCGTTACTCGGTAAGCGTCTGCCTGCTAAAATGAAAGACATAATAGCTGCCTCCAAAAAGAACGAATGGGAAGTAACGTCTGACGGTTTAACGATTTGTGATGAGGTTTTAAATAGCGATGAGTATAAGCTGATACTTGAGCCTCATTCGCATATCAAAGGAGCAGCAAGCTTTGCGAATAATAGCAGTTTGCTAATTCTTGATCTAGAGCTAACCCCTGAATTGATAGACGAAGGATACGCTCGTGACATCATACGCTTTATTCAGCAAGCTCGTAAAGACGCAGATTTTGCCATATCGGATAGGATTTTAATCGATATAGATTTGCCAAAAATAACCGATATTTACGGTGAGTTTATTAAGGAGCAAACCTTAGGCGAATTTGCTAAAGATTTTACTCCTGATCATTCTAGTGAAATCGAACTAGAAAATTCTAAGCTACAACTAAAAATTAAGAAAATATAGATATTAGTTAATTTGTTTATATTTAGTTAATCTCTTAGGGTTTAATTCCCCGAAGCTTTGCTTCGTGATATGATGTATGGATGGAAGAGAGTAGGTACATACATAAGAGCCATAATGTTACAGTACTTATTTATCATTTAGTAACGCCTGCAAAATATCGTAGAGCAATTTTTGATAAGAAGTTAGATAATTATTTATGCAAAATATGTTTAGAAATTGAAGAAAGATACGAGATAAGATTTTTAGAAATTGGAGTAGATAAAGATCATGTGCATTTTCTAATTCAGCCTGTGCCTAGTTATAGTCCTACTAAAGTAGCTAGGATAGTGAAAAGTATAACAGCTAAGAAAATGTTTGAGAAATTTCCTGACTTAAAAAATAAATTATGGGGTACCGAATTTTGGACTAATGGATATTTTATGAGTACGGTTGGAAAACATGGAGATGAGAAAAAATTACGCAACTATGTAAAGAATCAAGAGGCGGATCGACCATCATATAAAGCTTTTCATCAGAAGCAACTAAAACTTTTTTAGATACCTCGCAGCTCTGCTGCGAGGAGTATCATTATTTTTATATTGATAATTTACCTTTATTGCTTTATAGTACGCCCGCTATAAATTAATTAAGGTAAATTATGTACAAAAGACTTTCCTCTTTAGCTTCAGGAAATTCTTCTAGAAAAGAAAAAATTTTAGAAGATCCTAGTAAAAAAACAATAATAAACGAAATACCTGCAGTTCAAGCCCAAATTGTTTCTGCGATAAAAAACCAAGAACCAATCGAAAATATTAAAAACTTATTAAAACCTTATTTACCAAAAGATACACTCGTAATTTTAGCAGCCAAAAATATAATACATACTAATAGACCTATAACAGAGGTTAAAACAATACTAAAACTTTCTGTATCGCCAAATAATTTGGTTATAGAATCAGTAATCAAGTATGCAGAAGAACGTAAGAGAAATAATGAAGATATTGAGGAATTAAAATCTTATAAATCAGAACTTAAACATTATCTTTTAAAAAATGCAGCACAAGACGGCGATATAGAAAAGCTTGAACAACTTTTAAATTCAAAAGAAGAAATTGATATTAATAGCGATGGCACCGTCAAGTTAAGTAAATTGGTTTCAAAAAGTACTATGTTTTTATATTTCAGGCAGCAAGAAGTCTTTGAGTAGCTTCGTCCCAAATAGATTTAGCGGATGCAAATGCAATTCTTTGCTCTGGTGCGGTTTTAGTATATCGTCCAACATTGACGGCAAATATATTTTGTATTAGTTGAGATTTGATCTTACATTTAATAAAAATTACGTATTAAAAATACAGATAAAAAAATGGAAGGTCACAATGCACTTAAATCAAAAAATAATAAAGCCAAAATTAGGTTTACTTGAATTAGCTAAGAGTCTTGGTAGTATATCATCAGCATGTAAAGCGATGGGATATAGTAGAGATAGTTATTACAGATTTAAAGAACTGTATGAAACTGGTGGCGAAGAAGCGTTGTATGAAATTAGTCGAAGAAAGCCAATAATAGCGAATAGAGTTGATCCAGCGATAGAGAAGGCAGTAATGGATATGGCAATAGAATATCCAGCATATGGTCAGCTAAGAGTATCAAATGAGCTTAAGAAGAGTGGTATACTTGTATCACCTGGAGGAGTGAGATCAATTTGGCTACGTAATGATTTAAACAATATCAGTAAAAGGCTTAAAGCATTAGAAGCAAAGATGGCTCAAGATGGGATTGTTCTTACTGAAGCTCAGTTACAAGTACTAGAGAAGCGTCGTAATGAAAAAGAAGCACATGGAGAAATTGAGACGCAGCATCCAGGTTATCTAGGATGTCAGGATACGTATTATGTAGGTAATTTTAAAGGTATAGGTAAGGTTTATTCTCAGGTATTTATTGATAGCTATACTAGGGTAGCGGATGCTAAACTATATACTGATAAAACAGCAATTACTGCTGCTGATATGCTTAATGACCGGGTGTTACCATGGTATGAGAGCCAAGGGATACCAATACTGCGTATTCTTACAGATCGTGGGTCAGAATATAAGGGCAATATAGAGCATCATGCTTTTGAGTTATTTCTTAGCATAGAAGGTATAGAACATACTACAACTAAGGCATATTCTCCCCAAACAAATGGTATGTGTGAGCGTTTTAATAAAACCATGAAACAAGAATTCTTTGATACGGCTATGCGAAAAAAGATTTATACAGATCTTGATGATTTACAATTAGATCTTGATATTTGGTTAGAGCATTTCAATAATGAGCGACCTCATTCTGGTAAATATTGTTATGGGAAAACTCCTATGCAAACTTTTCAGGATAGTAAGAAATTAGCTGTTGAAAAGAATAATGAAATTTTGTATCTTGATTATATATCTGACAGTCAAAATTTAACTGACAATCAGGTACAAAATTTATAGTGTCTGTAAGATTAAATCTTGACTTCTACATATATTTCTGACTTTGCCCATCAGTGATAATATACATTGTGCTGAATTAGGATGCTTAAATTTAATCAATATTTTTTCCTTTCGTCGAGTTGGCTGATGAGCATTTTCAACACAGTTATTTAGTCTCTTACTAGTACGATGTTCAGTGTTAGGACACATAAGCTTAATCGGTTTAATGTAACTCCTGAGCTTATCAGTAACAATTACTCTTGGAGTTGGATAATTACCCAATAATCTTGATAAAAAGCGAATAGCTGATTTCTTGTTACGACGCTTCTGCAATAATATTTCTAATTCATGCCCCTTGGAGTCAACAGCTCTCCATAATATGAATACTTCGCCTTTGATCTTGATGTTCATCTCATCTAAATGCCATTTGTCAGTTGCTTTCCTCTCTCTCTTTCTGATGACAGCTTGAAAATAAATCGCAAATTTATTGCACCAAAATCTTACAGTCTCATGGGCATCGTCAAGTTAAGAGAGATGTAAATTTAAGTATTGAGCGATTGAAAGGAATGATTTATAGAATAGCAGTAACCATTTATCAATAAATCTTAACGCTATGCATATTACTCAAACCCCGAAGAGACATCGTTTTCCAGCAAGCATCATTAGCCATACAGTATGGTTATATCATCGCTTTAATAATAGTTACCGAGATGTTCAAGAACAGATGGCGTATCGAGGTATTATTTTAAGTCATGAGACTGTAAGATTTTGGTGCAATAAATTTGCGATTTATTTTCAAGCTGTCATCAGAAAGAGAGAGAGGAAAGCAACTGACAAATGGCATTTAGATGAGATGAACATCAAGATCAAAGGCGAAGTATTCATATTATGGAGAGCTGTTGACTCCAAGGGGCATGAATTAGAAATATTATTGCAGAAGCGTCGTAACAAGAAATCAGCTATTCGCTTTTTATCAAGATTATTGGGTAATTATCCAACTCCAAGAGTAATTGTTACTGATAAGCTCAGGAGTTACATTAAACCGATTAAGCTTATGTGTCCTAACACTGAACATCGTACTAGTAAGAGACTAAATAACTGTGTTGAAAATGCTCATCAGCCAACTCGACGAAAGGAAAAAATATTGATTAAATTTAAGCATCCTAATTCAGCACAATGTATATTATCACTGATGGGCAAAGTCAGAAATATATTTGCCGTCAATGTTGGACGATATACTAAAACCGCACCAGAGCAAAGAATTGCATTTGCATCCGCTAAATCTATTTGGGACGAAGCTACTCAAAGACTTCTTGCTGCCTGAAATATAAAAACATAGTACTTTTTGAAACCAATTTACTTAACTTGACGGTGCCTCTTTACATTTTAGGGATTTTATGGTATAATTATTAAAAATAATAAACTTTGATATATGTCAATACTGCCGATAGTAACAGCACCGGATGAAAGATTAAAGCAAAAATCTCAAACTATCCTTGAGGTTGATGACCAAATCCGAAAATTCATGGATGATATGGTTGAGACTATGTATCATGAAGATGGCGGAGGGCTTGCGGCCGTACAGGTTGGGGTGCTGAAACGTATTATGGTAATTGATATAAAAGATTATGATCCGATTAAGAGACCAGAAGATTTCTATCCACTTTTTATAGCAAATCCTGAAATAGTAGAAAAATCAGAAGAATTAGTTACGGCTAAAGAAGGGTGTATTTCAATTCCTGGACAACGTTATGAGATAGCAAGACCGGAATCTGTAAAAATAAAATATTTAGATTATTATAATAAGCCGCAAGAGCTTGAGGCTAATGATTGGCTTGCAAGAGTTATCCAACATGAGTATGATCATTTAGAAGGTAAGCTAATGATCGATTATTTAAGTAGTATGAAACGCGATGTAGCTCTTCGCAAGCTTAAGAAACTCAAAAAAAATATAGTGTGAAGATAATCTTTATGGGGACGCCTGAGTTCGCCGTCCCTGCTCTTACAAAACTCATAAATTCCGATCATGAAGTTGTGGCCGTTTTTACTCAAAAACCTAAGGCTAAGGGTAGGGGGCTTAGTGAGGCTAAATCTCCCGTGCATCAATTAGCTGATGATTACCAAATTCCTGTCCACACTCCTGCAACGCTTCGTAATGAAGAAGCGGCAAACCTGATTAATAATATCGATGCCGATATAATAGTCGTTATTGCATACGGTTTTATTATTCCGCAAAATATTTTAGATGCTAAAAAATACGGTTACCTTAATATTCATCCGTCTAGTTTACCGCGTCATAGGGGAGCGGCTCCCTTGCAGCGTACTATTATAGAAGGCAATAAAACAAGCAGTGTATGTATTATGCAAATGGATGCAGGGCTTGATACGGGTGATATATTGATGCGAGAAGATTTTGATTTGCCGGAAAGGATAACTTTGCAAGAACTTCACGATAAATGTGCTAATATAGGTGCAGAGTTATTGATCAAAACGCTTGCAAATATTGATGACATAGTCCCAATGCCGCAATCGAGCGATGGCGTTACTTACGCCCATAAATTAACAAAAGAAGAGGGAAGGGTTAACTGGCAAGATGCTGCTTATACTATTAATTGCAAAGTTCGAGGGATGAACCCATGGCCCGGAGTTTACTTTAGTCATAACGGTAAAAATATCAAAATCCTTGAAGCAGAATATATTGACATATCTCATAATTCTACCCCTGGAACAGTTATAAATGATAGATTAGAAGTAGTTTGCGGAAAAGGTATATTAGCGATAAAAAAACTCCAACAAGAGGGCAAAAAAGCCTTAAATACTGAAGAATTTTTACGAGGAGTGAATATTCCAAGCGGTACGTTATTAGGTTAATTCAATTTATTATAATCAATTTCTAAAATCGTTATTTAGCAAATAAGACTCGCTATTCATTTCATTTAATCTTGAGACGGTGCGTTTGAATTCTTCAGCTCTTGCTGTGCCTTGATATATCTTGTTAGGGTTATCTTCTAAGCTCATAAAAAGTAAAATTTTATAAAAATAGGCGTTATCTATAAAGTTGATAAACCTAACCGCTAAATTAGTGTTATCGGGTGCAATAATTTGCATATCCTGCACGATAATGATATTAAATTTCTGACAAATATTGACGTAATCAATATAACTAAGATCTCTTGCAAATAGCTCATTAAAATCAGTAATTAATACCCTTTTATGAATTTTTTGAAAAGATATTTCTCTCCCTAGAACTTCAACAGTTTGCCGAGTGAAATTATCATCGCTAATGTCTGCAATAATTTTCTGAAATTTATCTCGGTTTTGAGCTGTTAAGGGATAAATAATCCTATCGCCCTTGACATTTAAAGCTTTATCGAATCTATAATTATGGTGATTATCTAGATATTTAATATAAAACTCACTATTTATTTTATCGATAAAAGGCAAAAACGAATTTCTTTGCAGCCCATCCTTATATAAATTATTAGGCTGAGTATTAGAAGTTATGAAAATAAAGACGTTTTGTTTTATTAGTTCGTCAAATAACCTGCCTATTATCATCGCATCTGTAATATCTTTAATTTCAAATTCGTCTATGCCAAGTACTTTAGTTTTTTTAGCATAATCTTTGGCAATTTTAGGGAGGATATTTTTTTGATTTTCTAGTTGTAATTTATGCATAGTTTTGTGAATATCTTGCATAAAATTTTGATAATGAATAATTATCTTCGGTATATTAAGCTTTTCAAAAAAAGAATTCATTAGCATAGTTTTACCTGTGCCAACCGGACCGTACAAATAAATTCCACTTCTAAGATTATTTTTATTAAAGAATTTAAGTAGGCTTTTGGGTTTATTAAGCTCCATTGCTATTTGGCTTAATTCTTCTAATAAAGCAGATTGTTTTATGTCTAATTTCACTCTGTTATATATTTTTGTTCTAGCTTGCGGTATGACTTTTCTAAAATCGGTAAGTATAATTTAATATTTTCAAATATTTTTTTTGCCTCTTCATAATTTAATTATAAACATGAGAAGTAACCTTTCAATCTTTAAGCATTGCAAGCCAAATTTTTTCATCATCAATCATATTAAATTGAAAAGCTTTACTTATTACATCTCTTGGGGTAGTTACTATCAATTTCTTCATATGCTAATATTTTCTTTAACAGTTTCCAAAATGATTCTATTACAAATTTAAATCTTAAAAAGGCTGCATCATATATGTAGTCATCTTCATTATCTTTAGAAAAATGTACAGCTTCTGCAAGTTTAGTAATTTTTTGATTTAAAAAGGTAAAATTTTCTTGCATGCTTATGTTTTCCTATATAAAAGTGTGGCATCGCCATAGCTAAAAAAACGCATCTTTTCCTTTATAGCATACTTATATAGTTCGTGCATCTCTTTATAGCCGGCAAAAGCACATATTAGCATAAATAGAGTGGATTTCGGGAAATGAAAATTAGTAAGCAGCATATCGACTATTTGGAATTTAAAGCCCGGGGTTATAAAAATATCTGTTTCAAAATTACCTGATTGAATATTACCGTTCACACAAGAGCTTTCTAAAGTTCTAAGGCTTGTAGTGCCGACCGCTATAATACGCCTTTTCTCCTGTTTAGCCTTATTGACTATATCAGCAGTTTCAGGAGTTATAGAGCAGTACTCCGTATGCATTTTATGCTCATTAATATTTTCGGTTTTAACGGGCATGAAAGTTCCGGCTCCGACATGTAGTGTTACAAAGGCTGTTTGTACGCCTTTTTTTTGTAATTTAGTTATTATATCGTCTGTGAAATGCAAACCTGCCGTTGGTGCTGCAACCGATCCTTGCACTTTGCTATAAACTGTCTGATAGCGTTCATTATCAAAGCCGATGTCATTCCCACGGAAGTGAGAATCCACACCACGCTTAATATAAAGCGGCAGCGGCATTTCACCGTATTTATCTAAAAACTCAAATATAGAAATATTATTAAGCTCAAATTTTACTTTAATCTCACCCATTTCAAGCTTTTCAGTAATGATTATTTTATGATTATCAAAATAAAATTCATCACCTATTTTTAGCTTGCGAGCGGGTTTTGCGAATGCCGACCAAATATTATATGATATTTTTTTATTTAGATTAATACTTACCTTATCTCTTAAATTTAACTTAGCTTTGATTACTTTACTGTTGTTAAAAACCAGTAAATCACTTTCTTTGAAGTAATCGATAATATTATAAAATTTAGTTTTTATATGGTTTTCAGGACTAGCAATTAATAAATTTGAATCGTCACGTTTGTCTGTAGGGTTCTGAGCAATTAGCTCAGGCGGTAAGTCAAAATCAAAATCAGATAATTTCATGAGATTTGTATTAAGAATTTAGAAAAATTATCGCTAATATTAGTTAAGCAAAAATTCACAAGATATGTGACTTTAACGTTGTTTGGCCTATTAAAGAGTGGCTTTATTCAAGTGTATAACACAACAGTCATTAAATATGGCATTAAATGCCGTAATACTCCTTGTATTAAGCTGGCTAGAAATTTCCAACCTGCTTCTAATAAAATACCCTCTGAAAATAAAAAAAATTTTAGCTCAACTCCAAAAAACTTTGGGGTCAAGCCCAAAGAAATTTTGACTCAACCCCAAAAAAGTTTGGACCACTCTCTATATATATAATAATAATAAAAATATATCTAATAAATCTAGATATAGTGAATCTACAATTTTACAAAATGAAAAAGATAAATGCAGTCAAAATGCAAAAAATCAGTTACAACAACAAAAACTCGAAGCAAATTCACAATTTAATAGCATAAAACCAGTACACGATGAACAACAAGGCGATAATATCAGTGTATCTAGCACTGATAGCATACCAGGTAGTATGCAAATTAACACTGCACTACAAGCAGTTATGGATAAAATCTCTAAAAAATATAATTCTACGGAATCAAGTAGTAATAATGCAGCAATGAATGCTGTGAATCATAAAAGCTGGTTCAAAAGGAAAAAATTAATAGATTTTTATCCATTAAACCAAGAAGATGCTAATTTACTCCAGATAAAATCCAATAGACGATTTGCTCTTGACTCTATCAATACGCTACTTTTAAAGCTTGCAGGAAAATATTCAAATCATCATTTTGGTCATAAGAAAGTGCTAATGGAGACTATATGGCTAAGGCATTATTTCATGAGCTATGTGAAGAAGATACTAAAGATAATAATTGCATGATACAGCTTCAATCTGGTAACTTAAATAAAGCTAAAGAGCAATATTTAAATAAGATAGAAAATAGTAGCAATATTAGTAAACAAGCTCAACTAAAACATAAAATAATCGGCGTTTTTGATTCTGATATAGCTTACGAATTACTCAGCTCTTGCTGCTTTATTGGCATAGTTGATAATCAATACCAAATAAAACTGCTTAAAAATATTACGCTTTCAGAAAATGCACAAGATAAAATACTACAGCAAGTACAAATGATCTATGGCAGTAGTATTGGGCAGTTACAAATCATACCATTTGCTGAACTTAAAGCAAAGAAGAATAATACTGAAGATGAAACACAAGATTATCTATTGCAGCTCAGTAAACAATTAAATCCTGATACAGTATGGTATAGGGCACGAAAATTTCTTATCCAGCATTATAACAAATATATTGATTTAAATGTATTAAGTAAATTAGTAGTGGCAGAAGAAGATACATATAACAAAAAAATAATTCTTAAATCTACATCATCTTTTTATGATTACTATATAAGAAATAATTATATGCAGGATCTCGATAAGGCTTTTAAGACCCAAGGTTTTACTTTTGAATTAACGAAATTTTAAAACAACTACAATCTGTGATACAGGAAAGAATAAGGCATAGGTGATTGAACTGTGTCAATTGAATGCTTTAATCGCTCTTTAATAATTGGTTATTATTACCTCATCAGACATTTTATTACGTTCAGGCATAGAATATTTAACTTTAATGATATTAATATTGAAATTCTTTAAGTTTCTAATAAATGGAGTATTGCTATTAGAAAGCATAATTTTAACACCTTTATTGTTGAGTTCTAGAGCAAAATCTCTAAGTCTAGTTTGTTCATTTTTATCAAAAGGCAATCTAGTATAGAATTTCTCACCTGATTTATGATAAGGAGGATCAAAATAAACAAAATCATTTTGTTGTGGTTCAATGAAAGAGAAATCTATAGCACAAATATATGTACCAGTAAGTAAGCTGCTACATTGCTTTAGTCTAGATGCAATATCAGATTTACTATAATTTCTACCAGAGAAAGTTTGAGCTGGTTTGCCATCAATATTAATCCGGTAAATACCTTTAAATGAATATCTATTAAGATAAATAAATCTTGCAGTAATTTTTATTGGATCACTACTATCATTATTAGCTCTCACTTGATAATAATGCTCTTTAGAGTGTTTTGCTTTATGTGAGTCTAGTAATTTACTAACTGCATCAGGGTTTGTCTTAACTGCGTTATAAGACGTGACTAGCTCAAGGTTAATATCAGATAAATAGCATTGTTTAAATTTATCTCGTACATGAAAGAATAAAGCACCACCACCAAGAAATGGTTCATAGTAGTTGTTTAGTTTTTTAGGAATAAATTTAACTAATTGATCAACGATTTTTCTTTTACCACCCACCCATTGCAAGAATGGTTGTGGTTTATCTAAGTTCTTTACTGACATAATTTGTTATTTATCTTTATTTTCTACTAAAGATTATATCAGAAAATAGGCTTAAAAGCGAGAAAAACAGCATAGTCAAAGGGATTTTAGTATTTATTATAGTATCACTTAGTGTTATTTTTATCTATGTATAATTGATAAAGAATATGGTTAACAAATATTATATTTTAAGTCTGTCTCATTTGTGCAGCTGTTTGCCTAATTGTATAAAAATTTGTCACAAAAGCTCTTAAATCCTCTGTACTTTGTAAAATTGTGGTGATATCTGTCCTTGTTAAGAGCGGCCGTGGTGCAACTCTGGTTCAGAGGTTAAATTAAAACTACAAAATTTTAGCACTTTAACCTCTGAGCTGTTTTCTTAACTTTAACAGCAAGGAAATGCTATGACAATTAATAATCAAAATCAACCAAAAGATAATGATAATATCACTAATCTTACTAAAACAAATTGGAATCTTCAATTATCTCCTATATCTGTCACATTAATACCATATCCGCAAGAAGAGAATATCATTAACTCGACGATCACAAATTATATTAGACCTCTTTCGAAACTAGTCACTTGAGTTCAAAATTGTAAATTCCAGCAATAAGATTAAATCTAAGTCCAAATCGTTTTCGCCTGTTTCGATACTTGTCAGAAATGATTTTGAAGCGTTTCAGCATACTAATAACATTTTCATTAAGCACTCTTTCTATTGCTAACCTACGATTATTTGTTTTATCCTTTTTAGTTAGAGGCTTTTTCTTGTTTCTTTTTTTTGGTAACTCAGAATTATTATGAATCTTCTGTATACCTTGATATCCTGTGTCAGTAATTACTTTAACCTTATGATGTATAAGCATTTTAGATTCTTTAAATAACCTGAAATCGTGCTTTCTACCATTGGCAAAATCTGTACATATTACTTGTTTTGTTTTTTTGTTTACCACTACTTGGGTTTTTAATGTATGCCTTTTCTTTTTTCCTGAATAATATAACTTTTGTTTTTTTTAGGACTTTCTATAGGACTTTCGGTCGCATCTACCAATACTACTTCATAATCCATATCATTTTTCATTAGAACTTTACGTCCAGGTAGAGCAAAGTTTGGATGTTTTACTAGTGTATCTTCTACCCATTTAATAGTCTTATATGCTGTACTTTCGCTAATGCCATAATTTTGACCTATATGGAAATAAGTACGGTATTCTCTAAGATACTCTAAGCTCACAAGCAACTGTTCCTCTAGATTGAGCTTATTCTTACGACCGCCTTTTGATTTCTTAAGACTATCAGCTTGCCTTAAAATATCAACCATCT
The DNA here is from genome assembly GCA_050920645.1 of Rickettsia endosymbiont of Argas persicus. Classification (GTDB taxonomy): domain Bacteria; phylum Pseudomonadota; class Alphaproteobacteria; order Rickettsiales; family Rickettsiaceae; genus Rickettsia. The sequence continues at coordinate 755,619 of CP133316.1, read as the reverse complement.
TTAAAAATGTCCCCTTCTTTACTCCTGTTAATCGACTAAATCTTTTATCCTCTAACTCTTTAACTTGTTCGAATCTCATTATTACTACAAATTAAGTACTTATACAACCTTTATACTTAAAATGATAGTTTCGAAAGAGGTCTATTGTAAATGAATTATAATTTTGAATATAAATTTAGGAGGAATAATGAGTAAAGAACAGCATTTCAAAAATGAACAGTCAAGCTATAAATCCTTATCTAATAAAGATTTTAGTATAGAAAAATTTACTCCTGAAGAGTTAGAAGAAATAGATTATTATTTAGAAGTAATCTCTCCAATAAAGCTAGGCGGAAAAATTCTAAACTTTGATGAGAACGATTCAAATTAATCTAAATAAGGATAAGATTTAGAAATATCTTATCCTCTTTCATATTTACAAATAAATAACTTCTATATTTTCCTTTCACAAAACTAAAATAAACTGATATTAATATAATAAAAAAAATAATCTGAAGGTTATGCGTTATTTATTTGTTATATTTTTACTCTTATTTATAAGTGGTTGTAATTTAAGACCTGTTTATGATACAAGATATAGTAGCAAAGTTGATAAGGATTTAGAAGCGATAGAAATAGAACCCATTAAAACAATAGAAGGGGCTGAATTTTATCATCGTTTAACTACTATCCTACCGCAAAAAACAAAAGCAAAATATGTTCTTAAAGCTGAGCTTCTAGGTATAACTATGCCTGCTACTATTGAGAAAAATTCTAATGTATTAAGAGAATATATTAATCAATTAGTTAGATATAAATTAATAGATATAGAAAGTAATAAAATTTTAATAGAAGAAAAATTCTATCAAACGACTTCATATAACGCTATTTTTACCCCTTATGCAACAAGTATAGAAAGAGATAAAACAGCGATAGACCTTGCCAATGCGGCAGCTGAGGAAATTCGTAGCAGGTTAATTTTATATTTTACTAGAAGTAAAAATTTATGAAATTTTATTTTTCACAAATTAATCGCTTATTTGAGCTGGTAGCAAACGGAAAAATTAAATCTATCTTATTATATGGACCTGATAGAGGTTATATAGATAAAATTTGCCGTCATTTAGTAAAGAAGTTTAATATGCTGCAAACTTCTATAGAATATGCAGAGCTTAATATTTCTTCTTTATCTATAATACTTAATTCCCCTAACTTCTTTGGTCAAAAAGAACTAATAAAAATAAGAGGAGTCGGTAACTCGATAGATAAAAATTTAAAAACAATTTTAAATGATGATTATATAAATTTTCCGGTATTTATCGGCGAAGATATTACCTCAAGCTCAAGTTTTAAAAAATTTTTTGAAACCGAAGAGAACTTAGCGGCAATTGCTTGCTATCATGATGACGAAACGAAAATCGAAAGAATAATTTTAGATAAGCTAGGTAAAAATAATAAAACCATAAATAAAGAAGCTATTACTTATTTAAAAGCTCATTTAAAAGGAGATCATGAACTAGTCTGTAACGAAATAGATAAACTTATATATTTTACCCATGATAAACACGAAATTACATTAAATGATATAAAGGAAATACTAAGTAGCGAGATTATCGTAAACGGTAGCGATCTTGCTATGTATTTTTCAAAAAAGGATTACATTAATTTTTTAAAAGAGCTAGATATAATAAAAAAGCAAAATATAAATGAAGTATTGATGATTAGAGCCTTAATAAGACATTACTTAAATTTATATATAGTTTTATCGAAAGTAAAAAGCGGTGAGTGTATAGAATCCGCGATCAAATCATTATCACCGCCGATTTTCTATCAGTACATTAGCGATTTTACCAAAATAGCCAATAGCCTTAGCCTAGATGAATGTTTAAAGACTTTGAAGATGCTGCAACAAGCGGAAGTAGATTATAAGCTGAATCCTGCAGGTTTTGATTTGCTGCAGAAAGTCCTTGATGTCATTCCTGCGAAAGCAGGAATCCAGCCTAAAGCAATATAAAATTGAGCTTTTAGCTTTAAAAATTTACTATATTTATAATTTTTTTTCTGGATTCCCGCCTACGCGAGAAGGCATTGTTGCGTGGATCGAAAAACGTGTTCGGTGTCATACCGTGGCTTGACCACAATATCCAGAAAAACAACTTTTAATGCTAATAATTTTAGTATTTTAAGCTGGATCCCGCGATCAAGTCGCGGGATGACAGAGGAAAAATTGATCCACGCAACAACGCCACGCGAGAATGACATAATTGATCTCTGTAATAACGCTTTCACAAGGATAACATTAAAGGAATATATATTAATGCCAAAACCTGATTTTTCTGATCCTTATGATCAAATTCACGAGATAGTTAGAGTTAACCATGCAGGTGAGTATGGTGCAAAAAGAATTTATCAAGGACAATTAAAATATACTAAAGACGATCACGCGTTAATTAGAGAGATGCTTGATCAGGAAATAGTGCATTTAGATTATTTTGAAAAAAAATTATTAGAAAGAAAAATAAGACCTACTGCATTATTATTTTTTTGGCATCATTTTGGATTTTTACTTGGGAGTATATCTTCTAAAATCGGTAAAAAAACCGCAATGTTAGTGACGGAGAGTATAGAAGAAGTAATAGAGAAGCATTACCGAGAACAAATTAATTATTTAGCAAATCAAAATACAGAACCCGAATTGCTAGAAAAAATAACTAAATTTAGGCTCGATGAAATTGAGCATAAGGACATAGCTATAATAAATGACAGCGAGGAAGCTGTCTTTGCCGAACTAACGAGTAAAATAGTAAAAATAATTTGCAGAGCTGCAATTAAATTAAGTAAGAAAATTTAAAGACTAACACCCCTGTAGATAAAAATTTAAAAATCAGGGTTATTATTATATAAGAGTTACGAGATTAAATTACTTGAAAGTACGGCTTTGTATTAGAGTTATGAAATTTTTAACTATTTTAAGATTTGCTGAAAATATCTTTTCTTACCCTATTTTTAGTAGTTACTTAAAAATTTTGTTTTTCTAAGATGTTCAGAAGAAAATAGAAAAATATTAGTAAGACAATCAAAAATGGTAATGAGAAAAAAATTTTTTTATTAATTTTTAAAACTGGATTTGAGGTTATTTTCTCTTTCTTTAGAAGTTTTTTAGGCTTGGAGGATAATAAACTTTTATTTTGTATATGCATTTTAATACCGCTTGAATTTTAGATTTAAAATCAGTTTAATAAATCAAACTTAAACGGTAATAAAAGGTGCCAGGGGCTAAGCTCCGTTGTTGAAGAAAACAACCTCCATTAAACTTCATGATTTTACTCACTTATAATAACGGTCCCCTGGTATAACTTTATTTAGTTTTGACAGTTCGATCTTGCAACAATGGAGCTTAAACATTATTAGCGGTTCTTTATATTAGTTGAATAATATAAAGAGTCAAGAGCATAATGATAAAAAAGTTTAATTTTTGGTTATAAAATTCTATTTTTTATATTTTTTAATAATATTTTTAGTATTTTATGGTAAAATTTGCTTTTAAAATAATAATAATTTATATTCATCTATATGATAAATTAGAAATATAAGATAAAACATGAGTCAAAAAATAGTTTTAAATAATTCACATTCTGCTACTAAATCACATTTATTCCATATAGTTGACCCAAGCCCTTGGCCCGTATTAACTTCGTTTGCTCTACTTATTTTAGTAGCAGGCGGTGTTTCATTTATGCATAACTATAAATTTAACCATTATATTCTAGCTTTGGGAGTTATTTCGGTAATTTATTGTTTATACTCATGGTGGAGGGATGTAGTAAAAGAAGGAGTTATAGATCATAGCCATACTGCTCCTGTCAGAAAGGGGCTTAGAATAGGAATGGCTTTATTTATTTTAACAGAAATAATGTTTTTTGGAGTATTTTTTGCTTCTTTCTTTAAATCAAGTTTATCGCCCGTCGGTATTTTAGATGGAGTATGGGTAGTCAAAAAAGGTGTTTGGTCCCCGCCTAATATCAAAAGCTTCGATCCGTTTGATATTCCTTTCATTAATACTTTAATTTTACTTTTATCAGGTACTACCGTTACTTGGGCTCATTATGCCGTGGAAGAAAAAAATAAAAAAGATTGCGTAACGGCTCTTGGTCTTACTATAGTTCTTGGGCTATTCTTTACCTGCATGCAAGCTTATGAATATTATCATGCAGCTTTTAAATTTACCGATGGCATATATGCTTCTAATTTTTATTTAGCAACCGGTTTTCACGGAGCTCACGTAATTATAGGTACAATATTTTTGACAGTTTGTTACTTTAGAGCAAAAAAAGGGGATTTTACTACGGAGAATAACGGGCATTTAAATTTTGAATTTGCCGCATGGTATTGGCATTTCGTTGATGTAATTTGGTTATTTTTATTTACTTTCGTCTATATATTTGGAAGTTAATTATAATGTTCTATAGCGCTATCTGTGATTATAATGTTACTTAAAATAGGTATTTTTGTAATATTTTAGCATATTAATTAAAATTGCATGTATTTATAGATTGATTTCTAGATAAATAGAATATACATTAGTCTTTAAATGTTTAAATTAATGTTATTGAGGTAAAAACTATGAATTTTCGTACATCAAACGAAACGTTAACTAATTATAATTACAATTCAATGTTACGTTTATTACTTGTCACTTTGGCGGCAGCTATTGTTATGGTATCTTTCAGTAGTTTAGCTAGTTCTATAGCTGATCCCATTGGTGGTGTGTTATGTAACCTAATTAAAGTGTTTAGAGGTAATACGGCAAAAGGTATTGCCATTATCGGTATAATTGTATTAGGTATTCAAACACTTAGAGGTAAATTACAATGGGAAGTAGCTTTAGTTATAATTACAGCGATAATAATTTTATTTAAAGCTCCTGATATCGTAAATATGATATCTAGTGACGTTACTACTAAGGATAAGTGTGGTGTTACTAATATTAGTACTTCACCATAATAATATCCAATTAGTTAGCTTTTTTAAATTGTAATAATACCCATAAGTATTTGCTTATGGGTATTATTTTATATATATAATAAATTCTAAAACTTAATAGGTAATACGGATAATAATGTTTGAAGTTCATATATATCGACTATTGTTTGTTTTTTTATATGCAAAACCTAATAAAAAATAGGATTTTAAAATTGAATTCTTGAAATCATGTAAAGCTATATGTATATTTAGGTATTAACTGAATTTAAACTCTTATGAAATTAACAAAATTATTAAGTCCCTTATTAGTTATAGGGTTAGTTTTAGTCGGATGTAAAAGTAAAAAAAATAGTGATGATATAGTTACTCCTATTTCAAATCTTTACGGTGACGGTATTGATTTACTAGAGAAAAAGAAATACAAAAAAGCCGCTGAAGAATTTGGAAAAGTTTTTTATCAGCATCCGGGCAATAAATTTACGCCGCAAGCAGAGTTAATGCAAGCCTATTCTCTATTTTTAGCTTCTCAATATGAGGAAGCGGTTGACGTGCTTGACGTATTTATTAATTTACACCCTGCAAATATTGATATTGCTTATGCATATTACCTTAAAGCTTTGTCATATTATATGTTAATTTCCGACGTGAATCATGACCAATCTAGAACCTTTTTAGCTAAAGATAGTTTTGAAGACGTAATTACAAAATTCCCGAATACTAAATATGCTATTGATTCGTCTTTAAAAATTGATTTAGTAAATGATCATTTAGCAGGTAAAGAATTAACGATAGGTCGATTCTATTTAAAGAAAAAGAATCCGATGACAGCAATTAATAGATTTGAAGAAGTGATAGATAATTATCAAACTACTTCCCACTCTGTAGAAGCTCTTTATCGTTTGACTGAGAGCTACATGATGCTTGGTCTGCCGGATGAGGCAATGAAATATGCTTCAGTACTTGGCTATAACCATCCGGATAGTAAATGGTATAGCTATGCATACAAATTAGTTAAAGGACACAATATTGGTAAATAAATAGTATGTATTCTCAGATCAATTTCAAAAAGAAGACGACAAGACGAGGAATGGAGCGTATATTAATACGTCAGCACCGGAGTGCTTGTAGGACAATGATGCCAATTTTTGAAATTCATTGAGTAGACTATGTTTCATAGCCTCTCAGTTAAAAACTTTATTCTGATAGACGAGCTAGAAATCGAATTTACTAAAGGTTTATGCGTCATTACAGGTGAAACCGGTGCCGGCAAATCTATTTTGCTTGATGCTATTTTATTTTGTTTGGGCTATAAAATTTCAAGTGCCAGCATAATAAAACGCGGCAAAGATTATGCTGCCGTTAATATAGTTTTTTCACTAAACGATGAAATAAAAAATTTTCTAATTCAGAACTTTATTGAATTAGAGGAATCACTGCTTATAAAATGCGTCCAAAAAGCAGAAGGACGCAAAAATTTCTTTATCAATAACCAGGTAGTTAATAAGTCTATTATGCAACAATTAGCTACTTGTTTATTCGAACTCCATGGTCAAAATAATAATATATCTCTTTTAGAAATTAATACTCAGCGTGATATTTTAGATAGTTTTGGAGATCTTTTAGAGCTGCGGGCAGAAGTTTCTAAATGTTATCAGTCTTGGCAAAATATTCGGAATGAAATAGCCGAAATAGTGCTTAAGCAAAATTCTATAGAACAGGAAATTGATTATTTAAGCTTTGCAACCGAAGAGCTGGCTAAGCTTAATGTTCAAACAGGCGAAGAAGAGCAGCTAACAAACATACGCAAAGATTTGCAAAATAGAGATAAGGATTTACAGTTAATTAAAGATATTTTAGAGCAAGTTAATAATCCTGAAATAAATACCTCAATTAGTAAAGCAGAAAAGCTATTAGCAAAGCAAGCTCAAAACGAACAATTTGCAAATATTTCCACTAATCTTGAAGAAGCTTATAATAATTTAGAAGAGGCAAGACAAAACTTATCGAATCTTCTAGAAAATTTTAATCAGTTAGATTATAACCTTGAAGAAATAGAGGAAAGATTATTTACAATAAAAGCAATTAGCCGTAAATATAATATTACTGCCGACGGGCTTAAAACATTTTTAGAGCAATCTTTAAATCAATTAAATAGCTTAAAGGGTAAAATAGCAAACCAAGCAGACCTACAAATACAGGAGACACAACTAAAGGCAGAATATTACAAACTTAGCAAAAATTTATCAGCAAAACGCCTTATAGTAGCAAAATGTTTAGAAGAAGTATTACACCATGAATTAAAGCAGTTAAAGATGGAAAAAGCAACTTTCCATATTAATATAACGGAAAAAAAAGAAGCGGCAACATATGGCATAGATGATATAGTGTTCAAAGCCTCCACTAATCCTGGTATGGCTCCGGAGGCAATTAATAAAATCGCTTCGGGCGGTGAATTATCAAGGTTTATGCTAGCTTTAAAAACTTCTTTATTTAATAAGATGGTTAAACCTGCTATTATATTCGATGAAATAGATGTTGGGATAGGCGGCGAGGTTGCGGATAAAGTCGGTGAGAGGCTTAAGAAGCTGAGTTTAGCTACGCAGGTAATAGTTATAACGCACCAACCTCAAGTGGCAGGAAAAGCAGATTTACATATAAAAATCGAGAAGGTGCAGTTAGAAAAAGAAACGAAAGTAACCGTAAAGGCATTAAATTTAGCCGAAAGGCAACAGGAGCTTGCCCGTATGATATCAGGTAAAACAATTACTAAGGCTAGTTTAAAGGCAGCAAAGGAATTATTATATTGTCATACCGTGACTTGATCACGGGATCCTGTGGACAAGCCACGGGATGACAAAGGAAAAAAATATGAACAATTATAAAAAACTAGAAAACGAATTTTTCACCATCTCGCATTTTAATAATATCTTAAGTATATTGTATTGGGACGTAGCGGTGAACATGCCGATCGGGTCAGGCGAGAGTAGGACAAACGAGATAGTGACTCTAACCTCGCTCGTTCATTCTATGCTGAAATCTCCTATGCTTAAAGAGTTAGTTAATAAAGCAAAGGAAGAGGTAAAAAATCTTGATGAGTGGCAAATCGGTAATATTATAGAGATCGAAAAGCAAATATTAGATGCAAATTGTATCGATGAAGAATTACAGAAGAAGTTAGTAGCTGCAACTACTAAAGCTGAACTTGTTTTGCGAAAAGCAAGAGAGACCAACGATTATAATTTATTTAAGCCTCATTTGCAGAAAGTTTTGGATTATACAAAAGAAGTAGCTAAAGTGCGGGCTAGTGTATTTAATTGCAGCCCATACGATGCATTAATAGATATGTATGACCCAAGCAGAACAAGCAGTGAGATTACAAAGGTCTTTTCATATATTAAAGAAAATCTCCTAAATCTTATTGGTAAGGTTTTGGAAAAACAAAAAAGTAAAAAAGAAACAGTTAAAAGCGAGGGATTAAGTCCTGAAATACAAAAAAATATCGGCAAGCATATTATGGAAATTATGCAGTTTGATACTACAAGAGGACGACTCGACGAATCCACTCATCCTTTTTGTGGTGGAACGCCAAACGATATACGCTTAACTACCAGATACGATAAAGATAATTTCATAAGCGGTTTAATGGGAATTATTCACGAAACGGGACACGCTTTATATGAGCAGAATTTGCCGGAGATATATAAAGGGCAACCGGTCGGACGTGCTAAAGGTATGGCATTTCATGAAAGCCAATCTTTGTTTATGGAAATGCAAGTAGGTAGATCAAGGGAGTTTACGGAGTTTTTATCAAAACTACTTCGAGATGAGTTTAACCTTAAGTCGGAAGAATATTCGGCGGAAAATTTATATAGAACAATTACTAAAGTAAAGCCTGACTTTATCAGAGTTGATGCCGATGAGATAACTTACCCAATGCATGTAATTATTACGTTTTGAAATAGAAGAATTACTTATTAGTAGTGAATTAAACCTTGATGAATTACCGAAATTTTGGGATAGTAAAATGCAAGAATACCTAGGAATAAAACCTAGAAGCTTTAGCGAAGGGTGCTTGCAAGATATTCATTGGTCAGGCGGCAGCTTCGGCTACTTTCCGGCTTACACAAACGGTGCTATTATCGCATCAATGATAATGAAGAAAGTAAAAGATGTTCACAAAAACGTAAAAGATGATATTCTAAAAGGTGATTTTAATAATTTAAATAATTATCTAAATAAGAATTTTAGAAATTTCGGCTCACTAAAAAATTCGGCTGATTTATTAAAAAGTGCTAGCGGCGAGGATAAAATTAACCCTGAAGTATTTATTAGATATTTAGAAGATAAGTATTTGTAGTGTTATCTTGCGGTTTATGTGTCATTCCCAGCAACGGCGGGAATCCAGAAAAAAGGCTGTCATACCGTGGCTTGTACCTTAGGTATCTCAGGACACAGTCTGTGGCACAAGATCCCGTGATCAAGTCACGGGATGACAATATAATTGACTGGATTCCCGCTTCCGCAGGAATGACATAAAAGTTACACACGCATACAAAAAAACCAAACAAACCAAACAAATAATATGGAAGAAAATTTAAAAAAAACAGGTTTTTTATTCAGTGGAAACGCTGTTTTTATTGAAGAATTATATAAACAATATTTAGAAAATCCTGCTTCGGTTGATCAAACTTGGCAAGAATTTTTTGCGGGCATGAAGGATAGTAGTAGGCTACTTGATAAAAGCACTGCTAAAGTAATTTTAAAAACAGACCATATTGAAGAGTCCAAAGTTTCAGAAAATCCTGCATCTACTACAAACCGGTTCAATATAGGTGCGTTGATAAAAAATTATCGTAAATACGCACATTACCTTGCAAAACTAGATCCGTTAGGGCTTGAAATCACTAAAACTAAAGAGGATTTAAAACTCAGTATAGAGAATTTCGGTTTTGCAAAAGATCAGCTTAATAAACCAATAAAGCATGAATTTTTAGAAAAAACATATAGTCTAGGTGAGTTAATTGATTTCCTTGATAAAACTTATGCAGGCTCTATCGGTGTCGAGTTTGAGCAGGTAGAGAACGCAGAAGAAAAAAATTGGTTATATTCTAAATTAGAATCGGGCGTTACTTCTTTTTCCTCTGAAGAAAAGAAAAATATCTTAAATGATTTGGCGGAAGTAGAAGGCTTTGAGCAGTATCTACATACCAAGTTTCCAGGAGCTAAACGTTTCTCGGTAGAGGGCGGGGATGCTTCCATAGTTGCCCTGAATAAGGCTATTAATTTATCGTTGCATCAAAGTGTAGAAGAGATCGTAATAGGAATGGCACATCGTGGAAGATTAAATACTCTAACTAAAGTAGTCGGTAAACCTTATAGGGCTGTTATTGCAGGCTTTATAAGCGGTAATGTATTTCCTGATGAGTTAAATGTTTCGGGTGACGTAAAATATCATTTAGGTTATTCGTCCGATAGAGTTGTTGGCGATAAGAAAATACATTTATCACTTGCTGACAATCCATCGCATTTAGAAGCAGTAAACCCAGTAGTCGCAGGGAAAGTTAGAGCAAAACAAGATATACTTAAAGATACTAAACGCAGCAAAGTCAAAGCTATTTTAGTTCACGGTGATGCAGCTTTTTGCGGTCAAGGCGTTGTTGCAGAAAGTCTATCTATGTCACTGTTAGCCGCCTATAATATCGGCGGAGTTTTACATTTCGTAATCAATAATCAGTTAGGTTTTACGGCTAATGCGGCAGATACCAGAGCTAGCAGATATTCAACGGAATTTGCAAAAATAATATCCGCTCCAATTCTGCACGTTAACAGTGATGATATAGAAGCGGTATTAAAAGCCACAAATATTGCAGTAGAATATAGACAAAAATTCGGTAAGGATATTATCGTAGAAATCATTTGTTATCGAAAATACGGACATAATGAAGGTGATGAGCCGATGTATACGCAAGCCAAAATGTATAGCATCATTAAGAATAAACTAACGCCAGGTAATATTTACGCAAATGAATTAGTAAAAAGCGGAGTAATAGATAATAATTATTTTGCTAAATTAAAAAAACAGTTTAAAGCGAAACTAGATAATGAATATGAGCAAGCTAAAAATTATAAACCGGAAGCTCACTTTTTAGGTGGTTTATGGCAAGGAATTACTCGCACCCGTACGCAAATAGCAATAACGGGTGCGAATAAAAAAACATTGCAGGAACTAGGAATTAAGCTATGCGAAATACCAAAAAATTTTATTGTTAATCCAAAACTGTTTAAATTGTTTGAAGCACGGAAATTGGCTTTAACGACTGACCAGCCTATTGACTGGGCGACTGCCGAGCAACTCGCTTTTGCAAGTTTACTTATCTCGGGTACAAATATAAGACTAACAGGACAAGACTCGGGACGCGGAACTTTTTCGCATCGTCACTCTGTTTTACATAGTCAAGTTGACGATAACACTTATATACCGTTAAACAACTTGTCGGAGAATCAAGCAAAATACGAAGTAGCAGATAGTAATTTATCAGAATACGCAGTACTTGGTTTTGAGTATGGTTACTCGCTTGCAAGTCCTAAAAATCTAGTTTTATGGGAAGCACAATTCGGTGATTTTGCTAATGGAGCTCAAATTATTTTTGATCAGTTTATTTCAAGTAGCGAAACTAAATGGCTTCGTATGAGCGGGCTTGTGGTATTGTTACCTCACGGTTTTGAAGGGCAAGGACCAGAACATAGCTCAGCAAGACTTGAGCGATTCTTGCAGCTAGCAGCCGAGGATAATATGTATGTTACCTATCCGACTACGCCTGCTTCAATTTTTCATCTGCTCCGTCGTCAGATAATTGAGAATGTTAGAAAGCCTTTAATAGTAATGTCACCAAAATCTTTACTACGTCATAAAAACGCAGTTTCTAAACTTGATGAGCTTGATGATAATACTAGTTTTATACCGGTTCTAGATGAAGTAAATAAAATAGATGCAAGTAATATTACTAAAGTAATTTTATGTAGCGGTAAAGTATATTACGATCTGTTTGAAATGCGTGGCAGTAATAGTAATATAGCAATTATTAGGCTTGAACAGCTGTATCCGTTTGAAAAAAAGGTTGTAGTAGAGCTATTAAAAAAATATAATAAAGCAAAAGAATTTATTTGGTGTCAGGAAGAGCCAATGAATATGGGAGCTTGGAGATATATAATTTCTCACCTAAATAATGCTTTAAAAGAAGCAGGAATTAGTAATGAATTTAAATATATAGGTAGAGAAGAATCAGCATCTCCAGCAGTTGGCTCTTTGCAGATGCATAATAAACAGCAAGAGAAATTATTAAAAGAAGCACTAAAGGTGTGAATATCATGATTCTTAATGTTGTTTCTGTATAGATAGGCTTTATTGTATAGCTCATATGTCATTCCCGCGAAGGCGGAAATCCAGAAAAAATAAGTATAAATATAGCAATTTTTTAAAATTATAAGCTTAAATTATCTTGTGTTGTAATGGATCCCCGCCTTCTTGGGGATGACACTGAAAGCGTTTTTCGCTCCACACAATAAAACCTATATATATAGGAATGACATTGGAGTCGTATTTTTATTAAGGAGTAAAATAATATGGGTGTTAAAATTATAGTACCGTCTCTCGGTGAATCGGTAACGGAAGCTACTATTGCGAAATGGTATAAGAAAGAAGGAGATCCCGTTAAAACCGATGAATTATTATTGGAAATAGAAACCGAGAAAGTAACACTAGAAGTTAACTCACCTTGCAACGGTACTATAGGAAAAATAATAAAAGCTGAAGGTGCAAACGTTGGGGGCGGTGAAGAAATCAGCGATATAAATAAAGGCGAAGCCACGGCAGCAAGCAGTAATGAAACCCCAAAACCTAACGCCGCGACCACATCTACTCTGGAAAAAGCAGCAGAAAAACCTGCTTTAGCTAATAACAATCTTGCTCCTTCCGTACAAAAACTAGTAGCCGAAAATAAGCTTGATCCGAATAATATAAAAGGAACAGGTAGAGACGGCAGAATTACCAAAGGCGACGTGTTAGAAACTATGAACGCTCCTGCTCCTACTTCCGCCTCTTCTTCAGCTAAAACTAACGAGGATAGAGTTCAGCGTGTTCGTATGTCACGCCTACGTAAAACTATAGCACAGCGTTTAAAAGATTCGCAAAATACGGCTGCTATTTTGACTACTTTTAACGAAATTGATATGTCAAAAATTATAGCACTAAGAACTAAATATAAAGACGAATTTGAGAAAAAACACGGTGTAAAACTTGGTTTTATGTCATTCTTTGTTAAAGCAACTATCGAAGCTTTGAAGCTTATCCCGTCAGTAAATGCCGAAATAGACGGCGATGATTTGGTATATAAGAATTATTACGATATAGGTGTAGCTGTTGGAACTGAACAAGGTCTTGTCGTGCCGGTTGTTAGAGATGCCGATAAAATGGGATTTTCCGATATTGAAAAAACAATATGCAGTTTAGCCAAAAAAGCACGTGAAGGTAAGCTTTCTATGAGTGACTTATCAGGCGGTACATTCTCGATTTCTAACGGTGGTGTTTACGGCTCTTTATTATCTACGCCGATTATTAATCCGCCTCAATCGGGTATCCTGGGTTTGCATAAAACTGAAGAGCGAGCAGTCGTTATAGATGGTAAAATCGAAGTACGTCCGATGATGTATATAGCTCTATCGTACGATCACCGTATAATTGACGGGAAAGAGGGAGTCTCATTCTTAGTAAAAATTAAAGAGATGATTGAAAGTCCGGAAAAATTACTACTGAATCTATAATAAGTATATATATAATGATAAAATGTACTCGTCGTATTGAGTTCGATGCAGGTCATAGAATTATTGGTCATCAAAATAAATGTCAATATCTGCATGGTCACTGCTATGTTCTTGAGATAACCGTAGCGGCGAAGGATACCGATAAGCTCGGTATGGTAGCAGATTTTGGTTTGATTAAAGATTTAGCCACAAAATGGATCGATGAGAATTTTGACCATAGTTTAATCTTGCATCTAGATGATAAAGAAATCGGGCAGAAAATAGAAAATCATACCGGTCAGAAAGTATATTATTTACAAAATAATCCGACAGCGGAAAATATTGCTCTGCATTTAAAAAATGAGATTTTTCCTAAGCTTTTTGAAAGTCATAAATTCTTTGTTATTAATATCAAATTATATGAAACACCTAATTGCTTTGTCGAGGTTTAGACGTGCAAGAATGTTGCTTAGTTTTAACTACTACTAACGATTTGCAAATTGCTGAGAAAATAGCTTTTACTTTATTAGAGCTAGAGTTTGCTGCCTGCGTACAAATCGATGATGTAAAAAGTTATTTTAAATGGGAAGAAAAAATAAATGTTGAAAAGGAATACAGGATCATAATTAAAACAACATCTTCTAATTATAAAAAAATTGAAAGCAAAATTCTTGAAATGCATAATTATGTTATACCGCAAATAATAAAAGTAAATATTGAAGGCGGGCTTCAAACTTATTTGAGCTGGCTTAACCAAAATAGCAAATAAACCTATGGTTGAATATTTTAAATTTAAAATTAAGTAAGTAAATTATGAAATTATGGCAAAAAGTTACCTTAGGTCTAATCTTTGGTATTATGTTCGGTATTTATTTACCTCAATATGTTAGTTACATTAAACCTATCGGTGATATATTTTTACGTTTAATAAAAATGATTATTGCACCGCTAATTTTCTTTAGTTTAGTTTCCGGTATCACTAGTATGAATGATACTTCTGCTCTTGGTAGAGTGGGTATGAAAGCAGTATTAGCTTTTTTAGGAACTACTTTTTTTGCTACAGTTTTTGGTCTTACCGTCGCGGCGATATTAAAACCCGGTGTAGGAATGAAGATAGATTTTGCTGCTTCAGATAGTGTTGAACGTACTTCATTCAGTATTATAGATTTTTTTGTCAATATTGTTCCGGATAACGCTGTCGCTGCTTTTGCAAACGGCAATGTTTTGCAAGTAGTATTTTTCGCCGTTTTTGTTGGTATTACCTTAAATAAAATGAAAGCGGCGGCAGAACCTATCACCGATCTAATTCATTTAATGTCAAAATTGATATTAAAAATGATATCGTTTGTTATTCAATTATCGCCTTACGGTGCTTTTGCTTTAACAGGCTGGATTATAGGAACGCAAGGTATAGAAGTAATGGTAAGTCTTTCAAAGCTTGTTGTTGCGGTAGTTGTGGCGATGACATTTCAATATTTAGTATTTGGTTTACTTATATATATATTTTGTCGCGTTTCACCAATTCCGTTTTATAAAAAAAGCTTCGAGTATCAAATACTTGCTTTTTCTACCTCAAGCAGTAAAGCAACGCTTGCAACTACCATGCAAGTTTGTCGTGAAAAGCTTGGTATTTCAGAATCAAGTACTTCGTTTGTGCTACCGATCGGAGCATCAATTAATATGGACGGCTTTGCTATAAATTTATCTCTTACTACCATCTTTTTTGCTCAAATGATGGGAGTAACGCTTGCTCCACATGATTATTTAGTAATTATTTTAACCTCAACTCTTGGCTCAATCGGTGGTGCGGGTATCCCTGGGGCTTCTTTAATAATGTTGCCTATGGTTCTTTCGTCTGTGCATTTGCCTATTGAAGGTGTTGCAATTATCGCAGGCATTGACCGTATACTTGATATGCTTCGCACTACTATCAATATAACTGGTGATGCAACGATTACCATGCTTATTGATAACAGTGAAGGTAATTTAGATAAAGAAGTGTATTTATCTTGATTATATATCCTTAACTTGAAAAGTTAGAAAAATAAAAAAAATAAATTTAATTCGTATTCTAGATGGAAATATCTTCCCATCTAGAATATTTTATAAATTATCTACTAGGGTTACTACCTAAACTTCTATTACTTCTAGTTTTTTCTATTGAAGTCTTTACTTTACTTTGAATATTTTCTAACCTTTTTATTTGTATTCCTTCATTTGATCGATGTTTAATTAATTTTTCACCAAATTTCATACTTGCTGTTATAGCCATATCTGCTTTATGAAGTTTTTCTAAATTTTTTGAAGAGATTCCTTTATTAATTAAATTATTAGATATATTTGTAAGCTTAAGTTTTTTACAAAGATTTGCTAATTTATAACATAATTTTTCTTTAATAGTTAATTCAACGATATTTGAATTAACTAAATTAGTGGTTTCTTTGATATTTTCTTTATAGTCTTTGCCTTTTTTTATTATTTCGATATCACTAGAGTTAATATATTTTTCTTTTTTTAATACCTCAAATGCTTTATCATAAAATGTTTCAACATCTTGTTCAGTAATTTTACCTTTTAAGGTTTGATTAGAAAAAGTAGTAATTAATGAGGTTAGCTTATCAATTACATTTTGGTCTTGTGCCTCATGTAATTTTGCTATTGTATCATCAGTTTTTAATCTCATTTCCCGTATTTTGTCTCTAATATAATGTCCATCAGAGTCTTTTAAATCATACTTATCAGCATTATATAGAAACGCTAATTCATCACTGGAAAGTTTTGATGCATCTTTAAAGCTTCGAATATATTCAAGGGGATCATAAAATTTAAATTCTTTCTTATTTTTTGTAACAGTTACATTTTCTTGCTGCCATGAATTTTTAGAGTTTTTCACCCATTGTTGTTCTTGAGATTCTATTTTTTTTGTTGGGTTATAGTTATATGATGCTTGTACTTTATAATTATTTTCATAAGCCCACTGAAGTGCATTCTTCCCTTCGATTTTTATATTACGCTCAGAGGCAAAAAGTACAGGATCCTTAATTTTAGCATCTGCGAATTCCTGTAACCAATTACCGTTTTTAAATTCAGGAGTCATATCACTAAATTTTGACACTATATCAGCACATTTAGCGATTTCCATCATATTAGCACGATTTTGTACTAGCTGCTCTTTATAAAAGTTTTTAAAATCATCATAATTAGTAATATGGTGATTTGTTATCTTACCGTTTAAGATAGATATAGCCTTAATTCCTTTAGGATCAAAATTTGCTTTTTTTAATTCAGCAATTTTTTGATCAACTATATTTTCTATTTGATTATTACTAAATTGATTCATCATTTGATTTAAAGCAGAACTATATTTATCAATATTAAATGATAAATTTCCACTAGTTATTGCCTTAATTATATTTAAATAAGTTAAAACTATGTGCTGTTTCGTTAATTAGAGCTCCAAAGTTGTCAGGATATTTAATAAATGATCTACCATGATCGATCTTGTTTACGGTGTTACCGTTTTGAACCATTAGATTGCCAGTATGATAATCAATTTCACCAAGAACATGACAAGCTGCTATTACCTTTTCAAAACCTTCTAATTTTTTTAAATCTTTGCTTACTGTATTAATAGATGTTGGATTTTTACATTTAGTAAAATCTGCAAGGGTTACAGCATTTTCAAAGAATTTTCCTCTTACATATAATGAATTAGAATACTCTTCATCCGGTTGTACTAGTGCTTCTTTTGGGGCTTGATCGTATAATAGAAATTTATACATAGATGAGGCTATTAACTCTTGTACACCATCGCGTCTGTCTGTTGCAGCTTGAAGCCTTTTTCTTTGTAAAACACTACACTTGACCTGACAGACGGTGATTGATTAAGCAGCAAAAGAGCTGTCAGATAAGTAAGAGTTAATAGACTTATCTTTAGCAATTTTAATGCTATCCTTGAAAGTTTGCATAGGTGTTTTTCCATAACAAAACTTTCCAGAATGAGGTCTTGCGTTGTTATATTTGTTTAAATATTGATCTAAGTCAATCTGTAAATCCTCTAAAGAACTATAAATCTTTTTACGGAATGTGATATTGTAAAACTCATCCTTTAAAGTTCTATGTAATCTTTCGCATATTCCGTTAGTTTGAGGAGATCGAGCCTTAGTTTTAGTATGATCAATATTTTCTATCGCCAAATATAACTCAAAAGCATGATTTTCTACCTTGCCACAATATTCTGTTCCTCTATCTGTTAAGATTCTAAGTAGAGGTACATCATGATTGTTAAAGAACGGTATTACCTTATCATTTAGAATATCAGCAGATGTTATTGCAGATTTGTCAGTATAAAGTTTACAGATAGCAACTCTAGAATAAGTATCAATAACTGAGGTGGCCCAATTTGTTTAGACTAAAAATTAAGATTTATGAGATATAATTTGCGTTATAATTTTACTCAATAATTTTTGTAAAATACACCTGTTCCGGAGTGAGATATTTCAATGATTGGTGCATTCTTTTTCTATTATAAAAATTTATGTAATCAGTTATAGCATTTTTTGCCTCCTTGACAGTATTTAAAACCATCAAATATATTTTTTCTTGTTTTAATGAACGCCAAAATCTTTCTATAAATACATTATCCAGGGCTCTGCCTTTGCCATCCATACTGATTTTGATTTCACGTTTAATTAGTTTATCTGTGAAATTTTTTGATGTAAATTGAGAACCTTGATCTGTATTAAAGATTTCAGGCTGACCATATTTTATTATAGCTTCTTCCAGTGCAGCAATACAAAAGTCACTTTCTAAACTAATAGATACCTTCCAGCTTACAATATAACGACTAAACCAATCAATAATTGCTACCAAATATACAAATCCTTGTGCCATTCTAATATAAGTGATATCTGTACTCCATACCTGATTTACTTTAATAATTTCAACTCCTTTTAAAAGATATGGATATATTTTATGAGCTTGATTGCGCTTACTTAAGTTCATTTTAGGATAGATAGCTTCAATAGCCATTATTCTATAATAACGACTTACTGCCTTGCGACCGATTGTGATTCCAAATGGTACAAGGTGCTCAGACATTCTTCTTGCTCCAAAGTAAGGATGCTGTGTGTATATTTCATCAATCACTTGCATTATTTCTAAGTCTTTTTTGGTTAAGCCTTGTGGCTTGTAATAATAGCTAGATTTGTTAATAAACAGTAGTGTACATTGCCTAGCGATACTTAGATTACTACAATCTTTATCTACCATATTTTTTCTAATTGCTAAGTCCAAACAATGTAGATTTTTTTTTCAACCAGTCACGTTCAACAGTTAACTGGCCTATTTGTTCATACAATTGTTTTATTAAATCCTGATGATCTGAATCCTTAGATTGTGGCTTAATTTGAAAACCACTAATTAAATTTTCTATACCTCTTTTTTTCCACGCTTGTATTTGTGTCGGATGAACTCCATATTTGCTACTAATTTGAGCTATTGTCATTTCAGCTTTTATTGTTTCTAAAACTATCTTTGTTTTTTCTGCTGCACTATATTGTTTTGCTTTTTTAGGGCATCGTCAAGTTAAGAGAGATGTAAATTTAAGTATTGAGCGATTGAAAGGAATGATTTATAGAATAGCAGTAACCATTTATCAATAAATCTTAACGTTATGCATATTACTCAAACCCCGAAGAGACATCGTTTTCCAGCAAGCATCATTAGCCATACAGTATGGTTATATCATCGCTTTAATAATAGTTACCGAGATGTTCAAGAACAGATGGCGTATCGAGGTATTATTTTAAGTCATGAGACTGTAAGATTTTGGTGCAATAAATTTGCGATTTATTTTCAAGCTGTCATCAGAAAGAGAGAGAGGAAAGCAACTGACAAATAGCATTTAGATGAGATGAACATCAAGATCAAAGGCGAAGTATTCATATTATGGAGAGCTGTTGACTCCAAGGGGCATGAATTAGAAATATTATTGCAGAAGCGTCGTAACAAGAAATCAGCTATTCGCTTTTTATCAAGATTATTGGGTAATTATCCAACTCCAAGAGTAATTGTTACTGATAAGCTCAGGAGTTACATTAAACCGATTAAGCTTATGTGTCCTAACACTGAACATCGTACTAGTAAGAGACTAAATAACTGTGTTGAAAATGCTCATCAGCCAACTCGACGAAAGGAAAAAATATTGATTAAATTTAAGCATCCTAATTCAGCACAATGTATATTATCACTGATGGGCCAAAGTCAGAAATATATTTGCCGTCACAATGTTGGACGATATACTAAAACCGCACCAGAGCAAAGAATTGCATTTGCATCCGCTAAATCTATTTGGGACGAAGCTACTCAAAGACTTCTTGCTGCCTGAAATATAAAAACATAGTACTTTTTGAAACCAATTTACTTAACTTGACGGTGCCGACTCAATTTTTATTAAATGTAAGATCAAATATCAACTAATACATTTGTAAACTTTCAGATTTGATCTGACATATTAAGGTTAAAAATAGAAGAGTTTGTGTGTATGTAGATAACTGAGAAGTTATCTATCATATCCAGGAACTAAATATAAAACTCAATTAACAGGAATAATATGTCAAATTACGATCAAAAAATAATCAAGCCTAAATTAGGATTATTAGAACTTGCAAAACAACTGGGCAGTGTTAGCACCGCGTGTAAAGTAATGGGGTATTCAAGAGATAGCTTTTACCGATTTAAAGAACTGTATGAGACAGGCGGAGAAGCTGCACTTACAGATATAAGTCGTAAGAAACCTATACTTAAGAATTGTGTATCAGAACATATAGAACAAGCAGTAATAAATCTTGCTATAGAAAATCCCGCTCTTGGTCAGCTTCGTGCAAGCCAAGAGTTATTGAAACAGGGTATTATAGTATCATCCAGTGGAGTACGTTCTATTTGGCTACGCAATGATCTTGAGACTTTAAAGAAAAGACTAAAAGCATTAGAAGCTAAATCTGCACAGGATGGTATCTTACTTACAGAAGAGCAACTAGCTGCTCTAGAAAAAGCAAAACAAATTAAAGAAGCACATGGGGAAATAGATACGCAGCATCCAGGGTATCTTGGTTCACAAGACACATATTATGTAGGCAATATGAAGGTGGTGGGTAGAATCTACCAACAAACATTTATTGATACTTATTCTAGAGTTGCTATCTGTAAACTTTATACTGACAAATCTGCAATAACATCTGCTGATATTCTAAATGATAAGGTAATACCGTTCTTTAACAATCATGATGTACCTCTACTTAGAATCTTAACAGATAGAGGAACAGAATATTGTGGCAAGGTAGAAAATCATGCTTTTGAGTTATATTTGGCGATAGAAAATATTGATCATACTAAAACTAAGGCTCGATCTCCTCAAACTAACGGAATATGCGAAAGATTACATAGAACTTTAAAGGATGAGTTTTACAATATCACATTCCGTAAAAAGATTTATAGTTCTTTAGAGGATTTACAGATTGACTTAGATCAATATTTAAACAAATATAACAACGCAAGACCTCATTCTGGAAAGTTTTGTTATGGAAAAACACCTATGCAAACTTTCAAGGATAGCATTAAAATTGCTAAAGATAAGTCTATTAACTCTTACTTATCTGACAGCTCTTTTGCTGCTTAATCAATCACCGTCTATCAGGTCAAGTGTAGTGTTTTACAATTAATTATTGTAAATAACGCTTCTCCAGCTGAATAAGCCGAATTCATTGCCTCATAAGAAGAATTTCGTAACTTAGTTATATTTTCAAGGTTATTAGCTGTCATACGGTTACTCCCTTTTTATATAAAATTACCATAAAATAATGGTAACCACATTATAATAATTAGGTTAAGAACTGTCAATAAACTAAATTAAATCTCTTCTAAGCTCCATCTAGCCTTTGGACAAAAATTTAAAGGAGTAAATAGTCCTTTATTATAACGCTCAAGCCCGGCGTAAGCAACCACTGCAGCATTATCGGTACATAGCTTTGTAGGAGGATAAATAAGCTTATAACCATACTTCTTGGTACTTTTGCTTAACACTTCTTGCAAATATTTATTAGCAGCCACCCCACCGGCGATTACTATATTTTTATTAAAATCATTCGTTACCTGCTCATAACTTTTAATAGCCTCTAAAATTTTACTGCTCAAAATCTCTCCTATCGTAAACTGAAAACTTGCGGCTATATCGTTAATTATAGTATTGTTAATTTCTTGTAACTCAATTATTAAAGTACGCACTGCCGTTTTCAGTCCTGAAAAAGACATATTACAATCGCCGCTATTAATTATCGGTTTTGGGAATTTATATTTGTAAGGATCACCTAATTTTGCTCTTTTTTCAATTTCAGGGCCGCCGGGGAAAGGTAAACCAAGCATTTTAGCTACTTTATCAAAAGCCTCCCCTACTGCATCTTCTATAGTCGCTCCTAGAATTTTATACTTCCCAAGCTCAAGCACTGCCACAAATTGACAATGACCCCCTGAAGCTAATAAAAGCAAATACGGATACGGGATGTTATCGGTTAATCTTGCGGTTAAGGCGTGTCCTTCCAAATGATTAATAGCTATAAAAGGCTTATTTAGAACGCTAGAAAGTGACTTTGCAAACATTGAGCCGACTATGACGCCGCCAATTAAACCAGGCCCTGAAGTTGCAGCTATTGCTGTAATCTCCTCTAAGCTAGCATTGCTCTCAAGTAACGCTTGCTTTATAGCTTTTTCTAAATTAGCTAAATGAGAACGTGCAGCTATTTCCGGCACTACTCCTTTATAATCTGCGTGTTCTGCATTTTGGGAAATGACTATATTAGATAAGATTTCCCTATCTCCGGTAACTATAGAAACACTAGTATCATCACAACTTGATTCAATTCCTAAAATTTTTTTCATTTGAACTCTTTGGTGTCATCCCGTGGCTCGTTCACGGAATCCAGTTAAAAATTGTAAAGAAGTCATTTTAAAATTGTTATTTGTCTCGAAATCATTAACTTCTTTAATAAATATAGAGTTTCTTTTTAAGCACTAGAATGTTTATTTGATTTTGTAGATTTTTTCATTTTGATATGTAATTTATAAAAAATATAGTTTTATTTGTACGGTCATTCCTGCGTAGATATCGTTGCGTGGATCAGTTTTCCCTTTGTCATCCCGCGAGCTTGTAGAGGGATCCAGTTAAAAATATCAAAATTATTGATATTTTTAGTTGTTTTTCTGGATACCGTGGTCAAGCCACAGTATGACATCGAAGGAGCTTTTCTATCCACGCAAGCAAGCATTAAACGGGAATGACATAAGAGACTGTTCTCGATCTACATAATAATAACTCCGCAGGATGACACCAAGGATTCTATGCAGTAAAATCAAAATCTTTGCCAAGCTTAACATATTCCCTAATACGGCTCATTAGATTTTGGAAATATGTAAGGTTATGCCAAGTCATTAGTATTGCCCCAAGTATTTCGCCTATTCTAACCAAGTGATGCAAATAGGCTTTGCTGTAATTTTTACAAGCAGGGCAAGAGCAATCAGCTTCTAAAGGTTCATTATCTTCGGCATATTTACTATTGCGAATATTTACCGTACCGTATTTCGTAAAAGCTTGACCGTTACGCCCTGAGCGAGTCGGTATTACGCAGTCAAACATATCGACACCTCTGCTAACTGCTCCGATAATATCGGCAGGCTTTCCTACTCCCATCAAATATCTAGGTTTATTTTGCGGTAAAAAATCAGAGGCATAATCAAGTGTTTTAAACATTAACTCCTGCCCTTCTCCGACAGCCAAACCGCCTATTGCGTATCCTTCAAAATCAAGCTCTACTAAATCTTTCGACGATTGCTCTCTTAATTCTTTATAAACACTGCCTTGAATAATTCCGAATTGGGCGTAACCGTCTCGTTTAACAAAAGCTTCTCTTGATCTATAAGCCCATCTAGTTGTTAATTGCATAGAGGTTTTTGCCTCTTCAAATGTTGCAGGGTAAGGAGTGCATTCGTCAAAAGCCATCGTAATAGTACTACCGAGTAAATGCTGTATTTCGGTAGAGCGTTCAGGCGTAAGTAGATATTTATCACCATTAATATGCGAGTTAAAGCTTACCCCTTCTTCCGTTATTTTTCGTAATTTCGATAATGACATTACTTGAAAACCGCCGGAATCGGTTAATATCGGCTTATCCCAATTCATAAATTTATGTAAGCCGCCGAGCCTTGCAATCCGTTCAGCACTCGGCTGAAGCATTAAGTGGTAGGTGTTACCGAGCAAAACATCCGCTCCCGTTTCGGCTACCGATTCAGGTAGCATCGCTTTAACCGTTCCTCTTGTACCGACCGGCATAAAAGCAGGGGTACGAATTTCACCGTGAGCAGTAGTAATAACACCACTTCTAGCTTTTTTATACGTATGATGAATATTAAAAGAAAATTTTGACACTAAATTATTGTCGCTTTATTGATTAAGGTGAGTTTTGCAATCGTCATTGTGAGGAGGGAGATGCACAGCATCGACGCGGCAATCTCAGGAACCTTATACTATCTCATGAAATTGCCTCCGCCCTCGACTCTGTCTCTCCTCGCAATGGCGATTGGATAATACAAAAACTATTTCTGTTTCTTGCTTTTGTTCTTATTCTTATTTCCGTCAGTAGTTTTATTGAATCTACCAAGATTTTTAACGAATTTTTGTAAGCCGTTAAGTTTGGTGCCGTATGTTTTCGTATATTCCTTAACTACTTCTATATCACGCCTATGTGAATCATCGATTACGACAACTTCTTGCATTAAATTACGACTATCGAAAGTAATTTTTACTATTCTCTGCTTTACGATTTTAGGATTAAGCCAAGCTCTTTGCGACATAACTCGCTCAACATAATACCAAGTATCTTGAGAATATTTCGGTATCATGGTAGGAGTACCGATTAGCTCTACAACTTCTGTTTTATTTAGTTTTCTTGATTCTAATTTTGTAAGTGCAGAATCATCTATAGACTGACCTCTATTTTCAATAGTTTGACAGCTACTTAAGGAAAAAATAAGGAATATACCGGTGACGAATATTAAGAAAAATTTCATAAATTTAATTTTATCTAGATTTTATTATAAGATTATAATATACTGCTTCACTAATTTGACAAATACTTTTTAATAAAAGAGGTAAATAATGGCAGTCCCAAAGAAGAAAACATCAAAATCAAGACGTAATATGAGACGTTCACATCTAGCACTTGGTAAAGTTAATGTAATTGTCGACTCTCAAACCGGTGAATATAAACTCCCGCATCACGTTTCTTTAGTTGATGGTACTTATAATAATCGTCAAGTAGTAACGAAAAAAATTGAAGCTGAAGAAGAAGTAGCTTAAATCTAAATCTTTATGACCTGTAAAATTATTGGCTGCGGCGGGTATCTTCCTTCTAAAATAGTTAGTAATGACGAGCTTGCACAATTTGTCGATACTAACGATGAATGGATTAAAACAAGAACAGGTATCACCCAACGTCACATAGCAGGTGATAGCGAATATACTTCCCACCTTGCTTTAAAATCAGCAGAGCAAGCTATACAGGATGCCGGCATAACGGCAAAGGAAATCGATTTAATTATTATATGCACCACTACTCCTGATAATAGTTTCCCATCAGTTGCGACTAAACTTCAGGGCTATCTTGGTTTAACTAATGTTCCCTCATTTGATTTACAAGCCGTGTGCGCCGGTTTTGTTTATGGTTTGCAGGTTGCAAATTCCTTAATTTCCTCCCGTAAATATAAAACTATCCTACTGATAGGTGCTGAAAAAATGACATCTTTACTAGATTGGGAAGATAGAGCTACTTGCGTTTTATTTGGTGACGGTGCGGGCAGCGTAATATTGCAGCGTAGCGATGATGACTCCGGTATGATAGACAGTAATATTTTCTCAAGCGGAGCGGATTACGAAATACTTTATACTAACGGCGGTGTGAGTATGAACGGCAGCAGCGGTAAAATAATTATGCAAGGTCAAATATTATTTCGTCATGCAGTAGAGAAAATGCAGCAATCTATAGAGGAATTATTGAGCAATAATAATTTTACCGTAAATGATATTGATTATTTTATTCCGCACCAAGCCAATCTTCGTATAATCAATAAACTTGCCGAATTACTAAATGTAGAAGATCATAAAGTAATAAAAACCGTAGACAAGCACGCTAATTGCTCAGCTGCTTCCATTCCGCTTGCACTAAATACTCTTAAAACTTCAGGTAAAATTAAGAAAGGCGATATTATTCTATTTTCTGCTATCGGTGCCGGTCTTACTTGGGGTAGCGCAATTATAAGATGGTAAATATAAAATGTTTTTTCCAAAAAAAAATTCTAAATTATATATCAGAATAATTATATTACTAATTTTGATAATTACTGCTATTTGCGCATTTAGCGTTAAATATTACCGTAAAAAATTGAAAGACTATATTAAGTACGAATTATCGGTAGCTAATCAAGACCTTATTCATGATATTAGCCTAATAAAGCAAGAGACTAATTCTTATAACGCTTCAAACAATAACGTACTATTTTTTAGATTAGGTGATTATAGCTATAATCGCCTTTATAGTTCTTTTAGACAAAATAATTTTGAGTTTAATTTTTATTATAATTTATTACTAAACAATAAATTAACAGAGAACGAAAAATCTTTTTTTGAGCAAATTTGTAATTTTACAGTAGAAGAAGGAATAGAAAAAGTACAGGTTGCAAATGCTTATAATTGCCTTGCAATTTTACAATCTAAAAAGAACAGTATAGAAGAACAACTAAGATCTATAAAGAATATTAGTTATGCTCTTAATATAATTTATTTACCGCAACATGCTTTAAATTTAGCAAAAATTATTACCAAAGAACATGAACAACAAACTTTATCTTTAACTAAAGAGAAAAATCTAGCACAATATTTTTCAGGTCATACAG
This sequence comes from Rickettsia endosymbiont of Argas persicus, assembly GCA_050920645.1. Lineage (GTDB taxonomy): Bacteria > Pseudomonadota > Alphaproteobacteria > Rickettsiales > Rickettsiaceae > Rickettsia. The sequence goes on along the minus strand of CP133316.1, from coordinate 728,859 downwards.
AAAAAGAAGTCGCTTTTTTAAATAGATTAATTACATTAAACATACCGGATTTAACTATAAAAGCTTTGTATAGATTAAGTATGATTTATCTTTTAGGTCATTCTTCAGCTTTAGAAGAAACAAATCCTGATCTCGAAAAAGCTACTTTAATTTTAAGCAAGATTACAGGTCTAATCAATGTTAAAAATTTTAAAACTTTAGATATCTTATTAGTAATAAATGATAAATATGCTCCTCATGCTGCAACTACTATTGCTTCTGCTTTATTAAATTCCGATCTCGATAGTTTTTATCATTTTTATTTTCTTATAAATCCGCAAGATCCTATATCTGAAGAGTCAAAGAAAAAACTTGCATCTATGCAATATATTAGAAATTACAAAATCGATTTTATTGAAGTAGATCATAATCTAATTCCTATCAATTTAATAAAAGAAAAATCCGAAATTTGTATGAAGGATGAAGGGAATTACCCATTATCTATAACCTATAGAGTTTTTTTAGATAAAATTTTGCCTAATTTGGACAAAATATTGTCTTTAGATGCAGATCTATTAGTATTAAGAGATTTAAATTATTTTAATAACATAGATATGCAGAATTATTTTATTGCCGCTTCTTTCGATATAGGAAATTCTGTATTTAATCGCACAGAGTGTAATCAAGCAATTCCTAACTTTTACTTTAATGCCGGTGTTATGATGTTTAATTTAAAAAATATTCGTGACAATAACGGTAATAAAAACATATTAACTGTGCTTAATACTACTAAGTGTAACCTAAGATGGTTTGAACAAGATTTGCTCAATATAGCATTCGCGGATCGAATTTATAATATTTCTACCAGATGTATACACCCTATCATGAGCAAAGTACTTACCATTCTAGCTATATTACAAAATTTATATTACACTATTATGCCGGACAAAAACCTTGGAATAAACATTCTGAACAATTAAATAATTTTGATAAAGAATATTGGCTGTATAGAGAATTGACTCCGTGGAAAACTAATGGAAATAGGTAGTTTACTATAGCTTAAAATGATATTTTTACCACATTTATATAGCTCTGTTAGCATTTTATGATATTTTAGCTTTTAAACTAATAAAATTATGATATATACTAACCTCATAGTTTTAGTTATGTTTAAGTTACTATTTAACTAAATAATTAAAGTTCTAACAAATTTATAATCTTAAGGAGTTAAATTATGAAAATAACAAAAATTACATTAGCTTTTCTTGCATTATTTGTGCTTGCAGGATGTAATACAACTAAAAAAATGCCTGGTTCTGATGGAATGATGAGCCAAGGTGAAGAAACATCATTAATGAAAGATTTCGAAAAGCATGCTGGTAATGCCGTATGGTTTGCTTTTGATAGTTCCGCTTTATCTGAAAAAGCTAAAGAAGAATTAGAAAGACAAGCTTGTTGGCTTGCAAGACATCCTGAAGTAAAAGCTACTATTGAAGGACATTGCGATGAAAGAGGTACTAGGGAGTACAACTTAGCTTTAGGTGAAAGAAGAGCTGAATTTGCACGTAAATTCTTAACACATAAAGGTATTTCACATGATAGATTAAGCACAATTTCTTACGGTAAAGAAAGACCTGCTATGCCTGGTAACACTGAAGAAGCTTTCGCTTATAATCGTAGAGCTGTAACAGTTGTACATCACTAAAAATTTTCTGAATCGTTAGATTTAGAATTTTAACTAAAAAGGTTGGGTTTTAATTAGCTCAACCTTTTTTTATTGTTATATAGCGTTCCACTTTTGCGAAGGCATGGCGTTGTTGCATTCTATGTCATTCCCGCGGAGGCTTTATTGCTTGGATCAAAGTTGTCTTGTATGTCATTCCCGCGGAAGCGGGAATCTAGTAATTAAATCTTGTCATACCGTGGCTTGTACCTAAGGTATCTGGCACAAGACGCCGTGATCGAGTCACGGCATGACATTATAATTGACTGTATTCCCGCTTCCGCAGGAATACATAGAAGCCATATAATAACGCTAGTTTTTGCTTGAAATGATACTGATCTTTTAAAACTGTCCTGTACTATAGGACAAGTCGCGGGATGACATAGCTGATCCATAAGGTTAACGCTTGCAGCTACTTAAGCATATAACAATATATATTGTTCAGTTAGCTATGCTTAAAAAAATAAAAATTTTACTGGACTTATAGCCATAATAATTATATAAACTTCAAGTACAATATATTTCAGAAAGCTCAAGACAAGACAAATATAGACGAAGTTTAATTTGAAAAAGAGCAAGAAGACTGTAAGCCGAGGAGCGGAGCGTATAATAATACGTGAGTACCGGAGAACTTATAAAGACGACATATAGTGTAATTAATAAAGCTTTAGACAAGATGAATTTAAAGGCGAGTCTGCGGAACATACAAAAAGTACGTGAGCAAAGACGAGACCTGCAAAATTCGCTAGCCAATTTTTCAAATTTAACGAGTATATGGGGCTGTAGCTCAGTTGGTTAGAGCACGCCGCTCATAACGGTGTGGTCGTAGGTTCAAATCCTACCAGCCCCACCACTATAAATCTTTTCCTTTAATTATTCCTCCTAAAAATTTGTCTATTTTTAATTAAATATCTATTGTATTCTTGAAACTTTTTATTATGATTTTATCTAGATTTAATTGCTAACAAGATATTAAAATTTATAAGATCTAATAGAGTATAATTATGTTTAATGGACAGTATCGAGTTCCTCAAGAAGTAGCAGTCGAGAGAACAGCGCACGAGAAATTAATAGAATTTTTAGAAGAAAGAGTATTAACCGGAATGGCTGACAGCTTAAGGAATGGCGCAACAAAGCTTAATCTTCTTAATAAAAAAATAGGCGATACTGGAGCAAAAGAATTAGCTTTAATATTGAAAGATAATCCTAATATTACTTCTATTGATCTTTTTTGTAACGAAATTACTGAATCTGGAGCAAAGGAATTAGCTTTAATGCTCAAACGTAATTCTACCATTACTTTGATTAATCTTTCTGATAACAACATAGGCGTCGCCGGGGTAAAGGAATTAGCTTTAATGCTTAAAGATAATTCTACTATTACTTCGATTTATCTTTCTGCTAATAAAATAGGCGCCGCCGGGGTAAAGGAATTAGCTGAAATGCTCAAAGTTAATTCTACTATTACTTCAATTAATCTTACTTATAACAAAATAGGCGCCGCCGGAGTAAAGGAATTAGCTTTAATGCTTAAAGATAATTCTACTATTACTTCGATTAATCTTAATTATAACGGAATAGGAGATAAAGAGTTAAAAAATATAGATAATGCTATTAAACATAATAAGCTAGTAAAAAATTTAGTTATATTTTTAAAAGAATCTTATTCAGATAAAAGAATTGAGTCAGATAATCTTACTAAAAGTGCAAGTATTGCAAGATGTTATAAAAAATTATTAAAAAAGCATTCACTGGAATATAAGTTTGAAAATTCCGAATCTATAATTGAAAAAATGAGTAAATTATCTCCTTTTTATATTAGCGAAATATGCAAAAATATTAAAGCTGAAGAAGGAGTGCTATCCACTTGTAAAGAATTAGGATACCCTAATGGACATATAGAAAAATTACCTATGGAAATATTATTACATATTACATCTTATTTAGAATATACCCCTTGGGGATGGGAAATTGAAACTATCGGAAAGAGTTAAGAACAAAAGTAATTCCCCCTCTAAACTTTTATACTACAGATAAATTCTATTGCATAAAAAAGATATCGCTTATATACTATCCTTAATTATAGCGGTGGCGTTGCAGGTGTGGCTCTATGTCATTCCCGCGTATGCGGGAACCAGCATAAAACGAGATAACCTAAGCTTTCAGTTTTAAAAACTTGCTGTATTTATTGCTTTTAATTACTGGATTCCCGCATACGCGGGAATGACATAGAAAAAAGAAATATATCTTTAACAATGATAAATTTAAAAACACTTTCATGGTATCTTGCCAAGTTATATTCTAAGTGTTTTTTTATAATCTTATTTCTTCTAGTTGCCTTATTAATTGTATCTAATATTTTTGATCTTCTACAAAAATTCAAGAATCTTTATGTTCCTTTTAATTTTTTCTGGCGGCTTATATTATATAAGATACCGTATCTTCTAAATCAAATATCATCTTTAATTAGCTTTACCGCTATGTTATTTTTCCTTAGGAACTTAACAAAAAATAATGAACTAACGGCTATATTATCTAGCGGTATACATATTTGGCAAGTATTAATAATTCCGTGCATCGTAACTTTGATTTTAGGTATTGCTTTTACAACTATACTAAATCCTATAAGCTCTTTAGGTTTACAAAAATATGAATTATTACAAACAAAGCTTACCAAAAAAACACCTAATGAAGCCATGATATCAAAATCAGGTTTATTATTTTTTGAGACTTTAAATGGAAAAAATCAAATAATTCAAACACAGTTTGTTAATGTTACAGAAAAAAAACTAAATAACATTACTATTTTATTTATTGATAACAGAAATAATTTTTTAAAAAGAATTGATGCACTATACGGCATAATTGAAAATCAACACTTACACTTAAACAGAGTTAAAGTTTTTACCAAAACCGGTACTATTACTCACAATAACCTAACTATACCGACTAATTTATCTATTAATAATTTAGTAGGTAAATTTATTCACCCTGAAATGGTGTCTATTTGGAATCTACCTAAATTAATCGAGGAATTATTAAATTCAGGTTTACCTATTATTAATTATCAAGTTCACTATTATAAAGAGTTATTCAGACCTATAATGATGATGGCAACCGTAATTTTAGCAAGTTGTTTTATTAGCTTAAGACAACGCGATAATTCGCAGGAAAGGATATTGCTACTTGGATTATTTTCAGGTTTTATAGTGTATTCTTTATCAGAAATATTGCTTAAAATACTAACTTATAATAATCTTTCTTTAATTGCTGCTATTTTATTACCTAGTATGTTGATATTTTTTATTAGTAATTTTATTATTTTACATTATAAAGAAATTTAAATAATGTATTATTCTATGTCATTTTTGTAAGGCATTGGCATTGTTGTATGGCTCCGATGTCATTCCCGCGGAGGCGGGAATCAAAGATAAAGCGAGAGAAATCGAGCTTTAATTTTAAAAACTTGCTGTATTTATTGTTTTTAATTACTAGATTCCCGCCTCCGCGGGAATGACATACTTTATATATTCTAGAATTTAGAGAGAAAAAGAAAAATGATAATGAAATTTTTGGAAGGTTTTTCTTCCGGTATGGCTATCGATCTTGGTACGGCAAATACTATCGTATATCAAAAAAACCGCGGTATTGTTCTTAGAGAACCATCAGTCGTAGCATTAATAAAGAAAGACGGGACTTTCGTACCTTATGCTTTTGGTCATGAGGCAAAGATGATGCTTGGGCGCACTCCTACGGATATTGAAGCTAAAAGACCGTTAAAAGACGGGGTAATAGCTGATTTCAAAGGAGCTGAAGAGATGATTAAGTACTTCATTAGAATGGTACATAATCGTCGTTCTTTTTTTGGTCCAACAATCGTTATTTGCGTACCTTCCGGCTCTACACCCGTTGAGCGTCGAGCTATTCAAGAGGCCGCTGAAAGTGCCGGTGGTAGAGACGTTTATCTAATTGAAGAACCGATGGCTGCTGCAATCGGAGCGGGTCTTCCGGTAACAGCAGCAACTGGTTCAATGATTGTCGACATTGGCGGCGGTACTACAGAAGTTGCAGTTTTGTCACTAGGCGGCATAGTATATGCAAGGTCTGTAAGAGTGGGCGGCGATAAGATGGATGAGTCAATTATTTCTTACATAAGAAGGCACTATAATCTACTAATCGGGGAAGCTACAGCAGAGAAGATCAAGCAGGAAATAGGTACTGCTTATGTAGATGAAAGTGCTGAACCGCGTGTTATGGAGATCAAAGGACGTGATTTAATTTACGGCATTCCAAAAGAAATGATATTGAATGAAAAACAAATTGCTGATAGTCTAACAGAGCCGGTAAGTCAAATAGTTGAGGCGGTAAAGGTAGCACTCGAGGCGACCCCACCTGAATTATCTTCTGACATAGTCGATAAAGGAATAGTTTTAACAGGCGGCGGATCTTTACTTAGAAATCTTGATTATGTGCTTAGCGAGGCAACAAAATTACCTGTGATCATTGCAGATGATGCTCTTTCATGCGTAGCACTCGGTACAGGTAAAGTACTTGAAGATTTTATAAAGTTAAAACATGTACTATTTAAACAGGATTAAAGATGGCAATACTTGCGAATAGAGTAAAAAATTCTTCAAATTCTTTGGAATTATTTAAATCTATATTAATTACTCTTAAGCGTTTTTTTGTCATATTTTTTTTAGGATTATCTTTATATTTGTTTATCTCTGCACCTAAAAAAATATCTAGTATATCTATTGAAATAACAGGGAGCATCTTATCAACAGGTTTAGTGTTTTATGAAAATATATTTGAAAGTGTAAATTCTATAAAACAGAAGTTTATTTACTTTCAGGATTTAGAAAAACGAAACATTGAACTCGAGCTTGAAGTAGCACGTCTTAAGCATCTTCAAAGCGAGGCGGAATTAATTAGAGCTGAAAATAAAGCTTTAAAAAATTTATTAACAGTTGCAGAAGAAGAAGAGTTTAAATATGTTACTGCTAAATTATTAAGTGTATCTTTTAGTCCTTTTTCTAAAACTGCATTAATTTCTGCCGGTAAAAAACATGGTGTTGGATTAGATCAAATAGTTATCAATTCACAAGGGTTAGTAGGTAAGATAATAGAGGTAAGTAATAATTATGCTAAGGTTATGTTAATTAGCAATGCCAATTCTCGAATACCTATAAAAACAAATTCCTCAAGGGAAAATGGTATTTTAGCCGGTAACAATAACAATAGTAAAATTTTATATTTATCTGATAACCATTTAGTGCATCAAAATGAAGAGGTACTAACCTCAGGGCACGGCAATACTTACCCTGCAGGTATTTTAGTTGGTCATGTTTCAAAGGTCACCGAAAACGATGTTACGGTTAATATCTCTGCTGATCTATCTAAAACTGAATTTGTACAAGTCTTAATTCCCAAAGAATGAAAAAGAAATACCTTGGTATTATTGCCGAATATGTTTGTATAATAATTTATAAGTTAAAGTTCTATCAGATTCTTCATCATCGAAAACGTTATTATGTAGGTGAAATAGATATTATTGCACTGCGTAATAAAGAAATTGTTTTTATTGAAGTAAAAGCAAGAAGTTCTAACATTGATGACAGATTTGTATCTTTTAATCAGCGAGAAAGAATTAAGCGAGCAGCTGAAATGTTCTTAAGTAGCAATAGTAAATATAACAACTACAATGTTCGCTTTGATTTAGCTGTTGTCAGTCCTTATAAATTACCTATAATTATAAAAAACGCATGGAGATAGTATACTCGTTTTATTTATTCTAAGTCAATTTATCAGAGGTAATATGGCACTTGCTACTAAAGTAAAAGAATTTTTAGAAGAAAAATTAAAACAAGAAAGAATAGATCGTAAATATTTGGCTGAAGTTACCGATATACCTTATACTACTATTAGCCGAATCATGAGAGCAGAAGCCGGTCGTGAATTTAATCCTGAAATAGATACAATTTTAAAAATAGCAAGATATTTTAACTGCTCTATGGATGATGTAATAAAAAGAACCGTACCTTTATTATGCAAAAAGTGAATTATTACGTAATCCGCTATTCTGAAAAATTTAGTGATTTATAAAACTATAAGATATGATGACAAAAAATAAAGGGTTGATCATTATTTTATCCTCTCCTTCCGGTGCAGGCAAGTCAAGCCTGACAAAAAGCTTATTAGAAATAGATAACAATTTACGCTTATCAATTTCTGCAACTACCAGAAAACCACGCCCAAACGAGCAAGATGGGATAAGTTACTATTTTAAAACTAAATCCGAGTTTGAAGATTTAATCAAGCACGATAAATTCCTTGAATATGCTAAAATATACGAGAATTATTATGGCACCCCTAAAGAATATGTAGAGAATATACTAAATCAAGGATTAGATATTTTATTCGATATTGATTGGCAAGGTGCAAAATCTATCAAGCAAAATGCTACCAATGCCGTCTCTATATTTATTTTACCGCCTAGCCTTGAAGTGCTTGAGCAACGTTTAAGAAATAGGAAAACTGATAACGAAGAAGCGATAAAATTGCGTATGGCTTCAGCACAAGCGGAAATAGCCCATGCTAATGATTATGATTATATCGTCACTAACGATGATTTTAACGAAACGCTTCACAAAATCCACTCAATTATTATGGAAGAACGGAAGAAGAGGAGTTAGCTATTAGGGCAAGCGTTGCCCGCATGGGTCGAAAGTTGCCTTCGGTATCATCCCGTAGAAAGCTTTGCTGCGTAGATATAAAATTGTCATTGCGAAGAAATTACGAAGTAATTGACGAAGCAATCTCAGGACATTTTCATGAGATTGCCACGCTCCTTGTAGTCGCTCGCAATGACGGAAAACTGATCCATTTATAACTAAGAAAGGCACCGTCAAGTTAAGTAAATTGGTTTCAAAAAGTACTATGTTTTTATATTTCAGGCAGCAAGAAGTCTTTGAGTAGCTTCGTCCCAAATAGATTTAGCGGATGCAAATGCAATTCTTTGCTCTGGTGCGGTTTTAGTATATCGTCCAACATTGACGGCAAATATATTTCTGACTTTGCCCATCAGTGATAATATACATTGTGCTGAATTAGGATGCTTAAATTTAATCAATATTTTTTCCTTTCGTCGAGTTGGCTGATGAGCATTTTCAACACAGTTATTTAGTCTCTTACTAGTACGATGTTCAGTGTTAGGACACATAAGCTTAATCGGTTTAATGTAACTCCTGAGCTTATCAGTAACAATTACTCTTGGAGTTGGATAATTACCCAATAATCTTGATAAAAAGCGAATAGCTGATTTCTTGTTACGACGCTTCTGCAATAATATTTCTAATTCATGCCCCTTGGAGTCAACAGCTCTCCATAATATGAATACTTCGCCTTTGATCTTGATGTTCATCTCATCTAAATGCCATTTGTCAGTTGCTTTCCTCTCTCTCTTTCTGATGACAGCTTGAAAATAAATCGCAAATTTATTGCACCAAAATCTTACAGTCTCATGACTTAAAATAATACCTCGATACGCCATCTATTCTTGAACATCTCGGTAACTATTATTAAAGCGATGATATAACCATACTGTATGGCTAATGATGCTTGCTGGAAAACGATGTCTCTTCGGGGTTTGAGTAATATGCATAGCGTTAAGATTTATTGATAAATGGTTACTGCTATTCTATAAATCATTCCTTTCAATCGCTCAATACTTAAATTTACATCTCTCTTAACTTGACGATGCCTTGTTGGTTATTACTTAGCACTTATAGTAGCTCAAATATTTTTGAGCTTAAGTCCATATGCATTTGGTCGAGCTATTGATGAATTGCAGCATTTTAAGCCCGGACAACTTACTCAAATAATATTTTGGTTGCTTGCCGGAGTTGGTCTAGTGTTATTATTTTGGTCATTTCATGGCCCTGCAAGAGTTATTGAAAGAAATGTCGCTCTAAAAATCCAACAAGCGTTTCGACTAAATATTTATAAACAATTAATGCATTTACCACTAAAATGGCATCAAGATCATCATTCTGGTAATATTATTACACGCATTAATCGCTCATCAGCAGCCATATACCGCTTCGCAGACAATCAATTCAGCTATATTCATACAATAGTTAAATTTGTAACCGCAATGGGGTTTTTACTTTGGATTTCACCACCCTTAGGTTTTATCAGTTTTTTTTCTTCTTTATTTGTAATGATAGTGGTGATTTTATTCGATAGTAAATTAGTACCACTCTTCAATGCTGAAAATGAAGTTGAAAATCACATTGGTTCTGTATTCTTTGACTACATTAGTAACATAACAACGATACTAACGTTACGTTTAGGTAAATTAACACATAATAATTTATTTGAGCACATGATGTCTATTTGGCCATTTTTCCGAAAAAGAGTAGTTTTAAATGAAATTAAGTGGTTCTCAAGGCATCGTCAAGTTAAGAGAGATGTAAATTTAAGTATTGAGCGATTGAAAGGAATGATTTATAGAATAGCAGTAACCATTTATCAATAAATCTTAACGCTATGCATATTACTCAAACCCCGAAGAGACATCGTTTTCCAGCAAGTATCATTAGCCATACAGTATGGTTATATCATCGCTTTAATAATAGTTACCGAGATGTTCAAGAACAGATGGCGTATCGAGGTATTATTTTAAGTCATGAGACTATAAGATTTTGGTGCAATAAATTTGCGATTTATTTTCAAGCTGTCATCAGAAAGAGAGAGAGGAAAGCAACTGACAAATGGCATTTAGATGAGATGAACATCAAGATCAAAGGCGAAGTATTCATATTATGGAGAGCTGTTGACTCCAAGGGGCATGAATTAGAAATATTATTGCAGAAGCGTCGTAACAAGAAATCAGCTATTCGCTTTTTATCAAGATTATTGGGTAATTATCCAACTCCAAGAGTAATTGTTACTGATAAGCTCAGGAGTTACATTAAACCGATTAAGCTTATGTGTCCTAACACTGAACATCATACTAATAAGAGACTAAATAACTGTGTTGAAAATGCTCATCAGCCAACTCGACGAAAGGAAAAAATATTGATTAAATTTAAGCATCCTAATTCAGCACAATGTATATTATCACTGATGGGCAAAGTCAGAAATATATTTGCCATCAATGTTGGACGATATACTAAAACCGCACCAGAGCAAAGAATTGCATTTGCATCCGCTAAATCTATTTGGGACGAAGCTACTCAAAGACTTCTTGCTGCCTGAAATATAAAAACATAGTACTTTTTGAAACCAATTTACTTAACTTGACGGTGCCACCAACAATTGTAAACCTCCATGGTGTACCATAATGCCAAACAGTATAGATCAAGTTGAGATAAGGATTACTCATTAGATTTATGACCATATTAGGTTAATTGTTCGAGAGTTCAATGTTATTTCAAAAGTACAAGGTATAAATTGTACTTTTCGTATGTTTAGTAACTAACTCTAAGCTAATAGCTTAACAAATTGTCTAGAAAACTTTCGACAAATCAACATATTCTTTGGATAGTCAGTGTCTGAGCATCTGATAAAGATCGCCTACAGATGCTGCCTTAGAGAGATCATCACCGGTAATAGTTTGGCCATATTCTGTGTCGAACATGACGATAACACCAAGGGCAGCAAGCGAATCCCACTCCGGCAAATCCTTAAGCAATGTATCCATGGTCACTTCTACAGGATTCTGGAAATCTGTCACAGACAGGAAATTCTCAAGAAAGGTCTCCTTCCTCATTCAATACCTACTAATAGTTTGTCTTTTCTAATAAAATGGCTTATAGTAAATTGTGTCGAGTAATGATATACAAGAATACGAACCGATTCATAGTGTCCAGAGTTTGAGTATTTTGATCCGGTGGTACAATGCAATTTTTGAGAATTGAATTTATTTATAGCATTGATTATTTAAAAACATATCTAAACAATCCACTAATTCTCACTTGCTATCTTAAAATCTTAACTAAAGTTATCGTCTCTCTTACTATATTGAAATTATTAAGTTATTAATAATTCTGTTCTAATACGAACACAGAGCTAATTTTATAAAACTTAATACTAAAATGCAAGTGTATTTATTAATTGTAGAAGTTCTGACCGTATTGAGTTTTCAAAAATATCACATCTAGTTCTAAATTAACCACTAATTAGATAAAATTGATTATGACTTAAAAACATTTTTTATATAATAAAGGAATGTCATAATATAAAAAAGTTTGTTTAATCTAATTAAAGTACGAAGTAATTTATGGATAACAAAAATGAAAAAATTTTTTTTAGCTCACAGATTAGAATCTGTACATGATGATCTATGGAAGGCCAAATCCGTAGGCGATCTTTATCAGATGCTCAGAGACACTTACTATGCCGACTTCTACTCTTAATAATGTACGTTTCGCCGGAATGTCAACCTGTGTTCCCAAGAACAGTGTTTCCAACTTGACGGATTGCAAGCCACAACTGCGCTCCGAGCGTGAACGTTTAGTGCGTAATATCGGTATCGAGATGCGCCGCATAGCACCAGATTGGCAGTGCTTTTCTGACCTGGCCTTTGATGCTGCTGAGATCATACTAGAGAACCTAGCCTGGAAGCGCAAGGAGATTGATGCACTGATCGTGGTGACCCAGTCCCCAGATTACCTGGCTCCGGCTACTGCGATTATACTACAGGATCGGCTGGGGCTTTCCCTAGCTACAGTAGCATTTGATGTTAATCTCGGTTGCTCCGCTTATCCATTCGGCATCAATCTGTTGGGTTCGATGATCGCCGCCGGCGGCGTGAAAAAAGGGCTGTTACTAGTAGGTGATCGTGGTGCGAAACTGAACGATCCGATCTTCTCTGATGCTGGTACCGCGACAGCACTGGAGTTTTGCGAGGGGGCTCCGCCGATGTACTTTGACCTAAACAGCGATGGTAGCGGCTACAAGACGATCATTCTACCGGTTGGTGGACACCGTGAGCCGGTTAATCTTCAGCATCTGATTCCGTTCCGCAAGGATGAGAACGCCCACTGGCAGCATGCTATAGACCTGCAGTTGGATGGATCGGCGGTGCTTAGCTTCTCGATCCAGTGCGTGCCTAAGGCGGTAGAAAAGCTGCTCTCCTACGCTGGTGCCATTAAGAAAGATGTAGATTACTTCGTCTTTCACCAGGCCAATCGAATGATCAACGAAACCATCCGAAAGAAACTTGAACTGCCGACAGAAAAGGTGCCATCCACTTTGCGTGAATTCGGCAATACTAGTGGCGCTTCGTTGCCATTGACTATGACCGTCCGCATCAACAAGGAGCTTGAGGTTAGCCGTAAACGTGTACTGCTCTCTGGCTTCGGTATTGGTTTGTCGTGGGGAACCTGCTTAGTGGATATCGAAGGGGCAAAGTTCCCTAACCTGATTGAATCCTGAAAGTAACAAACATGGAGTGATCCCAAATGAAAGACGAGACCTGTTTCAACCCATTCAATCTGTCCGGAAAGCGTATATTGGTCACCGGTGCCACTTCAGGATTAGGTGAGGCAATAGCCCAAAATTGTGCTCGAATGGGGGCAGAGATTATAGTCACTGGTCGTAATCAGGAGCAGCTGGCTCGTAGCTTGGACGCACTACGCTTGATTTCAAAGCTGCCACATCTTTCTGTTCAAGCAGATCTGACTGTGGCTGAACAACGTGCTGAACTGGTGGCTACGCTTGGCACGAAGATTGATGGCCTCGTGCATAGTGCTGGTATTTCACGACTGTGCCCAGTGCGGATGATGAGCACTGCCCATCTTTGCGAAATTCAGGCGATCAATGTAGAGGCTCCAGTAATGCTGACTCAAGCATTACTGAAGAAAAACCTGATTGGTGTTGGTGGATCAATTCTGTTTATCTCTTCCATTGCTGCACACATATGTGAAGCTGGGTCGGTGCTTATTCAGGCACCAAGGCTGCTCTGATCGCAATATCCCGTTGTCTGGCCATGGAAGTTGTGAAACGAAGGGTTCGGGTCAATTGTCTGTCTCCGGCACTAGTAGAAACATCGATGCTAGAGCGCATTTCCATGGTTGTTGGCTCCAGGAAGTGCGAGGATAGTAATTATCCGTTGGGATTTGGCAAGCCAGAGGATATTGCTAATGCTGCAATCTTTATGCTCTCGGATGCTAGTGGTTGGATAACCGGAACCACATTGGTGATGGATGGCGGCCTGACCATCAGTTGAGATAATGGAATGGACCTACCCTATATACAGAATGAGAAGCAAATGCTAATCTTCTAGGATAGGAAATGAATCCTAAACAACAATAAGGAGGTCCATATGGAAGTTACCACAATTGGTATAGATATTGCAAAAGAATTTTTCAAATTCACGGTATAGATAAAAATGGTAAGACAATATTAAAGAAAAAATTAATGAGAGAGCAGGTTCTAACTTTTATGGCTAATTTACCAACCTGTCTAGTAGGCATGGAAGCTTGCGGTGGAGCTAGCTATTGGGCAAGAGAATTAACAAAATTAGGTCATAATGTAAAACTAATGGCTCCACAATTTGTTAAGCCTTATGTTAAAACTAATAAAAATGATCAAGCAGATAGCGAAGCAATATGCGAGGCAGTGGCAAGACCTAATATGAGATTTGTGCCTATCAAAACTGTAGAGCAACAAGATATTTTATTTATTCATAGGGTAAGGCAGCGATTGGTAAAAAACCGTACTGCTCTTGCTAATGAGATCAGGGATTATTACATGAATTTGGTTTTGTTATTCCGCAAGGAATCAATAAGATTATGACAAAATTAACCGAAATTTTAGATGAAGGTGATTTAAGTCAGCTAAGCTACCAAACGTTTAGAGAGTTACAAGAAGAATTTCTAGAGAATGATAAAAAAATAAAAGAACTAGAACAAAGATTAAAAATTATAGCTAGCCAGTATAGTAATCACCAACAACTAATGACGATACCAGGTATAGGGTTAATTACTGCCACAGCCTTAATAGCGTCAATAGGTAATGCTAGTTGTTTTGAAAATGGCAGGCAATTATCAACATGGCTGGGATTAGTGCCAAGGCAACATTCTAGTGGTGGCAAAGATAAGTTACTAGGTATTAGTAAAAGAGGTGATATCTATTTACGTACTTTGTTAATTCAAGGAGCAAGAGCAGTACTGAATAGTAAGATAAGATTTACCACGGAAGAGCAAAAATCTAAAAAAGATTATAGCAAGTTTACCGAGTGGATGTTTAATTTATCTGAACGAAATGGGCATAATAAAACAATTGTTGCAGTAGCTAATAAACTAGCAAGGGTGGTGTTTGCAGTACTCAGTTCAGGCAATGATTATACCGAGAGTAAAGTTTGTAGCTAAAGAATTGCTATAAATAGTTGACGAGATAATATTATAGATAAATAGAAATTTAATAGATTCTAATCCGGAATATGCGAAAGAATGATAATATTGATGGTAAATAAGACGAACCTTAGCTTACAAAAACTGATTTCTTCAGGGACTCGTTTAGAAGCCGATGAGATGATAAGTAATAAGTTTGTAAGCCAGCGAATTCCATCAGGGCTATAGGGTAAATTTAAAGTGATTTATTAACTATAAGCCGGATACATGACTGCATTCGATTTTTTTGCTGTTATATATTATTTTTTCTTGCATTATCAGGTAGGTCCATACATGGTAGAAATAGCAAATTCGTCATTCTGGTGGTGTAATCAGATTAGTCTAGTTGCAGATCAATTGGCAAAGAGTTGATATGCAGATTGTGATGTTTGATAATGTGCTCGGCGGGAACGTCATAGTTGCTAGCCTTGCCATGGTGATTTACAATAATTCATTAAGTGTGCCGTAAGGCCAAGGAAGGATTTACATATGATACGTCATGCACTGGATGCGGGGCACTACATAAGTCCACAAACATTCTCTCTAGAAAGTGACAGGATTTTTAGCAAGTTATGGATCTTTGTTGGTTTCAGCTCAATGGTACGCCAGCGTAACCAGTTCTTCACCCGTAAGGTAGCCGGTATTCCAATTTTGGTACAGCACACTGACACTGGCGTGCGTGCCTTCGTTAATCAGTGTCCGCACCGACTGTCAGCGATCCAGACGGAATATACGGGGCAGCGCCCTCTAGTTTGTCCATACCACGCCTGGTCCTTCGGTCCTGAAGGTGAACTACGAGCTATACCCAATTCCAACCTCTACCGTTTCACGGACGAGGAGCTGAGTGGTATCTGTCTGCATAAGCTGCATCTTGCGGAAGTTGGGCAATTGCTGTTTGTGAACCTAGCAGTAAAGCCGATTCCACTGTATGAGCATTTCACCAATGATTATCTGGAGGTCCTGAGAGAAGTTTCCTCGCATTTAGACTCCCGATTAATTTATAGCTGTCATCGGGTCCGTTATAACTGGAAGCTGAATATGGAGAATGTGCAAGACTCCAACCACGTGCCCTTCATTCATCCCAAGACTCTCCAGCCAATAATGACTTCACCTGTCAAAATGGTTAAGCATGATCCGGAAACACCGTCCGAGTTAGTTAGCTTGCTACAGCTTGGCAAAGTGCCTAACCTCAATTCACTTAGCTATTCTGCACAAACGCCTTTACAACATCTAAACAGGAGCTGGTTTGCCAATCTCTGCCACGTCTATGGGGATGAACACGTCTACTACAGTTGGTATATCTATCCGAACGTCAACTTCTGTAGTGTGAACGGTGAGCATTTCCTGTTACAGCAATATGATCCGGTTTCTCCAGGTGAAACCGACTACCACCTGTGGATGATGACGGCACGTCGCAAGAACGAGCACACTGATTTCACCGCTCTATTGAATATATTGATCAAGAGGGAGCGTACGGTCATTGCCGAGGACACAGTGGTTCTTGAACGATTGCAGGAGGGACTCAGTACTCACTCTAGGCATTTTACCCATGGCGATTATGAGACGCACTTGGTACGACAGCATCTGTGGTATCGAGCACAGGTAGTGGGAAAGGTAGAATGAAGAGATTCATAATCGTCGGCAAGGGGCGAATGCTCGAGGAAGCATGTGAAACGGCTCGTGACAGTGGGTTAAACTGCCTGCAGCTCGAACTCAACTCCTCTGATCAATACGACTTCGATACGAACCCTCTGTTTGAGAACTATACCTTGGTGGAAAACGAGGTCTTCGTGGCTTTGGACGAACGAGCCATCAACTATGCTCGCCACAAGTTGATTGCAAAGATTCGTTTGGCCGGTTACCGACTATTTAATATTGTTTCGTCTAGAGCCATCGTCAACGTTAATATCCAGCTACTGGGTAATGTATACATCGGACCCGGATGCAATCTAGCCCAACATTGTATCATAGGAATGGGAAGTTGGCTGGATCGACAAGTCATCGTCGAGGATGGGAGCCGTCTCGGTGTTTGCACTACGTTACTGTCGGGAGTCCAACTTGGACGGGAGGTTGAAATCGGCCAAGGTAGCACGTTGGGGAGTGGATGTATCGCAAGTGCCAAGACAAAAGTGGGACGCCATTGTGAATGGCTGTTACCAGGCATGCTTCCGGAAAAGATTCCGGATCACTCATTTTATGACCAACTCATGCCACAAGGGGCCCGTATTCTGGACTAGAGGGGTAAATTCAGGCGCTGGATATATAAGTATATAAATTTCTCAAAGGTTATATAAAAAATATAATATAACAAAAAGAGAAAATAGAATGAGTCCAAAACAAAATGAAGCGATGAATCAAGCAATAGATTTATTAATAAATAATGATACAGATATATCAACATTATTTAAAGAAGATGGTCTATTAAAACAATTAACCAAACGGCTTGTAGAGAAGGCTTTGCATTCAGAGATGAATAATCATTTAGGATATGATAAATATTGTCGTGCTAATAGTGATAATGTGCGTAATGGCAGCAATGTAAAGAATCTAGTAACAAATAGTGGAGTTGTGGAAATTGAGGTCCCAAGGGATAGAAGTAGTACATTTGAACCAGCATTAATTCCGAAGCGGCAAAGACGTTTTGACGGATTTGATGATAAAGTAATATCGTTATATCTGAAGTTTTGACAAAAAGATAACCAAACTTGTAATTTATGATATAAATGCGCTCAAATAAAAATGGTTTTTAGTGTGTATGATGATTCAAGAAATGTTACAAGAGGTAAAAAATTTTTCCCTATAACCAAGATGTTATTTTAGAATTAATATTATCACTAGTAACTAATGATAGCGTTAAAGCAAGATCTGTTGTTGAGTTGACAACTAATAAATGTTTTCAGCGTAGTTGGTCAAGTGTATACAGAGCTATAGAGAATTTTTACTGTGCTCGTGATGAATCATTAAATACAAGAGATGCACAACGTTTTAAGACTCGAGAAGCTATAGAAAAGTACTTAATAAGTAAACTGATTAATGAGAGTAAAAACTTACTACAAATAGATACTACAGTGAGTAGCAAGAGAGATTCCAAGAAAGCAATTGATCGTACATATATTAGGAATAATGCTAATAATTGACCAGTTGCTGGTTATGAATATAGTGTAGTTTGTATCGGTGCTCAGCCTAAATGGTCTGTACCAATATCTATAGATAGAGTAAAATCAGATGAGAATAAGTATAGCAAAGGTAGCAAACAAATAATGAAAATTGTTAAGCAAATACCATAAGAGGTTCTAAATATAACAGTAGGTAATGCAGGTTACAGTGCTCTATCTTTTATTCACCCGTTGCACAATGAAGCAAATATGGTAACAATAACCCGCCAAAGGATTAATCGCAGTATTTACAAAATATATATAGAAGAGCAAAAAACAAGAGAGCGTAAAAGATGCTAAGATTTCGTGTAGTAGTTCTGATAATTTACTGATTCCAGATACAGAAGAAACTATAGTAAAGGCTACAAAAAATGGCGACATATCAATTAGGATTTCGCTATTTAAGAATTATCTAATCAAGGGTAAGAAACAGCATATCATGTCTGATAAACCGCTAAATTTTATTCAGGTTAAAGTGTTAGATGTAGCGGGAAATAGAAAATATAACAGAGATTTATTAAGAAAATCAATAGCAATTTGTTGTCTCCGAGTGAGGTTTACAGATCTATGTCACAAATTTCACTTGAAGAAATATTAGAAAAGTCTATATCAAGCGGGATACCAGATCATAGAAATATTAGAAATAATCATAAGGTCAAACCATTTGCACCAGTAATACGCAAAAATAATAAATATGGTAAATTAGAAATTACAATAAAATCAAATCTTGATGGAAGTAATAAAATTACTAAAACCTCATTTAATAAAAAGTTAGAATTACCAAATAATATTAGTGAGTATAAACCAGCAATATTAGAAAAAATTGCTACAGTTTTTGATACACTATGTACCCAAATAGAATAAATAAATCTTGTTATTACTAAAAACGCGAATTTAGGATAAGCTACCGGCTTTGCAAAAAATATCTGCACTGCCTATAGCATTAGCTGAAGGTAGAAAATATGGCGGTTGTTTTGTTGCTGGCGTGCAGAATATTTATCAGTTAGAAGAAATATATGGTTTTGCAGGAAGTAATTCAATGCTTGATCTATTTGGTAGTAAATTTATCTTTCGAGTAAGTGACTGGCAAACAGCTCAAAAATCAGCTTTAATGCTTGGTGAGCAAGAAATTATTGAAACTCAAGAGAATCTCTCATACGGAGCTAACTCCATGCGTGATGGAGTGAATATGCACAGCTTAGAGAAAAGGAAATTATTAGTAATGCCTTCTGAAATCATGAATTTACCTGATCTTACCTGTTATGTAAAACTTGCTGGTAATGTTCCTATTACTAAATTACAAATGAATCTACAAACTTGATTTTAATGTAAAAAATATTTTAATAGCATTTTTAAAAGATTTTAATTAGTCCGTCCGGCAAAACTCTACGAGCCTTATAGGCAATAGGGTTTTATATCAAAAAGAATACAAGAATCCATAAGAAAATGGTAAGATATGGTCATAAACCGGCACCGTCAAGTTAAGTAAATTGGTTTCAAAAAGTACTATGTTTTTATATTTCAGGCAGCAAGAAGTCTTTGAGTAGCTTCGTCCCAAATAGATTTAGCGGATGCAAATGCAATTCTTTGCTCTGGTGCGGTTTTAGTATATCGTCCAACATTGACGGCAAATATATTTCTGACTTTGCCCATCAGTGATAATATACATTGTGCTGAATTAGGATGCTTAAATTTAATCAATATTTTTTCCTTTCGTCGAGTTGGCTGATGAGCATTTTCAACACAGTTATTTAGTCTCTTACTAGTACGATGTTCAGTGTTAGGACACATAAGCTTAATCGGTTTAATGTAACTCCTGAGCTTATCAGTAACAATTACTCTTGGAGTTGGATAATTACCCAATAATCTTGATAAAAAGCGAATAGCTGATTTCTTGTTACGACGCTTCTGCAATAATATTTCTAATTCATGCCCCTTGGAGTCAACAGCTCTCCATAATATGAATACTTCGCCTTTGATCTTGATGTTCATCTCATCTAAATGCCATTTGTCAGTTGCTTTCCTCTCTCTCTTTCTGATGACAGCTTGAAAATAAATCGCAAATTTATTGCACCAAAATCTTACAGTCTCATGACTTAAAATAATACCTCGATACGCCATCTGTTCTTGAACATCTCGGTAACTATTATTAAAGCGATGATATAACCATACTGTATGGCTAATGATGCTTGCTGGAAAACGATGTCTCTTCGGGGTTTGAGTAATATGCATAGCGTTAAGATTTATTGATAAATGGTTACTACTATTCTATAAATCATTCCTTTCAATCGCTCAATACTTAAATTTACATCTCTCTTAACTTGACGATGCCGTTGGTACTAATTTTTGCTTCTCCCATTCTTCGTATATTTTGCAAAAATTATCTAGTATATAGAATAAACTTATGATACATCTTTTCATTGTTGGGTTCTCGTTTTTTTTATCAAAAACTTTTGTAACCCAACACTCTACTCTTGTAAATAACTTATTCTTATTTCCTTCCTTACTTATCTCTATATCCTAAACTGGCGTTAATAATCCTAATTTAGGCTTGATTATTTTTTGATCGTAATTTGACATATTATTCCTGTTAATTGAGTTTTATATTTAGTTCCTGGATATGATAGATAACTTCTCAGTTATCTACATACACACAAACTCTTCTATTTTTAACCTTAATATGTCAGATCAAATCTGAAGGTTTACAGATAAATATAGCAAGTTTTTAAAACTAAAAGCGTGGGTTATCTCGCTTTATGCTGGATTCCCGCCGTTGCTAAGAATGACATTAGAGTTACACAACAAGAATAATTAAATTAGCTAGAATGACAATTATGGATTTTTAAAATTAGCGATTACCGGTATATGATCTGAAGGCTTTTCCTTAGTTCTTAAATTATAATCCATATAGCAATTTTCTAAATGATCAACGGAATTAGCGCAGCCAAGTATCATATCAATTCTCATACCTTTGTTTTGCTCAAAACATCCGGCTCTATAATCCCACCAAGAAAATTCTTGTTTTTTGGGTTGCAAGAATCTATAAAAATCTTCAAATCCGGAATTTAAAATAGCTCTCATTTTCTTTTTTTCAGTTTCCGTAAAGCATGTAGTATCTGCAAGTGCCGTAGGTGAATATACATCAATGTCAAAAGGTGCAATATTGAAATCACCGCCAATAATAGTTTTTTTGTCAAAAGATTTTTTGTTTAATAAATAATTAAAGAAACTATCGTAGAATGCTAATTTTGCCGTAAATTTATCGCTATCGACTGTTGAGCCGTTAGGAGCATATAGTGAAATTACATTACAATATCCAATAGGTGTAGAGACTTTTATTTCTAAAAATCTTGCTTGATCGGAGCAGTGATTATTAGGAAAATCTTTAATTATTTCATCGGCAGGAAATTTAGAAAGAGCAGCAACTCCATTATATGATTTCTGCCCGTGAACATAAAAATTATAGGGTAAATCCGATAATTCATCAAAAGGGAATTTATCGGTTTCACATTTTAATTCTTGTAGTAATAAAATATCCGGATTTTCATTCGCTAAAAAATCGCGCAATAAATTAATCCGCATTTTTACGGAGTTAATATTCCAAGTGGCTATCTTCATTAGACCTCTTACATAGCTTATTTCTAAAGGTAATTTGTGCGTCAAGCAGTTAGCCGCATCCTCACGTACTTTTTTGTACGCTGCGGTGCTGTGCTACGTGTTTCCTACAAATTCCTCTTTATAAATTAAGCTATGTAAAAAGTCCAACTTTATTCTACTTATATTATTCTAATTTTATTTTACTACTTCGTTTAAACCGGTATTTGTGTCCTGATTACGGAATCGCCACTCACGAAAACCGAAATGATAAATTAGAAGATGGGTAATAAATGCACTTACAATTATTATAATCATAGAATATTTTATCGTATCATAGTTTGGATTAGCGCCATACATATTTAGCAGCACGCTAAAGATTAAAGCCCATAATAGCGTTATTTCAATGCTTAAACCTTTCGGTACTCTTTTTACGGAATTTTCTCCGATAACAAAATCTCTAACTATAATTCCGCCGTTAGAAGTGGAGAAGGCAAAAAGCGGCCCCCAGAAATTTAAGGGTTCTATTTTCTGAATAATAACCATTACAACACCAATAATTATAAAAGCTGCTTGCCCAAATGCATCACAAACTGCAATAGTATTGTTTAAAGAATTTTCTAAATAGCTATCTTCGGTAAATCGTTTATTATAGTAACTAAATAATTTAACAGCAGTGAAGCTTAGTAAAACTACCGTAAATATATAATAAAAATAAGAAGAAGTAAAATATAGATTTAGATGTCCCGTATCATGATTTATTATTAAATCATGCATTATACAACTACTAACGGAAGGTAATATTGCAAATAAGAATGTACCAAATAAAGTACTGTTATTTTTTATGCCTAAAATAATTCCCGAGAAAGCGAAAGCAAGACTGCCGAGCAATCCTATTACATGGCACCAACGTGAATCGATAGATTTTGGCAGTAAAATATGATATATGTAAGTTTTAACAATTTTTTTATAATCGTTACTTGTAAGAAACTCATCTATAGCAAAATTAAATTGTTCAACTATATTTAAAGATACTGTTTTTTTACTAAACATTAAATGTAATGGGGTTTTAATATTTAAAGAAACTTCTATTATTTTTCTGTCTGTGGGTCTACTTAAAACATTGACCGAACCTACTATTTTATTGCTGATAAAACCGTCAATCTCTTTTTTTGCCATCCCGTTTATTAGTTCTATATTATTTTGATATATTTTAATTATATCTTGATTTTTATAGTTAAATAAAAAGTCCGTAAATTTTTGCTCCCCGTATATCGTACCTTTTACTTGTATGGACCTCCTGTACAATGCAAGAAAAAAATAATGTCAATAGTACAAAAAACAAATGCAGCCATGTATCCGGCTTATAGCTGATAAATCAACCTAATTTACTCTACAGCCCTGATGGAATTCGCTGGCTTACAAACTATATACTTATCACTCCATCGGCTTCTAAGCGAGCCATGGCAAAACACAGTTTTTTTGTAAGCTAAGGTTTGTCTTATTTACCATCAATATTATTATCTCACGCATATTTCAGGTTGGAATCTCTTACATATTGTTATTCATTAAATAATTCACTATTTATTCTAATTATAATAGTGCTGTTACTACACACACTCTATTAACTACAAACTTTACTCTCTACATAATCATCTCCTGATCTGAGTAAGGCAAACACCACTCTTGCTAATTTATTAGCTATGGCAACTGTTGTTTTATTATGGCCACTTCGCTCAGATAAATTAAACATCCATTGCGTAAATTTGCTAAAATCTTTTTTAAATTTCTGTTCTTCCGATGTAAATCTTACCTTGGCATTTAATACAGCTCTAGCCCCCTGAATTAATAAAGTGCGTAAGTATGTATCACCTCGTTTGCTAATTCCAAGCAGCTTATCTTTTCCTCCACTTGAATGTTGTCTTGGCACTCTAATCCTAGCCATGCCGATAATTGCCTACCATTCTCAAAACTTTTAGCATTACCTATTGATGCTATTAAAGCAGTAGCAGTAATTAAGCCAAGACCAGGTATGGCGGTTAATCGTTGATATTGAGTTAAGTTACTAGCTATCATTGTTAATCGTTTTTCTATCTCTTTTATTTTTTTATCATTATCTAAGAATTCTTCTTTTAGTTCACTAAATGTTTGATAACCTAACTGGCTTAATTTCCCTTCATCTAAAATCTCGGTTAATTTTGTGATAACCTTATTGATGCCTTGGGGGATAATAAAACCAAACTCATGTAGTAGCCCCCTAATTTCATTAGCAAGTGCTGTACGATTTTTTACCAATCTCTCTCTTACTCTATGTATTGATAAAATTTCTTGTTGCTCTATAGTTTTAATTGGAACAAATCTCATATTAGGTCTTGTCACAGCTTCACATATCGCTTCAGCATCTGCTTGATCATTTTTATTAATTTTAACATATGGTTTGACAAATTGTGGTGCCATTAGTTTTACTTCATGCCCCAATTTAGTTATTTCTCTTGCCCAATAACTAGACCTACCGCAAGCTTCCATCCCTACCAAACATTTTGGTAAATTAGCCATAAATGTCAAAACCTGATCTCTCATCAATTTTTTCTTTAACACTGCCTTGCCATTTTTATCTGCACCATGAATTTGGAAAATTCTTTTTGCAATATCTATACCAATTGTAGTAACTTCCATATGGACCTCCTTGATTGTTGTTTTAATATATTGAATATTAACTCTAGAAGATTAGCAACTGCTTTTCATTCTCTATATCAGGAGGTCCATACCATTACTCCAGAATTCTCTTTATTAGCCGCAGGGCGGTTCTTATTTGACTTTCTATTACGATATCTACGTTTTGCTTTCTTTGGCGTCACTGACGTTTCTTCTGTCGCTACATTACTATCTACAACCTTTCCTTCTTCCGTTACCGCAGCTTTTACTGCTTGTTCTAGCGGTTCTTTTACTTCCTCTTGAGGCTTGTTTTTTTCTTCTTTAACAATATTGTCCTTAGCAACATTATTATTATTTCCAGTCTTCCATTTATGTTTATTCTTACGCAATTGTTCTTTTTTCGGCTCTTCTTCGGTATAATCAGCACTATGGTTCTGGATTACCGGCTTACCGGCATTGAGATTAGCATTATTATTTTTCTTTAATAATTTTACTTTCTCAATTGAATAGCTATCCGAAGTAGCGTTAGGATCAGAATAGAAATTAAGTCTTAAGTTATATTTTTCTTCGATAAATTTGATTTCGGAACGTTTATTATTAAGTAAATAAATCACCGAAGATACATTAGCGAAAACATTTATTATATCGATTTTATCTTCAAAAATTTCATTTTCGATAGTACGCAATATAAGCATAGCATTAGATTCATCGGCTCTAACGACTCCTTTGCCGTTACAATGAGAACAAATTGAAGAATTAGTTTCTAAGAAAGAAGAGCGTAATCTTTGCCTCGAAAATTCAAGCAATCCAAATTGGCTAATATTACCGGTTTGTATGCGAGCACGATCACGGCTTAAGAATTCTTTAAAAGAACGCTCGATAATTTTTCGATTCTTAACATCATCCATATCGATAAAATCAACGACTATAAGTCCCGATAAATCTCTAAGTTTAACTTGCCTTGCTATTTCTTTCGCTGCTTCTAAATTGGTTTTTAAAGCAGTCTCTTCAATATTTTTTTCAGAAGTTGATCTACCGGAATTTACATCTATAGAAATAAGAGCTTCTGTTGGATTAATAACTATATATCCTCCTGATGGCAAAGTTACCACAGGCTGATATAATTTGATTAACTGCTCTTCTACTTGAAACTTAGTAAATATAGGAGTTTTACTTTTATGTTCTTTGAGCTTTGACGTCTCTGAAGGCAACAAATCTTGCATAAACCTCGAAGCCTCTTCATATGCTTCTTGCCCCTGAATTATCACTTCTTTAACGTTGTGATCACACATATCACGTATAGTTTTACGTATTATGCCATCTTCTTCATGAATAAAGCAAGGGGCAGGAAATTTAGTAGTATTTTTACGGATTTTATTCCATAACCTTGATAAATAACTATAATCTTTTTTAAGATCTAGCGTGCTGCAACCTCGACCTGCCGTCCTAATAATTACGCTATAAGGACTTTTATCACCGTTTACTACCTTATTTAAAATATTCTTAAGTCTTTTTCTTTCATCGCCGTTTGATATTTTATGGGATATACCGTTTTGTGCTGCTTTATTAGGCATTAAAACGCAATATTTACCTGCTAAAGATATGTAAGTAGTGAAAGCTGCACACTTATTTCCTCTTTCTTCTTTAGTAACCTGAACTAATAATATTTGGTTTTTTCTTATTACGTCTTGTACTTTATATTGCTTATATTGAGGAATATTCTCCTCTTTCTCATTTTGGATAATTTCAATATCGTCCGCCGCTTCTAAATTAAGCTCTGATTGAAATTTACTCTCTACTAAATCCTCTATAGCCTTTAGATCAATTTCCTCACTATCAATTAGCAGATCATACGAGTTAGTTACCGGCAATTCTTCCTCATCCTCAATAGCAATATTAGGAGGTATTATTTCAGAAAATGCATTTATAGGAAAATTTTTTTCTGAAGCAGGTAAATTGTAGTAATTCGGATGTATTTCACTAAAAGGCAAAAAACCACTTTTATCCATACCGTATTCTATGAATACGGCTTGTAAAGATGGCTCAATTCTTGTTACTTTTGCTAAATAAATATTAGCTTTATTTTGTTGTTTTCTTGTCGTTTGAAATTCAATATCTTCTATGTTGTTGCTTTGTCCTAATAAAACTACTCTCGTTTCATTCAGGAAATTAGCATCAATTATAATCTTTTTATTCATTAATCTTGCTCACTTATATAGTTCGAAGAATAAATAATCAATATAACGCTTTAAGCATATCCTGTATTAATCCATTTAAATAAGTAATTAACCTATAAGGTAAGTTTCAAGTAATGATTATTTAAAAGTAGCGAACTATATTATTATTTTTCTTACATTAAATTATTTTCATATATAAAAATTACACCAAATTTTGTTTTATACCTTAAAAATTAAACAGAATGATGCACAAATTACAAAATAAGCCTATCACACTTAATTAAAAGTTGATAACTTATATAAATACTTTGATAAAATTATAAATCTTTTTAATTATTGAGAATAACAATTTATACTAAAATTGTTTTAACCTTAGCATTATGTTTTTACACGGTAAACTTATAACTATAGAGTTATATATCATGTAGATATGTTTAGCAAACACTTAATTTATGACTTTAAAAAACAACTATAAAACTATTTTTTTTTCGCTTCTTGGAATATTAATTTTTTCCTGTATTAATGCTACAAATTTTTATAACTCCAAAATATTTTTACTAATAAATAAAGGTTTAAGCGGGGAAGAAATAAATGCTATTAATCAAACTAAATTTTTCGGTTCAATAATAGCTGCTTTTGCTTTAACCCAACTAATTAATAAGCTAAGTAATAAAATAATTATTCTTACAAGTTTAGCATTATTGATATTATGTACCTTTAATTTAGTCTTATTAAATAATTATATTTTAATTAAAATTAACTTTATCCTAATCAGCGCAGGAATATTTGCGTATTTTACTTCGGTAGTATTACATATTATTGAAGCTACCGGAGAAAAAAAATATTTTTTACTAGCTTGCGTAATGCTATTATGGGCAAGCGGAAATTTAACAATAAATTTAATAAGTCAATTTATTAAACCGACTAATAATACCGTAATAATTTGTGCTTTGCTCTATTGCATTAATATTTTAACCGAATTTCTACACTCTAATCCTACAATTCACTCTTTAAAATTCAGTTCAAAGTTTTCATCGCTAATAAAAAATGTAGAATTACAGATATTAACGGGATTTGTAGTATCATATGTTACACTAGATATATTTTGGTACTATGAAGCATTTGCTTTAAAAAATGATTTAGCTTTAATCAGCCTTAATTTGATACTAAAATATTTTTTTTTCGGAATATTTTTATCTATTGTTCCCGGTTGTTATTTAATAAATAAAACAAATAAATATTTAGCTAATTTTTTATTAACTCTAGCTTTACTTGTATTCTTCGTTTTATTATCTTTGCAGGGAACTAACAAAAATTTAAATATATTGTATATCTCGTTAATAGGGAGTTGTTTAGGAATTATTTTTATATGTAATATTTTGATATTAATTGATAAGTTTAGAGGATATGAGCTTAGAACGGCATTATTTTCTTATTTTTCCATGTGTAGCATAGGTATATATGCCGGCGCATTATCTTCACATGTTCCTTACGGTATTATTAACGGTAGTGACTTTTTATTTTCCGTGTTTGCTGTGGTCGGTAGTTTTGTAGTTTATCACTTGTGGTATCTTGTTAGGTATAGATTGTATAAGATTTAGCGATATTTGGGATCATATATTAAAAAATGTGGTAGACGAAGATCAACTTGAAAAAGAGTAATCAGTCTGTAAGCCAAGGTGTTATATAATAATAGGTGAGCATCCAAGGACTTACAAAGACATTATTGCTAATTTTTCAAGTTCATCAAGACTATACACCGAGAGCTTTTTTAGCTTTAGTCTGGTCTTGTTCAATCGATTGAGTATGAGATTTTGTACGAGGAACCGCTAGATCAACTATATGCTCATATCTTGCACCGTTTTCAAGTAAAACACGACCGCATTTATTTACTAATATTATGTCTTCCTTAGAAAATTTATTAAGAATAACCTCAGTTATATCGTAAAGAAATTTCCAAGATAATTCTATTCTTTCTTGCAAA
The DNA here is from genome assembly GCA_050920645.1 of Rickettsia endosymbiont of Argas persicus. Taxonomy (GTDB): domain Bacteria; phylum Pseudomonadota; class Alphaproteobacteria; order Rickettsiales; family Rickettsiaceae; genus Rickettsia. The sequence goes on along the minus strand of CP133316.1, from coordinate 700,192 downwards.
GTTAGTTTTTTATTGTCCTGATTTTTATTATTAAGAGCAAAAGTTTCCTCGGAATTACTTTCTTTAGAAGTCGTAACATTCTTCTTACGTAATACTACCTTAAATGTTAAAAATATTATTAATACTGCTAAACAGCCTATAGCAATTAAAATATGAGTATTAACCATTATTTTGACCTTTTTTGCGATTGATTTAAATCTTGTGTTTTATTAAGTACAGTAATTACCGCTTTACCTATTCCTACTAAGCTTGCTACTTCAGGAGCTAGCTTAGCAACTATTAGAACCGGTGGAGGTACTAAATTACTTACTACTATAGAACTAATTAAATTTCCTAAATTTTTACCGCCCGGAATTATATTTGCAGCTTTTTGTACATCACTTGCAATTTTTGTAGCATGTTCTGCCGCTTTACAAAGAGAAACGATTTTTTCAGCGAAAGGAGTTTCAGGATTAGCAGCTTTTAATAATTCCTCTTTTGTTTTTGCTAAATTACTCTCTAAAGTATTTTTTACAGCAGGAAGCTTTTTAATATTTTCCGGTATTGCTTTTTCAATACTAGCTTTAAGTTCTGATACTTCTTTTTCTACTTCTTTAGGACTATTAGGTATTTTTTTAGCAGCTTCTAAAACATTTTCTAATGAAGCTTTGTTACTAGGATTATCTTGTACTTTGATAATTTTTTTAATAGGTTCTTTTGATATTTCTGAAATTTCAGCAACTTTCTCAGCTTTTTCATAAACCCCAGCAAGATTTTTATCAGCTTTTATTTCTTGCCTCATTTTTTTTATATCATCATTTAATCTAGTAACTTTCGGTAATAGCTTTTCATGATCAATAATATTATTTACTTTTTCAAATATACCGCTTGTTTGTATAAATGTTGCTAAAATCGGCATTTGAGTTGCAATTACTGTAACTAATATATTTTCTAAAGATTCTATAATTTTCTTAGAGCTACCGGGGTAAATTTTATCTAATTCTTTTTGAAATTCTAATACTTTCCTTAAAACATTTAAGCATTTCTCTACAACAACACCGTCAAATAAAAAAATGTCTTTTGTTTTTAGCTGTTCTTGATATGCTCTTTCAAGCGCCTCTTTTGAAGCTGTCAATGAACTTTTTATTGTTTCATTAAAGCGTTTTTCTATTTCTTCTGCATTGATATTTTCGGTTTTCGATAATTCTTTTAAAGAATTTCGTAAAATAGTTAATAAATCACTTTCTAAATCAACTATATTTGACTTACAAGATTTTGTGAAACCATATAACTTACCTAATATCCTTTGAAGTTCGGCTTTTTGTTCTTCGTTTAAACCTTTAAGATGAAAAAAGTTGAGAATTGACATAATATAATTTTTATTATTAGTTACTTTATATTAATATAAGACTCTAATAGCAACAAAATAAAATATAAACCAGTTGTCATTGCTCTTAGGATTAATTTTTGTTATATTACGTGCTAACATTGCTACATGACATTCATATTATTTAGTCTTAAGGTCGCTATATTCTTGAAAGATTAAATGAATCTCATTAATATAATTATCAATTATTTAAAAGATTTATGCGTAAGTTAACTATATTTATTTTATTTATTTCTACGTTATTGATAACCAGTTCGGCTGTTGCAGTTGATTTGCAAGAAGCTTTGACTGCAGGATATAAAAATAATGATGATCTGAAAGCTGCAAGAGTTAAATTTATAAATTCGATTGAACAATTTCCTCAAGCTTTTTCAGGGTTCATGCCTAGTGCAGGATTACAGATTAATAGAAATAACAGTAAAACCAAATATAATAAAAGATATGCTCCATTAGTTAATACAAAAGAGACAGATAATAACCAAGGAGCGTTAACGATTCAACAATCTTTATTTAATGGCGGTTCAGATGTTGCGGCTCTTAAATCTGCCCAAGCAGCTTTTAGAGCGGCACGCGGTCAATATTATGCTGGTGAACAGAAAGTACTATTAGATTTAATCAGTGCTTATCTTGATTATTTCGAAAGTAAAGAAAAATATAATATTTCAGAAAGTAGAGTTCGTACTAACGTGCAGCAAGTAAATACCGTAGAAGAAAAATTAAGGCTTGGCGAAGCAACGGAAATAGATATAGCAACGGCAAGAGCAGGGCTTGCAGCAGCAGAAACGAATAAGCTAACTGCTTATGCTGATTTTCAAGCACGAAAAGCAAATTTTATTAGAGTATTCGGCATAGAACCTATCGATATAGCACTACCGGTATTACCTCAAAATTTACCGAATTCATTAGATGAGCTAACAAGAAGAGCTGTTAATTTAAACCCTGATATTGATTCTGCAAGACATAGCGTAACTTCTGCGAAAGCGCAAGAAATGGCAGAAAAAGGGAAGTTGCTGCCACAAGTAAGCATACAATTACAATCCGGTAGGACTGATTATAGCCCACAGAATATAAATACTGAACAGATAAATGGTAGAAATGTTACTACTACTTTATCCGTTAATATTCCTATTTATCCGAATGGGGGGGCACAATATTCAAGAATTAGATCGGCTAAAAATCAAACACGCAATAGTGCAATACAACTTGATAGTACAATAAAGCAAACACAAGCTAACGCTATAAGCGTATGGGAAGGGTTTGAAGCCGCAAAGTCCCGTATTATTGCAGCAGGTCAAGGCGTAGATGCAGCACAAATATCATATGACGGTACGGTGCAAGAAGAAATAGTAGGCTCTAAAACAATGCTAGATGTTCTAAGTGCGGAGGAAAAACTTTATGAGGCAAAAATAACACGTGTTGATGCTTATAAAGCTTCTATACTTACTGCATATCAGATGAAATTATTAACCGGTGAGTTAACCGCTCAAAGCTTAAGACTTAGGGTAAAATATTTTATTCCTGAGGAAGAGTTTAAAACTATTAAAAAGAAAATGTTTATAGGTTTTTAAGGTGAGTAAAAAAAGCCAAGATATGTCAATAGAAGACATATTAAAATCAATTAAAGGAGTAATTAACGAGCGTAAACATTTAAAGCTTGAAGATGAAGAAGACGTACTCGAATTAACGGATGTAATAGAAGATCAAGATGGAAAAGATTTAATCTCAGCTAAACCTGCTGAAGAAGTAAGTGATATTTTGAAAAATTTTACCGATACTGTTAAAGATAAAAATTTGGATAGTAATATTTCATCTAAAAATCCCCTTGAAGAAGTGGTGATGGAAATGCTAAAACCGGAACTTAAAGTATGGCTCGATAAAAATCTGCCTTCACTTGTTAAAGAATTAGTAGAGAGCGAAATAAAAAAATTAGTACAAAATAGTAAGAAATAGGGATTGTGGATAACTTATGTCATTCCTAGCTAAAGGCGGGAATCCAGCATAAAGCGAGATAATCTAAGCTTTTAGTTTTAACAATTTGCTGTATACATGCTTTCTATTTCTGGATTCCCGCTTTTAGCTAGGAATGAAACCAAGTGGTTTTCCTGATCCAAACAATAATACACTTACGCAGTAATTAAGATAAGAGCCATACAATACTACTTACTATCAAATAGTTGTTTAATAGGAAAACATATGTTAAATAAATTATACAAAATATTATTTATAAATCTATTCCTAATTACGTTGCAAAGCTATGCTACTCCGCCTGCTTTGCCGCCTTCTCTACCAAACCCTGAGCCGAAAATTGAAACTAAAGAAGCTAATACTAATACCGGCTTATCTATTTTTGATAAACTTAAACAATTCTTTAGTAAATCCCCAAAAAAAGTTTTACCGACTCAGTCACAAAACGATCCTAAATTAACTTCGCAGGAATCAAATAAAAATGAAACTAATGAGCATGAAAATAATACAAACTTAGCTGCTCATAGCAATGCACTAGAGGCAAAAGAAAACGATGATTCCGAGCCTTTTATAGATGTAGGTAGTACACCACTGCCTAGTGCTGCAAACAAGGAACATGATAACAATACAAACTTAGCGACTGAACTAGCTAAAAAGCCCGCTACAAATGATGCTTCCGAGCCTTTTATAGATGTGGATAGTACACCGCTGCCTAGTGCTGCAAACAAGGAACATGATGGTGAGATTTCTCATATTAATGATAAAAACTTAGCTTACAATAATCTTCCACCGGTAACACCTAATGTATCACAACCTCTTGTAACTATGCCGCCTCTTGAACCAGGCAGTTATGTAGTACCGGCAACACCGCCTGTACAAGTATACAAACTGACTAGTTTACCCCCTGTACATATACCGACACCGCTTAAACCTCCACCAGATTCAAATGTAGAGCAAAGCAAAGCAGTACCGTCAAATACGGCTCCGGCAGTAATGCCGCCTACCTCTGTTACACCGGCAGTTGACGCCCCTATAGCACCAAGTAGCCCTACACCTACAGTAACTCCGGCAGCAACGTCTGCTCCAACTACGCCGCCGGCCACTACTCAACCGGCTGTAGTACCAACCCCCGCCGTAGCACCTCCTACTCCTAATATGCCACCTGCACCGTGTCCTGTAATTAATTCACCGGTAGCACCTAATACTACCCCAAATAATTTACCGGCTACGCCACCCGTAACTACTCCAACACCTGCCGTACCTAAAGTACCGTCTGTTCCTACTACAACCGATTCTTCTAGCGGAACGAATAATCAACAACAAGGATTTACTGCTATTGCGAATACTTCAAAAAAGCAAGATTGGGATACCCCTTTAGAACCGGTTGAAGTATTAACAGCTGTTCAAAACCAAAACTCTAATAATAATGTTATTCTTCCTACTACTAATCAGACTCAATCTCAACCAAAAAATACAAGCTCATCAAACGTAAGTACAAATGTAAAAAAACAGGATAATATAATAAATACAGAAATAACGGAGGCAGCAACAAAATTTGCTAAAGATGAAAGTCAGATGTTATTATTACCTGATGATGACATCGTACTTGGTAAATTAACGGAGCCAGCTACTTTAGAGCAGATGGACATATATTCATATATAAAGCTAGTTCAAAAAAAGGAAGCGTGGATAGTAAATGCAAGTAAAAGGAAAACTGTAGAAAGCCTTATCAAATTTGACAATGATCTAAACAAAAAGAAAGATATTACCGCTACTTTATCATATTGTAGTGCAATAGATAATTCTTTTAGAGCAATCGACAGAAATAATCTTTCCAAATTACGCGTTTTACTTGATGTTTACCCTATACTGCAAGAAAAGAATAGACAAGGTGATACATTACTTACCGCTGCCGTTTATAACGATAATTATTATTTAGCAAAATATTTAGTAATACGCGGCATCAAAATTTCTACTCTCAACGCCGAATGTCAATATCCTCTAGATATTGCCCTCGCACGAGGCAATAATAGCATAGCCTGCATGCTAACCAAAGCTAAGGGGTATTAGTACTCACCTTATATTATTAGTATTAATTATATATTTTCTTCAAACCATAATTGCTTTTTTACATCAAATAGTTTAATTTAAGGATAATAATTATCTTTTAACTTATATATTCCAAGCAAATGAGCTAGTATACGAAGTTCAACTTAGAAAAGAGCAAGGAGTATATAAGCCGAGGAACGGAGCGTACATGCAAGTAACGTGAGTACCGAAGATCTTATAATACGACGCAGCCAATTTTTCAAGTTCTAACTGAGTATATATGAGCGATCTATTTAGCTTTAATACAGAGAAAAAACCTAAGTTAGCTAACAATACCTATAGTGCAAAAGATATTGAAGTATTAGAGGGGCTTGAGCCTGTTCGTAAAAGACCCGGGATGTATATAGGCGGCACTGATTCTAATGCTATGCATCATTTAGTATCGGAAGTACTCGACAACTCTATGGATGAGGCAGTTGCAGGCTTTGCAAGTATCATTACGATAAAACTACATAAGGACCATAGTATTACTATATTTGATAACGGACGTGGGATCCCAATTGATAACCATCCCAAATTTCCCGATAAATCGGCACTAGAAGTAATTTTAACTACTCTTCATTCCGGAGGTAAGTTTTCAAATAATGCTTATCAAACTGCGGGGGGTTTGCACGGAGTCGGTATATCGGTAGTGAATGCTTTAGCTAAACATCTAGAAGTTAAGGTTTATAAACAAGGTAAACTATATAAACAAAGCTATTCCAAAGGGGAAAAATTAACAGAATTAATATGTGAAGAAGCGCCTAAAAGATTAAAAGGTACTGCAATAAATTTCATTCCAGATCCTGAAATTTTCGGAGAAAAAATATACTTTAACCCTAAAAAGATTTACGAGCTTGCAAGATCAAAGGCTTATTTATATCGAGGCGTTACTATAGAATGGGAATGTGAAATCGAAGTACCTGACGATATACCTAAAAAATCATTAATAAATTTCCCCAACGGTTTAAAAGATTATTTAAGCTCAAAAATAACCCCTGATAATTTGATTACGCCGGAAATTTTTTCCGGAAATATGGAATCGGAACAAGACGGACTAAAGCTTGAGTGGGCTATTTGTTGGCAGAATAATGATAATTCAGCATTTATTCAATCTTATTGTAATACTATTCCAACCCCTTTAGGCGGAACTCATGAACAAGGTCTTAAAGCTGCTATATTACGAGGCTTAAAAACATACGGTGAGATGATAGGTAATAAAAAAGCCGCTAATTTAACTATTGAAGATATTTTAGAAACTGCAAGCGTAGTGTTATCTATTTTTATAGCCGAGTCTTCTTTTCAAGGGCAAACTAAAGAAAAATTAGTATCCAACGGCGTAAGTAAGCCGGTTGAAAATATAATAAAAGATCATTTTGACCACTTTCTTAGTAGCGATAAATCTTTAGCTAATAATTTGCTTGAACATGTAATTTCTATTGCTGAATTTAGAATTAATAAGAAAAATGAGAAAAATATTTCTCGTAAAAATGCCACTCAGAAATTACGTTTACCTGGAAAATTAGCCGACTGCACGAGAACTTCTCCAATAGGTACCGAACTATTTATTGTAGAAGGTGATTCAGCAGGTGGATCAGCTAAACAAGCCCGTAATAGGGAAACTCAAGCTGTATTACCTTTATGGGGAAAAGTATTAAATGTTGCAAGTTCTACGCTTGAAAAGATCGTTAATAACCAAGCTATACAAGATTTAGAAATAGCTCTTGCTTGCGGAAGCTTAAAAAATTATAAAAAAGAAAATCTACGTTATGAGAAAATAATTATCATGACCGATGCGGATGTTGACGGTGCTCATATAGCTTCATTATTAATGACTTTCTTCTTCTTAAGAATGCCAAAATTAGTAGAAGACGGACATTTATATTTAGCAAAACCGCCACTTTATCGTTTAACGCAATCTAACAAAACTTATTATGCAGCCGATGAAGAAGAAAAAGGCAAAATGATAAGCAAATTATCAAAGATTAGCAAAGCCAAAATCGAAATAGGGAGATTTAAAGGTCTCGGTGAAATGATGCCTGCACAATTAAAAGAGACTACCATGCATCCGGAAAAAAGATCGCTCTTAAAAGTTACTTTAAATGATTTTCAAGAAGTCGATAAAATAGTAGACGATTTAATGGGCAAGAAACCGGAAAAAAGATTTCAATTTATTTATGAACAAGCTTTAGTCAAAATGGATAAGATTATTAACGAGCTGGATATTTAAATGACATTGCGAGGAGCAGAGCTTTTCTGCAATCTCGTTAAGCTTCCTGAGATTTTGCCTCCGCCCTATGCTATGCATCTCCTCACAATGATAAGAAAATGCAACAAAAAACCATAAACACATACGGAGTATTATGTTATTACGTTTAATTATAGCAATATTTTACATTATAAATTCTGCTTCTATATTTGCAGCAAATATTAAAGAAGAAGAAAAAGAACTTAAAAATAAAATAACAAATGAAGAAGCTTATAAGCAATTTCAAGAAGTATTTGAGCGCATCGAAAAAGATTATGTACAAGTTCCCGATAAACAAAAAATGGTAGATGAAGCGATTAACGGTATGTTAAATTCGCTTGATCCCCATTCAAGTTATTATACCGATGAAGATTTAGAAGATATTTTTACCTTTACTAAAGGAGAATTCGGTGGAATCGGTGTTGAAATAATGTACGATAGCGGAGCGATAAAGATAATATCGCCTATCGATGATTTACCTGCTTTTAAAGCTGGTCTTAAAGGAGGTGATTATATAGTCGGAGTAAACGATGAATTAGTCTCTACGCTTGGACCTAATAAAGCAGTTAAAGAAATGCGTGGCACGCCTGGTACTAAGGTTAAATTACTGATTATAAAAGCCGATGAGGTAAAACCGCAAGAGATAGAGCTTACCCGTGAAATAGTAAAAATAAAACCAATAAAAGCACATTTAGAAAAAGGTAACATCGCATATATACGTATCACTACTTTTAATGAATCAACAATTTCCGAGCTAAAATCCGCGATAAAAAAATTAAAGGCTGAAAGTAACGATAATATTAAAGGTATTATTCTTGATGTACGTAATAATGCCGGCGGTATACTTGAGCAAGCAATTGCGGTTAGTGATTACTTTATTGATTCCGGTGTAATAGTAAGTACTAAAGGTAGAATAGATTCAAGTAATACCGAAACTAAGGCAAATGAATTTTCACTAAAAGCTCCAAAAGTACCTATGATAGTTCTAATAAACGGTAATTCTGCTTCTGCATCGGAAATAGTTGCCGGCGCATTGCAAGACCATAAAAGAGCTATAATACTTGGGACTAAATCTTTCGGTAAAGGCTCGGTTCAAGCTTTGACGCAAATTAATCCTCGAGCGGCTGTGAAGCTTACTATCGCTAAATATTACACGCCAAGCGGTCGTTCCATCCAAGCAGAAGGCATAGAACCCGATATTAGAATTGAGCCTGCAAAAGTTGAATACCCGGAAGTAAAAAAAATAGATAAGCGTTTTTCTGAAAGCTCTTTAAAAAATTATTTAAAGAATGATACCGTGAAAGACAATTCATCTAAAAATAAAGATAGTAAAAAAGAAACAAAAGATAAAAACAACAAACAAGAAGATAACAAATTATCTGAATTATATAAAAAAGATTATCAATTTGCTCGTGCTTATGATGTAATTATAGGATTAGTGATTAATAAGAATCTAGAAACAAAAGAAGAAGTTAAATAGGGGATACTTAATCGTCATTGCAAGGAGCGTTGCGATGTGGCAATCTCAAGGAGTATTATACTATTTTATGAGATTGCCGCGCCCTTAGCTATGTATCTCCTCGCAATGACAGGAAAGCAACACCTGCGCAGAAATGACAGTATACTCCTAATAAATGAAGAGTTTGGTATATGAAGATCAACTTGGAAAAGAGCACAGAGCCGCGGAGTTTTTCAGCGTACACGCGAGTAACGTAAAAATGAGAAGCATTGTCACCAATTTTTCAAGTTCTATCTAAGTATATAGAAAAATAAGGCGGTAATGAACCATAATAAATATATAGTAAGATTATCATTTGTTATATTATTTCTTAACATTATCATAAATATGATGTTTTATCGTTACTTTATGATAAAAGAGATGATTGTAAAACAAGTAGCTTCAGAAAATAGCAAAATTGCTTCCCTTTACGCTAATAATATTTGGAATACGCACCAAAATGTAATTAGTAAACTGCATAAGTTCGGTTATATGAAATTATTACAAGACCAAGAATTCATTGATTTTGTAACTCTTACTGCTGATTGGTTTACTAATCTTAATATTAATATTTCATTATACGATCTTGAGGGTAATAAGTTTATTACTAGCAATATGCTAAATATGTATAGCGTAACAAATTATCCGGAAGATAGTTTATTTGAAATCATTACTACAAAAATTGATAAATATTTTTTAAAGGCTTTCTCTACAAAATCCCCTCTTTTAAAAGCTTTTCAGGGTATTACGAGCCACGTATTACATCCGAAAGTTATAATAGAGAATGAGAGTGACTTAACAGAACAAAGAGCATCTTTTATTACTAGCTATATACCTATCATAGATAATAACTTATCAGATTTTCCTGTAGATGGTGTACTTGAAATTAATACAAATATTACTAGTCAATGGCAAAATATAATATCTCTTGAACAAAAAGTTTTTATAACTTTTATTATTATTTTCATAATATTTTGTACCATAATAATTAGTAATACTAATTACGCTAGACAAATTATAGAGGAACAACTGATTACAAATAGAAATTTGAAATCCGAAATAATAAAAGTGGAAAAAGCCAGTTCTTCCAATACTAAATTTTTTGCTAATATTAGTCATGAATTACGAACACCTCTTAACGCTATAATAGGCTTTTCCGAAATTTTAATGTCAGAAAAAGATTTTGAAAAAAATAAGAATTATATTAAAGATATTAACGATGCCGGCAAACATCTACTTAGCATGATTAATGATATTTTAGATCTTTCTAAAGCTTCTGCCGATAAGTTAAAGGTAGATAGTATAGATCTTGATTTAAATAAATTAATTAGTTCGTCTCTTACACTTATAAAACCTCGTGCTGACCAAGCAGAGGTAATATTAATTAATAAATCCCCAAAAGAACATATAGTTATAAAAGCAGATCCTAAAAGGCTTAAACAAGTATTTTTAAATCTTTTATCAAACGCCGTAAAATTTACAAAACCAGGCGGAAGCGTTACTGTTACAATGGAAAAAGATGAGTTAGCAAAATTAGTATATATAAAAGTTATAGATACAGGAATCGGTATTGAGGAAAAAGATATACCAAAAACTTTATCGGCGTTTGGACAAATTGATAGCGAACTTAGCCGAAGATATGAAGGTACAGGCCTTGGATTGCCTCTTACCAAAAAGCTAGTTGAACTTATGAACGGTAAATTTGATTTACAAAGTAAAATAAACGAAGGAACTACTGTTACACTCACCTTTGCTTATGACGACAGTATTGAAATATAAAAATTTATGTGGAATATTAAAAAATTTTCGTTATACTAGTTTTATTTAAAATTGGCTACGTCGTTCTATAAACGTATTATATATATGATATGCGGCATTGTTGTTGTATGGTTTTATGTCATCCCTGCTTACGCGGAAATTCATTAAACTATGAATGTTACCCATCGACTTGCTAAATATATACCCTTAAGGTCCTATTACAAGCTCTCGGGATAACGATAAAAAAGTTTGGGTTCACGCCGTTGCTGGGAATAGTATTGAAGTCGTTTCTCGATCCATGCAATAACACCCGAATATGCTACAAATTTTCTAAATTCTATCTGAGCATACACAAGAAACATTATAAAAAACATATGAAACTAATTATCTTACTATCTACTCTTTTATTTTCTCTATTAACATTTGGGGAAAGTGATATTATTAAAGGGAAACCTTTAAAGTATGAAACAAGCCACGATTTTGAAAGCAGACTAGATGAGCAAGAGCAAGAAATCAGAAGATTAACAGGTAAAATTGAGGTTTTAGAACATAAACTTAATATATTAACGAAAAGCTCGAACATAGCGCAATCAGGAGAAAATACTAAAAGCTTAGAGGCAAGTAATTCAAATAATCCTGATATTTTCGATGTAACTTTGCTTCAAACTATGCCGAATAATCAGGCAGAAACTAAATCTCCCATGAATAAACCTAATAATGATATAGCTTCGGACAAGCAAGCCTATGATTTAGCTCTTGCTTCTTATAAAGACAATAAGCTTGATGAAGCTAAGAACAAGTTTAAGAACTTTATTCAAAAATATCCTAATAGCACGCTTATTAGTAATGCTTATTTTTGGTACGGAGAGTGTTTTTTTAAGCAAAAAGATTATAACACGGCAGCAATTAACTATTTAAAAGGTTACAAAGAATCGCCTAAAGGCGCAAAATCTTCAGACAGTCTATTGAAATTAGCACTCTCACTTGGGGAGTTAAAGAAAACAACAGAGGCATGTAATATGCTTGCCAAATTTGATAAAGAATTTCCAAATAATAGAACTGTTACATCTAAAAAAATGACTGAAGATGCCAAACTTAAATTCGGCTGCGCTACTAAATCAAAGTAAATAATATGACTGATATTTTAGATGAAGTATTAAACGATCAAAATGAGGAAAAAAGGCTAGTCTTTTTTAAAAGACTCCTACCTATAGTAATAACTATTTCCTTAATAGCTATTATTATAATGGTCATTAGCAATAATAATAAAGAAAAACAAATCAAAAATAATCAAAAAAATGGTGATATTTTTGTTAAAGCTATCAGTTTAAAAGCTTCACAAGATAATAAAGAACTTGCACTTAGTACCTTAGAAAACTTAGTTAATATTAGTAATAGCAAAATAAAAGAAATTGCTTTATTAGAACAAGTTGCTATAAAGCTGTCAGAAAAACAATATACAGAAGCTAAAGATTTACTGGATACAATTATCGCAAATAAAGAATATTCCGAAATTATTACTTCATATGCTCGCATTGCATGGTGTAGTCTTATTATTGACAATGAAGACGCAAACATTTCGGATAAAGAAAGGTTAGTGAAATATCTAAATTATTTCGATGATGAGAATAAACCTTTCTGGGCTACGGCAAATATTATGAAAGCTATTTGGGATATTAAATATAATATGAAAACCCAAGCGGAAAAAAACTTAAGAAATTTATTAGCTTCTAATAATACCCCGGATCTATTAAAGGATCAGGCTAGAGCTTTACTTGCGAATATACAGGAGTAGTTAGGTGGAATAGCACTGCGTGCTCATGTTATCCTGTCACTCGTTCACGGAATCTAGAAAATACAATAAAGTATAAAGGAAAACTATAATGAAAAGATTAATAAGTTTATTATTACCGTTTATTATTTTAAGCGCCTGTAACGGACTTGGACCTAAAAGAACAAAAAATATTGTTGAATTAACTCCTAAATTATCACTACAATCTAACGAACCGATATATATAAACGCTAGTTCAGATATTTATGCATTTAATTTTAATATGCTAAAAAATAAGCAATATAGCTTTGCTAAAAATAGAACTATTACAGAGCCTGTTTTTGTTGGGGATACGATCTATACGCTTGATGTTAAGTCAAACGTGTCGGCATTTTCTATAGAGCAAAACAAAATTATCTGGTCCTATAATTTAAGTAGAAGCACTAAAGATAACTATTTAGGTGGCGGAATTTTACATTATAACGGCAAATTATATGCAACTTACGGCTCAAGAACATTAGTAGTACTAGATGCTAAATCAGGTTATGAAATCATTAGAAAAAAACTTCCTGATATTATAAGAACAAAACCTGTTATGTTAAATGATAGTACGGTTTTAGTACAAACTATTAGCAACCAAACAATAGCTTTAAATGCCGAGACTCTAAAAGCTGTTTGGGAGCATGAAGGTCTTAGCGAGGTTTTGTCGGCTAGCTATTTCGTTACACCGATAGTACATCAAGATAGCGTAATAATAACTTATAATTCCGGTCAAATATTTGCATTAAATACTAAAAACGGTGAAGTAAAGTGGAATGTTGATTTTGCAAATTTTGACCGTGTTGCCATACCAAATTTTGAAGAAGCTAGCATTTTATGTCTTCCTATTTATGACAATAAAAATTTATATATAGCAACAGAGCTTGGCAAACTTATTAAATTAAATCTCGATACAGGAGCAGTTATTTGGAAAGTAGATGCCGAAGATATTCAATCATTATCTTTAATCGGTAATAGTTTATTTGCAACGAATAACGCAAGACAAATAGCTGCATTTAATCCTGAAACCGGCTTGGTAAAATTTGTAGCTGATTTAAATGACGGTAAAGATCCTAAGAAACTAAAATCAGCTATTTTCTTAGCACCTTTTATTGCAGAAGATAATGTCGGCAAAAGCTTAAATATTATTTCAGCAAACGGGATTTTATACAGCTTTAATCTAGATGATACGGGTCATTTGAACATAATACCTAATATTGTTAAAATTGTTCGTAATATTCGCCATTACGATTTAACTCCAAACAATGATTTATATTTCTCTACCGACAGAAAAATAATATTTGGAAATAAATAGTTATAATTTGAGTAATGAAAATCCGGTAGACGAAGCTCAATTTGAAAAAGAACAAGTAGACTGTAAGCCGAGGAGCGGAGCGTATACAAATACGTGAGTAAAGTAGGACTTACAAAATCGACGTAGCCAATTTTTCAAATTCAGCGAGTATACCTTAAATATAGCTTGACAAATGATAGCGATCAATGCTATTAAATATGGCTTTAAGAACTTTATACTTTGAGTAAATAATAAGTAGTTATACGAAGTTCAACTTGGAAAAGAGCAAGGAGATCATAAGTCCAGGAGGGATCGTACACGCAAGTAAAGTGGATGCCTTCGATCTTATAAGATGACGCAGCCAGTTTTTCAAGTTCAACGAGTATATATTTGAAAATTTTAATTAAACATAGATACTATTGTGAAAACTTATTCTGCAAAACCATCGGAAATTGAAAAGAAATGGTTTGTTATAGATGCAAAAAATGTTGTACTAGGTAGACTAGCGAGCAGAGTTGCTAATATGCTACGCGGTAAACATAAACCTAGCTTTACTCCTCATATGGACTGTGGTGATAATATCATTATAATCAATGCACAGCATGTAACATTAACGGGTAAAAAAGCTAACCATAAAGACGGTAAAATATACTACAGACATACAGGATTTCCGGGCAGAATTAAAGATATTACTGCTGGTAAAATCTTAAAAGGTAACCATCCTGTGCGAGTCATTAAAATGGCAGTTAAAAGAATGATTACAAGAAATGCTTTAGGTGCTAAGCAAATGAGTAATTTATATGTTTATGCAAATAGTGAGCATCCTCATACAGGACAGCAGCCTGTAGTTTACGATTTTGCAAGTCAAAATCCAAAAAATAAGAAGTAATCAATCATGACAAAGTTAAAGATTAAAACTGAAAAAGCAGAAATTCCTCTAAATAAAGAAGCCTTAACTTCTAAAAAGCCTATAGTAGTAAAAACTCCTAAAGAAAAAGTAGATAACTCCGGTAGGTTTTATGCTACGGGAAAAAGAAAAAATGCTATAGCAAGAGTTTGGCTTAAATTAGGTAAAGGGCAAGTAATAGTTAATAAAAAAGGGTTAGAACAATATTTTACTTCTGAAACCCATGTCAAAACTATTCTACAACCTTTTGCATTAACAAAAACTGTTAATCAGTACGATATTATTTGTACTGTTAGAGGCGGTGGTATTTCAGGACAAAAAGGGGCAATTTTACACGGTATTTCTAAGGCGCTTGCTCAATCAGCTCCGGATTTTCATGCTATTCTACGTAAAGGCGGTTTCTTAACACGTGATTCTAGGGTAGTAGAACGTAAGAAATACGGACAACACAAAGCACGTAAGAAAACACAGTTCTCTAAACGTTAATTTGTTATTTTATTTGATCAATATGTCACTTGTCATTGTGAGAGCGGCGTTTGTTGCATAAGTTACTTATGTCATTCCCACGAAGGCAGGAATCCAGTTAACTATACTGTATACCTAGGTTGTTACCTTAGCTCGAAAAATACTCTCGATGTCATCCGGGGATCCAGTATAAAACGAGATAAAATCGAGCTTTTAATTTTAAAAACTTGCTGTATTTAGACTCTGTATTACGAGATCCTGCGAACAAGTTGCTATTGTTGCATGGCTTAGAAAATGTGTTTGGTGTCATACCGTGGCTTGATCACGGTATTCAGAAAAACAACTTTTAATACTAATAATTTTAGTATTTTAAGCTGGATCCCGCGATCAAGTCGCGGGATGACACCGAATATGTTTTTCAATCCATGCAACAGAGCGAGACAAGCCACGGGATGACAGATTTGAGCCATATAACAATGCCTCTGTAGAAACAGCATTGTTCCTTAAGTTGATTACCTTTGTCTTTCACACGAATGATACTATAGTTAATTCAATTGAATTCGTGACTAGGCATAAGGAGCGATGCCTATAATAATAGGTAAGCAACGAGTAACAATTTCTTGGGTTCAAGTCAATTTACTATAAAACTACTTAATCCATAATAAAAATATATCTCTTTGGCGGGGTAGCTCAGTTGGTTAGAGCGACGGAATCATAATCCGTGTGTCGGGGGTTCAAATCCCTCCCTCGCTACCATTCTTCTTAATTTTTATATCCTAAAACGGCATTGTTAATTAAATATAACTTGAGCGACAATTAATTAAAACATGCTATAAATTAGCATTTTTTGTTATTTTCCTAGATCAAGTGATTAAGCCAGCGTTGTTGTATGGATCACTTATGTCATCTAGTTACTTGTTAACTAGATCCAGAAAAAAGTGAGACGAAGCGAGTTTTTAATTTTAAAAACTTACTGTATTTATGCTTTTTTTTGGATTTCTGACTTTGCAGGAAAGCGTTGTCGAATGGATCGATTTTCTCGTCGGGGCTCAAAAAACTGCAAGTTTTGACGAAGTAATCTAGTTAAAAAATGCTAATTTATAGCATGTTTTATTATTTTTTCCGGATAGCTTCGCTCACGTAGCTCATGACGATTTGGTAGCCACGCAAGCAAGCCTTGCACGGTAATGACATTGTGGCTGCTTTCTGCTTAATAGCCCATAAAGCTATCAGCGATATCACAACCATATAAACCGCAATCGACACGGAGCTACCCGTAAGATGCCAAAGCATTAAACAGGTAGATGGAGCAAGGCGACCGATTAGCGACGAGCCGATACTACTGCTGATACCTACTAGCATATATTTATCGGCAGTTTTAAATAAATCATTCAGCCAGCAATTTAACGGTGCTAAAAATGCCACCCCAAGCACTATAATCCAAACACGTACAAAATTCACGTACCATATAGAAGCACCATTTAGAAACCACCACATAGGAATTATCGTTAAGATCATTAAAATAAGAGTACCGCTTAGTATTTTAAGATAATGAAATTTTTTGGTTAGATGCCCTATTATTGGAATCATGATCATGTCAAAAATCAGGATTTCCGTATTAAACTTCATCATTGTCTCGATAGAAATATCGGTAATTAGCGGAATAAAACTATTCATGAAGACGAACGGCACTATATAAGTCATGTAAGAAAAACCTACGGCAAAGCTGATACGTACTATATTTAACTTGTTATTCCAGATTGTGAGTAGATCATGACATAAAGGAGTCAGGGATAACAGAGGAGTAGTACTTTTCCTTAAAAAATAACCTATTAACGCAGTAAGTCCACCAAATATGAAACATATACGCCAGTAGCTGTTATAATCAACATTCAAAATTATAGTACTAACAAAAGAAGCAACAATAATCCCGACCATGGTAGAGGTATTATAAAGATACGATGCTTTAAAGGCTTTTTTCTCTTCCTTATTTTCCAAAATAAATAACTTAGCAATAGCACACTCCCCTTCCGAATAAATACCTTGCATAGTCCTAATCACCACTAATAGCAGCGGTGCAAGCCATCCTATTTGAGCATGCGAAGGTATGAGACCGACTAAAGCAGTAGTTAAAGCAACGCCTATTAAAGAGTGAGACAATGCAAAAACTCCGCCGTATTTTTTAGCAATAACCCCAAAAAAATAAGAGCCTATAGGACGCGTAAATAAAGAAGTGGCAAGAACGCTATAGGTAAGTATTAAAGCTACTATTTTATCATGATTCAGGAAAAATATGCCCGCAAGTAGCGGTGCAAGAAATCCATATAGAGCAGTATCAAAATGATCTAGTGCATTACCGATCAGTATAGAGATATCCCTTTTATTTAATGAGTTTTTCATTTTTTAATGATTTAAAATTTCATAATGGATTATAAGTATGCAATCTTTCTTGTAAATATTTTTATAAAAGATATTATAAAGTTATAATTTATAATAATCGTTTTTAATGAGCAATGCAAAAATCGGAAGGTTTATCACCTTTGAAGGAGGGGAAGGAATCGGCAAATCTACCCAATGTCAAATGTTATACGAATATCTAAAATCTCAAAATATTCCCGTCATTTTAACCCGTGAAGTCGGCGGCACAATAGCCGCCGAAAAGATGCGTGAAATTTTAGTTCATACTGAATTATCGCCGATGTCTGAGCTTCTGCAAGCTATGGCAGCACGCTATGATCACATGACTCGCAAGATTATTCCCGCACTACAAGAAGGAAATATAGTAATATGCGACAGATTTGTTGACTCAACGGCATGTTATCAAGGATTAGAGCTAGAAAACGGTATAGAACTAGTGTATAATCTGCACAAAAATTTAATGCCGCCTCTTATGCCGGATATTACTTTTTTCATCGACGTGGAGCCTGAAGTCGCTATTGAGCGGGTTAACTTGCGGAATATGAATAATAAGTTTGACATAAGGGGGATAGATTTCTATAAAAAAATCTATAATTGCTTTAAAGAATTAAGCATTAAATTTCCTGAAAGAATCAAAACAATTAAGGCTTCAAATCTTGATCTTACACAAGTACATGAGTTAATAAAAAAGCATTTAACAACCTTGCTATGAATAATACCTACTACATTACCACTCCAATATATTACGTTAACGATGTTCCGCATATCGGACACGCCTATACCAGCGTTGCAAGCGACGTGATTGCCCGCTTTATGCGTCTTAGCGGACGTGAAGTTATGTTTTTAACCGGCACCGATGAACATGGGCAGAAAGTAGAAAAAGCAGCCATCAACAAAAATATTGATCCGCAAAAATTCACTGATCAGACATCGGAAAGCTTTCGCCATCTAATGACTGCTATGAATATTTCTAACGATGATTTTATTAGAACAACGGAAGAGAGACATAAAAAAGGAGTAGCTATTTTTTGGCAGAAATTACTAGATAACGGCACTATTTATGAGGGTTTTTATGAGGGGTGGTATGCCGTTCGTGATGAAGCTTTTTATGATGAGTCAGAGTTAACTAGCGATGGGCTTGCACCGACCGGTGCTCCTGTTGAGTGGGTCAAAGAACCTAGCTATTTCTTTAATCTTTCAAAATGGCAGGATAAACTACTTGAATTTTATGAATCAAATCCTGATTTAATCAGACCTAACTCAAGACGCAACGAAGTAATTAGCTTTGTTAAATCAGGTCTCAAAGATTTATCGGTATCACGCACTACTTTTAACTGGGGTATAAAAGTCCCGAACGATAATAAGCACGTGATTTATGTATGGCTTGATGCTTTAGCCAATTATATTACAGCTCTTGGTTATCCTGATCAAAATAGTAATTACGGCAAGTTCTGGCCGGCAAATTTGCAAGTAGTCGGTAAGGATATATTACGTTTCCACGCAGTTTATTGGCCTGCTTTCTTAATGGCTGCCGACATTCCGTTGCCGAAAACAATTATGGCTCACGGTTGGTGGACGAATGAGGGGCAAAAAATCTCTAAATCACTTGGGAATACCATCGATCCGATTAAGCTAATAGATGAATTCGGTGTTGATCAGGTTAGGTATTTTTTAATGAGAGAAGTAACGTTCGGTGCTGACGGTAATTTTTCTCGTAACAATTTAATTACTCGTATTAATAGCGAATTATCAAATAAGATTGGTAATTTACTGCAACGTACCACCGCTTTTGTTTATAAAAATAACGACGGCAAAGTGCCGTTAATTACGCAAGATACGATTGATAAAATATATGAGCTGCCAATTTTCAAGTCAGCAGTTAAATTTGCCGAGCAGAATATTTTATTGATGGAAAAAACCGAGATTAATAAGATCATTGAGAATATTATTAGCCTAGCCGAAGAAGCGAATATTTATATTGATAACGAAGCTCCTTGGAACTTAAAAAAGACTGATCCCAATAAGATGCTAGAGGTATTATATACATTATTAGAGGTGTTACGTTATATTGCGATAATGCTTCAGCCTTTTATACCTGAATCTGCAAATAAAATGCTTGATCAGCTAGGAGTGTCTAAGGAAGAGCGTTTATTTAAGCATTTATCTAAGGACTATGCTTTAACGGCTGGTAGCGCTATTTTAGAGCCTGCTATAATATTCCCAAGATTCGAGTATACTCGATGAACTTGAAAAATTGGCTACGTCGTCTTATAAGATCTGCGGTGCTCACGTACTAAAGTGTACGCTCCACTCCTCGCCTTATAGACTCCTTGCTCTTTTCCAAGTTGATCTTCGTCTACTTATTTTTTGTTTATTTAACGTACAATATGCTTATAGATTCACATTGCCATCTTAATTTGCTTTCAAAAGATACGGATTTAGATTCCGTAATCAAAAGAGCTATAGAAAATAACGTGCAGTATCTGCAAACTATCTGTACTAAACTTGAGGATTTACCTAGTATCTTAGAAATAGCCGAAAAGTTTGACAATGTTTTTGCGAGCATAGGCGTGCATCCGTGTGAGGTAAATAGACAAAGTTATTGCGAAGCACTGCAAGTGCTGAAGCAATCTCAGGAAATTTTGACAAGATTACCACATCAAGACTCTGTGCCTTGTAATGACGCTGCAACAATTATTGCTCTTTTTGCTCACCCCAAAATTATTGGAATCGGCGAGACAGGGCTTGATTATTATCATCAACCTTACGACAAAAAATTAGAAAAAGATTCATTACTGCAGCATATAGAAGCAGCAGCGACAACAAAGTTACCGCTTATTGTTCATACAAGAGAAGCAGAGGAAGATACGATAGATATTCTCACCTCGGAAATGCGTAATAGCCCATTCCCTGCCCTAATTCACTGCTTTACTTCTTCAAAAAACTTAGCTCAAAAGATGTTGGATATCGGTTTATATATTTCAATGTCGGGAATTATAACTTTTAAAAATGCAACCGATTTACAGGAAATAGTCAAATACGTACCGCTTGACAGATTATTAATCGAAATCGATGCCCCTTATTTGGCCCCTACCCCTATGCGCGGCAAACAAAACGAACCGGCTTTCGTTAAATATGTCGCTGAAAAAGTCGCCGAACTAAAAAACATCACATCAAAAGAAGTAGCCAATGTTACTACTCATAACTTCAGAATGTTGTTTTCTAAATTCGATAAAAACGTGAATAACGGTCTATAAAATCATTAGTTTAGTAATTTAAAATTGAAATTTTTAAAGTAGAGTGTAAAATTAACATAATATTTTAACTTATTTTAATAAATCTAAATTGAGAACTAAACTATGATAGTTACTTTTAAAGATGAAATTATTAATTTTCTAAAAAATCATGAACATCAAGAATTTACTCCTAATGAACTTGCTAAGTGGTTTGTAGAGAATCATCCTGAAGAAGCTGAACAAAAAGCAAATGCTAGTAAAAATAATAAAATGCTTGAAGCAACTACGCTAGAAGAAAAACATAAAGTGATTATAGGAATTTACGCCGGAGAAATCAGCAGTAGTAAACTTTCTGCTGTAAGAAGAAAAGAACCCAACATTCAGCTAATTCTTAAGCCGAAGATAAAGTTTTACTATACGCAAAATCTTAATGCTCAAGTAAATATTAATATAAAAATAAAACCCAAAGTCATAACTAATAAAAAAGAGAAAACTACTGAAGCACAAGTCTGTGAGGCACTTGAGTCGTATCTTGATACATTAAATATTTACCATATGCCGATTAAGCATAACTATTCCTCAAATAAGCTAGGAGCGGGAGGTAATATATGGCTACATCCAGATTTAGTAGGTATGCAAGTTCTTAGTAAAGAATGGGATCGATTAATTAAAGAATGTGCTGAATATGATGGAAAAATACAAGCAAAGTTGTGGTCTTTTGAGGTAAAGAAAAATATTAGCATCGGTAACGTACGGAAATCTTTTTTTCAGGCTTTATCAAATTCATCATGGTCACATTGTGGCTATTTAGTTACTGCTGAGTTAAATCAAAACGCTAAAAATGAACTTGAAATGTTATGTGAAAGACACGGTATAGGCTTTATTTTAATAGATATGCAAAACCCTGAAGGAAGTAAGAAGGTAATTCCTGCTAAAGAAAGGTTAGAAATAGATTGGAATATGGCTAATAGATTGTTAAAAGAAAATAAAAATTTTGCAGATTATTTAATTCATGTTGACGCATTTAATAAAACACGAGCAGTAATAACCAATACATGGTCTAATATTGATAAACTTAAAGAAAATATAATAAAAAACAAAAAATAAGTATCTATACCATTTGTTTATTGAACACAAATATAAGAAGCTTTAGTTTGCTAACCAAAGAATAGTACCGGAAAATTTTTCCAGCTTTGTTAAATGGTTCAGCAAAAAGGTTCTATATCATTCTTAATTAAAAGTGGCGTTGCCAGCATGGATACTAAACCGTCATGAGCTACGCAACTGCAAGGAACGTGGCAATCTCAGGTTATTCTCATGAGATTGCCTCCGCCCTCTGTTATGCATCTCCTCGCAATGACGGAAAAATCCAGCAATATAACAACGCAAAACAAGCAAATACTTTTTACTCAGTTTTACCGGTTTTTTGCGCCTCTTGTGCTTCTCTTTCCTGTTGCTGTTTATACTCTTCTGCTTTTTCTTCAATGTAATTAAAAAAGAAATAAGTGAAAGTTAAAAAACCAGTTAGAATAATTGCAAATGTTATTAATATCGCTTTAAGCTGTTTTCGTGAATCTTCAGCTTTTAGTCGTTTTTCTTCTTCATCAATTTCAAATTCTTCAGATGATAATATTTGTTCTTCATTTATATTTTCCATGTTATAACTCACAATATATTTAGTTTTTAGTAATATAGAAATTAATTCTATCACTACTGTGTTAAAGACTTTTATTAATGACGGAGTTTAAACATCATTTAGATAAGTTAAGATATATAGTTAATATAAATGAGTCAATAGTTTAAATGTTAAGTTGTAAATATTTTATTAGTAAACTGATTATTTTACACTATCCACCATCTTTACCTAGCAATCCTAGGTTACATGCTTAATCATCATTAGAAAGTAAGTAAGCTAATAATATAGCTTCATTAAAATAAACAAGAGTATTAAGTAGGATTTTAGTGTGCTCAATATTATTATGCTTTTCTTTACTCACTTAAATTTCCGTGTATAGAATACAATTTTACCATTAAGTCTTTCATTTCGGTTATTCTTGATTTATTGGCAACCAAAAGACCGTTCACAGTATCTATAACCATAATATTGTCAAGACCTATTATCGTAGTTAGCTTATTATTAGAGCTGATAAAGGAATTAGTAGTATTACTTATTATTACATTTCCCTCACAATAATTATCCTTTAAATTTTGTTGTTTTAAATGCAATACGGAAGACCAACTACCTAGGTCATTCCAAGTAAAATCTGCTTCAACCATAGCCATTTGTGAAATATGCTCCATTATAGCATGATCTATAGAAATAGAGTCAGCTTCATTATATATTAAAGATTTTATTACTATATTATTTTCAGTTTTTACAGCTGTATCATATGCCTCAACTGCAATTTTAAATAGTTGAGGCTGTAAATTCATTGCTAAATTCAGAAAAAAGTTGATATCATATATAAAAATTCCTGAATTCCAGAAATATTTATTATTTGTATAGTATTTTTTTGCCTTATTAAATTCAGGTTTTTCAATAAAATAATCAACTTGGTAGATATTTTCTGCAATTAAAACTCCTGATTTTATATAGCCATATTCGGTATTTACGTTATTTATTGGAATACCTATAATACAAATTCCATATTGCTCAACATAACATAAAGCTTTATTTATAGTATTAAAGTAATTTTCTTCATTTTCTATATGATGATCTGCCGGGAGCAATACTAGTCTATCAAAGCCTTGGGGGCCTTAGCTGACAGAGCTGTAATAATTGCACAAATTGCTGTATTTTTCTGTTCTGGTTCGGTAATTAATTCAAATTCTATTCCTAAGTCTGCTACTTGTTTTTTAGTAATTGCTTCATAATGTTTAGAAGTGATTATCGTCGGTTTACCTAAGAATTTATTCCTAGTTAAAGTACATTGTAATAGACTTAATTGTAAATCTTCAGATTTGATCTGACATATTAAGGTTAAAAATAGAAGAGTTTGTGTGTATGTAGATAACTGAGAAGTTATCTATCATATCCAGGAATTAAATATAAAACTCAATTAACAGGAATAATATGTCAAATTACGATCAAAAAATAATCAAGCCTAAATTAGGATTATTAGAACTTGCAAAACAACTGGGCAGTGTTAGTACCGCGTGTAAAGTAATGGGGTATTCAAGAGATAGCTTTTACCGATTTAAAGAACTGTATGAGACAGGCGGAGAAGCTACACTTACAGATATAAGTCGTAAGAAACCTATACTTAAGAATCGTGTATCAGAACATATAGAACAAGCAGTAATAAATCTTGCTATAGAAAATCCCGCTCTTGGTCAGCTTCGTGCAAGCCAAGAGTTATTGAAACAGGGTATTATAGTATCATCCAGTGGAGTACGTTCTATTTGGCTACGCAATGATCTTGAGACTTTAAAGAAAAGACTAAAAGCATTAGAAGCTAAATCTGCACAAGATGGTATCTTACTTACAGAAGAGCAACTAGCTGCTCTAGAAAAAGCAAAACAAATTAAAGAAGCACATGGGGAAATAGATACGCAGCATCCAGGGTATCTTGGTTCACAAGACACATATTATGTAGGCAATATGAAGGTGGTGGGTAGAATCTACCAACAAACATTTATTGATACTTATTCTAGAGTTGCTATCTGTAAACTTTATACTGACAAATCTGCAATAACATCTGCTGATATTCTAAATGATAAGGTAATACCGTTCTTTAACAATCATGATGTACCTCTACTTAGAATCTTAACAGATAGAGGAACAGAATATTGTGGCAAGGTAGAAAATCATGCTTTTGAGTTATATTTGGCGATAGAAAATATTGATCATACTAAAACTAAGGCTCGATCTCCTCAAACTAACGGAATATGCGAAAGATTACATAGAACTTTAAAGGATGAGTTTTACGATATCACATTCCGTAAAAAGATTTATAGTTCTTTAGAGGATTTACAGATTGACTTAGATCAATATTTAAACAAATATAACAACGCAAGACCTCATTCTGGAAAGTTTTGTTATGGAAAAACACCTATGCAAACTTTCAAGGATAGCATTAAAATTGCTAAAGATAAGTCTATTAACTCTTACTTATCTGACAGCTCTTTTGCTGCTTAATCAATCACCGTCTGTCAGGTCAAGTGTAGTGTTTTACATGTTAGAGCTTCAATCTATGCCGTATTTCAAACCATTTTTGAAGCTTTAATACTAGTAATCTTAGTTACATATTTATTTCTTGCCTCTGCCAAAATCACTTTAATTCTATTTGTTACTATTCCTGTATCGTTAATTGGTACTTTTAGCGTGATGTATGCTTTTGGCTTCTCTATTAATATTTTTACCTTGCTTGCTATGATCCTTGCTATCGGTCTTGTAGTAGATGACGCAATAGTAATGCTTGAGAATATCTTTAGGTATAATGAGATGGGGCATAAACCTATGGAAGCGGCATTACTTGCTTCTAAAGAAATCGGTTTTGCTATTATCGCAATGACTATTACGCTTGCTGCTGTATTTTTGCCAGTTGGCTTTATAGACGGTTTTGTCAGAAAGTTGTTTATAGAATTCGCTTGGACTTTAGCGTTTTGTGTTTTATTCTCAGGGTTTGTTGCTTTGACTTTAACGCCTATGATGTCGAGTTGTATGATTACTAAACATAACGCTCCGACTTTTAAGTTTTTAGTTAAATTTAATGAGATTCTACAATTAGTACAGGATAAATATATCCATTATTTAAATCTAACTTTTAATAATAAAAGAAATTTTATATTTATCATAGCTGCATCGTTTGTAGTACTAATAATCAGTTTTAAATTTGTTCCAAAAGTTTTCGTACCTCAAGAAGATGATGGATTTTTGCAAGTTTCTTTTAAAGGACCTGAAGGCTCTAGCTTGGAACATTCTACCGAAACGGTAATAGAAGTCGAAAAGATTCTTACTAATTATAAAGACATACTTGGATACTTAATGGTAATAGGGGCAGGCGGTAGTGATAATGTCTTTTCTTTTGTACCTCTAAAAAATTGGGATGAACGCTCAAGATCACAAGAAACTATCAAGAATATGCTGAATAAGCAATTTTCTGAAATAGCCGGTATGCGGATTTTTGCTATGGATCCAAGTTCAATGGTTAGTAACGGTGGAGGAAGCCCTATTGATTTTACTATTCAAACAAATCTTGAATATGATGAATTAGATAAAATATCGCAGCAATTCATAGATATAATGAAAATAACCCCGATTTTTGATAATGTTAATAGAGACTTACAATCGGCAATGCCGACCATTGCTATAGAGATTAATAGGGATAAAGCTTATTTATATGGCATGAATATGATAAATATCGGTAGAACGGTGCAGTATCTGCTTGCTGGTCAACAAGTAGGTGATTTTAGAATGGGTAACGATCTTTATGAAGTAATGCTACAATTTAACCAAAAAGACCGTAGTAGCATTAGTGACTTTAGTAAAATTCTGATCCCGACAAAAAACAATAACATGTTGCCGCTTGAGTCTATAGCTAATATAACAGAAAAAATATCTGTAAAATCATATAGCCATTATAACAACTCAAAATCCGTTACTATTTCTTCCGATCTTGCACCTGATAGCAAAATTGACGATGCAATTAACGAGATTAATAAAATAGCCGATCAGTTGCTTGATCCTAGTACCACTACGCTTGAGTATATAGGGGAGATTAAGCAAATGAGAGAAGCAGATAGCAATATGCTTATGACATTTGGTTTTGCTCTCATATTTATTTACTTAGTACTTGCGGCACAATTTGAAAGCTTTGTTGATCCGTTACTGATATTATTTGCCGTACCTTTTTCAATAACAGGCGGTATGCTTACACTTTGGATTGCCGGCAATAGTCTTAACATGTACAGCAATATCGGGCTTATTACTTTAATCGGGTTAATTACTAAAAATTCTATTATGATAGTAGAATTTGCTAACCAGTTAAAAGAGAAAGGAGTAAAAGTTAGAGAGGCGATAATAGAGGCTTGCAAACTTCGTCTGCGACCGATTTTAATGACTACGCTTGCTGCGGTGGTAGGGGCTTTACCTTTGATTTTTGCAACAGATGCCGGAGCCGCTGCCCGTAATTCCATCGGCTTTGTAATAGTCGGCGGTCTTAGTGTAGGTACAGTATTTACCCTTTTTGTTATACCGGTAATTTATCAATCATTTAAGAAAAATTAATAGGTAGTAAATTTATTTTTCAAATGATACTCCTCGCAGCAGAGCTGCGAGGTATCTAAAAAAGTTTTAGTTGCTTCTGATGAAAAGCTTTATATGATGGTCGATCCGCCTCTTGATTCTTTACATAGTTGCGTAATTTTTTCTCATC
Source organism: Rickettsia endosymbiont of Argas persicus (assembly GCA_050920645.1). Classification (GTDB taxonomy): domain Bacteria; phylum Pseudomonadota; class Alphaproteobacteria; order Rickettsiales; family Rickettsiaceae; genus Rickettsia. The sequence goes on along the minus strand of CP133316.1, from coordinate 672,762 downwards.
TCCATGTTTTCCAACCGTACTCATAAAATATCCATTAGTCCAAAATTCGGTACCCCATAATTTATTTTTTAAGTCAGGAAATTTCTCAAACATTTTCTTAGCTGTTATACTTTTCACTATCCTAGCTACTTTAGTAGGACTATAACTAGGCACAGACTGAATTAGAAAATGCACATGATCTTTATCTACTCCAATTTCTAAAAATCTTATCTCGTATCTTTCTTCAATTTCTAAACATATTTTGCATAAATAATTATCTAACTTCTTATCAAAAATTGCTCTACGATATTTTGCAGGCGTTACTAAATGATAAATAAGTACTGTAACATTATGGCTCTTATGTATGTACCTACTCTCTTCCATCCATACATCATATCACGAAGCAAAGCTTCGGGGAATTAAACCCTAAGAGATTAATAAAGATTTAAATAGACATTACTACAAAAATAAGAAATTATAATTATAGTCAATTGATTTGAACGCAGGTAGCCAGCTGTTCGTCGGCTCGCCTATTATTATAGGCTCTACTCTTACGTCTGTTACCAAATCCAATTGAATTAACTATATAAAGTAAATATTTACTAAATTATAAATTTCAGGAGGTCAAAATATGCTAATAAATACTTCTAGTAATCCGCTTATGACGGCTATACATTTATTATCTTCTATAGGCGCTATAAATTGGGGGTTAATCGGGTTATTTAATTTTAACCTAGTAACGCTTTTATTCGGTTCATTCCCGATTATCGTTAAAATGCTTTATATTATCATCGGTTTTTGTGGAGTATATTCTTTCCTATGCTTAGGCAAATTATTCTGCAAGCCCGGTGTAGAGAAAGGGAAGTAATAATTTCATTCTTATATAAGGCTTGCCCCGTGTGGATGTGGATACAGCTCCTCCTCCGTCACTAGATGACCCTTTCAGGACGTTTTTCAATCCATGCTGGGTAAGGTCTTACACGGGGCGATATTGTTTAAATCTCTAAATGTTCGCCTATCACTTCAGCTAAATCCGTATATCTTTCCTCAAACAGAATTTGCTCCGGGGTTGCCTCTAGATCTAAAGTTTTCTTTACGGCTTTTATTTGTTTTGATAATAGATCGTGTTTTTTGTGAGGTTCTAGTTCTAAACTCTGTGCTAAAGAATAAGCAAGTGCCGCTTCTTGGGGGGCTTTACTATATAAATAATCACCTTTCTGCTCATATAGTTTTACTTTTTCTTTTGAAGAAGCATTATTTATAAGATACGTAAAGCATTCTAATATTTCAGTAAACTGAATATCAAAATGATCTACAATTTTATAATATTTAATAGCTAATTCATGCTTTTGTAGTTCAACTAATTCATAGGCTATTTTTTTATATATTTCTATAGAATTCTCGTTATATTTGAGAGCGTAATCATAACAAGCTAAAGCTTTTTTATGGTCTCCGGCTTTACTAAAAATATTGCCGATTTTAGAGTAACAGGTAGACTTAGTATCAGATATCTCATCTTGATTTGGGTATTGTTTTAGCCATTCTATGGCCTCACCATAATACTTAATAGACTCATCATCTTTAAGCTTAAGATCAATACTTTTTATGGAAGAAAAATAATTCTTTTCTATAAATAATTTAAAGGAATTTATAGTTTCTTCATAAAAATTAGACGGTCCGGTATTGAATAATGCTTCTTGAAAAAAGAATAATTCTTTTATTTGTTGATCTAATATATAGTAATATTGCTGAATTTGAATATTACTAGTAAAGTTTTTGAAAATACCTAAAATTTCGAGTCCGGTAAGCAATAAATTATCTTGCTTATCTAAAGCTTCCTTAAATTCGAATAATTGTTGTAATCCTTGAAAACAAGAAGGGCTTTTTTGTGATACTCTAAAATTTAAATTCGTCTGCGGTAAAAATTCTTTAATATAATTTTCGTAACTTAAGGAATCTAAAAAATTTGTGCAATCTCGGGGTGTATATATATCAAAATTCTCTTTTATAAAAGTTGATTTTATAATATTGAATTGTAAAACACTACACTTGACCTGACAGACGGTGATTGATTAAGCAGCAAAAGAGCTGTCAGATAAGTAAGAGTTAATAGACTTATCTTTAGCAATTTTAATGCTATCCTTGAAAGTTTGCATAGGTGTTTTTCCATAACAAAACTTTCCAGAATGAGGTCTTGCGTTGTTATATTTGTTTAAATATTGATCTAAGTCAATCTGTAAATCCTCTAAAGAACTATAAATCTTTTTACGGAATGTGATATCGTAAAACTCATCCTTTAAAGTTCTATGTAATCTTTCGCATATTCCGTTAGTTTGAGGAGATCGAGTCTTAGTTTTAGTATGATCAATATTTTCTATCGCCAAATATAACTCAAAAGCATGATTTTCTACCTTGCCACAATATTCTGTTCCTCTATCTGTTAAGATTCTAAGTAGAGGTACATCATGATTGTTAAAGAACGGTATTACCTTATCATTTAGAATATCAGCAGATGTTATTGCAGATTTGTCAGTATAAAGTTTACAGATAGCAACTCTAGAATAAGTATCAATAAATGTTTGTTGGTAGGATTCTACCCACCACCTTCATATTGCCTACATAATATGTGTCTTGTGAACCAAGATACCCTGGATGCTGCGTATCTATTTCCCCATGTGCTTCTTTAATTTGTTTTGCTTTTTCTAGAGCAGCTAGTTGCTCTTCTGTAAGTAAGATACCATCTTGTGCAGATTTAGCTTCTAATGCTTTTAGTCTTTTCTTTAAAGTCTCAAGATCATTGCGTAGCCAAATAGAACGTACTCCACTGGATGATACTATAATACCCTGTTTCAATAACTCTTGGCTTGCACGAAGCTGACCAAGAGCGGGATTTTCTATAGCAAGATTTATTACTGCTTGTTCTATATGTTCTGATACACGATTCTTAAGTATAGGTTTCTTACGACTTATATCTGTAAGTGTAGCTTCTCCGCCTGTCTCATACAGTTCTTTAAATCGGTAAAAGCTATCTCTTGAATACCCCATTACTTTACACGCGGTACTAACACTGCCCAGTTGTTTTGCAAGTTCTAATAATCCTAATTTAGGCTTGATTATTTTTTGATCGTAATTTGACATATTATTCCTGTTAATTGAGTTTTATATTTAATTCCTGGATATGATAGATAACTTCTCAGTTATCTACATACACACAAACTCTTCTATTTTTAACCTTAATATGTCAGATCAAATCTGAAGGTTTACATCTAACAGGTGTTGCTCCATCATATGCAACATTTAAGCTTACTCCTTTCGGAAGCAAAAATTTGATTTTTTTTAGTTCTTTTATTACCTCATTTGACAAATCTATAACGTTAGCCTTTGATTCTTTTATAAGCCCAAGGGCAATAGAATTTTTACCGTTATATCTGAATAACACTTCGTTATCCGGAGCCGTTAAATATACCTTTGCGACATCCCGCAACTTTAATATACTATTATCTTGCACTTTTAATATGATATTGCCGAATTCTTCCGGCGTAGATAAAGAACCTTCAAGAGTTACAGTAAAGTTATTTACTCCCGTTTTAATATTACCGGCAGGGTAATCTTTATTTTGCTCTTTTATGGCAGATTCAATCTCTAACAAAGAAATATTGTGCTGATATAGTTTTTTCGGGTCAGGTTCTATCCTCATTATATATTCTCTGCCGCCGTAGATTTGCGACTGTCCTACGCTCTCGAGCTTATCTAAAGGAGTCTGGATGCTATCTTTAACAAATTTCGTTAACTCTAAATCATTATATTGTTCACTCTCAACACTTATAAAAAGAGTAGGGAAACTATCAACATCAAGCTTTGCAACCGACGGGGCTTTCATATCTTGCGGAAACATATAAGTTATATCGGATATTTTAGAGCGTACGTCATTTAACGCTACTTCGATATCTGTAGATAATAAAAAAGATAAAGTAATATTACTCTGACCGGTTGAACTTTCTGATGTTATGTAATCTAGATTTTTAACTGTCTTTAAAGCTTTCTCTATTCGAGTAGTTATTTCTTTCTCCATATATAAAGCATCTGCCCCCAAATAAAAAGCATTGACATTTATAATAGGAATTGAGATATCCGGCGTACCTCTAATTTGTAGTTTGGTAAAAAAAATTGCTCCAAGAGCTACAGTAATTAGGCTTAAGACGGTAGCAAATACCGGACGCTTGATGCAAATTTCAGATAATAACATATTAATTTAACATTTCCTTTGATCTATTTATTGTAGATTTTTACTTGAATTATTCAACTAATATCGAATTTTAAACGTATAACTGATGTAAAATGGCTACATTTTTGACATAAATTATATAATAAAATATATATTATAAACTTGGTAAGTGACAGATATTTGCAGTGGACTAAGAGTTTGTTATAATCAAATAACAAAAAATGTATTGATGTACATTATTGCTAGTTGTATATATTACAATAAGCAATGCATATTAACCCATTAAAAGAGAGTTGATTTTTTATGAGTACACAACCTAAAAAAATGAATAAAACAGAATTTATCGCTTTTATGACCGAACAAGGTCATAACCATAAACATTCAGGTCATAAATCACTTACAAAAGCCGATGCAGAAAAAGCACTTAATTGGGTGCTTGAAGCTATGTCCGGTGCTATCAAAAATCATTATAGCATCAATGTAACAGGTTACTTCTCACTTGGGGCTCAAGAGAGAAAATCAAGAGAAGGTCGTAATCCAAAAACTGGAGCAAAAATGACTATACCTGCTTACAGACAACCTGTTTTTAAAGCCGGAAGTAAACTCAAAGAAGCTTGCAATCCTGCAAGTCATAAGAAAAAGTAAGTCATTATATAATATTTTACAATTATTTTGTAAGATTTATATTCTCTTAGGTAAAATACCGCAGTATAAGCTCCTGCGGTATAATTTCATATAATTAGTATATTTTGTATAAAAATTATATCCCGTTAATAATGTTTCAAGAATCATAACCGTAACACTTATTTATATGATAATTGAACATCTCGAATTTAGCTTAAAACATAAAAAACTGCATAATAGCTGGCTTATTGAAGCTGAAAATACAGAACAAACTTTGAAAGAAGTTAAAGAATTTATATGCTCAAAGCTTTTTGAAAATAACATTCCCCTTGAAAATAATCCGGATTATCATTTTATTGCTAGAGAAATTAGTAGTACGGCAAATGCTAAAAATATTTCTATCGAACAAATAAGAAAGTTACAGGAATTTTTAAGTAAAACTTCTGCCGTTTCAGGCTATAAAGTCACTATAATTTACGATGCAGATCATATGAATTTAAATGCCGCAAATTCATGCCTAAAGATTTTAGAAGATACACCTAAAAATAGTTATATATTTTTAATTACCTCAAGAGCTGCAAGCATTATTTCTACAATTAGATCAAGGTGTTTTAAAATTAATGCTCGATCTTCCGAAAATCATACTCAAAAGGATTTGTATTCTAAATTTATTCAGCCTATAGCAGAAAATGAAAATTTAAATTCTAAGTTAGAATTTACCAAACTATTTAATGCTAAAGATAGAGAATTATGGCTGGATTTTATTGATAGTATATTACTATTAATGAACCGTATTTTAAAAAAATCTTCAGGTATTAATATTGAATTTTCAGATTTAGAAAATAAAATATTCAATCAATTACCGAATCGTCAGCCTTCTTATTTAATCCAAAAATTTACCGATATAAAAAAGCTTATATATAACACTATTGATTATGACTTAGATCTAAAAGCTAGTTATATATTGGTAATAAACGAGTTTTCTTAAGGAAAAATTTTTACTCCTCAAATATATTATTATTGCTAAAATGTATTCAGAGAAATATATTATAAAAGTGTTTATCTATTCTTCATTTATTTAGAGATATTTTTATATGTTTAAAACTTTAACGCAAAATTTAACAAAGATTTTTGATCGGCTAGTAAGTTCAGGGCTTTTGACTGAAGAACAAATAGATGCCGCTTTAAGGGATATAAGAGTTGCACTTTTAGAGTCGGATGTTGCACTGCCCGTAATAAAAAATTTTGTAGCGGAAGTTAAACAAAAGGCACTCGGACAAGAAGTTATAAAATCCGTTTCGCCCGGGCAGATGATAATTAAAATTATTCATGAGGAAATGATAAATATATTATCATCTAGCGAAGATGAAATAAAACTGAATTTAAATGCAAAGCCACCGGTAAATCTTTTAATGGTGGGGCTACAAGGTAGCGGTAAAACCACGGCAAGCGGTAAGCTTGCATTACGGCTTAAAAACCATAATAAAAAAGTCTTACTAGTCTCTCTAGATACCTATAGACCGGCCGCACAAGAGCAATTAGCGATACTCGCAAACTCGGTAAAAATCGATTCACTACCGATTATTAAGGACGAAAAACCTCTTGATATAGTTAAAAGGGCTATGGCAGAAGCTAAGCTATCGGCATATGATGTAGTAATCTATGATACTGCCGGAAGAACCCAAATCGATCAAGAAATGATGAGCGAAGCGATAGCTATAAAAAAGATAGTAGAGCCTACGGAAACTTTATTGGTGATCGACAGCATGACGGGGCAAGATGCCGTAGTTACGGCTAGCAGTTTTAATGAGCAGCTAGAAATTTCCGGATTAATTTTGTCAAGAATTGACGGAGACTCTAAAGGCGGTGCGGCATTAAGTGTAAAATATATCACTCAAAAACCAATTAAATTTTTAAGCAGTGGTGAGAAATTAACTGATTTAGAAGAGTTTGATGCTAAACGTATAGCTTCACAAATACTTGATATGGGGGATATTATTTCCTTTGTTGAGAAAGCGGCAAGTATAGTAGATAGAGAACAAGCAGAAAAAACAGCCGCTAAATTAAAGAAAGGGAAATTTGATTTAAATGATTATCTTCAGCAAATGAGAAGTATAAAAAAGATGGGCGGCTTTGGTAGTATACTTAGTATGCTTCCAGGTAGCGGTAAAATTATGGATCAAATGGACCAGTCAAAGTTAAATAGTAAAATAATCGAACATCAAGAAGCAATTATTTTATCTATGACTCCAAAAGAGAGAAAAAATCCCGATATTATTAATGCTTCCAGGAGAAAACGTATAGCTTTAGGTGCTGGAACTACAGTACAAAAGGTTAATATCTTACTGAAGCAATTTAAACAAATAAGCGATGTGATGAAAAAAGTAAGCAATATGAACCCTAAGAATCTACTTCGTAGTGGATTTGGAAAATTGTTTTCTTAAAAATAAATAGCTACCTTTAATTAAAAAAATGATATTATTGTTATACTATTAGTAGAAAATATATATAGTGCTTCTTTCTATTAATAGTATGCGATTATAAGTGTCAAAAAAACCTAAACACGATGAGCTTATCCGAAGTGCATTTGAAAATCCACTAGTTGCCAAAGAGTTTTTCGAAATGCACTTACCTGCTCATATCCAAAATTTGGTTTCTTTTGAAACCCTTAAAATGGAGAAAGATAGTTTTGTAGATAAAAGACTTAAAAAAGCTATAGTAGATATTTTATTTTCTGCTAAATTTGAAGATAAAAAAGGTTACATATTTCTGCTACTAGAACACCAAAGTACCCCTAAGTATGACATGGCTTTACGGCTATTTAAATATATGTTTAAAATAGCTGAATATCATAAGAAAGCAACAAAAAGTAAGAAGTTTCCTTTTGTTTACCCCTTAATATTTTACAATGGTGGAGAAAAATATAACGCTCCACGTAATCTTTGGGAATTGTTTGAACATAGTGAACTTGTAAAAACCGCTTGGACTAATGATTACCAATTAATTAATGTTCATGACATTCCTGACGAAGAGCTAAAAGAAAAAGCATGGTCTGGTATTTTACAGTTCTTTATGAAGCATATTCATGAACGTGATTTATTGAAAAGATGGGAAGAAATAGCTGATCTTTTACCTAAATTTGCTAAAATTGATATCGGTATTGATTATATAGAATTAATTTTATGCTACACTTTGACCAGAATTAAACAGAGTGATATAATAGAGGTAGAAAAAATACTTCAATCAAAATTAAACCCTAAAAGAAGAGAAAAAATTATGGGAAGTATAGCATATCATTGGATGCAACAAGGTAGAAAGGAAGGGAAAGAAGAAGGCCGAAAAGAAGGTATAAAAGAAGGAAGAGAAGAAGGTATTAAAAGAGGCAAAGAGGAAAAAATTCTTATGGTAAAGGAAATGAAAAAAGAAGGAATTTCTATAGAGACCATTCTGAAGATAACAAAATTATCTAGAAAAGAAGTTGAGAAGCTATAGTAACAAATATATAAAATTTAAGAAAAATTATGGGAAGTATAGTTCATTATTGGATACAAGAAGGTAGAGACGAAGGTATAGAAGAAGGTATAAATAGAGGTAAGGAAGAAAAAATTCTTATGGTAAAGGAAATGAAAAAAGAAGGAATTTCTATAGAGACCATTCTGAAGATAACAAAATTATCTAAAGAAGAAATTGTATATTTGAAGTAACTTATACCGATGAAAAAAGTTAAGGCAGATGATTTAAGCATTTACATTCCATTGGCCTTTTTGTTTATCTAAATGTCCTTATTGTGATTTTAATTCCCACGTAGCAAATAGTATAGATGATGATTATTGGCTTCAATCTTATGAAAAGGAAATAAAATATTTTAAAGATATTATTCAAAATAAATATATAAAATCTATCTTTTTTGGTGGCGGCACCCCTTCTTTAATGAATCCTAAAATCGTTGAGGGAATTATAAATGAGATCAGCGAAATAGCGATAATCGATAAGGAAACGGAAATAACGCTTGAGGCTAATCCCACATCATTTGAAGCTGAAAAGTTTAAAGCATTTCAACTAGCCGGAGTTAATCGTGTTTCGATCGGCGTACAATCTTTAAAAGAAGAAGATCTTAAGAAATTAGGTAGGACGCATAATTCCCTACAGGCTATTAAAACGATTGAAGCCGCTAATAAAATCTTCCCTAGAGTTTCGTTTGATTTAATATACGCACGTAGCGGTCAAACATTAAAAGATTGGCAAGAAGAACTACAGCAAGCCATGAAACTTGCCACAGGTCATATTTCCCTTTATCAGCTTACTATCGAAAAAGGTACACCTTACTATAAATTATTTCATAGCGGTAATTTAGTTCTGCCGGATTCTGATATAGCGGCTGAAATGTATGAGTGGACAAATTCCTATTGAGGTGGCCCAATTTGTTTAGACTAAAAATTAAGATTTATGAGATATATTTGCGTTATAATTTTACTCAATAATTTTTGTAAAATACACCTGTTCCGGAGTGAGATATTTCAATGATTAGTGCATTCTTTTTCTATTATAAAAATTTATGTAATCAGTTATAGCATTTTTTGCCTCCTTGACAGTATTTAAAACCATCAAATATATTTTTTCTTGTTTTAATGAACGCCAAAATCTTTCTATAAATACATTATCCAGGGCTCTGCCTTTGCCATCCATACTGATTTTGATTTCACGTTTAATTAGTTTATCTGTGAAATTTTTTGATGTAAATTGAGAACCTTGATCTGTATTAAAGATTTCAGGCTGACCATATTTTATTATAGCTTCTTCCAGTGCAGCAATACAAAAGTCACTTTCTAAACTAATAGATACCTTCCAGCTTACAATATAACGACTAAACCAATCAATAATTGCTACCAAATATACAAATCCTTGTGCCATTCTAATATAAGTGATATCTGTACTCCATACCTGATTTACTTTAATAATTTCAACTCCTTTTAAAAGATATGGATATATTTTATGAGCTTGATTGCGCTTACTTAAGTTCATTTTAGGATAGATAGCTTCAATAGCCATTATTCTATAATAACGACTTACTACCTTGCGACCGATTGTGATTCCAAATGGTACAAGGTGCTCAGACATTCTTCTTGCTCCAAAGTAAGGATGCTGTGTGTATATTTCATCAATCACTTGCATTATTTCTAAGTCTTTTTTGGGTTAAGCCTTGTGGCTTGTAATAATAGCTAGATTTGTTAATAAACAGTAGTGTACATTGCCTAGCGATACTTAGATTACTACAATCTTCATCTACCATATTTTTTCTAATTGCTAAGTCCAAACAATGTAGATTTTTTTTTCAACCAGTCACGTTCAACAGTTAACTGGCCTATTTGTTCATACAATTGTTTTATTAAATCCTGATGATCTGGATCCTTAGATTGTGGCTTAATTTGAAAACCACTAATTAAATTTTCTATACCTCTTTTTTTCCACGCTTGTATTTGTGTCGGATGAACTCCATATTTGCTACTAATTTGAGCTATTGTCATTTCAGCTTTTATTGTTTCTAAAACTATCTTTGTTTTTTCTGCTGCACTATATTGTTTTGCTTTTTTAGACATATAATTTCTCTTTTGTATTTGAAAATTATATCTCATTCTATCATTTTAGTAGTCCAGTTTTTGGGTACCATTATAAGTTTTGACGGAGCAAGAAAGTAAAAAATGCTAATTTATATTTTTTCTAGGTTGCTACGCTCGCTTCGCTCACGTAGCTCATGACGATTTGGGATCCACGCGGGCAACGCCTTCATGGGGATGGCATAAGCGGATTATGAAAATAATTTAAACTGACTTAAGCTAAAGGTTCTGTTGTAGAATTTTTGGTTTTTTGTTCGCATAAATAATCTTGTATTTCTGATTCAGATCGTGCAACAATAACTGTAACATGGGTGCTAAGCTCTGCGTATAGCCTTACTTCAATAGTATAAAGACCGATAGATTTAATTTGCTTATCAAGAATTACGTTTAAGTGTGAAATCGGATAAGATACATTCTCTGATAATTTATCAGCGATTTCTTTACCGCTTACTGAACCGAATAATTTACCGTCATCTAGTGTCTGGCGAATAAAAGTTAGTTTCTGCTCCTTAATAACATTATTAATTTTTGCTACTTCTTCTTTTATCTTTTTATCTTTTTCTTCTAGCTCATGCTTTTGCTGAACAATTAGTTCTTTATTTGCTTCAGTAGCTCTTATAGCTAATGCTTGCGGTAAAAGATAATTACGACCAAACCCATCGGCTACTTTATGTATTTCACCTATTTTACCTAATTTTCTTACAGGTTGAATTAAGATAACTTCCATTTATAACATCCTTTATTTAGCTTGAAATACAAAAGGTAGCAATGCTAGAATTCTTGCAACTTTAATAGCATTATTTAGTTTTCTTTGTTTTTTAGCACAGACATTTGTAATTCTACTTGGCAGCATTCTACCGCCTTCAGAAACAAATTTTATTAAAAGCTCAGGATTTTTATAATCAATAACCGCTGCATCAGGTACTGAAAGAGGGCAACCTTTACGTCTTCTAAAAAATACTTTTTTAGAAGGTCTTTCCCCGACTTTTCGTACTGTTGTTTCGCTAGTATTACTTTTTGACATTTTTTACCTTAGTTCTTACTAATTTAGATTAGTTAACCGTTACATCGATTACCGGAGTGTTTTCTGTATTTTGATTTTTTAATATCGGTGAAGGCTCATTACTAATTGCGTCTACATTGATTGTAAGAAATCTAATGATATTTTCATTGAGCGTCATTTTTCTTTCCAATTCTTTTTTTACATCCGTAGTAATATTTAAACCTAAAAAGTAATAATGACCTTTTTTATGGTTACCGATTTTATAAGCTAGAGTTCTTAAGCCCCAATACTCTTTTTTTACAACGGTACCATTATTATCTTTAATGATCGTATTAAAATCATCAACAATCTTATCTATGTCATTTAATGATACGTCCTGACGTATAATAAAAACTGATTCATAAAAACTCATAATATACAAGAATCTCCAGCAAAAAAACTTTAAAATAAAGCTATTTATAGCAACTGAAGCTAATAAATTCAAGTATTATTTTAAAAAAATTATTATTTCTTTGTTTATTTTTAAAAAAAGCCTGCTATAAACCCTAAATAAATCAAAAATATTAACAAAAATTTTTAATTATTTACTAAATATTAATGGAGATTAATTTAGTGTTAGACAAGCTATTACCCACAACTACTAATCATTGAAGAAGAAAATAAAAAAAGCGTTAATATTTCTTTATGTAATGATATAGAAAGATCAGGCTTTAATATAATAAAAGTTACAACTATTGAAAAGATATTGAATTATTATTTTAATCAACCGCTTGCTATAATAATTATAAGTATGGAGTTACAAGAAAACCCTACAATAATTATAAGCAATATCAGAAAAATTAATAAATTTTCTAATACGCCAATAATTTTTTTATCACCAAACAAACAACTAAATTTAATGGAAAACGATGATCTTATAACATTTTTTTATAAACCTTTTTTATCCGATCATATTATAAATTTCCTAAAAAATCTATTAAGACGTTCTAAAATGGTATTACAGGATAATATTATTAAATTTAAAAATATAAATATTGATTTGAATGCCGAAAAGGTTTATAAGGACGGGCAGGTTATTCGTTTAGGGCCTACAGAATTTAAAATTCTGCGACTTTTTCTTCAATTCCCTGATAGTGTGTTCTCACGCCGTGAAATAATGCAATATTTGTGGGAAGACGATGAAAGTTTTAATCAGCGTTTAATCGATGTACACATAAATAGAATTAGGGATGCATTAGGAAAAAATAACCCCGTTATTAAAACGGTTCGTTTTATAGGTTATTCTCTTAATAAGGATGTATAATAATATTATATATCATAAGTAGTAAAAAATTCCTTTGATTTATGTCCTAATTATGTTAATATTTATTATCTAAGATAGGCTCATTATTGTAATTTAAAAACCGGTTAAGTTATTATGTTAAGCAAATTAAATAAACCTGCATTTTTTGCATTAATCATTTATCCTATTTTTCTAATATCCCTTCTAGTTAAGTATATATTCGATTATGGAATAGGGTGGACTGAAATTATTTTTCTAATTAGTAATTATTATATTAATAATATTACTGTTGGGGTCGGTCTGCATAGATTATGGTCTCATAACTCTTATAAGATAAATAAATATGCTGAATTTGTATTAGTTATGTTATCTGCAGGAACGTTGCAAGGACCCGCTTTATCTTGGGCTTCAAACCATTACAAGCATCATGCTTTTACAGATAAAGATCAAGATCCGCATACTCCTTTAAAATTCGATAACAAAATTTTAGGCTTTCTATGGGCACATATAGGATGGATGTTAGTTGGAGAAGGTAGTTATAAATCTATAGATCGTGTTACTTGGGTTAAGTTAGGTAAGAATAATTTACTAAAATGGCAGTTAAAATATTATTGGCAGATAGCCGTATTTATGAATGTAATAGTGCCGTTATTAGTTGGTTATTTAGTCGGTGGTACCTTGCATTCGGCGTATATGGCATTTCTATTTATGGGACTCGGTAGATTCTTGCAGCAACAAGCAACTTTCTGTGTAAATTCTTTATGTCACTTTGCAGGTAGTAAAAAATATTATAATGGTACTGCTGGAGATATTTGGTGGATGGCGCTATTTTTACTTGGCGAAAATTGGCATAATTATCATCATGCTTTTCCTTCAGATTATCGTAACGGTGTCAAATGGTATCATTTTGATGTTCACAAATGGATAATATTTTTAATGAGCAAGATCGGGCTCGCTTCAGAGCTTGATCGTGCTACAAAGGTAAGAATTCAAGCAAAAATGCAGGAAACATTAAGTTATCTCAGTGAGAAACAAAAGCAGAAACTAAGTTTAATGCAAGCGAAGGTAGATCAACTCTTAGAAAATGTATGTTTGAAAATTAAGGAGCTTGAAGAATCATCAGCAACGATTAAAGAACAATTTAGAAAATCGTTTATAGAGGCACAAGAATCTCTAAAAAATTTAGCAGATCAGATACGGTCTACGGCTCAAATAACCGATCAACCTTCAAAGAAATTGCTAAGGGTAGTTAATAGAAAAATCAATGAAGCTGAGCAATCTATTTATAAACTATATAATCAATTAAATTCAGTAAAAGTTTCTAATTAACGATTATGGTATTACGGTTTTGTTGCGGGCTTGGTGTTATCCCGTGGCGGCGTTGTTGCGTGGATCAATTTTTCCTCTGTCATCCCGCGACTTGATCGCGGGATCCAGCTTAAAATACTAAAATTATTAGTATTAAAAGTTGTTTTTCTGGATACCGTGGTCAAGCCACGGTATGACACCGAACACTTTTTTTGATCTACGCAACAATGCCTCCCGTGGCTTAATCAACGTTGCTGCATAGCTTGAATAGTCAAGTCGTAACAATTTAGTAAAATCAGTATTTTTTATTATTTTTGTAGATTGTCGCACGACCTTCGATCGCTTGTAAGTTCAGTTCTACAGTATATAAATCCTTAACTTGAAAGTTGGAAAAATAAGTTTAATTCGTATGTCTTGACTAGAGCTGCTTTCCGTCTAGAATACTTAAATAATTATAATCTTTTTTTAAATGGAGTATGAAATAATACTTTTGAAAGAAAAGAGTGGATGTTATAAATAGTCTTCTACAAATTCTGTCACTCCTATGGCTAATAATAAATCATACTTTGAGATAAGATTGTTTGCTACACTATCTAAATTTAACGTTAGCTCATCACCCTTATTCCACCCTCCAGGAGTACTACATCCAAAATATTCTTCAAAATTTTTAATTTTATCTGACCTAACTTTATCATCCCAAGTTTTATATATATTACATTATAAATATTTTGTGTTAAGTTGTTTCTTTTTAGAAATTCATTTTCTGCTAAAAGTTCTTCATAATTACCAAAATTAAGTTTTAATTCTTGTGAATAAGTACCGTATTTCGGATAAGTTGGATAATACTTTTTCATTAAATTTCCCAAAAAATCTTTTTCATTTTCTTCTAAAAATGCTTCAACGGCTTGATTTAGTAAATTTGGAATTTTATATTCGGTTACAGATTTAACGTCCTTTAAATCATTAATAAGATTGCCCAGGATTTCTTCAATAAGAATTTCTTTTTTAAGAAGATCAGTAAACAATTTATTGTTAGGTTTTATATTCTTTTGAAAAAATTCATCTATGTAGTCACTTAGGCTAATGAGTTTTATTTCATTATTATTAGTTACTAAGCTTATAATGGGAGTATTTTGTATTATTTTTTGGTTAAACATATAAATGGGTAACAAATATTTAAATATACTGCCATGTTCTGCTGCTAATTTAAGCATTATTAAAGAAATTTTTCCATAAAAATCACATGCACTTGTTAGTTTATCGAGATCTGATAACGAAATTATTAAGGAGTTTGTTGGCAATAAGTTAGTATATTCACGGATATTTGCACCATAACAGCAGGTTGCAAATATTTTAATTGGGCGTCCCTCAGCACTAAAACTTAAGTGCTGAATAATTTTTTCAATAGGTAACTCTATCGCTTTCCCATTCTCTTTAGACATTATTAATTTATAAGTGCCATCTATAATATCTCCGTGAATCACTAATATTATTTTAATATCTTGATCGTTATTATTAATATTAGAGGTCAAACCATCGGTAATTTCTGTTAAATTTACTCCAGTATCAGGATTTCCTATTTCAATTACTTCAGTATATTCCCTATAGCTCTCAGGGTTAAACATATAAAATTCTAGAGGTGCTATTTTGGTAAAAAAACTAGTTAGTCTACCATAAATAAAAAATATTTTTTTTTTCATATTATGAATATTAATAAAATTTTAAAGCACAAATTATATAATATCTTTTTATTTAGGTAAATTAATATATTAACTAAAAATAAATAATTTTATTAGAATATCAGAAGAAAATGAGAAGTGTATTTATTCAACTAATTTACCTTGTACGTAAAAATCGTATGCGGTTTGGTAAAAGCTAATAGCTTCTTCAGTAAGTATAATAGAATTCGGGATTTCTTCTTTTTCTTTCGCTAATAATAAATAGGTTTTTGGCTGCAGTTTAGGGCTTAATACCACTAATTTATCTTCTTTTAAGAAACCAAGTAACTGATAGGTACTGATAAAAGCTCTATTTGCCGGATTGTTTAATATATCCTGTCCCCATAATTTACTTTTGTACTCAAAACCGAGTAAGCCG
The DNA here is from genome assembly GCA_050920645.1 of Rickettsia endosymbiont of Argas persicus. GTDB lineage: Bacteria > Pseudomonadota > Alphaproteobacteria > Rickettsiales > Rickettsiaceae > Rickettsia. Next base: position 656,629 of record CP133316.1, on the reverse strand, counting down.
AAAATCGTTGGAGCTATATCTATTTGACTCGCGAGATTATCAATTTTCTGCGGTTTTATTATTTGCGGTGCATAAATCATCAAAGGTATATGATATTTCTCTACCGGTAACTCCGTTTTACCAGCACTTGAGGCACAATGATCAGCAGTAATTACAAAAATAGTATCGTTAAACCATTCTTTCGTTTTAGCAGCTTCTAAGAATTTATTTATTGCATAATCAGTATATTTAACTGCTGCATTACGCCCACCGCCAGACGGCAGATCAATCCTATTTTCAGGAAAAGTATAAGGGCGATGGTTTGAGGTAGTCATAATTAACGAGAAAAACGGCTTACCATCTTTATAATCTAAATCAGTTTGCTCTATTGCTTTATTAAATATATCCTCATCAGCCACTCCCCACACATTTGCAAAGCTTATCTCTGAAGCTTTTAGATTGCCTCGGTCTATTATATTATAGTGGTTGCCGCCGAAATAATTACGTAAATTATCAAAATAACTATAACCGCCGAATATAAAATTGATATTATAACCCTCATTCCTAAACACAGTCCCGATATTAAATAGATTTTGGTTATCAGGTCTACGTACTATTGAAGAGCCTGGAGTCGGCGGAATCGATAAAGTTATAGCCTCAAGACCTCGAACCGTTCTTGTTCCGGTAGCATAAATATTGGTAAAGAACATAGTTTTATTTGCAAGCTCATCTAAATAAGGCGTGATATTATCACTATTACCAAAACTTTGCATGAACTTGGCACTTAGGCTTTCCACTGTAATAAAGACTACATTATATTTAAATTTGTTCGAATTTTTAGAACTAATAATCCGCTCTATAGAGTCATTATCTACAAATTTATCGCTATTGTTTTTTAGGCTATCACGCACTATATTTAAAGCCTGTTTATTATCTATAGTAGGATAAAAATTGTTATAGTTCAGGCTATTATTGAGATACGCAGAAAAAATCTCGTATGAACCGTTTTTGGCAAGTTCTGCTGCATATCTATTAGAGTGAAAATTTAGCTTTTCAGGATTGTAGAATTTAAATGCCGTGAAACTAATTAGAGCTAGAATAATTGCCGTAACTAAACAGCATTTTCTATTTATATTATATGCTGCCTCAATAACAGTGTTTCTTAAGATATAGGTAGTAATAGCACTAATTATAAAAATGCCGCTAATGATCTCCATATAAGGCATAGATTCTTTGACTGTGCCGATAATTTCGTGGGTATATACCAGATAATCAACGGCAATGAAATTAAAGCGAGTACCAAATTCATCCCAAAAGGTAATTTCAGCTGCCGCAATAAAGATTAGCGACGCAATAAAAGCGGCATAAAATAAATAACAAAGCGGTGTGTATATTATCCTAAATCTTGATAAAGCTAAGTTGCTTAGCAGTATTAAAATTAACATTACAGGTAAGAAATAAGCCGCAGAAATAAGATCGTTAATCAAACCGAAAATGAACACTAACGGCAATTCTATAAGCGAAACTTGTTTATAGAATAATGCATATATGCATAAGGCTATTCTGGTAATTGTTTGAAATATTAAATAGGTCTTAGCAGTTAGTGATTTCATCGGTTTTTAGTTTGAATAATTGATTATATAGTTTTTTATGCCGTTTCTTTATGTCATTCCCGCGGAGGCGGGAATCCAGCATAAAGCGAGATAAATCGAGCTTTTAATTTTTAAAACTTGCTGTATTTATACTTTTTTCTGGATTCCCGCCTCCGCGGGAATGACACTGAAAGCGTTTTTCGAGCCATACAACAATACTCGCATCTCCTCGCAATGACGATGTCTGCTCCTAATAAATTAAGAGTTGGGTAGACGAAGTTTTATTTGGAAAAGAGCAAGGCGTCTTGCAGCTGATAACCGCAGCGTATTTAACATACGAGAGGATTATCAGCAAAAGACAACGACGCCAATTTTTCAAATAAAACGAGTATACATCATCTCTCCGGTAATAATATCTCTCTCTTACCTGTATGATTCGGTGGGGAGACTATTCCTTCTTTCTCCATCTTCTCAACTAAGTTGGCAGCCTTATTATAACCGATTCTAAGCGACCTTTGAATATAGCTGATAGAGGATTTTCGTTCATCACGTACTATTTGCACAGCTTTCTTGTAAAGTATTTCATCTGAGGTGCCGTCCCCAATATCAATACCGCTGTCATCTTCGTCAGGTTGTTCGGTCACGGCAGATATATATTCTGGTGTCCCAGTTTCTTTTAGATATTCCGTAATTTGTTCAATCTCGGACTCGTTTACAAAAGGGCCGTGTACTCTGGTGATTTTAGAGGTATTGCCCATAAATAGCATATCCCCCATACCAAGAAGCTGCTCGGAACCTTGTTCACCTAAGATGGTACGGCTGTCGATTTTAGAGGTAACTTTAAAGCTGATGCGGCTCGGGAAGTTAGCTTTAATCACGCCGGTAATAACGTCAACGGAAGGTCTTTGCGTTGCCATAATAATGTGGATGCCCGCTGCCCTTGCCATCTGTGCAAGCCGTTGAATTAGCATCTCAATATCCTTACCGGCAACTAACATTAAATCAGCCATCTCATCAACAATCACGACTATAAAGGGTAGTTTTTCCATATTCATTGTAACGGTTTCATAAATAGGTTTTCCGGTTTCAGGGTCAAAACCTGTTTGAATTGACCGCTCAATTACTCTGCCTTCCTTTACAGCTTCCTGAATTTTAGTATTATAACCGGCTATATTCTTTACGCCGATATTGCTCATCATTCTATATCGGTTCTCCATTTCCTTAACTGCCCATTTAAGTGCTACTACTGCCTTAGACGGTTCGGTTACTACAGGCGTTAGTAAATGCGGTATTCCGTCGTAGGCCGATAGTTCAAGCATTTTCGGATCGATCATGATAAAGCGGCATTCTTCAGGAGTGTAACGATATAACAGCGAGACGATCATAGCATTAATTCCAACCGATTTACCTGAACCGGTTGTACCTGCAACAAGTAAGTGCGGCATTTTAGCAAGATCGGCGATTAAAGGCTTGCCGGCTAAATCTTTACCCAATACTAATGGCAATAAAGTAGATTTGTCTTGATATTCAGGTGTTTCTATAAGCTCTTTTAAACAAAAAAATTCTCTCTGCTTATTAGGTAGCTCAATACCAAGCACATTTTTACCCGGCACTACCGCTATCCTTGTGGATAAAGCCGATAATGAGCGGGCTATATCATCGGATAATCCTACGACCCTTGAGGTTTTTGTACCTGCTGCCGGCTCAAACTCATATAAAGTTACTACCGGACCTTGATTAATATTAATTATCTGTCCTTTTACGCCAAAATCATTCAGTACAGTCAGCAATTCCTCAGCTTTCTGTTTAAGCTCTGAAGAAGAAGCGCATTTTATATGATGATTTTCTGGATCATGAAGTAACGAAATAGGCGGCAATGCTGCCGTTTCATTTTGAGATATTTTAGGAGCAGGAGGTTTATTAAAGAATTTTATAGGATTTACAGGAGCAGGTTTTGCAATAACCGGCTTACTTTCAGAGGTAAACTTTATTTTTTTAGCTACGGGCTTTGTATATGAAGAGGTAATATTTATTTGATTATCTGCTTTACCGGAAAATAATTTCGGCAAAGCTAATCGTGAAAATATATTATAGGAAAAATCTTGTATTTTATATACTAAGAATTTACCTAGATTGATAATAAAACTACTTAAGGAAGTGAATTTAATTTCAAGCAAAATAACAAATATAATAAATATAAAAAATATTAATATTAAAGGAAGTTGATTCGTGAATTGCTCAAGAAAACGGAAAATGATTATACCGATTGCCCCACCGCCGTTAGAAGGTATGAATTCTAAATTAAAGTTAGATAATAAAGCTGCGGTGCTGAAAAGGGCAAGTAGCATTACCGAAATACGAATAAAAAATTTTCGATATTTTTGTTGCCAGCAGTTTTTTCCCCAAATAAAACAAGAAAGCGGTATTATAAAGGCTGAAATTCCGAAAAACTGATATAAAAAATCTGATAAATAAGAACCAAAATTCCCTAATAGATTATTAGAATACCTAGTAGATACGGAATTAAAAGACGGATCATCAAGCTTATATGATATAAGCATAAGAATAGTAGCAAGACCGATTATTCCTAGAATAACAGCTTGCACCTTATTATTTGAAAGAAATTTATTTAGGTAATATAACATTAAATATTTATTTATAGAAATTTACTATAACCATACTATTTTGAAGTAAATTAAACAAGAAAATTTACACCTTAGAAAAAAATGTTATACTATAGGCTGTTAACAACATATAGTATAGCATGAGTATAAAAATCCATACGGAGAAAGATTTTAAGAAAATGAGGGCAGCAGGGAAGCTTGCTGCCGAAACGCTTGACTTTATTACACAGTACGTACAACTGGGCGTTACTACGAATAGTTTAAATGATCTTTGTCATAATTTTATTACTTCACATAATGCAACTCCTGCTCCTTTAAACTATAAAGGGTTCCCAAAATCTATTTGTACATCGATAAATCATGTAGTTTGTCACGGTATTCCAAACGATAAGCCGTTAAGAAACGGTGATATCGTAAATATTGACGTTACAGTTATTTTAGACGGCTGGTACGGCGATACTAGCCGTATGTATTATGTTGGTAACGTAGCGATAAAGCCGAAACGTCTTATTCAAGTGACTTATGATGCGATGATGAAAGGAATTGATGTAGTAAAGCCCGGGGCTAAGCTTGGTGATATAGGTCATACTATCCAAAGCTATGTAGAGAAGCATAATTATTCAGTGGTACGTGATTATACCGGTCATGGTATCGGCCGTGTTTTTCATGATGAGCCGACAATATTAAATTACGGTCGCAAAGGAACAGGGCTTATTTTAGAAGAAGGTATGTTTTTTACAGTGGAGCCTATGGTAAATGCCGGTGGATATGATACTATATTAAGTAGTTTGGACGGCTGGACGGTTACCACACGCGATAAATCATTATCGGCTCAGTTTGAGCATACTATAGGCGTTACTAAAGACGGCTTTGAAATATTTACATTATCCCCTAAAAAATTTGATTATCCTCCGTATGTTGAATTATAAGCTAATGGAATTTTTTGACAGTGAACCTGAAATAGTCCCCGATATAGCTATAGAAGAGGAAGTAATGCCTCATTATATAGGTCACCGAAAAAGAGTAAAAGAACGCTTCGTAACTGCTGGAGCTGCAAATTTCTCTGATTATGAGTTACTGGAATTAATGCTATTTTCAGTTATTCCTCGTAAAGACGTAAAGCCTTTAGCAAAAAAACTTCTGGATCATTTTAAATCCATAACTGATTTAATTAATATAGATAAAGAAAGGTTGCTTAGTATTAGCGGTACTAACGAGAATCTATATATTAATTTTGCGATAGTACGTGAATTAATAAATAGAGTATTGAAGCAAAAAATAATTAATAAAAATATTATCGGTTCTTGGGGTTCATTGATTGATTATTTAAAAGTTAATATGGGTAATATGAGGCTTGAGCAGTTCCGTGTATTATTCTTAAATAAGAAAAATATCTTGATTGCCGATGAAACTCTAAGCCAAGGGACAATCGATCAGGCTGCCGTCTATCCTCGTGAGATAATAAAAAGAGCATTGTTTAATGAAGCAAGTAGTATTATACTTGTGCATAATCATCCAAGCGGTAGTCCTGATCTTTCGAAAGCCGATATTGATATGACGAACAGGATAGTAGAAATATGCAAAACAATAAATATTGTGGTGCATGATCATGTAATTATCAGTAATAACAAATATTTTAGCTTTAAATCTAACATGTTACTATGAATATAAATAGCTATATTGTATTATTTATCTTTTCCTTTGTAGCAACTACTATATTAACATATATATTGACTAAATATTTTAAGGCAATCGGTTTAGTTGATGTACCGAGTCAGCGTCATTCTCATGATAAGATAACTCCGCGTGGTGGCGGTCTTGCTATTGTCTTGGTCATAATAATTACTTTAAGCTGTTTTGAGTACATAATAACCGGTGTACTAACTAATCCCCTAAAAATATCTCCATTATTATTTATAATTGCCTCAATCTCTTTTTTAGACGATTTAAGACCCGTACCTGCTCTTATACGTTTAATAGTTCATTTAATTTGTTCTGCTTTTGCTATTTATCTTTTTATTCCTCTAGATTTTGCCGTTAATATTAATATACCGATATATCTTATTTTTATTGCGTTAGTTATAGTCTTAAGCGGTTTTGTTAATATATATAATTTTATGGACGGCATAGACGGTATGAGCTGTATAGAATCTATTCACCTATCAAGTACTATACTTATATTATGCTTGTTGCAATTTCAGGAACTTGCCGATCCATATTTTATATTAAGCATGAATATTATTATACTAGGCTGCTCTATTGGATTTTTAATATTTAATTGGCAACCGGCAAAGATATTCTTAGGAGATGTTGGTAGTATTAGCCTTGGTTTCTTGCTGGGTCTTTGTTTATTATTGCTTGCTACCACAAATATTAATTTATTTATAGCTTGTTTTATAGCCAGTTTATATTATTTAACCGATGCGGTATTGACTATATTAATTAGATTAGTAAATAAGGAAAAAATTTGGCAGCCTCATTTAAAGCATTTTTTCCAAAAGGCTGTACGAAAAGGTAAATCGCATAAGCGAGTAGTATCGATTATAGCAATTTGTAACGTATTTTTGATGGTACTATCTGTGTCGTCTCTATACTATCCTATAATATCGGTAATGTTTGCTTTAGCGGTAATTACTTTAACTGTCCAAAGTTTATTAAGATGAAGCTTATTAAAGATGATATCTATAAAATAGTTAGACATATATTTGCAAAGCAACATCCTTTGCTTCCTGAAATCATGTTTAATTGGAACAAAATAGTAGGCTTTAATTTCAGCGTTAAGACAACACCTCTAAAAATCATTACCTATACTTATAAAAAACAGAAGATTAATAGCTTAATAGTGCAGATAGAGGACGATGCCACTGCCGCACTATTTCCTTATTATGAAGAGATGATATTAGAACGCATAACGATTTATTTAGGCTTTAAAGCAATACATAAAATGAAAACAACTGTTTATAAACAAAAACAGATAATATAGCTAGGAATGACATACGAATACACATCCTTAACTTGAAGAGCTGGAAAAGTAAAAAATAAATTTAATTTGTATTCTAAATATAATTGCTATCTACAGAACCTAGCACATCAGCTTTATAAATTGCAGGATTTTCATAAAGATATTCTTGTAACTTAAAACTATTCTCTTGGAATAACGTATAATTATTAAGGCGAGTATTTTTTGATACATTAAAATATTTTCTTGCTAAGCTTTCTTTATCTTGAATATCATTAAAAGCTCTAATTATTTATTTTCTTCTATCTCTTTTTCAATTATATCATTAGATAATATCGCCAACTCTTTGTTATAATATTTTTTATTATTTTGAGCTTGAATCATTATGTCAAACATCTCACTTTCTAGCTCTTTAGGACTAAATAATTTTTTATATTTATTAAGCCATGGACTAAAAGATATAGCTTCAAGTTTTCTAAAATATTCTATTAACTTCATATACAACCATAAGTTACATTTAAATGGTAATATATATTAAAAGACGAAATAAATCAAGCGATATTAAACTAATAATTTAAAATTAAGAGATTAATATCTATCTATAAAGTAAAAACACAAAAATTTTTATTTAACCTAATGACAAAACCAAAATATGAATATATTATTTAATATGCTCGTTTAATTTGAAAAATTGGTTACAACTATTTTAGAAAGCTCGATACAAGTGAATTTTGCAGGATTCGCCTTTGCTCACGTAGATAATCTACGTCTAGCTTAGCTCACCTTAAAATTTATTTTGTCTAGAACTTTCTGAAATACGCTGGCTGTTGTTTTTTGCTTTTAATCCTCGCGTACTATATGTACGCTACGGTTAAAAGTTTCAAAACCGATTCCTCTTTTCCAAATTAAACTTCGTCTATCATTAATCAAGGAATTTATGAGTGCAGATACTAATATTAGCGATGGTTTAGAAGTCGCTGTGCAAGATCATTTATCGATTTTTTCTTTAATAAGTTCATCCGATATTATCGGTAAATCTGTTATGTTAATGCTGCTTATTGCCTCAATTTGGTCGTGGGCTATTATTTTAGAAAAAATATTTAAGTTAGCACAGGTGCGACGCAGGATGCAGGCTTTTGAAAAAGTTTTTTGGTCGGGCGGTGTTTTAGAGCAGCTATATGATAGCATAAAAAGAAATGTCGATAATCCACTAGCTTTAATATTCGTCTCGGCTATGGATGAATGCAAAAGCTTAAGCACAAAAGGGTCTTCGGAAAGCTTTAAGAATAATCACAAAGAACGTATCAATAGTTCAATGTATTTAGCTCAAAACAGAGAAATCGAAAAATTAGAAAAGAATTTAAGCTTTTTAGCAACAGTCGGCTCTAGTAGCCCGTTTATTGGGTTGTTCGGTACCGTTTGGGGGATTATGCATAGCTTCCAGTCGATTGCTACTTCTAAAAATACCTCGCTTGCAGTCGTAGCTCCCGGGATTGCCGAGGCGTTACTTGCAACCGCAATAGGATTGTTTGCAGCTATTCCTGCCGTAATTTTCTACAATTACCTTATTTCCTGGATTACTCTAATCAACAATAAGATTGAAGATTTTATCAGCGAGCTGAATTCTATACTTTCTAAAGCAATAGATCAGGAGAAAATGTAATGGCTATCAAGCTTGCAGGGAGTAATAGAAAAAGTAACAGAGCGGTAGTTAGCGAAATCAACGTTACGCCGCTTGTCGACGTGATGCTTGTGTTATTGATTATTTTTATGATCACTTCCCCAATGCTAGTATCAGGCGTAAATGTGGATTTACCTGAAACGAATTCGAGTCCGATTTCAGGTCAGGATGAGCCGTTAGTCGTTACTATTAATAATAAAGGTGAGATTTTCTTGCTCGAAACGCCTATAGAAAGAAAGCATTTAACGGACAAGCTTGCAAATGTTACTAAAGAAAAAAAAGATGCTAGAATTTTTGTAAGAGGTGATAAAAATATTTCTTACGGTGAGGTAGTAGAAATAGTTTCCGAAATTCATGCTGCCGGTTTTTCTCGCGTAGCTCTTATTTCAAATATAAAAAATAATGAAAAGTAACAATAATTTCACGATTTTTCTTAGTTGTTCTATTGCACTGCACTTACTTCTCTTATATTTCTTTTTATTTGGGATGCCTTCTCTTTTTGAAAAATTGCCTGAAGAGCAGACTATTACTTTTGAAATGTTACCTGTAAGTGATAAATCAAATATCATAACTGAGACGAAGCAAGAAGAAGTACCGGTAGAAAATGAAGACGCTAAAAAATCCGAACGGACTAAACCGAAAAAAGAAGAGCAACCTGATTTGCCGAAAGAAGAAAAAGTAAAAGAACAGGAAAAAACGATAGAAGAAAAGCCTAAAATCGAAGAAACAAAACCTATAGAGGAACCCAAACAGTCAGAAGTAAAAGAAGCGTTACCTGAAGCAAAAGAAGAAGTAAAGGAAGAAAAGCCTAAGGAAGAAGAAAAGAAAAAAATAGAAGAGCCAAAGCCGAAAGCGAAGCCTAAAGAAGTAAAAAAAGAAAAACCTAAAACCGATGAACTTGATTCTTTATTAAAAAATTTGGAACAATCTTCAGAAGGTGATAATGTAAAATCAAACAAACAAAAAAGATTAAAGAAGGTTGATAACAAAAAAGAAGCTAAAGGTGTTTATACGGAAGGGCTACCCCTTTCCACTAGTGAAGCTTCTTTAATAAAAAGACAAATAGAACGGCACTGGAGTAATATTCCGGCTGGAGCTAGAGGTAACAACAAAGCAAAAGTGATTATCGGCATTACGCTTGATAAAGGCGGTAATGTTGAGCAAGTAAAGGTTAAAGAAAAAAATTGTTCGGATATTTTCGGCAGTGTTTGTGAAGCCTTAGCGGAAAGTGCAATTAGAGCGGTATGGCAAGCAAGCCCGATCGAAAACCTTGACCCTGCACGGTTTAATCATTGGAAGGAGATTAACTTCAATTTTGATCCTAGTCGATTATAAATATACTCGTTTTATCGTCTATCAAGTTTTATATAAATGTCATTCCCGCGTAGGCGGGAATGACATAGTATTCATGCAAAAAAACTCGTTTTTGCAGAAATGATATGAAGTAGTACAGACATCTCACATAAAAAATCATAAGGAGTATTTAAGTGAAAAAGATTATACACCTCACCCTATTATTATTTAGCTTTAATAGCTATGCTCTTGAGATGATAAATATTGAACATGGGAAAGCTGATCCTACTCCTATAGCGGTAAATAATTTTGATGCTGATTCTGCTTCTGATGATGCGATAGCTAGGGACATAATTAAGGTTATTTCAAATGACTTAAGACTTTGCGGCTTATTTCGCCCTATCTCTTCCGCTTCTTTTATCGAAGAAAAAACAGGTATAGGTTATAAACCGCTTTTTGCCGCATGGCGTCAAATTAATGCAAGTTTATTACTAAACGGGGAAGTGAAGAAGCTAGAAAACGGTAAGCTTAAAGCAAGCTTTATATTATGGGATACATTACTTGAGAAACAACTTGCCGGTGAAGTTCTTGAGCTACCTGAAAATTTATGGCGAAGAGCAGCACATAAAATCGCAGATAAAGTTTATGAGAAGATTACTGGTGATCCCAGTTATTTCGATACTAAAATAGCCTATGTATCCGAAAGCGGTACCGGTTTGAAGAAAATAAAGAAAATAGCTTTAATGGATTATGACGGAGCTAATAATAAATATCTTACGGACGGGAGAATGCTCGTATTAACTCCTAGATTCTCTAATACGTCAGATAAGATTTTTTACGTCTCATATACTGCTAAAAGACGGCTTCTAATTTATGAAAAAGATCTTAAAACAGGTAAAGAAAGCGTAATAGGGAATTTTGCCAGAATATCTTTTGCTCCAAGGTTGTCGCCGGATGGCAAAAAAGGTTTATTATCGATAGCTAAAAACGGTTCAACTCATATTTACGAAATAGATCTTGCTACTAAAAACATTCATAAGTTAACTGACGGTTTCGGTATTAATACCTCCCCAAGTTACTCACCGGATGGTCGAAGAATTGTCTTTAATTCAGATAGAAACGGTGTTCCTCAATTGTATATAATGAATTCTGACGGTAGTGATGTTCAGCGTATTAGTTTTGGCGGTGGTTCTTATATGGCTCCTAGCTGGTCGCCTCGCGGTGATTATATAGCATTTACCAAGATTATTAGGGGAGCAGAAGGTAAAACTTTTAATATCGGAGTTATGAAACCATATCCGCAAGATGACGAAAATAGCGAAAGAGTAATAGCAAGCGGCTATTTAGTTGAAAGCCCTTGCTGGTCACCTAACGGGCGGGTTATAATGTTCGCTAGAGGTTGGCCTTCAACTAGTAAAACTTCAGGAAAAAATAGAATTTATGCGATTGATCTAACCGGTCATAATGAGCGAGAAATTAAAACTCCGGGCGATGCTTCCGACCCTGAATGGTCTAATGTACTTAATTAATTTTTGACAGGCTTAAGATAAGAAATCTATCAGATATTGGTGTTTAGAAAAAATTAAAATAAGAGATAGTACTTTATAATGTTGCATAATTTTAGTATAATATAAAAAAATATTATTTCTAAATGTATAAATCTCTTCTTTTTTGTCTAAAGGTTTTGGCCATACTTACTTTGATAGGTTGCGGGGTTATAGCTTATGTAATATATTACTATTCTCGTGATTTACCGGATTATTCTCAGCTTGCTAAATATTATCCCCCGTCAGTAACCTGTATTTATTCCAGAGACGGTAAATTAATGGAGGAATATGCTTTTGAACGCCGTGTATTCGTGCCAATTGATAGTGTGCCGAGTTCGCTAAAAGAAAGCTTTATTGCTGCGGAGGATAAGAATTTTTATACCCATCCCGGCGTTGATTTATTTGGAATAATTAGAGCAGCATTTTTTAATATATCGAACTTTTTACGACATAGACGAATGGAAGGAGCTTCCACAATTACCCAGCAAGTAGTTAAAAATTTCTTATTAACTAATGAAGTATCTTTTCAGCGTAAGATTAAAGAAGCAATTTTATCTTACATGATTTCAAGAGTATTTACTAAAGACCAAATTCTAGAACTATATCTTAATCAAACATTTTTTGGACGAGGCGCATACGGGGTTGCTACTGCCGCACAAAATTATTTTAATAAATCTATAGAGGAGCTAACTATTGCAGAGTCTGCTTTTATTGCGGCATTACCTAAAGCTCCATCCGAACTTAATCCTGAGAGAAATTACGCTAGAGTAAAAGCACGTCGTGATTATGTAATAATGCGAATGTTTGAGGATGGCTATATAACTAAAGATGTTGCAAAAAAAGAAATAGATACGCTGATTACGCTGCGGAAGCGTGACGCAAGTGAAACAATTACGGCTGATTATTATGCTGAGCAGGTACGAGAAGAAGTAATTAAAATGCTAGGAAGTAAAGAAGAATTTTACACAAGCGGACTAACTATTATTACTTCTTTAGATGCAAAAATGCAAAAATTTGCTGAAGAGTCACTCCGAAAAGGTCTTAGAGAGTTTGATAGAAAGCGTGGCTTTAGAAAGCCTATAGCTACTATTTCTATTGATAATTGGCAAGAAGAATTAAAGAAATTACCGAAACCTCAATCACTTTTAGAATATAAACTTGCCGTAGTTTTAGATGTTACGGATAAACAGGCTGATATAGGTTTTGCAGACGGTGCTAAATCTAAAATTCCTATTTCTGAAATGAAATGGGCAAGAAGCGATCTAAAGTCAGTGAAAAATTTGCTTAAAAAAGGTGATGTGATAGTTGTAGAGCCTGTAAAGGAGGGTGCTTACGGCTTGCGTCAAATTCCGGAAATAAACGGTGCGATTATGGTCATGAATCCGAATACCGGACAGGTGCTTGCAAGCGTTGGAGGCTATGATTTTTTTACTAGTAAATTTGATCGGGTAACTCAAGCACTTCGTCAACCCGGTTCTTTAAGTAAAACTTTTGTCTATTTAGCAGCTCTTGAAAACGGTATTAAACCAAATCAGATTTTTAATGACGGTCCTATTGAGATTTCACAAGGCGAGGGTATGCCAGCTTGGCGTCCTAAAAATTATGAAGGTAAGTTTTTAGGCCCAGTTACTATGCGAACAGGGCTTGAAAAATCTTGTAATCTTGTAACGGTTAGAGTAGCAACTACTGTCGGTCTTACCAAAATTGTTGATATAATTAAACGATTTGGGATTAATAAAAATCCACGAAAGGTTTATTCAATGGTGCTTGGTTCGATTGAAACAACGCTCGAGAAAATGACCAACGCTTACGCGATCATTGCTAACGGCGGTAAAAGAATAACTCCGCATTTTGTAGAGTTGATTAAAGATCGTAACGGCAAAGTTATTTATCGCAGGGATAATAGAGAATGCACGACCTGCAATGTTTCGGATAATGATTTAGATAATGCAATATTAGAAATTCCGGCAGAAAATATTTTTATGGTTACGGATGAAGCGAGCGATTATCAAATTACTTCGTTTTTAACCGGAGTAGTGGATAGAGGAACCGCTTATTCTGCAAAAAAGCTAGAGAAGATTATAGGTGGGAAGACCGGTACCAGTAATGATAGTAAAGATACGTGGTTTATAGGCTTTACACCAAAATTAGTAGTAGGCAGTTACGTTGGGTACGATACTCCAAGAACTTTAGGAAAAAGAGCCACAGGGTCAAGTGTAGTACTGCCTATTTTTATTGATTTTATGAGCAATGCTTATAAAGACGAGCCATCTTTGCCTTTTAAAGTGCCTGAGTCAATAAAACTCCAAGCCGTAGATAGGGCAACAGGTAAAATTACCCCAAACGGCAGTGTTATGGAAGCGTTCAAAGTAAATAATATTCAGATACTTGATGATGAGAGCGAAATTATAAATAATAACCATAATATTGACGTTTTTGATTATACGCTGAGTAAAGAAGACCAGTCTCAAGAAATTTATTAACATTAGATTTATAATAAGATTTATCTTAATTATAGGCTTGAAATAAGTAAATAAAGGTGATAACTTAAGGCAGCTTTACGCTACCGTTCTAAATTTTTATTTTTAGATATTTAAAATTAACCTTAACTTAAAAATTTACGATTCATGAAAAAAATTATTTTATATTTTACTATTTTAATATCACTTACTGTTTCTTTTACAGTTAAAGCAGATTGCTTTTTAGTGAAAGAAAAAGATAAATTTATTAAACAAGAAGGTGATTGTAAATCACGTCATGCACCATGCTCAACTTTTAAGATCGCCTTAAGCTTAATGGTGGGTTATGATAATGGATTTTTAATTGATGAGAATCATCCTGAAATAGCTTTTAAAAAAGGGGATGCTGATATGTTAGAGGTATGGAGACAGTCGCAAACGCCTTTAAGCTGGATGAAAAATAGTTGTATTTGGTATTCTTGGCGTATAACGGAAAAACTAGGTGAACAAAAGTTTGAAGAGTATATAAAGAAATTTAACTACGGTAATCAAGATATCACAGGTGATAAAGGAAAAAATAACAGTTTAACTAATTCATGGCTTTCTAGCTCTTTAGAAATTTCACCTGAAGAACAAATAGTTTTTTTACAAAAACTTGTAGCAAATCAACCACTTTCATCTGAGAGATGAAAGTTTGATAGTCTCTTTGGAGGTACAAACCTCCATCTTCCAGATGGAGGTTTGTACCTCCAAAGAGACTATCAATTACCTGTAAGTCTTAAAGCGCATGAAATGACAAGAAATATTATGTTTATCGAAGATTTTGCAGATGGTTGGAAGCTTTATGGTAAAACAGGCAGCGGTAAAAAGCTTAATGAAGATAGAACAATAAAGCTAGATGATCGTCAAATAGGATGGTTTATAGGCTGGTTACAGAAAGATAAACGCATAATTTATTTTGTAAAATTTATTGAAGATAAAGAGCGTAATGATTCCTATGCAAGCTTCCGTGCAAAAGATGCAGCAAAAAAAGAGCTGAAAGAATTAATCTCTTAGGGTTTAATTCCCCGAAGCTTTGCTTCGTGATATGATGTATGGATGGAAGAGAGTAGGTACATACATAAGAGCCATAATGTTACAGTACTTATTTATCATTTAGTAACGCCTGCAAAATATCGTAGAGCAATTTTTGATAAGAAGTTAGATAATTATTTATGCAAAATATGTTTAGAAATTGAAGAAAGATACGAGATAAGATTTTTAGAAATTGGAGTAGATAAAGATCATGTGCATTTTCTAATTCAGTCTGTGCCTAGTTATAGTCCTACTAAAGTAGCTAGGATAGTGAAAAGTATAACAGCTAAGAAAATGTTTGAGAAATTTCCTGACTTAAAAAATAAATTATGGGGTACCGAATTTTGGACTAATGGATATTTTATGAGTACGGTTGGAAAACATGGAGATGAGAAAAAATTACGCAACTATGTAAAGAATCAAGAGGCGGATCGACCATCATATAAAGCTTTTCATCAGAAGCAACTAAAACTTTTTTAGATACCTCGCAGCTCTGCTGCGAGGAGTATCATTTAGTAAAGAATTGAAATAAACCTGTCATACCATGGTTTATTCAGTGATATGACTTATATGTCATTCTTAGCAATGACGGGAATTCAGCATAAAGCGAGATAAAATTGAGCTTTAATTTTAAAAATTTACTATATTTATTTAATTTTTTTCTAGTTTCCTGCTTTCACAGGAATGACATCTAGGGCGTTTTTCGAATCACACAATAATACTGCTACTAGATGACGATTGAGCATATATGAATAAAACCTCTATAGTTTGGTTACGGCGTAATTTGCGGCTGCATGACAATAAATCATTTGTAGCTGCCTTGCGTAATTCTGATAAAGTCTTACCAATTTTCATTTTTGATATTACTATTTTAGAAAGATTTAAAAATTCGCACGATAGAAGGCTCTCCTTTCTAGCAAGTACACTTTGCCTAATTAATGATGAACTTAAGAAGCTAGAAGGAGAGCTTTTAGTATTTCATGGTGATCCTTTAAAGATTATTCCAAAACTTGCACGCATTTTAAAGATCGAAAATATTTATGCCGATGAAGATTACGAGCCGAGTAATATAGAGCGTGATAAAAAAGTACAGGAGTTATTAGGCGATAACTGCACACTTCATTTGTATTGCGATCACTTGCTTATTAGACCGGATAAAGTTTTAACGAAAGATAATAAGCCTTATAAAGTATATACCCCTTATATGCAGGCTTTCCGCAAGTTTATAGCAGATAACGGGACTATAGCATATAATAAGTTATTAAGGAATTATAGTTATGATTTAGAGGGTAAATTATATACACCACAAAATATAGAGCTGAAAATTATCGACCTAAGTCCAGGGACCTCGGAAGCATTAAAACAAATCGGTTATATATATAAAGAAGATAAGCTTTGGCAGCCTAAAAATGCTCAAAATGTTTTGAATAAATTTATTGCAAATCGAATAAATAGCTACAAAACTAATCGGGATTTTTTATATCTCAACGGCACAAGCACTATCTCGCCTTATTTAAGATTTGGGCTTGTATCGATAAGAGAATGTTACCGCAGAGCTTTTAACGCTTCGTCAAATCCTGGTACTATAACTTGGATTAATGAATTAATCTGGCGTGAGTTTTATGCAACTATTTTATATTATTTTCCAAATACCGTTAATGAAGAATTTTTAGAAAAGTATAGAAATAAAATATTATGGAATAATAAAAAAGAATATTTTGACAAATTTATTAATGCCGAAACAGGTTATCCTATAATAGATGCGGCGGTTAAGCAGCTTGTTGATGACGGATGGATGCATAATAGAGCAAGAATGATTGTTGCTAGTTTTTTTTGCAAAAATTTGCTTTTAGATTGGCGGAAAGGTGAGGAGTTTTTTGCCCAATATCTTATGGATTATGAATTATCTTCAAATGTCGGTGGGTGGCAGTGGTCAAGTTCTTGCGGTACTGATGCTCAACCTTATTTCCGTATTTTCAATCCATATACTCAAGGTAAAAACTTTGACCCTGACGCTGAATATATCAAAAAATATTTACCTGCCTTGAAAAATGTCCAACCACATATTATCCACAACAACAACTTCCATAAAATGTATACCGATTACCCAGAGCCAATAGTAGATTATGGATTATCACGAGCAAGAGCTATCGAGGTGTTTAAGGAAATTAAAGTTTAATAATTCTATTGTTAAAATGATGTAAAACTGTATAAAATCATAATACATATTAATCAAAAAAGTTAAATCTATGATGACTAAAAGCCATTTAGTAAAAGAGTTAAAACTTGAAGTTCTTGAAATGATAGAAGATTTGCTCTTATCAGAAATCGCTAAAAAACTTGATAAAGAAAATGCTAAATCCTATTCTCATCAAGAAGCATGGAAATGAATATCCTGTTATCACTTGAAGTGTTTTAAGAAATGTTATAAAGTCAAAAAGTTCATTAAATTTAAGGGAGAGTATTATGCAAGTAGTAAAAGCTTTAGAGCAAATTTTAGCAGATAGTTATGCATTATATTTTAAAACACAAAATTATCATTGGAATGTAGAAGGGACAGAATTTAGAAGCCTGCATTTATTATTCGAAGGACAATATGAGGACTTAGCCGAAAGTTTAGACGAGCTTGCTGAAAGAATAAGAACTTTAGGAGTAACAGTTCCTGCCCTATCGAGCTTGATAAAACTCGCTTCTATAAGTGAACTAGACCCGAATGTGTCAGCAAGCGAAATGCTTAAAAGTCTTGTGAAAGACCAAGAAATTATGAGAGATACTTTGTATAAAGGTCTTAAAATAGCACAGGTGATGAGGGAACAGCCGATATGATTATTGGAAGGATTAAGGTGCATGAAAAGAACAAATGGATGCTAAAAAGCAGTATACTCGTTTAATTATGGAAAATTGGCTACGTCGCTTCTCATTTTTGATCATCACGTTACTCGCGTGTACGCTGCGGTCAAAAATCTAGATGCTCCTTGCTCTTTTCCAAATTAAACTTCGTCTACTGTATTTCCTTTATAATTAACATTCAAAAGTGATAAAACCAAACCAACAAAATAAAAATAAAATGGAACAATATGATGTAGCCGTGATAGGCGGAGGTCCTGGCGGATATGTTGCTGCAATCAGAGCAGCACAATTAAAAAAGAAAGTAGTGTTAATAGAAAAAGAACATTTAGGCGGGGTATGCCTTAATTAGGGATGTATACCGACGAAATCCCTACTTAAATCTGCCGAAGTTTTTGAGTATATAAAACACGCTAGAGATTATGGAATCGATACCAGTTCTGCTGAAATCAATATTAAAAAAATAGTCGAGCGTTCTAGAGAGATCTCAAATAAACTAGCCGGTGGCGTTAAAATGTTGCTCAAAAAAAATAAAGTTACTGTGATAGATGGAATAGCAAAGTTAGATGTAAATAAGGTAATAAGTATAAATAATAATATTAAGGTAAAAGCAGACAATATTATTATAGCTACCGGAGCAAAACCACGTGTTTTAAAAGGATTTGAGCCGGACGGTAAGCAAATTTGGACTTCAAAGGAAGCTATGGTACCGCAGCATGTACCGAAATCCATGATTATTGTAGGTTCGGGAGCAATCGGGATAGAATTTGCGTCGTTTTATAATGCTATCGGGGTTGATGTTACGGTAATTGAAGCTCACAGCAAAATATTGCCGGTAGAAGATACCGAGATTTCAAATCTTGCTCATAAAAGTTTTGAGAAGAAAGGTATAAAAATTATTACAAATGCAAAACTAATAAAGCAAACAAAGCAAAAAGATAATATAGAAGTTGAGTTAGAACTAGCAGGAAAAACGCAAAAATTACAAGCTGAAATTTTACTTATGGCGATTGGTATTACGGCAAATACCGAAAATATAAGGCTTGAGAAGACAAAAGTAAAAGTAGAAAACGGCTATATAGTTACTAACGTCTTGATGCAAACAGCGGAACCCGGAATCTACGCAATAGGTGACGTAGCAGGTGCATCTTGTTTAGCACATAAAGCAAGCCATGAGGATATTATTGCGGCAGAAAGCATAGCAGGTTTAAAGCCTCATGCTATCAATAAGCACAATATACCTGGTTGTACTTATTCTTCACCGCAAATCGCAAGTGTCGGTTTAACTGAAGAAGCGGCAAAAGCCTTAGGTTATGAGCTGAAAATCGGTAGATTTCCTTTTATGGCAAACGGTAAAGCTTTAGTTGGCGGTGATAGCGAAGGCTTGATTAAAACCATATTTGATGCTAAAACCGGTGAATTACTTGGGGCTCATATGGTAGGCTTAGAAGTTACCGAATTAATACAAGGATATACAGTTTCAAAAAATCTAGAAGGAACGGAATTGGATTTAATTAATACCATCTTCCCACATCCGACTTTATCGGAAATGATGCATGAGGCGGTACTTGCTGCTTATGATAGAGCAATACATATTTAATGGATTTTATGATAATATTGCCTTTATTAAGTATTTTTGGTTTAGCAGGACTTTTTGCTAATTTATTTAAAATTAAATTTACTTTTTCTCTGCCTATAGTAACTTCTATATTGGTGGCAATTTTAACTTTATGTTCTGTAGCAGGAATATTATATTACTCTACTTGCTTAATAACCATTATAGGTATACTAGCTCTCATATATAGTTTATATAAATTCTCTAAATTTAGATCAAATATTTCTCGGTATAAAGTAGAGCTTGGCGTTTTAACGGCTATTACCGTTAGTTATTATCTCTTTTTACATACCACATATATGGATGTATGGGATGAATTAGCTTTTTGGGCAGTATATACTAAAGAATTAATAAGTTATAACGATATATTTCCGCAGAATAGTTTAACATCTATTTTACCTTCTCATATACATTATCCTCGCGGTCCTAGTATATTTCATTATTTTATGTTATACTTCCCGGGTTATTCTGAAACCAACATATTGTTAAGCCATTTTATTTTGCAGATATTGTTTTTAGCACCGTTAATGGCAAATAGATATTTTATACAAACCATTCTACTAGTATCGTTAGTTCTACTCTTTCCTGTGCAGGAAAGTTTTGTACTTAGGTCAATTTATAATGATGGCTTGATAGCATTTATTTTTTCATCAGTCCTAATTATTTTTATATTAGAAGATGATAAATATAAAGCATTATTAATGGTAGTACCGATTTTATTGCTTATGCCTTTATTTAGAGAAGTAGGTCTATGGTTATCTTGGTTTGCATCTATAATGATTTTTTGTAATTTGTTGGAAGATGACAATGAAAAATTAAAATCTTTGAGCTTAAAGATCAGAATATTAATAACATTATTAATTTTACCGCTTTTAACAAATTATCTTTGGTTTAGGTATGTTGAGGCCCATGTAGTTTTAGGAAGAGAACCACATTCTCTAGATCAATTTATGAAAGTAGTTTATTCTTTACTTAATAAGGATACAAAAACTATTAACATAGTATGCTCCTATATTAATATAGTCGGTAAAACTTTAGTACAACAATCATTTTTATGTATTTACGGTATTTTTTATTATGTACAGGATTTAGTATATATAAATATAAGCCTCAATATTTAAAAAGCTTTTTAATTTTGATAATTTCTGCTTCTTTATGCTTTATTATATTTTTAGCTTGGAGATTATATTTGTATATAATAATGGCGCATACGATATACGGTACACTTGATGGCTCATTAATTAATTTAGGCTGTGTTAAAAGATATTCAAGTAGTTATGTAGTAATTTTCACGGCAATTAGCTGTGCTTATCTTAAAAAAGTTTTATTTGATAAAAAATTGAATGAATTTAGTAACTATAAAATAGTAAAATTTTTGATTGCAAGTGTAATAATAATTTTTACGGCGTATGTTCTAAATTCTTTATTAATATTCTTACAAAAAATGCCTAAATTGACAGCACAATCTGAAAATCAATTATCGTTAAGAACTCAAACTCCTATTATTTACGATTTATTATCAAAAGATTTTAAAGTTGATTTTGATTTTGACTTTGATACTAGTTATTCATTAGAAGAAAAAACTTATATATACTATAAATTAGCTTATTTCCTAACTCCTTATTTTAATAATGATATGCGTTCAAAATGCTGCATGCAACCTGTTCCTGATACAAATTATGTAAGTGAAATTAAAAAGCATCAAATAGATTCTAACGTAGATATACAAGAGTTGTTAGAGAATCCTAAAAAATATCAATGTAATATAAAATATTATCCTATATATAATAATATAGATATAAAATGTGAAAAATATTAACTAATGGCTCAAAATAACTTAATTCAAAATTATGCGGTAGCTTTATTTAACAATGCCGAGAAAGGTGAGGTTAAAGATAAAATATTTGAAGAGATTGTGTTGGTAAGTCAGCTTATTAACAATAATTTTGAAATTAAAGAGTTTTTATCTTCACCAGTAGTGGATAAAGTTAATAAAATCTCCGTGATTAATTCGCTAGCAAAAAATATCAAAATCAGCGAAATAACACAAAATTTTTTATTATTGTTGATAAAAAATTCCCGTACCTCTATTTTGTCAGATATAATCGAAAATTACGGTAGACTATTATATGAAAGTAAAAATATAAAAATAGTGCAGGTTATTTCTGCAAGTAGATTAGAGTCGCAAGAACAAGAATGGATTAAAACAAATATCGAAAAAGAACTAAAGCAAGAAACAAAAATAGATTTTGAAATAGATCCTACTATTATTGGAGGAATTATAATTAAATATGATAGTATCTTGCAAGATTATTCTATAAAAGGTAGTTTGGGAAAAATAGCTAAGACATTGAAGGGTGTCAGGGTTTTTGATTATCACCCCGTGACTTGATCACGGGGTCTTGTGTCACAGATTGTGTCCTAAGATACTGCGATCAAGTCGCGGTATGACAGCAGTGGGATCGATCCATGCAACAACGCCGCCAACTGCAAGGAGCATGGCAATCTCATTAAGATAGACTCCTGAGATTGCTTCGTCAAAACTTACAGTTTTTCCTCGCAATGACGTGAATAATTAAGAGACATAAACCATATGAAACTAAAGCCTATAGAAGTAGCTGACATATTACAAAAAGAAATAGCTAATATTAATTCTCTAAGTACGCTAGAAGAAGTAGGGCAGGTAATAAATGTCGGTGATGGTATAGCAAGAATTTATGGTCTTGCAAATGTACAGTCCGGTGAAGTAGTGGAGTTTGAATCGGGCGTTAAAGGTCTTGTCCTAAATCTTGAAAACGACAATGTCGGTGCCGTGATTATGGGAGATGATAATCAGGTAGAGCAGGGCGATAAAGTTACAAGAACTAAGCACGTTTTAGAAGTGCCGGTAGGTACTGCTTTGCTTGGTCGCGTTGTTGATGCACTCGGTAATCCGATCGACGGCAAGGGTGATATTAAAAGTACGGAATATAGACATATTGAGCTAAAGGCTCCCGGGATAATCGATAGAATGAGTGTAAGCGAGGCTGTGCAAACCGGTATAAAGGCTATTGATTCGCTAATTCCGATAGGTAGAGGACAAAGAGAGTTAATAATAGGTGATAGACAGACAGGAAAAACTGCAATAGCTATTGATACTATTATTAACCAAAAGCAAGCTTATTCTCTAGAAAATGAAAAAGACAAAATTTACTGCATTTATGTAGCAATCGGACAGAAAAGATCAAGCGTTGCTCAAATAGTAAAAAAGTTAGAAGATGCCGGAGCTATGGACTATACAATTATTGTTTCAGCGACCGCATCAGAAGCCGCCGCTCTTCAATTTATCGTACCTTACGCTGCTTGTAGTATGGGTGAATATTTTCGTGATAACGGCAAGCATGCACTTATTATTTATGATGATTTAAGTAAACATGCTGTTGCATATAGGCAAATATCATTATTACTTAGAAGACCGCCCGGACGTGAAGCATATCCGGGTGATGTGTTTTATTTGCATTCAAGATTGCTTGAGCGAGCTGCCAAAATGTCGGAGGAAAAAGGAGGAGGTTCACTTACAGCACTACCTATAATTGAAACACAAGCAGGGGATGTATCGGCTTATATTCCCACAAATGTAATTTCAATCACTGACGGTCAAATTTTCTTAGAAAGCGAGCTATTTTATAAAGGCATAAGACCGGCGGTTAACGTTGGGATTTCAGTAAGTCGCGTTGGTTCTGCCGCACAAATAAAAGCTATGAAGCAGGTTGCAGGTTCGGTAAAGCTTGAGTTAGCACAATTTAGAGAGCTTGAATCTTTTTCCCAATTCGGTTCAGATTTAGACCCTGCAACAAAAGCTCAGATCGAACATGGTAAAAGACTTGTTGAGATATTAAAACAACCGCAATATCATCCTTTTTCCGTAGAAGAGCAAGTAATAAGTATTTACGCCGGCACTAAAAAATATTTAACTAATATCCCGATTGAGAGAGTTAGAGAATTTGAAGAGAAGTTACTTGCCGAGATAAAGTTAAAGCACAAAGATATTTTAGAGTCGATAGCAAAAGAGAAACGTATAACTGAAGAAAATGAGCAGAAATTAAAAACATTTTTGGAAGATTTTTCTAAGGATTTTATTAAAACTAATTAGGGTTGTTGTCATTCCCGCTTTTAGCTGGGAATGACATAGAAGAATTAAAAGAAAAATTTTATGTCCAATTTAAAACAGCTAAGAACTAGAATTAGAAGCGTTAAATCTACGCAGAAGATTACTAAGGCTATGCAATTAGTTTCGGCTTCTAAATTGACGAGAATAAAAAATCAAATAGCTCATTCAAACTTTTATATTGAAGCTATTAGTAAAATGATGTCTGTTGCACTATCGGCTAATATTTACGACTTGCCTGAAGAAGCACAAAAATTTTTTAATAATGTAGCAGGCAAAGCAAATTTGCTAGTGGTTATGACGTCTGAGCGTGGTTTATGTGGGACGTTTAATCATACAATAACTAAGCAAGTTAAGCTTGATATTCAAAATTTAGAAAATAAAGGCGAAAAAATTAAGCTTATTATTATAGGCAAAAAAGGCTATGAGGCTCTAAAAAGACAATATGCAAATTATATTGATAGTTATTTTGAGCTACCAAAAATCCATGATGAAAATTTGATGCTGCAAATAAAAGAAAAAATTATGTCGGCAGCTTATAATTTAGAAGTAAGTAGCTGTACTATCTATTTCAATAAATTCAAAAACGCTATGACTCAAATCATGACTAAGCAGCGAATTTTACCGGTAGAAAAGTATCAGGATGATTCAGAAGCTAAAGAAGCTAATTATGAATTTGAAGGAGAGAATTTAATTTCAAATTTAATTAATTTATATGTTAATTCGCAAATAAATTATGCTTTGCTGCAAAATAGAGCAAGCGAAGAGGGAGCAAGAATGACCGCTATGGAAAACGCTACAAATAATGCTTACGATCTAATTAATAAATTAGTGCTAAAACTTAATAGATCAAGACAAGCGATTATTACTACAGAGCTGATAGAGATTATAGCAGGTTCCGAAGCTGTATAACTCGATGAACTTGAAAAATTGGCTACGTCGTCTTATAAGCTCTGCGATGCTCACGTTACTTGCGTGTACGCTCCCGCTCAGAGGGCTTTAGACTCATTGCTCTTTTCCAAGTTGATCTTTGTATTCCATATACTTAGCTTACAATGATAATTTTAGGTAATCTAACAAAAGAAAAAAAATGAAAAAGAATATCGGGAAAATTACTCAAATTATTTCAGCGGTAGTTGATGTAAAATTTACCAATATGGCCAAATTGCCGCCGATTTTAAACGCACTTGAGTGCTATAACGATAAACAAAGAATAGTTCTAGAAATAGTCCAGCATATAGGTGATGATACGGTGCGTTGTATAGCTATGGACTCAACAGATGGGCTTACAAGAGGCTTAGAAGTAATAGATACCGGTAGTCCTATAAGTATTCCAGTAGGGACTCCGACCCTTGGACGTATTATGAATGTTACAGGTGAACCTATTGACGGAAAAGGAAAAATTAAAAGCTCAAATGTTTCCCGTATATATAAACCTGCTCCCGTTTTTACTCAGCAATCAACCGATCGTAGAGTATTAGTTACCGGTATTAAAGTAGTCGACTTACTTGCTCCTTATACTAAAGGCGGTAAAATAGGACTATTCGGCGGCGCTGGGGTCGGTAAGACTGTGCTTATAATGGAACTAATTAATAATGTTGCTAAAGCTCACGGCGGTTATACTGTATTTGCCGGAGTCGGAGAAAGAACTAGAGAGGGTAATGATCTTTATCATGAAATGATCGATTCCGGCGTTATTAATCTTGAAGAGCCTGAAAAATCAAAGGTAGCTTTAGTTTACGGGCAGATGAATGAGCCACCTGGGGCAAGAGCAAGGGTAGCTTTAAGTGGTCTTACTATTGCCGAAAGCTTTAGAGATATGGATCAAGGTCAGGATGTTTTATTTTTTGTCGATAATATTTTCCGCTTTACGCAAGCAGGTTCTGAAGTATCGGCATTGCTTGGTAGAATTCCATCGGCAGTAGGGTATCAACCGACTCTTGCAACCGATATGGGGGAGCTACAAGAGCGTATAACTTCTACTAAGCATGGCTCAATAACTTCTGTGCAAGCTATATATGTGCCGGCAGATGACTTAACCGATCCTGCTCCGGCAACGTCTTTTGCACATTTAGATGCGACAACAGTACTTAGCCGTCAGATAGCAGAGCTTGGAATCTACCCGGCAGTTGACCCTTTAGACAGTACCTCACAAGTACTTGATCCGATGATTGTAGGCGAAGAGCATTATAATGTAGCAAGAAAAGTACAGCAGATATTACAAACCTATAAATCTCTGCAAGATATTATCGCTATTTTAGGTATGGATGAGTTATCCGAAGAAGATAAACTAACAGTATCACGTGCAAGAAAAATACAGCGTTTTTTATCACAACCTTTTCACGTAGCCGAAGTATTTACGGGTGCTGAAGGAAAATTTGTTAATTTAGCCGATACTATAGCAGGCTTCAAAGGGCTTACGGAAGGTAAATACGATGATTTACCAGAATCCGCATTTTATATGGTCGGGACTATAGAGGAAGCTTTAGAGAAAGCTAAAACATTAAAAACAGCATAATTGAAAAGGCTTGATCCAAGCGAATTTTGCGGTATCGCCTGTGTTCACGTATTAAGTATAATACGCTGCGCAGGCTCGCCTTTAAATTCATCTTGTCTGAAGCCTTTTGAATTACGCTGTAGCATCATAATGGTACGACTCAATTATATTATCCTATGAACGAAACAATTAACGTTAAAATTATTACGCCTTTAAATATTGTTTATGAAGAGCAAGCTAAAATGGTAACGCTTCCGGGTGAGGAAGGGATGTTTGGGGTATTGCCAAATCATGCTCAGATGATTGTTAGTTTAAAAACAGGTTTGGTACAGGTCTATATAAAGGATATACACAAACCAGAAACGATTTATCTTATTTCTGGCGGTGTAACCGAAGTAATTGGCAGTTATGTTAACATAGCTACCGAAACGGCTATAAATGTTACTAATTTAAGCGAAGCGGAAATACAGAAAAAAATAACTCAATTTAAAGAATAATTTATTATAAGAATAGTTAGTAAAAGTTTTAAAGATATTCCACTCCTCTTCAAAAGATTCATATTTTTATATAGCATATTATATATTCTAAGTTAGTTATTTTTATTTATTCCTAGAGGCATTGAAGCTGCTAGTATATGTATTATTTTATCTGTAAACCTTCAGATTTGATCTGACATATTAAGGTTAAAAATAGAAGAGTTTGTGTGTATGTAGATAACTGAGAAGTTATCTATCATATCCAGGAACTAAATATAAAACTCAATTAACAGGAATAATATGTCAAATTACGATCAAAAAATAATCAAGCCTAAATTAGGATTATTAGAACTTGCAAAACAACTGGGCAGTGTTAGCACCGCGTGTAAAGTAATGGGGTATTCAAGAGATAGCTTTTACCGATTTAAAGAACTGTATGAGACAGGCGGAGAAGCTACACTTACAGATATAAGTCGTAAGAAACCTATACTTAAGAATCGTATATCAGAACGGCACCGTCAAGTTAAGAGAGATGTAAATTTAAGTATTGAGCGATTGAAAGGAATGATTTATAGAATAGCAGTAACCATTTATCAATAAATCTTAACGTTATGCATATTACTTAACCCCCGAAGAGACATCGTTTTCCAGCAAGCATCATTAGCCATACAGTATGGTTATATCATCGCTTTAATAATAGTTACCGAGATGTTCAAGAACAGATGGCGTATCGAGGTATTATTTTAAGTCATGAGACTGTAAGATTTTGGTGCAATAAATTTGCGATTTATTTTCAAGCTGTCATCAGAAAGAGAGAGAGGAAAGCAACTGACAAATGGCATTTAGATGAGATGAACATCAAGATCAAAGGCGAAGTATTCATATTATGGAGAGCTGTTGACTCCAAGGGGCATGAATTAGAAATATTATTGCAGAAGCGTCGTAACAAGAAATCAGCTATTCGCTTTTTATCAAGATTATTGGGTAATTATCCAACTCTAAGAGTAATTGTTACTGATAAGCTCAGGAGTTACATTAAACCGATTAAGCTTATGTGTCCTAACACTGAACATCGTACTAGTAAGAGACTAAATAACTGTGTTGAAAATGCTCATCAGCCAACTCGACGAAAGGAAAAAATATTGATTAAATTTAAGCATCCTAATTCAGCACAATGTATATTATCACTGATGGGCAAAGTCAGAAATATATTTGCCGTCACAATGTTGGACGATATACTAAAACCGCACCAGAGCAAAGAATTGCATTTGCATCCGCTAAATCTATTTGGGACGAAGCTACTCAAAGACTTCTTGCTGCCTGAAATATAAAAACATAGTACTTTTTGAAACCAATTTACTTAACTTGACGGTGCCAAACATTCTTCTAATGTAAAATTTATAAATGAGTATAATAATGAAGACGATGAAGATGAGCTTTACAACATATGGATAGAATTTCCCTTTAAGGAGTAAGAATAAAATTCATAAAATTAACTAAAGGATTAGGAGGTTATTAATGTAATAAATGCAAACCGTAATAACCTTTTAGCTCTATTTAATTTATTAAGGTTAGAACTTAAATATTACGATTTCATTATATGCGAAATGATTGCTAAATATTTATTAGAGCAATTAAAATGCGGAAACCTTGATTTTAAGCTGCATCCGCCGTTTGATTCATTCATAAATTTGTCGAAAATTGAATAATGGCTCCCCGGGCCGGACTCGAACCAGCGACCGAACGGTTAACAGCCGTTTGCTCTACCACTGAGCTACCGAGGAACATTAGAAATATACTGCAAATACTTTAAAGGCTGGAAGTCAAATAAGCGGTAAGTCTGCGAAGCGTGGAAAACTCCGTGAGCAAAGCCCTTAAAGCTTGGCTTACCAAATCTTGAAGTATTAAAAGTATATCCGGAAATTTCAGATACAGTATATTTCAGAAAGTTCTAGACAAAATGAATTTAAAGGTGAACTATGCTAAACTCCATGAGCAAAGGCAAATCCTACAAAATTCGCTTGTATCAAGCTTTATGAAACATGATGTACTTCCTTATAACAAATCTTTTTATAGACGTCTAGCCTTTTCTTTACATAAATTGAAAAAAATTATAAATACGGCACCGTCAAGTTAAGTAAATTGGTTTCAAAAAGTACTATGTTTTTATATTTCAGGCAGCAAGAAGTCTTTGAGTAGCTTCGTCCCAAATAGATTTAGCGGATGCAAATGCAATTCTTTGCTCTGGTGCGGTTTTAGTATATCGTCCAACATTGACGGCAAATATATTTCTGACTTTGCCCATCAGTGATAATATACATTGTGCTGAATTAGGATGCTTAAATTTAATCAATATTTTTTCCTTTCGTCGAGTTGGCTGATGAGCATTTTCAACACAGTTATTTAGTCTCTTACTAGTACGATGTTCAGTGTTAGGACACATAAGCTTAATCGGTTTAATGTAACTCCTGAGCTTATCAGTAACAATTACTCTTGGAGTTAGATAATTACCCAATAATCTTGATAAAAAGCGAATAGCTGATTTCTTGTTACGACCTCGATACGCCATCTGTTCTTGAACATCTCGGTAACTATTATTAAAGCGATGATATAACCATACTGTATGGCTAATGATGCTTGCTGGAAAACGATGTCTCTTCGGGGTTTGAGTAATATGCATAGCGTTAAGATTTATTGATAAATGGTTACTGCTATTCTATAAATCATTCCTTTCAATCGCTCAATACTTAAATTTACATCTCTCTTAACTTGACGGTGCCCTTTTGCTGCTTAATCAATCACCGTCTGTCAGGTCAAGTGTAGTGTTTTACACCTAATAGTCTGCTTGCAGACTTATTTAATTATAGTTATCTAAAATTGATTTATCTAGGTTTGACGTAGAGTGGTATACTATTCATTGATCAATATAAATTATAGAACACAAATAGGCAATAGTTTTTTGCCGTATAAGTAAGCTTGTAGAATTTATTTAAGGTTAATTACTTTAGCTAAAAAGATATTATAAAAAATAAACCTTTAAATGAAATAATAGATTTTACAGGTTTGAGCAAAAAAGAAATTGAAAAACTAAAGCAACAGTAACGTAAAAAAAATTTATGGAAAGTGGTGCACACCATTGGTTACAAGAAGGTATTGAAGAAGGCAAAAGAAGAAAAAACTACCATAGCTAAAATTAATCAAAGTTAGTTTAAAAACTAATCTAATAATTACTTTAACGGGATTAAGAAAAAAAAAGAGATTGAAAAGCTGAAATAATTTGTATTAGTTGAGATTTGATCTTACATTTAATAAAAATTACGTATTAAAAATACAGATAAAAAAATGGAAGGTCACAATGCACTTAAATCAAAAAATAATAAAGCCAAAATTAGGTTTACTTGAATTAGCTAAGAGTCTTGGTAGTATATCATCAGCATGTAAAGCGATGGGATATAGTAGAGATAGTTATTACAGATTTAAAGAACTGTATGAAACTGGTGGCGAAGAAGCGTTGTATGAAATTAGTCGAAGAAAGCCAATAATAGCGAATAGAGTTGATCCAGCGATAGAGAAGGCAGTAATGGATATGGCAATAGAATATCCAGCATATGGTCAGCTAAGAGTATCAAATGAGCTTAAGAAGAGTGGTATACTTGTATCACCTGGAGGAGTGAGATCAATTTGGCTACGTAATGATTTAAACAATATCAGTAAAAGGCTTAAAGCATTAGAAGCAAAGATGGCTCAAGATGGGATTGTTCTTACTGAAGCTCAGTTACAAGTACTAGAGAAGCGTCGTAATGAAAAAGAAGCACATGGAGAAATTGAGACGCAGCATCCAGGTTATCTAGGATGTCAGGATACGTATTATGTAGGTAATTTTAAAGGTATAGGTAAGGTTTATTCTCAGGTATTTATTGATAGCTATACTAGGGTAGCGGATGCTAAACTATATACTGATAAAACAGCAATTACTGCTGCTGATATGCTTAATGACCGGGTGTTACCATGGTATGAGAGCCAAGGGATACCAATACTGCGTATTCTTACAGATCGTGGGTCAGAATATAAGGGCAATATAGAGCATCATGCTTTTGAGTTATTTCTTAGCATAGAAGGTATAGAACATACTACAACTAAGGCATATTCTCCCCAAACAAATGGTATGTGTGAGCGTTTTAATAAAACCATGAAACAAGAATTCTTTGATACGGCTATGCGAAAAAAGATTTATACAGATCTTGATGATTTACAATTAGATCTTGATATTTGGTTAGAGCATTTCAATAATGAAAGACCTCATTCTGGTAAATATTGTTATGGGAAAACTCCTATGCAAACTTTTCAGGATAGTAAGAAATTAGCTGTTGAAAAGAATAATGAAATTTTGTATCTTGATTATATATCTGACAGTCAAAATTTAACTGACAATCAGGTACAAAATTTATAGTGTCTGTAAGATTAAATCTTGACTTCTACAAATAATTTTTATTCTATATCAAAATCAAAATACTGATTCTTATAAGGCTCATCGTTAAGTGTATAATGCCACCACTCAGTTGGATAGTCTTTAAAGTTATATTTTTGCATTTTAGAACGCAAATAATTACGCTTTACTAAATATTGTTCGTCAATTAATTTACTATCATGGTGTGAAGCTTCATCAAATAAGTCAAACGAAGTGTACATATCTACTGTGTTATCATCTAAATATGATATAGTACTATTATCTTTTAGTTTTCGCTTAATAAGTTTAAAATCATTATTTACTTTTTGACCAAGTTTTATTATTGATAGATCTACAGTACTACCTCTACTATGACTCGATCTTTCAACTATATATCCTAATTTGAAACATTTAGACTTATCTATATAAGGGTAAAAGCTTTCTTTATTTTTTTGATCAATATTATCTTTGCTCCATCTTAAAAAATGTTGTACAGCTTTTTGCGGTCTATATGCGTCATATATAACAAGTGAATAACCATCTTTTTTTATTTCGTCTTGTACTGCTTTAAGTGCAATAGCTGCTTCTATAGTTAACACTACTTTTGGTGCTTTATATCCATCTATTATTTTACCGACAAAATTCTTATCTGAATAATAACGAATACTTTGAATAATAGTAGGATCAATGTCTTTTAGATAAACAAATCCTTTAGGTAAAGTTGAGGCATATGCTGAAGAAAAATTCATAAATATTGTGATTAGATTTAGTACTATAACAAATTTTAATTTTATAAAATGTTTGTATAAAGACTAAAGAGATGGTGCGGTCGAGAAGACTTGAACTTCCAATCTTTTTACAGAACAGCACCCTCAATGCTGCGCGTCTACCAATTTCGCCACGACCGCGTAAGTCTTTATATAGCAGATTATTAATATAACATCAATGGTTTTGTTATTACTATGAGGAGCGAAGAGCGTTGTTATATAGCTCTTATGTCATTCCTGCGAAAGCAGGAATCTAATGTCATACCGCGGCTTGTACCTTAGGTATCTCAGGACACGGCTTGTGATAAAAGATCCCGCTACAAGCTCGCAGGATGACAATCGTAAACTGATCCATACAACAAAGCCTGCATCTCCTTGCAACGACGTCATCAAGACAAACTTACTACAAAGCTTGGCATAACCGATTGTTTTTCAGCTGCTTTTCTTAAATTCAACAGTTTATCATCCATATTATCAAAATCAAGATGATACTCCCTAGAATTACCGGTTAATACTAAAGCTGAATCGATGCCAAGCCAATTTGCAGCCAGTATATCAGTATAAAAAGTATCGCCTATCATTAACATACGATTTTTAGGAGTATTACGGCACTCTTGCAAAACTTTGCTATATATCTCTTCGTAAGGTTTACCGCTATAAATTACTTTACCGCCAAATTGTTTTATTTTCTCGGCATAATAACCGCTACAATATCTATAAACCCCGTGTTGGTTTATTCCAAGGTCGGGGTTAGCACAAATATTAATCATATTACGTTTTACGACGATTTTAAATAATTCATCAAATTCGTTCAAATCTAAATTTTCGCTTTCATCTCTATAAATAGTCATTAAGAAGATATTAGCTTTTTCAATTTTATCAGTAATAGGACACTGTATACCGTTTACAATATCATTTTCTAAATGACCTAAATGATAAATTACCGGTTTTTCAATACCAAAACGCTCTTTACTTTCTAAAATCATATTTACTGCAACTTCACCGGAACTAATAATCATTTCAGCTTCAGCATTTAAACCCCAAAATTTAAGCATTTGATGAAGGGAAAAAATATTTCTTGGGGCATTGGTAACAAAATATATTTTTTTCTGCTCAATAATTTTATTAATATTCTTTACGACATTAGGGTAAGTATGTCCTCCTTCGATTATTACGCCCCAAAGATCGAATAAAAATACGTCGTAATCATCTATCACGTCGAAAATATTTTTTAATCTTAGCTTATCCATTGTTATCTCATCATATTTACTATTAAGAAACTAATTTACTATTTAAGTAAGTTCCGTTATAGTTATCTTTATTGTTTCTAGCAACAAGTAAAAAATATTATGTCAGAATTTGAAGAAAAATTAAATGAATCGTCATACGGTGCTGATTCTATTAAAGTTTTAAAGGGACTTGAAGCCGTAAGAAAAAGACCTGGCATGTATATCGGTGACGTCGGTGATGGCTCCGGTTTACATCACATGATTTATGAGGTAGTCGATAACGCTATTGATGAAGCACTTGCCGGTTATTGTGATTTAGTAAAAGTTACATTAAATAAAAACGGCTCGGTAACCGTATCGGATAATGGACGAGGTATACCTGTTGAAATCCATGAAGAAGAAGGAATATCGGCAGCTGAAGTAATAATGACGCAGCTTCATGCAGGCGGTAAGTTTGATCAAAATTCTTATAAAGTTTCAGGCGGTTTGCATGGCGTTGGTGTATCGGTCGTAAACGCACTCTCCGATTGGCTTGAGCTACGTATTTGGCGTAATAATAAGGAGCATCTTATTAGATTTAATAACGGGATAACGGAAGCTCCGCTTGCAGTTGTTAAAGAAAATGTAGATAAAAAAGGTACGGAAGTTACTTTTTTCCATCGGTTGAAACTTTTACTAATATTGAGTTTGATTTCAATATAATAGAACATCGTCTTCGTGAGCTTGCTTTCTTAAATTCCGGTGTAAAGATTTTACTAACGGATAATAGATTTGAAGAAGTAAAAGAAGTAGAATTTCACTATACCGGAGGAATTGAAGCTTATGTAAAATATTTAGATCGTGCAAAACACGCCATTCATTCATGTATTGTAGTTAATACAGATAATACTGAATCGGGCATTAGTCTTGAGCTTGCTATGCACTGGAATGATTCTTATCACGAAAATATTTTATGTTTTACTAATAATATTAGGCAACGTGACGGTGGAACTCACCTTAGTGCTCTTAAATCCGGAATAACACGGGTTATTACTGCTTATCTTGAGAACACGGGTCTTAATAAAAAACTAAAAATGCTTTTAGTGGTGAAGATACTAGGGAAGGGCTATGCTGCGTATTATCTGTTAAAGTTCCTGATCCTAAATTTTCTTCTCAGACCAAAGATAAGCTAGTAAGCTCTGAAGTAAGGCCGATTGTTGAGAACGCTGTTTATACGAAAGTTTTAGAGTGGTTTGAAGAACATCCGGCGGAAGCAAAGCTAATTATAAACAAGATTATGGAAGCAGCTAATGCTCGTGAAGCTGCTAGAAAAGCAAGAGAATTAACTAGAAGAAAAACAGCTTTAGAAGTATCAAACCTTCCTGGTAAGCTTGCGGATTGTTATGCGAAAGATCCGGCAATTTCAGAGCTATTTATAGTAGAAGGAGACTCAGCGGGCGGTACTGCAAAGCAGGGTAGGGATAGTAAAATTCAGGCCATATTACCTTTGCGTGGTAAAATCTTAAATGTAGAGCGTGCAAGATTTGATAAAATGCTTAGTTCAGATCAAATCGGCACATTAATTACTGCACTTGGTACCGGCGTTGATAATCGAGAATTTTCTCTTGAAAAACTAAGATATCATAAAGTTATTATTATGACCGATGCTGACGTTGACGGGTCACATATTAGAACATTATTACTTACATTTTTCTACCGCCATATGCCGGAGCTAATAAATAAAGGATATTTATATATAGCTCAACCACCTCTTTATAAAGTAAAAAAAGGTGCAAGTGAGCTTTATTTAAAGAATGAACAAGCCCTGCAAGATTATCTAGTAAAATCAGCAATTAGCCATGCTATTTTAACTTTAGATAATGAAGAGCAAATAACAGAAGGAAATTTAGAAGAGTTAATGAATAAAGTTGTAAAGTTCAATAACTTACTTAATCATGCTGGTAAAAAGTTTAACCGCTCTATTACTGAAATTTTGGCGATTAATGATCTGCTTAATAATAAGATATTTGATAATGAAAGTGATTTAACCCTTAAAAAAGCTTTAGATGCTTTAAATAGCTTAGAGCAATCCCCGGATAAAACTAATTGGGAAGTTTTAAAACACGAGAATAAAATAGAATTTTTCCGTTTTAGTAGAGGCTTAAAAGAAAGTAAAATATTACTAAAAGAGCAGCTAGAATCATTTGAGTTTATACAAATATCAAAACTTGCCTTAACAATCTTTGATATATTTAACAACCAATTAAAGCTTATGGTTAAAAACCAAGAATTTGATATCTTGACACCTAGCATATTATTAAATACTATTATAGATTGCGGTAAAAAAGGTATAAATGTTCAACGCTTTAAAGGGCTTGGGGAAATGAATTCCGATCAGTTATGGGATACTACTCTTAACCCCGAACGAAGAACCCTGCTACAAGTAAAAATCGCAGAAGACGATGAGGCAGAAGGTATCTTCTCTACTTTAATGGGGGATGTAGTTGAGCCTCGCAGGTTATTTATACAATCAAATGCCTTAAACGTCGTAAACCTAGATGTTTAGTGTCATTATTATACAAATCGTCATTACGAGCGACTGAAAGGAGCGTGGCAATCTCACGAAAATGTCCTGAGATTGCCTCCGACCTCTGCTATGCATCTCCTCGCAATGACGTTAAAATTCATTACTTTAACCTATGCAGAAATTAATTATTCGCGGCGGTAAACCTCTTAAAGGTATTATCAATATTAGCGGTGCTAAAAATGCCGTGCTTCCTATTATGGCGGCTTCCATACTTACCGATAAAATGCATATCACTAACGTCCCGAAATTAACGGATGTTACTACTATGAAAGCATTATTAAAAAGTCATGGGGCGGATATTGAAATAATAGAACATGAAGATGAGTTCGAATTAGTAATTAATGCCTCAAATATCAATAACTTCACGGCAGATTATGAGATAGTCCGTAAGATGAGAGCATCTATTTGGGTGCTTGGTCCTATGCTTAGTCGCTATGGCAAGGCAAAAGTATCTTTACCCGGAGGTTGTGCTATAGGAGCAAGGCAAGTAGATTTACATATTGCAGTTTTAAAATCTATGGGGGCTACTATTGAAATAGAGAACGGTTATATTAACGCTTCAAGTACAGGACGTTTAAAAGGTACTCATTTTATTTTCGATAAAATTTCTGTCGGTGCTACTATTAATGCAGTGCTTGCGGCTGTTTTAGCAGACGGTGAAACGTTATTATTTAATTGTGCTAAAGAACCGGAAATAGTTGATTTATGTAATTGTCTTAACAAAATGGGAGCAGATATTTCAGGTATCGGTACTAGCGAGATACGGATAAACGGCAAAGATTCTTTAAATAAAGCAAGTTACAGGGTCTTACCTGACCGTATTGAGGCAGGTACTTATATGTTTGCCGCAGCTATTACTAAAGGTGATTTGAAAATTTGTAGTATTGATTATCGCATTATAGAAAATATTGCTTTAAAGCTAATTGAAACAGGCACAAAAGTTATACCGATAGAAAATGGAGTACAAGTAACTTATTCAGGTAAGTTAAATTCGGCAGATTTAGAAACCAATCCATATCCGGGATTTGCTACCGACTTGCAAGCACAATTTATGAGCCTTATGACTCTTAGTAGCGGTGTCTCAATGATTACCGAAAATATTTTTGAGAATCGCTTTATGCATGTACCGGAATTATGTAGAATGGGTGCTGATATAACGGTAAAGGGTAATAAGGCAATTGTGCGAGGTGTTAAGAGCTTAAAAGGGGCGAAAGTTATGGCAAGTGACCTTAGAGCTTCGGTATCGTTAATACTCGCAGGACTTAGTACTAATAGAGAGACCGTACTACACCGTATATATCATCTAGATCGCGGCTTTCAAAATTTAGAAAAGAAATTAAATAATTGCGGTGCGGATATAAAAAGAGTATAATATACTTAATTATAAATAATATTACTTTAAATCGTCATTGCGAGTGACTAAGAGGAGCGTGGCAATCTTAGGATATTTGACGAGATTGCCAGCACCCCCTCTGCTTTGCATCTCCTCTCAATGACGGTATAAGTTCTGATACAATTTTTAACGGAGAAGAATAATGGCAAGAATTACGACGGAAGACTGTAATAAGGTTATACCTGATAGGTTTCGTCTTGTTATATTGGCAACTTTATATGCTAAATTATTAAACCATAAAATCGAATCTCAACAAGGTAAAGAAAAACGAGATAAACCTCCTGTTATTGCACTACGCCGAATTGCTGCCGGTAAGGTATCAGTTGCTCAATTAGAAGAAGATTTACTTAATAGCCTGCGTAAAAAAAGCAGAATAGAACCTATCATTGAGCATGATGAAACAGAAGAGATCGAAGAAAAGTTTGAATATTTACCTGAAGTATATATTGGAGAAGATTATTCTGATTTAGATGATCAGATTTTTACCGAAGAAATTAGCGAAGATTTTGAAGATAAGTAAATGATTATAGGTGTCGGCACTGATATAGTACAGATTCCTAGAATTGAAAAGATAATAAAGCTATATCCAGAAATTTTTCCTAAAAAAATTTGACTGTTGAAGAATTAAAAAATTCACTTTGCTAAAGGAAGAAAATTGTACTACTTTTTTAGCAAAGCGTTTCGCTGCTAAAGAAGCGATTAGCAAAGCTTTTGGCATCGGTATAGGCCAAGGTATTAATTTTAAAGATATTACTATACTTAACAACGAGCTAGGCAAGCCTATAGTAAAACTAAATTCAGTTTATGCTTTAAAACTTTCTCCTTTTAATATCCATCTTTCACTTTCCGATGATTATCCTATTTGCATAGCATTTGTGGTTGTTGAGGAAAATTCATCTTTGCTTTAGGGTTTTACAGTAATCTAACAGGCATCGTCAAGTTAAGAGAGATGTAAATTTAAGTATTGAGCGATTGAAAGGAATGATTTATAGAATAGCAGTAACCATTTATCAATAAATCTTAACGCTATGCATATTACTCAAACCCCGAAGAGACATCGTTTTCCAGCAAGCATCATTAGCCATACAGTGGTTATATCATCGCTTTAATAATAGTTACCGAGATGTTCAAGAACAGATGGCGTATCGAGGTATTATTTTAAGTCATGAGACTGTAAGATTTTGGTGCAATAAATTTGCGATTTATTTTCAAGCTGTCATCAGAAAGAGAGAGAGGAAAGCAACTGACAAATGGCATTTAGATGAGATGAACATCAAGATCAGAGGCGAAGTATTCATATTATGGAGAGCTGTTGACTCCAAAGGGGCATGAATTAGAAATATTATTGCAGAAGCGTCGTAACAAGAAATCAGCTATTCGCTTTTTATCAAGATTATTGGGTAATTATCTAACTCCAAGAGTAATTGTTACTGATAAGCTCAGGAGTTACATTAAACCGATTAAGCTTATGTGTCCTAACACTGAACATCGTACTAGTAAGAGACTAAATAACTGTGTTGAAAATGCTCATCAGCCAACTCGACGAAAGGAAAAAATATTGAATGATACTCCTCGCAGCAGAGCTGCGAGGTATCTAAAAAAGTTTTAGTTGCTTCTGATGAAAAGCTTTATATGATGGTCGATCCGCCTCTTGATTCTTTACATAGTTGCGTAATTTTTTCTCATCTCCATGTTTTCCAACCGTACTCATAAAATATCCATTAGTCCAAAATTCGGTACCCCATAATTTATTTTTTAAGTCAGGAAATTTCTCAAACATTTTCTTAGCTGTTATACTTTTCACTATCCTAGCTACTTTAGTAGGACTATAACTAGGCACAGACTGAATTAGAAAATGCACATGATCTTTATCTACTCCAATTTTTAAAAATCTTATCTCGTATCTTTCTTCAATTTCTAAACATATTTTGCATAAATAATTATCTAACTTCTTATCAAAAATTGCTCTACGATATTTTGCAGGCGTTACTAAATGATAAATAAGTACTGTAACATTATGGCTCTTATGTATGTACCTACTCTCTTCCATCCATACATCATATCACGAAGCAAAGCTTCGGGGAATTAAACCCTAAGAGATTAAATTTAAGCATCCTAATTCAGCACAATGTATATTATCACTGATGGGCAAAGTCAGAAATATATTTGCCGTCAATGTTGGACGATATACTAAAACCGCACCAGAGCAAAGAATTGCATTTGCATCCGCTAAATCTATTTGGGACGAAGCTACTCAAAGACTTCTTGCTGCCTGAAATATAAAAACATAGTACTTTTTGAAACCAATTTACTTAACTTGACGGTGCCGATACGAGTAATAAAGAGTTTGGCAGTAGGTAATACAATCAAAGAGACATCTAAACTATATTCTATTAGTAGGAAGACTATAATAGAGTGGAAGAAATTGAAAGAACAAACAGGAGACGTACAACCAAGAAGTGGTTATCATACAGGACATCGTAGAATAATAAGAGATATAGAAGGATTAAAGCAATTTATAGAATTAAATCGCGATAAAACTACCATAGAGCTAGCGAATAACTGGGTACAAAAAGTATCTGCCAGTACTATATCAAGGTTACTTAATAAGTTAGGTTATAGTTATAAAAAAAACTTATCTCCATCCCAAAAGAGACATTGGTTTAAGGAATGAGTTTATAGAGAAATTAAAGACCATCGCTAAACAAGATTTAGTATTTATTGATGAATCTGGAATAGAAGATAATAGTTGTAGAGAGCGTGTGTGGAGTCTTATCGGTCAAAGATGTTATGGAGAGAAGGTCTATCAACATAAATCTAGGATTAGCATTATCGCTGGGCTTTGTCACAAGGAAATTATAGCACTAGTAATATTTGAAGGAAATTGTAATAAAGATATTTTTGAAACCTATGTACAAGACATCTTGATCAAGGAACTAAAGTTTGGTCAGATAGTGGTTATGGATAATATTAACTTTCATAAAAGTAATAAAGTGAAGGAGTTCATAGAATCTGTTGGGTGTAGCATATTATTTTTATCCACTTACTCACCTGATCTAAATCCTATTGAGCATTACTGGTTTAAGATCAAGAACGAAATAAGAAAAGCTGTAACTGATTTTGAACAATTTTTTGATGCTGTTTATTATAAACTTAAAAAAGTAACTACCTTATTGCGCTAAGCTATACTACCGCTTTAATTGGATATATCAGTAATTTATGTAATAAAAAATACTCTGCAACACAATATGCTTTACTTAGCAGTAGCAGTAGTAGCATCGTCAAGTTAAGAGAGATGTAAATTTAAGTATTGAGCGATTGAAAGGAATGATTTATAGAATAGTAGTAACCATTTATCAATAAATCTTAACGCTATGCATATTACTCAAACCCCGAAGAGACATCGTTTTCCAGCAAGCATCATTAGCCATACAGTATGGTTATATCATCGCTTTAATAATAGTTACCGAGATGTTCAAGAACAGATGGCGTATCGAGGTATTATTTTAAGTCATGAGACTGTAAGATTTTGGTGCAATAAATTTGCGATTTATTTTCAAGCTGTCATCAGAAAGAGAGAGAGGAAAGCAACTGACAAATGGCATTTAGATGAGATGAACATCAAGATCAAAGGCGAAGTATTCATATTATGGAGAGCTGTTGACTCCAAGGGGCATGAATTAGAAATATTATTGCAGAAGCGTCGTAACAAGAAATCAGCTATTCGCTTTTTATCAAGATTATTGGGTAATTATCCAACTCCAAGAGTAATTGTTACTGATAAGCTCAGGAGTTACATTAAACCGATTAAGCTTATGTGTCCTAACACTGAACATCGTACTAGTAAGAGACTAAATAACTGTGTTGAAAATGCTCATCAGCCAACTCGACGAAAGGAAAAAATATTGATTAAATTTAAGCATCCTAATTCAGCACAATGTATATTATCACTGATGGGCAAAGTCAGAAATATATTTGCCGTCAATGTTGGACGATATACTAAAACCGCACCAGAGCAAAGAATTGCATTTGCATCCGCTAAATCTATTTGGGACGAAGCTACTCAAAGACTTCTTGCTGCCTGAAATATAAAAACATAGTACTTTTTGAAACCAATTTACTTAACTTGACGGTGCCCGTAAGTCTTGTATGGCAAAACGCTATTGCTAGTGATAGTAAAAATATAAGCAAGGAAACGATAAGTCAGTTTCTCACAGATGTTGTGGATAATATTAAAGGTAAATGATCTTAAAAAAGTAGACAAATTAAGTACCCACTATTATAGTTACATAAATAGTCTATAAAATATGATCATATATGCCAGAATATATTAGACATGATGAGGGAACATTTTCTTCTCTAACAAAACAACAAAAAGAGGCAGTAGGATTACTTTCAATTGGTACTTTCTTAGAGTATTTTGATCTTATGCTCTATGTACATATGGCAGTGTTACTGAATGAGTTATTCTTCCCAAAAGCTGACATTCATACTCAAGCTATCTATGCTGCTTTAGCCTTTTGTTCTACTTATGTTGTTAGACCTTTTGGTGCATTAATATTTGGTTGGATAGGTGATAATATAGGACGTAAAGCTATCGTTATTATAACTACCTTTATGATGGCATGTTCATGTATTATTATGGCCACTCTTCCAACTTACAATCAAATAGGTATTACTGCTACTTTATTAATGGTTATGTGTCGCATCATACAAAGTCTTTCTTCCTCAGGAGAAATAGTAGGAGTACAGCTGTATTTAACTGAATTAACCAAACCACCTTTAAGGTATTTTGTAGTAGCCTTAATTTTATCCACAGCTGATTTAGGAGGTATGGGAGCTTTGCTTGTTGCATCCTTCACAACTATGCAAGATGTGAATTGGCGTATCGCTTTTTCTTGGGTGCAGTCATCTCAACTATTGGAATAGTTGCAAGAACTACTTTAAAAGAAACCCCAGAATTTGCTGATGCAAAGCGTAGACTCAAAAAAAGTGTAGATACACAAACTTTGAAGAAGAATTTGATTCAGAAAGAAAGAGTTAGTAGAAAAACAATTATAGCCTGTTTTTTTATGTATTGTGGATGGCCACTATGTTTTTATCTTACATATATCCATTGTGGCAATCTCTTAAAAACTTCATTTGGCTTTACAGCAGAACAAGTTATTCATCAAAATCTTTTAGTTTCAATAATTGGAACTTTAAGTAGTATATTGTTAACTTTTCTTAGTTATAAAATATATCCATTAAAAATTTTAAAAATAAAATTATTTTTTTCAATCATCTTAGTAATACTTTGTCCTTATATTTTCAGTATTATTAACAGTTCTATTGAGATACTGATACTGCAAATTAGCTTTATATTGTTTTGGGCAACTGAATTTCCAGCAACTCCGATTTTATTTAAACATTTTCCTGTATTTAAAAGATTTACTTACCCAAGCTTATTATTTGCATTATCGCGTGCTTGTATGTATATAATTACTTCTTTTGGAATTGTATATACAACAAAATATTATAACAACTATGGATTATTGATTGTAATGATTCCAATAATTATTGGATACTGGTTTGGATTAACACACTTTTTTAAATTAGAGAAGGAAGATAAAAATCATCTTCAATCATCAGAGAATATGGTGATTTTTTAGTTATAATAGGTAAATAATGATGACATAATGCTGTCAAATCTGTTTCGATTTTTAGTATTGAAAAATACATAGTAATGGCAATAAAGTATTCTAAAGTCTCATCTACAATCTTCTTAATTTTCTCAGGCGATTTAGCACTTATTGTTTGTATATTATGTAGTCTATCAAAGAGTTTTATTAACAGTACATCGTGTTTTTTCTCTTTATATAATATCTCTACCATTTCAGCAGAACTAATTTTTATGCCGCCCTCTTTAATCCTGGTTAAATCCATTACCTGATTTGCTACCTTTATTCCAAATTCTTCTGCTATTTCTTCATAAGTTAGTTCTGTATCTTCTATAGTATCATGCAGTATAGATGTTACTATCACATCTGTTCTAAATAAGTAATCTGAGACCATGTATGCCACCTCTATCGGATGCGAATAAAACGGCTCTCCTGATTGACGCATCTGCGTGCCATGATATTCCCGAGCGTAATAGATTGCTTTTTTTACTGCCAAAACATCTACTGGAGGTACTTTTACTATGCTATTTAAATATATTACTTTATCCAGTAACCTCTTAGCATAAATACATATCTCAAACTCACCTTGCCAATTTTCTAAATCTTGCATAACAACAATGTTATATTAATTTGCCTCATACCCAAAAAAATCATATACATGATTACATATTTCAGTTATTCTGCCAAGAATAGATGTAAAATAATTGTTATAATTTAACTCTTCTTGACCATTAAATAATATATTTAAACTTGGTAAAATATCTTCTAATTCCTCATTAGTTATCTGTCTTTTACCATATTTTGTCTCCATTTCTGATATTGCACTTTTTACTGTTTTGTTTAACTCATTTATATATCTATTTTTTTCTTGTTCAGGAGATATATAAGGATTATTAGATAAAGCCTTATTGGTACCAAAAAACTGCCCTATTAATAATGTTAATAACGACAGATTACTAGGTATATCTATAGAATTTATTACAGTTTGTAAATTTCCTTGGTCATTACCAGGATCATCTATTAAAAGATAATCTGACAAAGATGACTTACTGTTATCTATATCATTATAATATAGATTATAATTTTCATTGTTATCTATATTATTATTTTTTGCTTCAGTTTCATATTTTTGTTTCTTTATTTGAGTATCAGATGGATGATTATTAAATTGTTTTATTAGTTTATAAATATCATTAAAGGATTTACTCTTGTCAAGTATAATGGTACCCAAAAACTGGACTACTAAAATGATAGAATGAGATATAATTTTCAAATACAAAAGAGAAATTATATGTCTAAAAAAGCAAAACAATATAGTGCAGCAGAAAAAACAAAGATAGTTTTAGAAACAATAAAAGCTGAAATGACAATAGCTCAAATTAGTAGCAAATATGGAGTTCATCCGACACAAATACAAGCGTGGAAAAAAAGAGGTATAGAAAATTTAATTAGTGGTTTTCAAATTAAGCCACAATCTAAGGATCCAGATCATCAGGATTTAATAAAACAATTGTATGAACAAATAGGCCAGTTAACTGTTGAACGTGACTGGTTGAAAAAAAAATCTACATTGTTTGGACTTAGCAATTAGAAAAAATATGGTAGATGAAGATTGTAGTAATCTAAGTATCGCTAGGCAATGTACACTACTGTTTATTAACAAATCTAGCTATTATTACAAGCCACAAGGCTTAACCCAAAAAAGACTTAGAAATAATGCAAGTGATTGATGAAATATACACACA
The DNA here is from genome assembly GCA_050920645.1 of Rickettsia endosymbiont of Argas persicus. GTDB lineage: Bacteria > Pseudomonadota > Alphaproteobacteria > Rickettsiales > Rickettsiaceae > Rickettsia. The sequence goes on along the minus strand of CP133316.1, from coordinate 612,032 downwards.
GCATCCTTACTTTGGAGCAAGAAGAATGTCTGAGCACCTTGTACCATTTGGAATCACAATCGGTCGCAAGGCAGTAAGTCGTTATTATAGAATAATGGCTATTGAAGCTATCTATCCTAAAATGAACTTAAGTAAGCGCAATCAAGCTCATAAAATATATCCATATCTTTTAAAAGGAGTTGAAATTATTAAAGTAAATCAGGTATGGAGTACAGATATCACTTATATTAGAATGGCACAAGGATTTGTATATTTGGTAGCAATTATTGATTGGTTTAGTCGTTATATTGTAAGCTGGAAGGTATCTATTAGTTTAGAAAGTGACTTTTGTATTGCTGCACTGGAAGAAGCTATAATAAAATATGGTCAGATTGGCTTTCTTCGACTAATTTCATACAACGCTTCTTCGCCACCAGTTTCATACAGTTCTTTAAATCTGTAATAACTATCTCTACTATATCCCATCGCTTTACATGCTGATGATATACTACCAAGACTCTTAGCTAATTCAAGTAAACCTAATTTTGGCTTTATTATTTTTTGATTTAAGTGCATTGTGACCTTCCATTTTTTTATCTGTATTTTTAATACGTAATTTTTATTAAATGTAAGATCAAATCTCAACTAATACAAATGATACTCCTCGCAGCAGAGCTGCGAGGTATCTAAAAAAGTTTTAGTTGCTTCTGATGAAAAGCTTTATATGATGGTCGATCCGCCTCTTGATTCTTTACATAGTTGCGTAATTTTTTCTCATCTCCATGTTTTCCAACCGTACTCATAAAATATCCATTAGTCCAAAATTCGGTACCCCATAATTTATTTTTTAAGTCAGGAAATTTCTCAAACATTTTCTTAGCTGTTATACTTTTCACTATCCTAGCTACTTTAGTAGGACTATAACTAGGCACAGGCTGAATTAGAAAATGCACATGATCTTTATCTACTCCAATTTCTAAAAATCTTATCTCGTATCTTTCTTCAATTTCTAAACATATTTTGCATAAATAATTATCTAACTTCTTATCAAAAATTGCTCTACGATATTTTGCAGGCGTTACTAAATGATAAATAAGTACTGTAACATTATGGCTCTTATGTATGTACCTACTCTCTTCCATCCATACATCATATCACGAAGCAAAGCTTCGGGGAATTAAACCCTAAGAGATTAATAAAAATGATCAAGCAGATGCTGAAGCGATATGTGAAGCTGTGACAAGACCTAATATGAGATTTGTTCCAATTAAAACTATAGAGCAACAAGAAATTTTATCAATACATAGAGTAAGAGAGAGATTGGTAAAAAATCGTACAGCACTTGCTAATGAAATTAGGGGGCTACTACATGAGTTTGGTTTTATTATCCCCCAAGGCATCAATAAGGTTATTACAAAATTAACCGAGATTTTAGATGAAGGGAAATTAAGCCAGTTAGGTTATCAAACATTTAGTGAACTAAAAGAAGAATTCTTAGATAATGATAAAAAAATAAAAGAGATAGAAAAACGATTAACAATGATAGCTAGTAACTTAACTCAATATCAACGATTAACCGCCATACCTGGTCTTGGCTTAATTACTGCTACTGCTTTAATAGCATCAATAGGTAATGCTAAAAGTTTTGAGAATGGTAGGCAATTATCGGCATGGCTAGGATTAGAGTGCCAAGACAACATTCAAGTGGAGGAAAAGATAAGCTGCTTGGAATTAGCAAACGAGGTGATACATACTTACGCACTTTATTAATTCAGGGGGCTAGAGCTGTATTAAATGCCAAGGTAAGATTTACATCGGAAGAACAGAAATTTAAAAAAGATTTTAGCAAATTTACGCAATGGATGTTTAATTTATCTGAGCGAAGTGGCCATAATAAAACAACAGTTGCCATAGCTAATAAATTAGCAAGAGTGGTGTTTGCCTTACTCAGATCAGGAGATGATTATGTAGAGAGTAAAGTTTGTAGTTAATAGAGTGTGTGTAGTAACAGCACTATTATAATTAGAATAAATAGTGAATTATTTAATGAATAACAATATGTAAGAGATTCCAACCTGAAATATGCGTGAGATAATAATATTGATGGTAAATAAGACAAACCTTAGCTTACAAAAAAACTGTGTTTTGCCATGGCTCGCTTAGAAGCCGATGGAGTGATAAGTATATAGTTTGTAAGCCAGCGAATTCCATCAGGGCTGTAGAGTAAATTAGGTTGATTTATCAGCTATAAGCCGGATACATGGCTGCATTTGTTTTTTGTACTATTGACATTATTTTTTCTTGCATTGTACAGGAGGTCCATACAAGGCAAAAGTCACTTAGCAGCTGCAATAGGATATGCTTTAGTGGAGAAACATGTTAAGGTATTATTTATATCTACTACTAAATTAGTACAGCTTTTACAAGCTGCACGTAAAGAGTATAGATTACCAAATGAACTGACCAAATTAGATAAGTATGATGTTATTATCCTTGATGATATTGGTTATGTACGTAAAGATGAAGGAGAAACACATGTATTGTTTGAGTTGATTGCTCAACGATATGAATCTGGTAGTATGATTGTAACTGCTAACCAACCTTTTAGTGAGTGGGATAGCATTTTTACTACTAATTCTATGACTGTAGCAGCGATTGATAGGCTCATTCATCATGCTACAATTTTAGAAATTCAATCAGATAGTTATAGAAGAAAAAGTGCATTACTAAAACAAGTAGAGGATAATAAATAGTATGATAACTAATTGTATTAATGATCATAATGATACAGTAATCTATACTACTACCAATGAGCCAATGATGCCTGCTAGATTATATTATAAGGTCCACAATGAAGATTTATTAGTCAGGGCTTTAAAAAAGCTAAAGTGTGAGGTGGCCCAATTTGTTTAGACTAAAAATTAAGATTTATGAGATATAATTTGTATTAGTTGAGATTTGATCTTACATTTAATAAAAATTACGTATTAAAAATACAGATAAAAAAATGGAAGGTCACAATGCACTTAAATCAAAAAATAATAAAGCCAAAATTAGGTTTACTTGAATTAGCTAAGAGTCTTGGTAGTATATCATCAGCATGTAAAGCGATGGGATATAGTAGAGATAGTTATTACAGATTTAAAGAACTGTATGAAACTGGTGGCGAAGAAGCGTTGTATGAAATTAGTCGAAGAAAGCCAATAACAGCGAATAGAGTTGATCCAGCGATAGAGAAGGCAGTAATGGATATGGCAATAGAATATCCAGCATATGGTCAGCTAAGAGTATCAAATGAGCTTAAGAAGAGTGGTATACTTGTATCACCTGGAGGAGTGAGATCAATTTGGCTACGTAATGATTTAAATAATATCAGTAAAAGGCTTAAAGCATTAGAAGCAAAGATGGCTCAAGATGGGATTGTTCTTACTGAAGCTCAGTTACAAGTACTAGAGAAGCGTCGTAATGAAAAAGAAGCACATGGAGAAATTGAGACGCAGCATCCAGGTTATCTAGGATGTCAGGATACGTATTATGTAGGTAATTTTAAAGGTATAGGTAAGGTTTATTCTCAGGTATTTATTGATAGCTATACTAGGGTAGCGGATGCTAAACTATATACTGATAAAACAGCAATTACTGCTGCTGATATGCTTAATGACCGGGTGTTACCATGGTATGAGAGCCAAGGGATACCAATACTGCGTATTCTTACAGATCGTGGGTCAGAATATAAGGGCAATATAGAGCATCATGCTTTTGAGTTATTTCTTAGCATAGAGGGTATAGAACATACTACAACTAAGGCATATTCTCCCCAAACAAATGGTATGTGTGAGCGTTTTAATAAAACCATGAAACAAGAATTCTTTGATACGGCTATGCGAAAAAAGATTTATACAGATCTTGATGATTTACAATTAGATCTTGATATTTGGTTAGAGCATTTCAATAATGAAAGACCTCATTCTGGTAAATATTGTTATGGGAAAACTCCTATGCAAACTTTTCAGGATAGTAAGAAATTAGCTGTTGAAAAGAATAATGAAATTTTGTATCTTGATTATATATCTGACAGTCAAAATTTAACTGACAATCAGGTACAAAATTTATAGTGTCTGTAAGATTAAATCTTGACTTCTATATTTTATCTTTGCAATAAATTCATTTCTTAATTCAATATCTCTTTTCGGATGATAATATGTTTTTTTTATAGCTATAACCAAGTTTTCTGATTTGTCTTAAAATAGTTACAGATGAAATATTGCCCCATTGCTTTGCTAAATCCTTTGATGTTTTATTCATATTAGCTTTGAAAAATTCTTTAAAAGATTCTGAATCTTTGATCTTATGACTATGCCCTTTCTGATAACCAGTCGCTGCCTCTAAAGTACCTTGCTTATACTTTAATTTTTTCCATTTATATATAGTATCACGACTTACATTAAATAATTTACTTACCTTACTTATTCGTATCCCTGCTTCTACAGCTTTTATAACTCTTAGTCTTAGTTCTATTGCATATGCTCGTGCCATATCTCTTTATATGCTTATTAATAATTGCTTAGTATAACATGATACTTTCATTTTGTCAGTACCTTAATGATTTATGCTATATCTGCTTTAGAAAAAGCAAAACAAATTAAAGAGGCTCATGGAGAAATCGATACTTCAGCATCCCAGTTATCTTGGTGCACAAGACACCTATTATGTCGGTAATATGAAAGGAGTAGGTAGAATATACCAACAAACCTTTATTGACACTTATTCTAGAGTGGCTATTTGCAAACTCTATACTGATAAATCTGCAATAACATCCGCTGATATTTTAAATGATAAGGTAATACCTTTCTTTAATAATCATGATGTACCACTACTTAGAATCCTTACAGATAGAGGAACGGAATATTGTGGTAAGGTAGAACATCATGCTTTTGAGTTATATTTGGCTATAGAAAATATTGATCATACTAAAACTAAAGCACGTTCTCCTCAAACTAATGGAATATGCGAAAGATTACATAGAACTTTAAAAGATGAGTTTTATGATATAGCTTTCCGTAAAAAGATTTATAGCTCATTAGAGGATTTACAGATTGACTTAGATCAATATTTAAACAAATACAATAATACTAGACCTCATTCTGGAAAGTTCTGTTATGGAAAAACTCCTATGCAAACTTTCAAGGATAGCATTAAAATGGCTCAAGATAAGTCTATTAATTCGTACTTATCTGACAGCACTTTTGCTGCTTAATCAATCACTGTCTGTCAGATCAAGTGTAGAGTTTTACACTTTTTTTTAAATACCCTTCATCTAGTCCATCCGCCAAAAAGCAAAAAAGTATCACTTTAGGCACTAATTCCCAAAAAATGTACGATTTTAGAGCAAATTACTATGATTTGGAGAACTAATTCAAATTTTTGTATAAAAAACACACCCTATTTTCCAAAACGCACTCAATTTTCCCATTGCGACTTTTTCTTATTTCCATAAGCTTTTGATATAAAACCCTTCATTTTCTTATGGATTTTACTATTACTTTTTGCCTTAAAACCCTATTGCCTATAAGGCTTGTAGAGTTTTAGCGGACGGACCATCTAAAATTTCAATTAATTTTGTCATAATCTTATTGATCCCTTGCGGAATAACAAAACCAAATTCATGTAATAATCCCCTGATCTCATTAGCAAGAGCTGTACGGTTTTTTACCAATCGTTGCCTTACCCTATGAATAAATAAAATATCTTGTTGCTCTACAGTTTTGATAGGCACAAACCTCATATTAGGTCTTGCTACTGCCTCGCATATTGCTTCTGCATCGGCTTAATCATTTTTATTAGTTTTAACATAAGGCTTAACAAATTGTGGTGCCATTAGTTTTACATTATGACCTAATTTTATTAATTCTCTTGCCCAATAACTAGACCCACCGCAAACTTCCATGCCTACTAGACATTTTGGTAAGTTAGACATAAAAGTTAGAACCTGTTCTCTAATTAATTTTTTCTTTAATATTGTCTTACCATTTTTATCTACACCGTGAATTTGAAAATTTTTTTGCAATATCTATACCAATTGTGGTAACTTCCATATGGGCTTCCTTATTGTTGTTTAGGATTCATTTCCTATCCTAGAAGATTAGCATCTGCTTCTCATTCTGTATATAGGGTAGGTCCATTCTATTATTTCGGGGCTCAACACCTTCACTTGCGTTGTAGCCTGATATGTCGCTTCTATTGGCTTCATTACATTTGTCCCCGCCTGTAATGCAATAGTTGCCTCTATGCTGTTGGTTAGACTTTGCATAGATCGGATTCTCACCGACTGATTTTTACGCACTTCCCTTGGCGCACTCATACTTGCAAATCCCTATAATCTCATAGTCACTGTATGTTCTAACTCTCTTTCTAGGCGTAGCTCTTTAACTTCTGCTTTTACTTTTGCAACGGTTGTAGCTATTTGCTTCTCATCTACGAAGCCTGGTATATTATTTTGCATCTCATGCTTCATATATTTAAGCGGACAGGAATATTTCTTAGATCCTACCATCACATGCTCATCATCTAATAGCTGCTTGATATTCTCATTATGATGATCCATATAATGTTTCTCACATGTTTTACTTAAATTCTTAAGCACATTTTGACTATCAGAAGAGTTAAATTGATAGTCTCTTTGGAGGTACAAACCTCCATCTTCCAGATGGAGAAGCTTTAGCTTGCCATGTGTGCCATGATGCGTTAGCATCATAAGCACTATGACACATTACAGCAGGAAATCACATACAGTTTACTATCATCGCTATCACATAGTGTGGATTACAAAGTATCGATATAAGGTATTAACTTACGATATAAAAAAGAGGGTTCGAGAAATTATTGCACAGGTAGCAACAGAATTAGGTATTAAAATAGAAAATGGAGTAGTATCAAGCGATCATATACACATTTTTGCTAATATTCCACCTCATATAAAAATCTGTGAATTTGTACAAAAAGCGAAAGGCAGAACTTCAAAGAAGATGCAAGAGGAATTTCCAATATTAAAACAAAAGTACTGGGGTAGACATTTGTGGGCACGGGGTTACTTTAGTGCTACTAGTGGTAATGTGACTGATGATATAATTAATGAATATATTAATAAGCATACTGATGCACATGAATCAGACATGATTTCTAACATAAGACTCGAATAAGCTTTAGCTTGATATGCGACTTCTAGTCGCTATAATCAAACTTTCATCTCTCAGATGTATTAGTTGAGATTTGATCTTACATTTAATAAAAATTACGTATTAAAAATACAGATAAAAAAATGGAAGGTCACAATGCACTTAAATCAAAAAATAATAAAGCCAAAATTAGGTTTACTTGAATTAGCTAAGAGTCTTGGTAGTATATCATCAGCATGTAAAGCGATGGGATATAGTAGAGATAGTTATTACAGATTTAAAGAACTGTATGAAACTGGTGGCGAAGAAGCGTTGTATGAAATTAGTCGAAGAAAGCCAATAATAGCGAATAGAGTTGATCCAGCGATAGAGAAGGCAGTAATGGATATGGCAATAGAATATCCAGCATATGGTCAGCTAAGAGTATCAAATGAGCTTAAGAAGAGTGGTATACTTGTATCACCTGGAGGAGTGAGATCAATTTGGCTACGTAATGATTTAAACAATATCAGTAAAAGGCTTAAAGCATTAGAAGCAAAGATGGCTCAAGATGGGATTGTTCTTACTGAAGCTCAGTTACAAGTACTAGAGAAGCGTCGTAATGAAAAAGAAGCACATGGAGAAATTGAGACGCAGCATCCAGGTTATCTAGGATGTCAGGATACGTATTATGTAGGTAATTTTAAAGGTATAGGTAAGGTTTATTCTCAGGTATTTATTGATAGCTATACTAGGGTAGCGGATGCTAAACTATATACTGATAAAACAGCAATTACTGCTGCTGATATGCTTAATGACCGGGTGTTACCATGGTATGAGAGCCAAGGGATACCAATACTGCGTATTCTTACAGATCGTGGGTCAGAATATAAGGGCAATATAGAGCATCATGCTTTTGAGTTATTTCTTAGCATAGAAGGTATAGAACATACTACAACTAAGGCATATTCTCCCCAAACAAATGGTATGTGTGAGCGTTTTAATAAAACCATGAAACAAGAATTCTTTGATACGGCTATGCGAAAAAAGATTTATACAGATCTTGATGATTTACAATTAGATCTTGATATTTGGTTAGAGCATTTCAATAATGAAAGACCTCATTCTGGTAAATATTGTTATGGGAAAACTCCTATGCAAACTTTTCAGGATAGTAAGAAATTAGCTGTTGAAAAGAATAATGAAATTTTGTATCTTGATTATATATCTGACAGTCAAAATTTAACTGACAATCAGGTACAAAATTTATAGTGTCTGTAAGATTAAATCTTGACTTCTACAAATAAAAGAGTTAACGTATAGTAAGCTTTAAGGACATTGCGAGGAGAGATGAAGTCTCAAAGTGGTAATCTTAGAAATTTTACGCTGCCTTATGAGATTGTTGTGCTTGCTTTGTTCATTCGAAATAACGGAAAAATGAGCCATACAATAACGCCGGGCAGGTAACCAGCTAGGGATATCAAGCGTAGTTTTTATTCTGGGTAGGGCAAGTCTTAAGCGGTAATGATATATAACGTATAAGCACACTTTCAGCTTGATTTAACTTAAATAATATTTTATCTATATAAAGATGTTTAAAAAATTTTTACTACCTTATATTTTTATTATTATTTCTTTATTTACGCAAGTAAGTGAAGCAAAAAAGACTGTAAAAAATTCGCCTAAACCCCCCATTCAAACTAGTCTAGTAATTGATGCAAAAAGTGGTAAGGTTTTGCATGCTCATAACTCTCAGATTAGAATTTATCCTGCTTCTTTAACTAAATTAATGACTTTGTATCTACTGTTTGAATCAATTGAAGTAGGGAAAGTATCATTAAATAAAAAGCTGGTTGTATCTAGCAAAGCTGAAAAAATGAAACCTTGTAAACTTGGTTTAAAAGCAGGTGAAACTATAACGGTCAGAGATGCAATTAATGGATTAATAGTAAAATCTGCTAATGATGTTGCCGTAGTTGTTGCTGAAAACCTCAAAGGTTCAGAAAAATCTTTCGCACACGCAATGAATGTTAAGGCTAAACAGCTTGGGATGAAAAATACTTATTTTAAGAACGCTTCAGGCTGGCACGATCCGCTTCAGCAAACTACGGCAAGAGATATGGCTAAACTTGCTTTAGCAATTAAAAAAAATTATCCTAAATATTATCCTTTATTTTCTAGAACTAGTTTTATGTTTCGCGGTAATTTAATAAACGGGCATAATCATGTTACAAAAAATTATCAAGGTGCCGAAGGATTAAAAACAGGCTTTACTAATTCCGCAGGCTATAATTTAGTTACTACCGCTTCAAGAAACGGTAAATCATTAATTGCAGTTGTAACAGGCGGCAAGAGTGCTGCGTCTCGTGATCAAAAAATGATTGGATTATTAGATCAGCATTTTAATGTATTACCTTCTAAACCTCAAATTAAACTCGCCTCTAACAGTAAAACTAAGGCTAAAACTAAGCCAAAAATAGTAATAAAGAAAAAAGTCATACGTAGTTAATAAACTGTCATCTTATGGTGATACGTATGTCATTCCCGCGTAGGTGTCAACTTAAGCATTGGTTTCATTCTCTGCTAAAAGCAGGAAGCCGGCCACTAACGAGTTAAAACATTAAATTTTTTTAATTAACAGCTTAGGTTATATATCTCCGCCTTTGCTAGGAATAACATCGAATCCTTTTCCTAATCCACGTAAATAAGATTCATCCTGAAATGACATCGAAAGCTTTTTCTTCTCTTAAGTTGACACCTATGCACTACTGTAGCTAGGATGACATTACATTACTATCTCGGATGTATTAGATGCTTCTTTTCTAAATTACCGAATTTAGAATATTGGCTATCATAGAAAAGCTGAACATTTCCGACCGGTCCGTTACGGTGTTTTGCCACTATAATATCGGTAATATTATGGGCTTTACTTATTGCCTCCAGCCATTCCGCATGTTTAGCATCTCCTGCTGTCGGTTCTTTCCTACTTAAATAATATTCTTCGCGGTAGATAAACATTACTATATCGGCATCTTGTTCAATACTTCCCGATTCTCTAAGGTCGGATAGCATAGGTCTTTTATCTTCACGCAGCTCTACTGCTCTTGATAGCTGAGATAGAGCAATAACGGGAATATTCAACTCTTTAGCTATCGCTTTTAAACCTTGCGTAACTTCTGAAATCTCATTAACTCTATTGTCTGATTTGCTTACGCCTCTTACTAATTGTAAGTAATCGATAAATAATATACCTAAATTATGCTTACGCTTCATTCGTCTAGCACGTGTTCTGATAGTAGAAATAGATAAAGCCGGAGTATCATCGATGAAGAACTGCAGTTCTGATAAAGCCATTGCTTCTTTACGAATATGATTGTAATTCTCTTCATTAATCATGCCAGTACGAAGAGCGGTTGAGTCAAGTTCGGCGCTCATTGAAAGTAAACGTGTAGTTAGCTGCTCAGAGGACATCTCTAAAGAGAAGAATCCTACAGATTGGATTTCTTGCTTATCGCGAATATTTCTAAGACGCATATTATTGCAGGCATTTAATGCTAAATTTATAGCAAAAGCCGTTTTACCCATCGAAGGACGCCCTGCAAGAATTATAAGATCGGAATTATGGAAACCGAATAATTTACGATCCAAATCAATTAGACCGGTTGAGATGCCGATTACATGATCGCTATTCTTCATCGCTCTGTTAATACTACTAAGTGATTCCGAGATAGGGGTACTAATTTTGGTGAAGCTCTTTTCGTTTATTCCTTCACTTGCTAAATTATAAAGTTTAGCTTCGGCAAGTTCTATTTGCTCTTGGGCTTCTAGCTCTAACGAAGAGTTATAAGCATCGTTAACTACTTCTTCACCGATATTTATTAGATTACGCTTTATTGCTAGACCGTAAATTATTTTGCCGTAATCTATCGGATTTATTACCATCATCGACATAGTAATTAGCTTTGCTAAATAATCCGTTTCTTCAATTTCTGCAAAAAACTCGTCTGAGGTAAGCATACTGCGTAATGTGATGGGGGTAGCGATTAAACCTTTCTCGGTAATTACTTCAATCGCCTTATAAATTTTTTGATGAATAGGCTCAAAAAAATGCTCACTACGTAAAAATTCTGATACGTAATTTAGCAATTCATTATTAGTTAAAATTGCTCCAAGTAACATTTGCTCCGCTTGAATATTTGAAGGCAAAACCCTTTGTAAAGGAGTATTTGCTTCATCATTAGCAGCTATATTTTTATCATTATTTACTTTATTACGTGCCATTGTTGTTTTCTAGTATTTAGAATTATTATAAGAAGTTATTGATTTGTATTAAAATCTGTATGTCATTACTGCTTTCGAGTTTTATTACTAAGTCCCTTAAAAAGTCCATAATGTCATTCCCGCCTCCGCGGGAATGACACTGATCCTTAAATGTCACACGTGTGACATTGCTAAGAATGACATAGAAAAAGCTATTATTACAAACTAGACATTCTATATTTTTTATTTTTGTTTCCTGCCTACGCTCAGCAATCAATTTATCTACTAAGCTTTCTTCCGGTGAATAATGTTTATTAATAATATCACGAGCTTTTTGTAGTGCAGATTTTAATAATAAAGTTGATGTTTTATTACTCACACAACCTACCCCATCTTTTAATTAGGTTAGTTTCAATATCAAAAAGGTCTAAAACTCTTGCAATAGAATGGTTAACTATATCGTCAATTTTTTCAGGTTTGCCATAAAAAGCCGGCATCGGTGGGGCTATAATTCCGCCGTAATTAGCTACCTTTAGCATATTTTCTATATGACCTATATGTAAAGGCGTCTCGCGAGTCATTAACACAAGCTTTCTTTTATCCTTTAATACTACTCCTGCCGCTCTAGTAATTAAATTATCTTCCATCGCATGAGCAATGCTAGCTAAGCTTTTTACACTGCACGGTGCTATTATCATACCTAGAGTTTTAAATGAACCGCTTGCAATAGTAGCTCCTATATCTTTATTATTATAATGATAATTTGCAAGAGCTTTTACCTCTTCTATCGAATATGTAGTTTCGGCTTTCATAGTAAGAGCCGCTCCATCTGAGATAACTAAATGCGTTTCGATACTCTGCTCTTTTAACACTTCAAGCAAACGAATACCGTATATTGCCCCTGATGCTCCCGAGATTGCTATTACAATTTTTTTCATCTAAATTTTTATAATTTATTAGTTTAGTATATAATAAAAAAAAATTTATGAAATATATATATGCAGATAGCGAAGATATTATTACCGGCAGTAAAATTATTTCCTCTGGATTATCTAACACCTGAAAATTTACCTTTAAATATAGGCGATCTTGTTGTAGTGCCTTTTAGAGATAAGGAGCTAACCGGCATAGTTTGGGAGTTTGCTGATATTCCTGAAGCAAAAAAGCTAAAAGCTATAAAAGAAAAAGTACCGCTAAATTTTAATATTAATTCCGAAGTTTTAGAATTAATTAAATGGATGAGTAATTACTATATGGCAGAGCTTGGCAGCATTGCGAAATTAGTATTACCGGTAGAAATATCGGAAAAGCCGATTAAAGTTAAAGAGCAAAAAATAAATCATAATTTTATATTACCGGATTTATCGGAAGAGCAAACACAAGCGATAAAAATATTACAGGAAAATAATAAGCCTGCGCTGATTAAAGGTGTTACAGGTTCCGGTAAAACGGAAGTTTATTTTCATTTAATAGCACATCATTTAGCAAAAGGTGAGCAGGTGCTAGTGATGCTTCCTGAGATTGCTTTAAGCACACAAATTATTAATCGTTTTAAAGAACGATTCGGATTTGATCCTATAATATGGAATTCAAGCGTTACAAAAGCTCAAAAGAAAATGATTTTAAGAGGTATACTAAGTGATAAAATTAAGGTAGTGATCGGTGCTAGAAGTAGCTTATTTTTACCTTTTAAAAATTTAGGATTAATAGTTATTGATGAAGAGCATGACGATTCTTATAAGCAAGATGACGGTATATTATATAATGCAAGAGATACGGCAATCGTTAGAAGCACATTTGATAAAGCTCAAATAGTTCTATGCTCGGCAACTCCTTCCGTTGAAACAATGTATAATACGCAAATAGGAAAATATACTTTAATTAATCTAGCTAATAGGTATAAAAATGCCGTGCTGCCGATTGTAGAAATAATTGATATGAAGAAAGAAAACCTGCCTAAAGATTTTTATTTATCTAAAATTTTAATAGAAGCTATTAAAAAGAATTTAGAAAATAAGAAACAAACGCTTTTATTTCTTAATAGACGTGGTTATGCACCCTTAATGTTGTGCAAAGCTTGCAGTCATAGATTTACGTGTAAATATTGCTCTAGTTGGATGGTAGTACATAAAGCATCTAGAAAGCTTGAATGTCACCATTGCGGCTATCAAAGTAAAATTTTTAATTCCTGTCCTGAATGCTCGGAAAAAGATTTGTTAACTATTTGCGGTCCAGGGATAGAGCGGATAGAGGAAGAAGCAAAAATGTTTTTCCCAAATATTAAAATTGCCGTAATCAGCAAAGATCATGTTAAAAATTCGAAAGAAGCAGAGCAGCTTTTACATCAAATGGAAAATTTAGAAATCGACATATTAATAGGAACGCAGATGATAACGAAAGGTTATCATTTTCCGAATCTTACTTTAGTTGGAGTAATAGATGCCGATCTTGGTTGTAATAATGCTGATCTAAAATCGAGTGAGAGAGCTTTTCAGTTATTATATCAAGTAGGCGGAAGAGCAGGGCGAGGAGACTCTAAAGGTATGGTATATTTACAAAGCTATTATCCTGACAATATTATTTTCAGTTATATTAAAGAGGCAAATGAAGATAGTTTTTTTATTAATGAATTAGATGTACGAAAAGCAGCAGATATGCCGCCATTCTCAAAAATGGCATCAATAATTTTATCCGGAACAAACGAACAAAAAATTTTAGAAGTTGCTAAGAATATGGTGCGTATTGCTCCCAAAGCCTCGGTAAAAGTTTTAGGTCCGGCAAGCTCATTAATGTCAAAACTTGCCGGTAAGTACCGCTTTAGAATACTTGTTATTGTGGATAAAAAATTTAACTTGCAAAAATATTTGAAGTTTTGGTTAGGGCTAATTAAAATACCTTCATTTTGTCATGTAAAAATAGATATCGATCCAAAAAGTTTTTATTAATTTCCAAAATTTTTTATTTTATAGTAGATTATAATTTGTTATACTTAAAATTATAAATTAAATTTTAAAAAGACCTTATGTATCCACTTATTAGACTTAGAAGAAATAGAAAAGCCCTTTGGCTTCGTGAATTAGTTGCTGAAAGTAATTTATCGGTTGATGATTTAGTACTGCCTTTATTCGTTGTTGAAGGACATAATGAAAGGCAAGAGATTAGTACTATGCCGGGCATATATCGTTTTTCTATAGATCAAATAGTAGAGACGGCAAAAAAGGCAGCTGAACTTGGTATTAAGGCTATTGCTTTATTTCCAAGTATTGATCAAGAACTAAAAAGTGAAAATGCTGATGAGGCGTATAATTTGGATAATTTAATATGCCGAACAATTAGAACGCTTAAAAATGCTAATATTGATATAGGCATAATATGTGATGTAGCGCTTGATCCATATACTATAAGCGGTCATGACGGTATAATACATAACGGCGAAGTTGATAACGATAGATCAATAAAGGCGCTATGTAATCAAGCTTTAACGCTTGCAAAAGCCGGTGTTGATATTGTTGCTCCTTCAGATATGATGGACGGCAGGATTATGGCTATAAGAGAATATCTTGATGAAGAGCATTTTACCAATGTCGGTATTCTTGCTTATGCCGCTAAATATGCTTCGAGTTTTTATGGTCCGTTCCGTGATGCCGTTGGTAGCAATAAAAAAATTTATTTAGATAAATCAAGCTACCAAATGGACGTTCGGAATATAAAAGAGGCAATGCTTGAGATTGAACATGATATAGCAGAAGGGGCAGATATGGTGATGGTTAAGCCAGGTATGCCGTTTTTAGATGTTATTCGTGAAGCGGCTAATAACTTTAATACCAAAATTTTTGCATATCAGGTTAGCGGTGAATATGCCATGTTAAAATTTGCAGCAAATGCTGGAGCCTTAGACTGGGAAAAAAGTTTAATAGAGTCGCTAATTAGTTTTAAAAGGGCTGGAGCAAGTGGTATATTTACTTATGCTGCTCTCGAAGTAGCCGAAATATTAGCATAACTTACTTCTAAAGGTAATTTATATGTCGATCCCTAGCCCCTTACGTACTTTTTGTACCGTACGAGGCGATGATGCTTCGTGTTTCCTTCAAATTCCTCTTTATAAGATAAGTTATGCAAGAGATTTAATAATAAGAATAATTAAATTTTATAATATGAAGAGGTCAAAATGGCTCAAGACAGAAAATCAGTTTTTAAAGATTGGAAATTTTTAAAGCCTAAAAGCTGTGGGGCTAACGAAGCAGGTGAATATGGAGGGGTGTATCAAAGTGTGGATGGCAGCATTACCGCAATGATAAAACAAGAAGCTTCATCTGCAAAAAATATTGCTGAGTTTTTAGGGTCTCAAATTTTTTCAGCAATAAGTCCTGAAGACGGTGCTAAAGTCTCATTAATAGTTCCAGACAATTTTAGTAAATCTAAAAATAGCGATTCACAAGTATATGTTAAATCTGAGTTTTTTAAAAACTATAGTAGTGACATGTATGTAGATATGGACACTCATATGTCTGCTGAAACTAAACCAAGTACTTGGTTTAGAAAAGGTTGGGGTAGACCGCTTTTTATGGGATCTCGAAATAAATTATTTAGAACTTTAGAAAATTCTTTTAAAGAAGTTAAATATCAAAATTTTGAGAATATTATGCCGGCAAGTTTATTAATTGGGGATTTTGATATACATGTTGGAAATATAGGAGTTATTAGGGCACCGTCAAGTTAAGTAAATTGGTTTCAAAAAGTACTATGTTTTTATATTTCAGGCAGCAAGAAGTCTTTGAGTAGCTTCGTCCCAAATAGATTTAGCGGATGCAAATGCAATTCTTTGCTCTGGTGCGGTTTTAGTATATCGTCCAACATTGACGGCAAATATATTTCTGACTTTGCCCATCAGTGATAATATACATTGTGCTGAATTAGGATGCTTAAATTTAATCAATATTTTTTCCTTTCGTCGAGTTGGCTGATGAGCATTTTCAACACAGTTATTTAGTCTCTTACTAGTACGATGTTCAGTGTTAGGACACATAAGCTTAATCGGTTTAATGGAGTCTGTCAGATTCTTTGTGTAAGTAGAATTTCTCCATTTGCCCAATTTTGTAAATTAGTATCACAAAGTATAGCAAATTGATTTAAAGCCATTGCCCAATTCTTGATTGGCATTGTCCATTTCTTAGAAGCATTTGTCAATGCTAAAAATATTATTTTTTGAATTGATTTATCATCTGGAAACACCCCTTTATTCTTGATAATTTTTCTGATTTGACGATTAATTGATTCAATAGCATTAGTCGTATAAATTGCTTTTCTGATTTCATCCGGGAAGCTAAAAAAGGAGCTATACCAAACCAATTTCGCTGCCATATATTAAAAATAACTGGATATTTATTATCCCATTTTTTGCTAAAACTCTGTAATTCTCTTAAAGCTTCTGCTTCATTTATTGCAGAATAAATTTTCTTTAAATCTGCTATAACTGATTTTAAATCTTTATACGATACGTACTTTACAGAATTCCTAATCATATGGACTATACAGAGCTGTACTATCGTTTTGGGGAATACACTGTTTATAGCTTCAGGAAAGCCTTTTAAACCATCAACACATGCAACATATATTTGTTCAACTCCACGATTCTTTAATTCTGTTACTATCTGCAACCAGAATTTAGCGCCTTCATTTTTGCCTATCCAAATGCCTAAAAGCTCTTTTTTACCTTCTAAATTCACACCTACAGACAAATAAACTGCCTTGTTAATTATTACATGATTATCTCTTGCTTTCACATAAATGCAATCTAAATACATCATAGGATAGATACTATCAAGTGACCTATTTTGCCAAGCATTAGCATCCTCTAATACACCATCAGTTACCTTTGATATTAACTCAGCAGACACCTTGGTAGAGTACAATTCTTCTAAATGGCCCTGAATTTCTCTAGTAGTCATACCCTCGTGCATATAATGATATTAGCTTATCATCAAATCCTTCAAATTTACGAACTCCCTTAGGAATAAGTATAGGTTCATATTCTCCGTCACGATCTCTTGGTACTTCTACTCTTAATTTACGACCTTCTTCATCTAAAATGGTTTTTTCATAATTACCATTGCGCCTATTATCTGACTCTTTCTCAGTTTTAGAATGCTTCTCATATCCTATATGAGACTCCATTTCTTTCTCTAAGATCTTATTCACCAGCTGTTTTTTTAATTCTTCAAAGATCCCTCCTTTGCCAAATATTTCAGATGGGTCACTTTGTGATAGTATGTCTGATACTACTTTTTCTATAGTCGGATTTGATACTTTGTTCTTATTTTTCATATTAGCCTCATGTTAAGTTGTTTTAATTAATTTTATTCTTAACTATTTTTACAACTTACACAAACTTTCTGACACCCTCCAGCTATTAAAAACTATACTTTGACTTTATTAAGAAAATTCAATAATTTATATGGCACCGTCAAGTTAAGTAAATTGGTTTCAAAAAGTACTATGTTTTTATATTTCAGGCAGTAAGAAGTCTTTGAGTGGCATCGTCAAGTTAAGAGAGATGTAAATTTAAGTATTGAGCGATTGAAAGGAATGATTTATAGAATAGCAGTAACCATTTATCAATAAATCTTAACACTATGCATATTACTCAAACCCCGAAGAGACATCGTTTTCCAGCAAGCATCATTAGCCATACAGTATGGTTATATCATCGCTTTAATAATAGTTACCGAGATGTTCAAGAACAGATGGCGTATCGAGGTATTATTTTAAGTCATGAGACTGTAAGATTTTGGTGCAATAAATTTGCGATTTATTTTCAAGCTGTCATCAGAAAGAGAGAGAGGAAAGCAACTGACAAATGGCATTTAGATGAGATGAACATCAAGATCAAAGGCGAAGTATTCATATTATGGAGAGCTGTTGACTCCAAGGGGCATGAATTAGAAATATTATTGCAGAAGCGTCGTAACAAGAAATCAGCTATTCGCTTTTTATCAAGATTATTGGGTAATTATCCAACTCCAAGAGTAATTGTTACTGATAAGCTCAGGAGTTACATTAAACCGATTAAGCTTATGTGTCCTAACACTGAACATCGTACTAGTAAGAGACTAAATAACTGTGTTGAAAATGCTCATCAGCCAACTCGACGAAAGGAAAAAATATTGATTAAATTTAAGCATCCTAATTCAGCACAATGTATATTATCACTGATGGGCAAAGTCAGAAATATATTTGCCGTCAATGTTGGACGATATACTAAAACCGCACCAGAGCAAAGAATTGCATTTGCATCCGCTAAATCTATTTGGGACGAAGCTACTCAAAGACTTCTTGCTGCCTGAAATATAAAAACATAGTACTTTTTGAAACCAATTTACTTAACTTGACGGTGCCTCCAGAATTAATGCTGACAAATTATAATATTTTTACTAAAGTAGCAGAAAAAGCAGGAATCCCTGAAAATATGAGAAGTGCCATTATGTCAATGACTGGAACTATAATAGTTCGAGATAATAATGTCTATTTTCTTGCGTCACTTGCTCAAGATGAAAAGAGCTGGATTGCTCATTTAAAAGGCGGCGAATCTGCCTCAATTTATAATTGTGATAATATTCATTGTTTAAACCCAGCTCTAAGACGTAATATTACTATTGCTCCAGAGCAATCATATCAAGGCAAGGCTAAAACCAAGCTAGATGAATTAAAGAGTAAACTTACAAGTAATAACGAGTTTAGTAATGCAGACATATCTTTCCTATCTTCAATAGGGGAAGCATTTCCAATATATGATTATATTACTTTAGAAGCAATATCAGGAGTAACTATTTTAGATAGCTCCTCAGAATTAGTGGCTAGTTACAGCTTGTTGCAGCATTTAAAGGAGGTAATCTCTGAGGTCAGAAAAGCAGTAACTATGCTAAAATCCAAGCAAGTAGCAGATCATCATTTAACTGCCTACTTAAAAGCTTTAGATCGAGTGCAACTTTTTGCTCAAGAGAAATGGAGTAATATGCTAACAAGTAGCGATCAGATTGATAGAAGAGCAAGATTAATAGAACAACATTTAATCGCCAAAGAGAGGGCTTAAAAATTAATTATAAATTAAAATTAGATGAGCAAGTAGATAAGCAAGCACAAAAATAAGCAAAGCAGATAAAAATTAAAAAGAATATGGCAGATTACGTAATACATACATTTGGTGGAGGAGATATATTATGGCAAATTTTTAATGGTATAGGAAGAGTCTTTGCCTCAAATAGTGAGTATTTTACACCAGTAGGTAAATTTGCTTTGACAATTGGTGGAATTTGGGCAGCAACTCGTGCTATTTTTAGAGGTAATATTGGTATTTTTGCCATGGAGTGGTTTTTTCCATCCTTATTTATTTTTATCTTTTTATTTGCTCCAAAAGCAAATGTATGGCTTAAGGATGAAATATCAATGCAGGCTCCTGTTAAGATCGACAATATCCCAATAGGTGTTGCTTTTTTTGCCTCTATATCATCAAAAATAAGTTATTCCTTATCAGAAACGCTAGAAAAACATTTACTACCACCTGATGAAGGGTTATCAAGCAGGAAGAATGGGATTATGTTTGGGGCAAAAGCTATTGGTAAAATCAAAGATATTCAAATAGAGGATCCAGTAACTTTAACCAACACAAAAGAATTCTTAAGACAATGTTTTATGAAACCTTACATCATCGGCAATATTTTAGGTAAAAAAGCAGAAGCACAAAGAGCCAGTGATATAATTGCTTTTATTCAGCAAAATATACCCAATAATTTTGGTATATATTATAAAGATCCAAGTAATTCTGCTATTTCTTTTAAAACCTGCAGGCAGGTAACTCCTCTAATTAAGGCAGCTATTAATAAAGAATTAAATGATGGGTTATTAACTAAATTTGCAAATATTATAGGCATTAGCTCTGATAGGCAGGAGATGTTAGCGAGTAGATTAAAAGCTATGACATCTGATACTTTAAAATATCTTAAAAAAGAGCAAACAGATATTCACCAGTGGATGAGGCAAGCAATGCTACTAAATGCTAATCGTGAAGCTTATGATGATTTAAGAGAAAAATTCTCACTTTCTAGAATATATCCTCAATTAGTTAGTATGAATGTGACCCGCGGGTTATTTCAGCAATCATTTTCTTACCTGGTTGCAGGAGAGATAGCAGCAAATCTAATGCCTATCTTACAATCAGTATTTTTTGCTTTAGTAATTTGTCTTATTTTTGTAGTATTTCCAATGTCGATGCTGCCAGGCGGTTATACTATCTTTAAAACCTGGATAACCTTGATTATTTGGGTAACTAGTTGGCCAGTATTTTTTACCGTGATTCATTGTTTAGGCATGATTAGCCTAGCCGGTAAAGGCGTGAATCACCTTACTGGTTTAAATATCTTATCGCAGGGGAGTTTTTCAGAAATGGTGCTGCATGAGTTTGCAACATTTCAGATGCTAGCAGCTTCAGTTCCGATGTTATCCTGGGCAGTATTAAAGGCGTGTGCCCATGCAACTACTACTTTGGCCAATCAATTTTCTCCAGTACCGGTTGTTGCAAGTAATATTGGTACTAATATTGCTGATAATAACCTCTCTATGGATAATTACAACATCGGTAATAGAACAATTGCCCAGCAAAATCTTGCTCCCACTTTGCAAATAGCAGGAGGAATTATTGATGATGGAGGAATGAGAGTCACTAGTACTGATAGTGGTAGACAAGTACTGACTCAAGCAGTAGACTCCCTAGTTAACAATTACCGCTCTTCTAAATTATTACAAGATAGTTATCAAGCTCAGTTTATGAGCTCACAAAGTTATCTTGACTCATTAAATAACAGGTATAGTGATTTAACTACTACAGGAAATTCTATAGCAACTGAAATAGGTAAAAGATTAAGCTATGAAGAAGCAAAATCTATAGGTATTACTGATAGCCAGTATCTAGCCTTGCAACAGATGAATTCAGATAGCATCGCTGCTACTGATCATACAGGTAGTAGCAATAAAAAAGGCACTGGTACTAGTGCCGATATAGGTTTAAATATTCCTAGTCTGGGAGGAACAAAAGTTGCATCACGTAATGATCAAGAACAAGATCAAGGTAAATCTGTTAACCAACAGCAATCATATAATGAAGCATTGTCCAAGATTAAAAGTGCTACTAAAGATGGCAGATTAGGTCACACAAATAGTGATCTGCATTCACTTAGTAATAATCTAAATAATAATTTTTCTGAGCAACAGTCTGTAGGGCAAGAAATAGCAAGAACTAAACAAAATATCGAGCAATTAAGCTATAATATGAATTACGTGTCTCAAAACTCCGCTTCTATTGATCGCAATTTAAATGAGCCGGTATTAAATAGCATAATTGCCAAAAATATCCCTGGAGTAAGTAGTAAAGAGCAGGCTGCTATGTGGGCGAGTACTCATCAACAAGAAGCTGAACAAATAGCTTTAAACATAGCTAAAATTAATAATACTATACCGCAAAACTTAAGCTCAGTAAGTAACATCAATATTCCATCTAAAGAAAGCTTGCGATCAAGTTTTGATAAAAAAACTAAACAGTTAAATGATCAAGCTGCTATTAGTAGTATTGATGATAGAAAAAATGATATTTATGATACAAGTATAGAACAAATGCTTATTCAAAGTACAGATAATAATGAAGTAGAAAAAGTAAATACTCTAGAGCAGTTATCTGATAAAGTAAAATATAAGAGGGAACAACTTGAAGATGAATTTAATAAAACTCCTGAATCAACGATTATAAGAACTGGCCAGCAAATAGCAGATAATATTGGCATTAGCGATAAGGCGATAAAGAAAAGAAATATTAAACTACCAGGCTATAAAAATGAAAATAATTAAAAAGAAATCTATACAAAATATTAAAAAATTAGCATTCATATTTATCTTACCATTAATATTTTTTAGCCGTGCTTTTGCAGAAAATACCACTAGTATTGTTAATGAAAAACCACAACCAATAGATCCACAAAGCAAGATTCAAGATCCCAATATTTTAGCAGAAGAGTATTTTAATATTGGAAGATCTCTTTATAAATTAGGTAAATATGAAGAAGCAATTAAAAATTATAATTTAGCCATTAAATATAAAACTGATTGTGCTAAATGCTATAACAATAAAGGCATGACTTTAAATACATTAAAACAATACCAAGAAGCAATAGACAATTATGACTTAACTATTAAGTATGATTCTAGTTTTGCAGAAGCATATAATAACAAAGCAAATGTATTATGCACAATAGGAAAGCATCGTGAGGCAATAATATCATACAACCTCGCTATAAAAAATAAGCAAGACTTTGCAGCAGCTTATAATAATAAAGGTAGTGCATTAAATGACTTAGGAGAATACCAAAATGCAATAGAAAATTTTGATACTGCTCTTAAATATAATCCTAGATATCCGGAAGCTTATTACAACAAAGGAATATCTTTGATGTCTTTATGGCAACATCAGGAAGCGATAGAAAACTATGATTTAGCTATTAAATATAAATCTGATTATGCAGATGCTTACAACAATAAAGGTGCAGCTTTAATAAACTTAGGAAAATATCAAGAAGCAATTGAAAACTGTAATATAGCCATTAAATATCAGCCCAATTGTGTAGAAGCATACTATAACAAGGCTATCTCTTTAAACATATTAAAAAAACATCATGAAGCAATAGAAAATTGTGATTTAGCAATCGAATATGATCATAATTATATAGCATCATACTTAGAAAAAGGAGTATCTTTTAAAAAATTAGGTAAATATGAAGAAGCAATTAAGAGCTACGACTTAGCTATTAAGTATAAATCTGATTATGCTGAAAGTTACTTAGAAAAAGGTATTGTTTTAGTTAATTTAGGTAAACATAAAGAAGCTAAGGAAAATTTTAATTTAGCTCTTAAATACAAACCTAATCTTATAGAAGAATATGAAGCAATAATTAAAGCTTTAAGAAAATTAGGTAATGATCTTATGGCTGACGAGTTTGAAGAAAAATTAAAGATAATGCAAGATAATTTGTAATTGGATGCAACAAAATCAAAATAATTTTACTCGTGGTTCTCAGATTTTTGCTCATCAGATGAGAATGCTTGGGCAAGGCAGTATTAATGCTTTAATGATTGGCTTGGTATCTGTTGTAGTGTGGTTGATGTTTCGTACATTTCAGAAATTATCTTTGATAAGTCTATATTATTTTATCATAGAACGATACGTACAATTAAAACTTGCTATAGGAGAATATTTTTATCCTATAGATCAAATAAGTATTCAATTCTATTATTTAGAGCAAAAAGCTTGGGTTTACCGTAATGCTGAAGAATTTGTTCATAAATTTTGGCATGTTACACCGCATTCGCATAATATCAATCAATTTGGGCAATTTTTATTGCATTCAGCTTGGCAAGAAGGTATTATTACTTTTACTATTGGTCTGTTTACTGCTATCATCTTTTTTATGTATCGAGGTAAAAAAGCTGTTATCCAAGATAAGATCAGGGGAGCAGATTTTGTAGAAGCAGGTACTTTAGCAAAAATGCTTTATAAAAACAAACAAGCTGCTAATATTTGCTTTTCTGGGTTGCCATTAGTTAAAAATAGTGAAAGGAGACATATTCTTATTACCGGTACTACAGGTAGCGGTAAAACTAACATGTTAAATGAGCTATTACCTCAAATTAAAAAAGAAGGTGGTAGAGCAATAATTGTTGATTTAACAGGTAGCTTTACTGATCGATTTTTTGATCCAAAATGTGATAAGATACTGAATCCTTTGCAAGAGAATAGTTCAGCATGGCTACCGTGGAATGATTGTCATGAAATTTGGGATTATAATGATATAGCCAGTAGTTTTAGCAGTTATAATCCTAAATTAGATGACTTTTTTGCTAAAAGTGCTGAGCTAGTATTAGCTGAAGGATTAAGATTATATCAGGATAGTAAAGACATCAAAAAGCTAATAAATACTATTCTTTATGCAAATAATAAAGAATTTGCAAAGGTCTTTAAAAATACAGCAGTTGCTGGAATAATTAGCAGTAGTGCCCCTGAGACTTCTTCAGGTATTCAAGCAACTATTAGTAAAAATATTGAAGTATTGCAATATTTAAAGCCTAAAGGTAGTTTTAGTATTAGAAAGTGGTTTACTGCGGACAAAGGTTGGTTATTTATAACTAGTACTCCTAATCAAAGAGTAATGCTACGACCACTTATTGCTGCATGGATTAGCATAGCGATAAAAGCATTAATGAATAGGAATATCAATAATACTCATAGTAATATGTGGTTTGTGATTGATGAGCTGCCAGCTTTACAAAAGATATCTGCACTGCCTATAGCTTTAGCTGAAAGTAGAAAATATGGTGGCTGCGTTGTTGCAGGTATGCAGAATATTCATCAATTAGAGGAAATATATGGTCATGCAGGAGCAGCTTCAATACTTGATCTATTTGGTAGTAAATTTATTTTTCGAGTAGGTGATCAGCAGACAGCACATAAATCAGCTTTAATGCTTGGTGAGCAAGAAATTATTGAAACTCAAGAGAATCTCTCTTATGGTGCTAACTCTATGCGTGATGGAGTAAATATGCACAGCTTAGAGAAAAGGAAATTATTAGTAATGCCTTCTGAAATCATGAATCTACCAGATCTTACCTGTTATGTAAAACTTGTGGGTAATTTCCCTATTACCAAACTTAAAATGAATTTACAAACTTGATTTAAATCCAAAAACATAAAAGCCATTTTAATGGTATTTTTAAAAGATTTCAATTGTTTGATAGGGGAGAGATTTACCTTATAAAGAAAAATCCTATTATAATGCCCCTTTAAATCGCTATTAGTATTACGAGTTTTAGAGGTAAGCTGTGTATAAAAAACTTTTTTGTTATTTCAGAATTTTTATAAATGATTTTTCAAACAGCAGAGTAAATTTTACAAGAAATATGTTTACTCTAAAGAACTAATAAAAGCTTCATCAAGACCGGTTACACTAGAGATTAAAGCAATATTGCAACCTTGGGATAATAGTTTTTTTGCTATTTCTGTTTTTACTCTGATATTTTCTTCAGCTTTTCCTTCAGCTTTTCCTCTAGCTTCACCAATTTGGATACCTTTAGCTTCACCAACTTGTAAGCCTTCAAGAATACCTAGCTCTTTTCCTTCTTGTTGCCAATGCTCTGCTAAACTTCTCATAAGCCTTGTCCCTATTTCTGGATTCAACTTTGTTGATAATAAATTCTCTAGTTTTATTTTATCAGTTTGCTCTATCTTTGTCAAAGTATAATATAATATCATTTCTAAATAATCATAGCCTATCGTTATTTTGGTTAATTCCGGTAATATATCTGATATTTCTTGCCATCTTTTTAATAATTCCCTCTCATGTATATGCTTGAGAAAAAATTCTAATATCCCTGACCATATCCTTTGTTTAAACTCTTCATCAGGAATTTCATGGACATTCACTAATTGGTAATCATTAATCCATAATTCTTTTGCTAATTTGTTATTAGCAAATAAATCCCACAAATTCCTTGCAACATTATATTTCTCCTGACCATTGAAAAATATCATTGGGTATATTAATGGTAAAGTTTTAGATTTAGGATTTTGCATTAAATATCGCTCACAAATATTAATCATATATTTAAATAGCCTAAAAGCCATAAAATGATCTGCTTTTGATTGATGTTCTACAAGCAAAAATAAATATCCGTCTTGTTTATCAAATTTGCATGAGAATAAAACATCAGAGATAGAATCTTTTAAAGAGCTTTCTACAAAAGTGGTATTTTCCATTGCTAAACTAGGAAAATCTATTAAAGCTTTTATTTCCTTAGGTAAATGTGCATTAAAGAATTCATGGGCAACTAGAGGATTCTCGAGTGCTTTACGAAATATCTTATCATGCTTAGCTTTCTTTGTGCCTTTATCTCGATCACCCAGCAGGTTTCCTTGTTCACTCATATGTTTACATTTTTTAACTTAATTAATATTATTATACTACACTCTAAACTCTTATTCCTTGACTACGCTTTACCTCAGATACTTGCTTTACCGCACTTTTTATTTCTTTACCTATTTCTGAGCTTGGACTTATATATTGCATTACTTGTTTATCTCTTCCTATGGCATTTAAGTAATCTTCAGGAACGAGATGGCTTTTGCCTTGAAAATCATATATCACTATATCACAAAATCTTTTATCACCAAGATTATAATTAGGATCAAATTTATTCTGCATAATTTGTAAATCTTTCTCTATCTTCTGCTCTATTACTGCCTTGCAAATCTTGTGACTGTAGAGCAGACAAGAATCTATGCCTTTTTCTCTGTAGATTTGTAAGGCAGTATTGATATTTTCTGCTGTGCCAAACTTGACTAGAGCTTTTATTTGCTGTTGCTGCAAATTATTTAGTTCATTATTATCGTTATTTGCCAATTTTGAAAATAATAATTCTATAGATTTAATTTGTGATTTTCTATCATCACTTGCTTTTAAGGATGATTTAAGTTCTGTTACTTTGCTAGCTGCTGTTAATTTTGCTATTTCAGGCTCTATAAGCTTGTTTATAGATTCTGCTCCTTGGGATTTTAACATATCATTAAAATCACCTTTTTCCGGTGGTCGTATTATTGCTACCACAGCTCCTTGCCTAATTAATTCTTCCTGAGCCTTAATTACAGTATTAACTGATACTGCGTCTTTGCCATCATTATCAGCAGCAATTATTATTCTTTCTCCTTTGATAGGCTCATAGTTCCTAATGTTACTTACACCTAAACTACAAAGAATTTTGCCTTTAATACCAGCTTCCCCAATACTTAAAGCCGTCTCTAACCCTTCTGCTATAATCGTTACATTACTAACTAAATTGTTGCCATCTTTACTGCTTTGTATGTTCCTGCTTTGTACGTTCTGCTGTTCGTTATTTTTATTAATCTCAACAAAAGAGCCTCTGATTCTACCAAATGAACGTTTATTAACCTTAATATCAGCTTTATTATTTGTGTCTTTGTTTAAATAAATTGATTGTCCACCGCTAATATTACCATCTTTATTTCTAGCAAAAGCAATTAATGCAGGATAATATTGTTTACTATTATTATCCCACATCATATTGGTTCTAAGATCGTTACTTAGTTGGTATCTTGTTAATACTTCTTTAATTCCACGATGTTCTGATAAATATCTTTTTGCTATATTATTTGGCGTCATATAGATTATAGAATCTGATTTTTCATATAATTCTTCAGCTCTCTTTATCTTAGATATTTCAGCATATTTCGCTTGTTGATCTTGATTCTTAACTTTTTGGTCAAATTGCTCTTTTATCTTATCTTCTAATAACTTGCTATTGTTTGATATACCAACCATATCTTGTAAATATTTCTTAGCTTCTACAAAATCACAATTTTTTTCTCTTTGTACTAAGGTAAATAAATCTCCTCCCTCTCCTTTACTAAAATCATACCATCTGCCAGCTTTACTGCCACCTATCCTCATCACTATTTTGCCATCTTTCTCCCAGCGTAACACTTGACTATTTGATAAATGCTTGTTTGGACTGCCTAGCAAATTTTTACCTATTTCTTCCGCTTTAAATGATAATCGTTGCTTTAATTCTACTGCTTTTTGTTTATTAATAGCATTATAATCTATTTTATTCTTTGCCATAATATCCTCTTGTAATTTAACACTTATTGTTGTATCTTGTTTATTACAATTCGTAAGGTTATAAGAAGAGCTTTTTCGCGCTTCTTGGGCTTTATGGCTTGTGGCAAAATTTGTGCTAGTGCTTCTTAGGATTTCTGCTACTTTAGCAGATGATCTTGATCTCACTCTTAAGTGGTAATAGTTATCATTACTGTGTAATCTATCCTTAATATCTTCTACTACCCCTTTAAACCAATCACCTACTTTATCTATAATATTAGGACTCTTATTTTCTTGATCTTGAATCGCTACTAATTCTTCTAAAGTTTTAAAATTAATGCTAGATAGCCTATTATCTATTTTGCTAAGTTGCGATATTAAACTGGCCATATTCCTGGTAGCCTTCCTATTATAGTAAAGTTTTACCTCTTCTATATGTCTAGTCATTGCTACATAAGAATTTCTGCTATTTCCTGCTAGATTATGTAATACATAGACATCTTTAATTGAGGCTCCTTGTGCTTTATACACTGTAGAAGCATAGCCATGTTTAAAGCTTACATCTTGAGGATTAAATTCTATTTCTTTTCCGCTATCTGTTTTAGCAACAAACTTATCGTTACTTACTGAAGTTATCGTTGCAAATTCACCATTTTCTATTTGTAAATCTTTATTAGTACTTTTAAACAAAATACGATCTCCTGCCATATAATCTTCATACTGCTGAGCTGGTAGATAGCATCTATATTCTTTACCGGTAAGCAAGCCTTTAGCTTTTAGTAACTCCCTGATCCCTTGATTAATACTATCTACTTCAGCATTACGCATGGTAATTATTAAACGCTCATTTAGAGCAAATTTGCTGTTACTCCAATCATTAATTAATCTTGCCATTGATTCTTCTAGCGTATGATCAATCTTTAAACATTTATGCTGTGCAAGTAAACGTAGACCACCAGTAATATCTGATTTTGCAAAGCATGAAGCCATTTCTCTTGCCCACACTTTATGCTGCCTTCTAATATTACTTAATTCATATGAGCCAAATTTACTAGCCAATACTGCAAACATTCCTCCTCGCTCAACGGAAGTGAGTTGTCTCTCATCTCCAGCCAGTATCAAATTACAATTATTACTCCTTACTACTTTTAATAATTCTAAATAATCACTATTACCTACCATTCCTGCTTCATCTACTACTAGCGTAGTATTTCTTGGTAGATTAGCTTTACCATTATACAATTTAAATAAAAATCCTTTTACTGTATGACACTTCTGGTAACCTTTACTTTTAAGCTCCGATGCTGCTTTATGAGTAGGGCTAAGCCCTATAATATTTTGTCCATGATTGGTGGCAATTTTATAAGCTTCAGCAAGTACTTGCGACTTACCGGTGCCAGCTCTACCTTGCAAAATCCTAATCCCTTGATTATTAATTAAAATATGCTGCAGACTTGCTCTTTGTGCTTCATTAACAATTGTAAGATTATCGATAGCACTTTTAAGCTTAATAACGTTATTAAAATGAATCTGGCTATTTACCTTATCTGCTATTCTTAGTATCCTTAATTCTTCATCTCGCACGCCTTTAGTAGTATAGTATTTAGTATCCGTGCCATCTTCATTATATAGTTTTACCAGCCTATCTGAATTTAATATTTCCCTTATTAGTTTTTGCTTTTCTGCTTCTTCTGGAATCTCTTTTACCGCTTTTTCTATATCCAATTTAGTAAAAATAGCTTGATGACGAATAATACGATTTAATACTCCATCGCTATTCTTAACAATCTCAAGATGGGCTAGCTTACATATTTTATTTTGCTCTGCTATTTCATTGATAATACTTCGCATTCTAGTAGGGCCGACATGCTGCTGTGGCATAAAACTTATTGGGTCTACTCTGATTTCTAAACCTAACTTGGCAAAATATTTATTGATTACTTCTTTAGCTCTTTCATGAATAATTTTATCTTCGGGGATAATAAACGCTTTGCCCTTAACTTTGGCAAATTTAGGATTTAAATCTACTGCCTTAGCTCCTAAAGCTTTACCGTTTTCTGTAAATCTTCTGGTAGTCACAAGCACATGGGCATGCCAATTCTTTTCGTACGTCTGTGGCTGATGAATATCAACCTGAACTCCTAGGCCATTTCTTACCCACCCCATCTCTTCGATGATTTCATGAGTAATGGCTATTCTATCATCTAAATCTAATTCCTTATCATCAGGCAGTGCTATAACTACATCTTTTAATAATTGACTGTTTTTTCTTGTCTCTAGACGTTCTACCTCGTTCATCAAAACTCTTGAGTCTTTGAATTTTTGATCTACATGAGCAGGCAATAAGGCATCGTCAAGTTAAGAGAGATGTAAATTTAAGTATTGAGCGATTGAAAGGAATGATTTATAGAATAGCAGTAACCATTTATCAATAAATCTTAACACTATGCATATTACTCAAACCCCGAAGAGACATCGTTTTCCAGCAAGCATCATTAGCCATACAGTATGGTTATATCATCGCTTTAATAATAGTTACCGAGATGTTCAAGAACAGATGGCGTATCGAGGTATTATTTTAAGTCATGAGACTGTAAGATTTTGGTGCAATAAATTTGCGATTTATTTTCAAGCTGTCATCAGAAAGAGAGAGAGGAAAGCAACTGACAAATGGCATTTAGATGAGATGAACATCAAGATCAAAGGCGAAGTATTCATATTATGGAGAGCTGTTGACTCCAAGGGGCATGAATTAGAAATATTATTGCAGAAGCGTCGTAACAAGAAATCAGCTATTCGCTTTTTATCAAGATTATTGGGTAATTATCCAACTCCAAGAGTAATTGTTACTGATAAGCTCAGGAGTTACATTAAACCGATTAAGCTTATGTGTCCTAACACTGAACATCGTACTAGTAAGAGACTAAATAACTGTGTTGAAAATGCTCATCAGCCAACTCGACGAAAGGAAAAAATATTGATTAAATTTAAGCATCCTAATTCAGCACAATGTATATTATCACTGATGGGCAAAGTCAGAAATATATTTGCCGTCAATGTTGGACGATATACTAAAACCGCACCAGAGCAAAGAATTGCATTTGCATCCGCTAAATCTATTTGGGACGAAGCTACTCAAAGACTTCTTGCTGCCTGAAATATAAAAACATAGTACTTTTTGAAACCAATTTACTTAACTTGACGGTGCCTGTTGGGTTACAAAAGTTTTTGATAAAAAAAACGAGAACCCAACAATGAAAAGATGTATCATAAGTTTATTCTATATACTAGATAATTTTTGCAAAATATACGAAGAATGGGAGAAGCAAAAATTAGTACCAACAGATAGAAAGCGTCAGAGGTTAGGAGAATTAAGTCTTTCAGAGCTTTTAACTATAGTATTATATTTTTATTTATCACCGTGCAAAGACTTTAAGAATTACTATTTATATCACCTATCATATAAATACAGAGGATATTTAAATTACCAAGTTATAGCCGAATAATACAATTATGGCCGAGATTAATTCTACCGTTTGCTATAATGCTGCAACTATTTAGAGGAGAAGAAACAGGAATTTATTTTATTGATTCAACTAAATTATCAATATGTCATACAAAGCGTATAAGCAATAATAAAGTATTCGGTAATATTGCTAAAATCGGGATGAGTAGTTATGGATGGTTTATGGGATTTAAGTTGCATATAGTAATTAATAATAAGGGAGCAATTATGGCAATCAAAATTACCAAAGCAAATAATAGTGATTTATCAGCGGCAGAGGCTATAACAGCTGGATTACAAGGTAAAATCTTTGGTGACAAAGGCTACATATCTAAGGATTTATTCAGTAAATTATATAATAGAGGTTTACGGTTATTTA
Organism: Rickettsia endosymbiont of Argas persicus; assembly: GCA_050920645.1. Lineage (GTDB taxonomy): Bacteria > Pseudomonadota > Alphaproteobacteria > Rickettsiales > Rickettsiaceae > Rickettsia. The sequence continues at coordinate 580,049 of CP133316.1, read as the reverse complement.
CAGGGATAAGGAAAGATATGAAGAATCATTTGATTGAAATGGAAGACAAAATGCAACTTAGAAAAAGGTCATTGGTTGAATCTGTATTTAATGTTCTGAAAAAGAGTATGGACCTTGAGCATTCAAGGCATAGATCACCTACGAATTTTTTAGTTCATATTCTTGCTTGTGTTAATGCTTTTAATATCAAAAAATCTAATATTCTTTATTCTTCTTTTGATATTAACAAACTTCACTTATCCTAAATTCGCGTCTTAAAATCGCTAATTTAGCATCATGAACTTTGTTGCTAAGGCAGTATTAAAAAAATTTATAAAAAAACGTGTGTATCGATGCTAAAATAAACTACTAAATAAAGTAAATCCCATCAATAATGTTTTTATGATAAAGAACGAATAAAGTCTTCTTCAAGACCAGTGACACTAGAAATGAATGACAAATTACAACCTTGAGATAGCATTTTTTTTGCTATTTCTACTCTTTCTTCAGCTTTTCCTTTCATTTCACCAATTTGAATTCCCTCAGCTTTTCCTTTTTCAATGCCTTTTTCAATGCCTTTTTCAATACCTTGAATTATGCCATGCTGAACACCCTCATCTATGTATTTTTGTGCTATTGTTCTCATAATATTATCTTTTTCTTCTGTTGATAAATGTTTAACTATTATTTGTTCTAATTCTTGCTGCTTATCTTCGGAAATCTTAGCGTCAGTATACCATAAAAATGATCTTAAGTAAATATAGCCTGATGCCTTATCCATTATTAAACTTGGTTTAAATCTACTTAAAAACTCATCCCATAGTTTTAGCATATCCCTTTGGTATATATGCTTTAAAAAATACTCCATCATCCCAAGATGTTTCTTCTTCGCTATCTCATCATCAGACTGATTTTGCAAATCTACTAGTTGATAATCCTGAACGGCATCGTCAAGTTAAGAGAGATGTAAATTTAAGTATTGAGCGATTGAAAGGAATGATTTATAGAATAGCAGTAACCATTTATCAATAAATCTTAACACTATGCATATTACTCAAACCCCGAAGAGACATCGTTTTCCAGCAAGCATCATTAGCCATACAGTATGGTTATATCATCGCTTTAATAATAGTTACCGAGATGTTCAAGAACAGATGGCGTATCGAGGTATTATTTTAAGTCATGAGACTGTAAGATTTTGGTGCAATAAATTTGCGATTTATTTTCAAGCTGTCATCAGAAAGAGAGAGAGGAAAGCAACTGACAAATGGCATTTAGATGAGATGAACATCAAGATCAAAGGCGAAGTATTCATATTATGGAGAGCTGTTGACTCCAAGGGGCATGAATTAGAAATATTATTGCAGAAGCGTCGTAACAAGAAATCAGCTATTCGCTTTTTATCAAGATTATTGGGTAATTATCCAACTCCAAGAGTAATTGTTACTGATAAGCTCAGGAGTTACATTAAACCGATTAAGTTTATGTGTCCTAACACTGAACATCGTACTAGTAAGAGACTAAATAACTGTGTTGAAAATGCTCATCAGCCAACTCGACGAAAGGAAAAAATATTGATTAAATTTAAGCATCCTAATTCAGCACAATGTATATTATCACTGATGGGCAAAGTCAGAAATATATTTGCCGTCAATGTTGGACGATATACTAAAACCGCACCAGAGCAAAGAATTGCATTTGCATCCGCTAAATCTATTTGGGACGAAGCTACTCAAAGACTTCTTGCTGCCTGAAATATAAAAACATAGTACTTTTTGAAACCAATTTACTTAACTTGACGGTGCCGGCAATATTCTTGCTAATAGTTGCCTGAATACTTGCAGATGTTTCAGGAGCACTACTGCTTATAACACCTGATACAGCAGTCGCCTTAAAGAGCCTAGCAAATTCTTTATTACTTGAGTAAGTTATAGCATTAATTAACTTTTTAATATCTTTGCTATCTTGATATATCTTCAATCCTTCAGCTAACACTAATTCAGCAGTTTTAGCAAAGAAGTCATCTAATTTAGGATTATAACTACTAAAACTACTTGCTATATCATCAAAATCAGAAATTTCGTTGCAATCATTCCATGGTAGCCAGTGCTTACTCCCTGTTGCAAATGGATTAAGCAGTTTATCAAAATTAGGATCAAAAAACTTAGTAAAACTACCTGTTAAATCAACAATAATTGCTCTACCACGCTCTTTCCTAATCTGAGGTAATAGCTCATTTAGCATATTGGTTTTACCGCTACCAGTAGTACCAGTAATAAGAATGTGTTTTCTTTCACTATTTTGCACTAATGGCAACCCAGAAAAACAAATGTCAGAAGCTTGTTTGTTTTTATAAAGTATTTTTGCTAAAGCTTTATCTTCTATAAAATCTGCTCCCCTAAGCTTATCTTTTATCACAGCTTTACTGCCTTTACGAGCAAAAAAGAGGATAGAGATGATTGTACTTATAGTAAAAACAATAATTATTTCTTGCAAGGCTGAATACAATAAAAATTTTCCAAATTGATTAATATGGCGCCTATAGGGTGTAATATACCAAAATTTATGAATAAATTCTTCAGCATTACGGTAAACCAAAGCTTTTTGTTCTATATAATAAAACTTAATTCCTATTTGCTCTAATGGATAAAAATGCTGTCCTATAGCAAGTTTTAATTGTACATATCGCTCTATAATAAAATAATATAGACTTAGCAAAGATAATTTCTGAAATGTACGTAACATCAACCACGCTACAACAGATACCAAGCCAATCATTAAAGCATTAATACTGCCTTGCCCGAGCATTCTCATCTGATGAGCAAAAATCTGAGAACCACGAGTGAAATTATTTCGGTTTTGGTAACTCATGAGTAATTAACTATAGTAAAAATTATTGCCAACACTAACAAAAATCATCTTCATTTACTTCAACGGCACCGTCAAGTTAAGTAAATTGGTTTCAAAAAGTACTATGTTTTTATATTTCAGGCAGCAAGAAGTCTTTGAGTAGCTTCGTCCCAAATAGATTTAGCGGATGCAAATGCAATTCTTTGCTCTGGTGCGGTTTTAGTATATCGTCCAACATTGACGGCAAATATATTTCTGACTTTGCCCATCAGTGATAATATACATTGTGCTGAATTAGGATGCTTAAATTTAATCAATATTTTTTCCTTTCGTCGAGTTGGCTGATGAGCATTTTCAACACAGTTATTTAGTCTCTTACTAGTACGATGTTCAGTGTTAGGACACATAAGCTTAATCGGTTTAATGTAATTCCTGAGCTTATCAGTAACAATTACTCTTGGAGTTAGATAATTACCCAATAATCTTGATAAAAAGCGAATAGCTGATTTCTTGTTACGACGCTTCTGCAATAATATTTCTAATTCATGCCCCTTTGGAGTCAACAGCTCTCCATAATATGAATACTTCGCCTTTGAATCTTGATGTTCATCTCATCTAAATGCCATTTGTCAGTTGCTTTCCTCTCTCTCTTTCTGATGACAGCTTGAAAATAAATCGCAAATTTATTGCACCAAAATCTTACAGTCTCATGACTTAAAATAATACCTCGATACGCCATCTGTTCTTGAACATCTCGGTAACTATTATTAAAGCGATGATATAACCATACTGTATGGCTAATGATGCTTGCTGGAAAACGATGTCTCTTCGGGGTTTGAGTAATATGCATAGCGTTAAGATTTATTGATAAATGGTTACTGCTATTCTATAAATCATTCCTTTCAATCGCTCAATACTTAAATTTACATCTCTCTTAACTTGACGGTGCCTATGGACCTCCTGATATAGAGAATGAAAAGCAGTTGCTAATCTTCTAGAGTTAATATTCAATATATTAAAACAACAATCAAGGAGGTCCATATGGAAGTTACTACAATTGGTATAGATATTGCAAAAAGAATTTTCCAAATTCATGGTGCAGATAAAAATGGCAAGGCAGTGTTAAAGAAAAAATTGATGAGAGATCAGGTTTTGACATTTATGGCTAATTTACCAAAATGTTTGGTAGGGATGGAAGCTTGCGGTGGGTCTAGTTATTGGGCAAGAGAAATAACTAAATTGGGGCATGAAGTAAAACTAATGGCACCACAATTTGTCAAACCATATGTTAAAATTAATAAAAATGATCAAGCAGATGCTGAAGCGATATGTGAAGCTGTGACAAGACCTAATATGAGATTTGTTCCAATTAAAACTATAGAGCAACAAGAAATTTTATCAATACATAGAGTAAGAGAGAGATTGGTAAAAAATCGTACAGCACTTGCTAATGAAATTAGGGGGCTACTACATGAGTTTGGTTTTATTATCCCCCAAGGCATCAATAAGGTTATCACAAAATTAACCGAGATTTTAGATGAAGGGAAATTAAGCCAGTTAGGTTATCAAACATTTAGTGAACTAAAAGAAGAATTCTTAGATAATGATAAAAAAATAAAAGAGATAGAAAAACGATTAACAATGATAGCTAGTAACTTAACTCAATATCAACGATTAACCGCCATACCTGGTCTTGGCTTAATTACTGCTACTGCTTTAATAGCATCAATAGGTAATGCTAAAAGGGCACCGTCAAGTTAAGTAAATTGGTTTCAAAAAGTACTATGTTTTTATATTTCAGGCAGCAAGAAGTCTTTGAGTAGCTTCATCCCAAATAGATTTAGCGGATGCAAATGCAATTCTTTGCTCTGGTGCGGTTTTAGTATATCGTCCAACATTGATGGCAAATATATTTCTGACTTTGCCCATCAGTGATAATATACATTGTGCTGAATTAGGATGCTTAAATTTAATCAATATTTTTTCCTTTCGTCGAGTTGGCTGATGAGCATTTTCAACACAGTTATTTAGTCTCTTACTAGTACGATGTTCAGTGTTAGGACACATAAGCTTAATCGGTTTAATGTAACTCCTGAGCTTATCAGTAACAATTACTCTTGGAGTTGGATAATTACCCAATAATCTTGATAAAAAGCGAATAGCTGATTTCTTGTTACGACGCTTCTGCAATAATATTTCTAATTCATGCCCCTTGGAGTCAACAGCTCTCCATAATATGAATACTTCGCCTTTGATCTTGATGTTCATCTCATCTAAATGCCATTTGTCAGTTGCTTTCCTCTCTCTCTTTCTGATGACAGCTTGAAAATAAATCGCAAATTTATTGCACCAAAATCTTACAGTCTCATGACTTAAAATAATACCTCGATACGCCATCTGTTCTTGAACATCTCGGTAACTATTATTAAAGCGATGATATAACCATACTGTATAGCTAATGATGCTTGCTGGAAAACGATGTCTCTTCGGGGTTTGAGTAATATGCATAACGTTAAGATTTATTGATAAATGGTTACTGCTATTCTATAAATCATTCCTTTCAATCGCTCAATACTTAAATTTACATCTCTCTTAACTTGACGATGCCCTAAACGTTCTTCGTCAATAAGCTTTTTATAAGCTCCGCATTCACGATGATCAAGAAAAATAATTTGTTTTATATTATGTAAATCTTGTAAAATTTCTATTGTATCTTCTATGGTTTTCCCCCAATGAGTATATGTCTCATTAACAAGGGCAAGTGATGCTCCGGGAAGTGATACCTTATCGAAATCATCCTCTAAACCTAATTGCTTCATTAATTTATCTGTCTCATCTATTAATCTAAAATCTACACAGCTTATTAAAAGTGTTGAAGCTTCATTTAGCGTTTTCAAATGTTCTTTACTTACTTCTACTTTTATAATTTTTTTTTCAACAAGCATATTAATGAACCTAATTAAAAATATTTCTTACATGCTTTAAAATAAGAGTAGCCTGTTATAATTGTTAAAGAAGCGGCAACCCATAAAATTATTTCCCCGATTGAATCAAGGTAAAGAAGATTTGAGCCTTTCGAACCTAAAACTAATATAGATAAAGCAAACATTTGCAAAAAGGTTTTTGTTTTTGCTAAACGTGATACAGGGATACTAACTTTAACTAAGGCTAGGAATTCACGAAGGCCGCTAACTAAAAACTCTCTCGCAAGTATTAATAAACAGGGAATTTCGTCTATATTACCTTTTTTCAGTAGCATTATAATTACACAACCTATTAATAATTTATCAGCAATAGGATCAAACATTTTACCAAAACTTGTAACTAAATTATATTTTCTTGCAATATAACCGTCTAGAAAATCGGTAATGCTGGCTAGCACGAATAATAATGCTCCAAGCTTACGTGCAAGAGAGCTATTAACGTAAAACGTTAGCACAATAATTGGTATTGTGGCTATTCGTGCAATAGTCAGGTAATTAGGTAAGTTCTTATCAATTTTCATTAAAATAGGTTATTTGTCCAGTTTATTGATATAGTATTGTTGAATTATAGATAAAATATTATTCCAAGACCAGTATATTAAAAGCCCTGCAGGAAAGCTACTAAACATTACTAAGAAAACTAAAGGCATGAATTTCATTACCTGAGCTTGTACAGGATCAGCAGGTTCAGGGCTCATTCTTTGTTGTAAGAACATAGTAATAGCCATTAAAATAGGCCATGCTCCTATCATTAAAAATGAAGGCAGCGAAAATGGTAATAACCCGAATAAGTTAAAGATGCTAGTAGGATCAGGGGCCGATAAATCCTTAATCCAGCCGTAAAACGGTGCATGACGCATTTCGATAGTAACGTAAAGCACTTTATATATAGAGAAAAATACCGGTATCTGAACAAGTATAGGCAAACAACCTGCTACCGGATTGACTTTTTCCTTTTTATATAAAGCCATAATTTCTTGATTTAAGCGAGCTTTATCATCACCGTATAAATTTTTTATCCTTTCTATTTCCGGCTGTAAATTTTTCATTTTTTTCATTGAACGATAAGATTTATTAGCTAAGGTAAACATAAGTAACTTAATAATAACCGTAACTATTAATATACTAACTCCGAAATTACCGACATACTTATAGAAAAAATTCATCGCATAGAAAACCGGTTTAGTAATTATATAAAACCAACCGAAATCTATCGCTCTATCAAATAATTTAATATCATATTGCTTTTCGTATTTATCAAGCAAATCTACTTTTTTTGCCCCTGCAAAAAGTCTGCCTTTAACAGAAAAATTTTCTCCCGGTTTTACTATTTGCACAGGTGAAATAAAATCTACTTGATATTTTTCTACACCTTGTTTAAGTACATAATTAAAATTAGAACTATAATTACTTGATTTGTCCGGTATTAAAGAGGTTAACCAATACTTATCGGTAATTCCTATCCAATCAATTTTACTTGTCGCAAATTTTTCAATTTTTTTATCTTTTATATCGTCATATGAATATTCTTTTAAGTTTTCGTCTATACATCCGATAGGGCCTTGATGTAAGATATTTACGGCTTTTTCTACAGCAGTATATTTACGGTTTATTAAGCCGTAAGATTGTACGGACAGCTCTAGATTGCTATTATTAATAATAGTTTGCTCTATAGTAAATAAATAATCTTCATCCATTGAAATGGTAACTAAAAACTTAACTCCGTCTTCATTAATCCAAAATAAATTAACAGGTTTTTCAGGGGTTAAAACTTTGCTATCGCTATTCCAGATAGTTTCACTATTGGGTAATTTTACATTAGATAAGTTACTAACAAAACCGATTTCGGCAAAATAAGCATTTTCGGTATTGGAAGGTGAAAATAATACTACTTCAGGGCTATTTTCAGATAAATCCTGCTTATATTTTTTTAAAGTTAGATCATCAAATCTAAGTCCTTTTAATGAAATAGAACCGGAAAGTGCATTTGATTCTATTTTGATACGCTGTACTTGATTTGTTTCTTGAACAGGATTTAAAATATCTTCTAATTGTTTTAACTCTTGATTTTTTAAATCTTTTACTTTTTGCAATGTTATTTGCTGCTGCTGTATTTTTTGTTGCGGTTTTACAATAAAATATTGCCAACCGAAAATTATACCTAAAGACAACACAAAGGCTGCTATAAGGTTAACTATATTATTATTCATTAGTAAGTACTTAATTTTTATATTTTAGAGCTTTAAGTTTTAGAGGATTTAAATAAAATAATCAAGGATATACTCGTTTTATTTGAAAAATTGGCTACTGTGTATTAATAAAACTTGATACAAGCGAATTTTGCAGGTCTCACCTTTGCTCATGTACTTCTTGTACGTTCCGAAGACTCGCCTTTAAATTCATCTTGTCTGAAGCTTTATTAATTACACTATACGTCGTCTTTATAAGTTCTCCAGTACTCACGTATTATTATATGCTCCGTTCCTCGCCTTATAGACCGATTACTCTTTTCCAAATAAAACTTAGTCTACAAATTATTTATTTATAATTTGAAGTAGTTATGGGTTACACAATACCGACATTTTGAAAGATTTTTAATTTAAATTCTGGCAATACTGAAATTATATGCTCAAAAATATCGGCTTGGACTTTTTCATATCCTACTAAATTTACCTCTTTAACAAAAATATATATTTCCATAGGTAAACCATTAACGGTAGGTTGTAATTGCCTTACTAAAAATGTAAATCCTTCAGTATAAACAGCAGGATTATTTTTAAGATACTCTTGAATATATAATTTAAATACTTTGATATTTGTTAAATCTTTTTCATTTTTATCAAGAACGATTTTATTGATTAAATCTTTTGACAGATAAGGGGATTTTTTTAAATCTGTTAGAATAGTAGAATCACAAAAATTAATGGTTGCCATATTTATATTAAATTCTCTTTTTATTCTTCTAGCCCCCGTTTCATCGATTCCTTTATAATTAACAACATTAGAACTTAAAATACTAGAAGTAGGAATAGTTGAAATAGATTGGTCAAAATTTCTAATTGTTACTACTGAAATAGTAATTTTTTCGACTGTCCCTTCAATTTCACCGATACGAACCCAATCACCTATATTTATAATGTCTTGACTAGTTAATTGAAGGCTTGCAAGAAGTCCAATCATTGTATCTTTAAAAACAAACGTTAAAAGAGCAGCGGCAGCACCTAAACTTGTTAAGAATGTGCTAAGTGAAATGTTTAATATATAAGAAATAGTTATCATGGCTGAAAGAACCATGATAATAATTTTTAATATTTGAAAATATAAGCTTAAAGGAGCGTTCTTAGCAAAAGCCTTAATTTTATTATGATAAAGGTCAGCACCAGCATCTATAAGGGTTAGTAATAACATAGTAAAAGATAAGCTAACATATAATATAACTATAATATCTTTAATTCCAAGTAATATATGGGCTTTAAAAGAAGTCGGGTGAAAAATATTTCCCCAAATTATAAAATAAAGACCGAGTAACGAATGCAATAAATAACGAAACACAGGATATTTTTTTAATACCCTTTCATAATCTTCATAATGATGTTTTGATAAATAGTTTTTTACAGGAGCAAAAATTAGTTTTTTAATTATAAATACCAAGGGTATAATTGATACTAACATAACTAATAACATTATTATCTCCGTACTAGAAGTACGATATAAGTCTATTAAATATTGCATATTTTACCTACAATTATATTATATTACTCAAAAATGAATTTTCATTATTACTAAAAATTTTATTTTTTATCAATAAATTTAACTAAAAAGAACAAAATAACTTTTTGATTATGACATTTCCGAATATTGACCCAATTATTTTTTCTATAGGATCACTTGCCGTATCTTGGTATTCCCTTTCATATGTAGCCGGTATTTTACTCGGCTGGTTTTATGCTAATAAGATTATAGAAAATTTTTCTACTCAAATCACTAAGAAAAATTTAGAAGAATTTACGACTTACGCTATTATCGGGATAATAATAGGAGGTAGGCTCGGCTTTGTTTTACTGTATAATCCTTATAAATATTTTTCAAATCCAATAGAGATTCTAAAAACTTATGAAGGAGGAATGTCTTTTCACGGAGGTGCTGTAGGAGTAATTATTGCTGCTTATATATTTTGCAAACAGAATAAACTTATTTTTTTAAGTCTTACTGATGTTATTGCTCCGGTAGTGCCGATAGGTTTATTCTTTGGTAGGATCGCCAATTTTATTAACGGCGAGTTATACGGACGTATTACAGATTCTTCTTTTGGTATGATTTTTCCGAATAGCGATTTGAATCCGCGTCACCCTAGCCAGCTATATGAAGCATTTTTCGAAGGTTTAATATTATTTTGCATTTTGGCTTATACAACATTTAAAGGTAAAGCACTTAGTAAGCAAGGTTTAAATTCAAGTTTATTCTTAATATTCTATTCCATTTTCCGAATAATTATTGAAATGTTTAGAGAGCCGGATGTGCAGATCGGATTTATTTTAGATAGTTTAACTATGGGACAGATTTTATCGTTGCCTTTATTAACTGTAGGTTGTTATTTATTGGTAAAAGCACAATGTCGATCGAACACAAAATAAGGAAAATAATTGAGCAAAGCGGTTATATTACTTGCGATCGTCTTATGCAAGAAGTCTTGCATATAAACCCTACCTCTTATTATAGGCAAACGAAAACCTTAGCAGATGAGGGGGATTTTATTACCGCCCCTGAAGTTTCACAGCTATTTGGCGAAATTATCGGTTTATGGTGCATAAAGGAATGGCAAAGAATCGGTAGCCCTAAAAATCTTAGTATAGTTGAGCTTGGTCCCGGTAGAGGTTTGTTAATGCAGGACTTATTACGCACGGCAAAATTAGTACCTGAATTCTATAATGCACTGTCTATACATTTAATTGATATAAATGAACATTTTATCACTTGTCAAAAATCTAACCTACAAAATTTTGATTTACCGATTAATTGGTATAAATCTGTAGAAGATATACCCAAAAAACCTACATTAATAATAGCTAATGAGTTTTTTGATGCTATGCCGATAAAGCAATATATTAAGGTTAAAAAGTTATGGTATGAGAGAATATTTGTAGTACAGCCGGTAGACGGTGAAATTAAATACGATAAGATAGCCGTTAATAAGCAGTTACAAGAATATTTACTAAAGACTCATATAGATGCAAAAGATGGGGCTGTACTTGAAGAATCATATAAATCGATAGAAATTATGAGATTCATATCCGAGCATATAAAAGAGCTAGGCGGAAGCGGTCTCATAATAGATTACGGTTATGATATAAACCCTAATATTAGAACTAGACATAAATATAATCCAACTTTGCAGGCTATAAAAAATCATGAATACTGCCCAATAATTGAGAATTTAGGGGAGGCAGATTTATCGGCACATGTAGATTTTTATGTGCTCAAAACAGTTGCTCAAAATAGCAAAATAAATGTAATAGATACAATCTCGCAACGTGATTTTTTGATACAAAATGGGATTTTATTACGTAAACAAACTTTGCAGAATAAGCTTGAACCTCAGCAAGCAGAGCTAATAGAGCGACAAATAGATAGGTTGATATCTTTAAAAGAAATGGGCGAATTATTTAAGGTGTTGCAGGTGATGAATCCTACTATAACCTAATAATTTCGTTTCTATGTAGGCACTTCTATAATAATTTAGTATATTTTAAATATAAAAAAATATATATAAAGCATTATGACATAAGGGTTTCTGCTACAAGCAGCAGGATGACAAAATATATTATTTTTCAAAAGAACAAAATGCTCTACTGCGATCTTGGTTAAGGAAGTCAATAATTTGCATTACTATTGAATTATTTTTATATTTTTCTGCAATCTGATTAATACGATCGGCAAAATTACCTTTACCTGAAAAGATTTCTTCAACCGCCTTTAAAGCTTTTAAAGACTCAAGCTTATCAAAGCCTTTTCTCTTCATGCCAATCAGATTCAACCCTTCAAGCACTGCACGTTTACTGCTTACAAGCCCGAAAGGTATTATGTCTGCTCCGACCGGCGATAGCCCGCCGATCATTGAATATTTCCCGATTCTAGCATATTGATGAACCGCAGATAACCCGCCAATTATAACATAATCTTCCACTTCTATATGACCGGCTAGGCTCACGTAATTAGCGAACACTACGTTATTACCGATTTTGCAGTCATGACCGATATGAACGCCGACCATAAATAAATTGTTATCTCCTACTTTTGTAATCATTCCGCCGCCCTGACTTCCTGCCTGCACCGTAACATATTCCCTAATAGTATTATTAGAGCCAATTATAGTACTTGATCGCTCATTAGCATATTTTAAGATTTGCGGAGGTTGACCGATAGAAGCGAAAGGATAAATTACAGTGCTTTCACCGATTTCGGTAATACCTTCAATTACTATATGAGATTTTAGCTCTACATTATCATGCAATATTACTTCCGCACCGATAATACAATATGGACCGATTTTTACGTTCTTACCGACCTTTGCACCCTCAGCAATTACGCTAGTTGAATGTACATTAGAACCTGACACTATTATACCTTTTCTTTAATCATGGCGGTAAACTTACTTTCTGCGGCTATTTCACCGTCAACCTTAACCGAGCTTGAAAATTTCCAAACATTCGCTCTTTGCTGGTTAATAGTAGCTAACATATGCATAGTATCCCCGGGCTGAACGATCCTACGAAATTTTGCATCTTCAACAGCCATTAAAAACACTTCTTTATTTTTAGTAGAACCTAAAGATTTAGCAACTAATATAGCAGCTAGCTGTGCCATCGCTTCAATCATTAAAACACCGGGCATAACTGGTCTTGCCGGAAAATGACCTGTAAATTGCGGTTCATTAACGGTGACGTTTTTAATACCGATTATTGATTTGTTAGGATCAATTTCAAGCACCTTATCAACTAGTAGAAAAGGGTAGCGATGCGGTATTAAATCCATAATTTCAGTTATATCTATGATCATTTATTTAGGTCTCTTCTTTATTAATTGCTTCATAATAATAGTTTGTCTATGCCAATCCATAATAGGTACGGCCGGACTACCGCCAACGATTTTACCTGCTTCTATATTTTGTGCCACACCGCCTTGTGCCGCTACTTGCGCGCCGTCACCTATATTTAGATGCCCCGCAACTCCTACTTGCCCTCCAAGAGCGCAATATTTACCGAGTACGCTACTACCGGCTATGCCCGCTTGTGCTACAATAATAGAACCTCTACCTATTTTTACGCTATGTCCGATCTGCACCAAATTATCTATACGGCATAAATCTTCTACAATAGTATCTTGCAATGATCCTCTATCTATAGTAGTGTTTGCTCCTATTTCGACATTATTACCGATTCTAACAATTCCGGTATGAAATATTTTGTGATGCACGCCTTTTTCCGTAGAAAAGCCAAACCCGTCCTGCCCGATTTTTGCTCCTGACAATATTACAACTTCATCACCTATAACTGAATAGTTTATTGATACATGCTGCTCTATTCTAGCATTTCTACCGATAACTACCCCTACGCCTATAAAACTACCTGTCTCTATAATACTATTATCGCCTATAATCGCATTCTCCTCAATGACAACGTTATGACCTATGTAACAGTTTTTGCCTATAGTCGCCGAATCTACAACATAAGCCGATTTCATTATTTTAGCAGGATATGATTTTATAGGAGCATAGAAAAAATCTATTAGCTTGCCGTAAGCAAAATATGAATTCTCGGCACGTAGTAGAATAGTTCTCGGGTTTACTTCTCCCGTAAAATTTTTCGGTACAATACAAGCAGCGGCCTTAGTAGTTTTTAAAAATTCGGAATATTTAAGGTTACTTAAAAAACTAATCTCTTTTGAGGTTGCTTTTTGTAAAATATTTATGTCATGAATAACTATGTCTTCATAAATTTTTGCGGGTTCTATAATATCTTGTAGGAAATCTATAATTGCCGTTAGTTTCCTTGGTCCTAGATTTTTATAAAAATTACTATTTACCATGCAGAATTTTAGCGGATTTAATTTATCTCGAAAGTATATAAGCGATAGCTTTATTATGCAACAAAATTCACAAGAAGAAAAATTATTTAAAGAAGGGTTTATTAGATAAAGCTTTTAGATTATCGTAAACTTCGCTGCGGTTGCCTATTTTTAGTATTAAAACTAATAATATTTTGTGTTCTACCTGATAAATTACTCGGTAATCACCTACTCTTAAGCGATATAAATTATTTATACCGGATAGCCTTTTTATGCCTACGGGTAAAGGAGTAGTTCTTAGCTCCTCAAGCTTTAGAATTATGGTACTTTGTAACTGTTTAGATAGTTTCTTAAGTTGTCTTTGAGCATTAGGTGCAAGCACAATTTTATATTCAGAATGCATAGCTTATAGTATTTCTTTTTTAAATTCATCTAAAGAAATAGTACCTTTTAACTTTGCCTCTCTAATAGCTTCTTCGGCTTCTTCTATATCTAATTTATTTTCTATCAGTTCTATTAATTTTAAATCTTCTATAGGTATTACTGCGGCTAAGTCTTTACCTCGACGGCTTAAAATTATTCTTTCTTTTCCATAGCTGCTACGGTTTATTATTTCTGAAAAATATTCCCTAGCAACCGAGGTAGTTATATTTAACATGCCAAACATCTTGTTAATTATAGCTACATTGTACAATTTGTACTAATATTGTCAAGTCTATAATATTACAGAACATTACCATGTTTTCTTTAGTAACAGTCATTATTTTATGAAAATTAAGAATTTCAACTTTAGAAAATATTTTTTAATACTTTATACGGCACCGTCAAGTTAAGTAAATTGGTCTCAAAAAGTACTATGTTTTTATATTTCAGGCAGCAAGAAGTCTTTGAGTAGCTTCGTCCCAAATAGATTTAGCGGCATCGTCAAGTTAAGAGAGATGTAAATTTAAGTATTGAGCGATTGAAAGGAATGATTTATAGAATAGCAGTAACCATTTATCAATAAATCTTAACGTTATGCATATTACTTAAACCCCGAAGAGACATCGTTTTCCAGCAAGCATCATTAGCCATACAGTATGGTTATATCATCGCTTTAATAATAGTTACCGAGATGTTCAAGAACAGATGGCGTATCGAGGTATTATTTTAAGTCATGAGACTGTAAGATTTTGGTGCAATAAATTTGCGATTTATTTTCAAGCTGTCATCAGAAAGAGAGAGAGGAAAGCAACTGACAAATGGCATTTAGATGAGATGAACATCAAGATCAAAGGCGAAGTATTCATATTATGGAGAGCTGTTGACTCCAAGGGGCATGAATTAGAAATATTATTGCAGAAGCGTCGTAACAAGAAATCAGCTATTCGCTTTTTATCAAGATTATTGGGTAATTATCCAACTCCAAGAGTAATTGTTACTGATAAGCTCAGGAGTTACATTAAACCGATTAAGCTTATGTGTCCTAACACTGAACATCGTACTAGTAAGAGACTAAATAACTGTGTTGAAAATGCTCATCAGCCAACTCGACGAAAGGAAAAAATATTGATTAAATTTAAGCATCCTAATTCAGCACAATGTATATTATCACTGATGGGCAAAGTCAGAAATATATTTGCCGTCAATGTTGGACGATATACTAAAACCGCACCAGAGCAAAGAATTGCATTTGCATCCGCTAAATCTATTTGGGACGAAGCTACTCAAAGACTTCTTGCTGCCTGAAATATAAAAACATAGTACTTTTTGAAACCAATTTACTTAACTTGACGGTGCCGAGTAATCAGCAAGAACACGCAAGTAAGGGAAAAGTTCGGGACGTCTTTGTATCTCATCAATAACTATTAACCCATCTAAAGAATCTAAAGCTGCTTTAGGATTTTTAAGTTGATCTAAATGAGTTGGATCCTCTAAATCAAAAAAATAACTTTTTATATTAGACCTCTTCCGAAACTCTACTTCTGCTGGTAATTTGTACGTCGATCCGGTGCTCGAATTCTCACGTACGTCTATGTACGCTGCGGTTCTGTGCTCCGTGTCTCCTTCAAATTTCCTACCATAAGCGAGTTTTGAAAGAGGTCTATTTTCGTTAAGTTGCTTGATATAGCTATGTGCTAAAGTGGTTTTACCGCACTGTCTTGGTCCAAGGATGGCACATATAGGGAATACATCAAAGGAATCTTTTATATATTCTAAATAATAATCTCTTTTTATCATCCTTGCAATTTCATAATGAGACTTTGAATTTACAGTATAACTTTAACAAGATAATCACAAGGTGTCTAGTTTAATTCATTTATTTTGTAATATAACCCTTCCAAATGATGCTTTATTAATCGTAATATTTTTGCTTCAGGGCTAAGGTTTTTGATAGCCCATTTCTTAATCCAAGGTTCGGCAAGTTGCCACATATTAATGTTCTCGTCTAATTGTCTGCCTATCCCTTCAACCATTATCAGGGTTTTTTGTAATAATAATAAATCCGGTTGTACTTCCATACCGAAATCTTTGGTAATTTTAAATAGATGAGCTAGTAATTTACCTACTGAAATATTTTTAGTTGGCGTACCGACGACTGGCTCAGTGACGGCTCTACAGCTTTGAGCGAATAGATCTAAATCGGTATCTGCAGGGATGTAATTTGCTCTTAAATGCACTTTAGCAACTAGTTTATAATCACAGTTTAAAAAGCCGAATAAGCTTTCTGCAATGGCTAAACGATCTTTTTCTTTAAGTCTACCCATAATACCGAAATCAAGCAGAATAATCTTGCCTTGTTTATTCACCAAAATGTTGCCTGCATGTAAATCTGCATGAAAAAAGCCGTCTCTATAAGCCTGATTAAAGAACATTACGGCAAAATTCTCTGCTATTTTTGCCGGTTCTAATCCCGTTTGCTTTAATAATTCAGTATCATATATAGAAGTGCCGTCTAGCCACTCAGTAGTTAATATATTTTCAGATGTTAAGTCCCAGTATATTTTAGGAATTATTACGTTACGGTCGTTTCGCATATTATCCGTAAGCTCTGAAGCTGCCGCTGCTTCTAGTCTTAAATCAAGCTCAAATTTCATAGATTCATGAAATTTATCGACTACTTTAAACGGCTTTAGTCTTTTTGCTTTAGAGAATTTTGAAGCAATTCTTGCAAGGAAATATAATAGCTTAATATCCCTATTATATTTTTCATGAATGTCAGGGCGTAATATTTTTACCGCTACATATTCACCGGTTACAAGTTGTGCTTTATGCACCTGCGAGATTGATGCGGCTGCTACGGGGATGTTATCGAAGTGTAGGAAAGGGAGGGGGGCGTCATTGCCACTTTCACTTATGTCATTTCCGTCTCCCTCTATGTCATTCCCGCGTAGGCGGGAATCCAGTATTTTCTTTTTCTGGATTCCGTGGCGGGGCCACGGAATGACACTGTCTATCATCCCTCTCGCTACGCTACCATCAAAAGGCGGCAGTTTATCTTGCAATAACCTTAAATAATCAGCTATTTGTGTGCCTACTAAATCGGGTCTTGTGGAAAGGGTTTGCCCAAATTTTATATAAATCGGTCCAAGGCTAGTTAGGCAATCTATTAAACGCTTGCCATAATCTTCTTTTGATTTTCTGGATAACGATAACGGAGCAAAGAATAATGCTAATACATAGCCGATAAACTTTAAATATACCGGTATTTTAACATTATTCGTATTAGTTAAAATTTGCTCTTTACTAATAATGCGGCAGATACGCAGTAAATTAAAAAAATTACTTATCATAATTTATACGCACTATGAATGGCGACAATCCCATTACTTAAGTTTTTATAGTTTCCTTCTTCAAAGTTCGCTTCTTTAATCATTATTCTAAACTCGTCTTGGGACGGGAATAGCTCTATGCTTTCAACTAAATATTCATACGCCTCTTTATTTCCTGTTATCATTTGACCAATTTTAGGAATAACATTAAAAGAGTAGAATCTATAGAAATCTTGTAACAAACTTTCTTTTACTTTCGAAAATTCAAGGCAAACGAACTTACCCATAGGCTTTAAAACCCTGTATGCTTCTCTTAAAGCTTTATTAATATCGGGTACGTTTCTAATACCGAAAGCTATAGTATAATAGTCAAAGCTGTTATCGGCAAAAGGTAAATCTTCAGCATTTGCTACCTTAAACTTAAGACCCTTTAATAAATTTAGATCAATTGACTTTTTTTTAGCTTGCTTTAACATTTCTTCATTTATGTCGGATAAAGTCAATGATATATTGCTGCCTCTGTCTCGTGCTTTTTTAGCAAGTTTTACAGCAATATCACCGCTACCGCTAGCAACATCTAATATGTTAGAGTTAAGATTTGGGATTTGTCTTATAAATTCATCTTTCCATAAGCGATGCATTCCGAAACTCATTAAATCATTCATGAGATCATATTTACCGGCAACGTTGGAAAAAACATTATTAACAAGTGGCTGTTTATCTGCAATATCGATTTTTTTAAATCCAAAATTTGTTTGGCTCATGATTTACATATTATATAGGATTTTTATATACGAGTAGTGGTGGTGTATGGATCCAATGTCATTCCCGCGTAGGCGGAAATCCAGCATAAAGCGAGCTTTTAGCTCTAAAAATTTACTGTATTTATACTTTTTTTCTAGATTCCCGCTTCCGCGGGAATGACATCGAACTATTCCACATTATTCTATTCATCTCGTAATTTAGTCTGATATACTAAACCATCTAATTTCTCGTCTTTCCATATACCAAAAGTAGCTTCAAAGCTTTTTTTGTTTTCACTATCAATAACAGCTCGCATAGTGATTTCCATTATGTATATTCAATAAAATATAGTATAAACTTAAAATTATTAAAATTATAGTAATAAAATGCCGGAACTTCCTGAAGTAGAAACGCTAAAAAACTCTCTCGAAAGTAAGCTGGTTGGGCTTAGCATAAAAAATGTAGAGTTTAAAAGAGATAGTTTACGTTATAAGTTATCTTCCGACCTAGCTACCGAAATCTTACATACAAATATACTAGATGTTAGGCGTCGTGCCAAATATTTAATAATTGACTTTAACAATAATTATTCTTTAATAATTCATTTAGGTATGAGCGGTAGGTTTACATTGCAGCCGTCATGCTATGAAGCTAAAAAACACGATCATGTGCTTTTTAAGCTAAGTAACGGTGAAAAGCTGATTTTTAACGATACTAGACGTTTTGGAATGATTTACAGCTTTAAGACTAATATTTTAGAAGAAAAATTTTTTCATGATTTAGGTGTAGAGCCTTTTTCTGAATCACTAACGTTAGAATATTTAAAGAATAAGCTAACGGGGCGAAAAGTGCCGATAAAAAATTTACTTATGGATAATAAAATTATTGTCGGGGTCGGTAATATTTATGCTTCGGAAAGTCTTCATTTAGCTAGGATTCATCCTGACAAATTAGGAGTAGATATAAGCAGTGATGAAATAGAAAGCGTAATAAACTCCATTAGAGTCGTTTTAAGTAAAGCAATCACTGCCGGAGGTACTACTCTTAAAGATTTTGTTAACGGTGATAGTAAGCCCGGATATTTTACCCAGCAACTTACGGTTTATGCAAGAGAGGGACAAGAATGCTTAAAATGTTCTAGTGTTATTATTAAAACAAAACACTCAGGAAGAGCTACTTTTTATTGTAAAATTTGTCAAAAGGCTTGACATCTTTTTTAAAATCTCCTATAAAGCCCTTCATTGTTTATTCAACTAGTAGTTGCGAAATATATGAAAGTAAAACCAGTAATTATGGCAGGCGGTAGGGGGAAAAGGTTGTGGCCGGCACCGTCAAGTTAAGTAAATTGGTTTCAAAAAGTACTATGTTTTTATATTTCAGGCAGCAAGAAGTCTTTGAGTAGCTTCGTCCCAAATAGATTTAGCGGATGCAAATGCAATTCTTTGCTCTGGTGCGGTTTTAGTATATCGTCCAACATTGACGGCAAATATATTTCTGACTTTGCCCATCAGTGATAATATACATTGTGCTGAATTAGGATGCTTAAATTTAATCAATATTTTTTCCTTTCGTCGAGTTGGCTGATGAGCATTTTCAACACAGTTATTTAGTCTCTTACTAGTACGATGTTCAGTGTTAGGACACATAAGCTTAATCGGTTTAATGTAACTCCTGAGCTTATCAGTAACAATTACTCTTGGAGTTGGATAATTACCCAATAATCTTGATAAAAAGCGAATAGCTGATTTCTTGTTACGACGCTTCTGCAATAATATTTCTAATTCATGCCCCTTGGAGTCAACAGCTCTCCATAATATGAATACTTCGCCTTTGATCTTGATGTTCATCTCATCTAAATGCCATTTGTCAGTTGCTTTCCTCTCTCTCTTTCTGATGACAGCTTGAAAATAAATCGCAAATTTATTGCACCAAAATCTTACAGTCTCATGACTTAAAATAATACCTCGATACGCCATCTGTTCTTGAACATCTCGGTAACTATTATTAAAGCGATGATATAACCATACTGTATGGCTAATGATGCTTGCTGGAAAACGATGTCTCTTCGGGGTTTGAGTAATATGCATAGCGTTAAGATTTATTGATAAATGGTTACTACTATTCTATAAATCATTCCTTTCAATCGCTCAATACTTAAATTTACATCTCTCTTAACTTGACGGTGCCTATTTCCCTACTTTTAATTGATTTTAATAAAAATTTCAGCACTAAAAGTTATATTTTAACTTTAAAAAATAAAATTTGATTTTTTAGAATTAAGCCTATATTTTAATTAAGAAATAGTTAATCATGGAAACTTATGTCAAATATAGATAAAGAAAAAGCTGTTGCCGCAGCTCTCGCGCAGATTGAAAAAAGCTACGGTAAAGGCTCGGTTATGAAACTTGGTCAACGTCCTAACGTTGATACAGAAGCTATATCGACCGGCTCGCTTGGACTTGATATAGCTCTTGGAATCGGCGGGGTACCTAAAGGTAGAATAATAGAGATATTCGGTCCTGAAAGTTCAGGTAAAACTACCCTTACATTACATTTAATTGCCGAAGCACAAAAAAAAGGCGGGACATGTGCCTTCATCGATGCCGAGCATGCGTTAGATCCTGCTTATGCTAAAAAACTAGGAGTTAATATTGACGAACTTATTATATCTCAACCGGATACGGGAGAGCAAGCTTTAGAAATTGCCGATACTTTAATTCGCTCCGGCGGTATTGATATGATAATCATAGATAGCGTTGCTGCTTTAGTACCAAAATCTGAGATTGAAGGCGAGATGGGTGACGCACAAATGGCTTCTCAAGCAAGGTTAATGAGTCAGGCTTTGCGTAAACTCACCGCATCAATTAACCGTACTAATTGCATTACTGTTTTCATCAATCAAATAAGAATGAAAATAGGCGTAATGTTCGGTAGCCCTGAAACTACAACCGGCGGTAATGCTTTAAAATTCTATGCCTCGGTTAGAATAGATATAAGAAGAATCGGCTCTATTAAGGATAAAGAAGAGGTAATAGGCAGCCAAACAAAAGTAAAAGTAGTAAAAAACAAAGTATCCCTTCCATTCAAAACAGCAGATTTTGACATAATGTATGGCTCAGGTATCTCAAAAGAAGGTGAAATAATCGACCTTGGAGTGAAGCTTGACATAATAGAAAAATCCGGCTCTTGGTTTTCTTATAACAAGGTACGTATCGGTCAAGGACGTGAAAATGTTAAACAATATTTAAAAGATAACCCAAAAATTTCTAATGAAATCGAGAAACTAGTGCGAGAAAAATCATCTAAAATTACGAATATAAATTTTGAGCAAAGAGGAGAAAGCAAATGATTGATTTAAGCGGTCAAACAGCATTGATTACTGGAGCTTCAGGTGGTATAGGTGGGGCTATAGCAAGACAGCTGCACAAGCTTGGATGTCATGTAATTATAAGCGGAAGTAATGAAGAAAAATTAAAGGTTCTTGGTAATGATCTAAATGATAATTATACTATTATAGTCTGTAATCTTACAAATACCGAAGAATGCGGTAATTTAGTAGCTCAAACAGAAAAATTAGATATTTTGGTATGTAATGCCGGTATTACCAAAGATACATTAGCAATAAGGATGAAAAATGAAGATTTTGATCAGGTTATCGACATTAACTTAAAAGCAAATTTCATCTTAAATCGTGAAGCAATAAAAAAAATGATGGCTAATAGATATGGACGCATCATTAACATAGCCTCAATAGTAGGAGTTTCAGGTAACCCCGGACAAGCTAACTACTGTGCATCTAAAGCCGGTTTAATAGGTATGACAAAATCGCTTGCTTATGAAGTTGCAACTAGAGGTATCACGGTTAATGCAGTAGCCCCGGGCTTTATCAAGTCCGATATGACCGATAAATTAAATGACGAGCAAAAAGAAGCTATAATACGAAAAATTCCGAAAGGAACATATGGAATGCCTGAAGATATAGCAAACGCAGTCGCATTCTTAGCAAGCAAGCAATCTTCATATATTACAGGTCAAACTATCCATGTAAACGGTGGGATGTTAATGGTATAAAAGTTAATAAAATTATTTTATGCTGGCATAAAATAATTTTTTATGCTAGAAGTTCTTTAAAGATAAAATGTTATGAATATTTTAAATTAATATTTATTCCATTATTAAGCCTTATAGTTTACTAATTTAAGGTGTAAAACCTTATATAAAAATGATTTATGGAGTTCAAAATTATGAATACAACGGACAATATCGAACAAGAAGTTATTAAAATTATTGCTGAAAAGTTAAATTTGGATGAATCAAAAATAAATAAATCATCAAGTTTTGCCGATGATTTGAAAGCTGATAGCCTTGATACCGTAGAACTAATGATGGAAATTGAAGCTAAATGCGGTATTGATATATCTGATGAAGAAGCAGCTAAGCTTAAAACTGTAGAAAATGTTATTGATTATATTAAAAAACATAAGGCTTAATTTAGAAAATAATTAAAAATGTCAAATCAAAGAGTAAATAGAATAGTAGTTATTACCGGTCTTGGACTTGTTACTCCCGTTGGACTTAATGTTAAGTCTTCCTGGGAGAGCATAATAAAAGGGGAAAGCGGTATAAAAACTATTACGGCATTTGATACTTCTACCCTTGCATGTAAAATTGCCGGACTTATAGATAGCTCTGAGAAAGATGGATTCAAACTTGAAAATTTTACGAAAGCTGAAGATGTGAACAGACTAAGTAAAATGGATAGATTTATCCATTACGGTGTCGCAGCTGCAACTGAAGCAATCGAAGATAGCGGATGGCTACCTAACGATCAAAAATCTCGTGATAGAACTGGATTGATATTAGGTTCAGGAATCGGCGGACTTAAAATGATTGAAGATACTTCTATAAAACTTCATCAAGAAAATAATGGTAAGGTTAGCCCTTTCTTTATCCCTGCTTCACTAATTAATTTATTGTCAGGTCTCGTCTCAATAAAATATGGCTTTAGTGGTCCAAATCAAGCTGCGGTAACAGCTTGTTCTACGGGAGCACATGCTATAGGCGATGCTATGCGAATGATAAGGCACGGCTATGCTGACGTCATGATCGCAGGTGGTGCGGAAGCACCGGTAACCCCTGTCGGTGTTGCAGGTTTCGTAGCAGCAAGAGCATTATGTACTAAGTATAACGATACTCCCAAAAAAGCATTAAGACCTTGGGACAAAGACCGTAGTGGCTTTGTTATGGGTGAAGGTGCGGGTGTTGTAGTTTTAGAAGAATATGAACATGCTGTAAAGCGCGGTGCTAAAATTTACGGTGAAGTCGTAGGATACGGCTCTACCGGTGACACCTATCACATGACGGCTCCTCACCCTGAAGGTAGAGGTGCTTATAGAGCTATGGAAGAAGCCTTACAAGATGCCGGCATAACTCCCGATATGATTAATTATATTAACGCACACGGCACTTCCACAGGTTTAGGTGATGAGGCTGAATTAAATGCTGTACAAAAATTATTCTTAGAAGCTAATCCCCGAATTTTAATGTCTTCTACTAAATCTTCAATAGGACATTTGCTTGGCGCAGCCGGTAGTGTTGAATTTATTTTTAGTACACTTGCAATTAGAGATCAAATTGCACCGCCTACTCTGAATTTAGAAAATCCAATGGACGAGGTCAAATTAGACTTAGTTGCTCTTAAAGCTAAAGAAGCTAATATAGATTATGTGTTATCTAATTCTTTTGGCTTTGGCGGCACTAACGCTAGTTTGATAATCAAAAAAGTTTGATGTTTATTGTAGATACCGAATCGTCATTGCGAGGAGAAAGAGAATATGGCAATCTCAGGACATTTTCATGAGATTGCCATGCTTATTTTAGTCGCGGTATTGCCCGCATGGATCGAAAGTAGTCTTCTATGTCATTCTTAGCGACGACTGGAATGACATAGAAATATGCAATAACACTAACGTATCCAAAGAAACAATCTACACTTATTTTATTTATTTACTAGATCTAGTTCCCAAAGCCACGGCATGACATAGTCCTATGACTCCAATCTATTACATTAAAAACGGTAATTTAAGTTTTGCCGATAAAATAATTTTATCTGATTTAGAACTTTATTTATATAAAGGTGATAAGATTTGTCTTATAGGTCGTAATGGCTGTGGCAAATCAAGCTTGATGAAAGTGATATCAGAAGACTATGAATTAGATAACGGCGAGCTATTTAAAGATCCTGCAATTACTATCGGATATTTAAAACAAGATATCGCTATAAAACTTAATTCTACCGTCTATGATTTCATCCTAAACGCAAAGTATAATGAAAAAGAGATAGATAAGTACCAAATTGATATAATCCTTGAAAAATTGCAAATTAAAGGCACGGATAGCCTATGTACTTACTCAGGTGGTCAGCTAAGAAGAGCTAGCCTTGCTAAAGCCTTAATATCAGAGCCGGAAATATTACTACTTGATGAGCCGACTAACCATTTAGATATCGAAACGATAGAATGGTTGGAAGGATTCGTCAAATCCTATAACGGTGCGATTATTTGCGTTAGCCATGATAGAACTTTCTTATCAAATGTTACTAATAAAATTTGGTGGCTTGATCGCGGTTTACTTCGTAAATCCGATAAAGGATTCAAATATTTTGATGAATGGCAAAATATTATTATAGAGCAAGAAGAAGCTATTTTACGGAAGTTAAATAAAAAACTAGCTCAAGAAAATGATTGGTTAAATGCCGGTGTTACCGCTAGACGCAAGCGTAATCAAAAAAGGCTTGCTCAATTGAAAGCTTTAAGAGCAGCAGCAAGAGAGCATACTGAAAAACTAGCTCGTTCAAAACAAAGAGTCAAAGCAGAACTTGAGGAAAATATAGCAAAAAGTAAGTTTATTATCGAAGTAAATGATATTACCTTTAGCTATAAAAATACTAAAATTATCGACAATTTCAGTTTTCGTGTAAAGAAAGGTGAGAAAATCGGAGTAATCGGTACAAATGGCTCAGGTAAAACTACTTTTATTAAATTACTAACAAAGCAGCTTACTCCTGAAAGCGGTAAAGTTATATATGGCGGTAATTTAGATATTTCATATTTCGATCAGCATAGAGAGAAATTAAATCCTAATCATACTTTGCAACAAACTTTATGCCCTACCGGCGGCGATCAAGTATTTTTGCCTAATGATAAAACAATGCATGTTGCCGGCTATCTAAAGCAGTTTATGTTTGACCCTAAGCTGCTCAGTGCTAAAACCGCTATTTTATCAGGCGGTGAGGCTAATAGGCTACTACTTGCAAAGATTTTGATAAATCCGGGTAATTTGCTTATTTTAGATGAACCGACTAATGATCTCGATATGGATAGTTTAGAAATTTTGCTAGATATACTCGCTGATTATTCCGGTACTTTAATTGTAGTTAGTCATGATCGGGACTTTTTAGACCGATTAGTTACGCGAACATTAGTTTTTGCTCAAGGTAAGATTTATGATTTAACTGGCGGGTATGAAGATTATAAACAATATCTCATTTCCGGCTCTACGACTAAAAAAACGTCAAAGCCCATAGCTCATATTTCTACTCTCAAAGAACCGCAAAATAAAAGACTATCTTATAAATATCAACGCTTACTTGAAACATTACCAACTGAAATTGAAAAATTAGAAGCCTCAATTAAAATTTTAGAGAAGCAGCTTGAAGATAGTAATTTATACCTTGAAAACCCTGAAAAATACAATCAAATTACCACCCAACTAGTCAAAAATAAAAAGCAACTTGATGAGCTATTAATTCAATGGCTCGAAATACAAAGTTAATTCTTATTAATTTTTTCTTGACTTGTATATTTCTATTTGTTAACGTTTTTTCGCAAGTAAGAAATATTAGATATCGTGGAGGCACCGTCAAGTTAAGAGAGATGTAAATTTAAGTATTGAGCGATTGAAAGGAATGATTTATAGAATAGTAGTAACCATTTATCAATAAATCTTAACGCTATGCATATTACTCAAACCCCGAAGAGACATCGTTTTCCAGCAAGCATCATTAGCCATACAGTATGGTTATATCATCGCTTTAATAATAGTTACCGAGATGTTCAAGAACAGATGGCGTATCGAGGTATTATTTTAAGTCATGAGACTGTAAGATTTTGGTGCAATAAATTTGCGATTTATTTTCAAGCTGTCATCAGAAAGAGAGAGAGGAAAGCAACTGACAAATGGCATTTAGATGAGATGAACATCAAGATCAAAGGCGAAGTATTCATATTATGGAGAGCTGTTGACTCCAAGGGGCATGAATTAGAAATATTATTGCAGAAGCGTCGTAACAAGAAATCAGCTATTCGCTTTTTATCAAGATTATTGGGTAATTATCCAACTCCAAGAGTAATTGTTACTGATAAGCTCAGGAGTTACATTAAACCGATTAAGCTTATGTGTCCTAACACTGAACATCGTACTAGTAAGAGACTAAATAACTGTGTTGAAAATGCTCATCAGCCAACTCGACGAAAGGAAAAAATATTGATTAAATTTAAGCATCCTAATTCAGCACAATGTATATTATCACTGATGGGCAAAGTCAGAAATATATTTGCCGTCAATGTTGGACGATATACTAAAACCGCACCAGAGCAAAGAATTGCATTTGCATCCGCTAAATCTATTTGGGACGAAGCTACTCAAAGACTTCTTGCTGCCTGAAATATAAAAACATAGTACTTTTTGAAACCAATTTACTTAACTTGACGGTGCCGGTCCATACCATTACTCCAGAAAAAGATGTTAGGGCAGGTATAGTAGGAGCAAGTTATAAAAAACCAAATGAAATATTAATAGATTTAAATGAGCGTGATCCTAAATATTTTGATGTTTATAAGTTAAACTTAGATACTTTAGAAAAAGAACTAATCTTAAAAAATGATAGATTTACCG
Organism: Rickettsia endosymbiont of Argas persicus; assembly: GCA_050920645.1. Classification (GTDB taxonomy): domain Bacteria; phylum Pseudomonadota; class Alphaproteobacteria; order Rickettsiales; family Rickettsiaceae; genus Rickettsia. Next base: position 552,721 of record CP133316.1, on the reverse strand, counting down.
GTTTTACGATAGATAATAATTTACAAATAAGATACGCTGCAATGCCTGATAAAGACGGCGGTACGGAATATTATGAGCTAAAAAATAATGATTGGGAATTATTTACAAAAATATCAATGGAAGATTCGGCTAATACTTATATTTTAGGTTTTAATGCCGATGACGATATTCTTTATATGCTTGATGGAAGAGAGCGTAACACTTCGGCGCTTAAAGCAATTGATCTAGCAAACAATAAAACGGAAATATTAGCCGAAGACTCAAGAGCCGACATTAGTTTATTTACTGTACATCCTACTAAACAAACCCCGCAAGCACTGTCTATAGATTATGATATAGTAACATATAAAATATTAGATAAAGATATTGAAGATGATATTAAATATCTGCAAAACCTTGATCGAGGTGATCTGATTATTAATAGCAGAACGCTTGATGATAAAACTTGGATTGTAGCTTTTGACAGTGATAATGCACCGGTAAAATATTATAAATATGATAGAACCGGAAAAAAAGCTGAGTTTTTATTTACAAACCGTAAAGCATTAGAGCAATATAAGCTTGCTAAAATGATACCGGTAATTATTAAGTCATGTGACGGTTTAGATTTAGTTAGCTATATAACTTTCCCAAATGATGTAAATCTTGATAAAAATAATATTCCTGATAAAAAAGTTCCGCTAATCTTAAATGTTCACGGCGGTCCTTGGGTGCGCGATAGCTGGGGCTATGACCCTGAACATCAATGGCTTGCTAATCGTGGTTATGCAGTATTAAGTATTAATTACCGCGGTTCTACCGGTTTTGGTAAAAATTTCGTCAATGCAAGTAATATGGAATGGGGACGCAAAATGCATGATGATTTAATTGACGGTGTTAACTGGGCTATTAAGAATAATATTGCTGAACCTAGCAAAGTAGCAATTATGGGTGGTAGTTATGGTGGTTACGCAACGTTAGTAGGTCTTACTATGACACCGGACGTATTTGCTTGCGGAGTTGATGTTGTCGGACCTTCAAGTTTATTAACTTTAATTAAAAGCGTGCCGCCTTATTGGGAACCGGCTTTAAATGAATTCAAAAAAAGAATCGGACCTTGGGATACTGAAGAAGATATAAAATTCTTAAATAATCGTTCTCCCTTAACGTTTGTTGATAATATTAAAAAGCCTCTTTTCATTGCTCAAGGTGCTAATGATCCTCGTGTAAAACAAGCAGAAGCTGATCAAATCGTAAATGCTATGAAAGCAAAACATATACCGGTAGTTTATGCACTTTATAAAGATGAAGGACACGGCTTCGCAAAGCCTGGTAATAGAATATCATATTATGCTCTTGCCGAGCAGTTTTTAGCTAAAATCTTAAAAGGTAGAGCTGAAGATATCGGTGATGATCTAAAAAATGCTAATTTAATTTTGAATGATCAAGAGAATCTAAACGGTGCAGAAGCAGAGAAAATTATAGACAAGGCGATCGGGAATTAGAAAGCTATACTGTCACCCCGTGGCTTGACCACGGGGTCTCAGGACACAGGGTATAACATAAGATACCGCGCAGGTACAAGCCGCGGTATGACATTATTAGGAGTACAATTATGCTACTTACGAATACTGAAAATTCTTACGGTTTGATTGCTAAACTTTTCCATTAGATTATGAGTATTATGGTTATAGTAATGCTTATTGTAGGTTTTTTAATGGACGGTTATATAGAGCCGCCTTTAAAATGGCAATTATTCGGTATACATGAAGCAACAGGAATATTGGTTTTGACTTTAGTCATATTAAGGCTCCTATGGAAATTCTATAATACTGCCGTATTTGTTGCCGGCTGATTTACCGAATTGGCAAAAGAAAGCTGCCAAGATTAATATAAATCTCTTATATCTTTTTTTATGATATTAATGCCGATAAGCGGTTTTCTTATGACTATTCTGTCAAACCATCACATAGATTTTTACGGCTTGTTTACTATAAAATCATTTGCTCAAGATTTAAAATTTGCCAAAATCTTTAACAAAATCCATAAAAAAGCAGCTTTATTATTTACTGCTTTGATTATTCTCCATATACTAGCCGCGTTGTATCATCATTTTATTAGAAAGGATAACGTGTTAAGGAGAATGTGGAATGAGTAAAATAATTTATATTTGAGAACGTGTCACCCCGTGGCTTGACCACGGGGTGACAATAAAAAAACTCTCTACTTTACAGTCTAAAGATTAATCATTATACTATGTTTTAATTATTTAAATTAATTATTTAAAATGAATATTCACGAATATCAAGCAAAAGAGATTTTAAGAAAATACGGTGTGCCAACTTCTACCGGAGTGGTAATTACCAAAACCGAAAGCATTAATGCGGCTATCGATGAGCTAAATGCAAAAGTGTATGTAGTTAAAGCACAGATACATGCAGGGGGTAGAGGTAAAGCCGGTGGTGTTAGGGTCGTAAAAAGCAAAGAAGAAGCAAAAAAAGTTGCTCACGAGATGTTTGGCATTAATTTAGTTACGCATCAAACAGGTCCTACCGGACAGAAAGTTAATCGTCTTTATATCGAATCGGGTTGCGATATCTTAAAGGAATATTATTTTAGTGTAGTATTTGATAGATCAGATAGCTGTATTACTTTTATAGCTTCCACGGAAGGCGGTGTTGATATTGAAGAAGTAGCGGAAAAAACTCCGCAGAAAATTGTAAAATTTTCAGTTGACCCCGCTACTGGTTTGCAAAATTTCCATACTCAAGGAATAGCCTATGAATTAGGATTTAAAGACCATCAAGTAAAGCAAATGAAAGAAATAGTGAAAGCAACCTATAAAGCTTTTATTGAAACAGATGCAGCCCAAATTGAAATCAATCCGCTAATTGTAAATACAGAAGGCAATTTATTGGCTTTAGATGCAAAGTTTACCTTTGACGATAACGCTCTATTTAAGCATCCCGAAATTATGGCTTTACGTGATCAAGATGAAGAAGATCCGTTAGAAACAAGAGCAGTCGATGCCGGTCTTAGCTATGTGAAAATGGACGGCAATATTGGTTGTATGGTAAACGGGGCAGGGCTTGCCATGGCTACGATGGATATCATTAAGCTTTACGGTGCAACGCCTGCAAATTTCTTAGATGTCGGCGGCGGTGCTGACCGTGAACGTGTGAAAGAAGCTCTAAAAATAATCTTATCCGATAAAGAAGTACAGGGTATTTTGGTTAATATTTTTGGCGGGATCATGCGTTGTGATATCATAGCGGAAGGAATTATTGCGGCAGCAAAAGATATAGGTATAAAAGTACCGTTAGTTGTTCGCTTAGCCGGTACAAATGTTGAGAAAGGTAAAGAGATTTTATCTAACTCCGGTTTAGAAATAATACCGGCTCATGATTTAGCTGACGCAGCCAGTAAGATAGTTGAAGCAATTAGGTAGGATGTAAGTATGTCATTCCCGCGTAGGCGGGAATCCAGTAATAAAAATACCAAAAGCTTGATTTTCACTGTAATTGCGAGCGACTAAAAGGAATGTGGCAATCTCATAAAGTAAAATTCCTGAGATTACCGCGTCGAGACTCTGTCTCTCCTCGCAATGACAATTAAATATAATATTTAAAAATTAGTTATTAAAGATGGCAATATTAGTTAATAAAAAAACAAAAGTAATCTGTCAAGGTTTTACAGGTTCACAAGGAACTTTTCACTCTGAGCAAGCAATAGCATACGGCACTAAAATGGTTGGAGGTGTTACGCCAGGAAAAGGCGGTAATACACACCTAGATTTACCTGTTTATAATACCGTGCATGAAGCAAGAAGAAACACAGGGGCAAATGCTAGCGTGATTTATGTTCCGCCTCCCTTTGCAGCCGATTCAATATTAGAAGCAATCGATGCCGGAATTGAGATAGTCGTGTGTATCACAGAAGGGATTCCAGTGCTTGATATGATCAGAGTAAAGCGTGCTTTAGTCGGCTCAAAAACTAGATTGATCGGTCCTAACTGTCCGGGGATTATAACCCCTGGTGAGTGTAAAATCGGCATCATGCCCGGGCACATCCATAAGAAAGGCACGGTAGGCATCGTATCAAGATCAGGTACTTTAACTTACGAGGCAGTAGCACAAACAACAGCCGTTGGACTTGGACAGTCTACATGTGTCGGTATAGGCGGCGATCCTGTTAACGGTACTAATTTCGTTGATTGTATAGAGATGTTTCTACAAGATGATGAAACCCGATCAATTATTATGATCGGTGAAATTGGTGGTGATGCAGAAGAAAAAGCAGCCGATTTTATCAAACAATCAAAGATAAAGAAACCTATAGTAAGCTTCATAGCAGGTATTACAGCCCCTCCTGGTAAAAGAATGGGACATGCCGGTGCTATTATTGCCGGCGGCAAGGGTAGTGCCGAAGATAAGCTTGAAGCTCTGCAAAGTACCGGAGTAACTATCACAAGATCGCCCGCAGATATTGGCAAAACCATGCTGGACTTACTAAACAAGTAGCCGTGCTATCGAATTTATTACATGGCTCAGATGTCATTCCCGTGTGAGGCTTGTGTGGATCGAGAAACACCCTAAGGTAGTCATCCCGCGGCTTGTCCACGGGATTCAGAAAAAAACGAGCTGAAGTGAGCTTTTAGTTTTAAAAATTTGCTGTATTGTATTATTTAATTACTGGCTCTAGTTCCCAAGCCACGGGATTACAGAGCTGTTCCGCGCTGGCAAGCCTGCGCGGTAATGACATAAAACAAAAACTGTCCGGTACTATTGGGCAAACCACGGAATGACACCAAATGCATTTTTCAATCCATGCAACAAGTCATAAGATGAAAGAGCCAATCCATTATCTAACTCCTATAAAATATCAGTTACCTTTACTCCAAGCTGAAGAAATAAAAAATAATTTAAATTTTTAATTGATAATTAATTTCAATATATGTATGGTAATTCTACCAATTAATTAACAATAGATTAAAACATGAGTAGATTAACAATACATAATTCTGATAATAGTTTAGATTCTATAAACTTAATGGAGTCTAAATGTATCTTAAAATTTATGCCTACTTTTTGGGTAGATGCAAATAGCCCTACAATTAATAGTAATAATGGTTGTACTACTATTTCCTTTAACGATGGCGGCAATTATCAGAGTATTCAAACTAATAATGGTATAATTACTATTAATATTAATGCTGATAAACCTACTATTATTGAAACTGAAAAGGCAACTATTCATAGAGGAGATTTTAAAATTACCTATGATAATTATCCTGGATTAAACCACACTATAGTTTCTTGTAATAACGGAATGACTGTTGAGACCTTTAATAACAAGGTTGATATTACTGTTTTTGGGAATCGTATTGAATTTGAAAGTCGTAACAATTCTACCTTAGTTATTACGGGATCGGAAGTTATCATAGATAATTTTGAAAATCCTGGTACCGAGCTAGTTTTGGGTGATGAATTTAATTGTAATTCTAGTCCTATAAAATTAGATAACCAATCTTCTTGGTACTTGGAAACTATTTATGTTAATACCGATACGATATTTAATAATTTTTGTATCGGTAATAAAGCTGGTTCTATTAATATTTCACAAGGGAAAAAATTTGAGCAAACCGAAAATGATTTATTTATAAATAAGCTAAATTTAGATTCAGAAGGAGAAATAAAATTTACCTATAATGGAAATAGTTATAAATTTATTAATCCACAATCAAATCCTGCTATAAATAATATATCATTGATTAATGACTTGTATAATTTTGTAGAAGAGGCTAAAAATTTTAAGACGACTGCAGATTATCTTAGAAATTGGTCGGGAAACCATGATTATCATCTTATGGCGTCATTTGTATTGCAAAATCAAGGATGTAACGATATACCTCCTCCTTTAGGAGATAATGTTGTCGCATGCGATGAATAATTTATAAAATAGGTCTTGCGAGGAAATTACGGAGTAATTAACGAAGCAATCTAGTTAAAGGATACTATAATTTTTTATTATTTTTTTTCTGGATTGCCACGTCGCTATGCTCCTCGCAATGACGATTTGGTATCCATCAACACTATTATTAACGCGAATTTAGGATAAGTGAAGTTTGTTAATATCAAAAGAAGAATAAAGAATATTAGATTTTTTGATATTAAAAGCATTAACACAAGCAAGAATATGAACTAAAAAATTCGTAGGTGATCTATGCCTTGAATGCTCAAGGTCCATACTCTTTTTCAGAACATTAAATACAGATTCAACCAATGACCTTTTTCTAAGTTGCATTTTGTCTTCCACTTCAATCAAATGATTCTTCATATCTTTCCTTATCCCTGTAAATAACCGTAAACCTCTATTATATAATTTACTGAATAAATCCTTAGATATGTAGCCTTTGTCACCAAAGATTTTACCTTGTAATCCAGCTGTTATAGCCTCTGCCGCTGATAAATCACTATATTTGCTTTGGTAATTTTGATTGCCATAATTGCTCCCTTATTATTAATTACTATATGCAACTTAAATCCCATAAACCATCCATAACTACTCATCCCGATTTTAGCAATATTACCGAATACTTTATTATTGCTTATACGCTTTGTATGACATATTGATAATTTAGTTGAATCAATAAAATAAATTCCTGTTTCTTCTCCTCTAAATAGTTGCAGCATTATAGCAAACGGTAGAATTAATCTCGGCCATAATTGTATTATTCGGCTATAACTTGGTAATTTAAATATCCTCTGTATTTATATGATAGGTGATATAAATAGTAATTCTTAAAGTCTTTGCACGGTGATAAATAAAAATATAATACTATAGTTAAAAGCTCTGAAAGACTTAATTCTCCTAACCTCTGACGCTTTCTATCTGTTGGTACTAATTTTTGCTTCTCCCATTCTTCGTATATTTTGCAAAAATTATCTAGTATATAGAATAAACTTATGATACATCTTTTCATTGTTGGGTTCTCGTTTTTTTTATCAAAAACTTTTGTAACCCAACACTCTACTCTTGTAAATAACTTATTCTTATTTCCTTCCTTACTTATCTCTTATCCTAAACTGGCGTTTATTAACCCCCTCTAACTAAAAAATATAAAAATATGAATAAGTTTAAAAATATTGCAGTATATGGAGGAGGGAGTTTCGGTACCGCTCTTGCTGTCGTTGCGGCAAGAGTTTGTGAAAATGTTACCTTATTTTTGCGGAATGAAGAAATAGCAAAAAGAAATAACAGATAAAAAAACTAATACAAAATATTTAGGCGATATTAAGTTACCTTATGAAATCAAAAATTTTGAGTTAATTATTGTTGCTGTGCCGTCTTACGCTTTTGATGAGGCAATAAAGTTACTAAAAACTCATATCTCAAATGATAATATTCTTTTAATTACTACAAAAGGTTTTTCTCGCAAAAAACCCCACAGAATTATTTTCGGATAGGCTTAAAACCTTACTTCCAGACAATCCTATAGCCTTCCTATCCGGTCCAAACTTTGCAAAAGAACTTGCTAAAAATTTACCGGCTTCTGCAACTATTGCAAGTTTAGATGTGGATTTAGCAAACAAAATAGCTTATAATCTAAGTTCAAAATTTTTTACTATTAGCGTTTGCGATGATATTGTAACATTGCAAGTGGCAGGGGCTTTAAAAAATATTTTTGCTATTAAAAGCGGAATAGATATGGCAAAAGAGCGGGGCGAGAATGCAAGAGCAACTTTGATAGTTTCGGCTCTAAAAGAAATAGCTATTTTATCTAAAGCTCTTGGAGGTGAGGGCAATATTCTCTTAGAAGCAGGAGTACTTGGAGATTTGATACTTACCTGCTACTCGCAAGATTCACGTAACACAAAATTTGGTTATTTGCTCGGAATTAGCGAAGATAAACAAAAATTTTTAGCAGAATATAAAGAATTAGTAGAAGGAAGAGGAGCGTTAAAGTTAGTGTTAGAGCTGATAGAGGGATATGGCTTGGATATGCCAATTGTTTCTTCGTTAGGTAGTGTCATTCCTGCGAAAGCAGGAATCCAGTAATAAAAAGCATAAATATTATCAAGCTTTTAAAATAAAAAGTTTGCTTTATCTCGCTTTATGCTGGATCTAGTTCCCAAGCCATGGGATGACACCGAGGACGCTTTTTGATCCATGCAACAAAGCAAGACAAGCAACGGAATGACGCTGTGGAAGCCGCAAAAATAAATTCATTAACATGTTCAAAATAAAACAAGAAATATTAAATAATAGTTTTCAGTTAGTATTGAAATTACTATTTGCTTTGTTATGCTTTTTTATAATATTATTCCCTTGGATGAGTTATAAAATAGGCGTTCAAAGTAGAATTTTTCCTGCACTGGAAATTATATTTATTTATTATTTTGTGACTCTATATTCTTTAAATATGCTAAGTATATTTCTTATCGGTTTATTTATAGACCAGGTTAGCGGTATGCCTTTAAGTACAAATTCATTAGTTTTTTTATCGGCATATTTAATTTTAAGATTATCGTCAAAATTTTTTGCAATAAAGAATTATTTGACAAATTTTATTGTGTTTTGCGTATATTGTTTGTTTATTATAAACTTTAAATATTTGCTAATAACAATAAATAACTTAGAAATAGATGGATATTTAACAATTCTCTTTCAATATTTAACAACTATATTTTCTTATAATTTAGTTCGTCTTATACTAGATTCACCTCTAAATTATTTTACAAGGCATGCTAAACAAAAAAATATTGCATAATGAGTTAATTTCACGCCGTGCTTTTATAATTGGAGCCGGTAAATTGGGATTATTATCGCTACTTAGTATGCGAATGTTTTATTTGCAGCTTATAAAAAGTGAAGAATATAAGACATTATCGGATAAAAATCGTATTAATTTTGTCATATTACCGCCTAGTAGAGGCAAAATTTATGATTTAGAAGGTAATATTTTAGCTACTAACAAACCTTGTTATCAGTTGCTAATAGATCGAAGCGTTAATAATAATTATTTAGATGAGTTGGAAATAGTTAAAAATATCCTAAATTTATCTCCGGAAAAATATAATTATATAAAACAAAAAATCAAAAAATCTAGCCGTCATGTACCTTTGCTAATACTTGATCAACTTGATTGGCAACAAGTATCTTTAATTGAAGAGCAGAAACATAAATTAACCACAATATTTATCGATATAGGATATTTACGATTCTATCCTTTCTCGAATAATACTTCTCACCTAATTGGTTATCTCGGTCAAATAAATGAGCAGGAAAAACAAGAATTAAATGTATATAATTTAAGTGATTTTAATATCGGTAAATCCGGTATCGAAAAATATTACGATAATAGATTACGTGGAGAATTTGGTTATAAAAAAGTTGAAGTCAACGCTTATGGAAAACAAATAAGAGAGATTTCAGGAAACCCTAGTAAATCAGGAAGTGATATTCATTTAAATATAGATGTAAGCCTTCAGCAAAAGGCACAAGAATATTTAAGCCCTCAAGGTTCTTCTGCAATAGTTATGGATATTAACAACGGGAATATATTAATTTGTGCTTCCTCTCCTTCATTTGAATCCAATAATTTCAGTAAATTATCAGAAAATTATTGGCAGAGCTTGACTAACGATCCGTATAAACCGTTAATTAATAAGGTAGTACAGAATTCTTATCCGCCTGGTTCAGTTTTTAAAATAATTACTGTTATTGCTGCGTTAGAGCTAGGCATTAAACCAAATAAAACTTTCTTTTGTAGTGGTGCTTCTGCTCTTGGCACTAATAGCTTTAGGTGTTGGAAACAGGGAGGTCATGGTAGCCTTGATATGCTTTCCGCACTAAAACATTCCTGCAATAGTTATATGTATGAGCTATCTAGAATAATAGGAGCTGACAAGATTCTTGAAGTTGCGAGAGAATTTGGTTTAGGATCAAAAACCGGTATTGATTTGGTTCCTGAAAGTAGCGGATTTATACCTTCAAAAGAATGGAAAAAGAAAAAATTAAAGCTTCCTTGGTCAATAGGTGATACGTTTAATTTGGCAATTGGGCAAGGTTTCTTAGGTGTTACGCCGATTCAGCTAGCAAGATTTATTACCGCTATCGCGAACGAGGGTAAATTATATACGCCAAGAATAGCAAGAAATGACCCAGAATTATATAATATAAATATTAACCATGAAAATATCAAAATAGTGCAAGAAGGGTTATATAATGCTGTAAATGTTGCAGGCGGTACTGCTTATTATAATAGGATACTCGGGGAAGATAGGCAGCTTGCCGGTAAAACAGGTACTGCGCAAGTACAAGGAAAAGCAAATGCTAAAGATGATTTAAGCCGTGATTCTATTGCTTGGGAGCGACGCAACCATGGCTTATTTTTAGGTTTTGCTCCGTACCATGACCCTAAATATTCTGTTACTGTTTTTGTAGATCATGGGGGAAACGGAAGCAAAGCTGCTGCTCCTATTGCCCGTAAAATTATGTCCGACGTGCTGGATAAATATTTATAATACACTAAAAAAATAAATAGAAATACTTAAACATAATTTTTTAATTACTTATTCCTTAACATATATAATTATTTACTCACAACATGTAATTTGGTAATATGTCATAAACCTTAATATTATGAGGTAATTTATGGCAACATCTGATATACCAACTTTAGAAGAGTTTGAAGCAAGACTAAGAAAATTACAAGATAGGGATAATGTTCCATCTCTAGAAGAATTAGAAGCAAAACTTGCAGAGCATCAAGATAAAACTTATGTACCATCTAAAAAATCTACTAATGAAGTAGATAGTTTAATAGAGGAAATACAGTCTGAGCTTAGATTAGAAAAAAAGAGTAAAGAACTTAAAGATAGACCTGATCTAGAATTGCGTGATAGGCTAAAAAGATTAAAAGAAGATAGAAGTAAGAAGTCCTCAATAAAAGAACCGGAAAATTTAGCTTTTCCCCAGACTAAGTCAACTATTACTGACAGTTTAGATATGCAAGCTAAGATAGCTAGTAGAGCAGCTACGCAATTAAATGAAAAGGAAGCAAAAATACCTTTAATGAACTTCGCTACTAAACTATATGATATGAGAGATATAATAGCAAATACACCTGACATATCTAAAGAACAAGAACCAAAACTATTGGATGTTATTACTAGTACTTTGAGTAAAATTTATGAAGGAATAAAGAAAATAACAACTCCTGCTGTTAATACCCTTAAAAAGATAGGTAGTATTTTTACCGATTCTATTAAATCACTTTCTAGAAAATCTTCTGATAAGCAAATGGAAGAATCTAAAGCGAAATTAAAAGAATTATATAAATCATATGTTGATTTAGCAGGAGAAAATTTAGACCCAAAGGTAAAAAAACAAGTAAAACAAAAATTTCTTAAAAAACATTTTGATCAGATTGATAAGTTACAAACCCCTAAAGAAATATTTTTAGAAACTGCTAAAGTTACTAAATCTATTGCTATTGCCGGACAACAAAAAATACAAAAGAATAGACAAAAATTCAAAGAAGCGCATGTTATCGGTAGTTTACGTCCGTCTAATACTCCTAATGTTAAAGGCTCAATAAAAAGAAGAGGTGTCGGTAGATAATTATAAATTTAATTCAAATTCTCTACCCCCTTCATTCCGGCAGTTTTAGCTTTATCGAAAGAGGTATTATTAATATCTGCATCATTAAAATCGGTGTTTGTTAAATCCGTATTCGTAAAATTAACTTGATTAATTTTAGCTGATTTAAATATACTACCAGTTAATACGGAATTTGAAAAATCGGTTTTATTAAGTCTAGCACTAGAAAAATCTGCTCCGGTTAATATAGAATTCTTAACAGCACTATTTGTTAAATTAGTATTTTTAAAAATAGAACCGGAAAAATTAACTCCGCTAAATACTAAATTACTTAAATCTAACTTTGCTAAATTCACATTAGCAAAGTTAGTTGTTTTTTGTAAATCTTTTACGGAATTAATTAGTATATTTGCAGGAAATTTACTAAAATTATCGCTACCTAAAATAATATTATTGGAAAAATTGGTATTAACAAAACTAGAATCAGTGTAATTACTATTATTTATTTGTGAATAAACAATAGAAGAATTATTAAATGTTACATTTGTTAAAGTAGAGTCTATTAGAGCAATCTGATTTAGATTTGCTAAAGTGACTTTAACATCTGAAAAATTTACGTTTTGCATTAAAGCTTTAGAAAAATTTACTTTATTAAATTGACTATTTGCAATATTCGAACTGATTATTTCGCTATTACTAAGATCAGTATTAATTATTAACAGCTGCTTAACATCATTATTACTAAAAATAATATTAGCACAACTTACATTGTCTAACGTAATATTTGATCCTACCATTTTATTTAGTCGTATTAAATTAGCATTACTATTTTTTATTGACAAGTTAGTGAATTTATTATCATTTAAACTTGCATTATTCAGCAAACTATTATCGATTTTAAGCTGGTTTAAATATGAGCTACTGATCGTACTACTTTGTAAATCGCCTCGAGTAATATTGGTATTTTGGAATGTAGAGTCTTGAAACGTAGTGTAGGAAAAAATAGAATTATTAATTTGTACGTTATTAAAATTTATTTCATTAAAGATACTTTGAGTAAAATTAGAGTCTTTAATTATTACAGCTGTTAATCTTGCCCTGCTTAAATCACTGGATTCAAAATAATTATTGGTGAACTCAGTATTATTAATTTTACTTCCTTCTAAATCTGCACCATAAAATACGGAATTTACGACATTAATATTTTTAAAGCTATTGTTTTTAAGGGTAGCTTTTTGGAAATTGACTCCGTCAAGGTTATCGTTACTCCATAATACATTGCTAAGTTTAGCATTTTCAAAATTTACATTTTTAATGTTAGATTTACTAAAGGCAGTATCACTAAAATTTGCCTGAATAAAACTTGTATTTTGCAAGGTTATATTATCAAAAATTGATCCTTGAAAATCGGAATTATATCCTGAAATATCTTGAATTACCGAATTTGAAAACTGACTTTCTTGTATGATAGCATTTGTTAATATGGCTTTCTGTAAGTTAGCGCCAGTGAAATCAGCACGTAATATTTGGCAAGAAGTAAGGTCAACGCCTGACAAATCTTCATCTATTAACTTTGTTCCGATTAGCTTTAACCCTCTTAAATTGGAACCGAATTGTGCTTTAAGGTTAACTTTTAGGTTTTTAGCGTTTTGTGATACTATATAATTGCGAATTACCGTGCTTCGAGCATCCGTAAGTAAACCGTTTGCATCACGGTCAGACTCAGAGCAATTAGCCAAGAATAGCAAGAAAGTAAATATCAGTATTAAATTTTTGATATAATCCATCTTAGGCGTTGGCTTCTTCATAATCTTCCTCATTTGCTCTACTTGATGGAGGTATATGTAGGCTTAATAATTTTAATTTACGATGTAGAGCTGATCGCTCCATACCAACAAATGAAGATGTTTTTGAAATATTATTATTAAAACGACTCATCTGGGCGGATAAATATTGACGTTCAAAAACTTCTCTAGCTTCTCTAAGAGGCATAGAAAGCATATCAAAGCTATCTTCAAGTTTAGTTAAATTAACGCTATTTGCTAGAATTTCCGAAGGTATCATATAAGGTTTAATAATTTCGCTGCTTCCTGTAGTAATAGGGTTCATAATTAAAGTCCATTCAACGACATTACGTAATTGTCTAATATTACCCGGCCACTCGTATGATTGTAAGGCGGCTATAGTCTCATCGGCAAAAACACGCTCTTTTAGACCTGAAAATTTTGAAAGTTGTTTAACAAAATATTTAACTAGCAGTGGTATATCTTCTTTTCTTTCATATAATGACGGAACTTTTAGAGAAGATACATTAAGGCGATGATATAAATCTTCTAAAAACTTACCGCTATTAACTTCCTCTTGAATATTTTTAGAAGTACCAGTGATAATTTTTATATCAACTTTTATAGTTTTACCGCAAGGTTTTGTAATAGTTTGATCTTTTAAAAATTTAAGTAATTTTATCTGTATAGGAACGGGGATGCTACTAACTTCATCTATATATAAAGTGCCGTTATTAGCAAATTCCAAAATAGTAGGGCGTTTATTAGTATTGTTATTATTTTCTTGTTTTTCCTGTTCACCGAATAATTCTTGGTTAATTTTCTCGGCAGTCATACATGTAGGGCTGAAAATAATAAACGAATTATTAACCCTTTTAGATTTTTTATGAATTAGTCTAGCAGTAAGTTCCTTACCGCTACCTATTTTGCCGTGAACCATAATACGGCTACTGGTGCTTGCCGCCTTATCTATTTCCATTTTATATTTTAAAGTAATGGAGCAATCGCCTATTAATTCGGTTTTATCTATAACTTTTGATTTTAAATCTATATTTTCACGTTTTAATTTTGTTACTTCGCACGCTCTTTTAAGTAAAATAACTAGTTTATCATTATTAAAGGGTTTTTCTATATAGTCATAAGCTCCCATTTTTATAGCATTTACTGCAGTTTCTATAGTACCGTGGCCGCTAATAATTATCACCGGCATAAGCGGGTAACGTTTTTTTATTATTTCTAAAATTCCAAGCCCGTCCATTTCACTTCCTTGAAGCCAAATATCAAGTATTACTGCAGATACAGGTTTTTCAGCAAGTATTTTAAGAGCTTGTGTACTATTAGCTGCGACTTTAGGATTAAAACCTTCATCTTTTAAAATTGCAGCAATGATATTTCTGATATCCTCTTCATCGTCTACTATTAAAATATTTATCATTGACATTATAACTTACCCTAAAATGTTGATGTAAATATATACGTTAATGCTGAATTTAAAAGAAAGCAACATTTTTTTATAACATTTTTGTCACAATGTGTATGTCATTCCCGCGAAAGCGGGAATCTAGTAAATAAAAAAGCACAAAATGAAAAGAAAAATTTTTTTTGAATTGTCGTTTTTGTAAGAAAGTTTTGTCGTGCGAATAATGCTATTTCTAGCATCCTGTGAGTTCGTAGGAGTTGTTGCATGGATCGAAAAACGTGTTCGGTGTCATACCGTGGCTTGACCACTGTATCCAGAAAAACAACTTTTAATACTAATAATTTTAGTATTTTAAGCTGGATCCCGCTACAAGCTCGCGGGATGACAGAGGAAAAATTGATCCACGCAACAACGCCTCCCCGCGTAGGCGGGGATCCAGCATAAAGCGAGATAAAATCGAGCTTTTAGTCCTAAAAATTTACTGTATTTATGCTTTTTTTCTGGATTCCCGCTTTCGCGGGAATGAATAAGTGATCCATGCAACAATGCCGCCACGGGATGACAAGACTTTATGCTGGATTTCCGGCATTGCTAAGAACGACATACCTGTTAGCAAATAATATTTATAATCTTTTTAGGTACAAGAATAATTTTTTTAGGTTCTTTTCCCTCTAAAAATTTTTGAACCTTTGGCAGGTTGATAGCAATTTGCTTTATTTCTTCTTCACTTGCGGAGGTTTTAAATTCATAAGTATCACGAAGCTTGCCGTTAACCTGTACTGCTATAACATATGTGTCTAACTCTAGCATCGATTCATCAAATGTAGGAAATGCCGTATTATATAAAAATGTTTTATGACCAAGCTTTTGCCAAATTTCTTCCGTAATATGCGGTATAAAAGGATTTAATAGCTGAATCAAAACATTAAAGCCGTGTTTTGCGTTCTGCATATCAACTTTTTCTTTATTTATCTCGCTTGAAATAGCGTTAAAAAGCTCACGCATACGTGCTATCGCTCTATTTAAAGCGAAATGCTTTATATCCTCGGCAACATGTTTGATAGTAAAATGAATTAATCTACTAAGTTCTTTATTTGTGTTATTATTATCTGAAAGCTGATTTATAGTCTCTTGCATCTGCTCGAGCTTATTTATGAAACGTGAACATCCCTCAATGCCGCTTGCTGACCATTCTAAATCTTTTTCCGGCAGACTGTCTGATAGTACAAAAAGCCTAATAGCATCTGCACCGAATTGTTCCTGCATGCTTTCAAGATCAATAAGATTCTTTTTAGACTTACTCATTTTCTCAATACAACCTTGTACTACTTTTTCACCTGTATCTTTATGGAAAAATTCACTGCCTTTTTTAATTACTTCTTCTGGATATAACCAATTATTATGCTCGTCTTTATAAGTAGCGTGCAGCACCATACCTTGGGTGAACAACCCTTTAAAAGGCTCACGAATACTTAAGTAATTCTGCTCATTCATTACTTTTGTAAAAAATCTTGCATATAATAAATGCATAACGGCATGCTCGATACCGCCTATATATTTATCAACCGGAAGCCAATAATCACAAGCTTTTTTATCGGTCATTTCTAGAGCGTTAGCGTTACAATATCTAGTGAAATACCAAGAAGATTCAAAGAACGTATCAAAAGTATCCGTTTCACGAATAGCCGGCTTGCTACATTTTGGGCAATCTACATGTTTCCAAGTAGGGTGATTGTCTAAAGGATTGCCGTGACCGTCAAATTTCACGTCGTCCGGTAGTGTAACAGGTAAATCGTTGTAAGGTACGGGAACAATGCCACAACTACCGCAGTGAATTATAGGTATAGGACAGCCCCAAAAGCGTTGTCTCGAAATCCCCCAATCTTTCAGGCGATAATTTGTTGTACGTTTGCCTATTCCAAACTTCTCAAATTCTTCTATAACTCTTTGCTTAGCTTCATTATTAGTTAAGCCGTTTAAGAAACCTGAATTTATAATTGTCCCATCTTCAGTATAAGCAGCTTTTTGAATATCAATATCTGCTCCAATTACCTGTGTTATTGGTAGATTCATTTTAACGGCTAATTCATGGTCACGCTGATCATGAGCAGGACAGCCGAATATTGCGCCCGTGCCGTAATCCATTAACACAAAATTAGTAATAATAACAGGTAAAGCTATATTTGAGTCAAAAGGATGAATGACGTAAAGACCGGTAAGTATTCCTTCTTTTTCAGCTTTTTCTATTTCAGCGCTTCCTGTTATATTTGCACATTTATTGATAAAGTTTTCTATTTCAGGAGTTTTAGAGACAAGCTTTTTTATTATAGGATGATTAAAGGCAATGCCTATAAAGCTAGCACCAAAAATAGTTTCAGGCTTAGTAGAAAACACTTCTATAGTATTCTCATAATCCTTAACTTTAAAGCGGAAATTAGCACCTATAGACTTACCGATCCATTTCTCTTGCATAGAGCGGACGGCTTCAGGCCACTGCGTTAAATTCGAAATCTCGTTTAATAGCTCTTCAGCATAATCGGTGATTTTTAAAAACCACTGTTTTAAATAACGTTTTTCAACTATTGCACCTGAACGCCAGCCTCGTCCGTCAACGACTTGCTCATTTGCAAGCACGGTATTATCGACCGGATCCCAATTAACTAAAGATTCTTTTTGATAAGCAAGATCTCTTTCATAAAGCTCTAAAAAAAATTTTTGCTCATGCTTATAATATTCCGGGTCACAGCTATTTATTTCTCTAGTCCAATCATAGGAAAATCCCATAGATTTTAGCTGCTTTTTCATATTCTCGATATTTGAATAAGTCCACTTTTTCGGATGAGAGTTATTTTTTATTGCCGCATTTTCAGCAGGTAGCCCGAAAGAATCCCAGCCCATAGGATGAAGTACGTTGAAGCCTTGCATAGTCATGAATCTTGCAATCACGTCGCCTATGGAATAGTTACGCACATGACCTACGTGAATCTTACCGGAAGGGTAAGGCAACATCTCTAAAACATAATATTTAGGTTTATTGCTTTCGTTTGATACTTCAAAGGCTTTATTTTCTTGCCAAATTTGCTGCCACTTTTGTTCTATATTCATGTTTTTTATTTCTTTTGGTGTGTATATCATTTCTGTGTGGATCGAAAAACACCCTCGATGTCATTCCCGCGGAAGCGGGAATCCAGCATAAAGCGAGAGAAATCGAGCTTTTAGCTTTTAACACTTGCTGTGTTTATACTTTTTTTCTGGATTCCCGCTTTTGCGGGAATGACATATCATTTCGTACTATTAATATAAATCTCCCTTGCTCTTCTTAGAATTTTGTCTTCAAGCGTAATAGCAAGGTTTGAGGTATTTTCATTCATCACCCATTGTTTATTTTTTAGTACTTCTTCAAATACTTTCACTTCAATTGAATCAGGATGTATTGTGTCATCTTTAATAAATACATTTATTTTAAAGCGAAAATTAGGTTTAAGGCGAGGGCTATACCATTCAGTGATAATAACGCCGCCGTTTGAGTCGGCTGAGGCAAGCGGGGTAAAAGTTAAAGTTTCTATTGCTGCTTGCCATAGATATTTATTAACGGAGCAGCCAACTGCTTTAGTAGATTCGTTTTTGACTCTACCTGGTCTAAAAACTAACCCTTCTTCGCCTGCTATCGACCCTACCTCTTCCCATTTCTGCTCGCTTTCGGTTTTTGGATAATCATCGGCTAAAATAATATTATTTCCTATACTAAATAGGGTAAAAACTACTGTAAAAAATAAATATATACTTTTCTTCATAACCGGTATTCATTTGAAAGTTCACTTGTGGGAAATAATAAAGAAGCTTTATCGATTAGTCAAAAAATATTTATATACCTGCTCTTTTCCAAATAAAACTTCGTCTATTTATTTTAACATTATCACTTAGTGCTAGCATTTTTTCAGTTATATTAATTTTATCTTCAAAACTAAAGACGCTCTTCGCGTCATACCGTGGCTTGACCACAGTATCTAAAAACATAACCTAAAAAATTAATAATTTTAGTGTTTTTAATAGACCCCACGGTCAAGCCGCGGGGTGACAACAAAGAAGAGGTAATAAACATATGAAAAAAATAATCTACAGCAACCAAACTTTCGACAATATAGAAATAAAATCTAGTGCTAGTAATGAGGTAGTAATTACCGGCTATGCAAGCGTTTTTAACATTACTGATCATCATAACGATTTAATCGTTAAAGGTGCTTTCGCAAATGTTTCTAATCTTAACGTAAAATTTCTTTGGCAACATGACAGTAAAAGACCTATCGGGATTATTAAGCACCTTTCTGAAGATGATCACGGTTTGAAAATGGAAGCGGTAATAAATAACAAAGTTAAAGCTGGTCGTGAAGCTATAGAGCTAATAAAGCAAGGAGCTATAGACAGTTTATCTATAGGATTCTACATAAAAAAATCGATCTACAATGAGACTAAGCAAAGAGTAATTACCGAAGCTGATCTTTTAGAGATCAGTATTGTTACTTTTCCTGCTAATCAAAATGCTAGAATTTCTTATATCACTAAGGGGCAAGAGGGAGAGAATAGTGTAGAATATTCGGATCAAATCAATGAACTACAAGAAAAAGTACATAATATTCAAAATATTTTAGAAAGACCGAATAATATAAATATCGAAGATCAAGAGCAAAAAACAGCTTTTATCAACTACGTACGTAAAGGTGAAGAAAGTAGCTTTACCCAAAAATCATCTTTAAATAGCGGTTCCGAAGCAGGCGGATTTTTAATATTATAAACCTTATATAATAGCATTATTACGGAAGTAAACGCAAGATCTCCGATGAGACAGTTTGCTTCAATTGAAACGATTGCGACAAACACCCTTGATGTAATAAGCGAAGACGGCAAGTTTAATAGCGGCTGGATCGGTGAAGTAGAGGCAAGAGAGGAAACTAAAGCAGCAAAATTAAAGCAACAGCGAATTTTTGTTTATGAGTTATATGCTCAGCCGAAAGCTAGCCAGGCTCTACTTGATGATGCAACTATTAAGGTAGAGAACTGGCTAAGCGAGAGGTTACGCGATAGTTTTGTGAAAGTAGAAAATGATGCGTTTATAAACGGTGACGGAAGTGAAAAAGCCTTGAGGTATCTTATCGCCTGATCATGAAAAAATCGAAAAAGTTAAAATGGGTAATAAGATTGCAGACGGATTACTCGATTTTATAACGCGAATTTAGGATAAGTGAAGTTTGTTAATATCAAAAGAAGAATAAAGAATATTAGATTTTTTGATATTAAAAGCATTAACACAAGCAAGAATATGAACTAAAAAATTCGTAGGTGATCTATGCCTTGAATGCTCAAGGTCCATACTCTTTTTCAGAACATTAAATACAGATTCAACCAATGACCTTTTTCTAAGTTGCATTTTGTCTTCCATTTCAATCAAATGATTCTTCATATCTTTCCTTATCCCTGTAAATAACCGTAAACCTCTATTATATAATTTACTGAATAAATCCTTAGATATGTAGCCTTTGTCACCAAAGATTTTACCTTGTAATCCAGCTGTTATAGCCTCTGCCGCTGATAAATCACTATTATTTGCTTTGGTAATTTTGATTGCCATAATTGCTCCCTTATTATTAATTACTATATGCAACTTAAATCCCATAAACCATCCATAACTACTCTGTATTAGTTGAGATTTGATCTTACATTTAATAAAAATTACGTATTAAAAATACAGATAAAAAAATGGAAGGTCACAATGCACTTAAATCAAAAAATAATAAAGCCAAAATTAGGTTTACTTGAATTAGCTAAGAGTCTTGGTAGTATATCATCAGCATGTAAAGCGATGGGATATAGTAGAGATAGTTATTACAGATTTAAAGAACTGTATGAAACTGGTGGCGAAGAAGCGTTGTATGAAATTAGTCGAAGAAAGCCAATAATAGCGAATAGAGTTGATCCAGCGATAGAGAAGGCAGTAATGGATATGGCAATAGAATATCCAGCATATGGTCAGCTAAGAGTATCAAATGAGCTTAAGAAGAGTGGTATACTTGTATCACCTGGAGGAGTGAGATCAATTTGGCTACGTAATGATTTAAACAATATCAGTAAAAGGCTTAAAGCATTAGAAGCAAAGATGGCTCAAGATGGGATTGTTCTTACTGAAGCTCAGTTACAAGTACTAGAGAAGCGTCGTAATGAAAAAGAAGCACATGGAGAAATTGAGACGCAGCATCCAGGTTATCTAGGATGTCAGGATACGTATTATGTAGGTAATTTTAAAGGTATAGGTAAGGTTTATTCTCAGGTATTTATTGATAGCTATACTAGGGTAGCGGATGCTAAACTATATACTGATAAAACAGCAATTACTGCTGCTGATATGCTTAATGACCGGGTGTTACCATGGTATGAGAGCCAAGGGATACCAATACTGCGTATTCTTACAGATCGTGGGTCAGAATATAAGGGCAATATAGAGCATCATGCTTTTGAGTTATTTCTTAGCATAGAAGGTATAGAACATACTACAACTAAGGCATATTCTCCCCAAACAAATGGTATGTGTGAGCGTTTTAATAAAACCATGAAACAAGAATTCTTTGATACGGCTATGCGAAAAAAGATTTATACAGATCTTGATGATTTACAATTAGATCTTGATATTTGGTTAGAGCATTTCAATAATGAAAGACCTCATTCTGGTAAATATTGTTATGGGAAAACTCCTATGCAAACTTTTCAGGATAGTAAGAAATTAGCTGTTGAAAAGAATAATGAAATTTTGTATCTTGATTATATATCTGACAGTCAAAATTTAACTGACAATCAGGTACAAAATTTATAGCGTCTGTAAGATTAAATCTTGACTTCTACAACTACTCATCCCGATTTTAGCAATATTACCGAATACTTTATTATTGCTTATACGCTTTGTATGACATATTGATAATTTAGTTGAATCAATAAAATAAATTCCTGTTTCTTCTCCTCTAAATAGTTGCAGCATTATAGCAAACGGTAGAATTAATCTCGGCCATAATTGTATTATTCGGCTATAACTTGGTAATTTAAATATCCTCTGTATTTATATGATAGGTGATATAAATAGTAATTCTTAAAGTCTTTGCACGGTGATAAATAAAAATATAATACTATAGTTAAAAGCTCTGAAAGACTTAATTCTCCTAACCTCTGACGCTTTCTATCTGTTGGTACTAATTTTTGCTTCTCCCATTCTTCGTATATTTTGCAAAAATTATCTAGTATATAGAATAAACTTATGATACATCTTTTCATTGTTGGGTTCTCGTTTTTTTTATCAAAAACTTTTGTAACCCAACACTCTACTCTTGTAAATAACTTATTCTTATTTCCTTCCTTACTTATCTCTTATCCTAAACTGGCGTTTTAGAGGATTTACAGATTGACTTAGATCAATATTTAAACAAATATAACAACGCAAGACCTCATTCTGGAAAGTTTTGTTATGGAAAAACACCTATGCAAACTTTCAAGGATAGCATTAAAATTGCTAAAGATAAGTCTATTAACTCTTACTTATCTGACAGCTCTTTTGCTGCTTAATCAATCACCGTCTGTCAGGTCAAGTGTAGTGTTTTACATCTAAGATCTTATTCACCAGCTGTTTTTTTAATTCTTCAAAGATCCCTCCTTTGCCAAATATTTCAGATGGGTCACTTTGTGATAGTATGTCTGATACTACTTTTTCTATAGTCGGATTTGATACTTTGTTCTTATTTTTCATATTAGCCTCATGTTAAGTTGTTTTAATTAATTTTATTCTTAACTATTTTTACAACTTACACAAACTTTCTGACACCCTCGGCTTTAATTAATTAGAAGTATACTTATATGTAAACCTTCAGATCAAATCTGAAGGTTTACACCTACTGCAAGTAAAATGTTTTTTATAAATTAGAGTAACAGGTTTAGCTTGCTTAGTTAAGAGTATGATTTACTTAAACCAATTTTTGCAGGAATTTATTTATATCATCTATTCTAATATCTTCTGCTGTACCGCTTTTACGTTCTTTAAGTTCAACAATATTATTAACGGCTTTCTTAGTGCCAATTATTATCTGATAAGGTGAGCCGATAAGGTCGTGCGTTGCAAACTTACTGCCAGCTCTTGCGTTGGTATCATCATATAACACCTCTATATTTTGATTGAGCAACTCTTTATAAGCTCTTTCTGCAAGCTCTACGCATTTGCTATCATGAATATTTAAGTTGATTAAAGATACTTTGAACGGAGCAACATTATTAGGCCATATAATACCTTTAGCGTCACTACTTGCTTCTATGATAGCTGCAACTAGCCTTGATATACCTATACCGTAAGAACTCATTTCTACCGGTGTTAATTTTTCGTGTTCATCGTTAATAAGGGCATTCATGTTAACGGAGTATTTTGTACTGATATAAAAAATATGCCCAACTTCTATCCCTTTACTGCTAACTATATCTTCACCAGAAGATAGCTTGCTTTCGTCATGTTTTTCTTCAGCTGCCGCATACCAGCCTTTTATTTCTTCAATATCAATATCGGGATTATCTTTTAGCGTCTTAAATCTTTTGTCATAATAAATAGTGCTTTCACCGGTTTCGGCAATAATATGAAATTCATGACTTAAATTCCCGCCGATGGGACCGTTATCGGCAATCACCGGTACGACTGATACGCCTAAATCTTTGAAAGTATTGATATAAGCTTTAAACATTTGATTATAAGTTCTAACGGCACTTTCTTCATCAATATCAAAAGAATAGGCGTCTTTCATTAGAAACTCTCTTCCTCTCATAACACCAAAGCGAGGTCTAATTTCATCACGAAACTTCCATTGAATGTGATAAAGGTTTTTCGGCAAATCTTTATAAGACTGGATATTATTGCGGAAAATATCGGTAATCATGTCTTCATTAGTCGGACCAAATAACAAGGTGTTATCGTGACGATCCTGAAATTTTAACATCTCTTTGCCGTAATTATCGAAGCGTCCCGATTCTACCCATAAATGAGCTGGCTGAATACAGGGCATAAGAACTTCCAAAGCTCCTGCCTTATTCATGTTTAAGCGTACAATATTCTCGATATTTTTAAGCACTTTTAAGCCAAGCGGAAGCCAACTATAAATACCGGCAGCTTGTTGCCTAATCATTCCGCTTCTAAGCATTAACTTATGAGAAGTTACTTGAGCTTCACTTGGATCTTCTTTTAAAACAGGTAGAAAATATTTAGATAGTAGCATAATTTATTTATTTTTTTACTGTAGTTAAAATTATCATGTTATCATCCCGTGGCTTGTCCACGGGATCCAGCAACCTTTAATTTCATACCGCGGCTTGTACCTGCGGTATCTTAAGACATAATCTGTGACGCAAGACCCCGTGATCAAGTCACGGGGTGACAATAAAAAAACTGGATTCCCGCCGTTGCTGGGAATGACATATAACACGTGGTATGACAATCGTATTTTACCTTTTAGAAGTAAGGTTCAAGAATTCATGACGGTATTTTTGCTGTTCGGCAAATATGCCGGTATAATGCATAGTATTCATAACACTATTTTCTTGCATTACTCCTCTCATTGACATACAGCTATGCAAAGCCGATATTTTAACTGCCACGCCAAGCGGCTTTAAATTTTCCTGTACACTTTCGGCTATTTGCACCGTCATTTTTTCTTGAATTTGTAATCTTTTAGAAAATGCGTTTACTATTCGTGCAAGCTTGCTGATACCGACAATACAATTATCAGGAATATAAGCTATATCTACCGTACCGATAAAAGGCAACATATGATGTTCACAAAAAGAAGTAAATTTTATATCTTTTAATAAAATAAAATCTTGAAAATTACAAGTATCGTAAAATTTGGTATCTAGTATTTCAGTTATATCTTTTTCATAACCGGAAAATAGTTCTCCGTAGCTATTAATTACTCTATCAGGTGTTTTTAGTAATCCTTCTCTATCGGGATCTTCGCCAATAAAACGGAGCAGGGTTTTAACTGCCTCCTTAGCTTCTTCTTTCGTCGGTTTTTTGTTCGTCATGATTCTGTTTATTTTTCAAAAAAACTGTTTTACCACAAATAAAGACAAACATCAAGCCGCCAACTATGGCAATTAGCCCACCACCGCCCATCATACCCATCAATAGTTTAGCAGACAAAGGCATTACAGTATTTGGGTCTTTACGCATAACGCTGTAACCGCCGGCAAAAGCAAGCCCGAGTATATGCAAGATTTGCCCAAAGGTTAGAAGGTAGAGTGTAGTTGTCATTGTCATCCCGCGTGCAGCTACAATTGTCATCCCGCGGCTTGACCGTGGGATCCAGTTAAAAATACTAATATTATTAGGATTTTTATTTTTTTTCTGGATTCCCGCTTCCGCGGGAATGACACAGTAACAATACCCCATGCAGGCAATGCTTATCCCTACGATAGAACCGTGATAATGGGCAGGGATCACTACATTTATGCCTGATATATTCATAGCTATCAAACCCCCGAGTAGAAATAGGGTAATAGAGCAGAGGAGGGTGATTTTGATTGTAGAATTCGTCATTCTTGGATGGATTATTTTTTTTGTTGTCATCCCGTGACTTGATCGCGGGATCTTAGGACATAACTTGTGACACAAGACCCCGTGGTCAAGCCACGGGGTGACAAGGGTAGATTCCAATAACATACCGCCCACACACAAGCTAGGTGCTATTCCACCTAAATATTTCATATGGTTGGTGTAGAATTCTTTAAATGCTCCGTCAATAATGTCATAAAATACATGACCGAAGATAATTAGAGTACCGAAAACGAAATTCAAATAAAGTAGGAAAAGATAAAATTTTTGAAATTTTAACTCCCTGCCTTTTAACTTCTCAAACAAAGTAATCCAAATAAAAATTGCTATTTGAGTGTAAATAAATTGCAGTAAATGACCGCCGCTCCAGAAAAGTAATTCATAGTAAAATTCTATTTCGATAGGTATAATTTGGATAATATCTTGCAAGCCTTTATAAGACCATCCAAAGCAAATCCAGGTTAAGATGTACATTATAATAGTAGATAGGATTGTGAAATTAACTAAACTACTCCAGTTTGCCCAGTCAAAGAAATATAGAATGTTAACAGCATATAGAAGTAAAGTAACACCGAATAAGCTAAGACCCAGGATAAATATAATATTCTCAAGCATCGGTATATAATTATTCATTACCGGATTATGTCCGGCTATAGGTGATATTGCTATAAGGATAGTGGCTAGGAAAGCGAGTTTACACATTATGTCATTCCCGCGAAAGCAGGAATCTAGAAAAAACATACTGGATTCCCGCCTACGCGGGAATGACAAAGACCATACACTTGCCGTAATAGAAAGCAACCAAATTAATACCGATAAATCAACGTGAATAATTAATGCAGATTTGAAAATATGAGGGTTTGGAAAAAAGCTAGCTAGTTGCGGCGTTCGAAGCACCACTAAAACAACCGAATATAAACCGGCAAACCCTAAAGATATTATCCCAAGCTTAAGCCAAGCATTTGTAGTGATGTGTTTGAAATTCATAAATACCATAATTCTCAGTTAAAAAAGTATATAACTAGAATTAAGTATAATCAAAATTATAATATTTTTAAATTGCCAAGTATTTCTAACTTATGGTCATTAGCAAAATGTTCTACATTATTATGATTACCGTAATGATCAAAATTTATTAATAGCTCTTCTTGAGAATTCTTATAGATTATATTTGTGAATAAACGTATATCACCATCGATTTTAACCTCAACTGCTTTGTTTTGTAAAAATTTAATACCGTTAATATTTGTTTTACAGTATGTAATGCCTTTTTCTATAGCTCTAGTAAAAGATTAATAAGGTTATTATCTAATTTCTTCTTAACTTCTTCCGTAATTTTCGCAAAGCAGTTAAGCCCTTTATATTTACCTACAAAAGTAACATCGTTTGTTGTGATATCTTGTCTCTCAATATTCCAACTACCGGTAATTTTGTTATTAGTAATTTTTTGGCTGATTTCAAAGATTTTTTGTTGCTTTATTTGCTGATAATAAGCATGTATTTCTTTTGGGTCATATTGCTCAATAAGTTGTTCTATATTTTCAGCCTTATTGTCTTTAGAATAATTGGCAGAAATTTCTTGCTGTTTTTCTTCGCTTAATTGATTTGCATATTCTTTAGCTTTATCTTGATTATTATTTAATAAGGCGGCTGCTATACCGATTTCTAGAGTAACCTCGTTTGTACAATCATATTTTAAGGCATTTTCTACTTTTTCGTTAACAGAAGTAGAATTACCGCTAGAGCAATTTAAACAGTACTGGAAATATTTATGATATCGGCAGCTTCTGCTCCTTGTAGGTTATTACTAGTAATAACAATTTGTAAATCTGCATTATTTGTTTCTAATTCCAGTAAAGCTTTAAGTATCCATAAATGTTTATTCTGTAACCATTCTTTCCTAGGAATTTTTTGTATAATTTCTTTTGCGGCATCAAATTGTTTAGTGTACATAGCTGTTGAAAGTAACGTATAATTATCTGTACAACTATTGATAAGTTTTTTAAAAACCTTAATTTTATCAATGTTAGAAAACTTACCTTCATTAAATTTAGCCATATATTCTAAATTTTGAGTTAGAGAGTGTAAAATCGGAGGTATCACAATTTTATTAATTGATTTTAGTTTTGCTTGGGAAAGATTAGGAAGATCCAAAGAAAGCTCTAATAGGTTTTTTATATCTTTAGATTTTAAATTATTTACCCAATATTTTGCATTTTCTACGTCATTAAATTTTAAATGAATTTTATATAAATCGAGTATCGTATTCTCATCATTCGGTAAATATTCTAGAGCATTTAAGTAATTTTGTTTTGCGGATTGATAATTTGCGTTACCGAAATACGCTAATCCAAGGTTATAATAGCAATTACCTATATCTATATTTTCATTTACTAAATTTGTATTGTCTCTGCTTGCTAGTTTATTTCTAACAATTCTATTACTTGATCAAAATATCCTTTTGATAGTAAAGTATTGGAAAAATTTGATAATGCACAAAAATTTTGTTGATAATGTTTTTCTAATATTTTAAAAGCATGAATTTGTGCTTCAGGCTCTAATATATAATGAAGAAGTAATGATTTCGCTAGCCTCATTATATTTAGAGTAATTAGTTCTTGAAAATAAGGTTAAATGTAGATCGGCATTTTTTAATAATTCTTTTATTAATTCTTCAACTGTTTGTTTATGCTTGTTTTTTATAGCAATATTTATAGCAAGACGTGTAGCATTTATTTTTAAAAATATACTTTCATTGAAGTCTAAATTAACGGTTGGATTAGGTTTTAACAAGGTATGGTGAGTATTTTTACCTATTTTATATATGAAATCCTTCTCCGATAATTTTTCAATTTCGTATTTATCAAGTAATCTATTATCTTTAATTTCTTCATACTTATAATTAATTAATAATTGTGCCATAACATTTTGTATAGATACTATGGCATTTTTTTTGAGTGCCAAATTAATTAAGTAATTAACTATTTCTGCTGCAGCTTTAATATTTTTTACTATACTAATAGGCTTCTCATCAATATCAAATTCTGTTGTCTTTAATATTTGTTCATGTTGCTTAAAATTATTATTATTTAAAAGAATTGCGATATTTTCAGGAAAAACAATA
Source organism: Rickettsia endosymbiont of Argas persicus (assembly GCA_050920645.1). Lineage (GTDB taxonomy): Bacteria > Pseudomonadota > Alphaproteobacteria > Rickettsiales > Rickettsiaceae > Rickettsia. Next base: position 524,189 of record CP133316.1, on the reverse strand, counting down.
GTTTTAGGATTATTTGGTGTAGTTTGTAAACCCTCTTGATTTATCATAATAGTAAAATATTAATTAATTTTTTTACGAAACATACACTAATTTTGCTTTTTTGTAAAGATATTAAAATTAATTAACGTTTAATATTAATAGGTAAATTTTTGCAGAGAATAGTAATAATATTGATTAAGTTTGGTAAAATACAACTTCTCTTGCTATAATTTAGGCGGCACGGTTAAATATTCTTCTTTCCACAGCTCATTAAGGATAGGGTCGATATTGCCGCCTGATATCAGCATAAGCAACTTTTTAGGAGCTGTTTGTGTTTTTAGCCAGTTTACTACCGAAACCATATTTATACTGCTTGACGGCTCGCATATTACCTTAAGCAAATGAGTAAGCCAAGCCGTCCAATAATATATTTCATATTCATCTGCCAAATAAAAATGATCGAGTTTTTTTAGATACTCAAAAGTGCGAGCTGAAACATTAAGAGTTTTAAGACCGTCAGCGATGGTATTCGGTGAATCTTTGAACCTAAATATAGCATTATTCTTAACCGATAAATAAGCGTCATTAGCAGCTAAGGGTTCTGACCCTATCAATAAACTTGTCGGTGATATTAATTCCTTAGCAAGATAAGAGCCGGAAATCAGCCCGCCGCCGCCGCAAGAAGCAAAAATAGCATCAGGGCTAAATCTTAATTGCTGCAATGCCTCATAGCATAACGTGCCGGCTCCCGCTATCGTAGAATCGCTATCGGATGGATGCATATAATAAAAACCTTGTTCTTTATCAAGCAATGCCTTATCTTCAGCTTCTTGCCGAGTCTTTGTATATATAACTTCCCCGCCGTAATGAATCACTGCTTGCTGCTTTACACGAGAAGTATTTAATGGTAAATAAATCCTTGCCTTAATACTAAGTATCTTACCGGCATAAGCAAGTCCGATACCATGATTACCAGTGCTATAACTGACTATTTTTTCAGGTAGCTTTCCTTGTTCTTTTAATTCTAACAAATGGTTTAGTACGCCTCTAACTTTAAATGCGCCGGTTTTTTGCAGTGATTCAACCTTAAAAAAAATCTCATGCCCGAGCATCTCATTCAAGCTTTCGGAGTGGACAATTGGGGTTAGATGTAAATATTGTTTTATCCTATTGTGTGCCGTTGCGACATTTCGAGATGCTTGAAGCGATAAATTCATAGATATAATTAAATAATGATGGCTTGAAATCGGTTTAATACTATATTATATAGTTAATAACCGCTGTATAGTCAATTCAGTTAAATTTATAACAAGGAATAAAACCTAGAGCGAGATAATGAACAATCGACTATAAAATATACAAAATTTAAAGGTTTTAATTGATGAATAAAAAATCACTGCCGTTAATGGCATTGCGAGATATGGTAGTATTCCCGGGAGTAATTGCTCCTGTATTTGTAGGTAGAGAAAAATCACTACATGCTCTATCTAATACTACGATTTCCGAAGAAGATAACAGCAAGTATATTTTAGCAACTCTACAAAAAAAACTTGATCAAGATTCACCCAGTAAAAACGAACTTTATAATATCGGTATACTTGCTAAGGTTATTCAAATTATAAAACTACCTAATAATACCGCAAAAATATTAATAGAAACAGTAGCAAGAGTAAAGCTTTCTAATATAAGAGGCGAAGAGGCTTTCGAAGCAAATTACGAAATTATTCCTGATGAAGAGATATTTGACGTTAATAATATGCGTTCGTTAGTCGATAATGCCGTACAATTATTTGCTAAATATGCAATTAATGATAAAAAAATTAATGCAGAAATTATCAAAACTATAAATAAAGAAATAAGCGGTACTACGAATATTATAAATATTATAAATATTTTAGCTTCGCATTTAATTACTTCGCTTGAGGAAAAGCAGCATTTACTTGAGAATACAAGTCCTTTTAAGCGTATAACTACTATTATAAATATTCTTACTTCTAATATAGTCAATTCAGAAACCGAGCAAGCTTTACAGCAAAGAGTAAAAAAACAAATTGAAAAGACTCAGCGTGATTATTATTTGCATGAACAGATGAAAGCAATTCAAAAAGAACTTGATGAAGATAAGTCAGAACTTGCCGGAATTGAGAAGAAAATAAAAAGTCTTAAATTATCAAAAGAAGCTAGAGAAAAAGCCGAGTCAGAGCTTAAAAAGCTTCGTACTATGAATCAAATGTCAGCAGAATCCGGAGTAACGCGTAATTATCTTGAAACGCTGCTTAGTATGCCGTGGGGTAAATATGACAAAAGTAAAATCGATATCAATCAAACTGAGAAGATTTTAAATCGTGATCATTTTGGCTTAGAGAAAGTTAAAGAGCGAATTATTGAATATCTAGCTGTGCTTCAGCGTGCAAATAAGATTAGAGGGCCTATATTATGCTTAATCGGTCCTCCCGGCGTCGGTAAAACTTCGCTGGTAAAATCTATTGCCGAGGGAATGGGAAGAAAATATTCAAAACTTGCTCTAGGCGGCGTTAGGGATGAAGCAGATATTAGAGGACATAGAAAAACTTATCTTGGCTCAATGCCAGGTAAAATCCTTACCCAGCTTAAAAAAGTTAAAACTAGCAACCCCGTTATGTTGCTTGACGAAATAGATAAAATGGGTTCTGATTTCAGAGGTGATCCTGCCTCCGCTTTGCTTGAGGTATTAGATCCCGAGAATAGCCATTTCGTTGATCATTATCTAGAAGTAGAATATGATTTATCAAACGTAATATTTATCGCTACTGCTAACTCTTATAATTTACCGAGAGCCTTAATCGATAGAATGGAAATTATTGATATTTCAGGTTATGTAGAAGAGGAAAAAATTCAAATTGCTAAAAATTATTTAGTTCCTAAGCAACTTAAAATGCATAAAATTAAAAAGGATGAAATTACTATATCTGAAACTGCTATTTTAGATTTGATTAGATATTACACTAAAGAATCAGGCGTAAGAGCATTAGAGCGTGAAATAGGAGCCTTAACTAGAAAAGCTTTAAAACAAATTTTGTCCGATAAAACTATTAAACATATTTCTATAGATAGCAATAATCTAGAAGAGTATTTAGGTGCTAAAAAGTATAACTTTGGACTTGCAGAAAAAGAGGATAGGGTAGGTAGTACTACCGGTCTTGCTTATACTGAAGTAGGAGGTGAGCTTTTAACTATCGAAGCTTTATCATTCCCGGGGAAAGGTGAAATAAAAACTACCGGAAAACTTGGTGAGGTCATGAAAGAATCCGCAATGGCTGCGTATAGCTGTTTCAGGAGTAGGGCAGCAGATTTTGGATTAAAATACGAAGATTATAAGGATTCTGATGTTCATATTCACGTTCCGGCGGGTGCTATACCTAAAGACGGTCCTTCTGCGGGTTGTGCTTTATTTACTACTATTGTTTCGTTGATGACTAAAATACCGGTACGTCGCACTGTTGCTATGACCGGCGAGGTGACTTTAAGAGGAAATGTCCTGCTGATTGGCGGTCTTAAAGAAAAACTACTCGTAGCAAGTAGGGGAGGGATTAAAACCGTATTAATTCCGGAGGAAAACGTCAAAGATTTAAAAGATATACCGCCGAATATAAAAAATAGTTTAGAAATTATTCCTGTTTCAAATATCGATCAAGTACTAGAGCATGCATTGACGAAGAAACCCTAATAATATTTAAAGGAAATAAAAATGAATTTGAAGATAATAAAATGGCATCGTCAAGTTAAGAGAGATGTAAATTTAAGTATTGAGCGATTGAAAGGAATGATTTATAGAATAGCAGTAACGGCACCGTCAAGTTAAGTAAATTGGTTTCAAAAAGTACTATGTTTTTATATTTCAGGCAGCAAGAAGTCTTTGAGTAGCTTCATCCCAAATAGATTTAGCGGATGCAAATGCAATTCTTTGCTCTGGTGCGGTTTTAGTATATCGTCCAACATTGACGGCAAATATATTTCTGACTTTGCCCATCAGTGATAATATACATTGTGCTGAATTAGGATGCTTAAATTTAATCAATATTTTTTCCTTTCGTCGAGTTGGCTGATGAGCATTTTCAACACAGTTATTTAGTCTCTTACTAGTACGATGTTCAGTGTTAGGACACATAAGCTTAATCGGTTTAATGTAACTCCTGAGCTTATCAGTAACAATTACTCTTGGAGTTGGATAATTACCCAATAATCTTGATAAAAAGCGAATAGCTGATTTCTTGTTACGACGCTTCTGCAATAATATTTCTAATTCATGCCCCTTGGAGTCAACAGCTCTCCATAATATGAATACTTCGCCTTTGATCTTGATGTTCATCTCATCTAAATGCCATTTGTCAGTTGCTTTCCTCTCTCTCTTTCTGATGACAGCTTGAAAATAAATCGCAAATTTATTGCACCAAAATCTTACAGTCTCATGACTTAAAATAATACCTCGATACGCCATCTGTTCTTGAACATCTCGGTAACTATTATTAAAGTGATGATATAACCATACTGTATAGCTAATGATGCTTGCTGGAAAGCGATGTCTCTTCGGGGTTTGAGTAATATGCATAGCGTTAAGATTTATTGATAAATGGTTACTGCTATTCTATAAATCATTCCTTTCAATCGCTCAATACTTAAATTTACATCTCTCTTAACTTGACGATGCCCATAATTTTATTAATTAAGTATGAAAATACTAAAGAATTTTAAATTCAATAGTATATAAAATAATTAACTAATAGTTTTGATACAAGAGTAAAATTAAAATATGTTAACTGCTTTATCACGTATAGAAAAGGGAGAAGAAGTTATTTTAATCTCTTAGGGTTTAATTCCCCGAAGCTTTGCTTCGTGATATGATGTATGGATGGAAGAGAGTAGGTACATACATAAGAGCCATAATGTTACAGTACTTATTTATCATTTAGTAACGCCTGCAAAATATCGTAGAGCAATTTTTGATAAGAAGTTAGATAATTATTTATGCAAAATATGTTTAGAAATTGAAGAAAGATACGAGATAAGATTTTTAAAAATTGGAGTAGATAAAGATCATGTGCATTTTCTAATTCAGTCTGTGCCTAGTTATAGTCCTACTAAAGTAGCTAGGATAGTGAAAAGTATAACAGCTAAGAAAATGTTTGAGAAATTTCCTGACTTAAAAAATAAATTATGGGGTACCGAATTTTGGACTAATGGATATTTTATGAGTACGGTTGGAAAACATGGAGATGAGAAAAAATTACGCAACTATGTAAAGAATCAAGAGGCGGATCGACCATCATATAAAGCTTTTCATCAGAAGCAACTAAAACTTTTTTAGATACCTCGCAGCTCTGCTGCGAGGAGTATCATTAGAAGTTATAAAGAAAAAATATGATTTATTATGAAATCTAAGTGTCATTCATGCGAAAGCAGGAATCTAGCATGAAGCGAGCTTTTAATTTTAAAATTTACTGTATTTATGATTTTTCTGGATTTCCACCTACGCAGGAATGATATTCAATCTTAATAGAAAAAATATTGGAGCGGGTGAAGGGATTCGAACCCTCGACTTCGACCTTGGCAAGGTAGCGCTCTACCCCTGAGCTACACCCGCTTATATAAACAGAAAAAGGTGGGCATTTTAATATATGAATTTAAGGGGATAAAATTCATATATTAAAACGCCCTCATGCTTGTTTAACTTAAGCGAGTTTGAATATAAGCAATATTTAAAAGAGACGCAAGAGCTAAATTAAGAAAATTATTCGTATAATTTGTAAACCTTCAGATTTGATCTGACATATTAAGGTTGAAAATAGAAGAGTTTGTGTGTATGTAGATAACTGAGAAGGGCATCGTCAAGTTAAGAGAGATGTAAATTTAAGTATTGAGCGATTGAAAGGAATGATTTATAGAAGCTGAGGTGGCCCAATTTATTTAGACTAAAAATTAAGATTTATGAGATATAATTTGCGTTATAATTTTACTCAATAATTTTTGTAAAATACACCTGTTCCGGAGTGAGATATTTCAATGATTGGTGCATTCTTTTTCTATTATAAAAATTTATGTAATCAGTTATAGCATTTTTTGCCTCCTTGACAGTATTTAAAACCATCAAATATATTTTTTCTTGTTTTAATGAACGCCAAAATCTTTCTATAAATACATTATCCAGGGCTCTGCCTTTGCCATCCATACTGATTTTGATTTCACGTTTAATTAGTTTATCTGTGAAATTTTTTGATGTAAATTGAGAACCTTGATCTGTATTAAAGATTTCAGGCTGACCATATTTTATTATAGCTTCTTCCAGTGCAGCAATACAAAAGTCACTTTCTAAACTAATAGATACCTTCCAGCTTACAATATAACGACTAAACCAATCAATAATTGCTACCAAATATACAAATCCTTGTGCCATTCTAATATAAGTGATATCTGTACTCCATACCTGATTTACTTTAATAATTTCAACTCCTTTTAAAAGATATGGATATATTTTATGAGCTTGATTGCGCTTACTTAAGTTCATTTTAGGATAGATAGCTTCAATAGCCATTATTCTATAATAACGACTTACTGCCTTGCGACCGATTGTGATTCCAAATGGTACAAGGTGCTCAGATATTCTTCTTGCTCCAAAATAAGGATGCTGTGTGTATATTTCATCAATCACTTGCATTATTTCTAAGTCTTTTTTGGGTTAAGCCTTGTGGCTTGTAATAATAGCTAGATTTGTTAATAAACAGTAGTGTACATTGCCTAGCGATACTTAGATTACTACAATCTTCATCTACCATATTTTTTCTAATTGCTAAGTCCAAACAATGTAGATTTTTTTTTCAACCAGTCACGTTCAACAGTTAACTGGCCTATTTGTTCATACAATTGTTTTATTAAATCCTGATGATCTGGATCCTTAGATTGTGGCTTAATTTGAAAACCACTAATTAAATTTTCTATACCTCTTTTTTTCCACGCTTGTATTTGTGTCGGATGAACTCCATATTTGCTACTAATTTGAGCTATTGTCATTTCAGCTTTTATTGTTTCTAAAACTATCTTTGTTTTTTCTGCTGCACTATATTGTTTTGCTTTTTTAGACATATAATTTCTCTTTTGTATTTGAAAATTATATCTCATTCTATCATTTTAGTAGTCCAGTTTTGGGTACCATTATAGGTTACCTATCTTTGTTAATTAGTATACTTCAGAACCAACAATTTAGTATTGCCGTATAATTTTTCACGTAATATTTCAACATTTTCATCTAAAGCATAATTATCTGTTTTAGCCATTTCGACGACTATTATAGAGTCTGCATTGAGCCAGTTATTTTTTATAAGCAGCTTCATTACTTTTGGCACTATTTTATTATGATAAGGTGGGTCAATGAAGATGAGATCAAAAGAGGTAGTAGCCTTCGGTAGGTTTAAGGCATTAATATTAATGAAATTAACCTTATCATCAATATTTAAGCTTTGAGCAAATTCTTCTGCTATCCTTAGTGAAGACGAATCAATATCAATGAAAGTAGCAAAGCCTGCTCCCCGAGACAGACTCTCAAAAGCAAGGCTACCACTACCGGCAAATAAATCCAGTACCTTAATATTTTCGTTAAACAATTTATGGTCTATAAACTCGCCGGAAGTTAGTATACTGAATATTGCTTCCTTGAGTTTACCGGTTGATGGACGATATTTGATATTTCTTGCAGTAGGTATTTTCTGATTTTGAAATTTACCCGATATTATTTTTAACACTTATATAGTTCTTGCTGATTGATTAGCTTGCTTTTTAAATTGTTTAGCTGCGCTTTCAAGTCTGATTTTATCCGTAGAATTAGCCTTAGTTTGTTCTTTAAGCTTATCTGCTATTTTTTGACCTTGTTTTAAAATATCTTTTTCTTTAGATTTATCAATATCATTATTTACTTTTTCTAAACTTTTAGCTCGAGCTTCAGTATTTTCTGATTTAGCCTTCTGCATTGCTTGCTGCTTATTTTGCACTATAATGGTACCCAAAAACTGGACTACTAAAATGATAGAATGAGATATAATTTTCAAATACAAAAGAGAAATTATATGTCTAAAAAAGCAAAACAATATAGTGCAGCAGAAAAAACAAAGATAGTTTTAGAAACAATAAAAGCTGAAATGACAATAGCTCAAATTAGTAGCAAATATGGAGTTCATCCGACACAAATACAAGCGTGGAAAAAAAGAGGTATAGAAAATTTAATTAGTGGTTTTCAAATTAAGCCACAATCTAAGGATTCAGATCATCAGGATTTAATAAAACAATTGTATGAACAAATAGGCCAGTTAACTGTTGAACGTGACTGGTTGAAAAAAAAATCTACATTGTTTGGACTTAGCAATTAGAAAAAATATGGTAGATGAAGATTGTAGTAATCTAAGTATCGCTAGGCAATGTACACTACTGTTTATTAACAAATCTAGCTATTATTACAAGCCACAAGGCTTAACCCAAAAAAGACTTAGAAATAATGCAAGTGATTGATGAAATATACACACAGCATCCTTACTTTGGAGCAAGAAGAATGTCTGAGCACCTTGTACCATTTGGAATCACAATCGGTCGCAAGGCAGTAAGTCGTTATTATAGAATAATGGCTATTGAAGCTATCTATCCTAAAATGAACTTAAGTAAGCGCAATCAAGCTCATAAAATATATCCATATCTTTTAAAAGGAGTTGAAATTATTAAAGTAAATCAGGTATGGAGTACAGATATCACTTATATTAGAATGGCACAAGGATTTGTATATTTGGTAGCAATTATTGATTGGTTTAGTCGTTATATTGTAAGCTGGAAGGTATCTATTAGTTTAGAAAGTGACTTTTGTATTGCTGCACTGGAAGAAGCTATAATAAAATATGGTCAGCCTGAAATCTTTAATACAGATCAAGGTTCTCAATTTACATCAAAAAATTTCACAGATAAACTAATTAAACGTGAAATCAAAATCAGTATGGATGGCAAAGGCAGAGCCCTGGATAATGTATTTATAGAAAGATTTTGGCGTTCATTAAAACAAGAAAAAATATATTTGATGGTTTTAAATACTGTCAAGGAGGCAAAAAATGCTATAACTGATTACATAAATTTTTATAATAGAAAAAGAATGCACCAATCATTGAAATATCTCACTCCGGAACAGGTGTATTTTACAAAAATTATTGAGTAAAATTATAACGCAAATTATATCTCATAAATCTTAATTTTTAGTCTAAACAAATTGGGCCACCTCATCTTTTGCGTTGATTGTGTAAATTTTTGTAGAGCCTATATTAAGAAGAAATCAAAAATATAGGAACAAAAATGCAGATAGAAAAGAATAAAAAAATAAATGAAGCAATAGATCTTCTGGTAGGAGTGAGGTGGCCCAATTTGTTTAGATGTAGAAGTCAAGATTTAATCTTACAGACACTATAAATTTTGTACCTGATTGTCAGTTAAATTTTGACTGTCAGATATATAATCAAGATACAAAATTTCATTATTCTTTTCAACAGCTAATTTCTTACTATCCTGAAAAGTTTGCATAGGAGTTTTCCCATAACAATATTTACCAGAATGAGGTCTTTCATTATTGAAATGCTCTAACCAAATATCAAGATCTAATTGTAAATCATCAAGATCTGTATAAATCTTTTTTCGCATAGCCGTATCAAAGAATTCTTGTTTCATGGTTTTATTAAAACGCTCACACATACCATTTGTTTGGGGAGAATATGCCTTAGTTGTAGTATGTTCTATGGCATCGTCAAGTTAAGAGAGATGTAAATTTAAGTATTGAGCGATTGAAAGGAATGATTTATAGAATAGTAGTAACCATTTATCAATAAATCTTAACGCTATGCATATTACTCAAACCCTGAAGAGACATCGTTTTCCAGCAAGCATCATTAGCCATACAGTATGGTTATATCATCGCTTTAATAATAGTTACCGAGATGTTCAAGAACAGATGGCGTATCGAGGTATTATTTTAAGTCATGAGACTGTAAGATTTTGGTGCAATAAATTTGCGATTTATTTTCAAGCTGTCATCAGAAAGAGAGAGAGGAAAGCAACTGACAAATGGCATTTAGATGAGATGAACATCAAGATCAAAGGCGAAGTATTCATATTATGGAGAGCTGTTGACTCCAAGGGGCATGAATTAGAAATATTATTGCAGAAGCGTCGTAACAAGAAATCAGCTATTCGCTTTTTATCAAGATTATTGGGTAATTATCCAACTCCAAGAGTAATTGTTACTGATAAGCTCAGGAGTTACATTAAACCGATTAAGCTTATGTGTCCTAACACTGAACATCGTACTAGTAAGAGACTAAATAACTGTGTTGAAAATGCTCATCAGCCAACTCGACGAAAGGAAAAAATATTGAATGATACTCCTCGCAGCAGAGCTGCGAGGTATCTAAAAAAGTTTTAGTTGCTTCTGATGAAAAGCTTTATATGATGGTCGATCCGCCTCTTGATTCTTTACATAGTTGCGTAATTTTTTCTCATCTCCATGTTTTCCAACCGTACTCATAAAATATTCATTAGTCCAAAATTCGGTACCCCATAATTTATTTTTTAAGTCAGGAAATTTCTCAAACATTTTCTTAGCTGTTATACTTTTCACTATCCTAGCTACTTTAGTAGGACTATAACTAGGCACAGACTGAATTAGAAAATGCACATGATCTTTATCTACTCCAATTTCTAAAAATCTTATCTCGTATCTTTCTTCAATTTCTAAACATATTTTGCATAAATAATTATCTAACTTCTTATCAAAAATTGCTCTACGATATTTTGCAGGCGTTACTAAATGATAAATAAGTACTGTAACATTATGGCTCTTATGTATGTACCTACTCTCTTCCATCCATACATCATATCACGAAGCAAAGCTTCGGGGAATTAAACCCTAAGAGATTAAATTTAAGCATCCTAATTCAGCACAATGTATATTATCACTGATGGGCAAAGTCAGAAATATATTTGCCGTCAATGTTGGACGATATACTAAAACCGCACCAGAGCAAAGAATTGCATTTGCATCCGCTAAATCTATTTGGGACGAAGCTACTCAAAGACTTCTTGCTGCTTGAAATATAAAAACATAGTACTTTTTGAAACCAATTTACTTAACTTGACGGTGCCGGATCGGCTGCTGAAAAAGCTTTTGAGAACTCATCACATAAAGTTATTCTTAAGCAAAATCCTGAGAGCTTTAAAGCAATGAGAGCAAACCCCAAACTTGCAGGTTTTGTCGATGAGGACTGGAAGCTAAATTTACTGCAATCAATTCATTCAAATCCACCGCATTATAGTGAAGCAGCGATTTATGGACCAAGTGTTCATGGAGTTGTGGCAAGATTAATGCTAGATCCATTTACTCTAATGCTGACCTCTACTAATGCTAGTGATTATAGGGCTTTAGAAGATAGAATGATTGCGGGAATGAGCGTTACAGAGGCGATTAATAATATTCTGCAAGAAAGAGGTTTGGCTTAATGTTATCCGTAAAACTTAACCTGAATATTTTATATAAATCCTTTTAGTATAAGGATGTGATTAGGATATCTTTATTCTTGCCGTGAAATATTTAGGTTAGTAAAATATTATTACTACTGTAAAATAATATTATTTGATTTACAGTACTATATATTTTATAATATCTTACTACTGATAATATATATTTGTATGTTATTAGTAGTAATAGTTTTTTATAATAAGAATAGAAAAGGATATGAAGATACCGTTTATAGGAAGACAGCAGGAGTTACAAACTTTATCTAAGTTATTAAAAAAAAATGTTGCAAGTTTAGTAGTAATTCAAGGAAGGCGAAGAATTGGTAAAAGTAGGTTAGTAGAAGAATTTGCTAAGAACTATACATTTTATCAATTTTCCGGACTACCACCAGTACACAAAACTACAGCACAGTCTGAACGTAATGAATTTTCTCGCCAGTTAGCTATACAAACAAAGCTGCCTGAGCTTTATGCTGATGATTGGAATAAATTATTTATCTTACTTGCTGATAAAGTTACAACAAGTCGTTGTATTATTTTATTCGATGAGATTTCTTGGATAGGATCTAAAGATCCTGATTTTCTTGGTAAATTTAAGAATGCTTGGGATTTATATTTTAAGAAAAATCCAAAATTACTATTTATTCTCTGCGGTTCTGTATCAAGCTGGATTGAAAACAATATTTTATCTAATACTGGATTTGTTGGCAGAATATCTTATCGTTTAACCTTGGATGAATTACCAGTGCAAGATTGTAGTAAATTTTGGCTCAAGGCAGGGCATTATATATCAGCTTATGAAAAGTTTAAAGTACTTGCTGTAACTGGGGGGATACCTCGTTATCTAGAAGAAATAAAACCAGAATTATCTGCTGAAGAAAATATTAGGGATTTATGTTTTATCAAAGGAGGAGCGTTAGTAAATGAATTTAATGACATATTCTCTGATCTTTTCTCTACACGTAGTCCTACCTATAAAAAGATTATTCAGGTTCTAGCTAATGGTGCACAAGACATTAAAACTATTTGTAACATGTTAAATATTGGACAAACAGGATTTATTAGTGAGTATTTAGATAACTTAATCAAATCAGGATTTATTAGTAGAGATTATACTTGGCATATTACATCAGGAGAAGTTTCAAAGTTAAGTCATTTTCGTTTAAGTGATAATTATTTACGTTTTTATTTAAAATATATTGATAAGAACCGTTTAAGAATTGAAAATAATGAATTTACTTTTAAATCTTTAGCTTCTCTTCCCGGCTTAGAGACAATTATAAGCTTACAATTTGAAAATTTGGTACTAAAGAATCGCAAATATATAAAAGAATGTTTATATATTACTCCGGAGGAAGTTATTTCTGATAATCCGTTTTTTCAGAAAAAAACGACTAGATATCCCGGTTGTCAAATTGATTATCTTATCCAAACTAAATTTGGAGGACTTTATATTTGTGAAATTAAATTCTCAAAGCACCCTATTACCTATAGTATTATTGATGAAGTACAAAAAAAATTAGATAGGCTATATTATCCTAAAGGATTTTCTTGTAGACCTGTATTGATCCATGTCAATGGAGTACATGAAGATGTAATAGATAGCGGTTTTTTTGCAGCAATTATTGATTTTGGTAATTTACTAACAGCTCCATAGGAAATTATAACTTGGATTAGCATAGGGTAGACAGAAATTACAGCAAAGACAAGAATTTATTATTAATGTTATTACTGCAGGTTTTTAGATCCATTTTTTATTTTTATAAATTGTTTTTAGTATGATTCATTTGTCAATTTTTTGCTTTAAACTGCCTGCACGTAATATTATGGTTTACTTACTTTTTGTTGTTTTAGTTTTAAATTCTTTATTAAGTTTTGCAAGTACTGTGGTAATAGACAAATCACAGATTTACGATTACGGAGTTAGAGGTCATATATTTCCTATTATTGAAGAATCTTTACTAGAAATAATTATGGCTAAGCTCAAGCTTGCAAAGCAAAATGGAAATTTAGAAAAAATGCAGGAAGAATTTAAAAATAGAGTAAAGCAAAAAATCTCTAGACCAACTCCGGTCTTAGCTATAGCAAAAGCAAATAAAAACCGAAATTGGCACTATGATCCGAGCTTTATACAAAAGACAGATATAAAAGATCAAACTGGAGGCATAATAGTAAAAGCTAATACAAGTGTAAATCCTTTAGAAAAAATAAGTTGGGGAGAACCATTAATATTTATTGATGGTGATGATGAGCAGCAGATTAAGTGGGTTAAATTACGAATAGGAAAATTAGTACTCACGAGTGGCAATCCTATTAAGTTGGCAAAAAAGTTAAATAAGCCGGTGTTTTTTGATCAAGGTGGCGTTCTAACTACTCGTTTTAAAATAAAAGCAGTGCCAGCTATTGTGCAGCAAGAAAGTACATTACTTAAAATTAGCGAAATCAAGATTAATTGAAATGTTATAGTATTTGAGTAAAAATTAAGGCGTGAATAACAACTGATAAAATCCGGAGGTAATCTATGAAGAAGTGGCAATTACCAGAAGCAAAGAAAAATTTAGAAAAGATAATAGATCAGGTATTACAAGGTAAGGTGCAAGCAATAGTAAAGCCTAGCGGGGAAGTAGTGTATCTAATAGCAGGTGAGAAAAATAATATGATAGCAGAGCAACCAAAGGTAGTGTATCAAGCAAATACAGCTTTAGTTACTTCTGAAATATACAAGTAATAATGAAGTTAATAATGTTTATTATAATTATTTTGCTTGGTAATTATAGTTATGGATCAATTGGCTGCGTAGGAAGGTTTGTAAATCCAATCAATGATGTTTGCTGGAAATGTTTATTTCCAATTACTATCGGAGGAGTAAAAATTGTCTCAAGTTCTATGGCTGATACTAATAACCCAAGGTAAATTGTTTGTTTTTGCCCTAAGCCTTCGATTCCGATGCCAGTTCCCGGTATTCCAATTGGATTCTGGGAGCCGGTAAGACTGGTGGATGTAACTAAATCCCCGATGTGCATGGTAAGCCTTCTTGGAGGCATTAATCTTGGTACTAGCATGCAAAAAGGTGTTAAGGATGATATAGAGGGAAGTAGCTTTTATCATGTACATTGGTATATATATCCGGTTATTTACTGGCTTGAGATCTTACTTGATTTTGCCTGTTTAGAGATGTCACAAGTAGATATCACATATTTAACTGAATTTGATCCATTATGGGGAGACGATAGCAAAGCTGCCATATTAAATCCTGAAAGTTTATTATTTGGCAGTATTACAGCTCAAAGTGCATGTATAGCTGATTGCATTAGCTCTAGTTCTGGTAATCTTTCTAACGATAGGGTGTTTTGGTGCTGTGGCTGTCAAGGTTCTCTTTATCCCTTTACCGGTACAACTAGCTCTCATAATGGCGGAGTTGAAACTTCTGCATTAATAGTTGCTAAATTTATGGCTAAGTTACATAGAGAGTTGTTATTATGGGGATATATGGGGAGTAGCGGATTATGTGGTAAATATCCAATGCCAATAATCAAGAAGAGCCAATATAGACTGCAGATGACTTACCCTATACCAGAGGTGCATTCTTGTAAAAAGATTGGTGAGACTGAAATAAGCTGGCAGGGTGCACGCGAATTCCCAGTTAAAGGTGAGGATTTTGGTTATTTGATCTGGCGTAAACGCAGTTGCTGTTTATTTTGATTTGTAAAATTTTTATAAAATTGAGAAGTATGCAATTTAACCTAAAAACAATAATTTTAACTAGTTTACTAATTTTAGGTAGCACAAATGTTTTGGCAGAGCAAGAAGAATTATTACAGGAGATAATACAGCCTAAAACATATAATCAAATCTACATTTTTGTCTCATTGTCAATGCCTGATTCAGCATTAAAGAGTTATTATATTGAAGCAGAACAAGCAGGAGCAAGACTGGTAATACGAGGTTTAAAAAATAATTCTTTTTAGATACTAAAGCAAAAGCTGATGAAATTAATATTAGTTTTGATATTGATCCCAATCTATTTGAGGAATATCAAATTACTTCTGTACCAGCAATAATAGTGAATAGTGAAGGCAAGGGAGTAAAAAGACTCACTGGTCACATATCATTACATGATGCATTAGAAATTATGAACAAAGAAAATTTATGAGGTTCGCATTTTTATCAATGATTATTGTATTGTTCAGTTTTAATGCAATTGCTAACATTCAAGATAGTTATAATCAAGCAATAGGGTATCAAAATAGTATTAAGCTTGGTAATCCTGATCAAATGGGCAATAAAGTAATATTTGATAAAGACGCAGATATTTCAAATTTAAGTAATATGAGTGATCAAAATTTAACAAAGCAAGGTAGTCAAATGTTAAATAATAGTTCAGCAGGTCAATTACTACAACAAGGTGAGCTTAAAAAAATAGATGCTTCTCAAGAATATGACCTGAATGCTAAAAACCCTTTAATTAGTAATTCAGCTAAGATTGAGGCAGATCCTTTAAGGTATACAGAAGGGACTGCACTTAATGCTAGTGAAAAAGTAATCAAAACCAAAACAAGTAAGAGTTGCTGTGAAGGGGCAGAATTTGAAATAGATATTATCAGGAATCTTATACTAGATGCTGAATTAATAGATAAATGGGGAGAGTGGCAAGATAAAGCAATAGCATTTTCAGGTTCTGAGATAAGTAACAGTTATCGTCACTGGCTTTATCCTGTCTTTTGGAAAAAGAAAAGACATTTCGGTAAGCGTAAAACAATATACAGCATGCATATGCATAATAATCAAGCAATAATGCTTGATGTAAGAGCAGCAATTGCCGGTAAGTTAAATGTATCTCTTGATCATATTGATATATATATTGGCATTTCTTCTCAAGGAGAAGGAGCGTTAACTGAAGGCTGGGATAGAGATATAGTAAAATGGGATAGATATGTTTTTACTTATAAATATCGTGATAAAATCAAGGAATTTAGAGAAAAAGGTGAATATTTCCAAATAGTAAATAAATCTTTAGAAGCTTTGCTTGAAGAACATGAATGCCATGAAATAAATCGCATATGTCTTGAAGCTGGTAATAAATTATTTTTTAATCAATATAATGTTAATCGTCCATGCTGGAGTGAGCAAATTAAATATCAATGTAGTAGTGAGCCAAAATATGGGTGTGATCATTTAAAGAAGCAAGCTTGTGAACTTGCAAGGAGCAATTGTGTTAAGCAAGCTGCTAGTATTTGTTTGCAATGGCACAAAGATTACATATGTATAGCCCAGAAAAAAGAGTTTAGCTCCTCTATAGCAGGATCAAAAATGTTTTGTTTAGGAGGGAATTGTCATACTGCAACTATTGTGCCAAATAATGATATTGCAAGTATTGGGCACCTTGCCATGTTAAATGAAATGAAAAAAGATATGCAGACAAATCCGGTTATGGTTTTTAAAGGTACAAGTGATAGTTGTCGTAAAACAAATATCGGTAATTTTCTTAATTGTTGTTCTGGGTTCAAAGGTTGGGGTAAGGATCTAGGGCTTAGCAGATGTAATGCAGAAGAACAAGCCTTAGCCTTAAAAAGGGCAAAAGACCAGTGTCACTATGTTGGTACATATTGTGCTAAGAAAGATCCGATATTTAAGAAATGTATTACCAAAAAATCTACTTATTGTTGTTTTAATTCAAAACTTGCACGAGTATTTCAGGAACAAGGCAAAAAACAATTATCTATTAGTTTTGGCACGGCACAACATGCTAATTGCAGGGGGTTTACAGTAGAAGAGCTGCAAAGAATAGATTTTTCTAAATTTGATTTAGAGGAGCTGTTTAGTGATTTACTTGATCACGCTAAAAGTAAAATGCATAAGAATTTTCCGCAGCAACTAAAAAACCAGATGCCTATAATGCAACAACAAAGATTTAATAATAATCATACTGATTCAAATTTATCCTATTAAAATAATGAAGTGGCTGGTAAACATAGCAAATAAATCATTACTAGCCATTACATTACTAGTAATTAATTTATGGTTATTAATCAATGATTGGTCAAATCATGCATTTGCTGGTACTATGGAGTTAGATAGTAGTAATAAAAATGAAATGATTAGATTTAATGTAAATAATCAGTTTTGGCAACAACCCCAAGGGCACCGTCAAGTTAAGTAAATTGGTTTCAAAAAGTACTATGTTTTTATATTTCAGGCAGCAAGAAGTCTTTGAGTAGCTTCGTCCCAAATAGATTTAGCGGATGCAAATGCAATTCTTTGCTCTGGTGCGGTTTTAGTATATCGTCCAACATTGACGGCAAATATATTTCTGACTTTGCCCATCAGTGATAATATACATTGTGCTGAATTAGGATGCTTAAATTTAATCAATATTTTTTCCTTTCGTCGAGTTGGCTGATGAGCATTTTCAACACAGTTATTTAGTCTCTTACTAGTACGATGTTCAGTGTTAGGACACATAAGCTTAATCGGTTTAATGTAACTCCTGAGCTTATCAGTAACAATTACTCTTGGAGTTGGATAATTACCCAATAATCTTGATAAAAAGCGAATAGCTGATTTCTTGTTACGACGCTTCTGCAATAATATTTCTAATTCATGCCCCTTGGAGTCAACAGCTCTCCATAATATGAATACTTCGCCTTTGATCTTGATGTTCATCTCATCTAAATGCCATTTGTCAGTTGCTTTCCTCTCTCTCTTTCTGATGACAGCTTGAAAATAAATCGCAAATTTATTGCACCAAAATCTTACAGTCTCATGACTTAAAATAATACCTCGATACGCCATCTGTTCTTGAACATCTCGGTAACTATTATTAAAGCGATGATATAACCATACTGTATGGCTAATGATGCTTGCTGGAAAACGATGTCTCTTCGGGGTTTGAGTAATATGCATAGCGTTAAGATTTATTGATAAATGGTTACTACTATTCTATAAATCATTCCTTTCAATCGCTCAATACTTAAATTTACATCTCTCTTAACTTGACGATGCCTTTTGTGGGCTTTCCTGTATTATCAAAACAAAAATCATGGAATTCTTCCAAACTATCTGTTCCTTGACTTAAAATACTGCATAAAGCACTTGGGCTAAAACTTATCTCTATAAAATCACTTAAATATTTTGTGGGCTTTCCTTTGTCATTAAAACAAATATTATGAAATTTTTTTAAAATAGATGCAGCTTTAGTTCCCGATCCACAAAGCGCACAAGATAAATTACTCATTTCAAAATCTGCTTTAATGAAATCTTTTAAATATTTTGTTTTCTTTCCATCTTCATCAAAGCAAATTTTATGAAACTCTTTTAAAGCAGAACAAATATTACTTCCTGCTCTACCTAAACTACCCGATAGATTACTTATCTTAAAACCTACCTTAATAAAATCTTTTAAATATTTTGTTTTCTTTCCATCTTCATCAAAGCAAATTTTATGAAACTCTTTTAAAGCAGAACAAATATTACTTCCTGTTCCATTTAAACTCCCAGATAAGCTACTTATCTTAAAACCTGCATTAGTAAAATCCTCTAAATATTTTGTTTTGTTTCCATCCCCATCAAAGCAAATTTTATGAAACTCTTTTAAAGCAGAACAAGCATTAACTCCTGCTTTACTTAAAATACCAGATAAGCTACTTATCTTAAAACCTGCATTAGTGAAATCCTCTAAATATTTTGTTTTCTCCCCTTTCTCATCAAACCAAAGATTATAAAGCTCCTCAAAAGCTTGTTTAGCTTTGGCTCCTGCTTTGCCTAAAATGTTAGAAATATTAGATAAATTTACTCCATTGTCTTCTAAAGTCTGTAAATATTTTGTTTTCTCCCCTTTCTCATCAAACCAAAGATTATAAAGCTCCTCAAAAGCTTGTTTAGCTTTTGCTCCTGCTTTGCCTAAAATGTTAGAAATATTAGATAGATTTACTTTATGTTCTTCTAGAGTTTGTAAATATTTTGTTTTCTCCCCTTTCTCATCAAACCAAAGATTATAAAGCTCCTCAAAAGCTTGTTTAGCTTTGGCTCCTGCTTTGCCTAAAATGTTAGAAATATTAGATAAATTTACTCCATTGTCTTCTAAAGTTTGTAAATATTTTGTTTTCTCTCCTTTCTTATCAAACCAAAGATTATAAAGCTCCTCAAAAGCTTGTTTAGCTTTGGCTCCTGCTCCATGTAAAATGCTAGAAATACTAGATAGGCTTACTCCATTTTTTTCTAGAGTTTGTAAATATTTTGTTTTCTCTCCTTTCTCATCAAACCAAAGATTATAAAGCTCCTCAAAAGCTTGTTTAGCTTTTGCTCCTGTTCCACTTAAAATACCAGAAATATTAGATAGATTTACTCCATTGTCTTCTAAAGTCTGTAAATATTTTGTTTTCTCCCCTTTCTCATCAAACCAAAGATCATAAAGATCCTTAAAAGCTTGCTTAGACTTTGCTCCTGCTTTACTTAAAATACCAGAAATATTAGATAGATTTACTCCATTGTCTTCTAAAGTCTGTAAATATTTTGTCTTCTTTCCATCCTTATTAAACCAAAGATTGTAAAGCTCCTCAAAAGCTTGTTTAGCTTTTGCTCCTGCTTTACTTAAAATACCAGAAATATTAGATAGATTTACTCCATTGTCTTCTAAAGTCTGTAAATATTTTGTTTTCTCTCCTTTCTCATCAAACCAAAGATTATAAAGCTCCTCAAAAGTTTGTTTAGCTTTAGCTCCTACTCTACCTAGAATACTAGATATACTGGATAAATTTACTCCGTTGTCTTCTAGAGTTTGTAAATATTTTGTTTTCTCCCCTTTCTCATCAAACCAAAGATTATAAAGACCCTCAAAAGCTTGTTTAACTTTAACTCCTACCCCACTTAAAATACTAGATATAGTGGATAAATTTACTCCATTATCTTCTAGAGTTTGTAAATATTTTGTTTTCTCCCCTTTCTCATCAAACCAAAGATCATAAAGATCCTTAAAAGCTTGCTTAGCTTGAGTTCTTGCTTTACATAAAATACTCGATATATTAGATAGATTTACTTTATGTTCTTCTAGAGTTTGTAAATATTTTGTTTTCTCCCCTTTCTCATCAAACCAAAGATCATAAAGATCCTTAAAAGCTTGCTTAGCTTGAGTTCTTGCTTTACATAAAATACTCGATATATTAGATAGATTTACTTTATGTTCTTCTAGAGTTTGTAAATATTTTGTTTTCTCCCCTTTCTCATCAAACCAAAGATCATAAAGATCCTTAAAAGCTTGCTTAGCTTGAGTTCTTGTTCCATTTAAAATACTAGACATATTACGATGAACTTGATTTTTATACAGAATATTAAACATATAGCTACCTTCTGATGAATTTAAAAAACTTTTAAATTCTAAAGATTTAGAACCACCTGCTATACTTTGAGCAAATTTATTTTTTGCTTCATCAATAATACTTTGAGTCGTTTGATCATTAACTCCAGCAAATTTTGTCATTCCATCTACTCCATCTAAATCACTGAATGATAAATCTGATTCATCTCGTCGTAACCTTTTTGCTTCTAGATTTTTTTTATCTTTAATATCTCTTTTTCTCTTTTGTGCTTTTTTATTGTCATTATGATACAATAGCTCTGCATCTGCTCTAAAATTTATATTTTGACTATCAGGTGTATTTTTAGATCTTAAGTTATATGGCAGCATATGGACTCCTTAAATATTTGTGTATCTATTAGATGTTAGATAGTTCAATGCTATCACGGACTAGAACTGAGGTAATAATGGTAAAATATTTAAAATGTTTTGTCTACCTTTATAATTTAATAATTTTTAATCTATTATCTATATAGAAGTTGTAAGAAATTAATATTAGAGTATGTGGATAGTAATGCAAGTTTATATCAAAATTATATTTGACTTCCAAAATTTATTGAGCATTCATGATGATTGTAACAATGAAAAGTTAAAATTATTTATATGGATAATGTCATAAAACGAAGATTAAAATTAGAACAACAGAAAGCTAAAGTAGTTATGGAAGAGGCTAAACTTAAAATTCAGGAAAGGAAAACTCGTACTCGTCATTTGATTGAAATGGGAGGATTAGTTGTTAAAGCAAAACTTGACTGTTTGCCAACTAATCGCTTACTTGGAGCTTTGGTTTTTTTGCATAATGAACTAGTCCAACATCCTAGTATTCAAGATCAATGGACCCAAGTAGGAAAAGATATTTTTGATCAAAAATAAAATGATCAATGTTCATTATCTTAATAAGACTAGGTAAGTTTCTTTAATTCGAGTCTTTTGAAATGATTGTGTAAATTTCATAGGAGTTATATAAAAAGAAAAATATAACAAGAGAGAGAAGCTATGAAAATACAAACAAATAATTCAAGTAATCCAAAGATAAAAGAAGCGATAGATTTATTTGTTAGAAGGAGGGGCAGACTTATCGACAATATTTGCAAAAGATGGACTTTTAAAACAGCTAACAAAGAATATAGTAGAGCGAGCATTACAGGTGGAGATGGAAGACCATTTAGGTTATAGCCGATACGGTAGGAGTGAAGAAGAAAACGTCAGGAATGGTAGTTTTAGTAAGAATTTAATAACGGAAAATGGAGTTATAGAACTTAATGTTCCAAGAGATAGAGAAGGTAAATTCGAACCTGTAATAGTACCAAAGAAGCAAAGTAGAATAGAAGGGCTTGATCAGAAGATTTTATCATTATACGCAAAGGGGATGAGCTTATCAGATATTAAGATACAATTGCAAGAATTGTATGGAGCGGAGATAAGTGAGAGCCTAATTAGTAAAATTACAGATAATGTAATTGATGAAGTAAGGATATGGCAGAATCGCCCTTTAGAGTCAGTATATGCGATAGTATTTTTTGATTGTCTAGTGTAAAAGTAAGGCAAGATAAGCGTATTATTAATAAAGCTATATACGTTGCTTTAGGTGTTGATCTACAGGGGCGGAAAGATATTCTTGGGTTATGGATAAGCGAGAATGAAGGTTCTAAGTTTTGGCTAGGTAACTTAACTGAGTTAAAGAATCGTGGGATGAGAGATATGCTTATTGCATGTAGCGATAATTTAACAGGTATGTCAGATGCAATAACTGCAGTTTACCCAAAGTGTGAGCATCAGTTATGTATCGTTCATCAAATTAGAAACAGCTTGCAATATGTATCTTATAAAGATAGAAAGGAATTAGCTAGTGATTTAAAACCTATATACCAAGCAGCGACTGAAGAGGAAGCACATTTAGCCTTAGAAAGCTTTGATAATAAATGGAGTAAGCAATATCCACATATTGCGAAATCATGGTATAACAAACCGGGAAAACCTGACTATTTTCTTGCAATATCCGGATGCTATCCGTAAGATTATCTGTATTAGTTGAGATTTGATCTTACATTTAATAAAAATTACGTATTAAAAATACAGATAAAAAAATGGAAGGTCACAATGCACTTAAATCAAAAAATAATAAAGCCAAAATTAGGTTTACTTGAATTAGCTGTAGAAGTCAAGATTTAATCTTACAGACACTATAAATTTTGTACCTGATTGTCAGTTAAGTTTTGACTGTCAGATATATAATCAAGATACAAGATTTCATTATTCTTTTCAACAGCTAATTTCTTACTATCATTAAAAGTTTGCATAGGAGTTTTTCCATAACAATATTTACCGGAATGAGGTCTTTCATTATTGAAATGCTCTAACCAAATATCAAGATCTAATTGTAGATCATCAAGATCTGTATAAATCTTTTTCCGCATAGCTGTATCAAAGAATTCTTGTTTCATGGTTTTATTAAAACGCTCACACATACCGTTTGTTTGTGGAGAATATGCCTTAGTTGTAGTATGTTCTATACCTTCTATGCTAAGAAATAACTCAAAAGCATGATGCTCTATATTCCCTTATATTCTGACCCACGGTCTGTAAGAATACGAAGTATTGGTATTCCTTGGGTCTCGTACCATGGTAACACGCGGTCATTCAGCATATCAGCAGCAGTAAGAGCTGTTTTATCAGTATATAGTTTAGCATCTGCTACCCTAGTATAGCTATCAATAAATACCTGAGAATAAACCTTACCGATACCTTTAAAATTACCTACATAGTATGTATCCTGACATCCTAGATAACCTGGATGCTGCGTCTCAATTTCTCCATGTGCTTCTTTTTCATTACGACGCTTCTCTAGTACTTGTAACTGAGCCTCAGTAAGAACAATACCATCCTGAGCCATTTTTGCTTCTAATGCTTTAAGCCTTTTACTGATATTGTTTAAATCATTACGTAACCAAATTGATCTCACTCCTCCAGGTGATACAAGTACACCAGTCTTTTTAAGCTCATTTGATACTCTAAGCTGACCGTATGCTGGATATTCTATTGCCATATCCATTACTGCCTTCTCTATCGCTGGATCAACTCTATTCGCTATTATTGGCTTTCTGCGACTAATTTCATACAATGCTTCTTCGCCACCAGTTTCATACAGTTCTTTAAATCTGTAATAACTATCTCTACTATATCCCATCGCTTTACATGCTGATGATATACTACCAAGGCTCTTAGCTAATTCAAGTAACCCCAATTTTGGCTTTATTATTTTTTGATTTAAGTTCATTATGACCTTCCATTTTTTTATCTGTATTTTTTAATACATTATTTTTATTAAATGTAAGATCAAATGTCAACTACTACACATCATTATGATAACTGTAAAAATACAAGTTGTAATCATACAGAATCACATAAGTCATTAGATAAAATTATTGAAGGATATGTTTTTTTAATAAATTATTCCCCTAACTTATTTACTCTTTTAAAGGAAGATCAAGAAATTGCATTTAGAGCTTTTTCTCAATGTGATGTTGATGTTTTAGGATTTTATAACGATCATCCTGAACTAAAGCTAACAAGTTTAATTGGAAAAAGAATTGGGAATACAGATATAGTTGTAAAAGATCAGGGTAATATAATTAATCCTATACCTGATGATAAGGCTGATACGGAAGTACTGGTTGATGTTACAAATTATGACCAAGAAAATTCTGAATTAAAATTAACTGGTAATATTACAGATAATCATGAGCAGCTATCCACTATTTAAAGTTATCTTAATTTTTAATAAGTAATACTAAAGATTTATATAAAATGAGTCGAGAAATTTCATTAGTTATAGAGTCACTATATAGTGCTATTACAAAATATTTTAGTGATGATGAGTCAAATTTATCTAAAATTAAGGAGTGGTTTGAATTAAATGTTCGTGGTAGCGATCAATTAATAGCTAATAGAAGTAAAGTAAGTGCCATATGGTTATATAAGCAATTAAAACAATATAAGTCTAATATATTAAATCAAAAGTTAGTTAAAGAAGCTTTAGACAAGCAATTAAAATTAGAAGCAGCACAAATCGTAGATTATTTTACAAGTCAGCAAGATAGTGCAAAAATCATCCTATTATATTGTAAATATAAACAAGGATATAAATCATTTAAAACTGGACAAGAAGTTCATAGACAAGCTAGCCAACTACGTAAAACTATCAATAAATCTATCGCAGAACATTTAAAAGTAAATTTGGATATAGACGATATTAAAAAGATTCAAGATGTTCAATTTAAACAAAAAATATTTAATAAAATACATGAACAAAGATTAGGTATAATTAAAGATTATCTAAAAGATGTAGGATATAACAAAGTTACTCCTAGCACTACTATAGATGAAATAAAGAACATAATACGAGATAATGGGTTAACAGGTAGTAAGCTAGGAGAATATATAGAACAAATCTACAACCAAGAAGTAATTCATGAGGCACCGTCAAGTTAAGTAAATTGGTTTCAAAAAGTACTATGTTTTTATATTTCAGGCAGCAAGAAGTCTTTGAGTAGCTTCGTCCCAAATAGATTTAGCGGATGCAAATGCAATTCTTTGCTCTGGTGCGGTTTTAGTATATCGTCCAACATTGACGGCAAATATATTTCTGACTTTGCCCATCAGTGATAATATACATTGTGCTGAATTAGGATGCTTAAATTTAATCAATATTTTTTCCTTTCGTCGAGTTGGCTGATGAGCATTTTCAACACAGTTATTTAGTCTCTTACTAGTACGATGTTCAGTGTTAGGACACATAAGCTTAATCGGTTTAATGTAACTCCTGAGCTTATCAGTAACAATTACTCTTGGAGTTGGATAATTACCCAATAATCTTGATAAAAAGCGAATAGCTGATTTCTTGTTACGACGCTTCTGCAATAATATTTCTAATTCATGCCCCTTGGAGTCAACAGCTCTCCATAATATGAATACTTCGCCTTTGATCTTGATGTTCATCTCATCTAAATGCCATTTGTCAGTTGCTTTCCTCTCTCTCTTTCTGATGACAGCTTGAAAATAAATCGCAAATTTATTGCACCAAAATCTTACAGTCTCATGACTTAAAATAATACCTCGATACGCCATCTGTTCTTGAACATCTCGGTAACTATTATTAAAGCGATGATATAACCATACTGTATGGCTAATGATGCTTGCTGGAAAACGATGTCTCTTCGGGGTTTGAGTAATATGCATAGCGTTAAGATTTATTGATAAATGGTTACTACTATTCTATAAATCATTCCTTTCAATCGCTCAATACTTAAATTTACATCTCTCTTAACTTGACGATGCCTAAAGAACTAATAAAAGCTTCATCAAGACCGGTTACACTAGAAATTAAAGCAATATTACAACCTTGGGATAATAGTTTTTTTGCTATCTCTACTGCTTTATTATATTCCCCTTCAGCTTTTCCTTCAGCTTTTCCAATTTGGATACCTTTAGCTTCACCAATTTGGATACCTTGAGCTTTACCAACTTGTAAGCCTTCAAGAATACCTAGTTCTTTCCCTTCTTGTTGCCAATGCTGTGCTAAACTTCTCATAAGCCTTGTTCCTATTTCCGGATTCAACTTTGTTGATAATAAATTCTCTAGCTTTATTTTATCAGCTTGCTCTATCTTTGTCAAAGTATAATATAATATCATTTCTAGATAATCATAACCTATCGTTATTTTAGTTAATTCCGGTAATATATCTGATATTTCTTGCCATCTTTTTAATAATTCCCTCTCATGTATATGTTTGAGAAAAAATTCTAATATCCCTGACCATATTCTTTGTTTAAACTCCTCATCTGGTATTTCATGAACATTCACTAACTGGTAATCATTAATCCATAATTCTTTTGCTAATTTGTTATTGGCAAATAAATCCCACAAATTCCTTGCAACATTATATTTCTCCTGACCATTATAAAATATCATCGGGTATATTAATGGTAAAGTCTTAGCTTTAGGATTTTGTATTAAATATCGCTCACAAATATTAATCATATATTTAAAAAGCCTAAAAGCCATAAAATGATCTGCTTTTGATTGATGCTCGACAAGTAAAAATAAATATCCGTCTTGTTTATCAAATTTGCATGAGAATAAAACATCAGAGATAGAATCTTTTAAAGAGCTTTCTACAAAAGTGGTATTTTCCATTGCTAAACTAGGAAAATCTATTAAATTTTTAATATTTGGGGGCAAATGTGCATTAAAGAACTCATGGGCGACTAGAGGATTCTCGAGTGCCTTACGAAATATCTTATCATGCTTAGCTTTCTTCGTGCCTTTATCTGGATCACCCAGCAGGTTTCCTTGTTCACTCATATATTTACATTTTTTGAATTGGTAAAATATTATTACACTATAATCTAAACTCTTATTCCTTGATTTAGTTTGATCTCAGATACTTGCTTTAACTCACTTTTTATCATTTTACCTATTTCTGAGCCTGGACTTATATATTGCATTACTTGTTTATCTCTTCCTATGGCATTTAAGTAATCTTCAGGTACGAGATGGCTTTTGTCTTGAAAATCATATACTACTATATCAGAAAATCTTTGATCACCAAGATTATAATTAGGATCAAATTTATTCTGCATAATTTGTAAATCCTTCTGTATCTTCTGCTCTATTACTGCCTTGCAAATCTTGTGACTGTAGAGCAGACAAGAATCTATGCCTTTTTCTCTGTAGATTTGTAAGGCAGTATTGATATTTTCTGCTGTGCCAAACTTTGCTAGAGCTTTTATTTGCTGTTGCTGCAAATTATTTAGTCCGTTATTATCGTTATTTACCATTTTTGAAAATAATAATTCTATAGATTTAATTTGTGATTTTCTATCATCACTTGCTTTTAAGGATGATTTAAGTTCAGCTACATTGCTAGCTACTGTTAATTTTGCTATTTCAGGCTCTATAAGCTTGTTTATAGATTCTGCTCCTTGGGATTTTAACATATCGTTAAAATCACCTTTTTCCGGTGGTCGTATTATTGCTACCACAGCTCCTTGCCTAATTAATTCTTCCTGAGCCTTAATTACAGTATTAACTGATACTGCGTCTTTGCCATCATTATCAGCAGCAATTATTATTCTTTCTCCTTTGATAGGCTCATAGTTCCTAATGTTACTTACACCTAAACTACAAAGAATTTTGCCTTTAATACCAGCTTCCGCAATACTTAAAGCTGTCTCTACCCCTTCTGCTATAATCGTTACATTACTTGCTGAATTATTACCATCTTTACTGCTTTGTACATTCCTGCCTTGTACGTTCTGCTGTTCGTTATTTTTATTAATCTCAACAAAAGAACCTCTGATTCTACCAAATGAACGTTTATTAACTGTAGTAGTTGACATTTGATCTTACATTTAATAAAAATAATGTATTAAAAAATACAGATAAAAAAATGGAAGGTCATAATGAACTTAAATCAAAAAATAATAAAGCCAAAATTGGGGTTACTTGAATTAGCTAAGAGCCTTGGTAGTATATCATCAGCATGTAAAGCGATGGGATATAGTAGAGATAGTTATTACAGATTTAAAGAACTGTATGAAACTGGTGGCGAAGAAGCATTGTATGAAATTAGTCGCAGAAAGCCAATAATAGCGAATAGAGTTGATCCAGCGATAGAGAAGGCAGTAATGGATATGGCAATAGAATATCCAGCATACGGTCAGCTTAGAGTATCAAATGAGCTTAAAAAGACTGGTGTACTTGTATCACCTGGAGGAGTGAGATCAATTTGGTTACGTAATGATTTAAACAATATCAGTAAAAGGCTTAAAGCATTAGAAGCAAAAATGGCTCAGGATGGTATTGTTCTTACTGAGGCTCAGTTACAAGTACTAGAGAAGCGTCGTAATGAAAAAGAAGCACATGGAGAAATTGAGACGCAGCATCCAGGTTATCTAGGATGTCAGGATACATACTATGTAGGTAATTTTAAAGGTATCGGTAAGGTTTATTCTCAGGTATTTATTGATAGCTATACTAGGGTAGCAGATGCTAAACTATATACTGATAAAACAGCTCTTACTGCTGCTGATATGCTGAATGACCGCGTGTTACCATGGTACGAGACCCAAGGAATACCAATACTTCGTATTCTTACAGACCGTGGGTCAGAATATAAGGGGAATATAGAGCATCATGCTTTTGAGTTATTTCTTAGCATAGAAGGTATAGAACATACTACAACTAAGGCATATTCTCCACAAACAAACGGTATGTGTGAGCGTTTTAATAAAACCATGAAACAAGAATTCTTTGATACAGCTATGCGGAAAAAGATTTATACAGATCTTGATGATCTACAATTAGATCTTGATATTTGGTTAGAGCATTTCAATAATGAAAGACCTCATTCCGGTAAATATTGTTATGGAAAAACTCCTATGCAAACTTTTAATGATAGTAAGAAATTAGCTGTTGAAAAGAATAATGAAATCTTGTATCTTGATTATATATCTGACAGTCAAAACTTAACTGACAATCAGGTACAAAATTTATAGTGTCTGTAAGATCAAATCTTGACTTCTACATTAAATTCTACCCTCAAATTTGATCATAAAATGAGCCATAGCTGCATTCCAATTCGGTATGGGCATGGACCATTTTTTCGTAATATAATCAATTGTCAGATATAAAACCTTGAATACCGCATCATCATTTGGGAAAACACGTTTATTTTTGGTAACTTTCCTCAATTGGCTATTCAGTGATTCAATTGCATTTGTAGTATAAATGATTTTACGAATTTCTTGCGGATATTGCAAGAAAACTATTAAATTTTCCCAATTATTATACCAAGATTTAGCTATATGCGGATACTGTTTACTCCATTTTTTATCAAATGACTCTAATGCTAATTCTGCTTCTTTTTCAGTAGCAGAAGTATAGATTAGTTTCAAGTCAGCTGCTAATAATTTCCTATCCTTATATGACACATACATCAGGCTATTCCTGATTTGGTGCACGATACAAATCTGATGTTCCGTTTTCGGATATACTGCTGCAATAGCCTCAGACATTCCAGTTAGATTATCACTACAAGCAATTAAGATATCTTTGACTCCTCGATTCTTCAATTCTGTAAAATTACCAAGCCAAAATTTAGCTCCTTCATTCTCACTTATCCATAATCCTAAAATATCTTTTTTTCCAGATATATCTATACCTAAAGCGACATATACCGATTTATTAATTATTTGTTTATCTTGTTTTACTTTAACTACCAAACAGTCAAAATATACTATAGGATATACTGATTCAAGAGGTCTACTCTGCCAAATTCTAACCTCATCAATTACTTCATCTGTAATCCGGCTTATGAGGCTTTCACTGATTTCAGCCCCATATAATTCTTGCAATTGAGTTTTAATATCAGATAAACTCATGCCTTTTGCATATAAAGATATTATTTTTTGGTCTAAACCATCTATTCTTGTTTGCTTCTTTGAGACTATTATAGGTTCAAACTTACCTTGTCTATCCCTTGGAATATTTAGAGCTATCGAACCATTATCACTGATCAGATTCTTACTAAAACTACCATTCCTCGCATTCTCAGTTCCAGCTCTATCATACTTGCTGTAACCTAAATGCTCTGACATCTCAGCCTGCAGTGCTCTTTCTAAAATACCCTTAGTTAATTCCTTAATTAATCCATTCTGACTAAGTACTGTCTTTAAATCTGCTCCTCCTTCTATTAGTAGATCTATTGCTTCATTTATTTTTTTATTTTTTTCTATCTGCATTGTTGTTACCTATATTTTTAATTACTTCTTAATATAGGCTCATTAATAATTTACACAATCATTGCAAAAGACTCGAGAAATTGGTACTCATATTTATCTTGCCACTGATATTTTGTAATGTAGTTTTAGCGGAAGACTATACTAATTCTACTAATACAAACCAACAAATAGATCAACACATTCAAATTCAAGATCCTAATATTTTAGCTGAAGAATATTTCAATATTGGTAAATCTTTTTATAAATTAGGTAAATATGAAGAAGCAATACTCTCTTACGATTTAGCAATTAAATATAAACCTGATTATGCAGATGCTTACAATTATAAAGGAATCGCATTAGATGAATCTAATCAATATCAAAAAGCTATTAAGAATTATGATTTAGCAATTAAATATAATAATAGTTTTGCAAATGCATACAATAATAGAGGAATTTCTTATAGGAAACTAAAAAAATATGCGGAAGCAATACTCTCTTACGATTTAGCAATTAAATATAAACCAAATTTTGCAGAAGCTTATAATAATAAGGGGAACGCTTTAAACAATTTAGGAAAATATCAAGAAGCAATAAAAAATTTTGATCTTGCTCTAAAATATAACTCAAGATATCCAGAAGCTTATTATAATAAAGGGATATCTTTAATAAACTTAGGGCAGTATCAGGAAGCAATAGAAAACTGTGATTTAGCGATTAAGTATAAACCTGATTATGCAAACACTTATTATAATAAAGCTACGTCTTTAATGCATTTAGGAAAATATCAAGAAGCAATTGAAAGTTTTGACTTAGCTATCAAATATAAGCTTGATGATGAAGCAACATACAATTTGAAAGGCTATACATTAAGTATATTAGGTAAGCATCAAGAAGCAATAAAAAATTATGATTTAGCCATTAATTACAAGCCAAACGATGCAGCAGCATATTGTAACAAAGGTACATCTTTGAGAAAATTAGGTAAATATAAAGATGCAATGAGCAACTATGACCTAGCTATTAAGCATCAAGCTGATTATTCTGAAAGTTATTTTGAAAAAGGTATTGTTTTAGTTAATTTAGGTAAACACAAAGAAGCTACAAAGAACTTTAATTTGGCTCTTAAATATAGGCCTAATCTTATAGAGGAATATGAAAGAGCAATTAAAGGTCTAAGGAAACTGTAGAAGTCAAGATTTGATCTTACAGACACTATAAATTTTATACCTGATTGTCAGTTAAGTTTTGACTGTCAGATATATAATCAAGATACAAGATTTCATTATTCTTTTCAACAGCTAATTTCTTACTATCATTAAAAGTTTGCATAGGAGTTTTTCCATAACAATATTTACCGGAATGAGGTCTTTCATTATTGAAATGCTCTAACCAAATATCAAGATCTAATTGTAGATCATCAAGATCTGTATAAATCTTTTTCCGCATAGCTGTATCAAAGAATTCTTGTTTCATGGTTTTATTAAAACGCTCACACATACCGTTTGTTTGTGGAGAATATGCCTTAGTTGTAGTATGTTCTATACCTTCTATGCTAAGAAATAACTCAAAAGCATGATGCTCTATATTCCCCTTATATTCTGACCCACGGTCTGTAAGAATACGAAGTATTGGTATTCCTTGGGTCTCGTACCATGGTAACACGCGGTCATTCAGCATATCAGCAGCAGTAAGAGCTGTTTTATCAGTATATAGTTTAGCATCTGCTACCCTAGTATAGCTATCAATAAATACCTGAGAATAAACCTTACCTATACCTTTAAAATTACCTACATAGTATGTATCCTGACATCCTAGATAACCTGGATGCTGCGTCTCAATTTCTCCATGTGCTTCTTTTTCATTACGACGCTTCTCTAGTACTTGTAACTGAGCCTCAGTAAGAACAATACCATCCTGAGCCATTTTTGCTTCTAATGCTTTAAGCCTTTTACTGATATTGTTTAAATCATTACGTAACCAAATTGATCTCACTCCTCCAGGTGATACAAGTACACCAGTCTTTTTAAGCTCATTTGATACTCTAAGCTGACCGTATGCTGGATATTCTATTGCCATATCCATTACTGCCTTCTCTATCGCTGGATCAACTCTATTCGCTATTATTGGCTTTCTGCGACTAATTTCATACAATGCTTCTTCGCCACCAGTTTCATACAGTTCTTTAAATCTGTAATAACTATCTCTACTATATTCCATCGCTTTACATGCTGATGATATACTACCAAGGCTCTTAGCTAATTCAAGTAACCCCAATTTTGGCTTTATTATTTTTTGATTTAAGTTCATTATGACCTTCCATTTTTTATCTGTATTTTTTAATACATTATTTTTATTAAATGTAAGATCAAATGTCAACTACTACATTTACTGATAGATTTTGTGATCCCAAATGTGATAAGATACTTAATCCTTTGCAAGAGAATAGTTCAGCATGGCTACCATGGAATGATTGTCATGAAATTTGGGATTATAATGATATGGCAAGTAACTTTAGTAATTATAATCCAAAATTAGATGATTTTTTTGCTAAAAGTGCTGAGCTAGTATTAGCTGAAGGATTAAGATTATATCAGGATAGTAAAGACATCAAAAAGCTAATAAATACTATTCTTTATGCAAATAATAAGGAATTTGTTAGGGTCTTTAAAAATAGTGCAGTAGCTGGTATAATTAGCAGTAGTGCCCCTGAGACATCTTCAGGTATTCAAGCAACTGTTAGTAAAAATTAGGAATATCAATAATGTTCATAGTAATATGTGGTTTGTGATTGATGAGCTGCCAGCTTTACAAAAGATATCTTCACTCCCTATAGCTTTAGCTGAAAGCAGGAAATATGGTGGCTGCGTTGTTGCAGGCATGCAGAATATTCATCAATTAGAGGAAATATATGGTCATGCAGGAGCAGCTTCAATGCTTGATCTATTTGGCAGTAAATTTATTTTTCGGGTAAGTGACTGGCAAACAGCACATAAATCAGCTTTAATGCTTGGTGAGCAAGAAATTATTGAAACTCAAGAGAATCTCTCTTATGGTGCTAACTCCATGCGTGATGGAGTAAATATGCATAGCTTAGAGAAAAGAAAATTATTAGTAATGCCTTCTGAAATTATGAATCTAGAAGATCTTACCTGTTATGTAAAATTTGCGGGTAATTTTCCTATTACTAAACTTAAAATGAATTTACAAACTTGATTTAAATCTAAAAATATAAAACCATTTTAATGGCATTTTTAAAAGATTTCAATTATTTGATGGGGGGATACCTTATAAAGAAAAATCCTATTATAATGCCCCTTTAAATGAGGTAAGCTGCGTATAAAAAACTTTTTTGTTATTTCAGAATTTTTATAAATGATTTTTCAAACAGCAGAGTAAATTTTACAAGAAATATGTTTACTCTAAAGAACTAATAAAAGCTTCATCAAGACCTGTTACACTAGAGATTAAAGTAATATTACAACCTTGGGATAATAATTTTTTTGCTATTTCAACTCTTTCCTCAGCTTTTCCTTCAGCTTTTCCTTCAGCTTTTCCTTCAGCTTTTCCAATTTGGATACCTTTAGCTTCACCAATTTGGATACCTTTAGCTTCACCAACTTGTAAGCCTTCAAGAATACCTATTTCTTTCCCTTCTTGTTGCCAATGCTCTGCTAAACTTCTCATAAGCCTTGTCCCTATTTCTGGATTTAACTTTGTTGATAATAAATTCTCTAGCTTTATTTTATCAGCTTGCTCTATCTTTGTCAATGTATAATATAATATCATTTCTAGATAATCATAGCCTACCGTTATTTTGGTTAATTCCGGCAATATATCTGATATTTCTTGCCATCTTTTTAACAACTCTCTCTCATGTATATGCTTGAGAAAAAATTCTAATATCCCTGACCATATCCTTTGTTTAAACTCTTCATCAGGAATTTCATGGACATTCACTAACTGGTAATCATTAATCCATAATTCTTTTGCTAATTTGTTATTGGCAAACAAATCCCACAAATTCCTTGCAACATTGTATTTCTCCTGACCATTGTAAAATATCATCGGGTATATTAATGGCAAAGTCTTAGCTTTAGGATTTTGTATTAAATGTCGCTCACAAATATTAATCATGTATTTAAATAGCCTAAAAGCCATGAAATGATCTGCTTTTGATTGATGCTCGACAAGCAAAAATAAGTATCCGTCTTGTTTATCAAATTTGCATGAGAATAAAACATCAGAGATAGAATCTTTTAAAGAGTTTTCTACAAATGTGGTGTTTTCCATTGCTAAACTAGGAAAATCTATTAAACCTTTAATATTTGGGGCAAATGTGCATTAAAGAATTCATGGGCAACTAAAGGATTCTCTAGTGCCTTACGAAATATCTTATCATGCTTAGCTTTCTTCTTATCCTTATCTGGATCACCCAGCAGGTTTCCTTGTTTACTCATATATTTACATTTTTTAACTTGATAAAAATTATTACACTACATCCTAAACTCTTATTCCTTGACTAAGCTTGAGCTCAGATACTTGCTTTACTGCATTTCTTATTTCTTTAGCTATTTCTGAGCTTGGGCTTACATATTGCATTACTTGTTTATCTTTTCCTATGGCATTTAAGTAATCTTCAGGTACAAGATGGCTTTTGCCTTGAAAATCATATACTACTATATCAGAAAATCTTTTATCACCAAGATTATAATTAGGATCAAATTTATTCTGCATAATTTGTAAATCCTTCTGTATCTTCTTCTCTATTGCTGCTATGCAAATCTTGTTACTATAAGCAGTACAAGAATCTATACCTTTTTCTCTGTAGATTTGTAAAGCAGTATCAATATTTTCTGCTGTGCCAAACTTTGCTAGAGCTTTTATTTGCTGTTGCTGCAAATTATTTAGTACGTTATTATCGTTATTTGCAAATTTTGAACATAGTAATTCTATAGATTTAATGTGTGATTTTCTATTATCATTTGTTTTCAATGATAATTTAAGTTCAGCTACATTACTAGCTGCTGTTAATTTTGCTATTTCAGGCTCTAGAAGATTTCTAATAGATTCTGCTCCTTGGGATTTTAACATATCATTAAAATCACCTTTTTCTGCTGGTCGTATTATTGATACTATAGCTCCTTTGCTAATTAATTCTTCCTGAGCCTTAATTATGGTACGCACTGATACTGCGTCTTTGCCGTCATTATCGGCAGCAATTATTATTCTCTCACCTTTGATAGGCTCATAGTTCCTGATGTTACTTACACCTAAACTACAAAGAATTTTGCCTTTAATACCAGCTTCCCTAATACTTAAAGCGGTCTCGAGCCCCTCTGCTATAATCGTTACATTACTTGCTGAATTATTGCCATCCTTACTGCTTTGTACGTTCTGCTGTTCGTTATTTTTATTAATCTCAACAAAAGAACCTCTGATTCTACCAAATGAACGTTTATTAACCTCAATATCAGCTTTATTATTTGTTTCTTTGTTTAAATAAATTGATTGTCCACCGGTAATATTACCATCTTTATTTCTAGCAAAAGCAATTAATGTAGGATAATATTGTTTGCTATTACTGTCCCACATCATATTGGTTCTAAGATCATTATTTAGTTGATATCCTGTTAATATTTTTTTAATTCCACGATGTTCTGATAAATATTTTTTTGCTATATTATTTGGCATGACATATTTTACAGAGTCTGATTTTTTATATAATTCTTTAGCTCTCTTTATCTTAGATATTTCAGCATATTTCGCTTGTTGATCTTGATTCTTAACTTTTTGGTCAAATTGCTCTTTTATCTTATCTTCTAATAACTTGCTATTGTTTGATATACCAACCATATCTTGTAAATATTTCTTAGCTTCTACAAAATCACAATTTTTTTCTCTTTGTACTAAGGTAAATAAATCTCCTCCCTCTCCTTTACTAAAATCATACCATATGCCGGCTTTACTGCCACTTATCTTCATCGCTATTTTACCATCTTTCTCCCAGCGGAGTAACTGGCTATTTGATAAATGCTTATTTGGACTTCCTAGCAACTTTCTTCCTATTTCTTCCGCTTTAAATGATAATCGTTGCTTTAATTCCAGTGCTTCTTGTTTATTAATAGAATTATAATCTATTTTATTCTTTGCCATAATATCCTCTTGTAACTTAACACTTATTGTTGTATCTTGTTTATTACAATTCGTAAGGTTATAAGAAGAGTTTTTTCGCTTTTCTTGGGCTTTATGGCTTGTGGCAAGATTTGTGCTAGTGCTTCTTAGGATTTCTGCTACTTTAGCAGGTGGTCTTGAGCTTATTCTTAAGTGGTAATAGTTATCATTACTATGTAATCTATCCTTAATATCTTCTACTACCCCTTTAAACCAATTACCTACTTTATCTATAATATTAGGACTCTTGCTTTCCTGAACTGCTAGCAACTCTTCTAAAGTTTTAAAATTAATGCTAGATAGCCTATTATCTATTTTGCTAAGTTGCGATATTAAACTGGCCATATTCCTAGTAGCCTTCCTATTATAGTAAAATTTCACCTCTTCTATGTGCCTTGTCATGGCTACATAAGAATTCCTACTATTTAGCTAAATTATGTAATACATAGACATCTTTAATTGATGCTCCTTGTGCTTTATACACTGTAGAAGCATAGCCATGTTTAAAGCTTACATCTTGAGGATTAAATTCTATTTCTTTCCCACTATCTGTTTTAGCAACAAACTTATCGTTACTGACGAGAGTTATCGTTGCAAATTCACCATTTTCTATTTGTAAATCTTTATTAGTACTTTTAAACAAAATACGATCTCCTGCCATATAATCTTCATACTGCTGAGATGATAGATAGTGTCTATATTCTTTACCGGTAAGCAAGCCTTTAGCTTTTAGTAACTCCCTAATCCCTTGATTAATACTATCTACTTCAACATTACGCATGGTAATTATTAAACGCTCATTTAGAGCAAATTTGCTGTTACTCCAATCCTCAATTAATCTTGCCATTGATTCTTCTAGTGTATGATCACTCTTTAAACAGTTATGTTGTTCTAGTAAATGCAAACCACCAGTAATATCTGATCTTGCAAAGCATGAAGCCATTTCTCTTGCCCACACTTTACTTTGTCTTCTAATGTTACTTAATTCATATGAGCCAAATTTACTAGCTAATACTGCAAACATTCCTCCTCGCTCAACGGAAGTTAGTTGTCTCTCATCCCCAGCCAGTATTAGATTACAATTATTACTCCTTGCTACTTTTAATAATTCTAAATAATCACTATTACCTACCATCCCTGCTTCATCTACTACTAACAAGCTGTTTCTTGGTAGATTAGCTTTACCATTATACAATTTAAATAAAAATCCTTTTACTGTATGACATTGCTGGTAACCTTTACTTTTAAGCTCTGATGCTGCTTTATGAGTAGGAGCGAGTCCTATAATATTTTGCCCATGATTAGTGGCAATTTTATAGCCTTCAGCAAGTACTTGTGACTTACCGGTGCCGGCTCTACCTTGAAGGATTCTAATCCCTTGACTATTAATTAAAATATGATGCAGACTTGCTCTTTGTGCTTCATTAACGCTAGCAAGATTATCGATATCACTCTTAAGCTTAATAACGTTATTAAAATGAATCTGGCTATTTACCTTATCTGCTATTCTAACTATCCTTAATTCTTCATCCCGTATATCTATAGTAGTATAGTATTTAGTATCCGTGCCATCTTCATTATATAGTTTTACCAGCCTATCTGAATTTAATACCTCCCTTATTAGTTTTTGCTTTTCTGCTTCTTCCGGAATCTCTTTTACTGCTTTTTCTATATCGAATTTAGTAAAAATAGCTTGATGACGAATAATACGATTTAATACTCCATCGCTATTCTTAACAATCTCAAGATGGGCTAGCTTACATATTTTATTTTGCTCTGCTATTTCATTGATAATACTTCTCATTCTAGTAGGGCCGACATGCTGCTCAGGGCTAAAGCTTATCGGGTCTACTCTGATTTCTAAACCTAACTTAGCAAAATATTTATTGATTACTTCTTTAGCTCTCTCATGAATTATCTGATCTTCTGGGATAATAAATGCTTTACCCTTAACTTTGGCAAATTTAGGATTTAAATCTACTGCCTTAGCTCCTAACTCTTTACCGTTTTCTGTAAATCTTCTGGTGGTAACAAGCAGATGGGCATGCCAATTCTTCTCTCCGTCATGTGGCTGATGAATATCAACCTGAACTCCTAGACCATTTCTTACCCATCCCATCTCTTCAATGATTTCATGAGTAATTGCTATTCTATCCTCTAAATCCAATTCTTTATCATCAGGTAGTGCTATCACAATATCTTTTAATAATTGACTATTTTTTCTTTTCTCACTCTTTTCCACTTCATTCATCAAGATACTTGGATTTTTGAATTTCTGATCTACGTGGCTAGGTAATAATACTGCATGGTAAACATTATCGCCTTTTTTGCTAAAATTATAAGTAACGTTAGTTCTTTCATCTTTAATAATCATCCTGGCATTATAGGCAGCTTTACAGCAGCTATTTCCTCCTGAACTCCTACTTACTATTTCTATTCTTGCAAACTGTATCGCCATGGTTCGTGAATCTCGATCTTATTCAATCCATCGTTGACATTACCATGCAATCTTAAAATCATCCACTGAAACCAGAACCACTTGAACCAACAAGCAAAAATAAACCTTTAGGTTTATATATTGCGTAGTGCGACACGATGGCACTAAAATAAAGTCTGCAAGTATATTGCGGCTAGGTTGCATTTAGACCTAATTACTATTATTGCGGTGCAAGGTTGGTAACGACCTTGTGCTAAGCGCAATAAGAAGCCTAACTAAAGTACTAATCTGGATAGGAAATAGGGGCAAAGTAAAGTTAAAATTGGTTAAACGAAAGTGAATCTTTGTTTGGAAAATATCGTAAATATAAAAGCAGATACTCCAGATAATATCTGTTATAGGGATAAAGCTGAAAAGCTTAGCTGTAAGAAGGCACACGCGACCTTCTTTAAAAATGCCAGTTCCCCGGTATAAAGAAGGTAACCAACTTAACGCATCTTTAATTAGTGAAACGTGGTAAGCCTATTATTTGGCAACTGATAGTAGGTAAGAGAGGTCTTAAAAAGCTAATGACACTAAGTCGAAAGACTACAGGAATACATAACTGGGTGTATAGGCACTATGTGCTAATCAGAAATGATGCTGACTTAAGACTGGTGATTTACCCTAAATAAGTAAACAAGATTATGAATTATATTGGAAAAGTTAGATGCTAAACGCAAATGTAACAATTAAGACTAATGATAATAATAATTCCGAACAAATCCATTGGTATGCAATTGATTGGCAGGATATTAATAAAAAGGTTAATAATCTTCGTAAACGTATTTATAGGGCATCTGCAAATGGTAATACGAAACTAGTAGGTAGTCTACAGAAACTGATGTTAAAGTCAAGGTCAAATAAATTACTTGCTATAAGACGTGTTACCCAAATCAATCGAGGGAAGAGAAGTCCTGGTATTGATAAAATAGTTGTTAATACAGATAAAGAAAGAAATCTATTAATGCACAAATTAATAGATAACAATCTATTATCTGTTAAACCAATCAA
This sequence comes from Rickettsia endosymbiont of Argas persicus, assembly GCA_050920645.1. GTDB lineage: Bacteria > Pseudomonadota > Alphaproteobacteria > Rickettsiales > Rickettsiaceae > Rickettsia. The sequence goes on along the minus strand of CP133316.1, from coordinate 483,846 downwards.
GCGTGTGTACATACCTAAAAGAAAGGGCAAACTTAGACCTCTAGGCTTGCCCACTATTTTGGATAGATGTAGGCAAGCTGTTGTTAAATCAGCACTTGAACCATACTGGGAAGCTAAGTTTGAGGGTAGTAGTTACGGCTTTAGACCTGGACGTAGCACCCACGATGCAATACAGAGAATTTCTGCTATTGTTTGCCCTGGTACAACTAGGGGATGGATATTAGACGCTGATATTAAAAGTGCATTTGATAATATCGATCATGATTTTCTTTTGAAGATTGTAGGAAATTTTCCAGCACGAAATTGGATTAAAGCATGGCTTAAATCTGGCGTAATGGAAGAATATCAATTCACCAAAACAACAGTTGGTACTCCTCAAGGAGGAGTAATCAGTCCCTTACTTTTAAACATCGCTCTTCATGGAATGGAAGACATACTTAACATAACTTATGATAAATATGATCATCTCCACCCTAAGTCTGAATATGCTTTAGTCAAATATGCAGATGATTTTGTCATTTGTGCAAAATCTGAAAGCTCTTGTATCAAAGCAAAGCAGATAATCAACGATTGGTTAAATATTAGAGGATTAGGATTATCAGAAGAAAAGACCAAGATACTTCATATTAAGGAGGGTTTTGACTTTCTGGGATTTAATATTCGTCAATATAATACTAAAAGTAGAAGAAGAGGTGTAACACTACTAGTCAAACCGTCCAAAGATACTATTAAATCATTTAAAAAGCGAATAATGATTGAATGGAAAAGAAGCTTCGCATGGGGAATTGATAGAATAATTGAAAATCTTAACCCTAGAATAATGGGGTGGTGCAGTTATTTTAACAAGGTTGTCGCCAAAAGAACTTTTATCCAACTAGATCGTTGGATGTGGATGCGACAAGCAAGATTTGCTTGTAGAAGACATCCTAATAAATACTGGAAGTGGCTTAAAGAGAAGTATTGGGGCAGAATCAAAGCTCGAAATGATAATTGGGTCTTTATGGATAAAAGTAAAGATCTATATCTATGGAAATTACAATGGACAGCAATTAAAAGACATATTCTAGTTAAAGGCAAAGCATCTCCTGATAATCCAGCACTTAAGGAATACTGGCAAAAACGTCAAGCTAGTAAACCAAAGTACTTCTTTAAGACCAGACAGATTCTTTGGCGTAGACAAGAAGGTAAATGCCTTGTTTGTTTAGATTCAATAGATAATGGAGAAAATGTACAAGTCCATCATAAAATACTTAAAAGATGTGGCGGCACTGACCATATTAACAATTTGTGCCTATTGCATACAAACTGTCATAGGCAAGTACATAGCAAGCGAGGCCAACTAATTGCAGCTGTTAGTAAATTGCTTGAGCCGTATGCGGAGTAATTCGCTTGTACGGTTCTTTGGGAGGAAAGCACTCTAAAGTGCCTACCTACCCGCTGTGCGACACGATGGCACTAAAATAAAGTCTGCAAGTATATTGCGGCTAGGTTGCATTTAGACCTAATTACTATTATTGCGGTGCAAGGTTGGTAACGACCTTGTGCTAAGCGCAATAAGAAGCCTAACTAAAGTACTAATCTGGATAGGAAATAGGGGCAAAGTAAAGTTAAAATTGGTTAAACGAAAGTGAATCTTTGTTTGGAAAATATCGTAAATATAAAAGCAGATACTCCAGATAATATCTGTTATAGGGATAAAGCTGAAAAGCTTAGCTGTAAGAAGGCACACGCGACCTTCTTTAAAAATGCCAGTTCCCGGTATAAAGAAGGTAACCAACTTAACGCATCTTTAATTAGTGAAACGTGGTAAGCCTATTATTTGGCAACTGATAGTAGGTAAGAGAGGTCTTAAAAAGCTAATGACACTAAGTCGAAAGACTACAGGAATACATAACTGGGTGTATAGGCACTATGTGCTAATCAGAAATGATGCTGACTTAAGACTGGTGATTTACCCTAAATAAGTAAACAAGATTATGAATTATATTGGAAAAGTTAGATGCTAAACGCAAATGTAACAATTAAGACTAATGATAATAATAATTCCGAACAAATCCATTGGTATGCAATTGATTGGCAGGATATTAATAAAAAGGTTAATAATCTTCGTAAACGTATTTATAGGGCATCTGCAAATGGTAATACGAAACTAGTAGGTAGTCTACAGAAACTGATGTTAAAGTCAAGGTCAAATAAATTACTTGCTATAAGACGTGTTACCCAAATCAATCGAGGGAAGAGAAGTCCTGGTATTGATAAAATAGTTGTTAATACAGATAAAGAAAGAAATCTATTAATGCACAAATTAATAGATAACAATCTATTATCTGTTAAACCAATCAAGCGTGTGTACATACCTAAAAGAAAGGGCAAACTTAGACCTCTAGGCTTGCCCACTATTTTGGATAGATGTAGGCAAGCTGTTGTTAAATCAGCACTTGAACCATACTGGGAAGCTAAGTTTGAGGGTAGTAGTTACGGCTTTAGACCTGGACGTAGCACCCACGATGCAATACAGAGAATTTCTGCTATTGTTTGCCCTGGTACAACTAGGGGATGGATATTAGACGCTGATATTAAAAGTGCATTTGATAATATCGATCATGATTTTCTTTTGAAGATTGTAGGAAATTTTCCAGCACGAAATTGGATTAAAGCATGGCTTAAATCTGGCGTAATGGAAGAATATCAATTCACCAAAACAACAGTTGGTACTCCTCAAGGAGGAGTAATCAGTCCCTTACTTTTAAACATCGCTCTTCATGGAATGGAAGACATACTTAACATAACTTATGATAAATATGATCATCTCCACCCTAAGTCTGAATATGCTTTAGTCAAATATGCAGATGATTTTGTCATTTGTGCAAAATCTGAAAGCTCTTGTATCAAAGCAAAGCAGATAATCAACGATTGGTTAAATATTAGAGGATTAGGATTATCAGAAGAAAAGACCAAGATACTTCATATTAAGGAGGGTTTTGACTTTCTGGGATTTAATATTCGTCAATATAATACTAAAAGTAGAAGAAGAGGTGTAACACTACTAGTCAAACCGTCCAAAGATACTATTAAATCATTTAAAAAGCGAATAATGATTGAATGGAAAAGAAGCTTCGCATGGGGAATTGATAGAATAATTGAAAATCTTAACCCTAGAATAATGGGGTGGTGCAGTTATTTTAACAAGGTTGTCGCCAAAGAACTTTTATCCAACTAGATCGTTGGATGTGGATGCGACAAGCAAGATTTGCTTGTAGAAGACATCCTAATAAATACTGGAAGTGGCTTAAAGAGAAGTATTGGGGCAGAATCAAAGCTCGAAATGATAATTGGGTCTTTATGGATAAAAGTAAAGATCTATATCTATGGAAATTACAATGGACAGCAATTAAAAGACATATTCTAGTTAAAGGCAAAGCATCTCCTGATAATCCAGCACTTAAGGAATACTGGCAAAAACGTCAAGCTAGTAAACCAAAGTACTTCTTTAAGACCAGACAGATTCTTTGGCGTAGACAAGAAGGTAAATGCCTTGTTTGTTTAGATTCAATAGATAATGGAGAAAATGTACAAGTCCATCATAAAATACTTAAAAGATGTGGCGGCACTGACCATATTAACAATTTGTGCCTATTGCATACAAACTGTCATAGGCAAGTACATAGCAAGCGAGGCCAACTAATTGCAGCTGTTAGTAAATTGCTTGAGCCGTATGCGGAGTAATTCGCTTGTACGGTTGTGTGTCCAGAGAGACTGTTATGTTCAGTAGGAGGCAAACCTACTAGATTAAAAGTTAGAGATCTATAGCTAGGATAGCAGCATGGCGAGAAATCAAGATGTTGGAACCTATCGACAAACTTATCTATAGGATAAGAGCGAATTATTAGGCCGTAGTGAAAGCGAACACATAGGTGGCCCCGAAAATGCGAAGCTCCGAAGGCCGAACTAGCGACCGTAGAGTGAAGGCAATATGTTCAACTGAAAACTAACTGATACAGTTGAGCACTTCGGCGGGGTGGTAGTGGCAGCATGATAATAAGGACATATTAAGTGACTGGAGAAATCCTCCTCATCCCAGAAAGAAATTTTCTGGAGCAAGGTAGATTCTATAACTAGCAACACTAGGAAATGAATTGAAGATGAGAGGATGGCGGATGGGTGTGTATTAGCAGTGAAGCAGGGTAATGCTTGTGGAGCAAAGGCACCCTACTGATAACATTATTCCAACAACAAGGGAGGTAAAGACGAATGATAAAAACGTCTATAGGATTACAAGACCTGAGAAGGAAGATATACATCAAAGCTAAAGCTGAGAAGCAATGGCGATTTTGGGGATTATATGTTCATGTATGTAAGATAGAAACACTAAGAGAATCCTATAAGCTAGCTAAACACAATAAGGGGGCGCCTGGAATAGATGGTGTTACTTTTGAAATGATAGAGTTAGCTGGGGTTGAACAATTTCTGGAAAACATACAAACAGAATTACAAGCCAGGACCTATTATCCCAAGAGGAGAAGGGTCAAGGTAATTCCTAAAGATAATGGGAATAAAATGAGGAAGTTATCCATACCAACTATCAAAGATAGAGTAGTAGAAGGAGCACTAAAGCTCATTTTAGAACCAATATTTGAAGCTGACTTCCAACCTGGATCATATGGATATCGCCCTAAACGGACTGCAGCTGCGGCTATAGAAAAAGTTACAGTAGCAGCAATTAAGGAGAAGACAAGAGTAATAGATGTAGACTTGCGCTCTTACTTTGACACGATTGCCCACTTTGAGCTATTTAACAAGATAGCAGAACGTGTAAATGACAAAGATGTTATGAAGCTACTAAAATTAATAGTCAAAGCAAGTGGGAAAAGAGGCATATCTCAAGGCGGGCCACTATCACCTCTTTTAAGCAATATTTACCTCAATGAAGTAGATAAGATGCTAGAAAGAGCAAAGAGCGTGAGTAAGCTAAGAGATGGTTATGACCACGTAGAGTACGTTAGATGGGCCGATGATCTGATTATACTAATTGATGGCTACAGCAAATGGCAGTGGTTAGAGAGAGCGATCAATATAAGGCTAAGACAAGAATTGTTGAAAATAAAGGTTGAGCTAAACGAAGAGAAGACAAATACAGTCAATCTAAAGAGTGGTGAAACATTTAGTTTTCTGGGGTTTGATTTTAGACTAGTGAAAACTAAGCAAGGAAAAATTGGAATTCAGAAGACGCCTAGGATGAAAGCGCGCACTGTCCTGCTAGAAAAACTAAAAGAGATATTCCATAAGTATATATCGCAACCAGTTGATAGAGTGATATGCCTTATCAACCCGATATTACGAGGCTGGATAAATTACTTTAGAATTGGTAACTCTAGCCGTTGTTTTGGATATGTAAGGGACTGGGTGGAGAAGAAAGTAAGACGCCATTTAATGAAATCACGTGGATTGAAAGGCTTCGGCTGGGAAAGGTGGAGTAGGAGAGAGTTGTATGAGAAGATGGGATTATATAATGATTACCAGATTCAATATTACAGACCTTTGAAAGCAATCACAGCGGATAGGCCATAGGCAATGATAAGAAGTTATCAGGAAAGCGTAATACGGGAAATCTGTACGTTACGTTTGACGAGGCGGGTGATGGAAACGGGGATAACAAAAGCCACCGCGCCATTGCTCGACCCTACCTTTGGGAGGAAAGCACTCTAAAGTGCCTACCTACCCGCTTTAACCTAATCTAAAGTTATGTTAATAACCTCTCTCTCCGTAGTTTTTCAGCTGTTACTTCAAATAATGGCAATTATCTTTGTTTATCTTAATTTTATGGTTTGGTGGGCAACGGGGATTCTTAAATTTTCTTATCCATTTATTATCTTACTATCACTTGTAGTCTTTTGGTTTATCAATTATCTGGTTCAGAAAAAAATATGGAAGATTTTTTATTGGTACTTAAATAATATGTTGGACTTCTTAAATTTATTGTGCATTCATGACATGTAAACAATAATATCTAAAATATTAGACTCATATGGATAATGTCATAAAACAAAGATTAAAATTACAGCAAAAGAAAGCTAAAATTATTACTGAAGAAGCTAAACTTAAAATTATAGAAAGAAAAGTGCGTACTCGTCGCTTAATTGAACTGGGGGGATTGATTGCTAAAGCAAAACTTGATGACTTACCTACTAATAGTTTATTTGGAGCATTAGTTTCTTTAAAAAATGACTTAACAGAATCCCCACATATCAAAAACCAATGGACTAAAATTGGTAGGGATATTTTTGATAATCTTGATTCTTAGCATGATTTGTATTAAGGTATGATGAAGGAACATTTTCTTCATTAACAACAGAACAAAAAAAAGCTGTAGGATTATTGTCAATTGGAACATTTTGAGTCTGTCAGATTCTTTGTGTAAGTAGAATTTCTCCATTTGCCCAATTTTGTAAATTAGTATCACAAAGTATAGCAAATTGATTTAAAGCCATTGCCCAATTCTTGATTGGCATTGTCCATTTCTTAGAAGCATTTGTCAATGCTAAAAATATTATTTTTTGAATTGATTTATCATCTGGAAACACCCCTTTATTCTTGATAATTTTTCTGATTTGACGATTAATTGATTCAATTGTTAGCAACGGAAGTAAAATGATACAGAGCAACGGATAAAAATTGATACAGTATTAAAGTAATATCTTCGGATAAGGAGGTAATAAATAATGATAATACTGGAGCAAATAATGGAAATAAAAATATTGAATAAACATGGTAAAAGCCTAAGAAGTATAGCAAGAGAAGTAGGAGTATCAGTAAATACAGTACGTAAATATTTTAAATATGATGGTAGCCCTAAATATAAGGATAGACCGAAGTTGGTAACAAAGCTTGCCCCCATATAAGGACTACTTGAGTGAAAGAATAAAATCTGCCCATCCTGTATCACTACCTGGTACTGTACTGTTTCAAGAGATAAAGGAGTTGGGTTACACAGGCGGGATGACCCAACTCAGAGATTATCTAAGAAGTATAAAGCCAGCAGCTAAACAGGAGGATATGATAAGATTTGAGACTGCTTCTGGCAAACAGATGCAAGTTGACTGGATAGAATTTCGTAAGGGAAAAAATCCTCTCTCAGCTTTTGTGGCTACATTAGGATTTAGTAGAGCAAGCTATGTAGAATTTGTTACCAATGAGAAGCTTGTAACATTAATAGAATGCCATAAGCGGGCATTTGATAGTCTCTTTGGAGGTACAAACCTCCATCTTCCAGATGGAGAAGCTTTAGCTTGCCATGTGTGCCATGATGCGTTAGCATCATAAGCACTATGACACATTACAGCAGGAAATCACATACAGTTTACTATCATCGCTATCACATAGTGTGGATTACAAAGTATCGATATAAGGTATTAACTTACGATATAAAAAAGAGGGTTCGAGAAATTATTGCACAGGTAGCAACAGAATTAGGTATTAAAATAGAAAATGGAGTAGTATCAAGCGATCATATACACATTTTTGCTAATATTCCACCTCATATAAAAATCTGTGAATTTGTACAAAAAGCGAAAGGCAGAACTTCAAAGAAGATGCAAGAGGAATTTCCAATATTAAAACAATGTAGAAGTCAAGATTTGATCTTACAGACATTATAAATTTTGTACCTGATTGTCAGTTAAGTTTTGACTGTCAGATATATAATCAAGATACAAGATTTCATTATTCTTTTCAACAGCTAATTTCTTACTATCATTAAAAGTTTGCATAGGAGTTTTTCCATAACAATATTTACCGGAATGAGGTCTTTCATTATTGAAATGCTCTAACCAAATATCAAGATCTAATTGTAGATCATCAAGATCTGTATAAATTTTTTTCCGCATTGCTGTATCAAAGAATTCTTGTTTCATGGTTTTATTAAAACGCTCACACATACCGTTTGTTTGTGGAGAATATACCTTAGTTGTAGTATGTTCTATACCTTCTATGCTAAGAAATAACTCAAAAGCATGATGCTCTATATTCCCCTTATATTCTGACCCACGGTCTGTAAGAATACGAAGTATTGGTATTCCTTGGGTCTCGTACCATGGTAACACGCGGTCATTCAGCATATCAGCAGCAATAAGAGCTGTTTTATCAGTATATAGTTTAGCATCTGCTACCCTAGTATAGCTATCAATAAATACCTGAGAATAAACCTTACCTATACCTTTAAAATTACCTACATAGTATGTATCCTGACATCCTAGATAACCTGGATGCTGCGGTTCAATTTCTCCATGTGCTTCTTTTTCATTACGACGCTTCTCTAGTACTTGTAACTGAGCCTCAGTAAGAACAATACCATCCTGAGCCATTTTTGCTTCTAATGCTTTAAGCCTTTTACTGATATTGTTTAAATCATTACGTAACCAAATTGATCTCACTCCTCCAGGTGATACAAGTACACCAGTCTTTTAAGCTCATTTGATACTCTAAGCTGACCGTATGCTGGATATTCTATTGCCATATCCATTACTGCCTTCTCTATCGCTGGATCAACTCTATTCGCTATTATTGGCTTTCTGCGACTAATTTCATACAATGCTTCTTCGCCACCAGTTTCATACAGTTCTTTAAATCTGTAATAACTATCTCTACTATATCCCATCGCTTTACATGCTGATGATATACTACCAAGGCTCTTAGCTAATTCAAGTAACCCCAATTTTGGCTTTATTATTTTTTGATTTAAGTTCATTATGACCTTCCATTTTTTTATCTGTATTTTTTAATACATTATTTTTATTAAATGTAAGATCAAATGTCAACTACTACAACTTATAATAGATGAGTTTGGGTATCTGCCGTTAAAACCGGAACAAGCTAATCTGTTATTTCAAGTTATAGCAAAGCGTTACGAAAAAGGTAGCATAATTCTTACAAGTAATCTTCCATTTGGACAATGGCATAATAGTCTTGCTCAGGATAGTGCTCTTACAGCTGCTATCTTAGATCGTCTGCTTCATCACTCCACTATACTCAATATTAAAGGTGATAGTTTCAGGCTTAAGGATAAAAAGAAAGCTGGTTTTGTGCCAACGGGAATTATTAACAAGCAGGAGGAAAATCTCATGACTTAAATATCAGATAATTTTTTTATTATACTGTATTAATTTTCAGCCGGTGTATATTAAAAATCTGTATCATTTTTCGACCGCTGTTGACACAATAGCATTAGTCGTATAAATTGCTTTTCTGATTTCATCCGGGAAGCTAAAAAAAGGAGCTATACCAGGCCAATTTCGCTGCTATATATCAAAAATAACTGGATATTTATTATCCCATTTTTTGCTAAAACTCTGTAATTCTCTTAAAGCTTCTGCTTCATTTATTGCAGAATAAATTTTCTTTAAATCTGCTATAACTGATTTTAAATCTTTATACGATACGTACTTTACAGAATTCCTAATCATATGGACTATACAGAGCTGTACTATCGTTTTGGGGAACACACTGTTTATAGCTTCAGGAAAGCCTTTTAAACCATCAACACATGCAACATATATTTGTTCAACTCCACGATTCTTTAATTCTGTTACTATCTGCAACCAGAATTTAGCGCCTTCATTTTTGCCTATCCAAATGCCTAAAAGCTCTTTTTTACCTTCTAAATTCACACCTACAGACAAATAAACTGCCTTGTTAATTATTACATGATTATCTCTTGCTTTCACATAAATGCAATCTAAATACATCATAGGATAGATACTATCAAGTGACCTATTTTACCAAGCATTAGTATCCTCTAATACACCATCAGTTACCTTTGATATTAACTCAGCAGACACCTTGGTAGAGTACAATTCTTCTAAATGGCCCTTGAATTTCTCTAGTAGTCATACCTCGTGCATATAATGATATTAGCTTATCATCAAATCCTTCAAATTTACGAACTCCCTTAGGAATAAGTATAGGTTCATATTCTCCGTCACGATCTCTTGGTACTTCTACTCTTAATTTACGACCTTCTTCATCTAAAATGGTTTTTTCATAATTACCATTGTGCCTTTATCTGACTTTTTCTCAGTTTTAGCAATGCTTCTCATATCCTATATGAGACTCCATTTCTTTCTCTAAGATCTTATTCACCAGCTGTTTTTTTAATTCTTCAAAGATCCCTCCTTTGCCAAATATTTCAGATGGGTCACTTTGTGATAGTATGTCTGATACTACTTTTTCTATAGTCGGATTTGATACTTTGTTCTTATTTTTCATATTAGCCTCATGTTAAGTTGTTTTAATTAATTTTATTCTTAACTATTTTTACAACTTACACAAACTTTCTGACACCCTCAAACAATAAAATTTAGTAAAGTTTCATTTATAATTTTCTTAATTTTTTCAGGAGATTTAGCACCAATTGTTTGCATATTATGCAGCCTATCAAATAATTTTATTAATAGTATATCATACTTTTTCTCTGTATACAGTAACTCTACCATTTCAGCGACACTAATCTTGATACCGTTTTCTTTAATTCTTGTTAAATTCATTACTTGATTTGCTATATTTTCTCCAAATTCTTCAGCTATTTTCTCTTTGGTAAGTAATGGTCTTGCAAAAATGTACACAATCAATTCAACAGAACCTTTCTTTATTAATATCTCAACCATTTCCATGGAAATTGATCTTTTCGCCGTCCTTAATGCTTGTTAAATCTTCAACTTGGTTTGCAACTTTTTCTCCAAATATTTCTTCTATCATTTCTTTGATAAGTTCAGTATCTTCAATAGTATTTAAGTAGTCTCACCTAGGAGAGCAGATAATGTACTATTGTCTTCTTCTGACCAGTTATTTTGATGTTGCTCTGGTTGCTCAGAACTACCATAGAGAGCATGCATTATTCTTAAAGCGATATTTACTTTTTGTTCTAACTGTCCTATCTTGTCTGCTCTTATTTGTTGTGGAGATGAGTAGTTATTATGAGATAAAGTTTTATTTGTTCCAAATAATTGTCCTGCTAGTAATGTGAGTAAATGCAGTCCACCATTAATATCAAACACATTTGATACTGTTGTTATAGTACTGTTTGTTTGGTAATGGTCATCATTATAATCATTACTACTTAATAATTTGTCCTTTAGCCATTTGATCCCATCATTTATAAGTGATGGAGTTTTAGTAGCACTACTAGCAATGCCAGCTATATATAGATTTTGTTTTTCACTGTGCAGGTTTTTAGATTGTTCCTCAATAACCTCAACCTCTTGACCTGAATCAGCCTCACGGCGAACTCGGTGAAGATGATCAAGATGATCTATAGCATTTTGCAGTATATTTTGTAGTTTTTGTTGATGGTTATTAACAAACTGATGAAAGTCATCTTCTCCTTTGTTAATTGCTATTATTAAATCTCTTATCATTATTTGCTCAACTCCAAAAGATTTACTGATTTTTATTAGTAAGTTTTCGTGCATTTCACTGGGATTATGGATTATTGATTTAAAGTAGTGTCTTGCTACTAAATACATCAATGTTGTTATAGCTCCATTTTTATCATGTTCTATTACTCGTTCAAGAATTATAGGGCCATAAATATACCAAAAATTCAGTGTTGATCGTCTTTCAAATAAGTATTTTACTGCACTAACTGTAAGATCACGTAACTTCTCTAATTTTACATCGATATCATGCAGCATTTGCTCTTCATATTTTAGTAGACATTCCTTACGTCTCATACGATGATATCCTGGTAGCCAATAAGGTTCATTATATGATAGACTGCAGGAAGGAAGAGTATCGCCTATATTGTCTAATTTAATCTTATTTATTGTTTGCGGTTGTAGCGGTAATGGTTTGGAAAATGGAACATGAAGAGGACCACATTTAACTGGATCAATAAAGACAATAGATAATGTCTGCATCTTCGGTTCTTGGTAAAATCTGGGCAATGTTATTATATGAACAATATTATCTGCTAAGTTATCGGAACTTTTAAGTAAAATGGTGATGGAAGAATGATGATTATCTGTTTGGCAAAAGTGATTTTTTATTAAATGTTCAACAAATCTCACCTCAGTATTTTCTTCTACATCTTCTGAATTAATCGTGATATTAGTATTGTAACGATTATAATATACAAATGGTGGTCCTGAGTTAAATTTAATACTATCTTTTAATAGCTTAAATGATACGGAAAGTGTTTTATTATTAGATTCTTGGAATATTAAACTTGTTTTATCAGGTAAGTGATATAATGTTGCGTTATTGATGATAATTTTTTCACCCTCAACAGAAATCAAACTATCTTTTAATGATTTAGCAATAAGCACTGCTACTGTTCTTTTCTCATCATATTTTAATAACTTATTACCATCTATAGTACCACCAAGAACAGCATAAATTTTACTTTCTTTAATAAAATAATTAATATCATTAATTTGTATATCATCATACTTAAAATGATGCAATATTGTTCTACCATTACTAGAATAAAATTTTAGTATACTCCAGTTTGTCAAATTATGCTTACTAATATAATTATAATAAACACTAATATTATAATTACTACGTTTTAATACTTGATCAAACCTTAAATCATCTTCATATTTTACTATACTGCCATAATTTACTATCTCAGTATGTTCATTTTTGGTGCTTCAGTTATATTTTTAACGATTTTTAAAATAGACTTCTTATCTTCAATCATTAACATCCCATCACTTTTATCTATTTTCCCTTTTATAGATATGATATTTTTCATAGGATCATTATTAGTTATTATGCACTGTCCTTTAATTGATACCCTGCTACTACACAGGAAAAGAAAATGCTCTGGAAAACCTCTGCTAGTAAAAGTCATTTCATCTAATACAGGTTGTAAATCATCTACTGTAAAAGTATAATACGATTTATATTCAGTATGTATAGCTTGTAAAGATATTGTAAAAGGTCTGTTATTAAGATGTCCCATATCTATAACAACATCAGGTGCATTGTTATTCTTAATATCAATTCTACTAATACTAGGTGCTTCTAGTAATATTTTAAATGTTAATACATTAGTGCTTACCTCTATTGTATAACCATTATAAAGATGATGATTATATGATAACACTATATCACCTTTGGCATATAATATTTCTACATTTGGAATATCTATAGTTAATGTCCCATTTATAAGAAGATGTTCTAAGTTAAGCTTTAAGTAATCTTTATTTTTTAAAATAATATGACCAGTAACTGTATCCTCTGAATAGATGCTTTTTATTTGCATATTACTTGTGTTACCACTTATATAAGCATTATATCCTTTAAAGAGCTTTCTATTTAAAAACTTTATACTTGTAGATCTAGAATTATCTTCTAATACAAAAGAACTAGTACCATCTATATAATTAGTTACTAGCTACACGTTTGCTATCATCACTTAATACAAAACGATGATTTCTATTACCAAATAATCCAATCTGATCTGGATAAGGTTTATGATGTATCTGAGTAGTAACCACATATAGATTGGTAACACTAGAATTATTTTGTTGATGATTATTTAATTTATCTAGCCTAGTTAATCCTTCTTTAGTAAAATGTAATTTCATATCCCCTTCATTAGGATCAAAATTAACATAAATAGATTGTTTCTCTGTGCTATTACTGTTACCATAAAGTGCTGTAAGACCATCACCAGATATTTGTAATGGAGCAGCGTCAACACAATTATTATTTTGTTCGTCACTAATTACAGAAGAAATTCTCTTATAACCCGAACTCTTTTCTAAAAAGACATTGTCCTCCATGCAAAAACTACTATCTTTAGGTTTAAACTCAATCACAGAATTTCCTGAATGAGCTTCATCATATGACATCTTAGGTACTTTCACTACTACTAAACCATAACTAGTATTTGTTTGAGCACTTAATCTATTTACTAATGATAAGTTAAGATCAGCTAATTGCCTTTCTGTAAGTATTGATGGCATCGTCAAGTTAAGAGAGATGTAAATTTAAGTATTGAGCGATTGAAAGGAATGATTTATAGAATAGTAGTAACCATTTATCAATAAATCTTAACGCTATGCATATTACTCAAACCCCGAAGAGACATCGTTTTCCAGCAAGCATCATTAGCCATACAGTATGGTTATATCATCGCTTTAATAATAGTTACCGAGATGTTCAAGAACAGATGGCGTATCGAGGTATTATTTTAAGTCATGAGACTGTAAGATTTTGGTGCAATAAATTTGCGATTTATTTTCAAGCTGTCATCAGAAAGAGAGAGAGGAAAGCAACTGACAAATGGCATTTAGATGAGATGAACATCAAGATCAAAGGCGAAGTATTCATATTATGGAGAGCTGTTGACTCCAAGGGGCATGAATTAGAAATATTATTGCAGAAGCGTCGTAACAAGAAATCAGCTATTCGCTTTTTATCAAGATTATTGGGTAATTATCCAACTCCAAGAGTAATTGTTACTGATAAGCTCAGGAGTTACATTAAACCGATTAAGCTTATGTGTCCTAACACTGAACATCGTACTAGTAAGAGACTAAATAACTGTGTTGAAAATGCTCATCAGCCAACTCGACGAAAGGAAAAAATATTGATTAAATTTAAGCATCCTAATTCAGCACAATGTATATTATCACTGATGGGCAAAGTCAGAAATATATTTGCCGTCAATGTTGGACGATATACTAAAACCGCACCAGAGCAAAGAATTGCATTTGCATCCGCTAAATCTATTTGGGACGAAGCTACTCAAAGACTTCTTGCTGCCTGAAATATAAAAACATAGTACTTTTTGAAACCAATTTACTTAACTTGACGGTGCCATTAATAATAATGCTAGTCAAAAACATGGACTTAGAATAATAAAATTATATGGTATTAATAATCTTAATATAGATCTAGAAGTTAATGAACAAGCAATTATCAATAAAGTATCGATCAAAAGGAATGGAGGTAGTAATAAACAAGACAATCATACTGTTCCTGTATCCACATTCCTTAAATCTTTAGAGAAAAATCTTAAAAATAAAAAGCTTACAGAAGTTACTATCAAGAATTTACTACATCACTATGGAAAATACTTACAAGATGATATATCGAATCCTGAGCAAAGGAGAGAACCACAACGCACTTCAGAATTTGACTGGATAAAAGATCAAATATCTGGCTTTGATAGTAAAAGTTTAGATCAGAAATTATCTATAGTTGAGAAATATATTATACCTTTTATATTTTACGAGTGGAATACCAGAGCTGAAGCTAGTTTTAGAGCAGTAAAGGAAGCTACAGCTTATGGAGCAGAAGGCAATTTAATAAAAAAAATAAATAAACAATTTAATGAATTAATCAAAAGTCTTAAGAAGGGAGAAATACAATCAATTAATAATTTAAAAGAAAAAATTAATGAGATATTACCTGAATATTGTAAATCTATAGATTTACCTCCTGAAAATCAATTAACTTCTAAAAGGCTTGGAGTTGTTATCAGTGATGCAAGAAGATTATTTAAAATATGGTTTTCATTACTGGAGAATGTGGATGAAAATCTAGAACTGCGTTTACTTTTAGATAGTAATGGGTCAAATGACTATAAATCATTTAAAGAAGATTTTTTTGATAGGCAGAAATTTGGTGAGCAGATAATTGATTCAAAGCAACAATTAACTAGACAACAAAAGCTGAGTTTAAAAAATAAGTTAAGTGAATATATAGCAAGCAATCCTAAGACAGTAGATTCTGGGTCTGAATATAGTGAATCTGATCAAAGTTCTTCATCTGATACTCTTTCACCCGGAAGAGATGAAGATATTGATGTGATACTGGAAAGAGTAGAGCAAGCACCAATTAAAGTTGAATACACATCTGATAAAATTAAACTAATACTTCAACATTATTTGCCACACAAAAACATAGAACAGGTTTATCTAATAGATGCTCCAGATCAATATCATAATTGTGTAGATAATTTGAAACAACAATTAATATGGGAAACTAAAGATAAAGTAATATTTAAGGCACCGTCAAGTTAAGTAAATTGGTTTCAAAAAGTACTATGTTTTTATATTTCAGGCAGCAAGAAGTCTTTGAGTAGCTTCGTCCCAAATAGATTTAGCGGATGCAAATGCAATTCTTTGCTCTGGTGCGGTTTTAGTATATCGTCCAACATTGACGGCAAATATATTTCTGACTTTGCCCATCAGTGATAATATACATTGTGCTGAATTAGGATGCTTAAATTTAATCAATATTTTTTCCTTTCGTTGAGTTGGCTGATGAGCATTTTCAACACAGTTATTTAGTCTCTTACTAGTACGATGTTCAGTGTTAGGACACATAAGCTTAATCGGTTTAATGTAACTCCTGAGCTTATCAGTAACAATTACTCTTGGAGTTGGATAATTACCCAATAATCTTGATAAAAAGCGAATAGCTGATTTCTTGTTACGACGCTTCTGCAATAATATTTCTAATTCATGCCCCTTGGAGTCAACAGCTCTCCATAATATGAATACTTCGCCTTTGATCTTGATGTTCATCTCATCTAAATGCCATTTGTCAGTTGCTTTCCTCTCTCTCTTTCTGATGACAGCTTGAAAATAAATCGCAAATTTATTGCACCAAAATCTTACAGTCTCATGACTTAAAATAATACCTCGATACGCCATCTGTTCTTGAACATCTCGGTAACTATTATTAAAGCGATGATATAACCATACTGTATGGCTAATGATGCTTGCTGGAAAACGATGTCTCTTCGGGGTTTGAGTAATATGCATAGCGTTAAGATTTATTGATAAATGGTTACTACTATTCTATAAATCATTCCTTTCAATCGCTCAATACTTAAATTTACATCTCTCTTAACTTGACGATGCCGCTAGCAAAGTAACAGAACTTAAATCATCCTTAAAAGCAAGTGATGATAGCAAATCACAAATTAAATCTATAGAATTATTATTTTCAAAATTGACAAATAATGATAATAACGGACTCAATAATGTTCAGCAACAGCAAATAACAGCTTTAGCCAAGTTTGGTACAACAGAAAATATCAATACTGCTATGCAATTCTACAGAGAAAAAGGTATAGATTCTTGTATGCTCTACAGTAACAAGATTTGCATAGCAGCAATAGAGCAGAAGATACAGAAAGATTTACAAATTATGAAGAATAAATTTGATCCTAGTTATAATCTTGGTGATAAAAAATTTTCTGATATAGTAATATATGATTTTCAAGGCAAAAGCCATCTCGTTGCTGAAGATTACTTAAATGCCATAGGAAGAGATAAACAAGTAATGCAATATATAAGTCCACGCTCAGAAATAGGTAAAATGATAAAAAGTGAGTTAAAGCAAGTATCTGAGATCAAACTAAATCAAGGAATAAGAGTTTAGATTATAGTGTAATAATATTTTACCAATTCAAAAAATGTAAATATATGAGTGAACAAGGAAACCTGCTGGGTGGTCCAGATAAGGATAAGAAGAAAGCTAAGCATGATAAGATATTTCGTAAGGCACTTGAGAATCCTCTAGTTGCCCATGAGTTCTTTAATGCACATTTGCCCCCAAATATTAAAAGTTTAATAGATTTTCCTAGTTTAGCAATGGAAAATACCACTTTTGTAGAAATCTCTTTAAAAGATTCTATCTCTGATGTTTTATTCTCATGCAAATTTGATAAACAAGACGGATACTTATTTTTGCTTGTCGAGCATCAATCAAAAGCAGATCATTTTATGGCTTTTAGGCTATTTAAATATATGATTAATATTTGTGAGCGATATTTAATACAAAATCCTAAAGCTAAGACTTTGCCATTAATATACCCGATGATATTTTACAATGGTCATGAGAAATATAATGTTGCAAGGAATTTGTGGGATTTATTTGCCAATAACAAATTAGCAAGAGAATTATGGATTAATGATTACCAATTAGTGAATGTCCATGAAATTCCTGATGAAGAGTTTAAACAAAGGATATGGTCGGGAATATTAGAATTTTTTCTCAAGCATATACATGAGAGAGAGTTGTTAAAAAGATGGCAAGAAATATCAGATATATTACCGGAATTAACTAAAATAACGATAGGCTATGATTATCTAGAAATGATACTATATTATACTTTGACAAAGATAGAGCAAGCTGATAAAATAAAGCTAAAGAATTTATTATCAACAAAGTTGAATCCAGAAATAGGAACAAGGCTTATGAGAAGTTTAGCAGAGCATTGGCAACAAGAAGGAAAAGAAATAGGTATTCTTGAAGGCTTACAAGTTGGTAAAGCTCAA
Source organism: Rickettsia endosymbiont of Argas persicus (assembly GCA_050920645.1). Lineage (GTDB taxonomy): Bacteria > Pseudomonadota > Alphaproteobacteria > Rickettsiales > Rickettsiaceae > Rickettsia. Next base: position 465,547 of record CP133316.1, on the reverse strand, counting down.
GGCATCCAAATCGGGGAAGCTAAAGGTATCCAAATTGGAAAAGCTGAAGGGGAATATAATAAAGCAGTAGAGGTAGCAAAGAAAATGTTAGCTCAAGGTTGCAATATTGCTTTAATTTCTAGTGTAACCGGTCTTGATGAAGCTTTTATTAGTTCTTTAGAGTAAACATATTTCTTGTAAAATTTACTCTGCTGTTTGAAAAATCATTTATAAAAAATTCTGAAATAACAAAAAAGTTTTTTACACGCAGCTTACCTCTAAAACTCGTAATACTAAATTAGCGATTTAAAGGGGCATTATAATAGGATTTTTCTTTATAAGGTAATTCCCCTCTATCAAACAATTAAAATCTTTTAAAAATGCTATTAAAATGGTTTCTATATTTTTGCATTGAAATCAAGTTTGTAAATTCATTTGTAATTTAGTAGTAGGGAAATTACCCACAAGTTTTACATAACAGGTAAGATCTTCTAGGTTCATAATTTCAGATGGCATTACTAATAACTTCCTTTTTTCTAAGCTGTGCATATTTACTCCATCACGCATAGAGTTAGCACCATAAGAGAGATTCTCTTGAGTCTCAATTATTTCTTGCTCACCAAGCATTAAAGCAGATTTATGTGCTGTTTGTTGATCGCTTACTCGAAAGATAAATTTACTGCCAAATAGATCAAGCATTGAAGCTGCTCCTGCAGAACCATATATCTCCTCTAATTGATAAATGTTTTGCATACCTGCAACAACGCAGCCACCATATTTCCTGCTTTCAGCTAAAGCTATAGGGAGTGAAGATATCTTGTGTAAAGCTGGCAGCTCATCAATCACAAACCACATATTACTATGAGTATTATTGATGTTCCTATTCATTAATGCTTTTATCGCTATGCTAATCCATGCAGCAATAAGTGGTCGTAGCATTACTCTTTGATTAGGAGTACTAGTTATAAATAACTAACCTTTGTCCGCAGTAAACCACTTTCTAATACTAAACTCACCTTTAGGCTTTAAATGTTGCAGAGCTTCAATATTTTTACTAATAGTTGCTTGAATACCTGAAGAAGTCTCAGGTGCACTACTGCTAATTATACCGGCTACTGCACTATTTTTAAAGATCCTAACAAATTCCTTATTATTTGCATAAAGAATAGTATTTATTAGCTTTTTGATATCTTTACTATCCTGATATAATCTTAATCCTTCAGGCTAATACTAGCTCAGCACTTTTAGCAAAAAAATCATCTAATTTTGGATTATAATTACTAAAGTTACTTGCCATATCATTATAATCCCAAATTTCATGACAATCATTCCACGGTAGCCATGCTGAACTATTCTCTTGCAAAGGATTAAGTATCTTATCACATTTTGGATCAAAAAATCTATCAGTAAAGCTACCTGTTAAATCAACAATAATTGCTCTACCTCTCTCTTTTCTAATCTGAGGTAATAGCTCATTTAACATATTAGTTTTACCGCTACCTGTAGTACCGGTAATAAGAATATGTCTTCTCTCACTATCTTTAACCAATGGTAATCCAGAAAAGCAAATATTAGCAGCTTGTTTGTTTTTATAAAGCATTTTTGCTAAAATACTTGCTTCGACAAAATCTGCTCCCCTAATCTTATCTTGGATAACAGCTTTTTTACCTCGATACATAAAAAAGATGATAGCAGTAAACAGACCAATAGTAAAAGTAATAATACCTTCTTGCCAAGCTGAATGCAATAAAAATTGCCCAAATTGATTGATATTATGTGAATGCGGTGTAATATGCCAAAATTTATGAACAAATTCTTCAGCATTACGGTAAACCCAAGCTTTTTGCTCTAAATAATAGAATTTAATACCTATTTGATCTATAGGATAAAAATGTTCTCCTATAGCAAGTTTTAATTGTGTGTATCGTTCTATGACAAAATAATATAGACTCATCAAAGATAATTTCTGAAATACTCGCCATATTAGCCAAGATACAGTAAATACCAACCCAACTGTTAAAGCATTGATACTTCCTTGACTAAACATTCGTAGCTGATGAACAAAGATTTGTGAACCACGAGTAAAATTATTTTGATTTTGGTAGCTCATAGGTCACTCTGTTGTTAAGATTACTACAATTATCTTCTAATAATCTTACCTAATTTAAATTTATAAATTATTCTTTAGCATTTGTAATTTTTCTTCCAAATAATCGGCCATACTACTATTACCTAGTTTTCTTAAACCTTTAATTATTTTTTCATATTCCTCTATAAGATTAGGTTTGTATTTAAGAGCTAAATTAAAATTATCTTTAGCTGCTTTTTGTTTTCCCATGCTAATCAATGTAATGCCTTTTTCTAAGTAACTTTCAGCATAATCAGCTTGATACTTAATTGCTAAATTATAGTTTTTAATTGCTTCTTCATATTGTCCTAATTTTCTAAAAGATGCACCTTTATTACAATATGCTGCCGCAAAATTTGGTTTGTATTTAATAGCTAAGTCAAAATTTTTTATAGCTTCTTGCTGTTTACCTAATATACTGAATATACATCCTTTTAAATTATATGTGTCTTCATTGTCACATTGATATTTGATAACTGAATCAAAACTTTTAATAGCTTCCTGATACTTTCCTAGCTGCATTAAAGATGTGGCTTTATTATAATAGGCGTTTGCATAATCTGGTTTATATTTAATTGCTAGATTACAGTTTTCTATTGCTTCCTGATACTGCCCTAAGTTTATTAAAGATATACCTTTATTATAATAAGCTTCTGGATAGCTTGAATTATATTTTAAAGCAAGGTCAAAATTTTCAATTGCTTCTTGATACTTTCCTAAATTGTTTAAAGAATTCCCCTTATTATTATATGCTTCTGCAAAACTAGCATTATATTTAATAGCTATGTCATATAAAGTTATAGCTTCCTGATACTGTCCTATTGTATTTAGAACATTTCCTTTATTATTGTATGCTTCTGCACAGTGAGGGTTATATTTAATGGATAAATCGTAATTTTTAATGGCCTCTTGATATTTTCCTAACTTATTGAAAATTATTCCTTTGCCATTATAAGCTATAGCATAGTAAGGCTTATATTTAATAGCTAAATCATAGTTTTCGATAGCTTCCTGATATTCACCTAATTTATAAAGTGATTTTCCAATATTAAAATACTCTTCTGCTAAAATATTTGGATCTTGAATCTTGCTTTGTGGATCTATTGGTTGTAGTTTTTCATTAACATAGTTATTTGAGCCTTCTGCTAAAACAATGTTAAAAAGTATTAATGGCAAGATAGATAAAATCGCTAATTTTTTTATATTTTGCATAAATTGCTTATCAATTATTTTCATTTTTATAGCCTAGTAATTTAATATTTCTTTTCTTAATTGCCTCATCACTTATACCAATATTATCTGCTACTTGCTGACCAGTTCTGACAATCGTTGATTCAGGAGTTTTATTAAATTCATCTTCAATTTGTTCCCTCTTATCTTTTACTTTAGCAGATAACTGATCAAGAAGCTTTACTTTTTCTGCTTCATTATTATCTGCATTTTGAATAAGCATTTGTTCTACATTTTTATCATAAATATCATTTTTTCTATCATCAATACTACTAATAGCCGCTTGATCATTTAACTGTTTAGTTTTTTTATCAAAACTTGATCGCAAGCTTTCTTTAGATGGGATATTGATATTACTTTCAGAATTTAAGTTTTGCGGTATAGTATTATTAATTTTAGCTATGTCTAAAGCTATTTGCTCTGCTTCTTGTCTATGATTATTAGCCCAGGTAGCAGCTTGCTCTTTACTACTTACGCCAGGAATATTTTTGGCAATGATGCTATTTAATACCGGTTCATTTAAATTACAATCAATAGAAGCAGAGTTTTGTGTTATATAATTCATATTATAGCTTAGCTGCTGCATATTTTGTTTAGTTTGTGCTATTTCTTGCCCTACAGATTGTTGCTCAGAAAAATTATTATTTAGATTATTACTAAGTGAATGCAGATCACTATTTGTGTGACCTAATCTGCCATCTTTAGTAGCACTCTTAATTTTAGATAATGCCTCATTATATGATTGTTGTTGATTAACTGACTTACCTTGATCTTGTACTTTGTCATTACTTGATCCAACTGTAGTCATGCCGCTGCCAAACATAGTATTCAATCCTATACTTCCTGTAGCACTAGTACCAGTACCTTTCTTATTACTACTACCTGTATGATCAGTAGCAGATGTGCTGTCTGAATTCATCTGCTGCAATGCTAGATACTGGCTATCAGTAATACCGATAGATTTTGCTTCTTCATAGCTTAATCTCTTGCCTATTTCAGTTGCTATAGAATTTCCTGTAGTAGTTAAATCACTATATCTATCATTTAATGAGTCAAGATAACTTTGTGAACTCATAAACTGAGATTGATAACTATCCTGCAACAATTTAGAAGAGCGGTAGTTGTTAACAAGTGAGTCTACTGCTTGAGTCAGTACTTGTCTACCGTTATCGGTGCTAGTCACTCTCATTCCTCCATCATCAATAATTCCTCCTGCCAACTGCAGAGTTGGAGTAAGATTTTGCTGAGCAATGGTTCTATTACTGATGTTGTAATTATCCATAGAGAGGTTATTATCAGCAATATTAGCACCAATATTACTTGCAACCGGTACTGGAGAAAATTGATTAGCCAAAGTAGTAGTTGCATGGGCACAAGCCTTTAATACTGCCCAGGATAACATCGGAACTGAAGCTGCTAACATCTGAAACGTTGCAAACTCATGCAACAGAATTTCTGAAAAACTCCCTTGCGATAAGATATTTAAACCGGTAAAGTGACTCACGCCTTTACCGGCTAGGCTAATCATGCCTAAACAATGAATCACGGTAAAAAATACCGGCCAGCTAGTTACCCAAATAATCAAGGTTATCCAGGTTTTAAAGATAGTATAACCGCCCGGCAGCATCGACATTGGAAATATTACGAAAATGAGACAAATCACCAGGGCAAAAAATACTGATTGTAAGATAGGCATGATATTTGCTGCCATTTCTCCTGCAACCAGGTAAGAAAATGATTGCTGAAATAATCCGCGGGTAGCATTCATACTAACTAACTGAGGATATATTCTAGCAAGTGAGAATTTTTCTCGCAAGTCATCATAAGCTTCACGATTAGCATTAAGTAACATTGCTTGCCTCATCCACTGGTGAATATCTGTTTGCTCTTTTTTAAGATATTTTAGAGTATCAGAGGTCATAGTTTTTAATCTGCTAGATAATATCTCTTGCCTATCAGACTGAATCCCTATGATATTTGCAAATTTAGTTAATAACCCATCATTTAATTCTTTATTAATAGCTGCCTTAATTAAAGGAGTTACTTGCTTGCAAGTTTTAAAAGAAATAGCAGAATTACTTGGGTCTTTATAATAAATACCAAAATTATTCGGCATATTTTGTTCGATAAAAGCAATTATATCACTGGCTCTTTGTGCTTCGGCTTTTTTACCTAAAATATTACCGATTATATAAGGTTTCATAAAGCATTGTCTTAAGAATTCTTTTGTGTTGCTTAAAGTTACTGGATCTTCTATTTGAATATCTTTGATTTTACCAATAGCTTTTGCCCCAAACATAATCCCATTCTTCCTGCTTGATAACCCTTCATCAGGTGGTAGTAAATGTTTTTCTAGCGTTTCTGATAAGGAATAACTTATTTTTGATGATATAGAGGCAAAAAAAGCAACACCTATTGGGATATTGTCGATCTTAACAGGAGCCTGCATTGATATTTCATCCTTAAGCCATACATTTGCTTTTGGAGCAAATAAAAAGATAAAAATAAATAAGGATGGAAAAAACCACTCCATAGCAAAAATACCAATATTACCTCTAAAAATAGCACGAGTTGCTGCCCAAATTCCACCAATTGTCAAAGCAAATTTACCTACCGGAGTAAAATATTCACTATTTGAGGCAAATACTCTTCCTATACCATTAAAAACTTGCCATAATATATCTCCTCCACCAAATGTATGTATTACGTAATCTGCCATATTCTTTTTAATTTTTATCTGCTTTGCTTATTTTTGTACTGCTTATCTGCTTGCTCATCTAATTTTAATTTATAATTAATTTTTAAGCCCTCTCTTTAGCAATTAAATGTTGTTCTATTAATCTTGCTCTTCTATCAATCTGATCACTACTTGTTAGCATATTACTCCATTTCTCCTGAGCAAAAAGTTGTACTCGATCTAAAGCTTTTAAGTAGGCAGTTAAATGATGATCTGCTACTTGCTTGGATTTTAGCATAGTTACTGCTTTTCTGACCTCAGAGACTACCTCCTTTAAATGCTGCAACAAGCTGTAACTAGCCACTAATTCTGAGGAGCTATCTAAAATAGTTACCCCAGATATTGCCTCTAAAGTAATATAATCATATATTGGAAATGCTTCTCCTATTGAAGATAGGAAAGATATGTCTGTATTACTAAACTCATTGTTGCTTGCCAGTTTACTCTTTAATTCATCTAGTTTTGTTTTAGCCTTGCCTTGATATGATTGATCTGGAGCAATAGTAATATTGCGTCTTAGAGCTGGGTTTAAACAATGAATATTATCACAAGTATAAATTGAGGCTGATTCTCCGCCTTTTAAATGAGCAATCCAGCTCTTTTCATCTTGAGCAAGTGACGCAAAGAAATAGACATTATTATCTCGAACTATTATAGTTCCCGTCATTGACATAATGGCATTTCTCATATTTTCAGGAATCCCTGCTTTTTCTGCTGCCCTGATAAAAATATTATAATTATCTAGCATTAGCTCTGGATCTTTATTTTGGATATTCGCTAAAGCTTGTTTCTGCTCTAAATCACTACGACATTTTTTACCGGCAGCAAAATAATCAAAGCCAGAGCTGGATTGTAAATCCTTGCAAACTGATTCTCTCATTGCTGAATCTTTAGGCAGTACTGAAGCAAAAAGAGCCTTAGTCATTTCACAATCGCCCTTAGCAAATTGATTCATTTCCATAGCAAGATTTCTTAAATCTTTTAGGGCATTTTCTATTTGCGGAGCAAAGGTCTTAAGGCCCAATGAAAATGCATAAGCTTTTGCTTGCGAACCTATATTTTTCATCAGCTGTACTAACTCATCTCCTGAAATAATAGAAAAACTACCAAGATAAGAATCAATACCACTACAGCTCATGGTCAGTGTTGGCGGAGTTATAGAGATCGGATTAAAAGCTGTTTTACTAGTCCGCATTGATAGTCCTCCTGCTGCATAATAGCCGGCAGCTTGAGATTGATATGAACCAGGTTTCGTTACATTAACACTCATCCCTTCAAATACATCCTGTAAATCCCAAGCATAAGATGTTGTCGCTTGTAACAATAAAACTATCATGAAAATATGCATCACATGTTTTATGTAGATCACTCTTCTAAACTTATTGTTACCAATCATAATCACTAACCTTTAGTACATTATAGTACTGCACTATCAATAAAATATTTTCAGAAATTTTATTTTCACTAATAATGCCTTTTACAATTAGATATATTTGTTTGCCGCTGCTATCGACTAAATATAATACCGGTACAAGCTTTGCAGGATTTAGTGTTTGTAATAAACCGGTATCTTTAATGGTTGGCATCCCTTGAAATCTAGTTTCACTATTACTTACAAAAATTAATTGAAAGCCATATTTATCTGCAAATTCTCTTACAATAGGGGTAAATACCTGGCAGTAATTGCATCCTTGATTTATTTGCAGAATTAATCCCCAATTCTTAGCTAAAAATTTTAGTTTTTTGCTGTTTTCTTCTTCTTGCCTTACTTCATATAATTTTTTATGTAAGGAATTTACTGGTTCATCCATGTTTACTAGCTTGTAATCTAATATCGTTGCTAGTTGCCACATGGTGGCAAATTTATGTGATTTTTCTAAAATTTGTTTGTGTAACCTTTGAACAATAATGACAGGCATCGTCAAGTTAAGAGAGATGTAAATTTAAGTATTGAGCGATTGAAAGGAATGATTTATAGAATAGTAGTAACCATTTATCAATAAATCTTAACGCTATGCATATTACTCAAACCCCGAAGAGACATCGTTTTCCAGCAAGCATCATTAGCCATACAGTATGGTTATATCATCGCTTTAATAATAGTTACCGAGATGTTCAAGAACAGATGGCGTATCGAGGTATTATTTTAAGTCATGAGACTGTAAGATTTTGGTGCAATAAATTTGCGATTTATTTTCAAGCTGTCATCAGAAAGAGAGAGAGGAAAGCAACTGACAAATGGCATTTAGATGAGATGAACATCAAGATCAAAGGCGAAGTATTCATATTATGGAGAGCTGTTGACTCCAAGGGGCATGAATTAGAAATATTATTGCAGAAGCGTCGTAACAAGAAATCAGCTATTCGCTTTTTATCAAGATTATTGGGTAATTATCCAACTCCAAGAGTAATTGTTACTGATAAGCTCAGGAGTTACATTAAACCGATTAAGCTTATGTGTCCTAACACTGAACATCGTACTAGTAAGAGACTAAATAACTGTGTTGAAAATGCTCATCAGCCAACTCGACGAAAGGAAAAAATATTGATTAAATTTAAGCATCCTAATTCAGCACAATGTATATTATCACTGATGGGCAAAGTCAGAAATATATTTGCCGTCAATGTTGGACGATATACTAAAACCGCACCAGAGCAAAGAATTGCATTTGCATCCGCTAAATCTATTTGGGACGAAGCTACTCAAAGACTTCTTGCTGCCTGAAATATAAAAACATAGTACTTTTTGAAACCAATTTACTTAACTTGACGGTGCCGTTTGCAAGAATAGAAATAGTTGGCAGAAGTGAAGGTAAAAATGCTTGTCTGAAAGCTGCTTATAATGCCAGGCTGATTATTAAAGATGAGAGAACTAACATTACTTATAATTTTAGCAAAAAAGGCGATAATGTTTACCATGCAGTATTATTGCCTGCTCATGTAGATCAAAAATTCAAAGACTCAAGAGTTTTGATGAATGAAGTAGAACGTCTAGAGACAAGAAAAAATAGTCAATTATTAAAAGATGTAGTTATAGCACTGCCTGATGATAAGGAATTAGATTTAGATGATAGAATAGCCATTACTCATGAAATCATCAAAGAGATGGGGTGGGTAAGAAATGGTCTAGGAGTTCAGGTTGATATTCATCAGCCCCATGATGGAGAGAAGAATTGGCATGCCCATGTTCTTGTTACCACTAGAAGATTCACAGAGGACGGTAAAGCTTTAGGAGCTAAGGCAGTAGATTTAAATCCTACATTTGCCAAAGTTAAGGGCAAAGCGTTTATTATCCCCGAAGATAAAATTATTCATGAAAGAGCTAAAGAAGTAATCAATAAATATTTTGCCAAGTTAGGTTTAGAAATCAGAGTAGACCCAATAAGTTTTATGCCACAGCAGCATGTTGGCCCTACTAGAATGAGAAGTATTATCAATGAAATAGCAGAGCAAAATAAAATATGTAAGTTAGCCCATCTTGAGATTGTTAAGAATAGCGATGGAGTATTAAATCGTATTATTCGTCATCAAGCTATTTTTACTAAACTCGATATAGAAAAAGCAGTAAAAGAAATTCCAGAAGAAGCAGAAAAGCAAAAACTAATAAGGGAGGTATTAAATTCAGATAGGCTGGTAAAACTATATAATGAAGATGGCACTGATACTAAATACTATACTACTCAAGATATAAGGGATGAAGAATTAAGATTATTAAGAATAGCTGATAGGGTAAATAATCAGATTCATTTTAATAACGTTATTAAGCTTAAGAGTGATATCGATAATCTTGCAAGTGTTAATGAAGCACAAAGAGCAAGCTTACAGCATATTTTAATTAATAGTCAAGGGATTAGGATCTTGCAAGGTAGAGCCGGCACTGGTAAGTCGCAAGTACTTGCTGAAGCTTATAAAATTGCCACTAATCATGGACAAAATATTATAGGACTCGCTCCTACTCATAAAGCAGCATCAGAGCTTAAAAGTAAAGGTTACCAGAAGTGTCATACAGTCAAAGGGTTTTTATTTAAATTATATAATGGTAAAGCTGAACTACCAAGAAACAGCCTGCTCGTAGTAGATGAAGCAGGGATGGTAGGCAATAGTGATTATTTAGAATTATTAAAAGTAGCAAGGAGTAATAATTGTAATCTGATACTGGCTGGAGATGAGAGACAACTCACTTCCGTTGAGCGAGGAGGAATGTTTGCAGTATTGGCTAGTAAATTTGGCTCATATGAGTTAAGTAGAATTAGAAGACAAAGCAAGATATGGGCAAAAGAAATGGCTTCATGCTTTGCAAAATCAGATATTGCCGGTGGCCTGCAGTTATTAGAACAGCATAATGGTTTAAAGATTGATCATACGCTAGAAGAATCAATGGTAAGATTAATTAATGATTGGAGTAACAGCAAATTTGCTCTAAATGAGCGTTTAATAATTACCATGCGTAATGTTGAAGTAGATAGTATTAATCAAGGGATCAGGGAGTTATTAAAAGCTAAAGGCTTGCTTACCGGTAAAGAATATAGACACTATCTATCATCTGAAAAGCACGAAGATTATATGGTAGGAGATCGTATTTTGTTTAAGGCCACTAATAAAGATTTACAAATAGAAAATGGTGAATTTGCAACGATAACTCTCGTCAGTAACGATAAGTTTGTTGCTAAAATAGATAGCGGGAAAGAAATAGAATTTAATCCTCAAGATGTAAGCTTTAAACATGGCTATGCTTCTACAGTGTATAAAGCACAAGGAGCATCAATTAAAGATGTCTATGTATTACATAATCTAGCAGGAAATAGCAGAAATTCTTATGTAGCAATGACTAGACATATAGAAGAGGTAAAACTCTACTATAATAGGAAGGCTACTAGGAATATGGCCAGTTTAATATCGCAACTTAGTAAAATAGATAATAGGCTATCTAGCATTAATTTTAAAACTTTAGAAGAATTAGTAGCGATTCAAGAACAAGAAAATAAGAGTCCTAATGTTATCAATAAAGTAGGTAATTGGTTTAAAACGGTAGTAGAAGATATCGGAGATAGATTACATAGTAATGATAACTATTACCGCTTAAGAGTAAGATCAAGATCATCTGCTAAAGATGCAGAAATCCTAAGAAGCACCAGCACAAATTTTGCCACAAGCCATAAAGCCCAAGAAGAGCGAAAAAGCTCTTCTTATAACCTTACGAATTGTAATAAACAAGATACAACAATAAGTGTCAAGTTACAAGAGGATATTATGGCAAAGAATAAAATAGATTATAATGCTATTAATAAACAAAAAGCACTGGAATTAAAACAAAAATTATCATTTAAAGCTGAAGAAATAGGACGAAGCTTACTTGGTAATCCAAACAAGCATTTATCAAATAGTCAAGTACTCCGCTGGGAGAAAGATGGTAAAATAGCAATGAAGATAAGTGGCAGTAAAGCTGGTATCTGGCATGATTTTAGTACAGGAGAGGGAGGAGATTTATTTACCTTAGTGCAAAGAGAAAAGAATTGTGATTTTGTAGAAGCTAAGAAATATTTACAAAATATGGTTGGTGTGTCAACAAACAGTAAAGATCTAGCAGCAAATTTAGCAGCAAACAAAAATCAACAAATTAAAACTCAAACAGAACAAGAGGCTGAAACAGTAAAAATTAAGAGAGCTATAGGATTATATGAAAAATCAGACTCTGTAAAATATGTCATGCCAAATAATGTAGCAAAAAGATATTTATCAGAACATCGTGGAATTAAAAAAATATTAACAGGATATCAACTAAATAATGATCTTAGAACTAATATGATGTGGGACAGTAATAGCAAACAATATTATCCTGCATTAATTGCTTTTGCTAGAAATAAAGATGGTAATATTACCGGTGGGCAATCAATTTATTTAAACAAAGACACAAATAATAAAGCTGATATTGAGGTTAATAAACGTTCATTTGGTAGAATCAGAGGTTCTTTTGTTAAGATTAGTAAAAATAACGAACAGCAGAACGTACAAAGCAGGAATGTACAAAGCAGTAAAGATGGCAATAATTCAGCAAGTAATGTAACGATTATAGCAGAAGGACTCGAGACGGCTTTAAGCATTGGGGAAGCTGGTATTAAAGGCAAAATTCTTTGTAGTTTAGGTGTAAGTAACATTAGGAACTATGAGCCTATCAAAGGAGAAAGAATAATAATTGCTGCTGATAATGATGGCAAAGACGCAGTATCAGTTAATACTGTAATTAAGGCTCAGGAAGAATTAATTAGCAAAGGAGCGACTGTAGCAATAATACGACCACCGGAAAAAGGTGATTTTAATGATATGTTAAAATCCCAAGGAGCAGAATCTATCAACAAGCTGATAGAGCCTGAAATAGCAAAATTAACAGCAGCTAGCAAGGCACCGTCAAGTTAAGTAAATTGGTTTCAAAAAGTACTATGTTTTTATATTTCAGGCAGCAAGAAGTCTTTGAGTAGCTTCGTCCCAAATAGATTTAGCGGATGCAAATGCAATTCTTTGCTCTGGTGCGGTTTTAGTATATCGTCCAACATTGACGGCAAATATATTTCTGACTTTGCCCATCAGTGATAATATACATTGTGCTGAATTAGGATGCTTAAATTTAATCAATATTTTTTCCTTTCGTCGAGTTGGCTGATGAGCATTTTCAACACAGTTATTTAGTCTCTTACTAGTACGATGTTCAGTGTTAGGACACATAAGCTTAATCGGTTTAATGTAACTCCTGAGCTTATCAGTAACAATTACTCTTGGAGTTGGATAATTACCCAATAATCTTGATAAAAAGCGAATAGCTGATTTCTTGTTACGACGCTTCTGCAATAATATTTCTAATTCATGCCCCTTGGAGTCAACAGCTCTCCATAATATGAATACTTCGCCTTTGATCTTGATGTTCATCTCATCTAAATGCCATTTGTCAGTTGCTTTCCTCTCTCTCTTTCTGATGACAGCTTGAAAATAAATCGCAAATTTATTGCACCAAAATCTTACAGTCTCATGACTTAAAATAATACCTCGATACGCCATCTGTTCTTGAACATCTCGGTAACTATTATTAAAGCGATGATATAACCATACTGTATGGCTAATGATGCTTGCTGGAAAACGATGTCTCTTCGGGGTTTGAGTAATATGCATAGCGTTAAGATTTATTGATAAATGGTTACTACTATTCTATAAATCATTCCTTTCAATCGCTCAATACTTAAATTTACATCTCTCTTAACTTGACGATGCCTACGAAACTAGTAGGTAGTCTACAGAAACTGATGTTAAAGTCAAGGTCAAATAAATTACTTGCTATAAGACGTGTTACCCAAATCAATCGAGGGAAGAGAAGTCCTGGTATTGATAAAATAGTTGTTAATACAGATAAAGAAAGAAATCTATTAATGCACAAATTAATAGATAACAATCTATTATCTGTTAAACCAATCAAGCGTGTGTACATACCTAAAAGAAAGGGCAAACTTAGACCTCTAGGCTTGCCCACTATTTTGGATAGATGTAGGCAAGCTGTTGTTAAATCAGCACTTGAACCATACTGGGAAGCTAAGTTTGAGGGTAGTAGTTACGGCTTTAGACCTGGACGTAGCACCCACGATGCAATACAGAGAATTTCTGCTATTGTTTGCCCTGGTACAACTAGGGGATGGATATTAGACGCTGATATTAAAAGTGCATTTGATAATATCGATCATGATTTTCTTTTGAAGATTGTAGGAAATTTTCCAGCACGAAATTGGATTAAAGCATGGCTTAAATCTGGCGTAATGGAAGAATATCAATTCACCAAAACAACAGTTGGTACTCCTCAAGGAGGAGTAATCAGTCCCTTACTTTTAAACATCGCTCTTCATGGAATGGAAGACATACTTAACATAACTTATGATAAATATGATCATCTCCACCCTAAGTCTGAATATGCTTTAGTCAAATATGCAGATGATTTTGTCATTTGTGCAAAATCTGAAAGCTCTTGTATCAAAGCAAAGCAGATAATCAACGATTGGTTAAATATTAGAGGATTAGGATTATCAGAAGAAAAGACCAAGATACTTCATATTAAGGAGGGTTTTGACTTTCTGGGATTTAATATTCGTCAATATAATACTAAAAGTAGAAGAAGAGGTGTAACACTACTAGTCAAACCGTCCAAAGATACTATTAAATCATTTAAAAAGCGAATAATGATTGAATGGAAAAGAAGCTTCGCATGGGGAATTGATAGAATAATTGAAAATCTTAACCCTAGAATAATGGGGTGGTGCAGTTATTTTAACAAGGTTGTCGCCAAAAGAACTTTTATCCAACTAGATCGTTGGATGTGGATGCGACAAGCAAGATTTGCTTGTAGAAGACATCCTAATAAATACTGGAAGTGGCTTAAAGAGAAGTATTGGGGCAGAATCAAAGCTCGAAATGATAATTGGGTCTTTATGGATAAAAGTAAAGATCTATATCTATGGAAATTACAATGGACAGCAATTAAAAGACATATTCTAGTTAAAGGCAAAGCATCTCCTGATAATCCAGCACTTAAGGAATACTGGCAAAAACGTCAAGCTAGTAAACCAAAGTACTTCTTTAAGACCAGACAGATTCTTTGGCGTAGACAAGAAGGTAAATGCCTTGTTTGTTTAGATTCAATAGATAATGGAGAAAATGTACAAGTCCATCATAAAATACTTAAAAGATGTGGCGGCACTGACCATATTAACAATTTGTGCCTATTGCATACAAACTGTCATAGGCAAGTACATAGCAAGCGAGGCCAACTAATTGCAGCTGTTAGTAAATTGCTTGAGCCGTATGCGGAGTAATTCGCTTGTACGGTTCTTTGGGAGGAAAGCACTCTAAAGTGCCTACCTACCCGCTTTGCGACACGATGGCACTAAAATAAAGTCTGCAAGTATATTGCGGCTAGGTTGCATTTAGACCTAATTACTATTATTGCGGTGCAAGGTTGGTAACGACCTTGTGCTAAGCGCAATAAGAAGCCTAACTAAAGTACTAATCTGGATAGGAAATAGGGGCAAAGTAAAGTTAAAATTGGTTAAACGAAAGTGAATCTTTGTTTGGAAAATATCGTAAATATAAAAGCAGATACTCCAGATAATATCTGTTATAGGGATAAAGCTGAAAAGCTTAGCTGTAAGAAGGCACACGCGACCTTCTTTAAAAATGCCAGTTCCCCGGTATAAAGAAGGTAACCAACTTAACGCATCTTTAATTAGTGAAACGTGGTAAGCCTATTATTTGGCAACTGATAGTAGGTAAGAGAGGTCTTAAAAAGCTAATGACACTAAGTCGAAAGACTACAGGAATACATAACTGGGTGTATAGGCACTATGTGCTAATCAGAAATGATGCTGACTTAAGACTGGTGATTTACCCTAAATAAGTAAACAAGATTATGAATTATATTGGAAAAGTTAGATGCTAAACGCAAATGTAACAATTAAGACTAATGATAATAATAATTCCGAACAAATCCATTGGTATGCAATTGATTGGCAGGATATTAATAAAAAGGTTAATAATCTTCGTAAACGTATTTATAGGGCATCTGCAAATGGTAATACGAAACTAGTAGGTAGTCTACAGAAACTGATGTTAAAGTCAAGGTCAAATAAATTACTTGCTATAAGACGTGTTACCCAAATCAATCGAGGGAAGAGAAGTCCTGGTATTGATAAAATAGTTGTTAATACAGATAAAGAAAGAAATCTATTAATGCACAAATTAATAGATAACAATCTATTATCTGTTAAACCAATCAAGCGTGTGTACATACCTAAAAGAAAGGGCAAACTTAGACCTCTAGGCTTGCCCACTATTTTGGATAGATGTAGGCAAGCTGTTGTTAAATCAGCACTTGAACCATACTGGGAAGCTAAGTTTGAGGGTAGTAGTTACGGCTTTAGACCTGGACGTAGCACCCACGATGCAATACAGAGAATTTCTGCTATTGTTTGCCCTGGTACAACTAGGGGATGGATATTAGACGCTGATATTAAAAGTGCATTTGATAATATCGATCATGATTTTCTTTTGAAGATTGTAGGAAATTTTCCAGCACGAAATTGGATTAAAGCATGGCTTAAATCTGGCGTAATGGAAGAATATCAATTCACCAAAACAACAGTTGGTACTCCTCAAGGAGGAGTAATCAGTCCCTTACTTTTAAACATCGCTCTTCATGGAATGGAAGACATACTTAACATAACTTATGATAAATATGATCATCTCCACCCTAAGTCTGAATATGCTTTAGTCAAATATGCAGATGATTTTGTCATTTGTGCAAAATCTGAAAGCTCTTGTATCAAAGCAAAGCAGATAATCAACGATTGGTTAAATATTAGAGGATTAGGATTATCAGAAGAAAAGACCAAGATACTTCATATTAAGGAGGGTTTTGACTTTCTGGGATTTAATATTCGTCAATATAATACTAAAAGTAGAAGAAGAGGTGTAACACTACTAGTCAAACCGTCCAAAGATACTATTAAATCATTTAAAAAGCGAATAATGATTGAATGGAAAAGAAGCTTCGCATGGGGAATTGATAGAATAATTGAAAATCTTAACCCTAGAATAATGGGGTGGTGCAGTTATTTTAACAAGGTTGTCGCCAAAAGAACTTTTATCCAACTAGATCGTTGGATGTGGATGCGACAAGCAAGATTTGCTTGTAGAAGACATCCTAATAAATACTGGAAGTGGCTTAAAGAGAAGTATTGGGGCAGAATCAAAGCTCGAAATGATAATTGGGTCTTTATGGATAAAAGTAAAGATCTATATCTATGGAAATTACAATGGACAGCAATTAAAAGACATATTCTAGTTAAAGGCAAAGCATCTCCTGATAATCCAGCACTTAAGGAATACTGGCAAAAACGTCAAGCTAGTAAACCAAAGTACTTCTTTAAGACCAGACAGATTCTTTGGCGTAGACAAGAAGGTAAATGCCTTGTTTGTTTAGATTCAATAGATAATGGAGAAAATGTACAAGTCCATCATAAAATACTTAAAAGATGTGGCGGCACTGACCATATTAACAATTTGTGCCTATTGCATACAAACTGTCATAGGCAAGTACATAGCAAGCGAGGCCAACTAATTGCAGCTGTTAGTAAATTGCTTGAGCCGTATGCGGAGTAATTCGCTTGTACGGTTGTGTGTCCAGAGAGACTGTTATGTTCAGTAGGAGGCAAACCTACTAGATTAAAAGTTAGAGATCTATAGCTAGGATAGCAGCATGGCGAGAAATCAAGATGTTGGAACCTATCGACAAACTTATCTATAGGATAAGAGCGAATTATTAGGCCGTAGTGAAAGCGAACACATAGGTGGCCCCGAAAATGCGAAGCTCCGAAGGCCGAACTAGCGACCGTAGAGTGAAGGCAATATGTTCAACTGAAAACTAACTGATACAGTTGAGCACTTCGGCGGGGTGGTAGTGGCAGCATGATAATAAGGACATATTAAGTGACTGGAGAAATCCTCCTCATCCCAGAAAGAAATTTTCTGGAGCAAGGTAGATTCTATAACTAGCAACACTAGGAAATGAATTGAAGATGAGAGGATGGCGGATGGGTGTGTATTAGCAGTGAAGCAGGGTAATGCTTGTGGAGCAAAGGCACCCTACTGATAACATTATTCCAACAACAAGGGAGGTAAAGACGAATGATAAAAACGTCTATAGGATTACAAGACCTGAGAAGGAAGATATACATCAAAGCTAAAGCTGAGAAGCAATGGCGATTTTGGGGATTATATGTTCATGTATGTAAGATAGAAACACTAAGAGAATCCTATAAGCTAGCTAAACACAATAAGGGGGCGCCTGGAATAGATGGTGTTACTTTTGAAATGATAGAGTTAGCTGGGGTTGAACAATTTCTGGAAAACATACAAACAGAATTACAAGCCAGGACCTATTATCCCAAGAGGAGAAGGGTCAAGGTAATTCCTAAAGATAATGGGAATAAAATGAGGAAGTTATCCATACCAACTATCAAAGATAGAGTAGTAGAAGGAGCACTAAAGCTCATTTTAGAACCAATATTTGAAGCTGACTTCCAACCTGGATCATATGGATATCGCCCTAAACGGACTGCAGCTGCGGCTATAGAAAAAGTTACAGTAGCAGCAATTAAGGAGAAGACAAGAGTAATAGATGTAGACTTGCGCTCTTACTTTGACACGATTGCCCACTTTGAGCTATTTAACAAGATAGCAGAACGTGTAAATGACAAAGATGTTATGAAGCTACTAAAATTAATAGTCAAAGCAAGTGGGAAAAGAGGCATATCTCAAGGCGGGCCACTATCACCTCTTTTAAGCAATATTTACCTCAATGAAGTAGATAAGATGCTAGAAAGAGCAAAGAGCGTGAGTAAGCTAAGAGATGGTTATGACCACGTAGAGTACGTTAGATGGGCCGATGATCTGATTATACTAATTGATGGCTACAGCAAATGGCAGTGGTTAGAGAGAGCGATCAATATAAGGCTAAGACAAGAATTGTTGAAAATAAAGGTTGAGCTAAACGAAGAGAAGACAAATACAGTCAATCTAAAGAGTGGTGAAACATTTAGTTTTCTGGGGTTTGATTTTAGACTAGTGAAAACTAAGCAAGGAAAAATTGGAATTCAGAAGACGCCTAGGATGAAAGCGCGCACTGTCCTGCTAGAAAAACTAAAAGAGATATTCCATAAGTATATATCGCAACCAGTTGATAGAGTGATATGCCTTATCAACCCGATATTACGAGGCTGGATAAATTACTTTAGAATTGGTAACTCTAGCCGTTGTTTTGGATATGTAAGGGACTGGGTGGAGAAGAAAGTAAGACGCCATTTAATGAAATCACGTGGATTGAAAGGCTTCGGCTGGGAAAGGTGGAGTAGGAGAGAGTTGTATGAGAAGATGGGATTATATAATGATTACCAGATTCAATATTACAGACCTTTGAAAGCAATCACAGCGGATAGGCCATAGGCAATGATAAGAAGTTATCAGGAAAGCGTAATACGGGAAATCTGTACGTTACGTTTGACGAGGCGGGTGATGGAAACGGGGATAACAAAAGCCACCGCGCCATTGCTCGACCCTACCTTTGGGAGGAAAGCACTCTAAAGTGCCTACCTACCCGCTTTAACCTAATCTAAAGTTATGTTAATAACCTCTCTCTCCGTAGTTTTTCAGCTGTTACTTCAAATAATGGCAATTATCTTTGTTTATCTTAATTTTATGGTTTGGTGGGCAACGGGGATTCTTAAATTTTCTTATCCATTTATTATCTTACTATCACTTGTAGTCTTTTGGTTTATCAATTATCTGGTTCAGAAAAAATATGGAAGATTTTTTATTGGTACTTAAATAATATGTTGGACTTCTTAAATTTATTGTGCATTCATGACATGTAAACAATAATATCTAAAATATTAGACTCATATGGATAATGTCATAAAACAAAGATTAAAATTACAGCAAAAGAAAGCTAAAATTATTACTGAAGAAGCTAAACTTAAAATTATAGAAAGAAAAGTGCGTACTCGTCGCTTAATTGAACTGGGGGGATTGATTGCTAAAGCAAAACTTGATGACTTACCTACTAATAGTTTATTTGGAGCATTAGTTTCTTTAAAAAATGACTTAACAGAATCCCCACATATCAAAAACCAATGGACTAAAATTGGTAGGGATATTTTTGATAATCTTGATTCTTAGCATGATTTGTATTAAGGTATGATGAAGGAACATTTTCTTCATTAACAACAGAACAAAAAAAAGCTGTAGGATTATTGTCAATTGGAACATTTTGAGTCTGTCAGATTCTTTGTGTAAGTAGAATTTCTCCATTTGCCCAATTTTGTAAATTAGTATCACAAAGTATAGCAAATTGATTTAAAGCCATTGCCCAATTCTTGATTGGCATTGTCCATTTCTTAGAAGCATTTGTCAATGCTAAAAATATTATTTTTTGAATTGATTTATCATCTGGAAACACCCCTTTATTCTTGATAATTTTTCTGATTTGACGATTAATTGATTCAATTGTTAGCAACGGAAGTAAAATGATACAGAGCAACGGATAAAAATTGATACAGTATTAAAGTAATATCTTCGGATAAGGAGGTAATAAATAATGATAATACTGGAGCAAATAATGGAAATAAAAATATTGAATAAACATGGTAAAAGCCTAAGAAGTATAGCAAGAGAAGTAGGAGTATCAGTAAATACAGTACGTAAATATTTTAAATATGATGGTAGCCCTAAATATAAGGATAGACCGAAGTTGGTAACAAAGCTTGCCCCCATATAAGGACTACTTGAGTGAAAGAATAAAATCTGCCCATCCTGTATCACTACCTGGTACTGTACTGTTTCAAGAGATAAAGGAGTTGGGTTACACAGGCGGGATGACCCAACTCAGAGATTATCTAAGAAGTATAAAGCCAGCAGCTAAACAGGAGGATATGATAAGATTTGAGACTGCTTCTGGCAAACAGATGCAAGTTGACTGGATAGAATTTCGTAAGGGAAAAAATCCTCTCTCAGCTTTTGTGGCTACATTAGGATTTAGTAGAGCAAGCTATGTAGAATTTGTTACCAATGAGAAGCTTGTAACATTAATAGAATGCCATAAGCGGGCATTTGATAGTCTCTTTGGAGGTACAAACCTCCATCTTCCAGATGGAGAAGCTTTAGCTTGCCATGTGTGCCATGATGCGTTAGCATCATAAGCACTATGACACATTACAGCAGGAAATCACATACAGTTTACTATCATCGCTATCACATAGTGTGGATTACAAAGTATCGATATAAGGTATTAACTTACGATATAAAAAGAGGGTTCGAGAAATTATTGCACAGGTAGCAACAGAATTAGGTATTAAAATAGAAAATGGAGTAGTATCAAGCGATCATATACACATTTTTGCTAATATTCCACCTCATATAAAAATCTGTGAATTTGTACAAAAAGCGAAAGGCAGAACTTCAAAGAAGATGCAAGAGGAATTTCCAATATTAAAACAATGTAGAAGTCAAGATTTGATCTTACAGACATTATAAATTTTGTACCTGATTGTCAGTTAAGTTTTGACTGTCAGATATATAATCAAGATACAAGATTTCATTATTCTTTTCAACAGCTAATTTCTTACTATCATTAAAAGTTTGCATAGGAGTTTTTCCATAACAATATTTACCGGAATGAGGTCTTTCATTATTGAAATGCTCTAACCAAATATCAAGATCTAATTGTAGATCATCAAGATCTGTATAAATTTTTTTCCGCATTGCTGTATCAAAGAATTCTTGTTTCATGGTTTTATTAAAACGCTCACACATACCGTTTGTTTGTGGAGAATATACCTTAGTTGTAGTATGTTCTATACCTTCTATGCTAAGAAATAACTCAAAAGCATGATGCTCTATATTCCCTTATATTCTGACCCACGGTCTGTAAGAATACGAAGTATTGGTATTCCTTGGGTCTCGTACCATGGTAACACGCGGTCATTCAGCATATCAGCAGCAATAAGAGCTGTTTTATCAGTATATAGTTTAGCATCTGCTACCCTAGTATAGCTATCAATAAATACCTGAGAATAAACCTTACCTATACCTTTAAAATTACCTACATAGTATGTATCCTGACATCCTAGATAACCTGGATGCTGCGGTTCAATTTCTCCATGTGCTTCTTTTTCATTACGACGCTTCTCTAGTACTTGTAACTGAGCCTCAGTAAGAACAATACCATCCTGAGCCATTTTTGCTTCTAATGCTTTAAGCCTTTTACTGATATTGTTTAAATCATTACGTAACCAAATTGATCTCACTCCTCCAGGTGATACAAGTACACCAGTCTTTTTAAGCTCATTTGATACTCTAAGCTGACCGTATGCTGGATATTCTATTGCCATATCCATTACTGCCTTCTCTATCGCTGGATCAACTCTATTCGCTATTATTGGCTTTCTGCGACTAATTTCATACAATGCTTCTTCGCCACCAGTTTCATACAGTTCTTTAAATCTGTAATAACTATCTCTACTATATCCCATCGCTTTACATGCTGATGATATACTACCAAGGCTCTTAGCTAATTCAAGTAACCCCAATTTTGGCTTTATTATTTTTTGATTTAAGTTCATTATGACCTTCCATTTTTTTATCTGTATTTTTTAATACATTATTTTTATTAAATGTAAGATCAAATGTCAACTACTACAACTTATAATAGATGAGTTTGGGTATCTGCCGTTAAAACCGGAACAAGCTAATCTGTTATTTCAAGTTATAGCAAAGCGTTACGAAAAAGGTAGCATAATTCTTACAAGTAATCTTCCATTTGGACAATGGCATAATAGTCTTGCTCAGGATAGTGCTCTTACAGCTGCTATCTTAGATCGTCTGCTTCATCACTCCACTATACTCAATATTAAAGGTGATAGTTTCAGGCTTAAGGATAAAAAGAAAGCTGGTTTTGTGCCAACGGGAATTATTAACAAGCAGGAGGAAAATCTCATGACTTAAATATCAGATAATTTTTTTATTATACTGTATTAATTTTCAGCCGGTGTATATTAAAAATCTGTATCATTTTTCGACCGCTGTTGACACAATAGCATTAGTCGTATAAATTGCTTTTCTGATTTCATCCGGGAAGCTAAAAAAAGGAGCTATACCAGGCCAATTTCGCTGCCATATATCAAAAATAACTGGATATTTATTATCCCATTTTTTGCTAAAACTCTGTAATTCTCTTAAAGCTTCTGCTTCATTTATTGCAGAATAAATTTTCTTTAAATCTGCTATAACTGATTTTAAATCTTTATACGATACGTACTTTACAGAATTCCTAATCATATGGACTATACAGAGCTGTACTATCGTTTTGGGGAACACACTGTTTATAGCTTCAGGAAAGCCTTTTAAACCATCAACACATGCAACATATATTTGTTCAACTCCACGATTCTTTAATTCTGTTACTATCTGCAACCAGAATTTAGCGCCTTCATTTTTGCCTATCCAAATGCCTAAAAGCTCTTTTTTACCTTCTAAATTCACACCTACAGACAAATAAACTGCCTTGTTAATTATTACATGATTATCTCTTGCTTTCACATAAATGCAATCTAAATACATCATAGGATAGATACTATCAAGTGACCTATTTTACCAAGCATTAGCATCCTCTAATACACCATCAGTTACCTTTGATATTAACTCAGCAGACACCTTGGTAGAGTACAATTCTTCTAAATGGCCCTTGAATTTCTCTAGTAGTCATACCTCGTGCATATAATGATATTAGCTTATCATCAAATCCTTCAAATTTACGAACTCCCTTAGGAATAAGTATAGGTTCATATTCTCCGTCACGATCTCTTGGTACTTCTACTCTTAATTTACGACCTTCTTCATCTAAAATGGTTTTTTCATAATTACCATTGTGCCTTTATCTGACTTTTTCTCAGTTTTAGCAATGCTTCTCATATCCTATATGAGACTCCATTTCTTTTTCTAAGATCTTATTCACCAGCTGTTTTTTTAATTCTTCAAAGATCCCTCCTTTGCCAAATATTTCAGATGGGTCACTTTGTGATAGTATGTCTGATACTACTTTTTCTATAGTCGGATTTGATACTTTGTTCTTATTTTTCATATTAGCCTCATGTTAAGTTGTTTTAATTAATTTTATTCTTAACTATTTTTACAACTTACACAAACTTTCTGACACCCTCAAACAATAAAATTTAGTAAAGTTTCATTTATAATTTTCTTAATTTTTTCAGGAGATTTAGCACCAATTGTTTGCATATTATGCAGCCTATCAAATAATTTTATTAATAGTATATCATACTTTTTCTCTGTATACAGTAACTCTACCATTTCAGCGCCACTAATCTTGATACCGTTTTCTTTAATTCTTGTTAAATTCATTACTTGATTTGCTATATTTTCTTCAAATTCTTCAGCTATTTTCTCTTTGGTAAGTAATGGTCTTGCAAAAATGTACACAATCAATTCAACAGAACCTTTCTTTATTAATATCTCAACCATTTCCATGGAAATTGATCTTTTCGCCGTCTTTAATTCTTGTTAAATCTTCAACTTGGTTTGCAACTTTTTCTCCAAATATTTCTTCTACCATTTCTTTGATAAGTCCAGTATCTTCAATAGTATTTAAGTAGTCTCACCTAGGAGAGCAGATAATGTACTATTATCTTCTTCTGACCAGTTATTTTGATGTTGCTCTGGTTGCTCAGAATTACCATAGAGAGCATGCATTATTCTTAAAGCGATATTTACTTTTTGTTCTAACTGTCCTATCTTGTCTGCTCTTATTTGTTGTGGAGATGAGTAGTTATTATGAGATAAAGTTTTATTTGTTCCAAATAATTGTCCTGCTAGTAATGTGAGTAAATGCAGTCCACCATTAATATCAAACACATTTGATACTGTTGTTATAGTACTGTTTGTTTGGTAATGGTCATCATTATAATCATTACTACTTAATAATTTGTCCTTTAGCCATTTGATCCCATCATTTATAAGTGATGGAGTTTTAGTAGCACTACTAGCAATGCCAGCTATATATAAATTTTGTTTTTCACTGTGCAGGTTTTTAGATTGTTCCTCAATAACCTCAACCTCTTGACCTGAATCAGCCTCACGGCGAACTCGGTGAAGATGATCAAGATGATCTATAGCATTTTGCAGTATATTTTGTAGTTTTTGTTGATGGTTATTAACAAACTGATGAAAGTCATCTTCTCCTTTGTTAATTGCTATTATTAAATCTCTTATCATTATTTGCTCAACTCCAAAAGATTTACTGATTTTTATTAGTAAGTTTTCGTGCATTTCACTGGGATTATGGATTACTGATTTAAAGTAGTGTCTTGCTACTAAATACATCAATGTTGTTATAGCTCCATTTTTATCATGTTCTATTACTCGTTCAAGAATTATAGGGCCATAAATATACCAAAAATTCAGTGTTGATCGTCTTTCAAATAAGTATTTTACTGCACTAACTGTAAGATCACGTAACTTCTCTAATTTTACATCGATATCATGCAGCATTTGCTCTTCATATTTTAGTAGACATTCCTTACGTCTCATACGATGATATCCTGGTAGCCAATAAGGTTCATTATATGATAGACTGCAGGAAGGAAGAGTATCGCCTATATTGTCTAATTTAATCTTATTTATTGTTTGCGGTTGTAGCGGTAATGGTTTGGAAAATGGAACATGAAGAGGACCACATTTAACTGGATCAATAAAGACAATAGATAATGTCTGCATCTTCGGTTCTTGGTAAAATCTGGGCAATGTTATTATATGAACAATATTATCTGCTAAGTTATCGGAACTTTTAAGTAAAATGGTGATGGAAGAATGATGATTATCTGTTTGGCAAAAATGATTTTTTATTAAATGTTCAACAAATCTCACCTCAGTATTTTCTTCTACATCTTCTGAATTAATCGTGATATTAGTATTGTAACGATTATAATATACAAATGGTGGTCCTGAGTTAAATTTAATACTATCTTTTAATAGCTTAAATGATACGGAAAGTGTTTTATTATTAGATTCTTGGAATATTAAACTTGTTTTATCAGGTAAGTGATATAATGTTGCGTTATTGATGATAATTTTTTCACCCTCAACAGAAATCAAACTATCTTTTAATGATTTAGCAATAAGCACTGCTACTGTTCTTTTCTCATCATATTTTAATAACTTATTACCATCTATAGTACCACCAAGAACAGCATAAATTTTACTTTCTTTAATAAAATAATTAATATCATTAATTTGTATATCATCATACTTAAAATGATGCAATATTGTTCTACCATTACTAGAATAAAATTTTAGTATACTCCAGTTTGTCAAATTATGCTTACTAATATAATTATAATAAACACTAATATTATAATTACTACGTTTTAATACTTGATCAAACCTTAAATCATCTTCATATTTTACTATACTGCCATAATTTACTATCTCAGTATGTTCATTTTTTGGTGCTTCAGTTATATTTTTAACGATTTTTAAAATAGACTTCTTATCTTCAATCATTAACATCCCATCACTTTTATCTATTTTCCCTTTTATAGATATGATATTTTTCATAGGATCATTATTAGTTATTATGCACTGTCCTTTAATTGATACCCTGCTACTACACAGGAAAAGAAAATGCTCTGGAAAACCTCTGCTAGTAAAAGTCATTTCATCTAATACAGGTTGTAAATCATCTACTGTAAAAGTATAATACGATTTATATTCAGTATGTATAGCTTGTAAAGATATTGTAAAAGGTCTGTTATTAAGATGTCCCATATCTATAACAACATCAGGTGCATTGTTATTCTTAATATCAATTCTACTAATACTAGGTGCTTCTAGTAATATTTTAAATGTTAATACATTAGTGCTTACCTCTATTGTATAACCATTATAAAGATGATGATTATATGATAACACTATATCACCTTTGGCATATAATATTTCTACATTTGGAATATCTATAGTTAATGTCCCATTTATAAGAAGATGTTCTAAGTTAAGCTTTAAGTAATCTTTATTTTTTAAAATAATATGACCAGTAACTGTATCCTCTGAATAGATGCTTTTTATTTGCATATTACTTGTGTTACCACTTATATAAGCATTATATCCTTTAAAGAGCTTTCTATTTAAAAACTTTATACTTGTAGATCTAGAATTATCTTCTAATACAAAAGAACTAGTACCATCTATATAATAGTTACTAGCTACACGTTTGCTATCATCACTTAATACAAAACGATGATTTCTATTACCAAATAATCCAATCTGATCTGGATAAGGTTTATGATGTATCTGAGTAGTAACCACATATAGATTGGTAACACTAGAATTATTTTGTTGATGATTATTTAATTTATCTAGCCTAGTTAATCCTTCTTTAGTAAAATGTAATTTCATATCCCCTTCATTAGGATCAAAATTAACATAAATAGATTGTTTCTCTGTGCTATTACTGTTACCATAAAGTGCTGTAAGACCATCACCAGATATTTGTAATGGAGCAGCGTCAACACAATTATTATTTTGTTCGTCACTAATTACAGAAGAAATTCTCTGATAACCCGAATTTTTTTCTAAAAAGACATTGTCCTCCATGCAAAAACTACTATCTTTAGGTTTAAACTCAATCACAGAATTTCCTGAATGAGCTTCATCATATGACATCTTAGGTACTTTCACTACTACTAAACCATAACTCGTATTTGTTTGAGCACTTAATCTATTTACTAATGATAAGTTAAGATCAGCTAATTGCCTTTCTGTAAGTATTGATTGTAACTTATCTTGCTCAAAGCCTAAATTCATTAAGAACGCTTCACCAAATGGAATATCTAAGTGATACTGCTTACGTAATGCTATTGCTCCATACACTAATTGTTCTGCCATTAATCCAATCCATAATGGACCAAGTTCTAGTCCAAACAACTCTGCAACCATTAATCCTATGGTAAAATATTGCTCTCCTAATTGATGCTTAATAATACCAGCTTCTTCTGAATCAGCAGGCAAGTTATTTAATTGTTTATGTAATTCTATAATTGAATGAACTGTTAATATCTTAAATATAGGACTTGTTAAGGGTAGTTTTTTAAGTAATGCTATTCTACTTTCAGGTAATACTGATCCCAATTTACTTATTAGTGAATCATACATTTTATTAAAAGCCATATCTCCTAACATCATTTCAGCGTTTTTTTGTAATCCTTCAAAATTACCAGTGTTCATTGATCTAATGATATCAGGCAAGAAAAATAATGTTTGACTAGTTATCCCAAGTGCATGAGCACGCGTAGCAGCTACAGAGTGTAACTCCTTCACACTCTGTAGTGATGACTCTCTTAATTCAGATGAAATTTCAGGATGTTCCAACATTTTGTCTGCAATGATTTGCCAAGATAAACCAGATAACTCTTGAATAGTAATAGATTCTGATGTTTTGAACTTGTCGCTAATCTTGTTATGGTAAGAATGTAGTAAACTTTGTGTACTTTCTGGCATATTATTAAGATATGCTGTATCTACCCGGAAGTTATGCTGTTTTACTAAATTAACCAAAGATTTACTTGCTTGTGGAGTTAGAAGTGATAAAACATGATGTAATTCCTCTACTCTAATAGAAATTCTTCCAAAATATTTAACAAAAAAGTTCTCATGTAATGCTGTAAGTGCTGGTACTTTACTATCTAAAAAGAATAACTCTCTTACCACTTTTGCTGGTATTCCCTCTATGTTTGAGAAAAACCCCTTGTCAAGTAATACTAAATCAGAAACAACTTCATCAGGATGCCAAAATTTAGCTTGCTTTATTCTAGTGGTAATTTCTTCCGGTACATTTGATTTTAAAGCAAACAAGTCATATTCTATACTATCACTACGCCACTTAAAAAATGCTTCGGCATATAATTCTATATCCGTAAACCTTACTCCTTCTTTTGTTTGAAAGCTTTGTCTATAGTTCAAATCTTGACTATATATATGATAACGATGCCCATCATATGATACTAATAAGGAATGTTTACCATTATCAAATAACCAAGCACGACTTGATGAATCAATTTCTGCTCCTACTAATTCTAATACCGTATCTTTAGGGTATGTATTACAGAAGTCTTGTGCTGCTTGATAATGAGTTTGTAGTAATTCCTGTTCTCGTAAACTATGATTTATTTCTCCTTCACTAATTATATCGCCTATATTAGCCATATAAGTAAAAATACTATCTGGCTTGATGTTTGGGTTAGTAGATTCTAGTTGTTCTAAAGCTACAAGATATGCTATTTGAGAGTATAACCTTGCATTGATTTTAGAATGTTCTGCCACCATTCCTTCTTCCAATGGTTCATATGGAAATATCTCTTCAGTTTCCTTTTCTTGACATAGATCACGTTTAAGGCGTTTTTTACTAGAAGGACGAGTAGAACAACTTGAGCCAGATGCTTGCAAACCTATATTATCTCTGTGTTCTTCTAGATTTTCTAAATTAAATTTAACTTTCTTTGCAGGTGCATCACTGCCTATTCCTTTCCTCTTTAATATGCTACTCGTACCAGCTTGCTCTCCAATGCTAACTCTACTTACTTGATCTAAAATACTCTTATGTGTTTTTTCATATTCTATAGAAGATTCACTCATTATCTCTTCTATCTCATTATCTCCAACCTCACAAGGAGCATTACATTCGATACTTAATTTTATTATTTCTATCAGGTTGTTTAAATATACATTAGTAATAGACTTATGCTCAAGAAACCAATCAGGAATAGAATCAACTTTTATTTTTAATGCACGTAATTCTTGATCCTTTCTGAATTCACTGAATAACAGTATATCTCTTGCACCATTAATACTATCTATTACAGGTAATATTTCAAGTTGATTTTTATTTCCTTTATTTGATAACTTCAATAGGCATCGTCAAGTTAAGAGAGATGTAAATTTAAGTATTGAGCGATTGAAAGGAATGATTTATAGAATAGTAGTAACCATTTATCAATAAATCTTAACGCTATGCATATTACTCAAACCCCGAAGAGACATCGTTTTCCAGCAAGCATCATTAGCCATACAGTATGGTTATATCATCGCTTTAATAATAGTTACCGAGATGTTCAAGAACAGATGGCGTATCGAGGTATTATTTTAAGTCATGAGACTGTAAGATTTTGGTGCAATAAATTTGCGATTTATTTTCAAGCTGTCATCAGAAAGAGAGAGAGGAAAGCAACTGACAAATGGCATTTAGATGAGATGAACATCAAGATCAAAGGCGAAGTATTCATATTATGGAGAGCTGTTGACTCCAAGGGGCATGAATTAGAAATATTATTGCAGAAGCGTCGTAACAAGAAATCAGCTATTCGCTTTTTATCAAGATTATTGGGTAATTATCCAACTCCAAGAGTAATTGTTACTGATAAGCTCAGGAGTTACATTAAACCGATTAAGCTTATGTGTCCTAACACTGAACATCGTACTAGTAAGAGACTAAATAACTGTGTTGAAAATGCTCATCAGCCAACTCGACGAAAGGAAAAAATATTGATTAAATTTAAGCATCCTAATTCAGCACAATGTATATTATCACTGATGGGCAAAGTCAGAAATATATTTGCCGTCAATGTTGGACGATATACTAAAACCGCACCAGAGCAAAGAATTGCATTTGCATCCGCTAAATCTATTTGGGACGAAGCTACTCAAAGACTTCTTGCTGCCTGAAATATAAAAACATAGTACTTTTTGAAACCAATTTACTTAACTTGACGGTGCCGCTTCAATGCTTGATCTATTTGGCAGTAAATTTATTTTTCGGGTAAGTGACTGGCAAACAGCACATAAATCAGCTTTAATGCTTGGTGAGCAAGAAATTATTGAAACTCAAGAGAATCTCTCTTATGGTGCTAACTCCATGCGTGATGGAGTAAATATGCATAGCTTAGAGAAAAGAAAATTATTAGTAATGCATTCTGAAATTATGAATCTAGAAGATCTTACCTGTTATGTAAAATTTGCGGGTAATTTTCCTATTACTAAACTTAAAATGAATTTACAAACTTGATTTAAATCTAAAAATATAAAACCATTTTAATGGCATTTTTAAAAGATTTCAATTATTTGATGGGGGGGGATACCTTATAAAGAAAAATCCTATTATAATGCCCCTTTAAATGAGGTAAGCTGCGTATAAAAAACTTTTTTGTTATTTCAGAATTTTTATAAATGATTTTTCAAACAGCAGAGTAAATTTTACAAGAAATATGTTTACTCTAAAGAACTAATAAAAGCTTCATCAAGACCTGTTACACTAGAGATTAAAGTAATATTACAACCTTGGGATAATAATTTTTTTGCTATTTCAACTCTTTCCTCAGCTTTTCCTTCAGCTTTTCCTTCAGCTTTTCCTTCAGCTTTTCCTTCAGCTTTTCCAATTTGGATACCTTTAGCTTCACCAATTTGGATACCTTTAGCTTCACCAACTTGTAAGCCTTCAAGAATACCTATTTCTTTCCCTTCTTGTTGCCAATGCTCTGCTAAACTTCTCATAAGCCTTGTCCCTATTTCTGGATTTAACTTTGTTGATAATAAATTCTCTAGCTTTATTTTATCAGCTTGCTCTATCTTTGTCAATGTATAATATAATATCATTTCTAGATAATCATAGCCTACCGTTATTTTGGTTAATTCCGGCAATATATCTGATATTTCTTGCCATCTTTTTAACAACTCTCTCTCATGTATATGCTTGAGAAAAAATTCTAATATCCCTGACCATATCCTTTGTTTAAACTCTTCATCAGGAATTTCATGGACATTCACTAACTGGTAATCATTAATCCATAATTCTTTTGCTAATTTGTTATTGGCAAACAAATCCCACAAATTCCTTGCAACATTGTATTTCTCCTGACCATTGTAAAATATCATCGGGTATATTAATGGCAAAGTCTTAGCTTTAGGATTTTGTATTAAATGTCGCTCACAAATATTAATCATGTATTTAAATAGCCTAAAAGCCATGAAATGATCTGCTTTTGATTGATGCTCGACAAGCAAAAATAAGTATCCGTCTTGTTTATCAAATTTGCATGAGAATAAAACATCAGAGATAGAATCTTTTAAAGAGTTTTCTACAAATGTGGTGTTTTCCATTGCTAAACTAGGAAAATCTATTAAACCTTTAATATTTGGGGCAAATGTGCATTAAAGAATTCATGGGCAACTAAAGGATTCTCTAGTGCCTTACGAAATATCTTATCATGCTTAGCTTTCTTCTTATCCTTATCTGGATCACCCAGCAGGTTTCCTTGTTTACTCATATATTTACATTTTTTAACTTGATAAAAATTATTACACTACATCCTAAACTCTTATTCCTTGACTAAGCTTGAGCTCAGATACTTGCTTTAACTCACTTTTTATCATTTTACCTATTTCTGAGCGTGGACTTATATATTGCATTACTTGTTTATCTCTTCCTATGGCATTTAAGTAATCTTCAGCAACGAGATGGCTTTTGCCTTGAAAATCATATACTACTATATCAGAAAATCTTTTATCACCAAGATTATAATTAGGATCAAATTTATTCTGCATAATTTGTAAATCCTTCTGTATCTTCTTCTCTATTGCTGCTATGCAAATCTTGTTACTATAAGCAGTACAAGAATCTATACCTTTTTCTCTGTAGATTTGTAAAGCAGTATCAATATTTTCTGCTGTGCCAAACTTTGCTAGAGCTTTTATTTGCTGTTGCTGCAAATTATTTAGTACGTTATTATCGTTATTTGCAAATTTTGAACATAGTAATTCTATAGATTTAATGTGTGATTTTCTATTATCATTTGTTTTCAATGATAATTTAAGTTCAGCTACATTACTAGCTGCTGTTAATTTTGCTATTTCAGGCTCTAGAAGATTTCTAATAGATTCTGCTCCTTGGGATTTTAACATATCATTAAAATCACCTTTTTCTGCTGGTCGTATTATTTGTAGTAGTTGACATTTGATCTTACATTTAATAAAAATAATGTATTAAAAAATACAGATAAAAAAATGGAAGGTCATAATGAACTTAAATCAAAAAATAATAAAGCCAAAATTGGGGTTACTTGAATTAGCTAAGAGCCTTGGTAGTATATCATCAGCATGTAAAGCGATGGGATATAGTAGAGATAGTTATTACAGATTTAAAGAACTGTATGAAACTGGTGGCGAAGAAGCATTGTATGAAATTAGTCGCAGAAAGCCAATAATAGCGAATAGAGTTGATCCAGCGATAGAGAAGGCAGTAATGGATATGGCAATAGAATATCCAGCATACGGTCAGCTTAGAGTATCAAATGAGCTTAAAAAGACTGGTGTACTTGTATCACCTGGAGGAGTGAGATCAATTTGGTTACGTAATGATTTAAACAATATCAGTAAAAGGCTTAAAGCATTAGAAGCAAAAATGGCTCAGGATGGTATTGTTCTTACTGAGGCTCAGTTACAAGTACTAGAGAAGCGTCGTAATGAAAAAGAAGCACATGGAGAAATTGAAACGCAGCATCCAGGTTATCTAGGATGTCAGGATACATACTATGTAGGTAATTTTAAAGGTATCGGTAAGGTTTATTCTCAGGTATTTATTGATAGCTATACTAGGGTAGCAGATGCTAAACTATATACTGATAAAACAGCTCTTACTGCTGCTGATATGCTGAATGACCGCGTGTTACCATGGTACGAGACCCAAGGAATACCAATACTTCGTATTCTTACAGACCGTGGGTCAGAATATAAGGGGAATATAGAGCATCATGCTTTTGAGTTATTTCTTAGCATAGAAGGTATAGAACATACTACAACTAAGGCATATTCTCCACAAACAAACGGTATGTGTGAGCGTTTTAATAAAACCATGAAACAAGAATTCTTTGATACAGCTATGCGGAAAAAGATTTATACAGATCTTGATGATCTACAATTAGATCTTGATATTTGGTTAGAGCATTTCAATAATGAAAGACCTCATTCCGGTAAATATTGTTATGGAAAAACTCCTATGCAAACTTTTAATGATAGTAAGAAATTAGCTGTTGAAAAGAATAATGAAATCTTGTATCTTGATTATATATCTGACAGTCAAAACTTAACTGACAATCAGGTACAAAATTTATAGTGTCTGTAAGATCAAATCTTGACTTCTACATATTATTGATACTATAGCTCCTTTGCTAATTAATTCTTCCTGAGCCTTAATTATGGTACGCACTGATACTGCGTCTTTGCCGTCATTATCGGCAGCAATTATTATTCTCTCACCTTTGATAGGCTCATAGTTCCTGATGTTACTTACACCTAAACTACAAAGAATTTTGCCTTTAATACCAGCTTCCCTAATACTTAAAGCGGTCTCGAGCCCCTCTGCTATAATCGTTACATTACTTGCTGAATTATTGCCATCCTTACTGCTTTGTACGTTCTGCTGTTCGTTATTTTTATTAATCTCAACAAAAGAACCTCTGATTCTACCAAATGAACGTTTATTAACCTCAATATCAGCTTTATTATTTGTTTCTTTGTTTAAATAAATTGATTGTCCACCGGTAATATTACCATCTTTATTTCTAGCAAAAGCAATTAATGTAGGATAATATTGTTTGCTATTACTGTCCCACATCATATTGGTTCTAAGATCATTATTTAGTTGATATCCTGTTAATATTTTTTTAATTCCACGATGTTCTGATAAATATTTTTTTGCTATATTATTTGGCATGACATATTTTACAGAGTCTGATTTTTTATATAATTCTTTAGCTCTCTTTATCTTAGATATTTCAGCATATTTCGCTTGTTGATCTTGATTCTTAACTTTTTGGTCAAATTGCTCTTTTATCTTATCTTCTAATAACTTGCTATTGTTTGATATACCAACCATATCTTGTAAATATTTCTTAGCTTCTACAAAACCACAATTTTTTTCTCTTTGTACTAAGGTAAATAAATCTCCTCCCTCTCCTTTACTAAAATCATACCATATGCCGGCTTTACTGCCACTTATCTTCATCGCTATTTTACCATCTTTCTCCCAGCGGAGTAACTGGCTATTTGATAAATGCTTATTTGGACTTCCTAGCAACTTTCTTCCTATTTCTTCCGCTTTAAATGATAATCGTTGCTTTAATTCCAGTGCTTCTTGTTTATTAATAGAATTATAATCTATTTTTGTCTTTGCCATAATATCCTCTTGTAACTTAACACTTATTGTTGTATCTTGTTTATTACAATTCGTAAGGTTATAAGAAGAGCTTTTTCGCTCTTCTTGGGCTTTATGGCTTATGGCAAGATTTGTGTTAGTGCTTCTTAGGATTTCTGCTACTTTAGCAGGTGGTCTTGAGCTTATTCTTAAGTGGTAATAGTTATCATTACTATGTAATCTATCCTTAATATCTTCTACTACCCCTTTAAACCAATTACCTACTTTATCTATAATATTAGGACTCTTGCTTTCCTGAACTGCTAGCAACTTTTCTAAAGTTTTAAAATTAATGCTAGATAGCCTATTATCTATTTTGCTAAGTTGCGATATTAAACTGACCATATTCCTGGTAGCCTTCCTATTATAGTAAAATTTTACCTCTTCTATGTGCCTTGTCATGGCTACATAAGAATTCCTACTATTTCCAGCTAAATTATGTAATACATAGACATCTTTAATTGAGGCTCCTTGTGCTTTATACACTGTAGAAGCATAGCCATGTTTAAAGCTTACATCTTGAGGATTAAATTCTATTTCTTTCCCACTATCTGTTTTAGCAACAAACTTATCGTTACTGACGAGAGTTATCGTTGCAAATTCACCATTTTCTATTTGTAAATCTTTATTAGTACTTTTAAACAAAATACGATCTCCTGCCATATAATCTTCATACTGCTGAGATGATAGATAGTGTCTATATTCTTTACCGGTAAGCAAGCCTTTAGCTTTTAGTAACTCCCTAATCCCTTGATTAATACTATCTACTTCAACATTACGCATGGTAATTATTAAACGCTCATTTAGAGCAAATTTGCTGTTACTCCAATCCTCAATTAATCTTGCCATTGATTCTTCTAGTGTATGATCACTCTTTAAACAGTTATGTTGTTCTAGTAAATGCAAACCACCAGTAATATCTGATCTTGCAAAGCATGAAGCCATTTCTCTTGCCCACACTTTACTTTGTCTTCTAATGTTACTTAATTCATATGAGCCAAATTTACTAGCTAATACTGCAAACATTCCTCCTCGCTCAACGGAAGTTAGTTGTCTCTCATCCCCAGCCAGTATTAGATTACAATTATTACTCCTTGCTACTTTTAATAATTCTAAATAATCACTATTACCTACCATCCCTGCTTCATCTACTACTAACAAGCTGTTTCTTGGTAGATTAGCTTTACCATTATACAATTTAAATAAAAATCCTTTTACTGTATGACATTGCTGGTAACCTTTACTTTTAAGCTCTGATGCTGCTTTATGAGTAGGAGCGAGTCCTATAATATTTTGCCCATGATTAGTGGCAATTTTATAGCCTTCAGCAAGTACTTGTGACTTACCGGTGCCGGCTCTACCTTGAAGGATTCTAATCCCTTGACTATTAATTAAAATATGATGCAGACTTGCTCTTTGTGCTTCATTAACGCTAGCAAGATTATCGATATCACTCTTAAGCTTAATAACGTTATTAAAATGAATCTGGCTATTTACCTTATCTGCTATTCTAACTATCCTTAATTCTTCATCCCGTATATCTATAGTAGTATAGTATTTAGTATCCGTGCCATCTTCATTATATAGTTTTACCAGCCTATCTGAATTTAATACCTCCCTTATTAGTTTTTGCTTTTCTGCTTCTTCCGGAATCTCTTTTACTGCTTTTTCTATATCCAATTTAGTAAAAATAGCTTGATGACGAATAATACGATTTAATACTCCATCGCTATTCTTAACAATCTCAAGATGGGCTAGCTTACATATTTTATTTTGCTCTGCTATTTCATTGATAATACTTCTCATTCTAGTAGGGCCGACATGCTGCTCAGGGCTAAAGCTTATCGGGTCTACTCTGATTTCTAAACCTAACTTAGCAAAATATTTATTTATTACTTCTTTAGCTCTCTCATGAATTATCTGATCTTCTGGGATAATAAATGCTTTACCCTTAACTTTGGCAAATTTAGGATTTAAATCTACTGCCTTAGCTCCTAACTCTTTACCGTTTTCTGTAAATCTTCTGGTGGTAACAAGCAGATGGGCATGCCAATTCTTCTCTCCGTCATGTGGCTGATGAATATCAACCTGAACTCCTAGACCATTTCTTACCCATCCCATCTCTTCAATGATTTCATGAGTAATTGCTATTCTATCCTCTAAATCCAATTCTTTATCATCAGGTAGTGCTATCACAATATCTTTTAATAATTGACTATTTTTTCTTTTCTCACTCTTTTCCACTTCATTCATCAAGATACTTGGATTTTTGAATTTCTGATCTACGTGGCTAGGTAATAATACTGCATGGTAAACATTATCGCCTTTTTTGCTAAAATTATAAGTAACGTTAGTTCTTTCATCTTTAATAATCATCCTGGCATTATAGGCAGCTTTCAAACAAGCATTTTTACCTTCACTCCTACTTACTATTTCTATTCTTGCAAACTGTATCGCCATGGTTCGTGAATCTCGATCTTATTCAATCCATCGTTGACATTACCATGCAATCTTAAAATCATCCACTGAAACCAGAACCACTTGAACCAACAAGCAAAAATAAACCTAAAGGTTTATATATTGCGTGGTGCGACACGATGGCACTAAAATAAAGTCTGCAAGTATATTGCGGCTAGGTTGCATTTAGACCTAATTACTATTATTGCGGTGCAAGGTTGGTAACGACCTTGTGCTAAGCGCAATAAGAAGCCTAACTAAAGTACTAATCTGGATAGGAAATAGGGGCAAAGTAAAGTTAAAATTGGTTAAACGAAAGTGAATCTTTGTTTGGAAAATATCGTAAATATAAAAGCAGATACTCCAGATAATATCTGTTATAGGGATAAAGCTGAAAAGCTTAGCTGTAAGAAGGCACACGCGACCTTCTTTAAAAATGCCAGTTCCCCGGTATAAAGAAGGTAACCAACTTAACGCATCTTTAATTAGTGAAACGTGGTAAGCCTATTATTTGGCAACTGATAGTAGGTAAGAGAGGTCTTAAAAAGCTAATGACACTAAGTCGAAAGACTACAGGAATACATAACTGGGTGTATAGGCACTATGTGCTAATCAGAAATGATGCTGACTTAAGACTGGTGATTTACCCTAAATAAGTAAACAAGATTATGAATTATATTGGAAAAGTTAGATGCTAAACGCAAATGTAACAATTAAGACTAATGATAATAATAATTCCGAACAAATCCATTGGTATGCAATTGATTGGCAGGATATTAATAAAAAGGTTAATAATCTTCGTAAACGTATTTATAGGGCATCTGCAAATGGTAATACGAAACTAGTAGGTAGTCTACAGAAACTGATGTTAAAGTCAAGGTCAAATAAATTACTTGCTATAAGACGTGTTACCCAAATCAATCGAGGGAAGAGAAGTCCTGGTATTGATAAAATAGTTGTTAATACAGATAAAGAAAGAAATCTATTAATGCACAAATTAATAGATAACAATCTATTATCTGTTAAACCAATCAAGCGTGTGTACATACCTAAAAGAAAGGGCAAACTTAGACCTCTAGGCTTGCCCACTATTTTGGATAGATGTAGGCAAGCTGTTGTTAAATCAGCACTTGAACCATACTGGGAAGCTAAGTTTGAGGGTAGTAGTTACGGCTTTAGACCTGGACGTAGCACCCACGATGCAATACAGAGAATTTCTGCTATTGTTTGCCCTGGTACAACTAGGGGATGGATATTAGACGCTGATATTAAAAGTGCATTTGATAATATCGATCATGATTTTCTTTTGAAGATTGTAGGAAATTTTCCAGCACGAAATTGGATTAAAGCATGGCTTAAATCTGGCGTAATGGAAGAATATCAATTCACCAAAACAACAGTTGGTACTCCTCAAGGAGGAGTAATCAGTCCCTTACTTTTAAACATCGCTCTTCATGGAATGGAAGACATACTTAACATAACTTATGATAAATATGATCATCTCCACCCTAAGTCTGAATATGCTTTAGTCAAATATGCAGATGATTTTGTCATTTGTGCAAAATCTGAAAGCTCTTGTATCAAAGCAAAGCAGATAATCAACGATTGGTTAAATATTAGAGGATTAGGATTATCAGAAGAAAAGACCAAGATACTTCATATTAAGGAGGGTTTTGACTTTCTGGGATTTAATATTCGTCAATATAATACTAAAAGTAGAAGAAGAGGTGTAACACTACTAGTCAAACCGTCCAAAGATACTATTAAATCATTTAAAAAGCGAATAATGATTGAATGGAAAAGAAGCTTCGCATGGGGAATTGATAGAATAATTGAAAATCTTAACCCTAGAATAATGGGGTGGTGCAGTTATTTTAACAAGGTTGTCGCCAAAGAACTTTTATCCAACTAGATCGTTGGATGTGGATGCGACAAGCAAGATTTGCTTGTAGAAGACATCCTAATAAATACTGGAAGTGGCTTAAAGAGAAGTATTGGGGCAGAATCAAAGCTCGAAATGATAATTGGGTCTTTATGGATAAAAGTAAAGATCTATATCTATGGAAATTACAATGGACAGCAATTAAAAGACATATTCTAGTTAAAGGCAAAGCATCTCCTGATAATCCAGCACTTAAGGAATACTGGCAAAAACGTCAAGCTAGTAAACCAAAGTACTTCTTTAAGACCAGACAGATTCTTTGGCGTAGACAAGAAGGTAAATGCCTTGTTTGTTTAGATTCAATAGATAATGGAGAAAATGTACAAGTCCATCATAAAATACTTAAAAGATGTGGCGGCACTGACCATATTAACAATTTGTGCCTATTGCATACAAACTGTCATAGGCAAGTACATAGCAAGCGAGGCCAACTAATTGCAGCTGTTAGTAAATTGCTTGAGCCGTATGCGGAGTAATTCGCTTGTACGGTTCTTTGGGAGGAAAGCACTCTAAAGTGCCTACCTACCCGCTGTGCGACACGATGGCACTAAAATAAAGTCTGCAAGTATATTGCGGCTAGGTTGCATTTAGACCTAATTACTATTATTGCGGTGCAAGGTTGGTAACGACCTTGTGCTAAGCGCAATAAGAAGCCTAACTAAAGTACTAATCTGGATAGGAAATAGGGGCAAAGTAAAGTTAAAATTGGTTAAACGAAAGTGAATCTTTGTTTGGAAAATATCGTAAATATAAAAGCAGATACTCCAGATAATATCTGTTATAGGGATAAAGCTGAAAAGCTTAGCTGTAAGAAGGCACACGCGACCTTCTTTAAAAATGCCAGTTCCCCGGTATAAAGAAGGTAACCAACTTAACGCATCTTTAATTAGTGAAACGTGGTAAGCCTATTATTTGGCAACTGATAGTAGGTAAGAGAGGTCTTAAAAAGCTAATGACACTAAGTCGAAAGACTACAGGAATACATAACTGGGTGTATAGGCACTATGTGCTAATCAGAAATGATGCTGACTTAAGACTGGTGATTTACCCTAAATAAGTAAACAAGATTATGAATTATATTGGAAAAGTTAGATGCTAAACGCAAATGTAACAATTAAGACTAATGATAATAATAATTCCGAACAAATCCATTGGTATGCAATTGATTGGCAGGATATTAATAAAAAGGTTAATAATCTTCGTAAACGTATTTATAGGGCATCTGCAAATGGTAATACGAAACTAGTAGGTAGTCTACAGAAACTGATGTTAAAGTCAAGGTCAAATAAATTACTTGCTATAAGACGTGTTACCCAAATCAATCGAGGGAAGAGAAGTCCTGGTATTGATAAAATAGTTGTTAATACAGATAAAGAAAGAAATCTATTAATGCACAAATTAATAGATAACAATCTATTATCTGTTAAACCAATCAAGCGTGTGTACATACCTAAAAGAAAGGGCAAACTTAGACCTCTAGGCTTGCCCACTATTTTGGATAGATGTAGGCAAGCTGTTGTTAAATCAGCACTTGAACCATACTGGGAAGCTAAGTTTGAGGGTAGTAGTTACGGCTTTAGACCTGGACGTAGCACCCACGATGCAATACAGAGAATTTCTGCTATTGTTTGCCCTGGTACAACTAGGGGATGGATATTAGACGCTGATATTAAAAGTGCATTTGATAATATCGATCATGATTTTCTTTTGAAGATTGTAGGAAATTTTCCAGCACGAAATTGGATTAAAGCATGGCTTAAATCTGGCGTAATGGAAGAATATCAATTCACCAAAACAACAGTTGGTACTCCTCAAGGAGGAGTAATCAGTCCCTTACTTTTAAACATCGCTCTTCATGGAATGGAAGACATACTTAACATAACTTATGATAAATATGATCATCTCCACCCTAAGTCTGAATATGCTTTAGTCAAATATGCAGATGATTTTGTCATTTGTGCAAAATCTGAAAGCTCTTGTATCAAAGCAAAGCAGATAATCAACGATTGGTTAAATATTAGAGGATTAGGATTATCAGAAGAAAAGACCAAGATACTTCATATTAAGGAGGGTTTTGACTTTCTGGGATTTAATATTCGTCAATATAATACTAAAAGTAGAAGAAGAGGTGTAACACTACTAGTCAAACCGTCCAAAGATACTATTAAATCATTTAAAAAGCGAATAATGATTGAATGGAAAAGAAGCTTCGCATGGGGAATTGATAGAATAATTGAAAATCTTAACCCTAGAATAATGGGGTGGTGCAGTTATTTTAACAAGGTTGTCGCCAAAGAACTTTTATCCAACTAGATCGTTGGATGTGGATGCGACAAGCAAGATTTGCTTGTAGAAGACATCCTAATAAATACTGGAAGTGGCTTAAAGAGAAGTATTGGGGCAGAATCAAAGCTCGAAATGATAATTGGGTCTTTATGGATAAAAGTAAAGATCTATATCTATGGAAATTACAATGGACAGCAATTAAAAGACATATTCTAGTTAAAGGCAAAGCATCTCCTGATAATCCAGCACTTAAGGAATACTGGCAAAAACGTCAAGCTAGTAAACCAAAGTACTTCTTTAAGACCAGACAGATTCTTTGGCGTAGACAAGAAGGTAAATGCCTTGTTTGTTTAGATTCAATAGATAATGGAGAAAATGTACAAGTCCATCATAAAATACTTAAAAGATGTGGCGGCACTGACCATATTAACAATTTGTGCCTATTGCATACAAACTGTCATAGGCAAGTACATAGCAAGCGAGGCCAACTAATTGCAGCTGTTAGTAAATTGCTTGAGCCGTATGCGGAGTAATTCGCTTGTACGGTTCTTTGGGAGGAAAGCACTCTAAAGTGCCTACCTACCCGCTGTGCGACACGATGGCACTAAAATAAAGTCTGCAAGTATATTGCGGCTAGGTTGCATTTAGACCTAATTACTATTATTGCGGTGCAAGGTTGGTAACGACCTTGTGCTAAGCGCAATAAGAAGCCTAACTAAAGTACTAATCTGGATAGGAAATAGGGGCAAAGTAAAGTTAAAATTGGTTAAACGAAAGTGAATCTTTGTTTGGAAAATATCGTAAATATAAAGCAGATACTCCAGATAATATCTGTTATAGGGATAAAGCTGAAAAGCTTAGCTGTAAGAAGGCACACGCGACCTTCTTTAAAAATGCCAGTTCCCCGGTATAAAGAAGGTAACCAACTTAACGCATCTTTAATTAGTGAAACGTGGTAAGCCTATTATTTGGCAACTGATAGTAGGTAAGAGAGGTCTTAAAAAGCTAATGACACTAAGTCGAAAGACTACAGGAATACATAACTGGGTGTATAGGCACTATGTGCTAATCAGAAATGATGCTGACTTAAGACTGGTGATTTACCCTAAATAAGTAAACAAGATTATGAATTATATTGGAAAAGTTAGATGCTAAACGCAAATGTAACAATTAAGACTAATGATAATAATAATTCCGAACAAATCCATTGGTATGCAATTGATTGGCAGGATATTAATAAAAAGGTTAATAATCTTCGTAAACGTATTTATAGGGCATCTGCAAATGGTAATACGAAACTAGTAGGTAGTCTACAGAAACTGATGTTAAAGTCAAGGTCAA
This sequence comes from Rickettsia endosymbiont of Argas persicus, assembly GCA_050920645.1. Lineage (GTDB taxonomy): Bacteria > Pseudomonadota > Alphaproteobacteria > Rickettsiales > Rickettsiaceae > Rickettsia. The sequence continues at coordinate 422,556 of CP133316.1, read as the reverse complement.
ATAAATTACTTGCTATAAGACGTGTTACCCAAATCAATCGAGGGAAGAGAAGTCCTGGTATTGATAAAATAGTTGTTAATACAGATAAAGAAAGAAATCTATTAATGCACAAATTAATAGATAACAATCTATTATCTGTTAAACCAATCAAGCGTGTGTACATACCTAAAAGAAAGGGCAAACTTAGACCTCTAGGCTTGCCCACTATTTTGGATAGATGTAGGCAAGCTGTTGTTAAATCAGCACTTGAACCATACTGGGAAGCTAAGTTTGAGGGTAGTAGTTACGGCTTTAGACCTGGACGTAGCACCCACGATGCAATACAGAGAATTTCTGCTATTGTTTGCCCTGGTACAACTAGGGGATGGATATTAGACGCTGATATTAAAAGTGCATTTGATAATATCGATCATGATTTTCTTTTGAAGATTGTAGGAAATTTTCCAGCACGAAATTGGATTAAAGCATGGCTTAAATCTGGCGTAATGGAAGAATATCAATTCACCAAAACAACAGTTGGTACTCCTCAAGGAGGAGTAATCAGTCCCTTACTTTTTAAACATCGCTCTTCATGGAATGGAAGACATACTTAACATAACTTATGATAAATATGATCATCTCCACCCTAAGTCTGAATATGCTTTAGTCAAATATGCAGATGATTTTGTCATTTGTGCAAAATCTGAAAGCTCTTGTATCAAAGCAAAGCAGATAATCAACGATTGGTTAAATATTAGAGGATTAGGATTATCAGAAGAAAAGACCAAGATACTTCATATTAAGGAGGGTTTTGACTTTCTGGGATTTAATATTCGTCAATATAATACTAAAAGTAGAAGAAGAGGTGTAACACTACTAGTCAAACCGTCCAAAGATACTATTAAATCATTTAAAAAGCGAATAATGATTGAATGGAAAAGAAGCTTCGCATGGGGAATTGATAGAATAATTGAAAATCTTAACCCTAGAATAATGGGGTGGTGCAGTTATTTTAACAAGGTTGTCGCCAAAAGAACTTTTATCCAACTAGATCGTTGGATGTGGATGCGACAAGCAAGATTTGCTTGTAGAAGACATCCTAATAAATACTGGAAGTGGCTTAAAGAGAAGTATTGGGGCAGAATCAAAGCTCGAAATGATAATTGGGTCTTTATGGATAAAAGTAAAGATCTATATCTATGGAAATTACAATGGACAGCAATTAAAAGACATATTCTAGTTAAAGGCAAAGCATCTCCTGATAATCCAGCACTTAAGGAATACTGGCAAAAACGTCAAGCTAGTAAACCAAAGTACTTCTTTAAGACCAGACAGATTCTTTGGCGTAGACAAGAAGGTAAATGCCTTGTTTGTTTAGATTCAATAGATAATGGAGAAAATGTACAAGTCCATCATAAAATACTTAAAAGATGTGGCGGCACTGACCATATTAACAATTTGTGCCTATTGCATACAAACTGTCATAGGCAAGTACATAGCAAGCGAGGCCAACTAATTGCAGCTGTTAGTAAATTGCTTGAGCCGTATGCGGAGTAATTCGCTTGTACGGTTCTTTGGGAGGAAAGCACTCTAAAGTGCCTACCTACCCGCTGTGCGACACGATGGCACTAAATTAAAGTCTGCAAGTATATTGCGGCTAGGTTGCATTTAGACCTAATTACTATTATTGCGGTGCAAGGTTGGTAACGACCTTGTGCTAAGCACAATAAGAAGCCTAACTAAAGTACTAATCTGGATAGGAAATAGGGGCAAAGTAAAGTTAAAATTGGTTAAACGAAAGTGAATCTTTGTTTGGAAAATATCGTAAATATAAAAGCAGATACTCCAGATAATATCTGTTATAGGGATAAAGCTGAAAAGCTTAGCTGTAAGAAGGCACACGCGACCTTCTTTAAAAATGCCAGCTCCCCGGTATAAAGAAGGTAACCAACTTAACGCATCTTTAATTAGTGAAACGTGGTAAGCCTATTATTTGGCAACTTATAGTAGGTAAGAGAGGTCTTAAAAAGCTAATGACACTAAGTCGAAAGACTACAGGAATACATAACTGGGTGTATAGGCACTATGTGCTAATCAGAAATGATGCTGACTTGAGACTGGTGATTTACCCTAAATGAGTAAACAAGATTATGAATTATATTGGAAAAGTTAGATGCTAAACGCAAATGTAACAATTAAGACTAATGATAATAATAATTCCGAACAAATCCATTGGTATGCAATTGATTGGCAGGATATTAATAAAAAGGTTAATAATCTTCGTAAACGTATTTATAGGGCATCTGCAAATGGTAATACGAAACTAGTACGTAGTCTACAGAAACTGATGTTAAAGTCAAGGTCAAATAAATTACTTGCTATAAGACGTGTTACCCAAATCAATCGAGGGAAGAGAAGTCCTGGTATTGATAAAATAGTTGTTAATACAGATAAAGAAAGAAATCTATTAATGCACAAATTAATAGATAACAATCTATTATCTGTTAAACCAATCAAGCGTGTATACATACCTAAAAGAAAGGGCAAACTTAGACCTCTAGGTTTGCCCACTATTTTGGATAGATGTAGGCAAGCTGTTGTTAAATCAGCACTTGAACCATTCTGGGAAGCTCAGTTTGAGGGTAGTAGTTACGGCTTTAGACCTGGACGTAGCACCCACGATGCAATACAGAGAATTTCTGCTATTGTTTGCCCTGGTACAACTAGGGGATGGATATTAGACGCTGATATTAAAGGTGCATTTGACAATCTGGATCATGATTTTCTTTTAAAGATTGTGGGAAATTTTCCAGCACGAAATTGGATTAAAGCATGGCTTAAATCTGGTGTGATGGAAGAATATCAATTCACCAAAACAACAGTTGGAACTCCTCAAGGGGAGTGATCAGTCCCTTACTTTTAAACACAGCTCTTCATGGAATGGAAGACATACTTAACATAACTTATGATAAATATGATCATCTCCACCCTAAGTCTGAATATGCTTTAGTCAAATATGCAGATGATTTTGTCATTTGTGCAAAATCTGAAAGCTCTTGTATCAAAGCAAAGCAGATAATCAACGATTGGTTAAATATTAGAGGATTAGGATTATCAGAAGAAAAGACTAAGATACTTCATATTAAGGAGGGTTTTGACTTTCTGGGATTTAATATTCGTCAATATAATACTAAAAGTAGAAGAAGAGGTGTAACACTACTAGTCAAACCGTCCAAAGATACTATTAAATCATTTAAAAAGCGAATAATGATTGAATGGAAAAGAAGCTTCGCATGGGGAATTGATAGAATAATTGAAAATCTTAACCCTAGAATAATGGGGTGGTGTAGTTATTTTAACAAGGTTGTCGCCAAAAGAACTTTTATCCAACTAGATCGTTGGATGTGGATGCGACAAGCAAGATTTGCTTGTAGAAGACATCCTAATAAATACTGGAAGTGGCTTAAAGAGAAGTATTGGGGCAGAATCAAAGCTCGAAATGATAATTGGGTCTTTATGGATAAAAGTAAAGATCTATATCTATGGAAATTACAATGGACAGCAATTAAAAGGCATATTCTAGTTAAAGGCAAAGCATCTCCTGATAATCCAGCACTTAAGGAATACTGGCAAAAACGTCAAGCTAGTAAACCAAAGTACTTCTTTAAGACCAGACAGATTCTTTGGCGTAGACAAGAAGGTAAATGCCTTGTTTGTTTAGATTCAATAGATAATGGAGAAAATGTGCAAGTCCATCATAAAATACCTAAAAGATGTGGCGGCACTGATCATATTAACAATTTGTGCTTATTGCATACAAACTGTCATAGGCAAGTACATAGCAAACGAGGACAACTAATTGCAGCTGTTAGTAGATTGCTTGAGCCGTATGCGGAGTAATTCGCTTGTACGGTTGTGTGTCCAGAGAGACTGTTATGTTCAGTAGGAGGCAAACCTACTAGATTAAAAGTTAGAGATCTATAGCTAGGATAGCAGCATGGCGAGAAATCAAGATGTTGGAACCTATCGACAAACTTATCTATAGGATAAGAGCGAATTATTAGGCCGTAGTGAAAGCGAACACATAGGTGGCCCCGAAAATGCGAAGCTCCGAAGGCCGAACTAGCGACCGTAGAGTGAAGGCAATATGTTCAACTGAAAACTAACTGATACAGTTGAGCACTTCGGCGGGGTGGTAGTGGCAGCATGATAATAAGGACATATTAAGTGACTGGAGAAATCCTCCTCATCCCAGAAAGAAATTTTCTGGAGCAAGGTAGATTCTATAACTAGCAACACTAGGAAATGAATTGAAGATGAGAGGATGGCGGATGGGTGTGTATTAGCAGTGAAGCAGGGTAATGCTTGTGGAGCAAAGGCACCCTACTGATAACATTATTCCAACAACAAGGGAGGTAAAGACGAATGATAAAAACGTCTATAGGATTACAAGACCTGAGAAGGAAGATATACATCAAAGCTAAAGCTGAGAAGCAATGGCGATTTTGGGGATTATATGTTCATGTATGTAAGATAGAAACACTAAGAGAATCCTATAAGCTAGCTAAACACAATAAGGGGGCGCCTGGAATAGATGGTGTTACTTTTGAAATGATAGAGTTAGCTGGGGTTGAACAATTTCTGGAAAACATACAAACAGAATTACAAGCCAGGACCTATTATCCCAAGAGGAGAAGGGTCAAGGTAATTCCTAAAGATAATGGGAATAAAATGAGGAAGTTATCCATACCAACTATCAAAGATAGAGTAGTAGAAGGAGCACTAAAGCTCATTTTAGAACCAATATTTGAAGCTGACTTCCAACCTGGATCATATGGATATCGCCCTAAACGGACTGCAGCTGCGGCTATAGAAAAAGTTACAGTAGCAGCAATTAAGGAGAAGACAAGAGTAATAGATGTAGACTTGCGCTCTTACTTTGACACGATTGCCCACTTTGAGCTATTTAACAAGATAGCAGAACGTGTAAATGACAAAGATGTTATGAAGCTACTAAAATTAATAGTCAAAGCAAGTGGGAAAAGAGGCATATCTCAAGGCGGGCCACTATCACCTCTTTTAAGCAATATTTACCTCAATGAAGTAGATAAGATGCTAGAAAGAGCAAAGAGCGTGAGTAAGCTAAGAGATGGTTATGACCACGTAGAGTACGTTAGATGGGCCGATGATCTGATTATACTAATTGATGGCTACAGCAAATGGCAGTGGTTAGAGAGAGCGATCAATATAAGGCTAAGACAAGAATTGTTGAAAATAAAGGTTGAGCTAAACGAAGAGAAGACAAATACAGTCAATCTAAAGAGTGGTGAAACATTTAGTTTTCTGGGGTTTGATTTTAGACTAGTGAAAACTAAGCAAGGAAAAATTGGAATTCAGAAGACGCCTAGGATGAAAGCGCGCACTGTCCTGCTAGAAAAACTAAAAGAGATATTCCATAAGTATATATCGCAACCAGTTGATAGAGTGATATGCCTTATCAACCCGATATTACGAGGCTGGATAAATTACTTTAGAATTGGTAACTCTAGCCGTTGTTTTGGATATGTAAGGGACTGGGTGGAGAAGAAAGTAAGACGCCATTTAATGAAATCACGTGGATTGAAAGGCTTCGGCTGGGAAAGGTGGAGTAGGAGAGAGTTGTATGAGAAGATGGGATTATATAATGATTACCAGATTCAATATTACAGACCTTTGAAAGCAATCACAGCGGATAGGCCATAGGCAATGATAAGAAGTTATCAGGAAAGCGTAATACGGGAAATCTGTACGTTACGTTTGACGAGGCGGGTGATGGAAACGGGGATAACAAAAGCCACCGCGCCATTGCTCGACCCTACCTTTGGGAGGAAAGCACTCTAAGTGCCTACCTACCCGCTGTGCGACACGATGGCACTAAAATAAAGTCTGCAAGTATATTGCGGCTAGGTTGCATTTAGACCTAATTACTATTATTGCGGTGCAAGGTTGGTAACGATCTTGTGCTAAGCGCAATAAGAAGCCTAACTAAATTACTAATCTGGATGGGAAATAGGGGCAAGGTAAAGTTAAAATTGGTTAAACGAAAGTGAATCTTTGTATGGAAAATATCGTAAATATAAAAGCAGATACTCCAGATAATATCTGTTATAGGGATGAAGCTGAAAAGCTTAACTGTAAGAAGGAATACGCGACCTTCTTTAAAAATGCCAGTTCCCCGGTATACAGAAGGTAACCAACTTAACGCATCTTTAATTAGTGAAACGTGGTAAGCCTATTACTTGGCAACTGGTAGTAGGTAAGAGAGGTCTTAAAAAGCAAATGACACTAAGTCGAAAGACTACAGGAATAAATAACTGGGTGTATAGGCACTATATGCTAATCAGAAATGATGCTGACTTAAGACTGGTGATTTACCCTAGGTAAGTAAACAAGATTATGAATTATTTTGGAAAAGTTAGATGCAAAACGCAAATGTAACAATTAAGACCAATAATAATAACTTTGAGAAAATTTATTGGCATGCAATAAATTGGCAAGAAGTTAATAAAAAGGTTAATAATCTTAGTAGACGTATCTATAGGGCATCTGCAAATGGTAACATAAAATTAGTACGTAGTTTACAGAAATTGATGTTAAAGTCAAGATCAAATAAATTACTTGCTATAAGACGTGTTACCCAAATCAATCGAGGAAGAAGAAGCCCTGGTATTGATAAAATAGTTGTTAATACAGATCAAGAAAGGAATTTGTTAATGGAGAAGTTAGCAAATAATAATCTATCATCTGTTAAACCGATCAAGCGTGTGTATATTCCCAAAAGAAAAGGCAAACTTAGACCTTTAGGTTTACCCATTATTTTGGATAGATGTATGCAAGCTGTTGTTAAATCAGCACTTGAACCATTTTGGGAAGCTAAGTTTGAAGGTAATAACTATGGTTTCAGATCTGGACGTAGCACCCACGATGCAATACAGAGAATTTCTGCTATTGTCTGCCCTGGCACAACCAGGGGATGGATACTGGACGCTGATATTAAAGGTGCATTTGATAATATTAATCATAATTTTCTTTTGAAAATTATAGGAAATTTTCCAGCACGAAATTGGATTAAAGCATGGCTTAAATCTGGCGTAATGGAAGAATATCAATTCACCAAAACAACAGTTGGAACTCCTCAAGGGGGAGTAATCAGTCCCTTACTTTTAAATACAGCTCTTCATGGAATGGAAGACATACTTAGCATAACTTATGATAAATATGATCATCTCCATCCAAAATCTGAATATGCTTTAGTAAAATATGCTGATGATTTTATAGTTTGTGCAAAATCTGAAAGCTCTTGTATTAAAGCAAAGAAGATAATTAACAATTGGTTAAATATTAGAGGATTAACATTATCAGAAGAAAAAACCAAAATACTCCATATTAAGGAAGGGTTTGACTTTCTGGGATTTAATATTCGTCAATATAATACCAAAAGTACAAGAAAAGGTGTAACACTACTAGTTAAACCATCCAAAGATACTATAAAATCATTCAAAAAGCGAATAATGATAGAATGGAAAAGAAGTTTCTCATGGGAAATTGATAAAGTAATTGACAATCTTAATCCTAGAATAATGGGATGGTGCAGTTATTTTAACAAAGTTATCTCTAAGAGAACTTTTACTCAACTAGATCGGTGGATGTGGATGCGACAAGCAAGATTTGTTTGTCGAAGACATCCTAATAAATACTGGTGGTGGCTTAAGGAGAAGTATTGGGGCAGAATCAAAGCACGAAATGATAATTGGGTTTTTATGGATAAAAGTAAAGATCTATATCTATGGAAATTACAATGGACAGCAATCAAAAGGCATATTCTAGTTAAAGGCAAAGCATCTCCTGATAATCCAGAACTTAAGGAATACTGGCAAAAACGTCAAGCTAGTAAACCAAAGTACTTCTTTAAAACCAGACAGATTCTTTGGCGTAGACAAGAAGGTAAATGTCTTGTTTGTTTAGATTTAATAGATAATGGTGAAAATGTGCAAGTCCATCATAAAAGACCTACAAAATGTGGCGGCACTGACCATATTAACAATTTGTGCTTATTGCATACAAACTGTCATAGGCAAGTACATAGCAAGCGAGGTCAACTAATTGCAGCTGTTAGTAAATTGCTTGAGCCGTATGCGGAGTAATTCGCTTGTACGGTTCTTTGGGAGGAAAGCACCAATATGGTGCCTACCTACCCGCTGTGCGACACGATGGCACTAAAATAAAGTCTGCAAGTATATTGCGGCTAGGTTGCATTTAGACCTAATTACTATTATTGCGGTGCAAGGTTGGTAACGATCTTGTGCTAAGCGCAATAAGAAGCCTAACTAAATTACTAATCTGGATGGGAAATAGGGGCAAGGTAAAGTTAAAATTGGTTAAACGAAAGTGAATCTTTGTATGGAAAATATCGTAAATATAAAAGCAGATACTCCAGATAATATCTGTTATAGGGATGAAGCTGAAAAGCTTAACTGTAAGAAGGAATACGCGACCTTCTTTAAAAATGCCAGTTCCCCGGTATACAGAAGGTAACCAACTTAACGCATCTTTAATTAGTGAAACGTGGTAAGCGGCATCGTCAAGTTAAGAGAGATGTAAATTTAAGTATTGAGCGATTGAAAGGAATGATTTATAGAATAGTAGTAACCATTTATCAATAAATCTTAACGCTATGCATATTACTCAAACCCCGAAGAGACATCGTTTTCCAGCAAGCATCATTAGCCATACAGTATGGTTATATCATCGCTTTAATAATAGTTACCGAGATGTTCAAGAACAGATGGCGTATCGAGGTATTATTTTAAGTCATGAGACTGTAAGATTTTGGTGCAATAAATTTGCGATTTATTTTCAAGCTGTCATCAGAAAGAGAGAGAGGAAAGCAACTGACAAATGGCATTTAGATGAGATGAACATCAAGATCAAAGGCGAAGTATTCATATTATGGAGAGCTGTTGACTCCAAGGGGCATGAATTAGAAATATTATTGCAGAAGCGTCGTAACAAGAAATCAGCTATTCGCTTTTTATCAAGATTATTGGGTAATTATCCAACTCCAAGAGTAATTGTTACTGATAAGCTCAGGAGTTACATTAAACCGATTAAGCTTATGTGTCCTAACACTGAACATCGTACTAGTAAGAGACTAAATAACTGTGTTGAAAATGCTCATCAGCCAACTCGACGAAAGGAAAAAATATTGATTAAATTTAAGCATCCTAATTCAGCACAATGTATATTATCACTGATGGGCAAAGTCAGAAATATATTTGCCGTCAATGTTGGACGATATACTAAAACCGCACCAGAGCAAAGAATTGCATTTGCATCCGCTAAATCTATTTGGGACGAAGCTACTCAAAGACTTCTTGCTGCCTGAAATATAAAAACATAGTACTTTTTGAAACCAATTTACTTAACTTGACGGTGCCGTTCTGGTTTTTGCCATGTTAATCCCTGATCATAAGAACGAGATAATATTCCACTCCATGTTCTTGGGATAAGGTCCAATTTTACTAAAAATGAGTAACTGATTATTAAAGAAAGTAATTACTGGATTTCCACAACTGATTATTCCATTATCGTGCTTTAGAGGGATATGATGATCACGGAAATATTGCGGTGAAACGATTCTTTCTGGAGTAGTCCATTGATAATGATTATTACTTTTAAATCCTAAACTGATCCAAATGCTATTATTTTCTTCTGACTTACCTGATTCAGATCGTGTTTTACCAAAAAATGATGTTATTAATTTTTTATCATCAAAAGCAAATATGGTCGCAGCATGAACATCTTTTAGATCTGAATTATCTAAAATAAATTCTTCTATTTTTGTTTCTAAAATAAACATGATGTTTTATTTTTTTCTAAATTATTGAAATAATTTAATCCAAGTGTAAATCCTATTATTATTGGAAATAGTATCATTTGTATTCCCCAATGGCCAAAATATTTTGTTAAATATACAAGACCAAAAGATATAATAATATTCATGGAAACAGTCGATAAAGCAAAAATTATACTTGCTGTTCTAAATCGTTTAAAAACTGGAAAATACTTTAGAAAAATTGGCATAGCTGGATTGGCACTAAGAAAAAATAACATTACAAATGATTGAATTAAGAATAAATGAACAGAAGTAGTAATATTATTTAGTAAATAAGGGCAAATTAGAGCAAAAATAAAAAATATTACTAATTTAATCTTAAGAATTTTTAATGGGTATATAATATAACTTAAATAAGTTAATATTAAGTAAGCACAAAAATTTACTATTGCGACAATGAAATTGTGATGAATAATCTGTTCTGCTGTAAAATTAAAAGAATTTTTTAAAATTTCACCACAATAAATATAAGTAAAATAAAAACATATTGGCCAACCACATGATATTAATAATAAAAAAAAGACTGTTTTTAGATTGACCCTTTCATTATAAATAAGATTATCTTTTAATGGATTATCTATAGTTTTTTGTATTAAAGTGATATTTTTCTTAACACGACGTCTTGCATCAGCAAATTCAGGAGTTTCCCGTAAAGCAGTTCTGGCAACTGCTCCAACAATTGCTATTATAGTTCCAAGCAAAAACGCTATACGCCAATTAAATCCAAATGAGGTGACTAAAGATGCAACAGCTAAGGCTATCATTCCTCCTAAATTAGCAAATACTGATGTCATTAAAACAATAGGATATTGTATAGGAGGTTTTGTTATTTCTAGTAAGTATAGTTGTGCTCCAACTATTTCACCCATAGAAGATAGACCTTGAATAATACGACATGTTATAACTATCACAGTAGCAATGAGTCCTTTCTCAGCATAAGTTGGGACAAGGGCCATTGCAAGACATGAAGACGACATTAAGAATGTAGTAATAATTACAGTTGTTTTACGACCAATTATGTCACCAACTAAGCCAAAAATTATGGCTCCAACAGGTCTCATCACATAAGTGGAACAAAATGCAAAAGCAGAGTAAATAGCTTGAGTATGAGGGTCTGCTTTAGGAAAAAATAATTCATTCAGTAAAACTGTCATATGAACATAGAGCATCAGATCAAAATATTCTAAAAATGTTCCAATTGACAATAATCCTACAGCTTTTTTTTGTTCTGTTGTTAATGAAGAAAATGTTCCTTCATCATGTTTAATATATTCTATCATTACTTGACTGTTTTAAATACCATATAATGGTATCAGATGATATACAATTTATCTACTCCTTAATTTAAATATTAAAAATTTTTATATATGATATTAATATTAAATTATCTTAATTCGTGATTATCAAAAATATTTTTGCCGATTTTAGTCCACTGATCTTGGATATTAGGATTTTGTATTAATTTTTCTTTTAAAGAAACAAATGCTCCTAGTAAACTGTTAGTGGGTAAATCATCAAGTTTAGCTTTAACAACTAAGCCACCGATTTCAATTAAACGACGGGTACGAGCTTTTCTTTCTTGAATTTTAAGTCTTGCTTCTTCAGTAATAATTTGAGCTTTTTTTTGTTCTAATTTTAATCTACGCTTTATGACATTATCCATAGAGATAATTTTATTTTTGATTGTTATAATCATCATGAATCATCAATAAATTATGGAAGTCAACATCATAATTATAAGCGCTAAGAAATTCTGCATTTTTTTCTTGAATAGATCAATGTTGGATACAACTTTTAAGCTTGCAAAGTCCGGCATAGTGGTGAAATAGCAAGTCATTCAAAATCAAAATATCCCCATACCTAACCGAACCAGTAAAACTAAGATCAATAAAAAAATAAATAAAGATGATTACCATTGATCAAGATTGAATTAAGGAACGTCAAACAAAGGTTTAACCCAGCTCTTTAGAGCGAGGTTAACGCAATATATAAACTATCGTTTATTGTTCGCTGATTTATTGTTGATTCAATGGATGATGAAAAACATTCATGCTAATGTAATGCAGGATTGTAATAATCATAAGAAGAATCATGGCGATACAGTTTGCAAGGATAGAAATAGTAAGTAGGAGTGAAGGTAAAAATGCTTGTTTGAAAGCTGCCTATAATGCCAGGCTGATTATTAAAGATGAGAGAACTAACATTACTTATAATTTTAGCAAAAAAGGAGATAATGTTTATCATGCTGTTTTATTACCTAGCCACGTAGATCAAAAATTCAAAGACCCAAGGGTCTTGATGAATGAAGTGGAAAAGAGTGAGAAAAGAAAAAATAGTCAATTATTAAAAGATATTGTGATAGCACTACCTGATGATAAAGAATTGGATTTAGAGGATAGAATAGCAATTACTCATGAAATCATTGAAGAGATGGGATGGGTAAGAAATGGTCTAGGAGTTCAGGTTGATATTCATCAGCCACAGACGTACGAGAAGAATTGGCATGCCCATCTGCTTGTGACTACCAGAAGATTTACAGAAAATGGTAAAGCTTTAGGAGCTAAGGCAGTAGATTTAAATCCTAAATTTGCCAAAGTTAAGGGCAAAGCATTTATTATCCCCGAAGATCAGATAATTCATGAGAGAGCTAAAGAAGTAATCAATAAATATTTTGCTAAGTTAGATTTAGAAATCCGAGTAGACCCGATAAGTTTTATGCCACAGCAGCATGTCGGCCCTACTAGAATGAGAAATATCATCAATGAAATATCTGAGCAAAATAACATATGTAAGCTCGCTCATCTTGATATCATCAAAGGAGCAGATGGGGTACTTAATCGCATTATTCGTCATCAAGCTATTTTTACTGAACTCGATATAGAAAAAGCAGTAAAAGAAATTCCAGAAGGAGCAGAGAAGCAAAAACTAATAAGGGAGGCATTAAATTCAGATAGGCTGGTAAAACTATATAATGAAGATGGCACGGATACTAAATACTATACTACTATAGATATACGGGATGAAGAATTAAGGATAGTTAGAATAGCAGATAAGGTAAATAGCCAGATTCATTTTAATAACGTTATTAAGCTTAAGAGTGATATCGATAATCTTGCTAGCGTTAATGAAGCACAAAGAGCAAGTCTGCATCATATTTTAATTAATAGTCAAGGGATTAGAATCCTTCAAGGTAGAGCCGGCACCGGTAAGTCACAAGTACTTGCTGAAGGCTATAAAATTGCCACTAATCATGGGCAAAATATTATAGGACTCGCTCCTACTCATAAAGCAGCATCAGAGCTTAAAAGTAAAGGTTACCAGCAATGTCATACAGTAAAAGGATTTTTATTTAAATTGTATAATGGTAAAGCTAATCTACCAAGAAACAGCCTGCTCGTAGTAGATGAAGCAGGGATGGTAGGTAATAGTGATTATTTAGAATTATTAAAAGTAGCAAGGAGTAATAATTGTAATCTAATACTGGCTGGGGATGAGAGACAACTAACTTCCGTTGAGCGAGGAGGAATGTTTGCAGTATTAGCTAGTAAATTTGGCTCATATGAATTAAGTAACATTAGAAGACAAAGTAAAGTGTGGGCAAGAGAAATGGCTTCATGCTTTGCAAGATCAGATATTACTGGTGGTTTGCATTTACTAGAACAACATAACTGTTTAAAGAGTGATCATACACTAGAAGAATCAATGGCAAGATTAATTGAGGATTGGAGTAACAGCAAATTTGCTCTAAATGAGCGTTTAATAATTACCATGCGTAATGTTGAAGTAGATAGTATTAATCAAGGGATTAGGGAGTTACTAAAAGCTAAAGGCTTGCTTACCGGTAAAGAATATAGACACTATCTATCATCTCAGCAGTATGAAGATTATATGGCAGGAGATCGTATTTTGTTTAAAAGTACTAATAAAGATTTACAAATAGAAAATGGTGAATTTGCAACGATAACTCTCGTCAGTAACGATAAGTTTGTTGCTAAAACAGATAGTGGGAAAGAAATAGAATTTAATCCTCAAGATGTAAGCTTTAAACATGGCTATGCTTCTACAGTGTATAAAGCACAAGGAGCCTCAATTAAAGATGTCTATGTATTACATAATCTATCAGGAAATAGCAGAAATTCTTATGTAGCCATGACCAGACATATAGAAGAGGTAAAACTCTACTATAATAGGGAGGCTACCAGGAATATAGCAAGTTTAATATCGCAACTTAGTAAAATAGATAATAGGCTATCCAGCATTAATTTTAAAACTTTAGAAGAGTTGCTAGCAGTTCAGGAAAGCAAGAGTCCTAATATTATAGATAAAGTAGGTAATTGGTTTAAAGGGGTAGTAGAAGATATTAAGGATAGATTACACAGTAATGATAACTATTACCACTTAAGAGTAAGATCAAGGCCACCTGCTAAAGTAGCAGAAATTCTAAGAAGCACTAGCACAAATTTTGTCACAAGCCATAAAGCCCAAGAAGAGCGAAAAAGCTCTTCTTGTAACCTTAATAATTGTAATAAACAAGATACAACAATCAGTGTTAAATTACAAGAGGAGGTTATGGCAAAGAATAAAATAGATTATAATTCTATTAATAAACAAAAAGCAGTAGAATTAAAGCAACGATTATCATTTAAAGCAGAAGAAATAGGAAGAAATTTACTAGGTAGTCCAAATAAGCATTTATCAAATAGTCAAGTACTCCACTGGGAGAAAGATGGTAAAATAGCGATGAAGATAGGTGGCAGTAAAGCTGGCATCTGGTATGATTTTAGTACAGGAGAGGGAGGAGATTTATTTACCTTAGTACAAAGAGAAAAAAATTGTGATTTTGTAGAAGCTAAGAAATATTTACAAGATATGGTTGGTATGTCAACCAACGGAGGTAAAGATCTAGCAGCAAATTTAGCAGCAGACAAAAATCAACAAATTAAAACTCAAACAGAGCAATATGATGAAATAGCAAAAATTAAGAGAGCTATAAGATTATATGAAAAATCAGATTCTATAAAATATGTTATGCCAAATAATGTAGCAAAAAGATATTTATCAGAACATCGTGGAATTGAAAAAATATTAACAGGATATCAACTAAGTAACGATCTTAGAACTGATATGATGTGGGATAGTAATAGCAAACAATATTATCCTGCATTAATTGCTTTTGCTAGAAATAAAGATGGTAATATTACCGGTGGACAATCAATTTATTTTAACAAAGACACAAATAATAAAGCTGATATTGAGGTTAATAAACGTTCATTTGGTAGAATCAGAGGTTCTTTTGTTGAGATTAATAAAAATAACGAACAGAAGAACATACCAAACAGTAAAGATGGTAATAATTCAGCAAGTAATGTAACGATTATAGCAGAGGGGCTCGAGACAGCTTTAAGCATTGGAGAAGCTGGTATTAAGGGCAAAATTCTTTGTAGTTTAGGTGTCAGTAACATCAGGAACTATGAGCCTATCAAAGGAGAGAGAATAATAATTGCTGCCGATAATGATGGTAAAGAAGCAGTATCATTTCGTACCATAATTAAGGCTCAGGACGAATTAATTAGCAAAGGAGCGACAGTCACAATAATACGACCACCGGGAAAAGGTGATTTTAATGATATGTTAAAATCCCAAGGAGCAGAATCAGTAAGAAATCTTCTAGAGCCTGAAATAATAAAATTAACAGCAGCTAGCAAGGCAACAGAACTTAAATCATCATTAAAAGCAAATGATAATAGCAAATCACAATTTCAGTCTATAGAATTACTATTTTCAAAAATGGTAAATAACGATAATAACGGACTAAATAATTTGCAGCAACAGCAAATACAAGCTTTAGCAAAGTTTGGCACAGCAGAGAATATCAATACTGCAATACAAATCTACAGAGAAAAAGGTATAGATTCTTGTCTGCTCTACAGTAACAAGATTTGCATAGCAGCAATAGAGCAGAAGATACAGAAAGATTTACAAATTATGAAGAATAAATTTGATCCTAATTATAATCTTGGTGATAAAAAATTTTCTGATATAATAATATATGATTTTCAAGGTAAAAGTCATCTCGTACCTGAAGATTACTTAAATGCCATAGGAAGAGATAAACAAGTAATGCAATATATAAGTCCAAGCTCAGAAATAGGTAAAGAAATAAAAAGTGCGGTAAAGCAAGTATCTGAGGTAAAGCTTAGTCAAGGAATAAGAGTTTAGGATGTAATGTAATAATATTTATCAAGTTTAAAAAATATAAATATATGAGTGAACAAGGAAATCTGCTGGGTGATCCAGATAAAGGCAAGAAGAAAGCTAAGCATGATAAGATATTTCGTAAGGCACTCGAGAATCCTCTAGTTGCCCATGAATTCTTTAATGCACATTTGCCTAAGGAAATAAAAGCTTTAATAGATTTTCCTAGTTTAGCAATGGAAAATACCACTTTTGTAGAAAGCTCTTTAAAAGATTCTATCTCTGATGTTTTATTCTCATGCAAATTTGATAAACAAGATGGATATTTATTTTTGCTTGTCGAACATCAATCAAAAGCAGATCATTTTATGGCTTTTAGGCTATTTAAATATATGATTAATATTTGTGAGCGATATTTAATACAAAATCCTAAATCTAAAACTTTACCGTTGGTATACCCAATGATATTTTATAATAGTCAAGAGAAATATAATGTTTCAAGGAATTTATGGGATTTATTTGCCAATAACAAATTAGCAAAAGAATTATGGATTAATGATTACCAGTTAGTGAATGTCCATGAAATTCCTGATGAGGAGTTTAAACAAAGGATCTGGTCAGGGATATTAGAATTTTTTCTCAAGCATATACATGAGAGAGAATTATTAAAGAGATGGCAAGAAATATCAGATATATTACCGGAATTAACAAAAATAACGATAGGTTATGATTATCTAGAAATGATATTATATTATACTTTGACAAAGATAGAGCAAGCTGATAAAATAAAGCTAGAGAATTTATTATCAACAAAGTTAAATCCAGAAATAGGGACAAGGCTTATGAGAAGTTTAGCAGAGCATTGGCAACAAGAAGGGAAAGAAATAGGTATTCTTGAAGGCTTACAAGTTGGTGAAGCTAAAGGTATCCAAATTGGTGAAGCCAAAGGTATCCAAATTGGTGAAGCTAAAGGTATCCAAATTGGAAAAGCTGAAGGAAAAGCTGAAGGAAAAGCTGAAGGAAAAGCTGAAGGAAAAGCTGAGGAAAAAGCTGAAATAGCAAAAAAAATGTTATCTCAAGGTTGTAGTATTTCTTTAATTTCTAGTGTAACTGGTCTTGATGAAACTTTTATTTGTTCTTTAGAGTAAATATATTTCTTGTAAAATAAAAAGTTTTCTCTTACATTACCTTTAAAATTCGTAGTACTAAATTCACAATTTAAAGGGGCATTGTAATAAGATTTTTCTTGTTCAGGTATATTCTCTACGTGAAATAATTAAAATCTTTTAAAAATGCCATTAAAATGGTTTTTTGTTGGATTTAAATCAAGTTTGTAGTCTCTCCGCCAAAAATACTTAAACCCCTGATCATTTGTGATGGGATAAAGTTTCTACAAAAAATTCCTAAGATTTTTAATAAAAATTAATAAATGTTTTAATTTTTACTGATAAATTTCTGTGTTGGTCTAATTTTAACATGGACTTATTGTTAACGATTTTTTCATCGTTCATCTAGTTTTTGAATGATGATTTTTTTTGATTTATGTGGAGTTAGACACGATTTGTAAATGATTTGCAATGCATCGTAAATTCAAACCAATAGCAGAGATTATTGGATTGATAACATCTCCTATCATGCCTTTCAAGAAGTTTCTACCCATCCGACCATATTGTTTCAAGTGACCTATTATTGGTTCTATAGCACTGCGTCTCTTGATCATAGACTTGTCTTCTTTTAATAACTTCTTCCAAGTTTTTGGGGTATATACCTTACTCTTCTCTCTAACATTGCTACCAATATAACCAAGATCAACAAACGATTTCTTTATCTTTATTCCAGTGACACTCTCTACCGCTTCAAAGCTCTGATGCAATGTATGACCATCATAAGGATTATTATGAAACGATTTTGCTGACAACACAAAATTTCTACGACCACTTACTACTATCGCAACTTTATTGCCAAACTCATATGGCTTGTTTCGTTTCCCTTTCCCTATGCACTCTACCTCAGGAGCATGAAAACTATACAATATTTTATTCTGTTCTTTGTATTTCTTTTTCTCTTCTCTTTTTAAAACAGATTGGCTATGTATTTGTTTCACTTTCTTCAATACGTCTTGATCTATGATAGATAAGTTTAATTTCTTATTTTTTATCTCACGTTCACATACTCTAATCAAGCGACCAAGTAACGTTTTTAAATGCTTCATTATTTTCCAACGCTTCTTGGATTTGCTATGTTCCTTATACTTCCATAGCTTTATTATATCCCGCTTATATGTTCTAGCATATGTTTCATTTAAATTTATACCTAAATTGTGGCACAGTTTTACAATGCTAAGCCTAGCTTTATCCATTAAATAAACATCGTGGGGGTGCTTGATATTCTTAACTTGTACCGTTGTATCAGCGATTATCAATTCCAAATCTTTTTTTTTAATTGTGTTAGTTTTTATCCCAACCCTGATCAACTCTGCTAATATCTCATTATATCCAGCTTCACCTAATACACTACGAAATCTTCTTATACTAGTTTCTGAGATAGCTATGTCTTTTTCTATATATTCCCACCCACAGAAATATTGCCAATACATATTCTCTTTTACTTCTTCCTCTGCTAATGAATCTGAAAAATTATACATTGCTTGTAGCATCGTTACGCCAAGCATCACTCTATGACATTTTCTGTTTCTACCAAATTTCTTAATATCAACATTTTTTGATAACCACTCTTCAAGGCTAGACCAATTTATTAATTCTCTTAATTTATATAGCTTATTATTTGAGTTTAATTCTTCTTTTAATTTATAACCAAACAGTTTTCCTTGTTTTTGTGATTTGATAATATTTTCTATTGGCATATTTACTGAAATCCATAAGGTTTATGACCATATCTTACCATTTTCTTATGGATTCTTGCATTCTTTTTGATATAAAACCCTATTACTTATAAGGCTCGTAGAGTTTTGGCGGACGGACTTTGTAGATTCATTTGTAATTTAGTAATTGGGATGTTACCCGCAAGTTTTACATAACAGGTAAGATCTTCTAGATTCATAATTTCAGATGGCATTACTAATAATTTTCTTTTCTCTAAGCTATGCATATTCACTCCATCACGCATGGAGTTAGCTCCGTATGAGAGACTTTCTTGAGTTTCAATAATTTCTTGTTCACCAAGCATTAAAGCTGATTTATGTGCTGTTTGTTGATCACTTACTCGAAAAATAAATTTGCTACCAAATAGATCAAGCATTGAGCTACTTCCTGCATGACCATATATCTCCTCTAATTGATGGATATTCTGCATGCCTGCAACAACGCAGCCACCATATTTCCTGCTTTCAGCTAAAGCTATCCCTAAAGAAGATATCTTTTGTAACGCTGGCAGCTCATCAATCACAAACCACATATTACTATGAGTATTATTGATATTTCTATTCATTAATGCTTTTATTGCTATGCTAATCCATGCAGCAATGAGTGGTCTCAGCATTACTCTTTGATTAGGAGTCGTTGTGATAAATAACCAACCTTCTCTACTGCTAAACCACTTTCTAATACTAAACTCACCTTTAGGCTTTAAATGTTGCAACACTTCAATATTTTTACTAACAGTTGCTTGAATACCTGAAGAAGTCTCAGGGGCACTACTGCTAATTATACCAGATACTGCACTATTTTTAAAAACCCTTGCAAATTCTTTATTATTTGCATAAAGAATAGTATTTATTAGCTTTTTGATGTCTTTACTATCCTGATATAATCTTAATCCTTCAGCTAATACTAACTCAGCACTTTTAGCAAAAAAATCATCTAATTTTGGATTATAATTACTAAAGTTACTTGCCATATCATTATAATCCCAAATTTCATGACAATCATTCCACGGCAGCCAATGCTCAGTACCATCTTGCAAAGGATTAAGTAACTTATCACATTTGGGATTAAAAAATTGATCAATAAAGCTACCTGTTAAATCAACAATGATTGCTCTACCATGCTCTTTTCTAATCTGAGGTAATAGCTCATTTAACATGTTAGTTTTACCACTACCTGTAGTACCAGTAATAAGAATATGTCTTCTCTCACTACCTTTAACTAATGGTAATCCAGAAAAACAAATATTAGCAGCTTGCTTGTTTTTATGAAGCATTCTCGCTAAAGTTTTTGCTTCTACAAAATCTGCTCCCCTGATCTTATCTTGGATAACAGCTTTTTTACCTCGATACATAAAAAAGATTATAGCAGTGAACATACTAATAGTAAAAACAATAATGCCTTCTAGCCAAGCTGAATATAATAAAAATTGCCCAAATTGATTAATATTATGCGAATGCGGTGTAACATGCCAAAATTTATAAACAAATTCTTCAGCATTACGGTAAACCCAAGCTTTTTGTTCTAAATAATAGAATTTGATCCCTATTTGCTCTATAGGATAAAAATGCTCTCCTATGACAAGTTTTAGTTGTGCGTATCGCTCTATGATAAAATAATATAGGCTTACTAAGGATAATTTCTGATATGTACGCCACATTAGCCAAACTACAGTAAATATTAATCCAATAGTTAAAGCATTGATACTGCCTTGCCCAAGCATTCTCATCTGATGAGCAAAAATTTGTGAACCACGAGTAAAATTATTTTGATTTTGTGGTTGCATAGAATTACAAATTATCTTGCATTATCTTTAATTTTTCTTCAAATGCATTAGCCATCAAATCATTACCTAGTTTTCTTAAAGCTTTAATTATTGCTTCATATTCTTCTATCAGATTAGGTTTGTATTTAAGAGCTAAGTTAAAATTTTCTTTAGCTTCTCTTTGTTTACCTAAATTAACTAAAACAATGCCTTTTTCTAAGTAACTTTCAGCATAATCAGATTTATGCTTAATAGCTAAGTCGTAGCTGTGAATGGCTTCTTGGTATTTACCTAATTTTCTCAAAGATGTGCCTTTGTTACAATATGCTGCTGCAAAATTTGGTTTGTATTTAATAGCTAAATCATAATTTTTAATTGCTTCTTGCTGTTTACCTAATATACTGAATATACATCCTTTTAAATTATATGCATCTTCATTGTCATATTGATATTTGATAACTGAGTCAAAACTTTTAATAGCTTCCTGATACTTTCCTAGCTGCATTAAAGATGTAGCTTTATTATAATAGACATTTGCATAGTCGGGTTTATATTTTATAGCTAGATCACAGTTTTTGATAGCTTCCTGGTGCTGTCCTAAGTTTATCAAAGATATCCCTTTATTATAATAAGCTTCTGGATATCTTGGGTTATATTTTAAAGCAAGATTAAAATTCTCTATCGCTTCTTGGTATTTTCCTAAACTATTTAATGCATCTCCTTTATTGTTATATGCTGCTGCAAAATTTGGTTTGTATTTTATAGCTATGTTATATAATACAATCGCTTCTTGGTATTTTCCTAATTTTTTATATGATACTCCTTTATTATTATAGGCCTCTGCAAAATCAAACTCATATTTAATAGCTAAATCATAATTCTTTATCGCCTCTTCATATTTACCTAATTTTGCCAAAATCATTCCTTGATAATTATAAGCATCTGCGTAGTGAGGTTTATATTGAATTGCTAGATTAAAATTTTTTACTGCTTCCTTATATTTACCTAATTTATATAAAGATCTACCAATATTTAAATATTCTTCTGCTAAAATATTTGGATCCTGAATATGGCCTTGTTGATCTATTGGTTGTGGTTTTTTATTAACAATACTAATGGTATTTTCTGCAAAAGTACTGCTAAAAAATATTAATGGTAAGATAAATATAAATGCTAATTTTTTGATATTTTTCATAAATTTCTTTTAATTATTTTCATTTTTATAGCCTGGTAGTTTAATATTTCTTTTCTTTATAGTCTTGCTACTCATTCCAATATTATCTGCTATTTGCTCACCAGTTCTTACAATCGTTGATTCAGGAGTTTTATTAAATTCATCTTCAATTTGTTCCCTCTTATCTTTTACTTTATCAGATAACTGCTCAAGAAGCTTTACTTTTTCTACTTCATTATCGTCTATATTGTTAATTAGCATTTGTTCTACACTTTTATCATAAATATTATTTTTTCTGTCATTAATGCTACTGGCTTGATCATTTAACTGTTTAGTTTTTTATCAAAACTTGATCGCAAGCTTTCTTTAGATGGGATATTGATATTACTTTCAGAATTTAAGTTTTGTGGTATAGTATTATTAATTTTAGCTATATCTAAAGCGATTTGTTCGGCTTCTTGTTGGTGAGTACCTGCCCACATAGCAGCCTGCTCTTTGCTACTTACTCCAGGAATATTTTTGCAATTATGCTATTTAATACCGGTTCATTTAAATTACGATCAATAGTAGCAGAGTTTTGTGATATATAATTCATATTATAACTTAATTGCTCCATATTTTGTTTGGTTCTTGTTATTTCTTGTCCTACGGATTGTTGCTCAGAGAAATTACTATTTAAATTATTGCTAAGTGAATGCAGATCACTATTTGTGTGACCTAATCTGCCATCTTTAGTAGCACTTTTAATTTTAGATAATGCTTCATTATATGATTGCTGTTGATTTACTGATTTTCCTCGTTCTTTTCCTTGCTCATTACTTGATCCAACCGTAGTCATGCCGCTGCCAAACATAGTGTTCACGCCAATACTTCCTGTAGCACTAGTACCAGTTCCTTTTCTATTACTACTACTTGTATGATCAGTAGCAGATGTGCTATCTGAATTTATTTGTTGCAAGGCCAAATACTCACTATCAGTAATACCGATAGATTTTGCCTCTTCATAGCTTAATCTCTTGCCTATTTCAGTTGCTATAGAATTTCCTGTAGTAGTTAAATCACTATATCTATCATTTAATGAGTCAAGATAACTTTGTGAACTCATAAACTGACTTTGATAACTATCTTGCAATAATTTGGAAGAGCGGTAGTTATTTACTAAGGAGTCTACTGCTTGAGTCAGCACTTGTCTACCGCTATCAGTACTAGTCACTCTCATTCCTCCATCATCAATAATTCCTCCTGCCAATTGCAAAGTTGGGGTCAGATTTTGCTGAGCAATTGTTCTATTACCGATGCTATAATTATCCATAGAGAGGTTATTATCAGCAATATTAGTACCAATATTACTTGCAACCGGTACCGGAGAAAATTGATTGGCTAAAGTAGTAGTTGCATGAGCACAAGCCTTTAATACTGCCCAGGATAACATCGGCACTGAGGCTGCTAACATCTGAAATGTTGCAAACTCATGCAACAGAATTTCTGAAAAACTCCCCTGCGATAAGATATTTAAACCGATAAGGTGACTCACGCCTTTACCGGCTAGGCTAATCATCCCTAAACAATGAATCACGGTAAAAAATACCGGCCAGCTAGTTACCCAAATAATCAAGGTTATCCAGGTCTTAAAGATAGTATAACCGCCTGGCAGCATCGACATTGGAAATACTACGAAAATAAGACAAATCACCAAGGCAAAAAATACTGATTGTAAGATAGGCATTATATTTGCTGCCATCTCTCCTGCAACCAAATATGAAAATGATTGCTGAAATAACCCGCGGGTAGCATTCATACTTACTAACTGAGGATATATTCTAGAAAGTGAGAATTTTTCCCGCAAGTCATCATAAGCTTCCTATTAGTATTTAGTAGCATTGCTTGCCTCATCCACTGGTGAATATCTGTTTGCTCTTTTTAAGATATTTTAATGTATCAGATGTCATAGCTTTTAATCTACTCGCTAACATCTCCTGCCTATCAGAGCTAATGCCTATACCATTTGCAAATTTAGTTAATAACCCATCATTTAATTCTTTATTAATGACTGCCTTAATTAAAGGAGTTACCTGCCTGCAGGTTTTAAAAGAAATAACAGAATTACTTGGATCTTTATAATAAATACCAAAATTATTGGGCATATTTTGTTCGATAAACGCAATGATGTCACTAGCTCTTTGTGCTTCGGCTTTTTTACCTAAAATATTACCAATTATATAAGGTTTCATAAAGCATTGTCTTAAAAATTCTTTTGCGTTGGTTAAAGTTACTGGATCCTCTATTTGAATATCTTTGATTTTACCGATAGCTTTTGCCCCAAACATAATCCCATTCTTTCTGCTAGATAAACCTTCATCAGGTGGAAGTAAATGCTTTTCTAACGTCTCTGATAAAGAGTGACTTATTTTTGATGATATAGAAGCAAAAAAAGCAATACCTACTGGAATATTATCAATTTTAACAGGAGCCTGCATTGATATTTCATCCTTAAGCCACACATTTGCTTTTGGAGCAAATAAAAAGATAAAAATAAAAAAAGATGGAAAAAACCACTCCATAGCAAAAATACCGATATTGCCTCTAAAAATAGCACGAGTTGCTGCCCAAATACCACCAATTGTCAAAGCAAATTTACCTACCGGTGTAAAATATTCACTATTTGAGGCAAATACTCTTCCTATGCCATTAAAAACTTGCCATAATATATCTCCTCCACCAAATGTATGTATTACGTAATCTGCCATATGCTTTTTATATTTTTATCTTCTTTGCTTATTTTTGTACCTGCTTATCTTCTTACTCATCTAATTTTAATTTATAATTAATTTTTTAAGCCCTCTCTTTAGCTATTAAATGTTGTTCTATTAATCTTGCTCTTCTATCAATCTGATCACTACTTGTTAGCATATTACTCCATTTCTCTTGAGCAAAAAGTTGCACTCGATCTAAAGCTTTTAAGTAAGCAGTTAAATGATGATCTGCTACTTGTTTCGGTTTTAGCATGGTTACTGCTTTACGTACTTCTGAGATTACCTCCTTTAAATGCTGCAATAAACTGTAGCTGGCAACTAACTCTGACGAACTCTCTAAAATAGTAACTCCTGATATTGCTTCTAAAGTAATATAGTCATAAATTGGAAATGCTTCCCTATTGAGGATAGGAAAGATATGTCTGCATTACTAAACTCATTGTTGCTTGCCAGTTTACTCTTTAATTCATCTAGCTTGGTTTTAGCCTTGCCTTGATATGATTGATCTGGGGCAATACTAATATTACGTCTTACTGCTGGATTTAAACAATTACTGTTGTCACAAGTATAAATTGAGGCAGATTCTCCGCCTTTTAAATGAGTAATCCAGCTCTTTTCATCTTGAGCAAGTGACGCAAGAAAATAGACATTATTATCTCGAACTATAATAGTTCCTGTCATTGACATAATGGCACTTCTCATATTTTCAGGGATTCCTGCTTTTTCTGCTGCTTTAGTAAAGATATTATAATTTGTCAGCATTAATTCTGGATCTTTATTTTGGATGCTGGCTAAAACTTGCTTTTGCTCTAAATCATTCTTACATCTTTTACCGGCCGCAAAATAATCCAAACCAGAGCTGGATTGTAAATCCCGACATACTGATTCTCTCATGGCTGAATCTTTAGACAAAATGGAAGCAAATATAGCCTTAGTCATCTCACAATCAGATTTGGCAAATTGATTCATTTCCATAGCAAGATTTCTTAAATCTTTCAGGGCATTTTCTATTTGTGGAGCAAAGGTCTTAAGGCCCAATGAAAATGCATAAGCTTTTGCTTGCGAGCCAATATTTTTCATCAGCTGTACTAGCTCTTCACCTGAGATAAGCGAAAAACTACCAAGATAAGCGTCTATACCGCTACAGCTCATGTTTAAAGATGGCGGAGTAATAGAAATAGGATTAAAAGCTGTTTTGTTAGTTCGAAGAGATAATCCGCCTGCCGCATAATAACCAGCAGCTTGGGATTGATATGAACCAGGTTTCGTGACATTAACACTCATCCCTTCAAATACATCCTGTAAATCCCAAGCATAAGATGTTGTTGCTTGTAACAATAAAACTATCATGAGAATATGCATCACATGCTTTATGTAGATCACTCTTCTAAACTTATTGTTACTGATCATAATCATTAACCTTTAGTCCATTATGGTGCTGAACTACCAATAAAATATTTTCAGCAATTTTATCTTCACTAATAACACCTCTTACAACTGGATATATTTGTATGCCGCTGCTATCGACTAAATATAATACCGGTACAAGCTTTGCAGGATTTAGTGTTTGTAACAAACCAGTATCTTTAATAGTTGGCATTCCTTGAAATCTAGTTTCACTATTACTTACAAAAATTAATTGAAAGCCATATTTATCTGCAAATTCTCTTACAATAGGGGTAAATGCCTGACAGTAATTGCATCCTTGATTTACTTGCATAATTAATCCCCAATTCTTAGCTAAAAATTTTAGTTTTTTTCTGTTTTCTTCTTCTTGCCTTATTTCATATAATTTTTTATGTAAGGAATTTACTGGTTCATCCATGTTTACTAGCTTGTAATCTAATATCGTTGCTAGTTGCCACATGGTGGCAAATTTATGTGATTTTTCTAAAATTTGCTTATGTAATCTTTGAGCAATAATGACATTTGTAAGTGTTGGATTATCCAGAGCTTGACGTTGAGCTCTATTAAATTTTTGCTTTAAATCCTCTATCCTTTGATCGTATGGTTCGTTGTATGATTGTTGTTTTGGCTGTGATAATGATGATGCATCATAAAATTGCAATTTATTAGTTTCTTCCATTTGCTGCTCATTATACCATAAAAAACCTTGTGGTTGCTGCCATATATTGTTATTTAAGTTTACTTCTGTCATCTTATTTACATTGCTAATCTCTGCTGTTATAGTACCGGCAAATGCATGATTTGACCAATCATTGATTAATAACCATAAATTAATTACTAGTAATGTAATAGCTAGTGATGATTTAGTTATTGTGTTTACTAGCCACTTCATTATTTTAATAAGATAAATTTGAATCAGTACAACTATTATTAGACCTTTGTTGTTGCATTATAGGCATCTGGTTTTTTAGTTGCTGTGGAAAACTCTTACTCATTTTACTTTTAGCATGATCAAGTAAATCACTAAATAGCTCCTCTAAATCAAACTTAGAAAAATCTATTCTTTGCAGTTCTTCTACTGTAAACCCCCTGCAATTAGCATGTTGTGCTGTGCCAAAACCAATAGCTAATTGTTTTTTGCCTTGTTTCTGAAATACTCTTGCAAATTTTGAATTAAAACAACAATAAGTAGATTTTTTAGTAATACATGTCTTAAATATTTTATCTTTCTTAGCACAATATGTCCCAACATAGTAGCACTGACCTTTTGCCCTTTTTAAGGCTAAAGCTTTTTCTTCTGCATTACACTGCTTAAGCCCTAAATCCTTACCCCAACCTTTGAACCCAGAACAACAATTAAGAAAATTACCAATATTTGTTTTACAACAACTATCGCTTGTACCTTTAAAAACCATAATCGGATTTGTCTGCATATCCTTTTTCATTTCATTTAACATTGCAAGATACCCAACACTCCCCATATCAGTATTTGGCACAATAGTTGCAGTATGACAATTCCCTCCTAAACAAAACATTTGTGATCCTGCTATAGAGGAGCTAAGCTCTTTTTTCTCATTAGAGCATATGTAATCTTTGTGCCATTGCAAACAGATACTAGCAGCTTGCCTAATGCAATTGCTCCTTGCAAGTTCACAACCTTGCTTCTTTAAATGATCACACCCATACTTTGGCTCACTACTACATTGATATTTAATTTGCTCGCTCCAGCATGGACGATTAACATTATATTGATTAAAAAACAATTTATTACCAGCTTCAAGACAGATGCGATTTATTTCATGGCATTCATGTTCTTCAACCAAAGATTCTAAAGCCTCATTTACTATTTCGAAATATTCACCTTTTTCTCTAAATTCCTTGATTTTATCACGATATTTATAAGTAAAAACATATCTATCCCATTTTACTATATCGCCATCCCAGCCTTCAGTTAATGCTCCTTCTCCTTGAGGAAAAATTCCTATATATGTATCAATATGATCAAGGGAAGTATTTAACTTAGCAACAATTGCTGCTCTTACATCAAGCATTATTGCTTGATTATTATGCATATGCATGCTGTATATTGTTTTACGCTTACCGAAATGTCTTTTCTTCTTCCAAAAGACAGGATAAAGCCAGTGACGATAACTGTTACTTATCTCAGAACCTGAAAATGCTATACTTCTATCTTGCCAATCGCCCCATTTATCTATTAATTCAGCATCTAATATAAGCTTTCTGATAACATCTATTTCAAATTCTACCCCTTCACAGCAACTCTTATTAATTTTGGTTTTAATTACTTTTTCACTAACATTAAGTGCAGTCCCTTCTGTATGCCTTAATGGCTCTGCCTCAATCTTAGCTGAATTACTAATTAAAGGATTCTTAGCATTTATGTCGTATTCTTGAGTAGCATTTATTACCTTCAACTCACTTTGTTGTAGTAATTGCCCTACTGAACTATTATTTAACATTTGACCGCCTTGACTTGTTAAATCTTGATCACTCATATTACTTAAATTTGAAATATTTACATCTTTATCAAATATTACCTTATTGCCCATTTGATCAGGATTGCCAAGCTTGATAGTATTTTCATATTGTTGAGCCTGATTATAGCCATCCTCCATAGTAGCAGAGTAAGCACTATTTATTATTGAATTCATTACTAAAGTAATTAACATAATAATATTAATACTTTGTTTCACATTTGTTCCTCTTGTATTATCTGTAATGCATCATTTAATCCTATATGACCTGCTAGTTTTTTAACTTTACCTTGGTTATTATCTATCACTACTATAGGTACAGAAGTAATTTGATATTTCTCAAATAGATTTGGATCAATATCACAGCTAATACCAATTTCATCAGCTTTTGCTTTAGTTTCTAAAAAAGAATTATTTTTTAGACCTCGCATTACAAGTCTTGCTCCTTCTTGTTCTGCTTCAATATAATAACTCTTTAATG
Organism: Rickettsia endosymbiont of Argas persicus; assembly: GCA_050920645.1. GTDB lineage: Bacteria > Pseudomonadota > Alphaproteobacteria > Rickettsiales > Rickettsiaceae > Rickettsia. The sequence goes on along the minus strand of CP133316.1, from coordinate 393,491 downwards.
CTGAATCCGGCATTGAAAATGAGACAAAAATGTAGATTTGATTATATGTTTTAGGCTGTATTATCTTCTGTAATAATTTTTCTTGTTCTGCCAAAGCATTTATGCTACTTAAAATTAGTAAACTAATTAAAATTATTGTTTTTAGGTTAAATTGCATATTTTTCTGTATCTTGTCATATCATTATAGCATTAAAATAGGCAGCATGCTCTTTTCCTCCAAATCAAATAACCAAAATCTTCCCCTTTAACTGGGAATTCGCGTGCATCCTGCCAGGTAGTTTCAGTCTCACCAATTTTTTTACAAGAATGAACTTCTGGTATAGGATAGGTCATCTGCAGTCTATATTGGCACTTTTTGATTATTGGCATTGGATATTTACCACATAATCCTTCTCTTCCCATATAGCCCCAGAGTAATAATTCTCTATGTAACTTAGCCATAAATTTAGCTACTATTAATGCAGAAGTTCCAACTCCACCATTATGAGAGCTAGTTGTACCGGTAAAGGGATAAAGAGAACCTTGACAGCCTGAACACCAAAACATCCCATCATTAGAAAGACTACCAGAACTAGAGCTCATACAATCAGCTATACATGCACTTTGAGCTGCAATATTGCCAAATAATAAACTTTCAGGATTTAATATGGCAGCTTTGCTATCGTCTCCCATAACGGATCAAATTCAGTTAAATATGCTACGTCAACTTGTGACATCTCTAAACAAGCAAAATCAAGTAATATCTCAAGCCAGTAAATAACCGGATATATATACCAATGTACATGATAAAAGCTACTTCCCTCTATATCATCCTTAACACCTTTTTGCATGCTAGTGCCAAGATTAATGCCTCCAAGGCTTACCATACACATAGGAGATTTCGTTACATCAACTAACCGCACGGGCTCCCAGAATCCAATTGGAATACCAGGAATTGGCATAGGAATGCCGGCTTTAGGGCAAAAACAAATTATTTGCCTTGGGTTATTAGTATCAGCCATAGGGCTTGGCACTACTTTTACTCCTCCGATAGTAATTGGAAATAAACATTTCCAGCAAATATCAGTTATTGGATTTACAAATCTTCCTACGCAGCCAATCGATGCATAACTATAATTACCAAGCAAAATAATTATAATAAACATTATTAACTTCATTATTACTTGTATATTTCAGAAGTTATTAAATCTGTATTTGCTTGACAACCTACCTTTGCTTGTTCTGCTATCATATTATTTTTCTCACCGGCGATTAGATATACTACTTCTCCACTAGATTTTACTATTGCATGCACCTTACCTTGTAATACATGATCTATTATCTTTTCTAAATTTTGCTTTGCTTCTGATAATTGCCACTTCTTCATAGATTACCTCCGGATTTTATCAGTGTTTATTCACACCTTAATTTTTTACTTAAATACTATGACATTTCAATTAATCTTTATTTCACTAATTTTTAATAAAATCCCTTCTTGCTCTATTACAGCTGGCACTGCTTTTATTTTAAAACGAGTAGTAAGCACGCCACCTTGATCAAAAAACACTGGCTTATTTAACTTTTTTGCTATCTTAATAGGATTGCCACTCGTGAGTACTAATTTTCCTATTCGTAATTTAACCCACTTAATCTGCTGCTCATCATCACCATCAATAAACATTAATGGTGCTTCCCAGCTTATTTTTTCTAAAGGATTTACACTTGTTCCAGCTTTTACTATTATGCTTCCAGTTTGATCTTTTATATCTGTCTTTTGTATAAAACTTGGATTATAGTACCAGCTACGGTTTTTATTTGCTTTTGCTATAGCTAAGACAGGAGTTGGTCTAGAGATTTTTTGCTGTACTTTATTTTTAAATTCTTCTTGCATTTTCTCTAAATCATCATTGTGTTGTACAGTTTGAAGTTTAGCCATAATAACCTCTAATAATGACTCTTCAATAATTGGAAATACATGGCCTCTGACTCCATAATCTTTAATTTTTACTTTAGCATTTCTATCTGTTACTGTACTGGTTGCATTAACATTACTTACCTGTAATATAACTAAAAATAGAAGAATGGAGCTTATGGCAATAATTTTTATGTCTAAATACCTTCTCATATTTTCCCATAAAACTTTAAACCAAGCCTCGCTCGTCCAGTATATTATTAATGGCATCTGTAACGCTCATTCCCCCATTCATCCTATCTTCTAAAGCCCTATAATCTCTAGCATTAGTAGAGGTCAGCATCAGAGTAAATGGGTCTAACATTAACCTTGCTACAACTCCATGAACACTTGGTCCATAAATCGCTGCTTCACTATAATGCGGCGGGTTTGAATGAATTGATTGCAGTAAATTTAGCTTCCAGTCCTCATCAACAAAACCTGCAAGCTTAGGGTTTGCTCTCATTGCTTTAAAGCTCTCAGGATTTTGCTTTAAAATAACTTTATGTGATGAGTTCTCAAAAGCTTTTTCAGCAGCTGATCCTGCTTCCCTAAAGTAATCAGTTAATTGCTGAGTAGCAAGTGTTATTGAGCCGTTATATTTTCTTGCAATTCTACCTGCTTCTTCAATAAATTCCCCAGATCTCTTGCCAGATAGTAATTTCCATGCTTCATCAATCATGATTAGAAAGGGACGCTTCCTATCACCTTTAACCATTGCTTGGTTAATATGAACAATCATGATTTGTACAATTACTGCAAGTAGTGCTGGGCTACTACGAAGATGATCAGTTTCAATTACTACTATATCTGAGCTTAAGGATAATTTTGCCTTACCACTAAAAAACTTGCCATATTGTCCATCACGGGTAAATGGAAATAGCATATTACCAAGTTCTTGTGCGTAAGACTCTTCTCTTTTAAGCAACCAATCTGCTATGTCAGTTATCTCAGCTCGTGCTCCTTTTGCTTGCCAGACAGCTATTAAGGCCTTTTGTAGCATTGGTTGCTGCAAATCATTAGTGCCATACTGAGGTGCTGCCATAGTTGCTAGAATCGATGGAAAACTTGCTAAAAAATCTGCCTGTGCTTCAATTGAGCCTTCGCTGCCGCCTGCTGGAATTTCTGAAAATGGATTAATAGAAATAGGATTTTTTACATCAAATTCAATATAATTACCGCCCAGTAGCAAACAGGTTCTTTTAAATGATCTACCATAATCAAGAACAAACACCTTACCGCCAACACCCAAAATTGATAACATTAACTCCTGCATAAACACTGACTTACCAGATCCAGGTACTCCTGCTATACAAAGATTAAAATTTTCATTTGGAGCTGCAGCTGTGCTATATAAATTTGAACCAATTAATGCTGAGCCAAAAGGCGACCAATACATTATCTGTCCTCTTCTACCAGTAAGCAGCATTCCAGGAGAGCTTAAATCCCCTTTCCATTCACCAATGATGGGAAGTAACACCTTACTTTCTGAGGCAATAGTTTTTATGCCTCTACCAAGGTTTGATAATGCTACACCAACTCCTCGAGTCTTTTTATTAAATATGTTATTGAATCTACTAAATTTACCCATTAAAGAATTTGGTATTGCTTCAACTAACTGCATCGGTAAACTCGCAAGCACCACCGCTAAATGATCATATTTACAAGGAACAAAATACCAGCCACTTCTGCGGAGCTGTGAGCAAAACTGTGATGCTGCCTGTTTGGCTTTGTTCTTCTTACCCCACATAATGACATTTAAGTGAATATTTACTACTCTATCGCCACTTTGTAAGCACGCTACTGCCCCTGCTAAATCTTGTGCTTCCAGCTGCAGGTTAGGAAAAAACTTACCCATCCCAGCATTAATGTTTCTCTCTAAAGCTTCTCTTTTAGTAATAGCAGATGTTTTGGCCACTAACTGATTTGGTATAATCTGCAAACCAAAATGAATCAGAAAATTTGCTCTAATATATTCATCACGTCTTAGCTCATTGCCTAAAAACAAATCCATTGCTGATAATCGCCACTCTGCTGGTCTTTTACCAGCTTCTAAGCTTAAAAATATTTGATTATCATTAAGATGAACATAATCTTCCTGTTCATATAAAGAAAAATTACCAGGTAAAATTTGCTCAGATAATATTTCATAAGGATTAAGTTCAGGATGCTCTTCTTCCCTCCAGCCAAAGATTAAACGGACAAATTTTAATAACAATGTTGCCTCAACATTGTAAGTCGCAAACCCAATTGATTTAAATGTATCTTGCAGCACGTCTCTTCTTTGCAGCATCTCATTAATATCAATATCTAATGTCGGAATAGTTATGGAAATTAATAAAACAACATCTTTGATATTTCCTTCTTCTCGTGCTTTTTCTCTAGAAACTTTGCTCTTCTACTAGCAAGCTCAGCAAAGATGCTGCCTTTTCTATGTAATTGCCAGTTATCTAGATATTCTCTTATATGATCAGAGCCAATCATTAAAACCTGAAAACTACTTCCTGCCGGTAAATTCTCATCACTTTTGAGAAATTCAGCTATCTCTCCTTGAGCTTGCAAGCTTGTCCCAACCAGTGGCCAACCAAGCAGGACAAATCCTACTGAAGCTCTATTAAAAAACAAGCTACTCTCCTCATCATATGATTCATAAACAAAATGTTTAGCTAGTCTTTCCCGAGCAAAATCTTTATCAATTCCTGATATCATTATTATACCTTCCAAAGCATCTAGTAGAGCATCTCGAGTTAAAATTAGGCTTATCATTATTATTTGGATTAAACATATCAAGATCTGCCATTTTATTTACTTCATATAATGATTTACATTTTAGTCCTTGGGGCAGCGGGCAATCAAAATCATTCCTATATGGCATCAACTTACAATTAGCCACGCTAAAGCTTAACATTAATAATAAAAGCAGATTAATTATTTTATTATTCATTAAAAATTACCCGGATATTGTTGTTCTGACTGCAAATCAATGTCTGTCATTTCATAATCATCATTATTCTTAATAAAACGTTCTTGCAATTTAGTTTTTTTATTAGCAAAACTAGTCACTTTATTTCCAGAATAATTTTGATTATTACTATAATTTATTCTATTTTGCGAATAATCAGTAGTAGTTGGCGGCAGTAATCTATCTACTTTTGCACTCTCTTTATTATCCCTTAAATCAAAACCTTTTTTAAATACTATATCTATTACTCTACCTGAAGCTACAACAATTACCGGACTCATGCTTTCTGCTCGTTTAATTGCAAAATCAGCAAGCTTTTCTAAAGCATTACCAGTGCCGGCATAAACACCGGCTTTTAGAGAATCCTGAGCTTTTAAGGCATTTTGTTGCCCAGTAATCGGTGACACCGGAAATATACTATTTGTTGCCTGGTTCTGAAAAAATTGTGCTATTCCGCCAAGTACGCCGTTAAGCACCGCCATCCTTGCGACATCTGATGATCTATCAACAACTATCCCTTTAATTCCAGGTCTACCATCTTCTCCTATTAACCATCCTTCTACCGGTTTTTCAATTATCTTGCCATGACTATTTAGTAAAGATACTGTTTCTAACCGGCATTTAGCCCGCTCTGATGAAATATCCCCAGTGCATGAACCAATTAAAATTGCTTCTTTGATTTGCTCCGTTGTATATCCTTTAGAAAAAATAGCTGTATCAACAAGCCTTATCATTATTGGCTCAGGCGATGCGGCATTATTAGTGCCTGTTCCAACTACTACTCCAGTAAGCAGCACCCCTTTTGCAAAGCTGCCGGTAGTAATATAATCTTTAACGTCTTTTTTGAGCTCCACATCAGCTCTTTTTATATAACCAAGTAATCTTTTTACTGGAGCAGTAGGAGCAGCAGCAATGCTTTGCTCAAGGTTATTATCTAATAAATCTTCTATCTTGTGATTATTGTTAAAGTCATTGCCATCATATAATATAGTTTCTTTAAGAGGATTCTCTAATGATTCTAATTTTTGACTAAAATCATCAATTTTAGTTTTAGTTTCTAAATATTTACTCTCTATTAGTTTCTCTAAATGGTTCTGCATGTTTTTAACTTCGTTTAATATTTCTGCAGTCCATTTAGCTCTTGGATCTATAGCTTGCTCTATTCCGGATATTTCCCTTGATTGTCTATCTTCTTGTAAATCTAAGGAAGTTTTTACCTCATTTTCGGCAAATCCATAAAATACCAAAACCATTATTACGCCTAGGCAAGCTAAAGTAACTAATGGTCTGTTTTTAATTATCTCTATGAGCCCTGATAATCTTTTACTAAATGCAGATGGTAATGTATGATTCTCTACTTTACCTTGTACTTCTTCCTGCTTATTGAAATCTTGATCCATTGCTTTTAATCAATATCTTAATTATCTAACTGATTTTCATCCCACTAGAGACCCACTCTAAATAAAACCCTAAAATAATACCAATGGCTACAATTGCTCCGGCAAGTCTTAAATTACCCCTGACTACTGCCCAGATTGATGATAAAATCGTTGCTCCTGATATCCCGATAGTTTTAAGTTTACCAGTAGAGAGCCCACCAATGCGATCTAACTGTCCTTCTAATGTTTCTCCCAAAGCAACTTCAGATAGTATTACATTTACACAAAAAATTAATAATACCGGCAATAAAGAATATATTATCCTTAAACACTGTTTATTATTTTCTTTTTCTATTACATCTTTGTTTTTTACATTCATGATGCTTATCTTCCTTATTATTAGTTAACTTTGTTACTTCTTGTTCTAAATCAAACTTAATAAGTCTAATCGGTGCTGGTTTAGTTTTAGTAAAATTCAGCATTAAATCTTGAATCGTACCATTTTCTCCAATTAGGGTTAAGTAAAGCTTAGCTTGGGTCTGCTGCGGTAAAATAAATAAACAGCCTGAATCATGTACTACTACTTCTGCAGCCTCCTCCGGATGGATAAAGATATCATTAATCTTTTCTCCTTCGATATTAATCCTAGTTGGAGCGTCTTTAGCTATTTGCAGCTCTAACAAAGAATCAGCATGTAACATATAACCTATAGCGTAAGTATTACTACTAAAGCTTGCAAGCATTATTCCAACAAAAACTACTAAGATCTGCAACTCTGACTTCAAACTTCTCATTGCTTATTTGCCTCTTCTTCCTTAATACCTGTAAGTAATAATAAATGATTTGCTCCTCGCTTGTAACTTAACAAATAAGTTTTATCAGCTGCTATATGCTTATTCCCTCCAAACCAATAACGAAATGTTCCATTAATTAATACTCCATCTTCGATGACTTTTACTTTTTTAGGAAAAAATACTGATGAAATATTAGAGCCCTTAACAAAATCTAAATGTTTTTTAAAAAACTTATCTAATTGCTCTGTATTACTAGACACCACCTTCATATCAGCTATTTGCCTCTCTACTCCTTCTGGCGAAGTAGTAAATAATTCTTTCATTACAAAAACTGCCCATTCTTTAAGATATGTCTCATGATAGCTTTTGGATGATACTATCATCCGACGATCCGGCTCTATTGCCGGAATTAATAACCATTTTTCTTCCGTGCTAATTGTTTTAATCATTCCAAGCAGACTCGTAACTGCAAGCAGCAATGTGATCAGCAATAATCTCTTATTATATTTAACTAGCTGCTGAACCCCGCTTTGCTTAAATAAATGATCCATTACTTGCCTACCTTTTTACCAAGCAAATTAGGATAAGAAGTAGGAGCATATAGCCATTTCTTGGCGACTAAATAACTTTTGAGTATAAAATATTCTGATAGTTTCTTAAACTTTTTAAATATATAGCAAAGCACAATACCGGTTATAATGCTAATGATACCAAGCTTAGCATGTCCGCTATTCAATAACACTATCCCAGGTACTATACCAAGTAATATAACGAGCCACTCATCTAAGCTCAGTCCCATATATTTTAAGGAAGTAGATAATGACCAATATAATCTTTGATTAGCACAATTATTATCCATATTAATAAGTTACGTTTCCATTACAGATAAGTTCTCTAGTGATGACATTAGCATCCTAATTTTTACATTGCCAGTGGAGTTTTAAGCCATAACAAAAAAAACTATAATTTATCTAAAACTGTGGATATCTGGAGATAGAATATGTAGCTCTACCCATGAATTTGTTGATAACTAGTAATAATTTTGTTAATATTAACTAAATAAATTATTGGTGAGTTGTATATGTTTAGAAGTGATATGGAGTTAAAACTAGAATGTTTAAAACTTGCTATCCACTCCTGCTGTAGTTATGATGCTGTGGATCTTGCAAAACAATATTATCGTTTTCTTGTAGAAAATAGTGAAAATGTGCCGGCTCAATTCCTTTTTAATAATAAAGCTAATTTAAATTAACCATTAATTCCAATTACTTATTTTAGGGTTAGTACGTTTCCAGAATTGTAACTGCTCTAGAGCTTCATCAGACCAAGTGACTTGCAATTTTTGTTACCCTCTTTTTTCTTCTTTACCTTCAAAAGATATTCTGTAATATCTTCAGCAAGTACGCCACTATCATAGTTCATCCACCACCCATCTTCAGCATTTTCTATTTGAGCAATATCTTCTTTAGTAATTGATAAAATATAATCTTTAATATTATTTATTATATTAGCTTTAAAAAATTCCTGTATCTTTTCTTTAGTAATAGTATTATCTGCTTTCTCTATAGCTTCATACCAAATAGAATGTGTATGTGTTAAGTTACGTAAATAAGCAGCTGAATGTGCACCATAAAAAGAATATACTTTATGAATTAATTTTTTTTGTAGCTCGGTATAAATAGCAAAATCTATTTCGCAAGGCAAAGGGATTACATTATCTCTAAAGTTGCCAAATATTGAGCGTAAAGCTGGTACTACTGGCCCATGTTTCCAAGCCTTAATCTCTTCTTCAAACAACACTTTATCAAATAAAGCAAGATGAATGCCTTGAGCAAAATATATCAATTGCTGTAGCTTTAACTGGGTTATACTATCCCCTGCTTCTCTATCAACTAACACTAAAAAATAATTAGCTACATCAAAACAGCTAAGTACTTTAGCTTTTTCTTTAGTATTCATAATTATAAATTTCTTCATTGTTGTAAAATCTTCAAAAACTCAATAATTCTTAAGAGTATAGAAGAAGCAAAAAAGGAATTTCCAAGCTTGTTGCAACAATTGCTTTACTACTTTCCTCTTCTAGCCTTTCTGTTCTTATAGAACTCACTTAATACAGGAATTATTATAACATGAATATATCAATTAATATATATTTAAGATTTTATATTTATAATAGTACTTACGGCTCTTTGCATATATTCTCGAGCAGTATCATTGGTAAGTCTAGTATACACTGCTGTTGATCTTGGATCTCTATGATTGAGAAGCTGTCCTATTACATATTGATTTGCTCCGGTCATTGCCATCCAGCTTGGTATTGTTCTCCTTAAATCATGTATCCTTAAATTTTCTATTCCTGCCTTTTTACAAATCCTCTTCCACGCTTTCTTTGGTTCCTGCAGGTGACCACTACTACTGGTCTCACTTGGAAATACCCACATGCTAGTAGATTGCTCTTTTCTTGCTTTTAATATTTCTATTGCTTGATCTAGTAAAGGTAAACGGTGAGGATCACCATTCTTAGTATCTGGAAGATATAACTGTTTATCAGCAAAACTAATCTGTTCCCAACGCATAGTAAGTACATTATCCTTACGAACTGATGTATACAAAGCTATTAAGAAAAAGTCCTTCATTACCTGGTTTTGCTCTTCTGATATTGCTGTAAAAAATCGTGGTATTTCTTCCCTAGTTAAATATCGATCTCTAGATTGTTCCTTGTGCTTCTTTATGCCAATAACTGGATTTACTGTTAATAATTCCCATTCTATTGCTTTACTAAATACAGGACTTAAAACTTCAAGAAATCTATTAGCTCCATATTTACCAGTTTTCGTCAATTTATTAAATAATTCTTGAATATCTGCTTTTTGAATGGTTGATATTTTTCTATTATATAAATGTTTTGCATATCTATCTACAGAAGCAGCATAATCTTTCCATCTTTTATTATTAATTTTACTATATTCATCAAGGTATCTATCATAAAACTCTTTAAAGGTAGGCTCTTTAGATAATCTAGCTTTTTCTTCTATAGGATTATATCCTTGGGCAATTGTTCCTTTTAACTCAGATGCTTTGAGTCTTGCATCAATAATAGATAGATAAGGAAATACTCCTATTTTGATTCTATGATATTTTTATTAAGTACTGTACCTAAGTAAAATATTTTACTACCACCATATGATACTATTAACAATAATCCTTTTTCTTTGGTATCTTTATATACATCTCGTTTTGCCCGTGGAGCTTTAATCTCGTGAAGTAGCTCTTTAGTAAAAATTAGTGATTTAACTGACATAAATCCTCCCCAGCTTAATACATATATAATTAAACTGTAATATGCTTTACTCAGAAAAACAAATCTTATGTTAAATAGGATTATACTTTAAAAAATGATTATTTATCCTAACTATATACAATTAAACAACCAATAGTTGCTATAATTTCTTAGCAAATTCAAAAGGTCCAGGTATATTTACAAGATAAAAATTGCTCATGAATTTGCACTCACTATATGCTCATCATATCCACATGTTATTTTCAAATTTGTAATATTTTTTAGAGATTGACAAATAACTGCAACTCTACTACAGTTAAGCTATAACTATTTGGTAATAAGGAAAAGCCTTAAATATGAGGGTTATGAGCTACAAATTAGTGTATGAGAAAAAAGCAAAAAAGTAGGGTGGGAAGGACTTTTACATTGACATCGTAAAGGTCAGAGGTTCGAGCCCTCTATCGCCCACCACCATATCTCCTAGCTTTTCTTAATCTGCTAATTTTACCTCCCTACTCTGTATGCTGCTTATATGCTCCTCGCATTTTTAAAAATACTGCTTTAATTGCCTTATTACCTCAATTAAACCTGATGTTTAAGTTGAGGTCTTATGCACACTATATGCTGCTCACGTTTTACTCCTGATTGTGTAATCCATAATGAGCGTGATAATAATCCTACTATTTTCTATAATTTTGTTGGTAATTTTATCCCTCCTGAATGGAGTAATCTCTCATCTTATAATGGCAAGATATTAAGTAAGACTGCAAGACAGCTACTATCTCTTATAGTCTTCCGCTTGCAAATCTATCATAATAATAGCATTGATGAACTTAAGGAAACTTATCATTTCTTTCAAGAACACTTAAGTGTTTGTCAAGAACGTGTAAGACAATGTCTGTTTGAGTTACAAAAAAGTGGCTTTATTCAAGTGTATAACACAACAGTCATTAAATATGGCATTAAATGCCGTAATACTCCTTGTATTAAGCTGGCTAGAAATTTCCAACCTGCTTCTAATAAAATACCCTCTGAAAATGAAAAAAATTTTGCATCAACTCCAAAAAACTTTGGGGTCAAACCCAAAGAAATTTTGCCTCAACCCCAAAAAAGTTTGGATGAGACAATATATATAGATAATAATAAAAATATATCTAATAAATCTAGATCTAACAGATCTACAATTTTTCAAAATAAAAAAATGAATCTAATTACAATAACCAAACTCAGTTACAAGAACAACAACTTGAAACAAATTTACAATTCAAGGCAACAAGCTTAATCAACGATCAACAACAAGCTGATAATACTAATTTCTCTAGTGCTAATATCACAATAGGTGCTACACGGATTAATACTGCACTACAAGCAGTTATTAATAAAATCTCTAAAAAATATAACTCTACACCATCAAACAGCAATAATGCATCAATTAATGCCGTTAATCATAAAAGCTAGTTCAAAAGGAAAAAATTAACAGATTTCCATCCATTAACCCAAGAAGAGGCTGATTTATTACAGATAAAATCAAATCGAGAATTTAATCTTACTTTTATTAACAAGCTCTTATTGAAATTAGCAGAACAATACCCAGAACACCATTTTGGTCATAAAAAAGTGTTTTTAAATTACATGGCTAAAGCTTTAGCTCATGAACTGAGAGAAACTACTAAAGCTAATTGTGAGAAGTTTCAGTTTAAATCTAGCAACTTAAACAACGCTAAAGAGCAATACCTAGATAAGATAGAAAGTAGCCTTGATACTAGCTTGCAAGCTCAGCTAAAACGTAAAATTGTTGGTAGTTTTGATCCTGATTCAGCTTATGAATTACTAAGCTCCTGCTTATTTATTGGGGTAGTAAATAATCAGTATCAAATAAAACTGCTTAAAAATATTATGCTTTCAGAAAATGCACAAGATAAAATACTACAGCAAGTACAAATGATCTATGGCAGTAGTATTGAGAAGTTGAAAATCATACAATTTGCTGAGCTTGAAGCGAAGCAGAATAATACTGAAGATGAAAAACAAAATTATCTATTGCAGCTAAGCAAACAATTAAATCCTGATTCAGTATGGTACAGGGCACAGAAATTTCTTATTGAACGTTATAACCAATATATTGATTTTGGTGTATTAACTAAATTAGTAGTGGTAGAGGAAGATATAGTCAATAAAAAGGTAATCCTCAAATCAATATCAGCTTTTAATGATTATTATGTTAGAAATCGTCATATGCAAGATCTAGAAGAAGCTTTTAAGACTCAAGATTATTGCTTTGAATTAATTAAGTTTGAATATAACTAAGCTATTGTGGTAATTGATAATTTGTAATAACTACTTCATCAGATATTTTATTGTGCTCAGGCATAGAATATTTAACCTTAATAGTACTAATATTAAAATTTTTGTATAAGTTTCTAATAAAGGGAGTATTACTATTAGAAATCATTATTTTTATACCTTGATTATTGAGTTCTGTAGCAAAATCTTTAAGTCTCGTTTGCTCATTTTCATCAAAGGGTAATCTGGTATAAAACTTCTCACCTGATTTATGATAAGGAGGATCAAAATAAACAAAATCATTTTGTTGTGGTTCAATGAAAGAGAAATCTATAGCACAAATATATGTACCAGTAAGTAAGCTGCTACATTGCTTTAGTCTAGATGCAATATCAGATTTACTATAATTTCTACCAGAGAAAGTTTGAGCTGGTTTGCCATCAATATTAATCCGGTAAATACCTTTAAATGAATATCTATTAAGATAAATAAATCTTGCAGTAATTTTTATTGGATCACTACTATCATTATTGGCTCTCACTTGATAATAATGCTCTTTAGAGTGTTTTGCTTTATGTGAGTCTAGTAATTTACTAACTGCATCAGGATTTGTCTTAACTGCGTTATAGGACGTGACTAGCTCAAGGTTAATATCAGATAAATAGCATTGTTTAAATTTATCTCGTACATGAAAGAATAAAGCCCCACCACCAAGAAATGGTTCATAGTAGTTGTTTAGTTTTTTAGGAATAAATTTAACTAATTGATCAACGATTTTTCTTTTACCACCCACCCATTGCAAGAATGGTTGTGGTTTATCTAAGTTCTTTACTGACATGAAATTATTATTAAAATATTTATACTGTAATTATAGTATAAAGTAGGCTTAAATGCCAGCAAAATACCATATTCAAAGGAATTTTTGATAGTTTTTGTAGCATAATTAATGCTACTTTGGATTTATATGTAATGGATAAAGAGTTGAGATAATAAACAATATTAATTTAGCACTGTCTCATTTGTGCAGCTGTTTGCCTAATTGTATAAAAATCTGTCAAAAAAGCTCTTAAATCCTCTGTACTTCAAAGAATTGTGGTGATATCTGTCCTTGTTAAGAGCTGTATGGTGCAGTTCTGAGTTCAGAGGCTAAGTTAAAAACAACAAAATTTTAGCACTTTAACCTCTGAGCTGTTTTCTTAACTTTAACAGCAAGGAAATGCTATGACAATTAATAATCAAAATCAACCAAAAGATAATGATAATATCACTAATCTTACTAAAACAAATTGGAATCTTCAATTGTCTCCTATATCTGTCACATTAATACCATATCTGCAAGAAGAGAATATCATTAACTCGACGATCACAAATTATATTGATATAATTAAATATAAATTAGAATTACAAGAAGCAAATAATAAATTGAAAGAATCTGAGTTATTTAAAAGAGATGTGGTTCAAAATATGGTACATGGATTAAAGATTCCATGTAACGGGATTTTTTCATTAGTAACAGCTCTTTATGAAATAGAAGATAATCCTGAAAAAAAGGATTATTTAGCTAGTGTGGTAAGTTGTGCTGAAGAATTACTGGATTATTATAACAATATACTTAGTTATCTACAGAATAATTCTGGATTACCTCCTATAGTTTTAAATAAGTTTGATCCAAAACAGTTGGTAAATAAGATTATTGATAAAGCGATGCCAATAGCTCAACGTAAGGGATTAAATTTATCTTGTAATTTTCAGTATGATTTAACAAATGCTATAATTAGTGATACTTATCGAATAGGAGCAATATTAGAGCAGTTAATAGATAATTCTATTAAATTTACTAAAGAAGGCAAAGTTGTGGTAACATTGAACATGTTCGCGATTAATCCTGCATTATCAGAATCAGAACAACAAAACAGAGAAATGGTATTCCAATTTATGGTGCATGATAGCAGTATTGGTCTGTCTAAAGAAATCAGGCAACATCTTCATGAGAAGATTGATAAATTTGATGTTGCTACGCAATATCATGGACTTGGATCAGGATTAAGTTTTGTAAAGCGTCTAATTGGTGAGTTAAATGGAGAGATTGAAGTAACAAGTGAAAAAGGTAAAAGTACTACTATTGTCTGTAATATACCAATTAAGTTACCTCTTCTTGATGATCTGATTTATGATACATAATGTTGATGAAGAAAGTTGATATTAATAAAATTAAAAAAGCAATTTATTTTGCTAAAAGTATCATGGCAGGCAAAAGAGAGAAACAGGAGAATTTTATTACTCACATCCTTTAGAAGTAGCATATATGATTTCTGATTATTTATTTAGAACAGATATTATAGTAACTAGCATATTGCATGATTGTATTGAAGATACGTTACTTACTAAAGAAATGATTATACAAGAATTTGGCCATAAGATTGCTAATCAAGTTGAAGATTTAACACGAGTTAAAAATGATAAAAAATTAGTGCAGCAGAAATGGTTAAAATATTGTATCAGCAGCAGAAACAAGAATTGCTATTAATTAAGTTATTTGACCGGTTACATAATATACAAACAGTAGGAGCTAAACCTCCTGAGAAAGGATGGAGAACAATTTTAGAAACTCTACAGGTCTTCTTAACTGTTGCTACTTATCTTAAAATACCAAATGTTACAAGACAATTACACACACATTGTTTAAATATAATTGCAAATTATAAAAAATTAAATTTATATAATAATAATGCAGTATAATTTATCCCTCTTACTCACGCATCACAATATGGGACTAAACAGTTAAGTTAATATTATCAGGAATATAGTAATTGTAAGGTGAGATATTAAAAATTATTGTTCATGATACAGGATTAGATTGCTACAAAAAAACAAGAATATATAAGTCAAGAATTAACTAAAGGCCAATATGATTGCTAAATCTATTAGTGTTACATAGATAGTTCTTTTGTTAATTGTCGTTATAGTAAAGGATAAATCAATAATATAGTCATTAGGTTTGGTATAGGTCTCTGGATTTCTTAATTTTTTAACTATTTCATAAGATTATCAATAACTTTTGAGTTGTTAATGTTTATTAAAATTCATTTAAAATAAACTTACAGTTAATAATTTTAATACTAAAATTATGGCAATAGGATAATATAATTTTTTTAAAACTTATTTCATGGTGGTTAAACATGACTAAAAGAAAATTGGATTGTGTAATCAAGGAGAGTATACAAATTAATACAATAAATACGAAAAAAAAATTAGAGGGTAATGCCGAAAAAGGTATAATTTACCAGGCTTCTAGTGTATCAAGTATAATCTATTCTGATAAAAATATTAAATTATTATTAAAAAGTTATTTACCAAATGCAAATATAGAAGATATTTACTTATTTAAAGTAATAGGGGATCATGTATATTATAATTTTGTAAATAATTTAAAAACCAAATTAATATATGAAACTAAAGATAAAATAGTATCAGATGATAAATTTTATGTCATAATTGAACAATCTATTAATCAAGATCAAAACATATCTTCTGCGATCCTACTAAAACTGTATAATAAAAATAATAAAAACCAAATTAAAATATTACCGATAGTAACTAGTATTAATGGCATAGAAGATGCACTATTATTAAGTGAATTCAGAAAAGATCAAGAATTATGTACATTAAAAATAAAAGTTGATTCTATACCTGATTGGTTTCGTGAAAATCAGTCTATTAATGTATATTTAGATAATCTCATAGAGGTAATAAAACTTAGTATAGAGTATAAATCACCGAGTAAAATACCAGATGATAAAATTATAGAAATCATGAATACTTCTTATGCAGAATATGAGAAGATACATCAAGAATTACTGAATAGATTAGAATTAACTGATGATGAAGGAATAGATCAATTAAGCCTAGTTGATAAGAATCAAGATGAATTTGTTGCAAGCTCCAGCATAAAAAAAACAGTATCCTGGGATCCGACAGTAGAAGATAATGAAGGTCATACAATAAGGAGAAAAAAACATAAATTTAAAGTCAAAACAAAAGAAAAAGATGAGGTTGAAGAATATTTTGAACAGTGCATTACATCTTGGAATTGGGATCAAAAAATATGGGAAGAGAGATATTTTAATACTAATAGATTAGATTCTGACAAATTTCAACACTTACTTGATAAGCATTGTGACCGAATTATGGGTGCATTTGGTAGTCATATTTCAACGAAGCATCATTATGATCGTCCTGAATGTTATCATGGGTGCGGTGAAGTAAAAGAAGAGATATTAAATAAAATTATTGAAGGATATATTTTCTTAATAAATTGTTCTCCAAATTTACTTAATCTTTTCAGGGAATACCAAGAATCTATGTTAGAGGCCTTTTCTCAATGTGATATTGATATGTTAGGATTCTATAAGGCTCATCCTGAGCTAAAGCTAATAAATTTAATTGAAAAGAGAATTGGTAACATAGATATAGATGGAAAAGACCAGAATAGTATAATCATCCCTATATCTGATGATAAGACTGATACGGAAATACTGGTTGATATTACAAATTATGACCAAGAAAATTCTGAATTAAAATTAACTGGTAATATTACAGATAATCATGAGCAGCTGTCCACTATTTAAAGTTATCTTAATTTTTAACAAGTAATATATAAAGTAATAAAATGAGTCGTGACTTTTTATATATATCATCAACTTTAGCTCATAATCTTAGAGAATATTTTAATAATTCGAATTCAGGTCTTTCTAATATAAAGAAATGGTTTAGTGAAAATATTCGTGGTAGCGATCAATCAATAGCTAATAGAAGTAAAGTAAGTGCCATATGGTTATATAAGCAATTAAAACAATATAAGTCTAATATATTAAATCAAAAGTTAGTTAAAGAAGCTTTAGACAAGCAATTAAAATTAGAAGCAGCACAAATCGTAGATTATTTTACAAGTCAGCAAGATAGTGAAAAAATCATTTTATTATATTCTAAATATAAACAAGGATATAAATCATTAAAAACTGGACAAGAAGTTCATAGACAAGCTAGCCAACTACGTAAAACTATAAAAAAATCTATAGCAGAACATTTAAAAGTAAATTTGGATATAGACGATATTAAAAAGATTCAAGATGTTCAATTTAAACAAAAAATATTTAATAAAATACATGAACAAAGATTAGGTATAATTAAAGATTATCTAAAAGATGTAGGATATAACAAAGTTACTCCTAGCACTACTATAGATGAAATAAAAAACATAATACGAGATAATGGGTTAACAGGTAGTAAGCTAGGAGAATATATAGAACAAATCTACAACCAAGAAGTAATTCATGAGGTTATTAGCGATACTGAAAGTGAAGATACAAGTTATAGAACCAGTGATAGTAGCACAAATGATCGGACAGAATATAATAAACTAATTAAAAAGATTAAACACAAGGCAGAAGAGCAATTAAAGAAGCCTATTAACAAAGTATTATTAGAAATTAATAATAATGCTAGTCAAAAACATGGACTTAGAATAATAAAATTATATGGTATTAATAATCTTAATATAGATCTAGAAGTTAATGAACAAGCAATTATCAATAAAGTATCGATCAAAAGGAATGGAGGTAGTAATAAACAAGACAATCATACTGTTCCTGTATCCACATTCCTTAAATCTTTAGAGAAAAATCTTAAAAATAAAAAGCTTACAGAAGTTACTATCAAGAATTTACTACATCACTATGGAAAATACTTACAAGATGATATATCGAATCCTGAGCAAAGGAGAGAACCACAACGCACTTCAGAATTTGACTGGATAAAAGATCAAATATCTGGCTTTGATAGTAAAAGTTTAGATCAGAAATTATCTATAGTTGAGAAATATATTATACCTTTTATATTTTACGAGTGGAATACCAGAGCTGAAGCTAGTTTTAGAGCAGTAAAGGAAGCTACAGCTTATGGAGTAGAGGGTAATTTAATAAAAAAAATAAATAAACAATTTAATGAATTAATCAAAAGTCTTAAGAATGGAGAAATACAATCAATTAATAATTTAAAAGAAAAAATTAATGAGATATTACCTGAATATTGTAAATCTATAGATTTACCTCCTGAAAATCAATTAACTTCTAAAAGGCTTGGAGTTGTTATCAGTGATGCAAGAAGATTATTTAAAATATGGTTTTCATTACTGGAGAATGTGGATGAAAATCTAGAACTGCGTTTACTTTTAGATAGTAATGGGTCAAATGACTATAAATCATTTAAAGAAGATTTTTTTGATAGGCAGAAATTTGGTGAGCAGATAATTGATTCAAAGCAACAATTAACTAGAAAACAAAAGCTGAGTTTAAAAAATAAGTTAAGTGAATATATAGCAAGCAATCCTAAGACAGTAGATTCTGGGTCTGAATATAGTGAATCTGATCAAAGTTCTTCATCTGATACTCTTTCGCCCGGAAGAGATGAAGATATTGATGTGATACTGGAAAGAGTAGAGCAAGCACCAATTAAAGTTGAATACACATCTGATAAAATTAAACTAATACTTCAACATTATTTGCCACACAAAAACATAGAACAGGTTTATCTAATAGATGCTCCAGATCAATATCATAATTGTGTAGATAATTTGAAACAACAATTAATATGGGAAACTAAAGATAAAGTAATATTTAATGATAAGTTTTATGTTGTAATAGAAAGATCTGATGATCCATCACAAGTATCTTCTGCAATTATATTGAAGTTATCAAATAAAGGAAATAAAAATCAACTTGAAATATTACCTGTAATAGATAGTATTAATGGTGCAAGAGATATACTGTTATTCAGTGAATTCAGAAAGGATCAAGAATTACGTGCATTAAAAATAAAAGTTGATTCTATTCCTGATTGGTTTCTTGAGCATAAGTCTATTACTAATGTATATTTAAACAACCTGATAGAAATAATAAAATTAAGTATCGAATGTAATGCTCCTTGTGAGGTTGGAGATAATGAGATAGAAGAGATAATGAGTGAATCTTCTATAGAATATGAAAAAACACATAAGAGTATTTTAGATCAAGTAAGTAGAGTTAGCATTGGAGAGCAAGCTGGTACGAGTAGCATATTAAAGAGGAAAGGAATAGGCAGTGATGCACCTGCAAAGAAAGTGAAGTTTAATTTAGAAAATCTAGAAGAACACAGAGATAATATAGGTTTGCAAGCATCTGGCTCAAGTTGTTCTACTCATACTTCTAGTAAGAAACGCCTTAAACGTGATCTATGTCAAGAAGAGGAAACTGAAGAGATATTTCCATATGAACCATTGGAAGAAAATATTGCAGAATCTTCTAAAATTAGTGCAAGACTATATTCACAAATAGCATATCTTGTAGCTTTAGAACAACTAGAATCTACTAACCCAAACATCAAGCCAGATAGTATTTTTACTTATGTGGCTAATATAGGCGATATAATTAGTGAAGGAGAAATAAATCATAGTTTACGAGAACAGGAATTACTACAAACTCATTATCAAGCAGCACAAGACTTCTGTAATACATACCCTAAAGATACGGTATTAGAATTAGTAGGAGCAGAAATTGATTCATCAAGTCGTGCTTGGTTATTTGATAATGGTAAACATTCTTTATTAGTATCATATGATGGGCATCGTTATCATATATATAGTCAAGATTTGAACTATAGACAAAGCTTTCAAACAAAAGAAGGAGTAAGGTTTACGGATATAGAATTATATGCCGAAGCATTTTTTAAGTGGCGTAGTGATAGTATAGAATATGACTTGTTTGCTTTAAAATCAAATATACCGGAAGAAATTACCACTAGAATAAAGCAAGCTAAATTTTGGCATCCTGATGAAGTTGTTTCTGATTTAGTATTACTTGACAAGGGGTTTTTCTCAAACATAGAGGGAATACCAGCAAAAGTGGTAAGAGAGTTATTCTTTTTAGATGGTAAAGTACCAGCACTTACAGCATTACATGAGAACTTTTTTGTTAAATATTTTGGAAGAATTTCTATTAGAGTAGAGGAATTACATCATGTTTTATCACTTCTAACTCCACAAGCAAGTAAATCTTTGGTTAATTTAGTAAAACAGCATAACTTCCGGGTAGATACAGCATATCTTAATAATATGCCAGAAAGTACACAAAGTTTACTACATTCTTACCATAACAAGATTAGCGACAAGTTCAAAACATCAGAATCTATTACTATTCAAGAGTTATCTGCTTTATCTTGGCAAATCATTGCAGACAAAATGTTGGAACATCCTGAAATTTCATCTGGATTAAGAGAGTCATCACTACAGAGTGTGAAGGAGTTACACTCTGTAGCTGCTACGCGTGCTCATGCACTTGGGATAACTAGTCAAACATTATTTTTCTTGCCTGATATCATTAGATCAATGAACACTGGTAATTTTGAAGGATTACAAAAAAACGCTGAAATGATGTTAGGAGATATGGCTTTTAATAAAATGTATGATTCACTAATAAGTAAATTGGGATCAGTATTACCTGAAAGTAGAATAGCATTACTTAAAAAACTACCCTTAACAAGTCCTATATTTAAGATATTAACAATTCATTCAATTATAGAATTACATAAACAATAAATCAATATCAGCTTTTAATGATTATTATGTTAGGAATCATCATATGCAAGATCTAGAAGAAGCTTTTAAGACTCAAGATTATTGCTTTGAATTAATCAAGTTTGAATATAACTAAGCTATTATGGTAATTGATAATTTGTAATAACTACTTCATCAGATATTTTATTGTGCTCAGGCATAGAATATTTAACCTTAATAGTACTAATATTAAAATTTTTGTATAAGTTTCTAATAAAGGGAGTATTACTATTAGAAATCATTATTTTTATACCTTGATTATTGAGTTCTGTAGCAAAATCTTTAAGTCTCGTTTGCTCATTTTCATCAAAGGGTAATCTGGTATAAAACTTCTCACCTGATTTATGATAAGGAGGATCAAAATAAACAAAATCATTTTGTTGTGGTTCAATGAAAGAGAAATCTATAGCACAAATATATGTACCAGTAAGTAAGCTGCTACATTGCTTTAGTCTAGATGCAATATCAGATTTACTATAATTTCTACCAGAGAAAGTTTGAGCTGGTTTGCCATCAATATTAATCCGGTAAATACCTTTAAATGAATATCTATTAAGATAAATAAATCTTGCAGTAATTTTTATTGGATCACTACTATCATTATTGGCTCTCACTTGATAATAATGCTCTTTAGAGTGTTTTGCTTTATGTGAGTCTAGTAATTTACTAACTGCATCAGGATTTGTCTTAACTGCGTTATAAGACGTGACTAGCTCAAGGTTAATATCAGATAAATAGCATTGTTTAAATTTATCTCGTACATGAAAGAATAAAGCACCACCACCAAGAAATGGTTCATAGTAGTTGTTTAGTTTTTAGGAATAAATTTAACTAATTGATCAACGATTTTTCTTTTACCACCCACCCATTGCAAGAATGGTTGTGGTTTATCTAAGTTCTTTACTAACATGAAATTATTATTAAAATATTTATACTGTAATTATAGTATAAAGTAGGCTTAAATGCCAGCAAAATACCATATTCAAAGGAATTTTTGATAGTTTTTGTAGCATAATTAATGCTACTTTGGATTTATATGTAATGGATAAAGAGTTGAGATAATAAATAATATTAATTTAGCACTGTCTCATTTGTGCAGCTGTTTGCCTAATTGTATAAAAATCTGTCAAAAAAGCTCTTAAATCCTCTGTACTTCAAAGAATTGTGGTGATATCTGTCCTTGTTAAGAGCTGTATGGTGCAGTTCTGAGTTCAGAGGCTAAGTTAAAAACAACAAAATTTTAGCACTTTAACCTCTGAGCTGTTTTCTTAACTTTAACAGCAAGGAAATGCTATGACAATTAATAATCAAAATCAACCAAAAGATAATCATAATATTACTCATCTTACTAAAACAAATTGGAATCTTCAATTATCTCCCATATCTGTCACATTAATACCATATCAGCAAGAAGAGAATATCATTAACTCGACGATCACAAATTATACTGATATAATTAAATATAAATTAGAATTACAAGAAGCAAATAATAAATTGAAAGAATCTGAGTTATTTAAAAGAGATGTAGTTCAAAATATGGTACATGGATTAAAGATTCCATGTAATGGAATTTTTTCATTAGTAACAGCTCTTTATGAAATAGAAGATAATCCTGAAAAAAAGGATTATTTAGCTAGTGTGGTAAGTTGTGCTGAAGAATTACTGGATTATTATAACAATATACTTAGTTATCTACAGAATAATTCTGGATTACCTCCTATAGTTTTAAGTAAGTTTGATCCAAAACAGTTGGTAAATAAGATTATTGATAAAGCGATGCCAATAGCTCAACGTAAGGGATTAAATTTATCTTGTAATTTTCAGTATGATTTAACAAATGCTATAATTAGTGATACTTATCGAATAGGAGCAATATTAGAGCAGTTAATAGATAATTCTATTAAATTTACTAAAGAAGATAAAGTTGTGGTAACAGTGAACATGTTTGCTATTAGTCCAGCCGTTTCAGAATCAGAACAACAAAATAGAGAAATGGTATTCCAATTTATGGTGCATGATAGTGGTATTGGTATGTCTAAAGAAATCAGGCAACATCTTCATGAGAAGATTGATAAATTTGATGTTGCTATGCAATATAATGGACTTGGATCAGGATTAAGTTTTGTAAAACGTCTAATTAATGAGTTAAATGGAGAGATTGAAGTAACAAGTGAAAAAGGTAAAAGTACTACTATAGTCTGTAATATACCAATTAAGTTACCTCTTCTTGATGATCTGATTTATGATACATAATGTTAAGACTTATAAGGTTTTGATGATTGTGCATTAACTAATAATAATGATTTTCTTGATTATTACGATTTACTTGCTACACTTAAATAAAATTATAGTAGGGATGGATATATGGCAAGAAGTCAAGAAAATCATCAAAAAACTATAGCTCCTATTGTAGGAAAGTTAAATTTACCTCAAGATATATATCTTAAGCTAGACAAAGTCAAAATTGGAGATCTATTAAATTGCCGATATAGTAAAAGGCTATTAACTAAGATCATATTTATTAATAAGATTTCTAAGAAGAAAGTTGATCTTAATAAAATTAAGAAAGCAATTTATTTTGCTAAAAAGTATCACGGCAAACAAAAAAAAGGAACAGGAGAATTTTATTACTCACATCCTTTAGAAGTAGCATACATGGTTTCTGATTATTTATTTAGAACAGATATCATAGTAGCTAGCATATTGCACGATTGCATAGAAGATACGTTACTTACTAAAGAAATGATTATACAAGAATTTGGCCATAAGATTGCTAATCAAGTTGAAGATTTAACACGAGTTAAAAATGATAAAAAATTAGTGCAGCAGAAATGGTTAAAATATTGTATCAGCAGCAGAAACAAGAATTGCTATTAATTAAGTTATTTGACCGGTTACATAATATACAAACAGTAGGAGCTAAACCTCCTGAGAAAGGATGGAGAACAATTTTAGAAACTCTACAGGTCTTCTTAACTGTTGCTACTTATCTTAAAATACCAAATGTTACAAGACAATTACACACACATTGTTTAAATATAATTGCAAATTATAAAAAATTAAATTTATATAATAATAATGCAGTATAATTTATCCCTCTTACTCACGCATCACAATATGGGACTAAACAGTTAAGTTAATATTATCAGGAATATAGTAATTGTAAGGTGAGATATTAAAAATTATTGTTCATGATACAGGATTAGATTGCTACAAAAAAACAAGAATATATAAGTCAAGAATTAACTAAAGGCCAATATGATTGCTAAATCTATTAGTGTTACATAGATAGTTCTTTTGCTAATTATCGTTATAGTAAAGGATAAATCAATAATATAGTCATTAGGTTTGGTATAGGTCTCAGAACTTCTTAAGTTTTTAACCATTTCATAAGATTATCAATAACTTTTGAGTTGTTAATGTTTATTAAAATTCATTTAAAATAAATTTACAGTTAATAATTTAAATACTAAAATTATGGCAATAGGATAATATAATTTTTTTTAAACTTATTTCATGGTGGTTAAACATGACTAAAAGAAAATTGGAAGATAATGCTGAAAAAGATATAATTTACCAGGCTTCTAGTGTATCAAGTATAATCTATTCTGATAAAAATATTAAATTATTATTAAAAAGTTATTTACCAAACGCAAATATAGAAGATATCTACTTATTTAAAATAATAGAGGATCATGTATATTATAATTTTGTAAATAATTTAAAAACCAAATTAATATATGAAACTAAAGATAAAATAGTATCAGATGATAAATTTTATGTCATAATTGAACAATCTATTAATCAAGATCAAAACATATCTTCTGCGATCCTACTAAAACTGTATAATAAAAATAATAAAAATCAACTTGAAATATTACCTGTAATAGACAATGAAGATACTGTAGATTTATTAAAAAATTTAAAAAAACAATTAAAATCATGGCCTGAAGAATTAAAAAAATTACGCATGATTACTGATGATATACCTGAATGGTATAATACTCAATTACCAATCAATATTAGCAATCTCATAGAAATAATAAAATTAAGTATAAAATATAAATCACCTCACCAAATACCAGATGATAAAATTATAGAAATCATGAGTACTTCTTATGCAGAATATGAGAAGATACATCAAGAATTACTGAATAGATTAGAATTAACTGATGATGAAGGAATAGATCAATTAAGCCTAGTTGATAAGAATCAAGATGAATTTGTTGCAAGCTCCAGCATAAAAAAAACAGTATCCTGGGATCCGACAGTAGAAGATAATGAAGGTCATACAATAAGGAGAAAAAAACATAAATTTAAAGTCAAAACAAAAGAAAAAGATGAGGTTGAAGAATATTTTGAACAGTGCATTACATCTTGGAATTGGGATCAAAAAATATGGGAAGAGAGATATTTTAATACTAATAAATTAGATTCTGACAAATTTCAGCACTTACTTGATAAGTATTGTGATCAAATTAGAGGAGCATTTGGTGGTCATGTTTCAAAGAAGCATCTTTATGATCGTCCTGAATGTTATCATGGGTGCGGTGAAGTAAAAGAAGAGATATTAAATAAAATTATTGAAGGATATATTTTCTTAATAAATTGCTCTCCAAATTTACTTAATCTTTTCAGGGAGTACCAAGAATCTATGTTAGAGTCCTTTTCTCAATGTGATATTGATATGTTAGGATTCTATAAGGCTCATCCTGAGCTAAAGCTAATAAATTTAATTGAAAAGAGAATTAGTAACATAGATATAGATGGAAAAGACCAGAATAGTATAATCATCCCTATATCTGATGATAAGACTGATACTGAAATACTGGTTGATATTACAAATTATAATCAAGAAAATTCTGAATTAAAATTAACAGGTGATATTGTAGATAGTTATGAATAGTTACTACTTAAAGTTATCTTTATTTTTAATAAGTAATATATAAAGTAATAAAATGAGTCGTGACTTTTTAGATGCATCATCAACTTTAGCTGATTATATTAATAGATATTTTAATACTCTAAGTTCTGATTTATCTGATATACAAACATGGTTTGAATTAAATATTCGTGGTGGTGATCGATTAATAGCTAATAGAAGTAAAGTAAGTGCCATATGGTTATATAAGCAATTAAAACAATATAAGTCTAATATATTAAATCAAAAGTTAGTTAAAGAAGCTTTAGACAAGCAATTAAAATTAGAAGCAGCACAAATCGTAGATTATTTTACAAGTCAGCAAGATAGTGCAAAAATCATCCTATTATATTGTAAATATAAACAAGGATATAAATCATTTAAAACTGGACAAGAAGTTCATAGACAAGCTAGCCAACTACGTAAAACTATCAATAAATCTATCGCAGAACATTTAAAAGTAAATTTGGATATAGACGATATTAAAAAGATTCAAGATGTTCAATTTAAACAAAAAATATTTAATAAAATACATGAACAAAGATTAGGTATAATTAAAAATTATCTAAAAGATGTAGGATATAACAAAGTTACTCCTAGCACTACTATAGATGAAATAAAGAACATAATACGAGATAATGGGTTAACAGGTAGTAAGCTAGGAGAATATATAGAACAAATCTACAACCAAGAAGTAATTCATGAGGTTATTAGCGATACTGAAAGTGAAGATACAAGTTATAGAACCAGTGATAGTAGCACAAATGATCGGACAGAATATAATAAACTAATTAAAAAGATTAAACACAAGGCAGAAGAGCAATTAAAGAAGCCTATTAACAAAGTATTATTAGAAATTAATAATAATGCTAGTCAAAAACATGGACTTAGAATAATAAAATTATATGGTATTAATAATCTTAATATAGATCTAGAAGTTAATGAACAAGCAATTATCAATAAAGTATCGATCAAAAGGAATGGAGGTAGTAATAAACAAGACAATCATACTGTTCCTGTATCCACATTCCTTAAATCTTTAGAGAAAAATCTTAAAAATAAAAAGCTTACAGAAGTTACTATCAAGAATTTACTACATCACTATGGAAAATACTTACAAGATGATATATCGAATCCTGAGCAAAGGAGAGAACCACAACGCACTTCAGAATTTGACTGGATAAAAGATCAAATATCTGGCTTTGATAGTAAAAGTTTAGATCAGAAATTATCTATAGTTGAGAAATATATTATACCTTTTATATTTTACGAGTGGAATACCAGAGCTGAAGCTAGTTTTAGAGCAGTAAAGGAAGCTACAGCTTATGGAGCAGAAGGCAATTTAATAAAAAAAATAAATAAACAATTTAATGAATTAATCAAAAGTCTTAAGAAGGGAGAAATACAATCAATTAATAATTTAAAAGAAAAAATTAATGAGATATTACCTGAATATTGTAAATCTATAGATTTACCTCCTGAAAATCAATTAACTTCTAAAAGGCTTGGAGTTGTTATCAGTGATGCAAGAAGATTATTTAAAATATGGTTTTCATTACTGGAGAATGTGGATGAAAATCTAGAACTGCGTTTACTTTTAGATAGTAATGGGTCAAATGACTATAAATCATTTAAAGAAGATTTTTTTGATAGGCAGAAATTTGGTGAGCAGATAATTGATTCAAAGCAACAATTAACTAGACAACAAAAACAGAGTTTAAAAGATAAGTTAAGTGAATATATAACAAATAACCCTGAAACAGTAGATTCAGGATCTGATCAAAGTTCTTCATCTAGTGGTGCTTCTCCAACAAGATATGAAGATGTTGATGTTACAATAGAAAGCTCAGAGAAAGAGGCAATTAAAATTGAATATACGTCTGATAAAATTAAACTAATATTTCAACATTATTTGCCACACAAAAACATAGAACAGGTTTATCTCATAGAGGCTCCAGATCAATATTATAGTTGCATAGATAATTTAAAGCAACAATTAATACAAGAAACTAAAGACAAAATTGTATTTAGTGATAAGTTTTATGTTGTAATAGAACGATCAAATCAACAAGATATTATATCTTCTGTAATTTTATTGAAGTTATCAAATAAAGGAAATAGAAATCAACTTAAAATATTACCTATAACAGATAGTGCAGATACTACAGATTTATTTAAAAAACAATTAAAATTAGGTTCTGAAGAATTAAAAAAATTACGCATGATTACTGATGATATACCTGAATGGTACAATTCTCAATTATTAATCAATATTAGTAATCTGATAGAAATAATAAAATTAAGTATCGAATGTAATGCTCCTTGTGAGGTTGGAGATAATGAGATAGAAGAGATAATGAGTGAATCTTCTATAGAATATGAAAAAACACATAAGAGTATTTTAGATCAAGTAAGTAGAGTTAGCATTGGAGAGCAAGCTGGTACGAGTAGCATATTAAAGAGGAAAGGAATAGGCAGTGATGCACCTGCAAAGAAAGTTAAATTTAATTTAGAAAATCTAGAAGAACACAGAGATAATATAGGTTTGCAAGCATCTGGCTCAAGTTGTTCTACTCGTCCTTCTAGTAAAAAACGCCTTAAACGTGATCTATGTCAAGAAAAGGAAACTGAAGAGATATTTCCATATGAACCATTGGAAGAAGGAATGGTGGCAGAACATTCTAAAATCAATGCAAGGTTATACTCTCAAATAGCATATCTTGTAGCTTTAGAACAACTAGAATCTACTAACCCAAACATCAAGCCAGATAATATTTTTACTTATGTGACTAATATAGGAGATATAATTAGTGAAGGAGAAATAAATCATAGTTTACGAGAACAGGAATTACTACAAACTCATTATCAAGCAGCACAAGACTTCTGTAATACATACCCTAAAGATACGGTATTAGAATTAGTAGGAGCAGAAATTGATTCATCAAGTCGTGCTTGGTTATTTGATAATGGTAAACATTCCTTATTAGTATCATATGATGGCAAGCGCTATCAGCTATATAGTCAAGATTTGAACTATAGACAAAGCTTTCAAACAAAAGAAGGAGTAAGGTTTACGGATATAGAATTATATGCCGAAGCATTTTTTAAGTGGCGTAGTGATAGTATAGAATATGACTTGTTTGCTTTAAAATCAAATGTACCGGAAGAAATTACCACTAGAATAAAGCAAGCTAAATTTTGGCATCCTGATGAAGTTGTTTCTGATTTAGTATTACTTGACAAGGGGTTTTTCTCAAACATAGAGGGAATACCAGCAAAAGTGGTAAGAGAGTTATTCTTTTTAGATGGTAAAGTACCAGCACTTACAGCATTACATGAGAACTTTTTTGTTAAATATTTTGGAAGAATTTCTATTAGAGTAGAGGAATTACATCATGTTTTATCACTTCTAACTCCACAAGCAAGTAAATCTTTGGTTAATTTAGTAAAACAGCATAACTTCCGGGTAGATACAGCATATCTTAATAATATGCCAGAAAGTACACAAAGTTTACTACATTCTTACCATAACAAGATTAGCGACAAGTTCAAAACATCAGAATCTATTACTATTCAAGAGTTATCTGGTTTATCTTGGCAAATCATTGCAGACAAAATGTTGGAACATCCTGAAATTTCATCTGGATTAAGAGAGTCATCACTACAGAGTGTGAAGGAGTTACACTCTGTAGCTGCTACGCGTGCTCATGCACTTGGGATAACTAGTCAAACATTATTTTTCTTGCCTGATATCATTAGATCAATGAACACTGGTAATTTTGAAGGATTACAAAAAAACGCTGAAATGATGTTAGGAGATATGGCTTTTAATAAAATGTATGATTCACTAATAAGTAAATTGGGATCAGTATTACCTGAAAGTAGAATAGCATTACTTAAAAAACTACCCTTAACAAGTCCTATATTTAAGATATTAACAATTCATTCAATTATAGAATTACATAAACAATTAAATAACTTGCCTGCTGATTCAGAAGAAGCCGGTATTATTAAGCATCAATTAGGAGAGCAATATTTTACCATAGGATTAATGGTTGCAGAGTTGTTTGGACTAGAACTTGGTCCATTATGGATTGGATTAATGGCAGAACAATTAGTGTATGGAGCAATATCATTACGTAAACAGTATCACTTAGATATTCCATTTGGTGAAGCGTTCTTAATGAATTTAGGCTTTGAGCAAGATAAGTTACAATCAATACTTACAGAAAGGCAATTAGCTGATCTTAACTTATCATTAGTAAATAGATTAAGCGCTCAAACAAATACTAGTTATGGTTTAGTAGTAGTGAAAGTACCTAAGATGTCATATGATGAAGCTCATTCAGGAAATTCTGTGATTGAGTTTAAACCTAAAGATAGTAGTTTTTGCATGGAGGACAATGTCTTTTTAGAAAAGAGTTCGGGTTATAAGAGAATTTCTTCTGTAATTAGTGACGAACAAAATAATAATTGTGTTGACGCTGCTCCATTACAAATATCTGGTGATGGTCTTACAGCACTTTATGGTAACAGTAATAGCACAGAGAAACAATCTATTTATGTTAATTTTGATCCTAATGAAGGGGATATGAAATTACATTTTACTAAAGAAGGATTAACTAGGCTAGATAAATTAAATAATCATCAACAAAATAATTCTAGTGTTACCAATCTATATGTGGTTACTACTCAGATACATCATAAACCTTATCCAGATCAGATTGGATTATTTGGTAATAGAAATCATCGTTTTGTATTAAGTGATGATAGCAAACGTGTAGCTAGTAACTATTATATAGATGGTACTAGTTCTTTTGTATTAGAAGATAATTCTAGATCTACAAGTATAAAGTTTTTAAATAGAAAGCTCTTTAAAGGATATAATGCTTATATAAGTGGTAACACAAGTAATATGCAAATAAAAAGCATCTATTCAGAGGATACAGTTACTGGTCATATTATTTTAAAAAATAAAGATTACTTAAAGCTTAACTTAGAACATCTTCTTATAAATGGGACATTAACTATAGATATTCCAAATGTAGAAATATTATATGCCAAAGGTGATATAGTGTTATCATATAATCATCATCTTTATAATGGTTATACAATAGAGGTAAGCACTAATGTATTAACATTTAAAATATTACTAGAAGCACCTAGTATTAGTAGAATTGATATTAAGAATAACAATGCACCTGATGTTGTTATAGATATGGGACATCTTAATAACAGACCTTTTACAATATCTTTACAAGCTATACATACTGAGTACAAATCATACTATACTTTTACAGTAGATGATTTACAACCTGTATTAGATGAAATGACTTTTACTAGCAGAGGTTTTCCAGAGCATTTTCTTTTCCTGTGTAGTAGCAGGGTATCAATTAAAGGACAGTGCATAATAACTAATAATGATCCTATGAAAAATATCATATCTATAAAAGGGGAAATAGATAAAAGTGATGGGATGTTAATGATTGAAGATAAGAAGTCTGTTTTAGAAATCGTTAAAAATATAACTGAAGCACCTAAAGATAATAAACATACTGAGATAGTAAATTATGGTAATATAGTAAAATTAGAAGATGATTTAAGGTTTGATCAAGTGTTAGAACATGCAAATTATAATATCAGTGTTTATTATAATTATATTAGTAAGTATAATTTTACAAACTGGAGTATACTAAAATTTTATTCTAGTAATGGTAGAACAATATTACATCATTTCAAGTATGGTGATATACAAATTAATGATATTAATTATTTTATTAAAGAAAGTAAAATTTATGCTGTTCTTGGTGGTACTATAGATGGTAATAAGTTATTAAAATATGATGAGAAAAGAACAGTAGCAGTGCTTATTGCTAAATCATTAAAAGATAGTCTGATTTCTGTTGAGGGTGAAAAAATTATCATCAATAACGCAACATTATATCACTTACCTGATAAAACAAGTTTAATATTCCAAGAATCTAATAATAAAACACTTTCCGTATCATTTAAGCTGTTAAAAGATAGTATTAAATTTAACTCAGGACCACCATTTGTATATTATAATCGTTACAATACTAATATCACGATTAATTCAGAAGATGTAGAAGAAAATACTGAGGTGAGATTTGTTGAACATTTAATAAAAAATCACTTTTGCCAAACAGATAATCATCATTCTTCCATCACCATTTTACTTAAAAGTTCTGATAACTTAGCAGATAATATTGTTCATATAATAACATTGCCCAGATTTTACCAAGAACCGAAGATGCAGACATTATCTATTGTCTTTATTGATCCAGTTAAATGTGGTCCTCTTCATGTTCCATTTTCCAAACCATTACCGCTACAACCGCAAACAATAAATAAGATTAAATTAGACAATATAGGCGATACTCTTCCTTCCTGCAGTCTATCATATAATGAACCTTATTGGCTACCAGGATATCATCGTATGAGACGTAAGGAATGTCTACTAAAATATGAAGAGCAAATGCTGCATGATATCGATGTACAATTAGATAAGTTAAGTGATCTTACAGTTAGTGCAGTAAAATACTTATTTGAAAGACGATCAACACTGAATTTTTGGTATATTTATGGCCCTATAATTCTTGAACGAGTAATAGAACATGATAAAAATGGAGCTATAACAACATTGATGTATTTAGTAGCAAGACACTACTTTAAATCAGTAATCCATAATCCCAGTGAAATGCACGAAAACTTACTAATAAAAATCAGTAAATCTTTTGGAGTTGAGCAAATAATGATAAGAGATTTAATAATAGCAATTAACAAAGGAGAAGATGACTTTCATCAGTTTGTTAATAACCATCAACAAAAACTACAAAATATACTGCAAAATGCTATAGATCATCTTGATCATCTTCACCGAGTTCGCCGTGAGGCTGATTCAGGTCAAGAGGTTGAGGTTATTGAGGAACAATCTAAAAACCTGCACAGTGAAAAACAAAATTTATATATAGCTGGCATTGCTAGTAGTGCTACTAAAACTCCATCACTTATAAATGATGGGATCAAATGGCTAAAGGACAAATTATTAAGTAGTAATGATTATAATGATGACCATTACCAAACAAACAGTACTATAACAACAGTATCAAATGTGTTTGATATTAATGGTGGACTGCATTTACTCACATTACTAGCAGGACAATTATTTGGAACAAATAAAACTTTATCTCATAATAACTACTCATCTCCACAACAAATAAGAGCAGACAAGATAGGACAGTTAGAACAAAAAGTAAATATCGCTTTAAGAATAATGCATGCTCTCTATGGTAATTCTGAGCAACCAGAGCAACATCAAAATAACTGGTCAGAAGAAGATAATAGTACATTATCTGCTCTCCTAGGTGAGACTACTTAAATACTATTGAAGATACTGGACTTATCAAAGAAATGGTAGAAGAAATATTTGGAGAAAAAGTTGCAAACCAAGTTGAAGATTTAACAAGAATTAAAGACGGCGAAAAGATCAATTTCCATGGAAATGGTTGAGATATTAATAAAGAAAGGTTCTGTTGAATTGATTGTGTACATTTTTGCAAGACCATTACTTACCAAAGAGAAAATAGCTGAAGAATTTGGAGAAAATATAGCAAATCAAGTAATGAATTTAACAAGAATTAAAGAAAACGGTATCAAGATTAGTGTCGCTGAAATGGTAGAGTTACTGTATACAGAGAAAAAGTATGATATACTATTAATAAAATTATTTGATAGGCTGCATAATATGCAAACAATTGGTGCTAAATCTCCTGAAAAAATTAAGAAAATTATAAATGAAACTTTACTAAATTTTATTGTTTGAGGGTGTCAGAAAGTTTGTGTAAGTTGTAAAAATAGTTAAGAATAAAATTAATTAAAACAACTTAACATGAGGCTAATATGAAAAATAAGAACAAAGTATCAAATCCGACTATAGAAAAAGTAGTATCAGACATACTATCACAAAGTGACCCATCTGAAATATTTGGCAAAGGAGGGATCTTTGAAGAATTAAAAAAACAGCTGGTGAATAAGATCTTAGAAAAAGAAATGGAGTCTCATATAGGATATGAGAAGCATTGCTAAAACTGAGAAAGAGTCAGATAAAGGCGCAATGGTAATTATGAAAAAACCATTTTAGATGAAGAAGGTCGTAAATTAAGAGTAGAAGTACCAAGAGATCGTGACGGAGAATATGAACCTATACTTATTCCTAAGGGAGTTCGTAAATTTGAAGGATTTGATGATAAGCTAATATCATTATATGCACGAGGTATGACTACTAGAGAAATTCAAGGGCCATTTAGAAGAATTGTACTCTACCAAGGTGTCTGCTGAGTTAATATCAAAGGTAACTGATGGTGTATTAGAGGATGCTAATGCTTGGTAAAATAGGTCACTTGATAGTATCTATCCTATGATGTATTTAGATTGCATTTATGTGAAAGCAAGAGATAATCATGTAATAATTAACAAGGCAG
This sequence comes from Rickettsia endosymbiont of Argas persicus, assembly GCA_050920645.1. GTDB lineage: Bacteria > Pseudomonadota > Alphaproteobacteria > Rickettsiales > Rickettsiaceae > Rickettsia. The sequence continues at coordinate 358,794 of CP133316.1, read as the reverse complement.
TTTATTTGTCTGTAGGTGTGAATTTAGAAGGTAAAAAAGAGCTTTTAGGCATTTGGATAGGCAAAAATGAAGGCGCTAAATTCTGGTTGCAGATAGTAACAGAATTAAAGAATCGTGGAGTTGAACAAATATATGTTGCATGTGTTGATGGTTTAAAAGGCTTTCCTGAAGCTATAAACAGTGTGTTCCCCAAAACGATAGTACAGCTCTGTATAGTCCATATGATTAGGAATTCTGTAAAGTACGTATCGTATAAAGATTTAAAATCAGTTATAGCAGATTTAAAGAAAATTTATTCTGCAATAAATGAAGCAGAAGCTTTAAGAGAATTACAGAGTTTTAGCAAAAAATGGGATAATAAATATCCAGTTATTTTTGATATATGGCAGCGAAATTGGCCTGGTATAGCTCCTTTTTTTAGCTTCCCGGATGAAATCAGAAAAGCAATTTATACGACTAATGCTATTGAATCAATTAATCGTCAAATCAGAAAAATTATCAAGAATAAAGGGGTGTTTCCAGATGATAAATCAATTCAAAAAATAATATTTTTAGCATTGACAAATGCTTCTAAGAAATGGACAATGCCAATCAAGTGTAGAAGTCAAGATTTAATCTTACAGACACTATAAATTTTGTACCTGATTGTCAGTTAAATTTTGACTGTCAGATATATAATCAAGATACAAAATTTCATTATTCTTTTCAACAGCTAATTTCTTACTATCCTGAAAAGTTTGCATAGGAGTTTTCCCATAACAATATTTACCAGAATGAGGTCTTTCATTATTGAAATGCTCTAACCAAATATCAAGATCTAATTGTAAATCATCAAGATCTGTATAAATCTTTTTTCGCATAGCCGTATCAAAGAATTCTTGTTTCATGGTTTTATTAAAACGCTCACACATACCATTTGTTTGGGGAGAATATGCCTTAGTTGTAGTATGTTCTGTACCTTCTATGCTAAGAAATAACTCAAAAGCATGATGCTCTATATTGCCCTTATATGTAGAAGTCAAGATTTAATCTTACAGACACTATAAATTTTGTACCTGATTGTCAGTTAAGTTTTGACTGTCAGATATATAATCAAGATACAAGATTTCATTATTCTTTTCAACAGCTAATTTCTTACTATCATTAAAAGTTTGCATAGGAGTTTTTCCATAACAATATTTACCGGAATGAGGTCTTTCATTATTGAAATGCTCTAACCAAATATCAAGATCTAATTGTAGATCATCAAGATCTGTATAAATCTTTTTCCGCATAGCTGTATCAAAGAATTCTTGTTTCATGGTTTTATTAAAACGCTCACACATACCGTTTGTTTGTGGAGAATATGCCTTAGTTGTAGTATGTTCTATACCTTCTATGCTAAGAAATAACTCAAAAGCATGATGCTCTATATTCCCTTATATTCTGACCCACGGTCTGTAAGAATACGAAGTATTGGTATTCCTTGGGTCTCGTACCATGGTAACACGCGGTCATTCAGCATATCAGCAGCAGTAAGAGCTGTTTTATCAGTATATAGTTTAGCATCTGCTACCCTAGTATAGCTATCAATAAATACCTGAGAATAAACCTTACCGATACCTTTAAAATTACCTACATAGTATGTATCCTGACATCCTAGATAACCTGGATGCTGCGTCTCAATTTCTCCATGTGCTTCTTTTTCATTACGACGCTTCTCTAGTACTTGTAACTGAGCCTCAGTAAGAACAATACCATCCTGAGCCATTTTTGCTTCTAATGCTTTAAGCCTTTTACTGATATTGTTTAAATCATTACGTAACCAAATTGATCTCACTCCTCCAGGTGATACAAGTACACCAGTCTTTTTAAGCTCATTTGATACTCTAAGCTGACCGTATGCTGGATATTCTATTGCCATATCCATTACTGCCTTCTCTATCGCTGGATCAACTCTATTCGCTATTATTGGCTTTCTGCGACTAATTTCATACAATGCTTCTTCGCCACCAGTTTCATACAGTTCTTTAAATCTGTAATAACTATCTCTACTATATCCCATCGCTTTACATGCTGATGATATACTACCAAGGCTCTTAGCTAATTCAAGTAACCCCAATTTTGGCTTTATTATTTTTTGATTTAAGTTCATTATGACCTTCCATTTTTTTATCTGTATTTTTTAATACATTATTTTTATTAAATGTAAGATCAAATGTCAACTACTACATGTTATCCCCGTTTCCATCACCCGCCTCGTCAAACGTAACGTACAGATTTCCCGTATTACGCTTTCCTGATAACTTCTTATCATTGCCTATGGCCTATCCGCTGTGATTGCTTTCAAAGGTCTGTAATATTGAATCTGGTAATCATTATATAATCCCATCTTCTCATACAACTCTCTCCTACTCCACCTTTCCCAGCCGAAGCCTTTCAATCCACGTGATTTCATTAAATGGCGTCTTACTTTCTTCTCCACCCAGTCCCTTACATATCCAAAACAACGGCTAGAGTTACCAATTCTAAAGTAATTTATCCAGCCTCGTAATATCGGGTTGATAAGGCATATCACTCTATCAACTGGTTGCGATATATACTTATGGAATATCTCTTTTAGTTTTTCTAGCAGGACAGTGCGCGCTTTCATCCTAGGCGTCTTCTGAATTCCAATTTTTCCTTGCTTAGTTTTCACTAGTCTAAAATCAAACCCCAGAAAACTAAATGTTTCACCACTCTTTAGATTGACTGTATTTGTCTTCTCTTCGTTTAGCTCAACCTTTATTTTCAACAATTCTTGTCTTAGCCTTATATTGATCGCTCTCTCTAACCACTGCCATTTGCTGTAGCCATCAATTAGTATAATCAGATCATCGGCCCATCTAACGTACTCTACGTGGTCATAACCATCTCTTAGCTTACTCACGCTCTTTGCTCTTTCTAGCATCTTATCTACTTCATTGAGGTAAATATTGCTTAAAAGAGGTGATAGTGGCCCGCCTTGAGATATGCCTCTTTTTCCCACTTGCTTTGACTATTAATTTTAGTAGCTTCATAACATCTTTGTCATTTACACGTTCTGCTATCTTGTTAAATAGCTCAAAGTGGGCAATCGTGTCAAAGTAAGAGCGCAAGTCTACATCTATTACTCTTGTCTTCTCCTTAATTGCTGCTACTGTAACTTTTTCTATAGCCGCAGCTGCAGTCCGTTTAGGGCGATATCCATATGATCCAGGTTGGAAGTCAGCTTCAAATATTGGTTCTAAAATGAGCTTTAGTGCTCCTTCTACTACTCTATCTTTGATAGTTGGTATGGATAACTTCCTCATTTTATTCCCATTATCTTTAGGAATTACCTTGACCCTTCTCCTCTTGGGATAATAGGTCCTGGCTTGTAATTCTGTTTGTATGTTTTCCAGAAATTGTTCAACCCCAGCTAACTCTATCATTTCAAAAGTAACACCATCTATTCCAGGCGCCCCCTTATTGTGTTTAGCTAGCTTATAGGATTCTCTTAGTGTTTCTATCTTACATACATGAACATATAATCCCCAAAATCGCCATTGCTTCTCAGCTTTAGCTTTGATGTATATCTTCCTTCTCAGGTCTTGTAATCCTATAGACGTTTTTATCATTCGTCTTTACCTCCCTTGTTGTTGGAATAATGTTATCAGTAGGGTGCCTTTGCTCCACAAGCATTACCCTGCTTCACTGCTAATACACACCCATCCGCCATCCTCTCATCTTCAATTCATTTCCTAGTGTTGCTAGTTATAGAATCTACCTTGCTCCAGAAAATTTCTTTCTGGGATGAGGAGGATTTCTCCAGTCACTTAATATGTCCTTATTATCATGCTGCCACTACCACCCCGCCGAAGTGCTCAACTGTATCAGTTAGTTTTCAGTTGAACATATTGCCTTCACTCTACGGTCGCTAGTTCGGCCTTCGGAGCTTCGCATTTTCGGGGCCACCTATGTGTTCGCTTTCACTACGGCCTAATAATTCGCTCTTATCCTATAGATAAGTTTGTCGATAGGTTCCAACATCTTGATTTCTCGCCATGCTGCTATCCTAGCTATAGATCTCTAACTTTTAATCTAGTAGGTTTGCCTCCTACTGAACATAACAGTCTCTCTGGACACACAACCGTACAAGCGAATTACTCCGCATACGGCTCAAGCAATTTACTAACAGCTGCAATTAGTTGGCCTCGCTTGCTATGTACTTGCCTATGACAGTTTGTATGCAATAGGCACAAATTGTTAATATGGTCAGTGCCGCCACATCTTTTAAGTATTTTATGATGGACTTGTACATTTTCTCCATTATCTATTGAATCTAAACAAACAAGGCATTTACCTTCTTGTCTACGCCAAAGAATCTGTCTGGTCTTAAAGAAGTACTTTGGTTTACTAGCTTGACGTTTTTGCCAGTATTCCTTAAGTGCTGGATTATCAGGAGATGCTTTGCCTTTAACTAGAATATGTCTTTTAATTGCTGTCCATTGTAATTTCCATAGATATAGATCTTTACTTTTATCCATAAAGACCCAATTATCATTTCGAGCTTTGATTCTGCCCCAATACTTCTCTTTAAGCCACTTCCAGTATTTATTAGGATGTCTTCTACAAGCAAATCTTGCTTGTCGCATCCACATCCAACGATCTAGTTGGATAAAAGTTCTTTGGCGACAACCTTGTTAAAATAACTGCACCACCCCATTATTCTAGGGTTAAGATTTTCAATTATTCTATCAATTCCCCATGCGAAGCTTCTTTTCCATTCAATCATTATTCGCTTTTTAAATGATTTAATAGTATCTTTGGACGGTTTGACTAGTAGTGTTACACCTCTTCTTCTACTTTTAGTATTATATTGACGAATATTAAATCCCAGAAAGTCAAAACCCTCCTTAATATGAAGTATCTTGGTCTTTTCTTCTGATAATCCTAATCCTCTAATATTTAACCAATCGTTGATTATCTGCTTTGCTTTGATACAAGAGCTTTCAGATTTTGCACAAATGACAAAATCATCTGCATATTTGACTAAAGCATATTCAGACTTAGGGTGGAGATGATCATATTTATCATAAGTTATGTTAAGTATGTCTTCCATTCCATGAAGAGCGATGTTTAAAAGTAAGGGACTGATTACTCCTCCTTGAGGAGTACCAACTGTTGTTTTGGTGAATTGATATTCTTCCATTACGCCAGATTTAAGCCATGCTTTAATCCAATTTCGTGCTGGAAAATTTCCTACAATCTTCAAAAGAAAATCATGATCGATATTATCAAATGCACTTTTAATATCAGCGTCTAATATTCATCCCCTAGTTGTACCAGGGCAAACAATAGCAGAAATTCTCTGTATTGCATCGTGGGTGCTACGTCCAGGTCTAAAGCCGTAACTACTACCCTCAAACTTAGCTTCCCAGTATGGTTCAAGTGCTGATTTAACAACAGCTTGCCTACATCTATCCAAAATAGTGGGCAAGCCTAGAGGTCTAAGTTTGCCCTTTCTTTTAGGTATGTACACACGCTTGATTGGTTTAACAGATAATAGATTGTTATCTATTAATTTGTGCATTAATAGATTTCTTTCTTTATCTGTATTAACAACTATTTTATCAATACCAGGACTTCTCTTCCCTCGATTGATTTGGGTAACACGTCTTATAGCAAGTAATTTATTTGACCTTGACTTTAACATCAGTTTCTGTAGACTACCTACTAGTTTCGTATTACCATTTGCAGATGCCCTATAAATACGTTTACGAAGATTATTAACCTTTTTATTAATATCCTGCCAATCAATTGCATACCAATGGATTTGTTCGGAATTATTATTATCATTAGTCTTAATTGTTACATTTGCGTTTAGCATCTAACTTTTCCAATATAATTCATAATCTTGTTTACTTATTTAGGGTAAATCACCAGTCTTAAGTCAGCATCATTTCTGATTAGCACATAGTGCCTATACACCCAGTTATGTATTCCTGTAGTCTTTCGACTTAGTGTCATTAGCTTTTTAAGACCTCTCTTACCTACTATCAGTTGCCAAATAATAGGCTTACCACGTTTCACTAATTAAAGATGCGTTAAGTTGGTTACCTTCTTTATACCGGGGAACTGGCATTTTTAAAGAAGGTCGCGTGTGCCTTCTTACAGCTAAGCTTTTCAGCTTTATCCCTATAACAGATATTATCTGGAGTATCTGCTTTTATATTTACGATATTTTCCAAACAAAGATTCACTTTCGTTTAACCAATTTTAACTTTACTTTGCCCCTATTTCCTATCCAGATTAGTACTTTAGTTAGGCTTCTTATTGCGCTTAGCACAAGGTCGTTACCAACCTTGCACCGCAATAATAGTAATTAGGTCTAAATGCAACCTAGCCGCAATATACTTGCAGACTTTATTTTAGTGCCATCGTGTCGCACCACGCAATATACTTGCAGACTTTATTTTAGTGCCATCGTGTCGCACTACGCAATATACTTGCAGACTTTATTTTAGTGCCATCGTGTCGCACTACGCAATATACTTGCAGACTTTATTTTAGTGCCATCGTGTCGCACTACGCAATATACTTGCAGACTTTATTTTAGTGCCATCGTGTCGCACTACGCAATATACTTGCAGACTTTATTTTAGTGCCATCGTGTCGCACTACGCAATATACTTGCAGACTTTATTTTAGTGCCATCGTGTCGCACTACGCAATATACTTGCAGACTTTATTTTAGTGCCATCGTGTCGCACTACGCAATATACTTGCAGACTTTATTTTAGTGCCATCGTGTCGCACTACGCAATATATAAACTATCGTTTATTGTTCGCTGATTTATTGTTGATTCAATGGATGATGAAAAACATTCATGCTAATGTAATGCAGGATTGTAATAATCATAAGAAGAATCATGGCGATACAGTTTGCAAGGATAGAAATAGTAAGTAGGAGTGAAGGTAAAAATGCTTGTTTGAAAGCTGCCTATAATGCCAGGCTGATTATTAAAGATGAGAGAACTAACATTACTTATAATTTTAGCAAAAAAGGAGATAATGTTTATCATGCTGTTTTATTACCTAGCCACGTAGATCAAAAATTCAAAGACCCAAGGGTCTTGATGAATGAAGTGGAAAAGAGTGAGAAAAGAAAAAATAGTCAATTATTAAAAGATATTGTGATAGCACTACCTGATGATAAAGAATTGGATTTAGAGGATAGAATAGCAATTACTCATGAAATCATTGAAGAGATGGGATGGGTAAGAAATGGTCTAGGAGTTCAGGTTGATATTCATCAGCCACAGACGTACGAGAAGAATTGGCATGCCCATCTGCTTGTGACTACCAGAAGATTTACAGAAAATGGTAAAGCTTTAGGAGCTAAGGCAGTAGATTTAAATCCTAAATTTGCCAAAGTTAAGGGCAAAGCATTTATTATCCCCGAAGATCAGATAATTCATGAGAGAGCTAAAGAAGTAATCAATAAATATTTTGCTAAGTTAGATTTAGAAATCCGAGTAGACCCGATAAGTTTTATGCCACAGCAGCATGTCGGCCCTACTAGAATGAGAAATATCATCAATGAAATATCTGAGCAAAATAACATATGTAAGCTCGCTCATCTTGATATCATCAAAGGAGCAGATGGGGTACTTAATCGCATTATTCGTCATCAAGCTATTTTTACTGAACTCGATATAGAAAAAGCAGTAAAAGAAATTCCAGAAGGAGCAGAGAAGCAAAAACTAATAAGGGAGGCATTAAATTCAGATAGGCTGGTAAAACTATATAATGAAGATGGCACGGATACTAAATACTATACTACTATAGATATACGGGATGAAGAATTAAGGATAGTTAGAATAGCAGATAAGGTAAATAGCCAGATTCATTTTAATAACGTTATTAAGCTTAAGAGTGATATCGATAATCTTGCTAGCGTTAATGAAGCACAAAGAGCAAGTCTGCATCATATTTTAATTAATAGTCAAGGGATTAGAATCCTTCAAGGTAGAGCCGGCACCGGTAAGTCACAAGTACTTGCTGAAGGCTATAAAATTGCCACTAATCATGGGCAAAATATTATAGGACTCGCTCCTACTCATAAAGCAGCATCAGAGCTTAAAAGTAAAGGTTACCAGCAATGTCATACAGTAAAAGGATTTTTATTTAAATTGTATAATGGTAAAGCTAATCTACCAAGAAACAGCCTGCTCGTAGTAGATGAAGCAGGGATGGTAGGTAATAGTGATTATTTAGAATTATTAAAAGTAGCAAGGAGTAATAATTGTAATCTAATACTGGCTGGGGATGAGAGACAACTAACTTCCGTTGAGCGAGGAGGAATGTTTGCAGTATTAGCTAGTAAATTTGGCTCATATGAATTAAGTAACATTAGAAGACAAAGTAAAGTGTGGGCAAGAGAAATGGCTTCATGCTTTGCAAGATCAGATATTACTGGTGGTTTGCATTTACTAGAACAACATAACTGTTTAAAGAGTGATCATACACTAGAAGAATCAATGGCAAGATTAATTGAGGATTGGAGTAACAGCAAATTTGCTCTAAATGAGCGTTTAATAATTACCATGCGTAATGTTGAAGTAGATAGTATTAATCAAGGGATTAGGGAGTTACTAAAAGCTAAAGGCTTGCTTACCGGTAAAGAATATAGACACTATCTATCATCTCAGCAGTATGAAGATTATATGGCAGGAGATCGTATTTTGTTTAAAAGTACTAATAAAGATTTACAAATAGAAAATGGTGAATTTGCAACGATAACTCTCGTCAGTAACGATAAGTTTGTTGCTAAAACAGATAGTGGGAAAGAAATAGAATTTAATCCTCAAGATGTAAGCTTTAAACATGGCTATGCTTCTACAGTGTATAAAGCACAAGGAGCCTCAATTAAAGATGTCTATGTATTACATAATCTATCAGGAAATAGCAGAAATTCTTATGTAGCCATGACCAGACATATAGAAGAGGTAAAACTCTACTATAATAGGGAGGCTACCAGGAATATAGCAAGTTTAATATCGCAACTTAGTAAAATAGATAATAGGCTATCCAGCATTAATTTTAAAACTTTAGAAGAGTTGCTAGCAGTTCAGGAAAGCAAGAGTCCTAATATTATAGATAAAGTAGGTAATTGGTTTAAAGGGGTAGTAGAAGATATTAAGGATAGATTACACAGTAATGATAACTATTACCACTTAAGAGTAAGATCAAGGCCACCTGCTAAAGTAGCAGAAATTCTAAGAAGCACTAGCACAAATTTTGTCACAAGCCATAAAGCCCAAGAAGAGCGAAAAAGCTCTTCTTGTAACCTTAATAATTGTAATAAACAAGATACAACAATCAGTGTTAAATTACAAGAGGAGGTTATGGCAAAGAATAAAATAGATTATAATTCTATTAATAAACAAAAAGCAGTAGAATTAAAGCAACGATTATCATTTAAAGCAGAAGAAATAGGAAGAAATTTACTAGGTAGTCCAAATAAGCATTTATCAAATAGTCAAGTACTCCACTGGGAGAAAGATGGTAAAATAGCGATGAAGATAGGTGGCAGTAAAGCTGGCATCTGGTATGATTTTAGTACAGGAGAGGGAGGAGATTTATTTACCTTAGTACAAAGAGAAAAAAATTGTGATTTTGTAGAAGCTAAGAAATATTTACAAGATATGGTTGGTATGTCAACCAACGGAGGTAAAGATCTAGCAGCAAATTTAGCAGCAGACAAAAATCAACAAATTAAAACTCAAACAGAGCAATATGATGAAATAGCAAAAATTAAGAGAGCTATAAGATTATATGAAAAATCAGATTCTATAAAATATGTTATGCCAAATAATGTAGCAAAAAGATATTTATCAGAACATCGTGGAATTGAATAAATATTAACAGGATATCAACTAAGTAACGATCTTAGAACTGATATGATGTGGGATAGTAATAGCAAACAATATTATCCTGCATTAATTGCTTTTGCTAGAAATAAAGATGGTAATATTACCGGTGGACAATCAATTTATTTTAACAAAGACACAAATAATAAAGCTGATATTGAGGTTAATAAACGTTCATTTGGTAGAATCAGAGGTTCTTTTGTTGAGATTAATAAAAATAACGAACAGAAGAACATACCAAACAGTAAAGATGGTAATAATTCAGCAAGTAATGTAACGATTATAGCAGAGGGGCTCGAGACAGCTTTAAGCATTGGAGAAGCTGGTATTAAGGGCAAAATTCTTTGTAGTTTAGGTGTCAGTAACATCAGGAACTATGAGCCTATCAAAGGAGAGAGAATAATAATTGCTGCCGATAATGATGGTAAAGAAGCAGTATCATTTCGTACCATAATTAAGGCTCAGGACGAATTAATTAGCAAAGGAGCGACAGTCACAATAATACGACCACCGGGAAAAGGTGATTTTAATGATATGTTAAAATCCCAAGGAGCAGAATCAGTAAGAAATCTTCTAGAGCCTGAAATAATAAAATTAACAGCAGCTAGCAAGGCAACAGAACTTAAATCATCATTAAAAGCAAATGATAATAGCAAATCACAATTTCAGTCTATAGAATTACTATTTTCAAAAATGGTAAATAACGATAATAACGGACTAAATAATTTGCAGCAACAGCAAATACAAGCTTTAGCAAAGTTTGGCACAGCAGAGAATATCAATACTGCAATACAAATCTACAGAGAAAAAGGTATAGATTCTTGTCTGCTCTACAGTAACAAGATTTGCATAGCAGCAATAGAGCAGAAGATACAGAAAGATTTACAAATTATGAAGAATAAATTTGATCCTAATTATAATCTTGGTGATAAAAAATTTTCTGATATAATAATATATGATTTTCAAGGTAAAAGTCATCTCGTACCTGAAGATTACTTAAATGCCATAGGAAGAGATAAACAAGTAATGCAATATATAAGTCCAAGCTCAGAAATAGGTAAAGAAATAAAAAGTGCGGTAAAGCAAGTATCTGAGGTAAAGCTTAGTCAAGGAATAAGAGTTTAGGATGTAATGTAATAATATTTATCAAGTTTAAAAAATATAAATATATGAGTGAACAAGGAAATCTGCTGGGTGATCCAGATAAAGGCAAGAAGAAAGCTAAGCATGATAAGATATTTCGTAAGGCACTCGAGAATCCTCTAGTTGCCCATGAATTCTTTAATGCACATTTGCCTAAGGAAATAAAAGCTTTAATAGATTTTCCTAGTTTAGCAATGGAAAATACCACTTTTGTAGAAAGCTCTTTAAAAGATTCTATCTCTGATGTTTTATTCTCATGCAAATTTGATAAACAAGATGGATATTTATTTTTGCTTGTCGAACATCAATCAAAAGCAGATCATTTTATGGCTTTTAGGCTATTTAAATATATGATTAATATTTGTGAGCGATATTTAATACAAAATCCTAAATCTAAAACTTTACCGTTGGTATACCCAATGATATTTTATAATAGTCAAGAGAAATATAATGTTTCAAGGAATTTATGGGATTTATTTGCCAATAACAAATTAGCAAAAGAATTATGGATTAATGATTACCAGTTAGTGAATGTCCATGAAATTCCTGATGAGGAGTTTAAACAAAGGATCTGGTCAGGGATATTAGAATTTTTTCTCAAGCATATACATGAGAGAGAATTATTAAAGAGATGGCAAGAAATATCAGATATATTACCGGAATTAACAAAAATAACGATAGGTTATGATTATCTAGAAATGATATTATATTATACTTTGACAAAGATAGAGCAAGCTGATAAAATAAAGCTAGAGAATTTATTATCAACAAAGTTAAATCCAGAAATAGGGACAAGGCTTATGAGAAGTTTAGCAGAGCATTGGCAACAAGAAGGGAAAGAAATAGGTATTCTTGAAGGCTTACAAGTTGGTGAAGCTAAAGGTATCCAAATTGGTGAAGCCAAAGGTATCCAAATTGGTGAAGCTAAAGGTATCCAAATTGGAAAAGCTGAAGGAAAAGCTGAAGGAAAAGCTGAAGGAAAAGCTGAAGGAAAAGCTGAAGGAAAAGCTGAGGAAAAAGCTGAAATAGCAAAAAAAATGTTATCTCAAGGTTGTAGTATTTCTTTAATTTCTAGTGTAACTGGTCTTGATGAAACTTTTATTTGTTCTTTAGAGTAAATATATTTCTTGTAAAATAAAAAGTTTTCTCTTACATTACCTTTAAAATTCGTAGTACTAAATTCACAATTTAAAGGGGCATTGTAATAAGATTTTTCTTGTTCAGGTATATTCTACGTGAAATAATTAAAATCTTTTAAAAATGCCATTAAAATGGTTTTTTGTTGGATTTAAATCAAGTTTGTAGTCTCTCCGCCAAAAATACTTAAACCCCTGATCATTTGTGATGGGATAAAGTTTCTACAAAAAATTCCTAAGATTTTTAATAAAAATTAATAAATGTTTTAATTTTTACTGATAAATTTCTGTGTTGGTCTAATTTTAACATGGACTTATTGTTAACGATTTTTTCATCGTTCATCTAGTTTTTGAATGATGATTTTTTTTGATTTATGTGGAGTTAGACACGATTTGTAAATGATTTGCAATGCATCGTAAATTCAAACCAATAGCAGAGATTATTGGATTGATAACATCTCCTATCATGCCTTTCAAGAAGTTTCTACCCATCCGACCATATTGTTTCAAGTGACCTATTATTGGTTCTATAGCACTGCGTCTCTTGATCATAGACTTGTCTTCTTTTAATAACTTCTTCCAAGTTTTTGGGGTATATACCTTACTCTTCTCTCTAACATTGCTACCAATATAACCAAGATCAACAAACGATTTCTTTATCTTTATTCCAGTGACACTCTCTACCGCTTCAAAGCTCTGATGCAATGTATGACCATCATAAGGATTATTATGAAACGATTTTGCTGACAACACAAAATTTCTACGACCACTTACTACTATCGCAACTTTATTGCCAAACTCATATGGCTTGTTTCGTTTCCCTTTCCCTATGCACTCTACCTCAGGAGCATGAAAACTATACAATATTTTATTCTGTTCTTTGTATTTCTTTTTCTCTTCTCTTTTTAAAACAGATTGGCTATGTATTTGTTTCACTTTCTTCAATACGTCTTGATCTATGATAGATAAGTTTAATTTCTTATTTTTTATCTCACGTTCACATACTCTAATCAAGCGACCAAGTAACGTTTTTAAATGCTTCATTATTTTCCAACGCTTCTTGGATTTGCTATGTTCCTTATACTTCCATAGCTTTATTATATCCCGCTTATATGTTCTAGCATATGTTTCATTTAAATTTATACCTAAATTGTGGCACAGTTTTACAATGCTAAGCCTAGCTTTATCCATTAAATAAACATCGTGGGGGTGCTTGATATTCTTAACTTGTACCGTTGTATCAGCGATTATCAATTCCAAATCTTTTTTAATTGTGTTAGTTTTTATCCCAACCCTGATCAACTCTGCTAATATCTCATTATATCCAGCTTCACCTAATACACTACGAAATCTTCTTATACTAGTTTCTGAGATAGCTATGTCTTTTTCTATATATTCCCACCCACAGAAATATTGCCAATACATATTCTCTTTTACTTCTTCCTCTGCTAATGAATCTGAAAAATTATACATTGCTTGTAGCATCGTTACGCCAAGCATCACTCTATGACATTTTCTGTTTCTACCAAATTTCTTAATATCAACATTTTTTGATAACCACTCTTCAAGGCTAGACCAATTTATTAATTCTCTTAATTTATATAGCTTATTATTTGAGTTTAATTCTTCTTTTAATTTATAACCAAACAGTTTTCCTTGTTTTTGTGATTTGATAATATTTTCTATTGGCATATTTACTGAAATCCATAAGGTTTATGACCATATCTTACCATTTTCTTATGGATTCTTGCATTCTTTTTGATATAAAACCCTATTACTTATAAGGCTCGTAGAGTTTTGGCGGACGGACTTTGTAGATTCATTTGTAATTTAGTAATTGGGATGTTACCCGCAAGTTTTACATAACAGGTAAGATCTTCTAGATTCATAATTTCAGATGGCATTACTAATAATTTTCTTTTCTCTAAGCTATGCATATTCACTCCATCACGCATGGAGTTAGCTCCGTATGAGAGACTTTCTTGAGTTTCAATAATTTCTTGTTCACCAAGCATTAAAGCTGATTTATGTGCTGTTTGTTGATCACTTACTCGAAAAATAAATTTGCTACCAAATAGATCAAGCATTGAGCTACTTCCTGCATGACCATATATCTCCTCTAATTGATGGATATTCTGCATGCCTGCAACAACGCAGCCACCATATTTCCTGCTTTCAGCTAAAGCTATCCCTAAAGAAGATATCTTTTGTAACGCTGGCAGCTCATCAATCACAAACCACATATTACTATGAGTATTATTGATATTTCTATTCATTAATGCTTTTATTGCTATGCTAATCCATGCAGCAATGAGTGGTCTCAGCATTACTCTTTGATTAGGAGTCGTTGTGATAAATAACCAACCTTCTCTACTGCTAAACCACTTTCTAATACTAAACTCACCTTTAGGCTTTAAATGTTGCAACACTTCAATATTTTTACTAACAGTTGCTTGAATACCTGAAGAAGTCTCAGGGGCACTACTGCTAATTATACCAGATACTGCACTATTTTTAAAAACCCTTGCAAATTCTTTATTATTTGCATAAAGAATAGTATTTATTAGCTTTTTGATGTCTTTACTATCCTGATATAATCTTAATCCTTCAGCTAATACTAACTCAGCACTTTTAGCAAAAAAATCATCTAATTTTGGATTATAATTACTAAAGTTACTTGCCATATCATTATAATCCCAAATTTCATGACAATCATTCCACGGCAGCCAATGCTCAGTACCATCTTGCAAAGGATTAAGTAACTTATCACATTTGGGATTAAAAAATTGATCAATAAAGCTACCTGTTAAATCAACAATGATTGCTCTACCATGCTCTTTTCTAATCTGAGGTAATAGCTCATTTAACATGTTAGTTTTACCACTACCTGTAGTACCAGTAATAAGAATATGTCTTCTCTCACTACCTTTAACTAATGGTAATCCAGAAAAACAAATATTAGCAGCTTGCTTGTTTTTATGAAGCATTCTCGCTAAAGTTTTTGCTTCTACAAAATCTGCTCCCTGATCTTATCTTGGATAACAGCTTTTTACCTCGATACATAAAAAGATTATAGCAGTGAACATACTAATAGTAAAAACAATAATGCCTTCTAGCCAAGCTGAATATAATAAAAATTGCCCAAATTGATTAATATTATGCGAATGCGGTGTAACATGCCAAAATTTATAAACAAATTCTTCAGCATTACGGTAAACCCAAGCTTTTTGTTCTAAATAATAGAATTTGATCCCTATTTGCTCTATAGGATAAAAATGCTCTCCTATGACAAGTTTTAGTTGTGCGTATCGCTCTATGATAAAATAATATAGGCTTACTAAGGATAATTTCTGATATGTACGCCACATTAGCCAAACTACAGTAAATATTAATCCAATAGTTAAAGCATTGATACTGCCTTGCCCAAGCATTCTCATCTGATGAGCAAAAATTTGTGAACCACGAGTAAAATTATTTTGATTTTGTGGTTGCATAGAATTACAAATTATCTTGCATTATCTTTAATTTTTCTTCAAATGCATTAGCCATCAAATCATTACCTAGTTTTCTTAAAGCTTTAATTATTGCTTCATATTCTTCTATCAGATTAGGTTTGTATTTAAGAGCTAAGTTAAAATTTTCTTTAGCTTCTCTTTGTTTACCTAAATTAACTAAAACAATGCCTTTTTCTAAGTAACTTTCAGCATAATCAGATTTATGCTTAATAGCTAAGTCGTAGCTGTGAATGGCTTCTTGGTATTTACCTAATTTTCTCAAAGATGTGCCTTTGTTACAATATGCTGCTGCAAAATTTGGTTTGTATTTAATAGCTAAATCATAATTTTTAATTGCTTCTTGCTGTTTACCTAATATACTGAATATACATCCTTTTAAATTATATGCATCTTCATTGTCATATTGATATTTGATAACTGAGTCAAAACTTTTAATAGCTTCCTGATACTTTCCTAGCTGCATTAAAGATGTAGCTTTATTATAATAGACATTTGCATAGTCGGGTTTATATTTTATAGCTAGATCACAGTTTTTGATAGCTTCCTGGTGCTGTCCTAAGTTTATCAAAGATATCCCTTTATTATAATAAGCTTCTGGATATCTTGGGTTATATTTTAAAGCAAGATTAAAATTCTCTATCGCTTCTTGGTATTTTCCTAAACTATTTAATGCATCTCCTTTATTGTTATATGCTGCTGCAAAATTTGGTTTGTATTTTATAGCTATGTTATATAATACAATCGCTTCTTGGTATTTTCCTAATTTTTTATATGATACTCCTTTATTATTATAGGCCTCTGCAAAATCAAACTCATATTTAATAGCTAAATCATAATTCTTTATCGCCTCTTCATATTTACCTAATTTTGCCAAAATCATTCCTTGATAATTATAAGCATCTGCGTAGTGAGGTTTATATTGAATTGCTAGATTAAAATTTTTTACTGCTTCCTTATATTTACCTAATTTATATAAAGATCTACCAATATTTAAATATTCTTCTGCTAAAATATTTGGATCCTGAATATGGCCTTGTTGATCTATTGGTTGTGGTTTTTTATTAACAATACTAATGGTATTTTCTGCAAAAGTACTGCTAAAAAATATTAATGGTAAGATAAATATAAATGCTAATTTTTTGATATTTTTCATAAATTTCTTTTAATTATTTTCATTTTTATAGCCTGGTAGTTTAATATTTCTTTTCTTTATAGTCTTGCTACTCATTCCAATATTATCTGCTATTTGCTCACCAGTTCTTACAATCGTTGATTCAGGAGTTTTATTAAATTCATCTTCAATTTGTTCCCTCTTATCTTTTACTTTATCAGATAACTGCTCAAGAAGCTTTACTTTTTCTACTTCATTATCGTCTATATTGTTAATTAGCATTTGTTCTACACTTTTATCATAAATATTATTTTTTCTGTCATTAATGCTACTGGCTTGATCATTTAACTGTTTAGTTTTTTTATCAAAACTTGATCGCAAGCTTTCTTTAGATGGGATATTGATATTACTTTCAGAATTTAAGTTTTGTGGTATAGTATTATTAATTTTAGCTATATCTAAAGCGATTTGTTCGGCTTCTTGTTGGTGAGTACCTGCCCACATAGCAGCCTGCTCTTTGCTACTTACTCCAGGAATATTTTTTGCAATTATGCTATTTAATACCGGTTCATTTAAATTACGATCAATAGTAGCAGAGTTTTGTGATATATAATTCATATTATAACTTAATTGCTCCATATTTTGTTTGGTTCTTGTTATTTCTTGTCCTACGGATTGTTGCTCAGAGAAATTACTATTTAAATTATTGCTAAGTGAATGCAGATCACTATTTGTGTGACCTAATCTGCCATCTTTAGTAGCACTTTTAATTTTAGATAATGCTTCATTATATGATTGCTGTTGATTTACTGATTTTCCTCGTTCTTTTCCTTGCTCATTACTTGATCCAACCGTAGTCATGCCGCTGCCAAACATAGTGTTCACGCCAATACTTCCTGTAGCACTAGTACCAGTTCCTTTTCTATTACTACTACTTGTATGATCAGTAGCAGATGTGCTATCTGAATTTATTTGTTGCAAGGCCAAATACTCACTATCAGTAATACCGATAGATTTTGCCTCTTCATAGCTTAATCTCTTGCCTATTTCAGTTGCTATAGAATTTCCTGTAGTAGTTAAATCACTATATCTATCATTTAATGAGTCAAGATAACTTTGTGAACTCATAAACTGACTTTGATAACTATCTTGCAATAATTTGGAAGAGCGGTAGTTATTTACTAAGGAGTCTACTGCTTGAGTCAGCACTTGTCTACCGCTATCAGTACTAGTCACTCTCATTCCTCCATCATCAATAATTCCTCCTGCCAATTGCAAAGTTGGGGTCAGATTTTGCTGAGCAATTGTTCTATTACCGATGCTATAATTATCCATAGAGAGGTTATTATCAGCAATATTAGTACCAATATTACTTGCAACCGGTACCGGAGAAAATTGATTGGCTAAAGTAGTAGTTGCATGAGCACAAGCCTTTAATACTGCCCAGGATAACATCGGCACTGAGGCTGCTAACATCTGAAATGTTGCAAACTCATGCAACAGAATTTCTGAAAAACTCCCCTGCGATAAGATATTTAAACCGATAAGGTGACTCACGCCTTTACCGGCTAGGCTAATCATCCCTAAACAATGAATCACGGTAAAAAATACCGGCCAGCTAGTTACCCAAATAATCAAGGTTATCCAGGTCTTAAAGATAGTATAACCGCCTGGCAGCATCGACATTGGAAATACTACGAAAATAAGACAAATCACCAAGGCAAAAAATACTGATTGTAAGATAGGCATTATATTTGCTGCCATCTCTCCTGCAACCAAATATGAAAATGATTGCTGAAATAACCCGCGGGTAGCATTCATACTTACTAACTGAGGATATATTCTAGAAAGTGAGAATTTTTCCCGCAAGTCATCATAAGCTTCCCTATTAGTATTTAGTAGCATTGCTTGCCTCATCCACTGGTGAATATCTGTTTGCTCTTTTTTAAGATATTTTAATGTATCAGATGTCATAGCTTTTAATCTACTCGCTAACATCTCCTGCCTATCAGAGCTAATGCCTATACCATTTGCAAATTTAGTTAATAACCCATCATTTAATTCTTTATTAATGACTGCCTTAATTAAAGGAGTTACCTGCCTGCAGGTTTTAAAAGAAATAACAGAATTACTTGGATCTTTATAATAAATACCAAAATTATTGGGCATATTTTGTTCGATAAACGCAATGATGTCACTAGCTCTTTGTGCTTCGGCTTTTTTACCTAAAATATTACCAATTATATAAGGTTTCATAAAGCATTGTCTTAAAAATTCTTTTGCGTTGGTTAAAGTTACTGGATCCTCTATTTGAATATCTTTGATTTTACCGATAGCTTTTGCCCCAAACATAATCCCATTCTTTCTGCTAGATAAACCTTCATCAGGTGGAAGTAAATGCTTTTCTAACGTCTCTGATAAAGAGTGACTTATTTTTGATGATATAGAAGCAAAAAAAGCAATACCTACTGGAATATTATCAATTTTAACAGGAGCCTGCATTGATATTTCATCCTTAAGCCACACATTTGCTTTTGGAGCAAATAAAAAGATAAAAATAAAAAAAGATGGAAAAACCACTCCATAGCAAAAATACCGATATTGCCTCTAAAAATAGCACGAGTTGCTGCCCAAATACCACCAATTGTCAAAGCAAATTTACCTACCGGTGTAAAATATTCACTATTTGAGGCAAATACTCTTCCTATGCCATTAAAAACTTGCCATAATATATCTCCTCCACCAAATGTATGTATTACGTAATCTGCCATATGCTTTTTATATTTTTATCTTCTTTGCTTATTTTTGTACCTGCTTATCTTCTTACTCATCTAATTTTAATTTATAATTAATTTTTTAAGCCCTCTCTTTAGCTATTAAATGTTGTTCTATTAATCTTGCTCTTCTATCAATCTGATCACTACTTGTTAGCATATTACTCCATTTCTCTTGAGCAAAAAGTTGCACTCGATCTAAAGCTTTTAAGTAAGCAGTTAAATGATGATCTGCTACTTGTTTCGGTTTTAGCATGGTTACTGCTTTACGTACTTCTGAGATTACCTCCTTTAAATGCTGCAATAAACTGTAGCTGGCAACTAACTCTGACGAACTCTCTAAAATAGTAACTCCTGATATTGCTTCTAAAGTAATATAGTCATAAATTGGAAATGCTTCCCCTATTGAGGATAGGAAAGATATGTCTGCATTACTAAACTCATTGTTGCTTGCCAGTTTACTCTTTAATTCATCTAGCTTGGTTTTAGCCTTGCCTTGATATGATTGATCTGGGGCAATACTAATATTACGTCTTACTGCTGGATTTAAACAATTACTGTTGTCACAAGTATAAATTGAGGCAGATTCTCCGCCTTTTAAATGAGTAATCCAGCTCTTTTCATCTTGAGCAAGTGACGCAAGAAAATAGACATTATTATCTCGAACTATAATAGTTCCTGTCATTGACATAATGGCACTTCTCATATTTTCAGGGATTCCTGCTTTTTCTGCTGCTTTAGTAAAGATATTATAATTTGTCAGCATTAATTCTGGATCTTTATTTTGGATGCTGGCTAAAACTTGCTTTTGCTCTAAATCATTCTTACATCTTTTACCGGCCGCAAAATAATCCAAACCAGAGCTGGATTGTAAATCCCGACATACTGATTCTCTCATGGCTGAATCTTTAGACAAAATGGAAGCAAATATAGCCTTAGTCATCTCACAATCAGATTTGGCAAATTGATTCATTTCCATAGCAAGATTTCTTAAATCTTTCAGGGCATTTTCTATTTGTGGAGCAAAGGTCTTAAGGCCCAATGAAAATGCATAAGCTTTTGCTTGCGAGCCAATATTTTTCATCAGCTGTACTAGCTCTTCACCTGAGATAAGCGAAAAACTACCAAGATAAGCGTCTATACCGCTACAGCTCATGTTTAAAGATGGCGGAGTAATAGAAATAGGATTAAAAGCTGTTTTGTTAGTTCGAAGAGATAATCCGCCTGCCGCATAATAACCAGCAGCTTGGGATTGATATGAACCAGGTTTCGTGACATTAACACTCATCCCTTCAAATACATCCTGTAAATCCCAAGCATAAGATGTTGTTGCTTGTAACAATAAAACTATCATGAGAATATGCATCACATGCTTTATGTAGATCACTCTTCTAAACTTATTGTTACTGATCATAATCATTAACCTTTAGTCCATTATGGTGCTGAACTACCAATAAAATATTTTCAGCAATTTTATCTTCACTAATAACACCTCTTACAACTGGATATATTTGTATGCCGCTGCTATCGACTAAATATAATACCGGTACAAGCTTTGCAGGATTTAGTGTTTGTAACAAACCAGTATCTTTAATAGTTGGCATTCCTTGAAATCTAGTTTCACTATTACTTACAAAAATTAATTGAAAGCCATATTTATCTGCAAATTCTCTTACAATAGGGGTAAATGCCTGACAGTAATTGCATCCTTGATTTACTTGCATAATTAATCCCCAATTCTTAGCTAAAAATTTTAGTTTTTTTCTGTTTTCTTCTTCTTGCCTTATTTCATATAATTTTTTATGTAAGGAATTTACTGGTTCATCCATGTTTACTAGCTTGTAATCTAATATCGTTGCTAGTTGCCACATGGTGGCAAATTTATGTGATTTTTCTAAAATTTGCTTATGTAATCTTTGAGCAATAATGACATTTGTAAGTGTTGGATTATCCAGAGCTTGACGTTGAGCTCTATTAAATTTTTGCTTTAAATCCTCTATCCTTTGATCGTATGGTTCGTTGTATGATTGTTGTTTTGGCTGTGATAATGATGATGCATCATAAAATTGCAATTTATTAGTTTCTTCCATTTGCTGCTCATTATACCATAAAAAACCTTGTGGTTGCTGCCATATATTGTTATTTAAGTTTACTTCTGTCATCTTATTTACATTGCTAATCTCTGCTGTTATAGTACCGGCAAATGCATGATTTGACCAATCATTGATTAATAACCATAAATTAATTACTAGTAATGTAATAGCTAGTGATGATTTAGTTATTGTGTTTACTAGCCACTTCATTATTTTAATAAGATAAATTTGAATCAGTACAACTATTATTAGACCTTTGTTGTTGCATTATAGGCATCTGGTTTTTTAGTTGCTGTGGAAAACTCTTACTCATTTTACTTTTAGCATGATCAAGTAAATCACTAAATAGCTCCTCTAAATCAAACTTAGAAAAATCTATTCTTTGCAGTTCTTCTACTGTAAACCCCCTGCAATTAGCATGTTGTGCTGTGCCAAAACCAATAGCTAATTGTTTTTTGCCTTGTTTCTGAAATACTCTTGCAAATTTTGAATTAAAACAACAATAAGTAGATTTTTTAGTAATACATGTCTTAAATATTTTATCTTTCTTAGCACAATATGTCCCAACATAGTAGCACTGACCTTTTGCCCTTTTTAAGGCTAAAGCTTTTTCTTCTGCATTACACTGCTTAAGCCCTAAATCCTTACCCCAACCTTTGAACCCAGAACAACAATTAAGAAAATTACCAATATTTGTTTTACAACAACTATCGCTTGTACCTTTAAAAACCATAATCGGATTTGTCTGCATATCCTTTTTCATTTCATTTAACATTGCAAGATACCCAACACTCCCCATATCAGTATTTGGCACAATAGTTGCAGTATGACAATTCCCTCCTAAACAAAACATTTGTGATCCTGCTATAGAGGAGCTAAGCTCTTTTTTCTCATTAGAGCATATGTAATCTTTGTGCCATTGCAAACAGATACTAGCAGCTTGCCTAATGCAATTGCTCCTTGCAAGTTCACAACCTTGCTTCTTTAAATGATCACACCCATACTTTGGCTCACTACTACATTGATATTTAATTTGCTCGCTCCAGCATGGACGATTAACATTATATTGATTAAAAAACAATTTATTACCAGCTTCAAGACAGATGCGATTTATTTCATGGCATTCATGTTCTTCAACCAAAGATTCTAAAGCCTCATTTACTATTTCGAAATATTCACCTTTTTCTCTAAATTCCTTGATTTTATCACGATATTTATAAGTAAAAACATATCTATCCCATTTTACTATATCGCCATCCCAGCCTTCAGTTAATGCTCCTTCTCCTTGAGGAAAAATTCCTATATATGTATCAATATGATCAAGGGAAGTATTTAACTTAGCAACAATTGATGCTCTTACATCAAGCATTATTGCTTGATTATTATGCATATGCATGCTGTATATTGTTTTACGCTTACCGAAATGTCTTTTCTTCTTCCAAAAGACAGGATAAAGCCAGTGACGATAACTGTTACTTATCTCAGAACCTGAAAATGCTATACTTCTATCTTGCCAATCGCCCCATTTATCTATTAATTCAGCATCTAATATAAGCTTTCTGATAACATCTATTTCAAATTCTACCCCTTCACAGCAACTCTTATTAATTTTGGTTTTAATTACTTTTTCACTAACATTAAGTGCAGTCCCTTCTGTATGCCTTAATGGCTCTGCCTCAATCTTAGCTGAATTACTAATTAAAGGATTCTTAGCATTTATGTCGTATTCTTGAGTAGCATTTATTACCTTCAACTCACTTTGTTGTAGTAATTGCCCTACTGAACTATTATTTAACATTTGACCGCCTTGACTTGTTAAATCTTGATCACTCATATTACTTAAATTTGAAATATTTACATCTTTATCAAATATTACCTTATTGCCCATTTGATCAGGATTGCCAAGCTTGATAGTATTTTCATATTGTTGAGCCTGATTATAGCCATCCTCCATAGTAGCAGAGTAAGCACTATTTATTATTGAATTCATTACTAAAGTAATTAACATAATAATATTAATACTTTGTTTCACATTTGTTCCTCTTGTATTATCTGTAATGCATCATTTAATCCTATATGACCTGCTAGTTTTTTAACTTTACCTTGGTTATTATCTATCACTACTATAGGTACAGAAGTAATTTGATATTTCTCAAATAGATTTGGATCAATATCACAGCTAATACCAATTTCATCAGCTTTTGCTTTAGTTTCTAAAAAGAATTATTTTTTAGACCTCGCATTACAAGTCTTGCTCCTTCTTGTTCTGCTTCAATATAATAACTCTTTAATGCTGAATCCGGCATTGAAAATGAGACAAAAATGTAGATTTGATTATATGTTTTAGGCTGTATTATCTTCTGTAATAATTTTTCTTGTTCTGCCAAAGCATTTATGCTACTTAAAATTAGTAAACTAATTAAAATTATTGTTTTTAGGTTAAATTGCATATTTTTCTGTATCTTGTCATATCATTATAGCATTAAAATAGGCAGCATGCTCTTTTCCTCCAAATCAAATAACCAAAATCTTCCCCTTTAACTGGGAATTCGCGTGCATCCTGCCAGGTAGTTTCAGTCTCACCAATTTTTTTACAAGAATGAACTTCTGGTATAGGATAGGTCATCTGCAGTCTATATTGGCACTTTTTGATTATTGGCATTGGATATTTACCACATAATCCTTCTCTTCCCATATAGCCCCAGAGTAATAATTCTCTATGTAACTTAGCCATAAATTTAGCTACTATTAATGCAGAAGTTCCAACTCCACCATTATGAGAGCTAGTTGTACCGGTAAAGGGATAAAGAGAACCTTGACAGCCTGAACACCAAAACATCCCATCATTAGAAAGACTACCAGAACTAGAGCTCATACAATCAGCTATACATGCACTTTGAGCTGCAATATTGCCAAATAATAAACTTTCAGGATTTAATATGGCAGCTTTGCTATCGTCTCCCCATAACGGATCAAATTCAGTTAAATATGCTACGTCAACTTGTGACATCTCTAAACAAGCAAAATCAAGTAATATCTCAAGCCAGTAAATAACCGGATATATATACCAATGTACATGATAAAAGCTACTTCCCTCTATATCATCCTTAACACCTTTTTGCATGCTAGTGCCAAGATTAATGCCTCCAAGGCTTACCATACACATAGGAGATTTCGTTACATCAACTAACCGCACGGGCTCCCAGAATCCAATTGGAATACCAGGAATTGGCATAGGAATGCCGGCTTTAGGGCAAAAACAAATTATTTGCCTTGGGTTATTAGTATCAGCCATAGGGCTTGGCACTACTTTTACTCCTCCGATAGTAATTGGAAATAAACATTTCCAGCAAATATCAGTTATTGGATTTACAAATCTTCCTACGCAGCCAATCGATGCATAACTATAATTACCAAGCAAAATAATTATAATAAACATTATTAACTTCATTATTACTTGTATATTTCAGAAGTTATTAAATCTGTATTTGCTTGACAACCTACCTTTGCTTGTTCTGCTATCATATTATTTTTCTCACCGGCGATTAGATATACTACTTCTCCACTAGATTTTACTATTGCATGCACCTTACCTTGTAATACATGATCTATTATCTTTTCTAAATTTTGCTTTGCTTCTGATAATTGCCACTTCTTCATAGATTACCTCCGGATTTTATCAGTGTTTATTCACACCTTAATTTTTTACTTAAATACTATGACATTTCAATTAATCTTTATTTCACTAATTTTTAATAAAATCCCTTCTTGCTCTATTACAGCTGGCACTGCTTTTATTTTAAAACGAGTAGTAAGCACGCCACCTTGATCAAAAAACACTGGCTTATTTAACTTTTTTGCTATCTTAATAGGATTGCCACTCGTGAGTACTAATTTTCCTATTCGTAATTTAACCCACTTAATCTGCTGCTCATCATCACCATCAATAAACATTAATGGTGCTTCCCAGCTTATTTTTTCTAAAGGATTTACACTTGTTCCAGCTTTTACTATTATGCTTCCAGTTTGATCTTTTATATCTGTCTTTTGTATAAAACTTGGATTATAGTACCAGCTACGGTTTTTATTTGCTTTTGCTATAGCTAAGACAGGAGTTGGTCTAGAGATTTTTTGCTGTACTTTATTTTTAAATTCTTCTTGCATTTTCTCTAAATCATCATTGTGTTGTACAGTTTGAAGTTTAGCCATAATAACCTCTAATAATGACTCTTCAATAATTGGAAATACATGGCCTCTGACTCCATAATCTTTAATTTTTACTTTAGCATTTCTATCTGTTACTGTACTGGTTGCATTAACATTACTTACCTGTAATATAACTAAAAATAGAAGAATGGAGCTTATGGCAATAATTTTTATGTCTAAATACCTTCTCATATTTTCCCATAAAACTTTAAACCAAGCCTCGCTCGTCCAGTATATTATTAATGGCATCTGTAACGCTCATTCCCCCATTCATCCTATCTTCTAAAGCCCTATAATCTCTAGCATTAGTAGAGGTCAGCATCAGAGTAAATGGGTCTAACATTAACCTTGCTACAACTCCATGAACACTTGGTCCATAAATCGCTGCTTCACTATAATGCGGCGGGTTTGAATGAATTGATTGCAGTAAATTTAGCTTCCAGTCCTCATCAACAAAACCTGCAAGCTTAGGGTTTGCTCTCATTGCTTTAAAGCTCTCAGGATTTTGCTTTAAAATAACTTTATGTGATGAGTTCTCAAAAGCTTTTTCAGCAGCTGATCCTGCTTCCCTAAAGTAATCAGTTAATTGCTGAGTAGCAAGTGTTATTGAGCCGTTATATTTTCTTGCAATTCTACCTGCTTCTTCAATAAATTCCCCAGATCTCTTGCCAGATAGTAATTTCCATGCTTCATCAATCATGATTAGAAAGGGACGCTTCCTATCACCTTTAACCATTGCTTGGTTAATATGAACAATCATGATTTGTACAATTACTGCAAGTAGTGCTGGGCTACTACGAAGATGATCAGTTTCAATTACTACTATATCTGAGCTTAAGGATAATTTTGCCTTACCACTAAAAAACTTGCCATATTGTCCATCACGGGTAAATGGAAATAGCATATTACCAAGTTCTTGTGCGTAAGACTCTTCTCTTTTAAGCAACCAATCTGCTATGTCAGTTATCTCAGCTCGTGCTCCTTTTGCTTGCCAGACAGCTATTAAGGCCTTTTGTAGCATTGGTTGCTGCAAATCATTAGTGCCATACTGAGGTGCTGCCATAGTTGCTAGAATCGATGGAAAACTTGCTAAAAAATCTGCCTGTGCTTCAATTGAGCCTTCGCTGCCGCCTGCTGGAATTTCTGAAAATGGATTAATAGAAATAGGATTTTTTACATCAAATTCAATATAATTACCGCCCAGTAGCAAACAGGTTCTTTTAAATGATCTACCATAATCAAGAACAAACACCTTACCGCCAACACCCAAAATTGATAACATTAACTCCTGCATAAACACTGACTTACCAGATCCAGGTACTCCTGCTATACAAAGATTAAAATTTTCATTTGGAGCTGCAGCTGTGCTATATAAATTTGAACCAATTAATGCTGAGCCAAAAGGCGACCAATACATTATCTGTCCTCTTCTACCAGTAAGCAGCATTCCAGGAGAGCTTAAATCCCCTTTCCATTCACCAATGATGGGAAGTAACACCTTACTTTCTGAGGCAATAGTTTTTATGCCTCTACCAAGGTTTGATAATGCTACACCAACTCCTCGAGTCTTTTTATTAAATATGTTATTGAATCTACTAAATTTACCCATTAAAGAATTTGGTATTGCTTCAACTAACTGCATCGGTAAACTCGCAAGCACCACCGCTAAATGATCATATTTACAAGGAACAAAATACCAGCCACTTCTGCGGAGCTGTGAGCAAAACTGTGATGCTGCCTGTTTGGCTTTGTTCTTCTTACCCCACATAATGACATTTAAGTGAATATTTACTACTCTATCGCCACTTTGTAAGCACGCTACTGCCCCTGCTAAATCTTGTGCTTCCAGCTGCAGGTTAGGAAAAAACTTACCCATCCCAGCATTAATGTTTCTCTCTAAAGCTTCTCTTTTAGTAATAGCAGATGTTTTGGCCACTAACTGATTTGGTATAATCTGCAAACCAAAATGAATCAGAAAATTTGCTCTAATATATTCATCACGTCTTAGCTCATTGCCTAAAAACAAATCCATTGCTGATAATCGCCACTCTGCTGGTCTTTTACCAGCTTCTAAGCTTAAAAATATTTGATTATCATTAAGATGAACATAATCTTCCTGTTCATATAAAGAAAAATTACCAGGTAAAATTTGCTCAGATAATATTTCATAAGGATTAAGTTCAGGATGCTCTTCTTCCCTCCAGCCAAAGATTAAACGGACAAATTTTAATAACAATGTTGCCTCAACATTGTAAGTCGCAAACCCAATTGATTTAAATGTATCTTGCAGCACGTCTCTTCTTTGCAGCATCTCATTAATATCAATATCTAATGTCGGAATAGTTATGGAAATTAATAAAACAACATCTTTGATATTTCCTTCTTCTCGTGCTTTTTTCTCTAGAAACTTTGCTCTTCTACTAGCAAGCTCAGCAAAGATGCTGCCTTTTCTATGTAATTGCCAGTTATCTAGATATTCTCTTATATGATCAGAGCCAATCATTAAAACCTGAAAACTACTTCCTGCCGGTAAATTCTCATCACTTTTGAGAAATTCAGCTATCTCTCCTTGAGCTTGCAAGCTTGTCCCAACCAGTGGCCAACCAAGCAGGACAAATCCTACTGAAGCTCTATTAAAAAACAAGCTACTCTCCTCATCATATGATTCATAAACAAAATGTTTAGCTAGTCTTTCCCGAGCAAAATCTTTATCAATTCCTGATATCATTATTATACCTTCCAAAGCATCTAGTAGAGCATCTCGAGTTAAAATTAGGCTTATCATTATTATTTGGATTAAACATATCAAGATCTGCCATTTTATTTACTTCATATAATGATTTACATTTTAGTCCTTGGGGCAGCGGGCAATCAAAATCATTCCTATATGGCATCAACTTACAATTAGCCACGCTAAAGCTTAACATTAATAATAAAAGCAGATTAATTATTTTATTATTCATTAAAAATTACCCGGATATTGTTGTTCTGACTGCAAATCAATGTCTGTCATTTCATAATCATCATTATTCTTAATAAAACGTTCTTGCAATTTAGTTTTTTTATTAGCAAAACTAGTCACTTTATTTCCAGAATAATTTTGATTATTACTATAATTTATTCTATTTTGCGAATAATCAGTAGTAGTTGGCGGCAGTAATCTATCTACTTTTGCACTCTCTTTATTATCCCTTAAATCAAAACCTTTTTTAAATACTATATCTATTACTCTACCTGAAGCTACAACAATTACCGGACTCATGCTTTCTGCTCGTTTAATTGCAAAATCAGCAAGCTTTTCTAAAGCATTACCAGTGCCGGCATAAACACCGGCTTTTAGAGAATCCTGAGCTTTTAAGGCATTTTGTTGCCCAGTAATCGGTGACACCGGAAATATACTATTTGTTGCCTGGTTCTGAAAAATTGTGCTATTCCGCCAAGTACGCCGTTAAGCACCGCCATCCTTGCGACATCTGATGATCTATCAACAACTATCCCTTTAATTCCAGGTCTACCATCTTCTCCTATTAACCATCCTTCTACCGGTTTTTCAATTATCTTGCCATGACTATTTAGTAAAGATACTGTTTCTAACCGGCATTTAGCCCGCTCTGATGAAATATCCCCAGTGCATGAACCAATTAAAATTGCTTCTTTGATTTGCTCCGTTGTATATCCTTTAGAAAAAATAGCTGTATCAACAAGCCTTATCATTATTGGCTCAGGCGATGCGGCATTATTAGTGCCTGTTCCAACTACTACTCCAGTAAGCAGCACCCCTTTTGCAAAGCTGCCGGTAGTAATATAATCTTTAACGTCTTTTTTGAGCTCCACATCAGCTCTTTTTATATAACCAAGTAATCTTTTTACTGGAGCAGTAGGAGCAGCAGCAATGCTTTGCTCAAGGTTATTATCTAATAAATCTTCTATCTTGTGATTATTGTTAAAGTCATTGCCATCATATAATATAGTTTCTTTAAGAGGATTCTCTAATGATTCTAATTTTTGACTAAAATCATCAATTTTAGTTTTAGTTTCTAAATATTTACTCTCTATTAGTTTCTCTAAATGGTTCTGCATGTTTTTAACTTCGTTTAATATTTCTGCAGTCCATTTAGCTCTTGGATCTATAGCTTGCTCTATTCCGGATATTTCCCTTGATTGTCTATCTTCTTGTAAATCTAAGGAAGTTTTTACCTCATTTTCGGCAAATCCATAAAATACCAAAACCATTATTACGCCTAGGCAAGCTAAAGTAACTAATGGTCTGTTTTTAATTATCTCTATGAGCCCTGATAATCTTTTACTAAATGCAGATGGTAATGTATGATTCTCTACTTTACCTTGTACTTCTTCCTGCTTATTGAAATCTTGATCCATTGCTTTTAATCAATATCTTAATTATCTAACTGATTTTCATCCCACTAGAGACCCACTCTAAATAAAACCCTAAAATAATACCAATGGCTACAATTGCTCCGGCAAGTCTTAAATTACCCCTGACTACTGCCCAGATTGATGATAAAATCGTTGCTCCTGATATCCCGATAGTTTTAAGTTTACCAGTAGAGAGCCCACCAATGCGATCTAACTGTCCTTCTAATGTTTCTCCCAAAGCAACTTCAGATAGTATTACATTTACACAAAAAATTAATAATACCGGCAATAAAGAATATATTATCCTTAAACACTGTTTATTATTTTCTTTTTCTATTACATCTTTGTTTTTTACATTCATGATGCTTATCTTCCTTATTATTAGTTAACTTTGTTACTTCTTGTTCTAAATCAAACTTAATAAGTCTAATCGGTGCTGGTTTAGTTTTAGTAAAATTCAGCATTAAATCTTGAATCGTACCATTTTCTCCAATTAGGGTTAAGTAAAGCTTAGCTTGGGTCTGCTGCGGTAAAATAAATAAACAGCCTGAATCATGTACTACTACTTCTGCAGCCTCCTCCGGATGGATAAAGATATCATTAATCTTTTCTCCTTCGATATTAATCCTAGTTGGAGCGTCTTTAGCTATTTGCAGCTCTAACAAAGAATCAGCATGTAACATATAACCTATAGCGTAAGTATTACTACTAAAGCTTGCAAGCATTATTCCAACAAAAACTACTAAGATCTGCAACTCTGACTTCAAACTTCTCATTGCTTATTTGCCTCTTCTTCCTTAATACCTGTAAGTAATAATAAATGATTTGCTCCTCGCTTGTAACTTAACAAATAAGTTTTATCAGCTGCTATATGCTTATTCCTCCAAACCAATAACGAAATGTTCCATTAATTAATACTCCATCTTCGATGACTTTTACTTTTTTAGGAAAAAATACTGATGAAATATTAGAGCCCTTAACAAAATCTAAATGTTTTTTAAAAAACTTATCTAATTGCTCTGTATTACTAGACACCACCTTCATATCAGCTATTTGCCTCTCTACTCCTTCTGGCGAAGTAGTAAATAATTCTTTCATTACAAAAACTGCCCATTCTTTAAGATATGTCTCATGATAGCTTTTGGATGATACTATCATCCGACGATCCGGCTCTATTGCCGGAATTAATAACCATTTTTCTTCCGTGCTAATTGTTTTAATCATTCCAAGCAGACTCGTAACTGCAAGCAGCAATGTGATCAGCAATAATCTCTTATTATATTTAACTAGCTGCTGAACCCCGCTTTGCTTAAATAAATGATCCATTACTTGCCTACCTTTTTACCAAGCAAATTAGGATAAGAAGTAGGAGCATATAGCCATTTCTTGGCGACTAAATAACTTTTGAGTATAAAATATTCTGATAGTTTCTTAAACTTTTTAAATATATAGCAAAGCACAATACCGGTTATAATGCTAATGATACCAAGCTTAGCATGTCCGCTATTCAATAACACTATCCCAGGTACTATACCAAGTAATATAACGAGCCACTCATCTAAGCTCAGTCCCATATATTTTAAGGAAGTAGATAATGACCAATATAATCTTTGATTAGCACAATTATTATCCATATTAATAAGTTACGTTTCCATTACAGATAAGTTCTCTAGTGATGACATTAGCATCCTAATTTTTACATTGCCAGTGGAGTTTTAAGCCATAACAAAAAAACTATAATTTATCTAAAACTGTGGATATCTGGAGATAGAATATGTAGCTCTACCCATGAATTTGTTGATAACTAGTAATAATTTTGTTAATATTAACTAAATAAATTATTGGTGAGTTGTATATGTTTAGAAGTGATATGGAGTTAAAACTAGAATGTTTAAAACTTGCTATCCACTCCTGCTGTAGTTATGATGCTGTGGATCTTGCAAAACAATATTATCGTTTTCTTGTAGAAAATAGTGAAAATGTGCCGGCTCAATTCCTTTTTAATAATAAAGCTAATTTAAATTAACCATTAATTCCAATTACTTATTTTAGGGTTAGTACGTTTCCAGAATTGTAACTGCTCTAGAGCTTCATCAGACCAAGTGACTTGCAATTTTTGTTACCCTCTTTTTTCTTCTTTACCTTCAAAAGATATTCTGTAATATCTTCAGCAAGTACGCCACTATCATAGTTCATCCACCACCCATCTTCAGCATTTTCTATTTGAGCAATATCTTCTTTAGTAATTGATAAAATATAATCTTTAATATTATTTATTATATTAGCTTTAAAAAATTCCTGTATCTTTTCTTTAGTAATAGTATTATCTGCTTTCTCTATAGCTTCATACCAAATAGAATGTGTATGTGTTAAGTTACGTAAATAAGCAGCTGAATGTGCACCATAAAAAGAATATACTTTATGAATTAATTTTTTTTGTAGCTCGGTATAAATAGCAAAATCTATTTCGCAAGGCAAAGGGATTACATTATCTCTAAAGTTGCCAAATATTGAGCGTAAAGCTGGTACTACTGGCCCATGTTTCCAAGCCTTAATCTCTTCTTCAAACAACACTTTATCAAATAAAGCAAGATGAATGCCTTGAGCAAAATATATCAATTGCTGTAGCTTTAACTGGGTTATACTATCCCCTGCTTCTCTATCAACTAACACTAAAAAATAATTAGCTACATCAAAACAGCTAAGTACTTTAGCTTTTTCTTTAGTATTCATAATTATAAATTTCTTCATTGTTGTAAAATCTTCAAAAACTCAATAATTCTTAAGAGTATAGAAGAAGCAAAAAAGGAATTTCCAAGCTTGTTGCAACAATTGCTTTACTACTTTCCTCTTCTAGCCTTTCTGTTCTTATAGAACTCACTTAATACAGGAATTATTATAACATGAATATATCAATTAATATATATTTAAGATTTTATATTTATAATAGTACTTACGGCTCTTTGCATATATTCTCGAGCAGTATCATTGGTAAGTCTAGTATACACTGCTGTTGATCTTGGATCTCTATGATTGAGAAGCTGTCCTATTACATATTGATTTGCTCCGGTCATTGCCATCCAGCTTGGTATTGTTCTCCTTAAATCATGTATCCTTAAATTTTCTATTCCTGCCTTTTTACAAATCCTCTTCCACGCTTTCTTTGGTTCCTGCAGGTGACCACTACTACTGGTCTCACTTGGAAATACCCACATGCTAGTAGATTGCTCTTTTCTTGCTTTTAATATTTCTATTGCTTGATCTAGTAAAGGTAAACGGTGAGGATCACCATTCTTAGTATCTGGAAGATATAACTGTTTATCAGCAAAACTAATCTGTTCCCAACGCATAGTAAGTACATTATCCTTACGAACTGATGTATACAAAGCTATTAAGAAAAAGTCCTTCATTACCTGGTTTTGCTCTTCTGATATTGCTGTAAAAAATCGTGGTATTTCTTCCCTAGTTAAATATCGATCTCTAGATTGTTCCTTGTGCTTCTTTATGCCAATAACTGGATTTACTGTTAATAATTCCCATTCTATTGCTTTACTAAATACAGGACTTAAAACTTCAAGAAATCTATTAGCTCCATATTTACCAGTTTTCGTCAATTTATTAAATAATTCTTGAATATCTGCTTTTTGAATGGTTGATATTTTTCTATTATATAAATGTTTTGCATATCTATCTACAGAAGCAGCATAATCTTTCCATCTTTTATTATTAATTTTACTATATTCATCAAGGTATCTATCATAAAACTCTTTAAAGGTAGGCTCTTTAGATAATCTAGCTTTTTCTTCTATAGGATTATATCCTTGGGCAATTGTTCCTTTTAACTCAGATGCTTTGAGTCTTGCATCAATAATAGATAGATAAGGAAATACTCCTATTTTGATTCTATGATATTTTTTATTAAGTACTGTACCTAAGTAAAATATTTTACTACCACCATATGATACTATTAACAATAATCCTTTTTCTTTGGTATCTTTATATACATCTCGTTTTGCCCGTGGAGCTTTAATCTCGTGAAGTAGCTCTTTAGTAAAAATTAGTGATTTAACTGACATAAATCCTCCCCCAGCTTAATACATATATAATTAAACTGTAATATGCTTTACTCAGAAAAACAAATCTTATGTTAAATAGGATTATACTTTAAAAAATGATTATTTATCCTAACTATATACAATTAAACAACCAATAGTTGCTATAATTTCTTAGCAAATTCAAAAGGTCCAGGTATATTTACAAGATAAAAATTGCTCATGAATTTGCACTCACTATATGCTCATCATATCCACATGTTATTTTCAAATTTGTAATATTTTTTAGAGATTGACAAATAACTGCAACTCTACTACAGTTAAGCTATAACTATTTGGTAATAAGGAAAAGCCTTAAATATGAGGGTTATGAGCTACAAATTAGTGTATGAGAAAAAAGCAAAAAAGTAGGGTGGGAAGGACTTTTACATTGACATCGTAAAGGTCAGAGGTTCGAGCCCTCTATCGCCCACCACCTTATCTCTAGGTCTTCCACAGTTTAGTATTGTTATCAAAAAATTCTTATGCTCCTTATATTCTCCTTTGAGATTAGGTTATCAGAGCTATAATTGCTTCCAAATCTCTTCTATAACTGATATTCAGGAGATATATTATGCATAATATATTCTCCTCTTTTTCCACCCTGAACTCTAATAATAAGTTAAATATTAATAATAGTCATAATAACTCTGTTATCTTCTATAATTTCGTTGGTAATTTTGTCCCACCTGAATGGAGTAATCTACTCTCAAGTAGTGGTAAAATCTTAAGCAAAACTGCAAGGCAGCTATTATCTTTAATAGTCTTCCGCATGCAAATCTACCATAATAATAGTATTAATGAGCTGCAAGAAACCTATCATTTCTTTGAACAACACTTAAGGGTTTGTCAACGAAGAGTAAGACAATGTCTACTCGAACTAGAACAATCTGGGTTCATCAATCTTTCTACCTCAACCATTATTAAATATGGTATCAAATGTCGTAATACTCCCTGTGTGAAATTAGCAAAAGATTTCCAGCCTTATAATCATAAATCTTTAGGTAAAAACGAAAAAAATTTTAGCACTACACGAAAAAGTTTTCGTCCCAACCCGAAAGAAATTTCAGGTCAACCCGAAAAAAGTTTGGATGAGACAATATATATAGATAATAATAAAAATATATCTAATAAATCTAGATCTAGCAAATCTACATTTTTTCAAAATGAAAAAAATATATTTAATCATAATAACCAAACTCAGTTACAAGAACAACAACTTGAAACAAATTTACAATTCAAAATAACAAGCTCAACCAATGATCAACAACAAGCTGATAATACTAATTTCTCTAGTGCTAATATCACAACAGGTGCTACACGGATTAATACTACACTACAAGCAGTTATTAATAAAATCTCTAAAAAATATGACTCTACACCATCAAATAGCAATAATGCAGCAATTAATGCTGTTAATCATAAAAGCTGGTTCAAAAGAAAGAAATTAACAGATTTCCATCCATTAACCCAAGAAGAGGCTGATTTATTACAGATAAAATCAAATCGAGAATTTAATCTTACTTTTATTAACAAGCTCTTATTGAAATTAGCCGAACAATACCCAGAACACCATTTTGGTCATAAAAAAGTGTTTTTAAATTACATGGCTAAAGCTTTAGCTCATGAACTGAGAGAAACTACTCAAGCTAATTGTGAGAAGTTTCAGTTTAAATCTAGCGATGTAAACAAAGCTAAAGACCGATATCTAGATAAGATAGAAAGCAGCCTTGACACTAGCAAACAATCTCAGTTAAAACGTAAAATCATTGGTAGTTTTGATCCTGATTCAGCTTATGAATTACTAAGCTCCTGCTTATTTATTGGGGTAGTAAATAATCAGTATCAAATAAAACTGCTTAAAAATATTATGCTTTCAGAAAATGCACAAGATAAAATACTACAGCAAGTACAAATGATCTATGGCAGTAGTATTGAGAAGTTGAAAATCATACAATTTGCTGAGCTTGAAGCGAAGCAGAATAATACTGAAGATGAAAAACAAAATTATCTATTGCAGCTAAGCAAACAATTAAATCCTGATTCAGTATGGTACAGGGCACGGAAATTTCTTATTGAACGTTATAACCAATATATTGATTTTGGTGTATTAACTAAATTAGTAGTGGTAGAGGAAGATATAGTCAATAAAAAGGTAATCCTCAAATCAATATCAGCTTTTAATGATTATTATGTTAGGAATCGTCATATGCAAGATCTAGAAGAAGCTTTTAAGACTCAAGATTATTGCTTTGACTTAATCAAGTTTGAATATAACTAAGCTATTGTGGTAATTGATAATTTGTAATAACTACTTCATCAGATATTTTATTGTGCTCAGGCATAGAATATTTAACCTTAATAGTACTAATATTAAAATTTTTGTATAAGTTTCTAATAAAGGGAGTATTACTATTAGAAATCATTATTTTTATACCTTGATTATTGAGTTCTGTAGCAAAATCTTTAAGTCTCGTTTGCTCATTTTCATCAAAGGGTAATCTGGTATAAAACTTCTCACCTGATTTATGATAAGGAGGATCAAAATAAACAAAATCATTTTGTTGTGGTTCAATGAAAGAGAAATCTATAGCACAAATATATGTACCAGTAAGTAAGCTGCTACATTGCTTTAGTCTAGATGCAATATCAGATTTACTATAATTTCTACCAGAGAAAGTTTGAGCTGGTTTGCCATCAATATTAATCCGGTAAATATCTTTAAATGAATATCTATTAAGATAAATAAATCTTGCAGTAATTTTTATTGGATCACTACTATCATTATTGGCTCTCACTTGATAATAATGCTCTTTAGAGTGTTTTGCTTTATGTGAGTCTAGTAATTTACTAACTGCATCAGGATTTGTCTTAACTGCGTTATAAGACGTGACTAGCTCAAGGTTAATATCAGATAAATAGCATTGTTTAAATTTATCTCGTACATGAAAGAATAAAGCACCACCACCAAGAAATGGTTCATAGTAGTTGTTTAGTTTTTTAGGAATAAATTTAACTAATTGATCAACGATTTTTCTTTTACCACCCACCCATTGCAAGAATGGTTGTGGTTTATCTAAGTTCTTTACTAACATGAAATTATTATTAAAATATTTATACTGTAATTATAGTATAAAGTAGGCTTAAATGCCAGCAAAATACCATATTCAAAGGAATTTTTGATAGTTTTTGTAGCATAATTAATGCTACTTTGGATTTATATGTAATGGATAAAGAGTTGAGATAATAAACAATATTAATTTAGCACTGTCTCATTTGTGCAGCTGTTTGCCCAATTGTATAAAAATCTGTCACAAAAGCTCTTAAATCCTCTGTACTTTGTAAAATTGTGGTGATATCTGTCCTTGTTAAGAGCAGCCGTGGTGCAACTCTGGTTCAGAGGTTAAATTAAAACTACAAAATTTTAGCACTTTAACCTCTGAGCTGTTTTCTTAACTTTAACAGCAAGGAAATGCTATGACAATTAATAACCAAAATCAACCAAAAGATAATCATAATGTTACTAATCTTACTAAAACAAATTGGAATCTTCAATTATCTCCCATATCTG
The DNA here is from genome assembly GCA_050920645.1 of Rickettsia endosymbiont of Argas persicus. Lineage (GTDB taxonomy): Bacteria > Pseudomonadota > Alphaproteobacteria > Rickettsiales > Rickettsiaceae > Rickettsia. The sequence continues at coordinate 320,863 of CP133316.1, read as the reverse complement.
TCACATTAATACCATATCCGCAAGAAGAGAATATCATTAACTCGACGATCACAAATTATACTGATATAATTAAATATAAATTAGAATTACAAGAAGCAAATAATAAATTGAAAGAATCTGAGTTATTTAAAAGAGATGTGGTGCAAAATATGGTACATGGATTGAAGATTCCATGTAATGGGATTTTTTCATTAGTAACAGCTCTTTATGAAATAGAAGATAATCCTGAAAAAAAGGATTATTTAGCTAGTGTGGTAAGTTGTGCTGAAGAATTACTGGATTATTATAACAATATACTTAGTTATCTACAGAATAATTCTGGATTACCTCCTATAGTTTTAAATAAGTTTGATCCAAAACAGTTGGTAAATAAGATTATTGATAAAGCGATGCCAATAGCTCAACGTAAGGGATTAAATTTATCTTGTAATTTTCAGTATGATTTAACAAATGCTATAATTAGTGATACTTATCGAATAGGAGCAATATTAGAGCAGTTAATAGATAATTCTATTAAATTTACTAAAGAAGGCAAAGTTGTGGTAACAGTGAACATGTTCGCGATTAATCCTGCATTATCAGAATCAGAACAACAAAACAGAGAAATGGTATTCCAATTTATGGTGCATGATAGCGGTATTGGTCTGTCTAAAGAAATCAGGCAACATCTTCATGAGAAGATTGATAAATTTGATGTTGCTACGTAATATCATGGACTTGGATCAGGATTAAGTTTTGTAAAGCGTCTAATTGGTGAATTAAATGGAGAGATTGAAGTAACAAGTGAAAAAGGTAAAAGTACTACTATTGTCTGTAATATACCAATTAAGTTACCTCTTCTTGATGATCTGATTTATGATACATAATGTTGATACTTATAAGGTTTTGATGATAATACATGCACAAATTACCTCTAAAAGTAGAGTTTCGAAAGCACTCTATTAATTAACAACCATGATTTTCTTGATTATTGCTATGATTCTTATTACACTAATAATATTAGGGATAGATAGATGGCAAAAAATCAAGAAAATCATCAAAAAACTATAGCTCCTATTGTAGGAAAGTTAAATTTACCTCAAGATATATATCTTAAGCTAGACAAAGTCAAAATTGGAGATCTATTAAATTGCCGATATAGTAAAAGGCTATTAACTAAGATCATATTTATTAATAAGATTTCTAAGAAAAAAGTTGATATTAATAAAATTAAAAAAGCAATTTATTTTGCTAAAAAGTATCACGGCAAACAAAAAAAAGGAACAGGAGAATTTTATTACTCACATCCTTTAGAAGTAGCATATATGATTTCTGATTATTTATTTAGAACAGATATCATCATAACTAGCATATTGCATGATTGTATTGAAGATACGTTACTTACTAAAGAAATGATTATACAAGAATTTGGCCATAAGATTGCTAATCAAGTTGAAGATTTAACACGAGTTAAAAATGATAAAAAAATTAGTGCAGCAGAAATGGTTAAAATATTGTATCAGCAGCAGAAACAAGAATTGCTATTAATTAAGTTATTTGACCGGTTACATAATATACAAACAGTAGGAGCTAAACCTCCTGAGAAAGGATGGAGAACAATTCTAGAAACTCTACAGGTCTTCTTAACTGTTGCTACTTATCTTAAAATACCAAATGTTACAAGACAATTACACACACATTGTTTAAATATAATTGCAAATTATAAAAAATTAAATTTATATAATAATAATGCAGTATAATTTATCCCTCTTACTCACGCATCACAATATAGGACTAAACAGTTAAGTTAATATTATCAGGAATATAGTAATTGTAAGGTGAGATATTAAAAATTATTGTTCATGATACAGGATTAGATTGCTACAAAAAAACAAGAATATATAAGTCAAGAATTAACTAAAGGCTAATATGATTGCTAAATCTATTATTGTTACATAGATAGTTCTTTTGCTAATTGTTGTTATAGTAAAGGATAAATCAATAATATAGTCATTAGGTTTGGTATAGCTCTCTGGATTTCTTAATTGTTTAACTATTTCATAAGATTATCAATAACTTTTGAGTTGTTAATGTTTATTAAAATTCATTTAAAATAAACTTACAGTTAATAATTTTAATACTAAAATTATGGCAATAGGATAATATAATTTTTTTAAACTTATTTCATGGTGGTTAAACATGACTAAAAGAAAATTGGATTGTGTAATCAAGGAGAGTATACAAATTAATACAATAAGTAAGAAAAAAAAATTAGAGGGTAATGCTGAAAAAGGTATAATTTACCAGGCTTCTAGTGTATCAAGTATAATCTATTCTGATAAAAATATTAAATTATTATTAAAAAGTTATTTACCAAATGCAAATATAGAAGATATTTACTTATTTAAAGTAATAGGGGATCATGTATATTATAATTTTGTAAATAATTTAAAAACCAAATTAATATATGAAACTAAAGATAAAATAGTATCAGATGATAAATTTTATGTCATAATTGAACAATCTATTAATCAAGATCAAAACATATCTTCTGCGATCCTACTAAAACTGTATAATAAAAATAATAAAAACCAAATTAAAATATTACCGATAGTAGGTAGTACTTCAGGTTCACTTCGTGATGAATTAAAAAAAGCTTTAGAATTGAGTAAAATATCAATAAAAGTTGATGATTTATCTGATTGGTTTCGTGAAAATCAGTCTATTAATGTATATTTAGATAATCTCATAGAGGTAATAAAACTTAGTATAGAGTATAAATCACCGAGTAAAATACCAGATGATAAAATTATAGAAATCATGAATACTTCTTATGCAGAATATGAGAAGATACATCAAGAATTACTGAATAGATTAGAATTAACTGATGATGAAGGAATAGATCAATTAAGCCTAGTTGATAAGAATCAAGATGAATTTGTTGCAAGCTCCAGCATAAAAAAAATAGTATCCTAGGATCCGACAGTAGAAGATAATGAAGGTCATACAATAAGGAGAAAAAAACATAAATTTAAAGTCAAAACAAAAGAAAAAGATGAGGTTGAAGAATATTTTGAACAGTGCATTACATCTTGGAATTGGGATCAAAAAATATGGGAAGAGAGATATTTTAATACTAATAAATTAGATTCTGACAAATTTCAGCATTTACTTGATAAGTATTGTGATCAAATTAGAGGAGCATTTGGTGGTCATGTTTCAAAGAAGCATCATTATGATCGTCCTGAATGTTATCATGGGTGCGGTGAAGTAAAAGAAGAGATATTAAATAAAATTATTGAAGGATATATTTTCTTAATAAATTGCTCTCCAAATTTACTTAATCTTTTCAGGGAATACCAAGAATCTATGTTAGAGGCCTTTTCTCAATGCGATATTGATATGTTAGGATTCTATAAGGCTCATCCTGAGTTAAAACTAATAAATTTAATTGAAAAGAGAATTAGTAACATAGATATAGATGAAAAAGACCAGAATAGTATAATCATCCCTATATCTGATGATAAGACTGATACTGAAATACTGGTTGATATTACAAATTATGACCAAGAAAATTCTGAATTAAAATTAGTTGGAAATAGTACAGATAGTTCTGAATAAAGCTACTTCAAGTTATCTTAATTTTTAACAAGTAATATATAAAGTAATAAAATGAGTCGTGACTTTTTATATATATCATCAACTTTAGCTCATAATCTTAGAAAATATTTTGATAATTCGAATTCTGATCTTTCTAATATAAAGAAATGGTTTAATGAAAATATTCGTGGTGGTGATCGATTAATAGCTAATAGAAGTAAAGTAAGTGCCATATGGTTATATAAGCAATTAAAACAATATAAGTCTAATATATTAAATCAAAAGTTAGTTAAAGAAGCTTTAGACAAGCAATTAAAATTAGAAGCAGCACAAATCGTAGATTATTTTACAAGTCAGCAAGATAGTGCAAAAATCATCCTATTATATTGTAAATATAAACAAGGATATAAATCATTTAAAACTGGACAAGAAGTTCATAGACAAGCTAGCCAACTACGTAAAACTATCAATAAATCTATCGCAGAACATTTAAAAGTAAATTTGGATATAGACGATATTAAAAAGATTCAAGATGTTCAATTTAAACAAAAAATATTTAATAAAATACATGAACAAAGATTAGGTATAATTAAAGATTATCTAAAAGATGTAGGATATAACAAAGTTACTCCTAGCATTACTATAGATGAAATAAAGAACATAATACGAGATAATGGGTTAACAGGTAGTAAGCTAGGAGAATATATAGAACAAATCTACAACCAAGAAGTAATTCATGAGGTTATTAGCGATACTGAAAGTGAAGATACAAGTTATAGAACCAGTGATAGTAGCACAAATGATCGGACAGAATATAATAAACTAATTAAAAAGATTAAACACAAGGCAGAAGAGCAATTAAAGAAGCCTATTAACAAAGTATTATTAGAAATTAATAATAATGCCAGTCAAAAACATGGACTTAGAATAATAAAATTATATGGTATAAATAATCTTAATATAGATCTAGAAGTTAATGAACAAGCAATTATCAATAAAGTATCGATCAAAAGGAATAGAGGTGGTAATAAACAAGACAATCATACTGTTCCTGTATCCACATTCCTTAAGTCTTTAGAGAAAAATCTTAAAAATAAAAAGCTTACAGAAGTTACTATCAAGAATTTACTGCATCACTATGGAAAATACTTACAAGATGATATATCGAATCCTGAGCAAAGGAGAGAACCACAACACACTTCAGAATTTGACTGGATAAAAGATCAAATATCTGGCTTTGATAGTAAAAGTTTAGATCAGAAATTATCTATAGTTGAGAAATATATTATACCTTTTATATTTTACGAGTGGAATACCAGAGCTGAAGCTAGTTTTAGAGCAGTAAAGGAAGCTACAGCTTATGGAGTAGAGGGTAGTTTAATAAAAAAAATAAATAAACAATTTAATGAATTAATCAAAAGTCTTAAGAAGGGAGAAATACAATCGATTAATAATTTAAAAGAAAAAATTAATGAGATATTACCTGAATATTGTAGATCTATAGATTTACCTCCTGAAAGTCAATTAACTCCTAAAAGGCTTGGAGTTGTTATCAGTGATGCAAGAAGATTATTTAAAATATGGTTTTCATTACTGGAGAATGTGGATAAAAATCTAGGACTGCGTTTATTTTTAGATAGTAATGGGTCAAATGATTATAAATTATTTAAAGAAGATTTTTTTGATAGGCAGAAATTTGGTGAGCAGATAATTGATTCAAAGCAACAATTAACTAGAAAACAAAAGCTGAGTTTAAAAAATAAGTTAAGTGAATATATAGCAAGCAATCCTAAGACAGTAGATTCTGGGTCTGAATATAGTGAATCTGATCAAAGTTCTTCATCTGATACTCTTTCACCCGGAAGAGATGAAGATGTTGATGTGATACTGGAAAGAGTAGAGCAAGCACCAATAAAAGTTGAATACACATCTGATAAAATTAAACTAATCCTTCAACATTATTTGCCACAAAAAAATATAGAACAAGTTTATCTAATAGATGCTCCAGATCAATATTATAATTGTGTAGAGAATTTGAAACAACAATTAATATGGGAGACTAAAGACAAAATTGTATTTAGTAATAAGTTTTATGTTGTAATAGAAAGACCAGATGATCAATCACGTGTATCTTCTGCAATTATATTGAAGTTGTATAATAAAAATAATAAAAATCAAATTAAAGTGTTACCTATTGTAGGTTCTGCTGCAGGTTCATTACGTGATAAATTAAAAAAAGATTCGGAATTAAGTACAATATCAATAAAAGTTGACGATTTACCTGATTGGTTTCTTGAGCATCAGCAAACTAACATATATTTAAACAACCTGATAGAAATAATAAAATTAAGTATCGAATGTAATGCTCCTTGTAAGGTGCAATATGATGAGATAGAAGAGATAATGAGTGAATCTTCTATAGAATATGAAAAAACACATAAGAGTATTTTAGATCAAGTAAGTAGAGTTAGCATTGGAGAGCAAGCTAGTACGAGTAGCATATTAAAGAGGAAAGGAACAGGCAGTGATTCACCTACAAAGAAAGTGAAGTTTAATTTAGAAAATCTAGAAGAACACAGAGATAATATAGGTTTGCATTTACTAGAACAACATAACTGTTTAAAGAGTGATCATACACTAGAAGAATCAATGGTAAGATTAATTAATGATTGGAGTAACAGCAAATTTGCTCTAAATGAGCGTTTAATAATTACCATGCGTAATGTTGAAGTAGATAGTATTAATCAAAGGATCAGGGAGTTACTAAAAGCTAGAGGCTTACTTACCGGTAAAGAATATAGACGCTATCTATCATCTGAAAAGCATGAAGATTATATGGCAGGAGATCGTATTTTGTTTAAAAGTATTAATAAAGATTTACAAATAGAAAATGGGAAATTTGCAACGATAACTTCAGTAAGTAATGATAAGTTTGTTGCTAAAATAGATAGCGGGAAAGAAATAGAATTTAATCCTCAAGATGTAAGCTTTAAACATGGCTATGCTTCTACAGTGTATAAAGCACAAGGAGCATCAATTAAAGATGTCTATGTATTACATAATTTAGCAGGAAATAGCAGAAATTCTTATGTAGCCATGACTAGACACATATAGAAGAGGTAAAACTTTACTATAATAGGAAGGCTACCAGGAATATGGCCAGTTTAATATCGCAACTTAGCAAAATAGATAATAGGCTATCTAGCATTAATTTTAAAACTTTAGAAGAGTTGCTAGCAGTTCAGGAAAGCAAGAGTCCTAATATTATAGATAAAGTAGGTAATTGGTTTAAAGGGGTAGTAGAAGATATTAAGGATAGATTACACAGTAATGATAACTATTACCACTTAAGAGTGAAGTTAGGACCATCTGCTAAAGTAGCAGAAATCCTAAGAAGCACTAGCACAAATCTTGCCACAAGCCATAAAGCCCAAGAAGAGCGAAAAAGTTCTTCTTATAACCTTACGAATTGTAATAAACAAGATACAACAATTAAGTGTTAAGTTACAAGAGGATATTATGGCAAAGAATAAAATAGATTATAATTCTATTAATAAACAAGAAACACTGGAATTAAAACAAAAATTATCATTTAAAGCTGAAGAAATAGGATGAAGCTTACTTGGTAGTCCAAATAAGCATTTATCAAATAGTCAAGTACTCCGCTGGGAGAAAGATGGTAAGATAGCGATGAAGATAAATGGCAGTAAAGCCGGCATCTGGTATGATTTTAGTAAAGGAGAGGGAGGAGATTTATTTACCTTGGTACAAAGAGAAAAAAATTGTGATTTTGTAGAAGCTAAGAAATATTTACAAGATATGGTTGGTATGTCAACCAACGGAGGTAAAGATCTAGCATCAAATTTAGCAGCAGACAAAAATCAACCACTTTCATCTGAGAGATGAAAGTTTGATTATAGCGACTAGAAGTCGCATATCAAGCTAAAGCTTATTCGAGTCTTATGTTAGAAATCATGTCTGATTCATGTGCATCAGTATGCTTATTAATATATTCATTAATTATATCATCAGTCACATTACCACTAGTAGCACTAAAGTAACCCCGTGCCCACAAATGTCTACCCCAGTACTTTTGTTTTAATATTGGAAATTCCTCTTGCATCTTCTTTGAAGTTCTGCCTTTCGCTTTTTGTACAAATTCACAGATTTTTATATGAGGTGGAATATTAGCAAAAATGTGTATATGATCGCTTGATACTACTCCATTTTCTATTTTAATACCTAATTCTGTTGCTACCTGTGCAATAATTTCTCGAACCCTCTTTTTTATATCGTAAGTTAATACCTTATATCGATACTTTGTAATCCACACTATGTGATAGCGATGATAGTAAACTGTATGTGATTTCCTGCTGTAATGTGTCATAGTGCTTATGATGCTAACGCATCATGGCACACATGGCAAGCTAAAGCTTCTCCATCTGGAAGATGGAGGTTTGTACCTCCAAAGAGACTATCAACAAATTAAAATTCAAACAGAGCAATATGATGAAATAGCAAAAATTAAGAGAGCTATAGGATTATATGAAAAATCAGATTCTATAATCTATATAACGCCAAATAATATAGCAAAAAGATATTCAGAACATCGTGGAATTAAAGAAGTATTAACAAGATACCAACTAAATAATGATCTTAGAACCAATATGATGTGGGACAGTAATAGCAAACAATATTATCCTGCATTAATTGCTTTTGCTAGAAATAAAGATGGTAATATTAGCGGTGGACAATCAATTTATTTAAACAAAGACACAAATAATAAAGCTGATATTGAGGTTAATAAACGTTCATTTGGCAGAATCAGAGGTTCTTTTGTTGAGATTAGTAAAAATAATGAACAGCAGAACATACCAAACAGTAAAGATGGCAACAATTCAGCAAGTAATGTAACGATTATAGCAGAGGGGCTCGAGACAGCTTTAAGCATTGCAGAAGCTGGTATTAAAGGCAAAATTCTTTGTAGTTTAGGTGTAAGTAACATCCGAAACTATGAGCCTATCAAAGGTGAGAGAATAATAATTGCTGCCGATAATGACGGCAAAGACGCAGTATCAGTTAATACTGTAATTAAGGCTCAAGAAGAATTAATTAGCAAAGGAGCAGCGGTAGCAATAGTACGACCACTCGAGACAGGAGATTTTAATGATGTGCTAAAATCTCAAGGAGCAGAATCTATTAGAAATCTTCTAGAGCCTGAAATAATAAAATTAACAGCAGCTAGCAAAGTAACAGAACTTAAATCATCCTTAAAAGCAAGTGATGATAGAAAATCACAATTTCAGTCTATAGAATTATTATTTTCAAAATTTGCAAATAACGATAATAACGGACTAAATAATTTGCAGCAACAGCAAATAAAAGCTCTAGCAAAGTTTGGCACAGCAGAAAATATCGATACTGCTTTACAAATCTACAGAGAAAAAGGTATAGATTCTTGTATTTTCTATAGTAACAAGATTTGTGAGTCAGTAATAGAGAAGAAGATACAGAAAGATTTACAAATTATGAAGAATAAATTTGATCCTAATTATAATCTTGGTGATAAAAAATTTTGTGATATAGTAGTACATGATTTTCAAGGCAAAAGCCATCTCGTCCCTGAAGATTACTTAAATGCCATAGGAAAAGATAAACAAGTAATGCAATATGTAAGTCCAAGCTCAGAAATAAGTAAAGAAATAAAAAGTGCGGTAAAGCAAGTATCTGAGGTAAAGCTTAGCCAAGGAATAAGAGTTTAGGATGTATAATAATATTTTATCAAGTTAAAAAATATAAATATATGAGTGAACAAGGAAACCTGCTGGGTGATCCAGATAAAGGCACAAAGAAAGCTAAGCATGATAAGATATTTCGTAAGGCACTAGAGAATCCTCTAGTTGCCCATGAATTCTTTAATGCACATTTGCCCCCAAATATTAAAAGTTTAATAGATTTTCCTAGTTTAGCAATGGAAAATACCACTTTTGTAGAAAGCTCTTTAAAAGATTCTATCTCTGATGTTTTATTCTCATGCAAATTTGATAAACAAGACGGATACTTATTTTTGCTTGTCGAGCATCAATCAAAAGCAGATCATTTTATGGCTTTTAGGTTATTTAAATATATGATTAATATTTGTGAGCAATATTTAATACAAAATCCTAAAGCTAAGACTTTACCATTAATATACCCGATGATATTTTTCAATGGTCAGGAGAAATATAATGTTGCAAGGAATTTGTAGGATTTATTTGCTAATAACAAATTAGCAAGAGAATTATGGATTAGTGATTACCAATTAGTGAATGTCCATGAAATTCCTGATGAAGAGTTTAAACAAAGGATATGGTCAGGGATATTAGAATTTTTTCTCAAGCATATACATGAGAGGGAATTATTAAAAAGATGGCAAGAAATATCAGATATATTACCAGAATTAACCAAAATAACGATAGGTTATGATTATCTAGAAATGATATTATATTATACATTGACGAAGATAGAGCAAGATGATAAAATAAAACTAGAGAATTTATTATCAACAAAGTTGAATCCGGAAATAGGGACAAGGCTTATGAGAAGTTTAGCAGAGCATTGGCAACAAGAAGGGAAAGAAATAGGTATTCTTGAAGGCTTACAAGTTGGTGAAGCTAAAGGTATCCAGATTGGAAAAGCTGAAGGAAAAGCTGAAGGGGAATATAATAAAGCAGTAGAGATAGCAAAAAAAATGTTAGCTCAAGGTTGTAATGTTTCTTTAATTTCTAGTGTAACCGGTCTTGATGAAGCTTTTATTAGTATAATGGTACCCAAAAACTGGACTACTAAAATGATAGAATGAGATATAATTTTCAAATACAAAAGAGAAATTATATGTCTAAAAAAGCAAAACAATATAGTGCAGCAGAAAAAACAAAGATAGTTTTAGAAACAATAAAAGCTGAAATGATAATAGCTCAAATTAGTAGCAAATATGGAGTTCATCCGACACAAATACAAGCGTGGAAAAAAAGAGGTATAGAAAATTTAATTAGTGGTTTTCAAATTAAGCCACAATTTAAGGATCCAGATCATCAGGATTTAATAAAACAATTGTATGAACAAATAGGCCAGTTAATTGTTGAACGTGACTGGTTGAAAAAAAAATCTACATTGTTTGGACTTAGCAATTAGAAAAAATATGGTAGATAAAGATTGTAGTAATCTAAGTATCGCTAGGCAATGTACACGGCACCGTCAAGTTAAGTAAATTGGTTTCAAAAAGTACTATGTTTTTATATTTCAGGCAGCAAGAAGTCTTTGAGTAGCTTCGTCCCAAATAGATTTAGCGGATGCAAATGCAATTCTTTGCTCTGGTGCGGTTTTAGTATATCGTCCAACATTGACGGCAAATATATTTCTGACTTTGCCCATCAGTGATAATATACATTGTGCTGAATTAGGATGCTTAAATTTAATCAATATTTTTTCCTTTCGTCGAGTTGGCTGATGAGCATTTTCAACACAGTTATTTAGTCTCTTACTAGTACGATGTTCAGTGTTAGGACACATAAGCTTAATCGGTTTAATGTAACTCCTGAGCTTATCAGTAACAATTACTCTTGGAGTTAGATAATTACCCAATAATCTTGATAAAAAGCGAATAGCTGATTTCTTGTTACGACGCTTCTGCAATAATATTTCTAATTCATGCCCCTTGGAGTCAACAGCTCTCCATAATATGAATACTTCGCCTTTGATCTTGATGTTCATCTCATCTAAATGCTATTTGTCAGTTGCTTTCCTCTCTCTCTTTCTGATGACAGCTTGAAAATAAATCGCAAATTTATTGCACCAAAATCTTACAGTCTCATGACTTAAAATAATACCTCGATACGCCATCTGTTCTTGAACATCTCGGTAACTATTATTAAAGCGATGATATAACCATACTGTATGGCTAATGATGCTTGCTGGAAAACGATGTCTCTTCGGGGTTTAAGTAATATGCATAACGTTAAGATTTATTGATAAATGGTTACTGCTATTCTATAAATCATTCCTTTCAATCGCTCAATACTTAAATTTACATCTCTCTTAACTTGACGATGCCACTCAAAGACTTCTTGCTGCCTGAAATATAAAAACATAGTACTTTTTGAAACCAATTTACTTAACTTGACGGTGCCGTGCAGACTCCTTTAACAAATCTTTGATTTCTTGATTAGTAGCATAATCTATAGGTTTTTTTCCTTGGGCATCTAAAGCTTCAATGTCTGCACCTTGTGAAAGTAAAAGCTTAATATTACTTATATTTCCTATACGTGCAGCATTATGTAAAATAGTACTCTTCGAAGTTTTTTACTAACGTCCTTAGTTGGTAGCATATAAATATCCTTGTTTATTTATTGGAAAATACATTATATATAAATTTTTTAATTTTTACAAGCAAGTAATTAATTTTTTAAATAATAGTTAAGAAAGAGTAAATATACATAAAAAAAATAGCAGGAAAAATCTGCTATTTTATATTGAAAATTATTTATATTATTTAGTTAGTAACTTCTTCTTTTTTATAAAACCAAACAATTAATAAACCGATTAAAAGACCAAGGTTTAAGAGTAGATTATACTCCGTCATAGAAATACCAAAAATTTTAATTGCCGGTTTAGTGCAGGAAGTAATTGGCTGGGCATAGAGCATTTGTTTAATATGCTGTATGGATAAACCTTTAGGAAAGCGTATCATTGATGAGCAAAGAGCGCTTGGTTGTACTATTCCTCGCTCTACCATGCTATGATAGCCTGATAATATACAAGAGCTAAGCAGAGTTAAGAAAATAAATATTAAAGTGTATTTGCTAAGCTGCCGAATAATTAAGGCAGTTAGGCAAATTTTTATTAATGTTAAATAAGGAAATCTTTCATAAACGCATAAAGGGCAGGGGGCGTAATGCAATATATATTCAGCAAAATAAGCGGTAGCAAGCGCTGTTATAGAAATTGCAATTAAGTCTATATGCAGCATCTTATAGCTGTCTTTTCTTATATAATTTATAATAGTATTAAACGGCATATTTTTTATGTTATAGTTTTTTGTGTCATCCTACAGTGTCATACCGTGGTCAAGCCACGGTATGACAAGACTTTATGCTGAATTCCCGCTTTCGTGCGAATGTAAAACACTACACTTGACCTGACAGACGGTGATTGATTAAGCAGCAAAAGAGCTGTCAGATAAGTAAGAGTGGCACCGTCAAGTTAAGTAAATTGGTTTCAAAAAGTACTATGTTTTTATATTTCAGGCAGCAAGAAGTCTTTGAGTAGCTTCGTCCCAAATAGATTTAGCGGATGCAAATGCAATTCTTTGCTCTGGTGCGGTTTTAGTATATCGTCCAACATTGACGGCAAATATATTTCTGACTTTGCCCATCAGTGATAATATACATTGTGCTGAATTAGGATGCTTAAATTTAATCAATATTTTTTCCTTTCGTCGAGTTGGCTGATGAGCATTTTCAACACAGTTATTTAGTCTCTTACTAGTACGATGTTCAGTGTTAGGACACATAAGCTTAATCGGTTTAATGTAACTCCTGAGCTTATCAGTAACAATTACTCTTGGAGTTGGATAATTACCCAATAATCTTGATAAAAAGCGAATAGCTGATTTCTTGTTACGACGCTTCTGCAATAATATTTCTAATTCATGCCCCTTGGAGTCAACAGCTCTCCATAATATGAATACTTCGCCTTTGATCTTGATGTTCATCTCATCTAAATGCCATTTGTCAGTTGCTTTCCTCTCTCTCTTTCTGATGACAGCTTGAAAATAAATCGCAAATTTATTGCACCAAAATCTTACAGTCTCATGACTTAAAATAATACCTCGATACGCCATCTGTTCTTGAACATCTCGGTAACTATTATTAAAGCGATGATATAACCATACTGTATGGCTAATGATGCTTGCTGGAAAACGATGTCTCTTCAGGGTTTGAGTAATATGCATAGCGTTAAGATTTATTGATAAATGGTTACTGCTATTCTATAAATCATTCCTTTCAATCGCTCAATACTTAAATTTACATCTCTCTTAACTTGACGATGCCGCTTCGACTTCTATAACTTCCGGTACGAAATGCTTGAGCATCGACTCAATACCGTTTTTTAAGGTAATTGTAGAGCTAGGGCATCCAAGGCACGCACCACGTAATGCTAACTTTACTACGCCGTTTTCAAAACCTTTATATATTATATCACCGCCGTCTTGTGCTACTGACGGTCTTACTCTTGTTTCAATAATTTCGATAATTTGCTTTTCGATCTCTGAAAGCCCTTCAAGATTTATGTTATCAGCTTTAGCATTTTCCTCAAATATCGGGAACCCTGCAACGAAATGATCCATAATAACCATTAAAATTTCAGGCTTTATTACTTGCCAATTACCTTCCGGCTTCTTAGTAACGGTTATAAAATCACTACCGAAAAATACTGATTTAATGTTATTAATATTAAACAACGATTCCGCTAGCCTACTTCTTCCTTTTACTTCCGCAAGTTCATTAAAAAATATCGGCTGATCATTACTTATTTCCTGCCCGGGAAAAAACTTTATTGCATCTGGATTTGGAGTATCTTCAGTTTGAATAAACATAATTAAAACATCTTTATAAATATTATTAATCATTATAAAGTTACACGACTATTTTTACAATGTATAAATATAAACAATAAATTATATGTATTGACGAAGTATTTACATACCTATAAAATTAAAGATTATATAAAAGATGGTAGATAATATGAGTAGTAAATTAGATTCTTACGAACAAGATATTGAAGATAATTTTGAAAAGCATCAAAAATTTAATGATAAAGATGAAATAGCTTTGCTTCAAAAAGCTGCAAAGGTACATCTTAATAAAAAGCGATCTGTTACTATTAGGATTGCAGAACATGATATTGAAGCAATAAAAATCAAAGCTTCTAAGCACGGCATGCCTTATCAAACCTATATTAATATGCTAATTCATTCAGATGCTATCAAGCTCTAAAATATTATGATCAAATTTAGATATAACTATGAAAAGAATGCTAAATTATTGCATGATCGTAGTATAGGTTTTGAAGAAATAATTCAATCAATTAATGACGGTAATTTGTTAGGAGTAAGATTACATCATGATCAGACTAAATATAAAGGACAAAAAATTCTTTATGTTAGAATAATTGATCAAGTATATGCAGTGCCATACGTAGAAGAAGATGAAAATACTATTTTTCTTAAAACTTTATTCCCTAGTAAAAAAGCAAAAAAAGAATTCTTAAAAAATCTATAATCTAGGCAAATGTCTAATTAATATATAAGCCGGTATGAAGCAAAATCCGGCTATAGCAAAAAAATAATTCCAACCTAAATTAGTTGCCGTATAGCCGGAAATACTACCGAATAATATAGTGCTAATATAAGCAATAGACGTAATTAAAGCGATCTGCGTTATGCAGTATTTAGAGCTACAACATCTTAATTGATAAGAAAAAAATGGCGATATAGTTAGCCCTTTCGTAAATTCTTGGAAAAAGACCGATACATAAAGGGTTGTAATAGTTTGGTTATAAAAATATAGTAGTAGAAAAGTTGTACTAGATAAAGCATGGTAAACTAACACTCTTCTAAAAATATAAGTATATTCATATTTTCGACATAAAAAACCGCCCGTAAAACCCCCAATTATCATAGCCCCCATACCGAAAGCCTTATATCCAAGGGCTAAATCCTTTTTCGTATAGCCGATATCTAGATAAAATATATTCGGCATGACTGAAAGAAAATTATCTTGCAAACGATATAGAAGCATGAAGCTAACGATTATTAGCCATTTAGGTTTCTTAATAAAATTATAAAACGCATGCCAAAATTTATCAAAATTATTAATAGCTGTTTTTTCTTTAAACTTTAGCGGATAGAAAATAATTAGTATTAATGACGGCATACACAAAATCGCCATTAGGCGATAAACTTCTTGCCAAGATACAATGGTCGATAAATATAACGCCCCGGAGCCGGAGATAAGTATGCCGATTCTAAAACCTGTAGTGCAAGCTGCTTCGCTTATTCCCCAGTTTTTATTATTGATAAGTAGAAGCTGAGAAGATTGCAAAAGCATGTCATAAATAGAGGAAAAAAATGCTAGAGCTATTAAGCATAATGCAAATGATACGAAATTAGTAGCAGGATTAAAACCGGTTAAAATATATACGCAGCAAATACAGCTAAGCAAAGAAAAAATTAAACAATATTTATATCCATTTTTACTTGAAGGCAGAAAGCTTATTTTTTCAAGTAACGGTCCCCATAAAAATTTGAATATATGAATGAAGTTAACTAAATTAAAAAGACCGATAGTAATTTTATCAAAACCGGATTCATGAAGCCAAAAAGAAAGCGTCGAACCAGTAAGCATATAAATTAAACCGCCTGGAAGAGAGATGAATAATATGAATAAGATATTAAATATATATCCAAAACGTGAAAAATTAGAAAATATGAACTTATCCTCCTGTATTATTGTAAAGGCGTTGTTGCATGGATCATTTATGTCATCCCCGCTTAAGGCTTGCTTGCGTGGATCGATTTTCCTGTCAATGCGAGGAAATTACGAAGTAATTAACGAAGCAATCCAGTAAAACAATGCTATAAATTAGTATTTTTTATTATTTTTTCTGGATTGCCACGCTCGCTTCGTTCACGTAGCTCATGACGATTTGGTATCCACGCAACAAAGCCTCCCCGCGAAAGCGTGGATCCAGTCAATTATATTGTCATCCTGTGACTTGATCAGGGGTACAGACTATGTCCTGAGATACCTAAGGTCCAAGCCGCGTTATGACAGACTTTTTACCGGATTACCGCCTACACGGGAATGACATAGAACCTTACTAAGACACTTTACTTCTTCTCTGACCGTAATTACTATTACCTTCAAAATTTCTTTTATTATTAGAACCAAATCTTCTAGTAGAGCTATCTCCTCTTCTATTACTGCCGAAAGGTTTCTTACGATTATTTTTGTTATTTCTAAAGCTTTCCCTAGGGGTAGATTCACCTTGATTTATTAAACGATCGATAGCACGCCATCTAATAACGTCATCAGGAGAAATAAACGATAATGCATTACCTTTAGCACCGGCTCTGCCTGTTCTGCCTATTCTATGTAGATAATCTTCAGGACACATCGGTAAATCATAGTTAATTACGTGTTTGGTATGCGGAATATCAAGACCACGAGCAGCCACATCGGTTGCTACCATTATTCTATGATTTGATTTACGGAATGATAAAATCACTCTATCACGTTGACGCTGACTTAAATCACCATGTATGGCTTCGGCTTTATGGTTTTCATATCTTAGCATTTTCGCTAATTGATCTGCCGAGCGTTTAGTTTTTACGAAAATAATGACAGAACCTTCTCTATCACCAAGCTGCTTAGTTAACTCAGTAAATTTTTCTTTATCCGAGATATGTACTGATTCCTGTTTTATTTCCGCTGCTGCTTTATTAGTAGCACCGACCGTAATACGTACGGGATTATTTAGGTATTTTTGTGAAAGAGAAATAATATGCTTTGGCATAGTAGCCGAAAACATTAAAACTTGTCTTTTTTCCGGCAAGAACTTATTGATTTCTTCTAGCTGTTCTTTCATTCCCATATCTAACATTCTATCCATCTCATCAAGCACTGTTATGCCTATACGATCAATTTTTAGACTTCCGCGATTTAGGTGATCTATAATACGCCCGGGAGTTCCTATAATCACTTTAGGATTTTTCTTTAACTGCGTAAACTGCTTAGGCATAGGCTCGCCGCCGATCAAAACTGCATTATTCATTTTGAGGGTTAAGGTTACTTTATTTAAAGTAGAAGATATTTGCGTAGCAAGTTCTCTTGTCGGAACAAGTATTAAAGTGGTAGTTTGTTGTTTGATGAATGAATTAATTACCGGTAGCAAATAAGCAAGCGTTTTTCCTGAACCGGTTTGGCTAGAAGCCAGTATGTCTGATCCTGCAATTGCAACCGGAATAGATTGTTTTTGTACTTCTGTAGGCTCAGTTATATTCATTTTTTCAAGGGCAATAACTAATTCTTCAGGTAAATCAAAATTTTTCATTATATAAATCCAATAAAGTTTAAATTAAAATATGCACATTATTGATTGTATAAATTAAATTTTAGTACTTTAAGTTATTTTGTACTATTTAATTGACCTAATTTTTAGACCTTTAACAGAATTAATTTAACACCTAAAATTATGTATTATATAGGTTATTATAAGACAAAAATAAATATTACTATTTTGATAAGGTGACAAGGCTATCCAAAACTTTATAATTTTGGATAGCTATTTTTGGTACTATACAAGTTTAAGGTTAACAGCAGAAACTTTACCTTTATTCTCTTCAAGATCGAATTTTACTTTTTGTTCTTCATGAAGCGTATCAAGACCTGCTGCGTCTACAGCAGATTTGTGTACAAACACATCTTTACCGCCGCCTTCCTGTTCAATAAATCCGTAACCTTTTGTCGGATTAAACCATTTAACTTTACCTACATTTGTAGTCATAAAAACCTTTTTAGATAGAAATTGCTTATTGGAATTTAAATTACACTTAATAACAAATTAAAGTTGAGACTTATATTCAATATAAAGATTAATAAAAATTCACTATGCAAAACTACCTTACATTGAGGCATTTGTCAATAACATGCAAAAGAAAGTATCACTTTCTAAGCTTATTATACTATATTATTACTATTTTGTCACTATTTAAGTTAATTATTCAATGGGTATTAGCTCCAATTTTATGATTTAACTATAAATTTAATAAAATTCATAAATAAAGTGCTTGCCTTTTTTACTTTTTTTTATTAATCTGTCCACTTGGTAAAATATAGCAATGTATTTTAGTTGCCCGCGTGATGGAATGGTAGACATAACGGACTTAAAATCCGTGGAGCGTAAGCTCTTGCCGGTTCAAGTCCGGCCGCGGGTACCATTCTCCATTTTTGGGCAAATTCACTAGGTTCTGTGAAGTCTTCTAATTGATTTTCAATTTTGAGCTATTTTTTAACGAAAATTAATAAGATTTTTGATGAAATAGTTATTCATATTTCAAAAAAATCTTATATATTTGCAGCAATAAAGAGCCCAAATTAAATATCTTGTAACTCTATTTCTTTTGTTATCTCTTTAAGTTTTTGTTATCTAAAATATTTTCTATACTTTTAAATATTAAAATTTATATAACTTGAATATTTTTGTTATAATTATAAATAGTAATTATTACTAACTATTAAAACCATTCATTATTTTCCTTTATACTAATACTAATCTTTGTTTTCCTAAACTACCCTTAAATCATTAATTGGCATCTTTAGTTAAATTTCTATTGCTTTCTTAAAACTCCTTATTATGATCTTGTCCATAGCTCCTTTTTAATAAAATATTAAAATTTATATAACTTGATAAGGATATAATTATGTTTTCTAAAAAAATTTCTCAAGATATATCAACTTTTAACGCATTAATTGATTTTTTAGAAAAAAGAGGACTAAAAGCACAAGCTGATTGTTTGAGAAATAGTGATACTAACCTTGATCTTAATTGGTGCAATATAGGTGATGAAGGAGCGAAGTTACTTGCTAAAGCACTAAAATCCAATACGTCTATTATGTACCTTCACCTTAGAGGCAATAACATAGGCGACGCCGAAGCAAAGTTAATTGCTGAAGCTCTAAAGTTTAGTACGGCTATCACTAACCTTAACCTTAGCTGCAACAGCATAGGCGAAGCCGGAGTAAAATTAATTGCTGAACTCCTAAAGTCCAATATGGCTTTGACGTCCTTAGACCTTGGAGGCAACAAAATAGGTGAGGAAGGAGCGAAGTTACTTGCTGAAGCTCTAAAGTCCAACATGACTATCACGTACTTTCACCTTGGAGGCAACAAAATAGGCGATGCCGGAGCAAAGTTAATTGCTGAAGCACTAAAGTGTAAAACACTACACTTGACCTGACAGACGGTGATTGATTAAGCAGCAAAAGAGCTGTCAGATAAGTAAGAGTTAATAGACTTATCTTTAGCAATTTTAATGCTATCCTTGAAAGTTTGCATAGGTGTTTTTCCATAACAAAACTTTCCAGAATGAGGTCTTGCGTTGTTATATTTGTTTAAATATTGATCTAAGTCAATCTGTAAATCCTCTAAAGAACTATAAATCTTTTTACGGAATGTGATATTGTAAAACTCATCCTTTAAAGTTCTATGTAATCTTTCGCATATTCCGTTAGTTTGAGGAGATCGAGCCTTAGTTTTAGTATGATCAATATTTTCTATCGCCAAATATAACTCAAAAGCATGATTTTCTACCTTGCCACAATATTCTGTTCCTCTATCTGTTAAGATTCTAAGTAGAGGTACATCATGATTGTTAAAGAACGGTATTACCTTATCATTTAGAATATCAGCAGATGTTATTGCAGATTTGTCAGTATAAAGTTTACAGATAGCAACTCTAGAATAAGTATCAATAAATGTTTGTTGGTAGATTCCTACCCACCACCTTCATATTGCCTACATAATATGTGTCTTGTGAACCAAGATACCCTGGATGCTGCGTATCTATTTCCCCATGTGCTTCTTTAATTTGTTTTGCTTTTTCTAGAGCAGCTAGTTGCTCTTCTGTAAGTAAGATACCATCCTGTGCAGATTTAGCTTCTAATGCTTTTAGTTTTCTTTAAAGTCTCAAGATCATTGCGTAGCCAAATAGAACGTACTCCACTGGATGATACTATAATACCCTGTTT
Source organism: Rickettsia endosymbiont of Argas persicus (assembly GCA_050920645.1). GTDB lineage: Bacteria > Pseudomonadota > Alphaproteobacteria > Rickettsiales > Rickettsiaceae > Rickettsia. Next base: position 300,434 of record CP133316.1, on the reverse strand, counting down.
CAATAACTCTTGGCTTGCACGAAGCTGACCAAGAGCGGGATTTTCTATAGCAAGATTTATTACTGCTTGTTCTATATGTTCTGATACACGATTCTTAAGTATAGGTTTCTTACGACTTATATCTGTAAGTGCAGCTTTCTCCGCCTGTCTCATACAGTTCTTTAAATCGGTAAAAGCTATCTCTTGAATACCCCATTACTTTACACGCGGTGCTAACACTGCCCAGTTGTTTTGCAAGTTCTAATAATCCTAATTTAGGCTTGATTATTTTTTGATCGTAATTTGACATATTATTCCTGTTAATTGAGTTTTATATTTAGTTCCTGGATATGATAGATAACTTCTCAGTTATCTACATACACACAAACTCTTCTATTTTTAACCTTAATATGTCAGATCAAATCTGAAAGTTTACAATTAATATCTTTTTTTACTTCCGGAGTAAGCTTTATGTTTTGTGCTTTTTCTTTATCTTCAGGAGTTAATTTTATATTTAAACAATCAATGTAAGTTTTATTAAATTGTTTTAAAATAAAAGTTTTGCCTGTTTCTGCTTCTTTAGCGATATAACCTGCTGAAACTCCAGTTTGCTTCTTATTATTACCAGTAAATTCGGTTTGCTGGGCTACTTTTCTGTCCCTTAAAATATCTTCAACAGCCTTTTTTTCATTTTCATATTTATTCTTATTAATTAGATTCTGATAGTGTATATCTTGTACTTCAGTAAAAATCTCTTTTTGCTGTTTTTTGTGAAGTTCTTTTAAAAGAGGAACTTCAAAATATTCTCTTAATTCTTGATTTTGTGGTCCGGATAGTGCCGATGTAAAAATTTTAGTTATTTTGGCAAGATTTTTACTATCTTCTAATTTTGGGATTTTTAAAGTTACTAAATCTAGTTGAGATTTATAAGAATTTGCTGCAGTTTCTGAAGGATCATTAATTAAATCTAATGCTGCATTAAGAACATTTTCATGAACTTGTTTTATCTTTTCTATATTTTCACCGGAGCCGTCAATTTCTGTTAAAGCATTTAGTAAGTTTGTTGATAATTTTTCTTTATCTATTGAAGAAATAGCAGGCATAAATTTGAATCTTATGTGTTAATTTAAATTTTTGATATTTTAACCTATATAAAAGTTAAATTTAAGTAATATTAATATCAATATTTATTAATTAAATTAGAATGTGATAAAAATGTTAGCTCAACTCTAGTGCTGCTTCTTCAAGAGTTTTTAACTGGTCCCGAAGTTTTGCCGCTTGCTCAAATTCAAGGTTACTGGCAGCTTTTAACATTTCTTTTTTTAATTTATCAATATGGGCTTTTAGTTTAGCAGGGTTATCGAATAAAGTATGAGCCTGTTTTTTATCAAGCTTGCTGTCTACTTTCTTAAGCTCTGTTAAAGTGTGGATAGTGCGGTTAATGGTTTTTGGAACTATGCCATATTTTTCGTTATGCTCTCGCTGAATCCGTCTTCTACGCATGGTCTCGCTAACGGCTTTGTCAATGGATTTAGTCATTTTATCGGCATATAATATAACTCTACCTTCGCTATTTCTTGCAGCTCTGCCGATTGTTTGTATTAGTGATACTTCCGAGCGTAAAAAGCCTTCTTTATCGGCATCAAGAATTGCAACTAAACCGCATTCAGGTATATCTAGCCCTTCACGCAGTAAATTAATCCCGACTAAAATATCTATAGTTCCTTGCCTTAGATCTCGTAAAATCTCGATACGTTCAAGCGTGTGAACGTTGGAATGCAGATAAGAAGTTTTATATTTAAGCTCCTGCAAATAAGTAGTTAAATCCTCTGCCATTTTTTTAGTCAATGTAGTGACTAGCACTCGGAAACCTTTGGTAATCGTGCTTTGAATTTCGCCCACTAAATCCTCAACCTGATTAGTAGCGGGTTTTATAATGCATTCAGGATCAAGCAGTCCTGTAGGTCTAATAATCAGCTCTACAACTTCGCCACCGGTTTCGTAAAGCTCAAAAGGTGAAGGGGTTGCAGATACAAAAACGGTTTGCGGTCTGAAGCTTTCCCATTCTTCAAATTTTAGCGGTCTATTATCAAGAGCGGAAGGCAATCGAAATCCATGTTCTACTAATACTTCTTTCCTTGCTCTATCACCGTTATACATCGCCCTAATTTGCGGTACGGATACGTGGCTTTCATCAACAAATAGTAAAGCATCTTTCGGCAAATATTCAAATAAGGTGGGTGGTGGCTGTACGATTTTACGACCCGTGAAAAACCTTGAATAATTCTCAACACCTTTACAACTTCCCGTTTCGGTTAGCATTTCTAGATCATATTGAGTACGTTGATTAATCCTTTGAGCCTCAAGTAGTTTATCTTGTGATTTCAAGAATTCCAAACGTTTTTGCAGCTCTTTTTCAATTTCCGATATTGCCTTATTTACTGCTTCTTTCGGCATTACAAAGTGCGAATTACCGTATATTATCGCCTTATCAAGTTTAGTTAGCTTTTCACCGGTTAACGGGTCAAATTCATGAATATACTCTAGCTCGTTGCCAAAAAATGATAAACGCCAAGCTTTATCACTATAGTGTGATGGAAAAACATCAATATTATCACCCTTAACTCTAAAGCATCCGCGCTCAAATCCAATATCATTACGCTCATATTGCAAATTTACTAAGTCATTTAATAGCTTGTCTCGAAGATAACTTTTTCCTGGTTCTAAACTAACAGTCATCTGATAATATAAATCCGGAGAGCCAAGCCCGTAAATACAAGAAATAGAGGAAACAACTATAACGTCACGACGCTCTAATAGCGATCTTGTAGCAGAGTGACGCAATAAATCGATCTGCTCGTTAATAGATGAATCTTTTTCTATAAAAGTATCAGTTCTCGGTATATAAGCTTCCGGTTGGTAATAATCGTAATATGATACAAAATATTCCACGGCATTATTTGGGAAAATCGATTTCATCTCTGAATATATTTGAGCTGCCAGCGTTTTATTATGAGCCATTATTAGAGTTGGGCGATTCGTCCTTGCAATGATATTTGCCATAGTAAAGGTCTTACCCGATCCTGTAATACCAAGTAGCATTTGAGAGCGTTTTTTATCATTTAAACCTTTGATAATTGCATCAATTGCTTTAGGTTGATCCCCCGCCGGCTTGTAATCTAATATAATAGAAAAATTATTCATCGCTTTTTTCTTGCTTTAACAATTATAGTTTAAGATAATATATTAAAATTAAATAAAAGAGTACAACATTATGAATAAAGCTATATTACATACTATTATTATCTACACTCTTTCTTACTGTCCTTATTGTATTAAAGCTAAAGCATTACTTGACGACAAAAAGGTTGCTTACCAAGAAATTGAGGTTAGTAATTTTACTGCCAAGGAGAAAGATAAGCTAATTCAAAAAGCTGGAGGTAAGAAAACCGTGCCTCAGATATTTATAGACGATATCCATATCGGTGGTTGCGATGATTTATATGAGCTTGAGAAAGAAGGAAAACTTGATAAGTTGTTAGAGAAACCAGCCAAAAAAGAATTCAGCTGCTGCTGGTGCTTAAAAGTGCTGTCTGCGTTAGACAGGAAAAATCTCGATGTCATACCGCGGCTTGACCGCGGTATCCATAAATATTTACATTACTTAATTGTTAAAGAATGAAAGAGTAATATGTTTATATACTTTCTAATAAATATAATAGTACTCTATATATCGGTGTTACTTCTAATATTATAAAACGTATTTGGCAACATAAACAAAATATAATAAAAGGTTTTACATCAAAATACGGTATAGATAAATTAGTTTATTTTGAGCAATTTAATGACGTTAATCCTGCAATTAATCGTGAAAAACGCTTGAAAGAATACCAAAGAAAATGGAAACTAGATTTAATTAATTCTAGTAATTCTAATTGGAATGATTTATACGAAGAATTTTTAAAATAAATTTTTGGATACCGCGATCAAGTCGCGGTATAACAGGTGGAGAACTAATCTACCAAAAAACACTATAAAGTCTTGAGATAACACCAAACAATGCCTAATCAAAATCAACATAAGAAATCATTTTACCTGCTTCTTACTTATTTATGGTCGAAGGATTTTAACATAAGGTTGCGTATCGTTACTTCACTTATCTGTCTGTTGTTTGCTAAAGTAATCAATATTTTTGTGCCAATAGTTTATAAATATGTGATAGACGGTTTGAATAAGTATTTAGCTCTTTCGGTTATTATTGGCATAATTGCAGTGTATGGTGGTACTAAGATACTTGTGGTTATATTTAACGAGCTGCGGAATATTATTTTCTCAAAAGTAGGGCATCAGGCAACTAGGCTTATTGCTTTAAATGTTTTTAGGCATATGCATAATTTGAGTATGCGTTTTCATATTACTAGAAAAACCGGCGGCTTAAGTAGGTCGATAGAGCGGGGTACTAAAGGCATCGAGGCAGTACTGCGTTATTCACTATTTAATATTTTCCCCACAAGCGTTGAAATCCTACTTGTAAGTGGCATGCTTTGGTATGTATACGGTATTTGGTTTGCCGTAACTATTTTGGTAACTATGCTTGTGTATGTTATTTATACTTTTCTAATCAGTACTTGGCGGATTTCCTTTGCCCGCGTAATGAATCAAAGCGATAATACAGCTAATAATAGAGCGATTGATAGTTTGCTAAATTTTGAAACCGTTAAATATTTCGGTAATGAAGAATATGAGGCAAATAAATTCAACGAAGCCTTACAAACTTATGAAAACTCGGCTACTAAAACGGCATCGTCAAGTTAAGAGAGATGTAAATTTAAGTATTGAACGATTGAAAGGAATGATTTATAGAATAGTAGTAACCATTTATCAATAAATCTTAACGCTATGCATATTACTTGTAGAAGTCAAGATTTAATCTTACAGACACTATAAATTTTGTACCTGATTGTCAGTTAAATTTTGACTGTCAGATATATAATCAAGATACAAAATTTCATTATTCTTTTCAACAGCTAATTTCTTACTATCCTGAAAAGTTTGCATAGGAGTTTTCCCATAACAATATTTACCAGAATGAGGTCTTTCATTATTGAAATGCTCTAACCAAATATCAAGATCTAATTGTAAATCATCAAGATCTGTATAAATCTTTTTTCGCATAGCCGTATCAAAGAATTCTTGTTTCATGGTTTTATTAAAACGCTCACACATACCATTTGTTTGGGGAGAATATGCCTTAGTTGTAGTATGTTCTATACCTTCTATGCTAAGAAATAACTCAAAAGCATGATGCTCTATATTGCCCTTATATTCTGACCCACGATCTGTAAGAATACGCAGTATTGGTATCCCTTGGCTCTCATACCATGGTAACACCCGGTCATTAAGCATATCAGCAGCAGTAATTGCTGTTTTATCAGTATATAGTTTAGCATCCGCTACCCTAGTATAGCTATCAATAAATACCTGAGAATAAACCTTACCTATACCTTTAAAATTACCTACATAATACGTATCCTGACATCCTAGATAACCTGGATGCTGCGTCTCAATTTCTCCATGTGCTTCTTTTTCATTACGACGCTTCTCTAGTACTTGTAACTGAGCTTCAGTAAGAACAATCCCATCTTGAGCCATCTTTGCTTCTAATGCTTTAAGCCTTTTACTGATATTGTTTAAATCATTACGTAGCCAAATTGATCTCACTCCTCCAGGTGATACAAGTATACCACTCTTCTTAAGCTCATTTGATACTCTTAGCTGACCATATGCTGGATATTCTATTGCCATATCCATTACTGCCTTCTCTATCGCTGGATCAACTCTATTCGCTATTATTGGCTTTCTTCGACTAATTTCATACAACGCTTCTTCGCCACCAGTTTCATACAGTTCTTTAAATCTGTAATAACTATCTCTACTATATCCCATCGCTTTACATGCTGATGATATACTACCAAGACTCTTAGCTAATTCAAGTAAACCTAATTTTGGCTTTATTATTTTTTGATTTAAGTGCATTGTGACCTTCCATTTTTTTATCTGTATTTTTAATACGTAATTTTTATTAAATGTAAGATCAAATCTCAACTAATACATATTACTCAAACCCCGAAGAGACATCGTTTTCCAGCAAGCATCATTAGCCATACAGTATGGTTATATCATCGCTTTAATAATAGTTACCGAGATGTTTAAGAACAGATGGCGTATCGAGGTATTATTTTAAGTCATGAGACTGTAAGATTTTGGTGCAATAAATTTGCGATTTATTTTCAAGCTGTCATCAGAAAGAGAGAGAGGAAAGCAACTGACAAATGGCATTTAGATGAGATGAACATCAAGATCAAAGGCGAAGTATTCATATTATGGAGAGCTGTTGACTCCAAGGGGCATGAATTAGAAATATTATTGCAGAAGCGTCGTAACAAGAAATCAGCTATTCGCTTTTTATCAAGATTATTGGGTAATTATCCAACTCCAAGAGTAATTGTTACTGATAAGCTCAGGAGTTACATTAAACCGATTAAGCTTATGTGTCCTAACACTGAACATCGTACTAGTAAGAGACTAAATAACTGTGTTGAAAATGCTCATCAGCCAACTCGACGAAAGGAAAAAATATTGATTAAATTTAAGCATCCTAATTCAGCACAATGTATATTATCACTGATGGGCAAAGTCAGAAATATATTTGCCGTCAATGTTGGACGATATACTAAAACCGCACCAGAGCAAAGAATTGCATTTGCATCCGCTAAATCTATTTGGGACGAAGCTACTCAAAGACTTCTTGCTGCCTGAAATATAAAAACATAGTACTTTTTGAAGCCAATTTACTTAACTTGACGGTGCCACTTTCAAGGATAGCATTAAAATTGCTAAAGATAAGTCTATTAACTCTTACTTATCTGATAGCTCTTTTGCTGCTTAATCAATCACCGTCTGTCAGGTCAAGTGTAGTGTTTTACATATAATTGTTTTTAAGCTACATTCCTCTTGAAGAATTATGACTTGATTTTTTATTTCGATTTTGTATTGCTTTTGCTAATTCTTCTGTATGCTTATCACCTTCTTTAACTATTTGTTTAGTAATATTCTCTAGCTCTTTTTGTAGCCCCGGCGAGACGCTAGCTTCTTTTTCTTTATTAATATGCATTGGTAACGGCGGAGGGGGTGGAATAGTACCAGGCATTGGAGGCGGTGGCGGTATAACACCAGGTTTTAGAATCGGCGTGGCTGAATTACTAGTAATTGTAGTTTTACTAGCAGCTTCTTCTTGTAGCCTTTGCTCTTTTCTAAGCCTAATTGCTTCCATAGCACCTTTTTGCTGCAAGTCAGCTGCTGTAGGCTCACCTTTTAAAGCAGCAGATTGTGAAATATTATTAAACTGTTTTTCTCTCTCTTGAGCAGTGTTTATAGTATTATGTTCTTTTTTTATGTTTCCAAGTTGTTTATTAATACCTTCTAATTCAGCAACAATTTTCCATCTTTCTTCTCTTTTAATATTAGGATTTTCTTTTTTTGACTCAAGTTCCTTTTTTCTATTTTCTAAATCTTGCTCTTTTTGCTTTAATTCTTCTAAACGTTTCTGGTGATTATTTATTTGTGCTTTAGGTTCTTCATTTTTAATCACTGGAGCATCAGCAGTTTGCTTTCTTTGTGCATTCTTCCAAGCTAACTCTTCTGCAATAGAATTAAATTTTGGCTTTTCTACTGATTGAGTTTTTGCCGGCTGTATGCCTAACTCTGCTTGTTTAAGATCTTCAAAATTTTCTTTAGAGGCAAGAGGCATGCTTTTAGTATCAGATATTTCTGGATCAGCTTGTTGCACTTTAGTGGTAGTTTCTTTTATTTGATTATGAAGCTCTGCCACTGAAGCTGCTTTTCCTAGCTCTTGCTTAGGATTATTATAATAATTTTCTAAGTCCTGTTTAAGATAATCATATGTTGCTTTGATAGAAGTTACTTTAGTTTCAAAACTTGCTGCAATCTGAGCGGCTAATCTTAAAGATTGTTCTGCCCCTCCTTTAGGCTGAATCACAAGTTTATTTTTTCCTCCTAAAAACCATCTTGACAAAATATTTGGTTTATAAACTTGTATTTCTACCTCTGCATCACCTGCTTTAACTGATATATTACCCTCATAACCTGTAAATTCATTAAGCCATGTTTTAGGTTTTGTACGCTCTGCAGTTACGTTATTTCCTAGATTAGAAAAAACGTTTTTTATATCCGTTTTCGCTGTTAAAAAATCATCCAATTTTTTAAAAGTTTTATCATTTTGAGAATTTATACCAGCTATTTCATAACCAGTAGCAGTTTCTATAAAATTTAGTTTAAAAAGCTCTGCTTTTACTTCATCATAAAGCTTTTTTAAAAATTCATCACTAAAATTTTGATGTTCATTAGTACCTCTTAAATTATTTTTTAATTGCTCAAAAGTCATTTTTTTTGACTCAGCAATGCTAGGGTTATGAAGATCAGTATTTAACATAATTGTTTGATAAGCAAGTATGTATGCTGCATCTTTACTTTTTATTTCACCATTTAGATTTTGCTCATGATATTTAGAGCCAAAATTTTCAACTAATCTATCTATTTTTTGAGCCTCACCTGGTAATTTAAAAGCTCCTAAAAACTCTCTTAAACTTTCCAAATAATCTTTATCTTTAAAATTAAATTGTGTAACGAAATGTTCTAATACTTTTTTATTATCTTCCCCATCTGTTCCAAGATAATCCCCAACAGATACTAAATTTAAATTATTTTTTTCCTCATGAAAAAACTTAGCTATCTCTTCTGCAAAATCTTTATTATTATTAGCACACCACTCTTTAATCTTATTAATTCCGTCTTTAGGCTTATTATTAAAGAAATTTATTATCTCTCTTTTTATTGGCAAGTCCATAATACCTCTTATCTTACATGTTAACTATTCTGATTAATATTTATACACTATTTAATAGCTTCAACGCAAGCAAAAGTCGCTATTTTTAATATCTCACTTGCTGATGCTGTAGCTTGCAGGATTTGAACAGGCTTTTCAAAACCGTTTGTTATAGGGCCTATGAAGCTATTTGAAGAAAATTCCTGTAACAATTCAGTAGAAATAGCTGCTGAATTTAAACCAGGCATAATAAGCACGTTAGCAGGACCTGATAACCTACAAAATTTATATAATTTACGTAAATTAGAATCTAACGCGACCTTAACCGACATTTCGCCGTCATATTCGAAATCTATATCCATATCATTAAGCTTTGTTTTACCTTCGCTAAAATCATCTAATATGTTTACTGCTTCACGAATACGGGCTGTTTTTTCCTTAGAGGAATTGCCGAAACTTGAAAATGAAAGAAGAGCAACACGAGGAGTCATTCCCATATTTTTAGCAATTTCTGCCGTTTGAGTAGCAATTTGTGCAAGTTCATGACTATTTGGGTATTCGGTGATACAGTTATCCGAAATAATTATGTTATTATCTTTTGCAATCATGATAGAGTAACCTAAAATTCTACGGTTAGGTTTTGGTAAAATAACTTTTATAATATCTTCTAAACTGTCAACATAACTTTTTGTAACACCTGTTAAAAGTGCATCACCATCGCCGCATGCAAGCATACAAGCAGCGAAAATATTTTTATCCGTCTTAACAAGTTTAGCACAATCTCGGTATAAATAACCTTTACGTTGAAGTCTTTTATACAAATAATCAATATATATATCTAACTTATTGGTTAAAGCGGCATTCATTATCTGTATGCCTTCTAGATCAATATCTTGACCGATTCTTTTTAATTGTGCTTCAATTCGCTCCGTACGACCGATTAAAATAGGACACCCATATTTCTTGTCTCGCATCATTATTGCGGCTACAATTACCTCTTCCTCTTCCCCTTCAGCAAAAATAACTCGCTTAAGCGGTGCATTATGGATTTTTTCAGCTAAAAAATTCATATAGTTAGAGGTGGGATTCAATCTACTTTCTAGTTCTTTTTTATATTTACTAAGATTAAAATCAGAAATTTTAGCGACATCACTATCTATTGCCGCTTTAGCAACCGCTATCGGTACTACCGTAATTAAACGCGGATCAAACGGAACGGGAATAATATATTCATTACCGAAAATCATCTTACGACCTGCATACGCCTTATATACTTCCTCCGGCACAGGTCTGCGGGCGAGTTCTGCTATAGCTTTAGCTGCCGCTATTTTCATTTCCGTATTAATAGTTTTAGCTCTAACGTCTAACGCTCCCCTAAAAATATAAGGAAAGCCCATAACATTATTAACTTGGTTATTATAATCAGACCTACCGGTTGCTATAATTGCATCATTTCGAACTTGTTGTATTTCCTCAGGCGTAATTTCCGGATCGGGATTAGCCATCGCAAAAATAATCGGATTTTTTGCCATTTTACTAACCATCTCTTTAGTGACTGCACCTTTTACGGATAGTCCTATGAACACATCCGCATCTTTTAATGCTTCCTCTAAAGTTCTAAGCGGCGTGCTATTTGCATAAGCTTCTTTCCATTTATTCATACCCTCGATGCGGCCTTGATAAATAACACCTCTAGTATCGCATAAAATAATCTTGAGCTTATCGACTCCAAGAGCAATTAATAGATCAATACAAGCAATAGCGGCAGCTCCTGCCCCGTTAACTACTATTTTTAAATCCTCTAATTTGCGGTTAGTAAGATAAGCGGCATTTATTAATCCTGCTGCCGTAATAATTGCTGTTCCGTGCTGATCGTCATGAAATACCGGTATATCCATCAAAGATTTTAGCTTCTCTTCAATAATAAAACATTCAGGAGCTTTAATATCTTCTAGATTAATTCCGCCGAAACTATAACCGAGATATTTTACGGCATTGATAAATTCTTCCGGATCTTTAGTATCAACTTCTAAATCAATTGCATCAATGTCGGCAAATTTTTTGAATAATACGGCTTTTCCCTCCATAACAGGCTTTGAGGCTGCTGCTCCTAAATTACCGAGTCCAAGTACTGCCGTGCCGTTAGAGATCACAGCAACTAGATTCCCTCTAGCCGTATATTTATGTATCTCATCAGTGCTTTTAGCGATCTCAAGGCAGGGAGCTGCAACGCCAGGTGAGTAAGCAAGCGATAAATCATGTTGCGTAACAAGCGGCTTGGTTGCAGTAATAGCGATTTTTCCCGGCTTATCTTTTTGATGATACTCGAGAGCTTCAGTGTAATTTATTTTGTTCATTTCATCCATTTTAAAAATATTCCTGTTTTGTTATTGTGTTTTTGTCATTGCGAGGAGATTCGTAGCAGAGGGCGGAAGCAATCTAAGGAATGTTATACTGCCTCATGAGATTGCCACGCTCCCTTTGGTCGCTCGCAATGACGTTGAATTACTAATTACCCCAATATGTACATAATAATTGATATAGTAACTACCGAAAAGAAAGTTGTAAATGTTATTATCGATGCCATAGAATCAGGATCGCCGCCAAGCTGACGCGATAAAACATATGCAGTGCTTGCACAAGGCAGAGAACTATATAATATCCCTACCGATCTATCTATTCCGTCAATTGACATTAACCATAGCACTAATACGCTTACTAATGGAAAAGCAATTAGTTTAACAAAGCTTGTAAATACTATGCTATGCAAAAGGTCTTGTCTAATAGTAAAATTAAGTCCTGCCCCAACGTTTAACATACCGATTGCTAAAGCGGCATTTGAAAGGCTATCTAATGTTTTCTTAAGACCTAAATATAATTCAAAGTTAGAATAGTTAAAAATGAACCCTAATATACTTGCAATAATAAGGGGATTACGTACGATTAACTTAATCATTAAAATCGCACTAGTTCTAATGGTAGTAGTAACAGACTTATCAGGTATATAGTAAGCAAAAATCATTACCGATAAAGTATTGGTAAAAATAATCATATAAGATGAAATGACAGCGACGACGGAAAGACCGCTAGAACCAAGTAAAGGACTACTGGCTGCAAAAAAAATGTAACTATTATAACGAATCGAACCTTGAAAAATAGAGGTAAATAGCTGATTATCTACGTTAAATTTTCGTCGGTAAAATATTAAGCCTATAGAGACAATAAGAGTTGAAATAATAAGAGCGACTACTAATTTAATTATTGATGTAACGCTTAAATCAGCTGTAGAAATGTAGTTAAAAAGCATTGCAGGAAACAATACAAAATACGATAACTTCTCAATACCGCGCCAAAATTCTTCTGAAGTTAGCCATTTATTTTTAATTATACTACCAAGTAGCGTAATTAAAAAAATCGGCAACGTACTGCAAAAAATATCATTCATTCATGTTCGATGTCATACCGCGGCTTGATCGCGGTATCTAAAAATTAATTTAACGAGATACCGCGATCAAGCCGCGGTATGACACATTAAAGGTTAATGGATTCCCGCTTTTAGCTAGGAATGACATAACCCTTCTACAATTTCTCTTCAATCAACTTCATAGTTTCATTTATACCGTAAAGCTTTATGAAAGTTCCAAGTCTTGGACCATCGCTTTGCCCAAGCAATATTTGATATAAATCTTTGAAATAATCACGCAAATTTTCATATCCTGCTTTCATTCCGATATCATATATTGATTTCTGGATATTTTCCGCTTCTATTTGCTCAGGCAAGTCTTTTAGCATATCTAATATATCCTGTAAAATAGCTTTATGCTTTCCAGACGGAGCTAAATATGATTTATGTGCTTTGATAAAATCATTATAATATCTTATAGCAAATTCTGCTAAGTGGTCAAGATATGGACTATTATTTGGAGTTGCTTTTGGTTCATATCTGCTAATAAAGCCCCAAAGTACCGATTTATCAGATGGATTACATACAGAAGTTAGATTTAATAATAAAGAATAAGTAATACCAAAAGTTTCAATTTTAGGTACTTTTCCGTGATGAATATGATAAACAGGATTTGCAAAACGCTTTGCCCTGTCCTCTTCTAAATGGTATTTCTGATTAAAGGTAATATATTCATCGACATTTTTAGGTATTACGTCAAAAAATAAACGCTTGGCTCTAGTAGGGTTTTGATACATAAATAATGCCATACTCTCAACAGGGGCATATTTTAGCCAATCATCAACACTAATACTATTGCCTTTTGATTTTGATATTTTTTCACCGTTTTCATCTAAGAATAGCTCATAGCATAATTGTACCGGCGGCCTTCCTCCTAGAATTCGGCAAATCTCTGAATAAAGCCTACCGTTTGCTAAGTGATCTTTCCCGTACATCTCATAATCAACTGCTAACGCTGCCCAACGCATACCGAAATCTGGCTTCCACTGCAATTTACAATGTCCTTTTGTCACCGGCACTTCTACCTCTTTGCCCTCATCATCTTTATAAGTTACTGATGCCGCCTTAGCATCCCATTTTATAATCGGTACTTGCAATACTTTACCGGTTTTCGGGCAAATAGGCATGAAGGGCGAATAGGTAGCTTTCCGCTCTTCTCTAAAGGTAGGCAGCATTAGCTCCATTATCTCGTCATATTTTTCAAGTACTCTTATCAGCATTTCGTCAAACATCCCTGCTTTATAGCATTCAGTACTGCTGTAAAATTCATATTTAAAGCCGAATTTATCAAGGAATGAACGAAGTTTCGCGTTCATATAATGTCCATAACTTTCACATTCGCCGAAAGGATCAGGTATTGAAGTTAGAGGCATATCCATATATTCTGCTACCATTTCAGGATTTGGGATATTGCTCGGCACTTTACGTAGTCCGTCCATATCGTCGGAAAAGCAGATTAGTTTAGTCGGGATATCAGATAATTGCTCAAACGCTTTCTGCACCATTACCATACGGGCGTTTTCACCGAAAGTCCCAATATGCGGGAGTCCCGAAGGACCGTAACCGGTTTCAAATAATACGTAACCTTTTTCAGGAGCTTTACCGTTTAAGCTTTCTATTATTTTTTTAGCTTCCTCAAAGGGCCAAGCTTTTGATTTGATTGCATCTTCCCCAATTTCCGACATTTATTTTTCTTGCACTTTAATTAATTATCAGTGACAATATACTAAAATTAGCTAAATGTAAAATTTAATTGTTACTGTCATGAAAGCTTGATGTCACTCCGTGGAGGTATTGTTGCGTGGATCGCTTATGTGTAAACCTTCAGATTTGATCTGACATATTAAGGTTAAAAATAGAAGAGTTTGTGTGTATGTAGATAACTGAGAAGTTATCTATCATATCCAGGAACTAAATATAAAACTCAATTAACAGGAATAATATGTCAAATTACGATCAAAAAATAATCAAGCCTAAATTAGGATTATTAGAACTGGCATCGTCAAGTTAAGAGAGATGTAAATTTAAGTATTGAGCGATTGAAAGGAATGATTTATAGAATAGCAGTAACCATTTATCAATAAATCTTAACGCTATGCATATTACTCAAACCCCGAAGAGACATCGTTTTCCAGCAAGCATCATTAGCCATACAGTATGGTTATATCATCGCTTTAATAATAGTTACCGAGATGTTCAAGAACAGATGGCGTATCGAGGTATTATTTTAAGTCATGAGACTGTAAGATTTTGGTGCAATAAATTTGCGATTTATTTTCAAGCTGTCATCAGAAAGAGAGAGAGGAAAGCAACTGACAAATGGCATTTAGATGAGATGAACATCAAGATCAAAGGCGAAGTATTCATATTATGGAGAGCTGTTGACTCCAAGGGGCATGAATTAGAAATATTATTGCAGAAGCGTCGTAACAAGAAATCAGCTATTCGCTTTTTATCAAGATTATTGGGTAATTATCCAACTCCAAGAGTAATTGTTACTGATAAGCTCAGGAGTTACATTAAACCGATTAAGCTTATGTGTCCTAACACTGAACATCGTACTAGTAAGAGACTAAATAACTGTGTTGAAAATGCTCATCAGCCAACTCGACGAAAGGAAAAAATATTGATTAAATTTAAGCATCCTAATTCAGCACAATGTATATTATCACTGATGGGCAAAGTCAGAAATATATTTGCCATCAATGTTGGACGATATACTAAAACCGCACCAGAGCAAAGAATTGCATTTGCATCCGCTAAATCTATTTGGGATGAAGCTACTCAAAGACTTCTTGCTGCCTGAAATATAAAAACATAGTACTTTTTGAAACCAATTTACTTAACTTGACGGTGCCGTCGAAGCTGTAGAAGAGGAGTTTGACTCTTAATGATTATGATATAGTAAACTGATTTGAACGCATGTAGCAGGTTGTTCGTTGTCTCGCCTATTATTATAGTCTCTATCCTTGCTCCTTATATGCTAATCCAACTAAATTGACTATATACTGTAGATACCTCATTATAGATGATAATACTATCTAACTTTTCTTATCCCTCTTTTGCAATATTAACCACCTTATCCTGACGCAAAATAACGTAATTTAACTTAACGTCTTTTGGAGTATATACTATAATAGGCAGGCTACTGTTATATTTTACTAATGCTTTATCGCCTAAATCTACATTAACCGGTTGCATCGTTGCTTTTACGTTTGGGCATGCCATCAGGGTACTAGCAGGATGATCGCTAACTTGATCAATTACGTAATAACTATATCCCCATCCTTCTAAAGTTTTTTCCTCTAACTTACCGCCAAACCAAACATAATTACAATCTTTCATCGCATCTTTCGTAGCTTGTAATTTTACTCTCAAGCCGTTTTCGTTAGGCTCGGTGGGTAAATATATTACATAACGTTCTTGATCGTCAAGCGGCTTAGGGTAGGGGTTAATATCATTTGCAAGTTTATCAGTATTAGCCAGCAAATTAATACTCAAGAAACATAATATAAGAAATGATATAGTTTTCATACGACTTACTCCTTTGTTGTAATATATAAAAATATTGTTAAAAGCTTTTTAGTCGTTGACATTCCCGTGTAGGCATTGTTGCGTGGATCGGAAAATGTGTTCGGTGTCATACCGTGGCTTGACCACGGTATCCCGAAAACAACTAAAAATATCAATAATTTTGATATTTTTAACTGGATCCCGCGATCAAGTCGCGGGATGACAATGGGGAAACGATCCACGCAACAACGCCTTCCCGCGTAGGCGGGAATCCAGAAGCTTTTGTCATCCTGCAACTTGAGCAAGATCCTAGGACACAAGACATGATTCCGTGGTCAAGCCGCGGTATGACAGCTAAAAACCTAGATCCTCGTATACGCGAGGATGACATTATAGGAATAAGTCTAATTTAGTCCCGTTTTTTTCTTAAAAAAGCAGGTACGTCGTGAATGTCGGATTCTTTAGCGTCTTGATCTAGCTCCGGTGTACCGACTACAATATTTTTCCGTTCCTGAGTAGGATTGTTAGAAGATTTAAGCGTTTCCCACATTCTTATAAAGAAAGAGGATTTAGGAGTTTCACCATCTTTTTGAGTAGTTACCTCTAATTCTTGCTTATTTTCGGTAAAATTAGAATTTTGGTTTAAAGAATCAATAATTTCTGCTTTTTCGCTACTATAACTATTGAAATTAGGGATTTCTTCAATATGAAAAGTTTGATCCGCTTGAGTAGATTGAGTTTTAAGATTTATATCCTCATCTTCTTGGTTAGGTAAATCTGTTGTTCCAGAGTTAGCCAGTTTATAAAGCGGTACTTTATCGGCATCGATACCTGTTGCAACAACCGATACTCTAATAATCCCTTTTAATTCAGGATTAAATGTTGAACCGAAAATAATATTTGCTTCCGAATTATCTACTTCTTCTCTAATTCTGTTAGCGGCACTATCGACTTCGAATAAAGTCATATCCGACCCGCCCGTAATATTAATTAATACACCTCTGGCTCCGCACATTGAACTATGATCAAGTAAAGGATTTGAGATTGCAGATTCTGCGGCTTTAATAGCTCTATCCTCTCCGCTAGCCTCGCCCGTACCCATCATAGCTTTACCCATTTCGCTCATAACAGCTTTGATATCTGCAAAATCAAGATTGATAAGCCCCGGCATAATCATTAAATCAGTTACGCCTCTTACGCCCGCATGTAATACATCGTCAGCCATTTTAAAAGCATCGGCAAAAGTAGTTTGCTCATTAGCAATACGAAATAAATTTTGATTCGGTATTACGATTAAAGTATCGACAAATTGTTGTAGCTCTATAAGCCCTTTATCGGCAGTTTTCATACGATGCCCTCCCTCAAAATGGAAAGGTTTAGTTACTACCCCGACTGTTAAAATCCCAAGTTCTTTAGCAATACGTGCAATAACCGGTGCTGAGCCGGTACCGGTGCCACCGCCCATGCCGGCGGTAATAAACACCATATTACTATTTTCTAAATAGCTGCGAATATCATTTTCAGATTCTTGAGCAGCTAAAGCCCCGATTTCAGGGGAAGCTCCTGCCCCAAGACCTCTAGTCGTGGAAACCCCAAGCTGGATTTTATTTTCACAAAAAGAATGCTCTAAGGATTGTGCATCGGTATTAGCTACGACAAAATTAGCACCTTGCAAATTAGCACTAATCATATTATTTACTGCATTACTACCTGCACCGCCAACACCGAAAACCGTAATACGCGGTTTTAATATTATGTTCTCAGGTGCTTTTATATTTAAAACCATGATAATCTTTTATTTACATTATTAATTATACCTTTGATACTTCAAAATTTGGTACAGCGTTATTCAAAAAACTTGATCCAAGTGAATTTTGCAGGCATAGCCTGTGCTCACGTATTAAGTGCAGACTCGTCTTTAAATTCATCTTGTCTAAAGTTTTCTGAATTTAGCTGTGCGCCAAATTTGGGGATTCGTCTTTGCTCACGTATTTTTATACGTTCCGTAGACTCACCGCTTATTTGACTTACCAACTTTTGAAGTATTTGCGGTATATATAGTTTTAAGTATAATAAAAGATTTAAAAATTTCCATAATCTTTTTATGAAAAATGTATATGTTCACCAATCAAGCACAGTTTTTGCTGCAAGCTCCACTCCTTGTTCTAGATTATAATTCTCACCGAAAGGAAAAACAGTACAAAGTTCTTCTATATTCCCGTTATAGCCTAGCTTTCCAAAAATTAAAGCATATGCATCACAAGGAAAACCACTAGCCTCATTTTTTACGGTTTCAGCAGCCTTATTAAGGGCAGGGTTTGTAGGCCTTTGATACCACAGCGTAGTATGAGGGTTGTATAATTCTTTAACCCCTGAAACACCATATGTTCCAATTTGTTGAGCCTTTTTTAAAGCATTTTCATCTTGTGCTTCAATTTTGGACTTAAGTGTTTCAAGATCATCGCTTGCTCTTTCAAGCGGACGCTGATGGTAGGAACTAAATTTATCAACTACTGTGTTATGTAGCTTACATATTTCTTCGTAATCTTGCTTAACCTTGTCGTTTTCATCAAAACGCTTGATATTGATATCAATCCACCTATCAGGTCCGGTAACTACTATTTCATTCTTAAAATTTAATGTGATATTTTTTGTCTCGTAAGCTATATTTGATAGCTTAGCAGAAATTTTAGATAAATCTTCAGGTTTATATGCACCATGGTACAATGTAACATGACATTTATTAGGCTTACGTTCAAGCCCTTCTAGATGTTCAGCAAGCTTTGCATTTATACCAGTAAGTTTCTGTGCTACTTCAGAGCTTGGTAAAATAGCTATCGCATATTCAACAAAAGAGTCTAGGGTTTCTTTAGATTTTGCCATAAATTATCCTTTGGTATTAATAGTGTTGTTAACAATTTTTGCTTGATATATCTACCAGTGGAATACCGTTATGATGACATGCTTTCATTAATGCTTTATCATTAGTAGCCATGGGAAGTCCTTCATGTGTATTGCAAGCATTAAATAAGTAGTGTCGTATGTAGTAAGTTTATTAACTCTTGCAGTATCAGTGATTTCTTGTATAGAAAAATTTAAATTTGATATGTTAAGAGGTAAAGAATTATATTAATCTTTAAATTTAACGGTATCAGCTATATGTAATCTATTACGTTTTTCTGATACTAATAATGTATTAGTTATTTCAAGTTTCTAAAGAGAAGGTACTGTAGCTCCGTACTTAATGCAATAATTTAACACAAATTTTGAATAGTTATTACGCTCTTCTTCAAAACATCATGTTATCGCTACAGAGCAATCTAGTACAAAAGATCTAGAATTCATCTTCTACCTTCATCCCTGAGTTCTTGGATTGTGTAAGGCTTCAAGCTTTTACCTTTACTAAATTCAGCAAATTTTTCTACTATATCTTCTGTTTTTATTTTTGGTTTTTGAGTTATAGGTATAATTTTTGCAACAGGGGTATTGTGCTTACAAATAGTAATTTGTTCCCCGTCTTGTACACGCTGTATTAAATTAGAAAAATGATTTTTTGCCTCTAATATATTAATTTGATTAGATAAATTTTGTTTCATATAAGTAGTATAATAAATAGACTAATCTTATATTAACTTATTTATTATATCTTGTAAAGGGAATTTGATATTAATTTATGCAACCTAAGATTGTCCAACCATTTTTTCAGGTACTACTATTTTGTCAAATTCTTCTTCCGATAAAAGATTAAGTTTTTTAGCCGCTTCTTTTAGAGTAATCCCGTATTTATGAGCTTCTTTGGCAATTTTAGTAGCATTATCATAACCGATATGCGGATTAAGAGCGGTTACAAGCATTAGAGATTTATCACGCAACTCGTTAATATTTGCTATGTTAGGCTCTATCCCGTTAACGCAGTGAGAAACAAAGCTATTTGCGGCATCTGATAGTAGTTCGATAGATTGAAGAATATTAAATATTATAACTGGTTTAAAGACGTTTAGCTCAAGATGTCCGTTTGAGCCGGCTATGGTTACAGTAACATGATTTCCCATTACTTGAGTGCAGACCATTGTAAGAGCTTCAACTTGCGTAGGATTTACCTTGCCCGGCATAATAGAAGAACCGGGTTCGTTTTCAGGTAAATGCAACTCACCAAGACCACATCTTGGACCCGATCCGAGCAATCTTATATCATTTGCTATTTTCATCAGGCTTACGGCTATAGTATTAAGAGTGCCGGAAAATTCTACAAGGGCGTCATGAGCAGCTAAGCTTTCAAATTTATTAGGAGCTGTTTTAAAAGGTTGCTTGGTGAATTCTGCTACTTTTTCGGCAAATTTAACATCAAATCCTTTGCGAGAATTAATACCCGTACCGACTGCTGTTCCGCCTTGAGCAATAAGATAAACTTTTTTTAATGCGTCTTCTATTCTCTCTAGAGCATATTCTATTTGCGTAATATACCCGGAAAACTCTTGCTTTAAAGTTAGAGGTGTTGCATCTTGCAGATGGGTGCGTCCTATCTTTATAATACTATCCCAATTTTTGGATTTATTTTGTAAAGCGGTCAGTAAATTAGTTAAAGCGGGAATTAGCTGCTCTTTAGTTGCAAGTACGGTTGCTATATGCATAGCGGTCGGGAACGAATCATTAGACGATTGCCCTTTATTTACATGATCGTTAGGATGCACCGGTGTTTTGCCGCCTTTTGTGCCGGTTAATTCTTCATTAGCAATAGAGGCAATTACCTCATTCATATTCATATTTGTTTGCGTTCCTGAACCTGTTTGCCAAACTACCAAAGGAAAATTATCGTCAAATTCGCCGTGTAAAATTCTATCGGCGGCTTTGTCTATACTTGTAGCTATTTTAGCTTCCAAGTCACCGAATTCATAATTAGTTTTTGCTGCGCACTTTTTTAAAATAGCAAGAGAACGAATTAAAATTTCAGGCATTTTCTGTTTGCCTATTTTAAAATTCTCTAATGATCTTTGAGTTTGAGCTCCCCAATAAAATTTTTCCTCTATTTGTATTTCACCAAAAGAATCGCTTTCTGTTCTGTATTTTTTCATAAATTGTTAAATGTTATATAATTGTTTATCTTGTTCATAAAATGATCGCTTATTTCATGTAAGTCTAATTGATCAGATAATTTTGCAAAACTATAATATAATTTGTCTTTAATGGAAGCTTTTTTTAGATTTTTAGAAATGAATGTAAGGATGTTTTCTGTTATAATATTACGGTTGAAGCTATAAAATTTTTGCCAGTTTTCGTCAGAGGTTTGCGACTGAAAGTGTGAATAGTCTGTATTTAACGGTTTAGTAACTACTGCTTTACCCTGATATATCTCAAATACCGTATTACTAATTAATCCTTCGTTTTTTAAATTACTAATTACCTTATCGAAAAAGGCATTTAGAGTAATATTTGTAATTTCTTCTTCTTTAAATTCATTTATAAATATACCTAATTGTTTTTCAAAACTCTTAATAATTTGATCGTTTTGTACCGTATTCTGTAACATAACATTACTCATTAGAATCAATTAGTCAAATTAACGTAAATTATGAAAATTAAATAAGCCTAAATACTTTATTTAAGTAGACTAAATATTTATTTACAAGTAAATAAAAAACAATATTTGTTTCGTTAAAAATATTTTGAATATAATGAGTGAAAAATTATAGAAGAGGCATTTGATACGTTAAGACTTTCTACTTTATCGGAAATAGGAATTTTTGCTAAATAATCACAGTTTTCTTGAACTAATCTTCTTATTCCTTTTTCTTCCGAACCAAATACTAATGCTATCTTGTCTGAAATTAATTTATCTGTAAAATAATCATTTGCATCTCCGGTAAACCCTATAATCCAAAAACCGTGTTTTTTTAAATAATTTATACATGAATTTAGATTAGTCACTTTAATTATCGGTATCAATTCTAAAGTGCCGCAAGCCGCTTTAGCAATAGTACCGTTTTCATTCGGTGAATTATCTAGAGGCAATATTATAGCATCAATTTCAAAAGCAGCGGCACTACGAATAATAGCCCCTATATTTTGAGGATCTGTTATTTGGTCAAGGATTGCAATCTTACATTTTGGGCTTTTTATATTAATATCATCAATATTATAAGAAAAAATCGGTTTAACTTTAGCAACTATACCTTGATGATTCTGATTTTCTATTAATTCTGATAAAACATCGTTAGTAAGTATTTTATAAGGCTTAGAACTCATTAATTTTTTATTTTCATCAAAGATCATTTGAGTGCATAAAATATTCTCAATTTGACGTTTTGGATTGTTTAGAGCTGAAAATACAGGGTGTTTACCATAAATATAGTAGTAATTTTTAGCAGCAAGCTTCTTATTTTGCATGTTGTTGAAAACCTTTAGTAATTTGTTCTTGACAGAAACTACTATTTATTATAGAAAGTTACAACTAAATAAATGTGCAAGCTGCTATTTGTTTATTTGATGATTCGGCAAAAAATTTTATTAAGTTCTAAGCTAATTTTATATACATTTTCAAAGTAAATTAGTCTGTTTAATACAGTAAAGTTCTTTGGGAGGGGTGGCCGAGTGGTCAATGGCAGCAGACTGTAAATCTGCCCGCGTAAGCGTTCGAAGGTTCGAATCCTTCTCCCTCCACCACTTAAGTATGGTTCAGGGAAGCATGTCCTTTTATTAAAGGCTCATTATTTTATATTGTAATTTTTATTTAAAAATAAAATATAATTGTATATAATTGTAAGTCTAAATAAAATCGACATTATTGCGGGTGTAGCTCAATGGTAGAGTTCCAGCCTTCCAAGCTGGCTGTGTGGGTTCGATTCCCATCACCCGCTCCAATAGATTAGTGGTAACAAATAAATCTAGCAAAAAATGCACTTTAAAAAATTAACTTGTATTAAACTTAAAAAATTGTAAGAGAGTAAAAATATGGCAAAAGCAAAGTTTGAAAGAACCAAACCGCACGTTAATATCGGTACTATTGGTCACGTTGATCATGGGAAAACCTCTTTAACGGCAGCAATAACAATGGTGCTTGGAAAAGATAATAAAGATATTAAAGTTAAAAAATATGATGAAATTGATGCTGCTCCTGAAGAAAGGGAGAGAGGTATAACGATCTCAACCGCACACGTAGAATATGAAACTAAAAATAGACACTATGCACACGTAGACTGTCCTGGACACGCTGACTATGTAAAGAATATGATCACAGGTGCTGCTCAAATGGACGGTGCAATATTAGTTGTATCCGCTGCTGACGGTCCTATGCCGCAAACTAGAGAACATATATTATTGGCAAAGCAAGTAGGTGTGCCTGCGATGGTAGTGTTCTTAAATAAAGTTGATATGGTTGATGATCCTGATCTATTAGAGTTAGTAGAATTAGAAGTAAAAGACTTGCTAACAAAATATGGTTTTCCAGCTGATGAAATACCTTTCATCAAAGGTTCTGCTCTTCAAGCTTTAGAAGGAAAGCCTGAAGGTGAAAAAGCTATCCATGAATTAATGGATGCAGTAGATAGTTATATACCTCAGCCTAAAAGAGATACAGATAAGCCTTTCTTAATGCCTATCGAAGACGTATTTTCTATTTCAGGAAGAGGAACGGTTGTAACAGGTAGAATTGAAGCCGGCCAAATAAAGGTTGGTGAAGCTGTTGAAATAGTCGGAATGAAAGATACCCAAACTTCTACATGTACGGGTGTTGAAATGTTTAGAAAGCTTCTTGATAGTGGTGAAGCCGGTGATAACGTCGGTATATTATTACGCGGTATAGATAGAGAAGCTGTACAAAGAGGACAAGTTCTTGCAAAACCGGGTAGTATAAAACCTCATAATAAATTTGAAGCTGAAGTATATGTACTTAGCAAAGATGAAGGCGGTCGCCATACTTCGTTTACTAATAATTATCGCCCACAATTCTATTTTAGAACAACAGACGTTACGGGTACAATAGAATTACCTGCTGATAAGCAAATGGTTATGCCTGGTGATAATGCTACCTTTACAGTTGAATTAATTGCTCCGATTGCTATGCAGGAAGGCTTAAAATTCTCTATCCGTGAAGGTGGTAGAACAGTAGGTGCCGGTGTAGTGACTAAAATAATTAATTAATATATTTTATAAATACCTATTATTTTAAAAATAATAGGTATTTATATTTTAAGATGTAAAAACATCTTGCTGTTTAAATATAGGTTTATTAAATGAAAAATAAAATCAAGATTCGTTTAAAGTCATTTGATCATCGTAGTCTCGATCAGGCTACTAAAGAGATAGTTAGCGCTGTTAAAAGAACTTTTGCTAATATTAGTGGTCCTATTCCTTTACCTAGGAAAATTCAAAGATTTACTGTAAATAGATCTCCTCATGTGCATATAAAATCAAGAGAACAATTCGAGATTAGAACGCAAAAAAGATTATTAGTTATAGATGATCCTAACCCGGCAGTTGTTGATGCTTTAAGTAAAGTTGATTTAGCAGCAGGTGTTGATGTAGTGATTGAATTAGAGAGTGGGGAATAATGAGAACCGGTATAATTGCTCAAAAAGTCGGCATGACTAGTATTTTTAATAATAGCGGTCAAAGAATTTCTTTGACATTATTAAAAGTAGATGATTGTCAAGTAGTAAGCCATAAAACTACTGAAAAACACGGTTATAATGCTTTAGTAGTAGGAATAAAAGATAAAAAATTATCTAGAGTAAATAAACCTATGAAGCAGATATTTGCTAACGCTAAAATATCTCCTAAAACTAAATTAAAAGAATTTAGAATTTCTGAAGATAATTTTATTGATGTAGCAACAAATCTAGAAGTGGATCATTTTAGTGCCGGGCAGTTTGTAGATGTAACTGCAACTACCATAGGTAAAGGATTTGCTGGTAGTATGAAGAGGCATAATTTTAGAGGTTTAGAGGCTTCTCACGGTGTTTCAATATCGCATCGTTCTCATGGTTCTACTGGTCAAAGACAAGACCCAGGAAAAGTCTTTAAGGGTAAAAAAATGGCTGGACATATGGGGTGTAATCAGGTTACTATTCAAAACTTAAAAATATTTGCTGTTGATAAAGAGCAAGGGCTGATTATGGTTCAAGGTAGTGTGCCAGGGCATAAAGGCTCATATATTTCGATAAAAGATGCAATAAAAAAGATTTCAATAACAGCATAGGTTTCATATATTAGTCGTATTTTTTAATTAAGGCTAAAAATATTAGATTCACTAGAAATAATAAATTTGTATAAAAAGTTTTATATAAGACTGTATAGGTTAAATAAAAATGAAAGCTAAAATATTAAATCTTACCAATGAAGAAGTTGGAGAGATTAGTTTAAATGAAGATATATTTGCTGTAGAGTTCGTCAGGGATGATATAATAAAGCAAGTTATTGATTGGCAAAGAGCTAAAGCCATGGCTGGTACGCATAAAACTAAAACCGTGCCAGAAGTATCGGGAACAACAAAAAAGCCCTTTAAACAAAAAGGAACGGGGAATGCAAGACAAGGTTCTCTTAGATCTGTTCAAATGCGCGGTGGTGGTGTGTCTCATGGTCCTGTTACACGTAGCCATGCTACAAAATTACCGAAAAAAGTAAGAAAGCTAGGTTTGATTCATGCTTTATCCGAAAAATTCGCAGAGGGTAAACTACTAGTAATAGATTCTTTAAAATTAGAAACGCCTAAAACATCTAATCTTGTTAATATATTAAATAAATTTCAAGGGAAAAGTTTCTTTGTAATAGATGGAAATGAAGTAGATACTAATTTTTCTTTAGCAGCACAAAATATTCATAATACTGTAGTTGTTCCGCAAATAGGTGCAAATGTCTATGATATAATAAGACATGAGTATGTGTTACTATCGCAAGAAGCGGTAAATGTTTTAGAGGAGAGATTGAAATGAATCATAAATATTACGATTTAATTAGAAGACCTATTATTACAGAAAAAACTACGCTTCTTTCAGAACAGAATAAATATACTTTTTATGTAGATAAGTTTGCCGAAAAACTTACCGTTAAAAAAGCAATAGAAGAAATATTTAAAGTTAAAGTAAAAAAAGTAAATATTTTAAATGTTAAAGGTAAGAAAAAGAGATTTAAAGGTGTTATCGGGCAGCAAGCCAATAGAAAAAAAGCAATTGTGACACTAGAAAAAGATCATAATATTGATTTTGCCGGAGGAATTAAATAAATGGCTTTAAAAAGTTTTAATCCAATTACCCCTTCTTTAAGAGAGTTAGTTCAAGTTGATAGAACTAATTTATGGAAAGGAAGGCCTTTAAAGACGCTAACTAAAGGTTTATCTAAAACAGGCGGAAGAAATAATCAAGGTAGAATTACTTCTTGGCAAAGAGGTGGAGGGCATAAAAGATTATATCGTATTATTGACTTTAAAAGAAATAAATTAGATATTTCTGCTATAGTCGAAAGAATTGAATATGATCCGAACAGAACTGCGTTTATTGCTTTAGTTAAATATGAGGACAGTGAATATTCTTATATTTTAGCACCGCAAAAGTTAGCTATCGGAGATAAAATAATATCAAGTAAAGATGCCGATATAAAAATCGGTAATTGTTTACCTCTAAAATATATACCTGTAGGTACTACTTTACATAACGTTGAAATGAAAGTAGGTAAAGGCGGTCAAATTGCAAGATCAGCAGGTACTTCAGTAGATTTAGTAGCTAAGGATTCAGGGTATGCGCAAATTAAATTAAAGTCAGGGGAGTTCAGATTAGTTCCTCTAGATTGTAAAGCTACGATAGGTATCATATCTAATCCTGATCAAAAAAATATTAATTTAGGTAAAGCCGGTAGAAATAGATGGCTTGGCTGGAGACCTCATGTAAGAGGGGTAGCGATGAATCCTGTAGATCACCCACATGGTGGGGGTGAAGGGAAAACTTCGGGAGGACGCCATCCAGTTACTCCTTGGGGATTCCCTACTAAAGGTAAGAAGACGCGTAAAAACAAACGTACTTCAAAGTTTATTATAAAGAAAAGAAAATAGATTTTAAATTAATTAGGTATTAATCATGGCACGTTCAATATGGAAAGGGCCTTTTGTAGACGGTTATTTAATAAAGAAAGTTCAAAAATTAATGGACTCAGGTAGATCAGAAATGATTAAAACTTGGTCTAGAAGATCAACAATCTTACCTATTTTTGTTGGTTTTACATTTTCTGTTCATAACGGAAATAAATTTATTCCGGTTTCCGTAAATGAAGAGATAGTTGGAAGAAAGTTAGGTGAATTTGCTCCGACTAGAACATTTTACGGTCATGGTGCAGATAAAAAAGTTAAAAGAAAATAAAATCATATGGTACAGGAAAATAAAAATTTTGCGATAGCAAAAGCTAAGTCGATTAGAGTTAGTCCAAGAAAATTAAATTTAGTGGCAGCTTTTATTAGAAATATGAAAGTATCTGACGCACTAATACAGTTAACTTTTTCACCTAAAAGAATTTCAAAGGTTGTAAAGGCTTGTTTGCAATCTGCTGTGGCAAATGCTGAAAATAATTTGGGCTTGGATATAGATAGATTAGTTATAACTAACGCAACCGTAGGTAAAGCTTTGGTAATGAAAAGAGTTATGCCAAGAGCAAAAGGTAGAGCTACTAGAATAAATAAATTTTTTAGTAATCTCTATATAACTGTTACAGAAAAAGAGGATAATTAAGATGGGGCAGAAAGTTTGTGCGCATGGTTTTAGAGTTGGACCGACTTTAATTAAAGGTTGGGATTCTGTATTTTATGCAGAAAAACACTACAAAACTCTTTTTATACAAGATTTAAAGATTAGAGAATTGATAAATAAAAGTTTTACTCAAGCTCAAGTTAGTAGAGTTTTAATAGAGCGTCCTTCTAATAAAAGTATCATAATTAACATTAGTGCAAAAAAACCTAATATAATTATTGGTAAAAACGGTAGTGAGATAGATAAGTTAAAAAAAACTATTGAAAAAATGACTTCATTAAATGAAGTTTATATAAATATTCATGAAGTTAGAAAGTTTAATATAGATGCTGCTATAGTAGCTCAAACTATAGCATCGCAGCTTGAAAAAAGAGTATCATTTAGAAAAGCAATGAAAACGGCGATTCAAGCTTCATTTAAACAAGGTGGACAAGGTATAAGAGTTAGTTGTTCAGGACGTCTTGGAGGAGCAGAGATCGCTAGAACAGAATGGTATATAGAAGGTAGAATGCCTTTACATACCTTAAGAGCCGATATTGATTATTCGACTGCAGAGGCTATAACTACTTATGGAGTTATAGGAGTTAAGGTTTGGATTTACAAAGGCGAATATACAGAAAATAAAAGATATAATTAATTTTAAGTATTAAAATGTTAGCTCCAAAAAAACAAAAATTTAGAAAGGCTCACAAAGGTAGAGTTGTTTCAAAATCAAAAGCAGGTACCACTCTTGCTTTTGGGTCATTTGGTTTAAAATCTATAGACGGTTGGCGTGTTACTGCAAGACAAATAGAAGCAGGAAGAAAAGCGGCTACTAGATGTATGAAACGTCAAGGAAGATTATGGATACGAATTTTCCCTGACCTTCCGGTTTCTAAAAAGCCTGCAGAAGTAAGAATGGGTAAAGGTAAAGGAAATCCTGAATTCTTTGCAGTAAGAGTGTCGCCTGGTAGAATTATGTTTGAAATTGAAGGTGTAGAAGAAAATATTGCGCTAAAAGCTTTAGAACTTGCAAGTGCAAAATTACCTGTTAGAACAAGGATAGTGAGGCGTTATGAATGATTTAAAATCATTAAAAAGTGAATTAACGAATAAAACAATAGAAGAGCTTTTTAAACATCTTAGTCTTTTAAAAAAAGAGCTATTTAACTTAAGATTTCAGCAGACTTTAGGTGAGTTAAAAAATACTAGTAGATTTTCGTTTGTTAAGAAGTCTATAGCACGTATTAAAACTGAATTAACAAAAAGATCTAATAGCGAGGAATATTAAAATGCCGAAAAGAGTTTTACAAGGCGTAGTTATAAGCTCAAAAACTGATAAAACAGTTACAGTAAAAGTAGAAAGAAGATTTAAGCACCCTATATATAAGAAATTTATAAGAGTATCTAAAAAATACGCGGCTCATGATCCGAATAATAAGTTTCAAGAAGGTGATAAAGTTAATATAATTGAAAGTCGCCCAATTTCAAAAACTAAAACATGGGTAGTAATAAATGAAGAGTAAAGGTTTTACCCTTTGACTTTATTAGGAAAATTGTTTATTTTGTCTTTCGTAAATAAATTTGGAAGTAGTATATGATTCAAATGCAAAGCATTTTAGGAGTTGCAGACAATTCCGGTGCTAAAAAAGTTATGTGCATTAAAGTTCTAGGTGGTTCCCATCATATGGTGGCAAAGCTAGGAGATGTTATAGTTGTGTCTGTTAAAGAAGCTATACCTGGCGGTAAAGTTAAAAAGGGTGATGTTTATAAAGCGGTTATTGTTCGTACAAAAAAAGGGGTTGTAAGACCTGATGGTAGTACAATAAAATTTGATGAGAATGCAGCAGTAATTTTAAACAAGCAAGATGAACCGATAGGTACTAGGGTTTTTGGTCCTGTAACAAGAGAACTTAGAGCAAAAAAGTATGTTAGAATAATGTCGCTTGCAAAGGAAGTGTTATAAAATGATTAAATTAAAAGTTAAAAAGGGTGATGAAGTTGTTGTTATTACCGGAAAATATAAAGGGAAAAAAGGAAAAATACTAAAAGTCCTTCCTGTGGAAAACAAAATAATTGTTTCAGGGGTAAATTTAGTAAAAAAGCATACTAAACCTACTCAAACGAGTGAAGGCGGTATAATAACCAAAGAATTACCTATACATATTTCAAATGTTGCTCATATTGATCCTAAGACCGGCAATCCTACTAAGGTAGCTTTTAAATTTTTAGAAAATGGTTCTAAAGTTAGGATAGCAAAAAAATCTGGAGAAATTATTGGTAAGGAAGGCAAATAATGTTAAGATTTAAAGAATTATATCAAAAGGAAATAATTAATAATTTGCAAAAAGAATTTTCTTATAAGAATAAACATGAAATACCTGCTATTGAAAAAATTGTTATAAATATGGGGACAGGAAAAGCAATAGCAGATTCAAAAATAATTAATAACGCAGTAAATGATTTAACCTTAATTTCCGGTCAGAAGCCTATTATAACCCAAGCTAAAAAATCTATTGCAACCTTTAAATTACGTGAAGGGATGAAAATAGGTTGTAAAGTTACTTTACGTAAAGATAGAATGTATGATTTTTTAGAAAGATTAGTAATAGTTGCATTGCCTCGTGTTAAAGAGTTTCGTGGATTTTTTTATAAAAGTTTTGATAGTAAAGGTAATTTTACTTTTGGATTAAAGGAACAAATAGTCTTTCCTGAAATTAACTATGATAAGATTGATATAATAAGAGGTATGGATATTACAATAGTTACCTCTGCTAAAACAGATAAAGAAGGTAAATTCTTATTGTCAGGATTTAACTTACCTTTTTACAATTAATTTTAGGATATATAGATGGCAAAAGTAAGTTCTATAAAAAAAAATGAAAGAAGAAGAAAAAATGCACAAAGTTTGCATAATAAGCGTGCAAAATTAAAAGAGCAAATTTACGATAAAACTATTTCGTTGGAAGAGCGTTTTTCTTTGGTAATGTCATTAGCGAAATTACCTAGAAATTCATCAACCACAAGAATTAGAAATAGATGTGAGCTTACAGGTAGACCAAGAGGTGTTAGTAGAAAATTTGGTATATCAAGAAATATGCTCAGAGTATTGATAGGCAGAGGCTTAGTTCCTGGTGTAGTTAAGTCAAGTTGGTAAAATTCGATTAGGTAAATATTTATGTCAATGACAGATAATGTAGCAGATATGTTAACTAGAATTAGAAATGCTTATAAAAGTAAACTGATAAGCGTTTCTTTTCCTAGTTCTAAGTTTAAGAGTTCAATCTTAGAAGTTTTGCAAAAAGAAGGCTATATAAAAGATTATACAAATATTCAGAAAAATAATATTAATCATACAGAAGTAACCCTAAAATATTCTACTAGTGGTGAGGCGTCTATACGCGAAATTCATAAAGTATCAAAGCCAGGTAAAAGAGTTTATTCTGCAATTAAAGATTTGAAAGGATATTATAATAACATGGGAGTATATGTTTTATCGACTCCTTATGGTGTTATGTCGGACAGGGAAGCTCATATTAGAAATGTCGGCGGTGAAGTAATTTGTAAAGTGTTTTAGGGTAAAAAAATGTCACGTGTTGGAAAATTACCGATTATTATACCTGAAGGTGTAAAAGTTGGATTAAATAATTTAGAAGTGAAAGTATCGGGGCCTAAAGGTGAGTTATCGAAGGTTTTTAAAGGTAATATAGCAATTTCATTAGCAGAAAATAAGCTTTTAGTAAAACCGATAGCTTCTAATAAAAATGCTCGTGCTATGTGGGGTACAGCAAGAAGTATTATATCAAATATGGTTACCGGAGTTAAAGAAGGCTTCAAATTAAAGCTGGAAATTAACGGTGTAGGATATAGGGCAATGCTAAAAGGTAAATATTTAAACCTAATGCTTGCTAAAAGCCATAATACAAAAATTGAAATACCTTCATATATTAAAGTTGAAGTACCAAAACAAAATATTATTATTCTTGAAGGTACAGATAAAGAAAAGCTAGGACAGTTTGCTTCAATTATTATAAAACAAAGACCACCTGAGCCTTATAAAGGAAAAGGAATTAAATTTGAAGATCAATTTATACCACGTAAAGAAGGGAAGAAAAATTAAATTTAAGAGTTAAATATGCGTAGTGCTAAACTAAAATTTGAAAAAAGAAGAAGTAGAATAAGATATAAGATATCTAAAACTGCTAATCGAGTTAGGTTATCAGTATTTAAGTCAGGTAGACATATATATGCACAAATTATTGATGATTCGAAGGCAATAACTATTACTTCTGCTTCAACTTTAGATAAAAAAATAAAAAAAGTAAAAAAATCTCATTGTAATGTTGAAAATGCTACGAAAGTGGGTGAGTTGATAGCCGAAAAAGCTATATCTCACGGTGTAGATGAGGTAGTATTTGATAGAAGCGGATATAAATATCATGGTGTCGTAAAAGCTCTTGCTGATGCTGCTAGAAAAAAAATAAGATTTTAGGTTAAGGTTTTAAAATATGTCTAAAGTTAAAAAAAATGAAGAAGCTCTAAGTGAAGTATTAGTTGATGTAAACAGAGTTACAAAAGTAGTAAAAGGTGGTAGAAGATTTGCCTTTTCTGCATATGTTGTAGTCGGTGATAAAGCTGGAAGAGTTGGAGCAGGACACGGTAAAGCGAAAGAAGTAAATGAAGCTCGAGAAAAAGCAAAACAAGCTGCTAAAAAAAGAATGATGAAAGTATCTTTATATCAAAATAGAACAATACATCATGATGTTACAGGCAGAAGCGGTGCAGCTAAGGTAATTTTAAGAAGAGCAAAAGCTGGTACAGGCGTTATTGCAGGCGGTTCTATGAGAGCAATTTTTGATTCTTTAGGGGTTCATGATATTGTTGCTAAATCAATAGGGTCAACTAATGTTTATACAATGATCGCTGCAACCTTTGATGCATTAAAAAAACTTTCGTCACCGAAATCTATTGCTACAAGAAGAGATAAAAAAATAAATGAAATTTTTATAAAATCTTCTGATGTTCAAGTTAACGAATAATATTTTGAAGTAAGGTATATAGAATATGAATAATAAAAATTTAATCGGTGATGTAAAGGTTACTCAGATTAAAAGTAGTATAGGTCGTAAATATGATCAAAAGCTAACGCTAATTGGACTTGGATTAAATAAAATTAATAAATCTGTTATTCTTAAAAATACTGATTCAATTAAGGGTATGCTCAAAAAAGTAGAGCATTTATTAAAAATAGAAAATATATAATTAGAGTTTTTAAATGAAATTAAATGAATTATATAACAATATAGGTGCTAAAAAAAATAAAAAAAGATTAGCCCGGGGTATTGGTAGCGGAAAAGGAAAAACAGCTGGCAGAGGCATTAAAGGTCAAAAATCAAGATCAGGTGTTGCAATAAAAGGTTTTGAAGGCGGTCAAACTCCAATGATCAAAAGGTTACCTAAAAGAGGTTTTAATTGCATTTCATCTAAGAAATATAATATTATAAATATTTATAATATCGAAGCAGCATTAGCAGAGGAGCGTTTGAACATTAATGATGTTATTACTAAAGAAAAACTAATAGAAGCAGGATTGATCAGCAAAAGTAATAAAAAATTAGTAAAGCTGTTATCTATTTGTAATGAAGATTTTAATCATTCTTTATCATTTAAATTAGACTCTTATTCTTCTAAAGCTAAAGAAATAATAGAAAAAGCAGGCGGAAAATTTTTGTAATATGAGTCAAAACTTCTTAAAAAAATCTAGCAATGACTTAGTTAATCGTATTATTTTTACTATTTTTGTTCTTATAGTATGTAGATTCGGTTCATTTATACCTATCGCAGGTATAGATTCTATTGCTTTAGGTAGTATTGCTGAGAAAAATCAATCAGGGATACTGGGAATGTTTAATATGTTATCAGGAGGATCGCTCGGTAGAATGTCTATTTTTGCCTTAGCGATTATGCCTTATATAACAGCTTCAATAATTATTCAATTAATGTCGGTGGCATATAAACCGTTAGAAAATTTAAAAAAAGAAGGGGAAGTAGGTAAAAGAAAAATAAATCAATTATCAAGATACTTAACAGTTTTGCTAGCTTCTTTGCAAGCTTATGGAGTTGCGCTAAGTTTAGAATCAATTGTAACAAATACTGGTCCTATAGTCATTATACCCGGTCTTTTCTTTAAAATTACAACTGTTATTACTTTAGTTGTAGGTACGATGCTACTAATGTGGCTAGGTGAGCAAATTACTCAGCGTGGTATAGGTAACGGTACCTCATTAATTATATTTATAGGTATAATTTCAGGTGTGCCTAGCGCTATTATTAGTATGTTTGAATTGTCAAGGAAAGGTGCATTATCACCTTTAGTAGCAATCGCTGTTTGTTTAGGAGTAATTTTATTAATAGCTATAATTATATTTTTTGAGAAAGCTCAAAGAAAATTATTAGTTCAATATCCTAAAAGACAAGTTGGAAATAAAATTTATGGTGGTGATTCAACATATATGCCGCTTAAGCTTAATACTTCCGGGGTAATTCCTCCTATATTTGCTAGTTCAATTTTATTATTTCCAGCTACCCTTGCAAATTTTTCTAATAGTAATTCTGAATTTATGAATATGCTTACTTACTATTTAGGACATGGAAAGCCTGTATATATAATACTTTATATAACCTTAATAATGTTTTTTAGCTTTTTTTACACTGCAATAGTATTCAATTCAGAAGAGACGGCTAATAATTTAAGAAAATATGGGGCTTATATTCCAGGTAAAAGACCAGGAAAAAACACGTCTGAATATTTTGATTATATACTTACTAGGCTTACAGTTATAGGAGGTATATATTTAAGTGTAATATGTATAATACCTGAATTATTGATGAATAAGTATGTCATTTCTCTTTCATTAGGCGGTACAAGCTTTTTAATTGTAGTAAATGTAGTACTTGATACATTAACTCAGATTCAAACTTACTTATTCAGCAGTAAATATGAAGGTTTAATGAAAAAGGTAAAATTAAAAAATTAAAAATGAGCTTAAAGTGATAGTAATTTTTTTAGGCCCTCCAGGAGCGGGAAAAGGAACACAAGGGAAAAAAATAGCTAAAAAAATTCATTTACCACATGTAGCAATTGGTGACATATTTAGAGAGATTGTTAAAACATCAAGTAGAGAAGCGGAGTTAATTAATGGTTATATTAAGCAAGGAAAGCTTATTCCTAGCAAAATAGTCAATCAAACTATCAAATTTTTTTTATCAGTACCGGATTATAAGAATGGCTATATTTTAGATGGTTATCCACGTAACGTGGAACAGGCTAAATTTCTTGAATCTTTTGTCACAGAAAAAATAAAAGTGATATATTTTGATATTTCAGATGAATTATTAATTAAGAGAATTTTAGGTAGATATAGTTGTAAAAATTGCGGCAAAATATATAATAGTTATTTTTCACCGTCTAAAATCGAAAATATATGTGATGATTGTAAAAAGTCTAACATGTTTGAACATAGAAAAGACGATAACGAAGAAGTAATAAAAGAAAGAATTAAGGTATTTAAAGCCGAAACATATCCATTAATAGAATATTATAAAAATAAAGATAGCTTTTATAGTATTGATGGAAATAAAAGTGAACAGCAAATAGAAAATGATATAGAGAAAATATTAAAAATAAATTGACTTTAGAGAAGATTTTTATATTATTTTTTAGTTACTAGAAAAATTTAGAGATTATTTGTGGCAAGAATTGCAAGTGTTAATATTCCTGATAACAAACGTTTAGTAGTAAGCTTGACTTATATTTACGGTCTTGGTGCTACTATGGCAAAAGAGATTTGTAATAAAACTAAAATATCAGAGCATAAAAAAGTTAAAGATCTTACGGACCAAGAATTAATAAGTTTACGTAACATCATTGAAAATGAATATAGAGTTGAAGGCGACTTAAGAAGAGAAGTAACTCTTAATATTAAAAAGAAAAAAGATATTAGGTGTTATCAAGGTCTCAGACATATACGTAAATTACCGGTAAGAGGTCAAAATACTCATTCTAACGCTAGAACTAGAAAAGGCAAAGCTATTGCAATAGCCGGAAAGAAAAAAGTTGTAAAATAATAGTTAAAATAGAGTATAAATATAATGAATCAAGCGGTTAAAGTTAAAAAAAAGAAAAAAACTATTACACTTGGTGTAGTACATATTAGAGCATCATTTAACAACACTATTGTAACATTTACCGATGTTCAAGGTAATGCAATATCTTCTACATCAGCCGGAGGTAATGGGTTTAAAGGAGCAAAAAAAGCTACGCCTTATGCAGCTCAAATAACAATTGATAAAGCAGCTGAAAAAGCAAAAGAATACGGTCTAAAAACTATTTCTATTAGAATTGCGGGGCCTGGGGCTCAGCGTGAGTCGGCAATGCGTGCTTTATTTGGACAAAATTTTGTAGTTACATCAATTTTAGATGTATCACCGATTGCTCATAATGGAGCAAAACCACCAAAAAGAAGAAGAGTAT
Source organism: Rickettsia endosymbiont of Argas persicus (assembly GCA_050920645.1). GTDB lineage: Bacteria > Pseudomonadota > Alphaproteobacteria > Rickettsiales > Rickettsiaceae > Rickettsia. Next base: position 264,336 of record CP133316.1, on the reverse strand, counting down.
AAGAAGCATAGGTATTAAATGTTATCGTTAAGCAAAAACTGGAACTCGTTAATAAAGCCAAATAAAGTATCTTATGAGAGCTTTCTTGAGAATAATAATAAAGCTAAAATTATAGTTGAGCCTTTAGAAAGAGGGTTTGGTTTAACCTTAGGAAATGCTATGAGAAGAATCTTACTTTCTTCTTTACAAGGAGCGGCTGTTACCTCTATAAAAATCTCCGGTATAGAACATGAATTTACTCCTATACCAGGAGTAAAAGAAGATGTGTTTGAGATAATATTAAATATTAAAGGTATCGAAGCTAAAATGCATGTTGCAGAAAAGCGTAGTGTAAAGCTAAAAGCTACAGGACCTTGTGTAGTAATAGCTAGTATGATAGAAACGGGACATGATTTAGAAATATTAAATCCGGATCATGTAATTTGTAATTTAGCTAAAAATAAACAATTTGAAATGGAATTGAATTTCAGAGTTGGTAAAGGATATCTACTTAGCACAAGCAATGAAGAGAATTTACCAATTGGTGAGATAGCTGTAGATGCTTTATTTAATCCTATAAAAAGTGTTACTTACAAGGTAGAGAATACTAGGATAGGACAAGTTACTGATTATGATAAATTAATTATGTTTGTTGAGACTAATGGAGATCTAATGCCTGAAATGGCAGTAGGTTTAGCTGCACGTATTTTGCAAGAACAACTACAATTATTTATTTCTTTTGAAGAGCAAGAAGAAGATAAGCAAGTTAAAACAGACGCTTTACCATTTTCGCCTTATTTACTTAAAAGAGTTGATGAATTGGAGTTATCTGTCAGATCAGCCAATTGCCTAAAAAACGATAATATAATTTATATAGGTGATTTAGTCAAAAGAACGGAAGCTGATATGCTTAGAACTCCAAATTTTGGTAGAAAGTCTTTAAATGAAATCAAGGAAATATTATCAAAATTTAACTTAAGATTTGGTATGGATGTCCCAGATTGGCCACCAGAAAATATACATGAATTATCCAAACGTTACGAAGATTCTTATAATTAAGGACTACAGAGATGCGACATAAAATTAAAGGTAGAAAACTAAATATAACAAGTAGCCATAGACAAGCAATGCTTGCTAATATGGCAGTAGCACTTGTTACTCATGAGCAAATAAAAACTACTTTACCAAAAGCTAAGGAATTAAGACCTTATATTGAGGTTTTAGTTACTAAAGCTAAAAATAATAATTTAACTGCAAGAAGAAATATTTTGTCAAAGATCAAAGATAAAAAAGCAGTAGAAAAGCTTATCAGTGTTTTAAGCACTAAATATAAAGATAGATCAGGTGGGTATACTAGAATAGTGAAAGCCGGTTTTCGTTATGGCGATTTAGCTCCAGTTGCATATATTGAGTTTGTAGATAGAGATATTAGTGCTAAAGGAAATTTATTGCAAGATGTTACTAACAAAGAAGATTTAAAATTAAGTAATAAGGGAACTAAATAATGGCTAATCATTCTTCTGCAAAAAAAGCTGCAAGACAAACAATAAAGAAAACTTTAGTTAATAAAAAAAGAGCGAGTGCAATAAAAACTTTCATTAAAAAAGTTTTACATGAGATTAATCAAGGTAATAAAGAAAACGCTAATTCAGCTTTAATAGTTGCACAATCTAAAATAATGAAAGGTGTGAAAAAAAATATAATTAAATTGAACACTGCTTCAAGAAAAATTAGTAAACTATCAGTGCAAATAAAAAATATGGGTTCAAATTAAATTTTTTAGAATTTAAAATTTAATACCCTTATTTTATTTTTAATTATTATTAAGACAGGGCGATTAACTCAGTTGGTAGAGTATCTCGTTTACACCGAGAAGGTCGGCAGTTCGAGTCTGTCATCGCCCACCATATAATTTCTTTCAAATTTTATTTTTAATATTAAAAAAATCTTATATACCTCTTTCTTAAATCTGAAGAGTTAAAAAAATAAATTTAATTCATATACTAGATAAAAACTGCTTTCCATATATAATACTTTCTAACGCGAATTTAGGATAAGTGAAGTTTGTTAATATCAAAAGAAGAATAAAGAATATTAGATTTTTTGATATTAAAAGCATTAACACAAGCAAGAATATGAACTAAAAAATTCATAGGTGATCTATGCCTTGAATGCTCAAGGTCCATACTCTTTTTCAGAACATTAAATACAGATTCAACCAATGACCTTTTTCTAAGTTGCATTTTGTCTTCCATTTCAATCAAATGATTCTTCATATCTTTCCTTATCCCTGTAAATAACCGTAAACCTCTATTATATAATTTACTGAATAAATCCTTAGATATGTAGCCTTTGTCACCAAAGATTTTACCTTGTAATCCAGCTGTTATAGCCTCTGCCGCTGATAAATCACTATTTATTTGCTTTGGTAATTTTGATTGCCATAATTGCTCCCTTATTATTAATTACTATATGCAACTTAAATCCCATAAACCATCCATAACTACTCATCCCGATTTTAGCAATATTACCGAATACTTTATTATTGCTTATACGCTTTGTATGACATATTGATAATTTAGTTGAATCAATAAAATAAATTCCTGTTTCTTCTCCTCTAAATAGTTGCAGCATTATAGCAAACGGTAGAATTAATCTCGGCCATAATTGTATTATTCGGCTATAACTTGGTAATTTAAATATCCTCTGTATTTATATGATAGGTGATATAAATAGTAATTCTTAAAGTCTTTGCACGGTGATAAATAAAAATATAATACTATAGTTAAAAGCTCTGAAAGACTTAATTCTCCTAACCTCTGACGCTTTCTATCTGTTGGTACTAATTTTTGCTTCTCCCATTCTTCGTATATTTTGCAAAAATTATCTAGTATATAGAATAAACTTATGATACATCTTTTCATTGTTGGGTTCTCGTTTTTTTTATCAAAAACTTTTGTAACCCAACACTCTACTCTTGTAAATAACTTATTCTTATTTCCTTCCTTACTTATCTCTTATCCTAAACTGGCGTTTTATACTATAGTCTTTTTTCAAAAGGAGTAAAAAATACTATTTTGAAAAAAAAGAAGTATAGACTGGTTCTTATGATATAATCTGTGCATATAATAAGATAAAAACAATTTATTGTGTTATTTACAAAAGGGCTAAAAAAGCTACATTTCTTTATTTTAATATATTAGTATTTTTTGCTTGCACTTACCTTTGCCTCAATACTAACTGCCACCTTTGCATAACTTTTTTAACGGTGATCTAAGAATTTATCGTTTCGATCTTTTTCTGCTACAAGTTTAATTCTTTATCTAGGTGTACTAAAATAATACTTTCTTTCCCTAGCTTCTTCTATATATTCATCGCTATCTATTATTATTTACTCTATAACTTTTATAGGTAGTATCTTAAGTTCTTCGTTATGATTTTTTTACTAAATCCAAAATATAATAGTCTTTTTCTTTATCGGTTATTAAGTCCATTTCTAAAACATCATTAATTAATATATTTATGGTAATAACTTAGAATATGCTTTTTGTTCTATTTTAGGTAATTAATTTTAATTAACCATTGAAACCATTATTTTTAATTTTATTTCTTGTATACATTTAGCAAATAAGAGTTGTTACACGAAAATCAACTTGGGAAAGAGTAATAGGTTATAAGCCGAAAAAGTGAAGCCAATACTAATACATGAGTACTTAAGGATTACAAAGATGATGTAGCAAGTTTTGAGAAGTTGTTCTTATGTTAAATTACCATTTGTCCATTAATTATATAAATTTATATCTCTATTATATGTTTTTGATTCTAACATAAGTTTTAATATGTATTCTTTTTCTTAACCCTTAAGATTATGGGCGTTAGTAATGACAGATAGAAAATTATTTTTACAACATTTTTCAACATTGGGTTTAAAAAGCATCCATTATTATGAATTTTTACTTTTAATTGTAAGTAGAAAATGTTACAAAGACTTATTTATTTAAATTTAAGTATAACTTTATGGAAGTTTATGGAAGATTTAAGCAGTTGAAAAGACAAATTTGAAAATTGCACTTATAGTAAAAAATTACTTGATAAGCTCAAATATTTAAATACTAAAGTAGTTAATCCTATAGATCTTGAAGAAGTCAAGAAAGGAATTTTTTACGCGCGCAAATATCACGGTTTGCAGCTGCGTAAGTCAGGTGATCCGTATTATTCTCACCCAATTGAGGTTACTATTATGCTTGCGGAGTTCGTTGCAACAGAAGCCCCAAAACTTTATACTATTATTATGCTGCAAGCGGCATTACTTCATGATACTATAGAAGATACAAAGCTTACTGAAGAAATGATTACGCAAATCTTCGGTGTAGAGGTGGCAAAACATGTACAGGGACTCACTAGAGTGAAATCTTATGGAAAAATTACTGCTGAAAAAAGCCTGAACTTATTAGTAAAACAAAAACGATACCACACAGCTTTAATAAAGTTATTTGACCGTATCCATAATATTCAAACCTTAGGTGCTAAATCGCCTGAGAAAGCTAAAAAGATTATAGATGAAACTTTACTCAACTTTGTAACTTTAACTGTATATTTTAAAATACCAAAAATAAAAGAAAAACTTTTATTTCTATGTTATGAACAACTCTATGCTAAAGAATATTCGCTGAAACAGGCACTAACGAAGCTTGAGGATAACTTTCAACCGCTTTGTCCAGTTTTTCAAAATATAGTATTCCCCACGTAAAACCTATGCTTACAGGAATTAATATAAATAATACCCCCCAATTATTAAAATATTTAACTAAGAAAACTAAGCCAAAAGAGGTAATAATATGTATTAAAGCTCTTGATAAAGCAAATAACCAGCTTGGATAAGTGAATCGTTTAAAAACTGGAAAATGTTTTATATAAATAGGTACAGCAGGAAAAGCATCAGGTCTAAATATAATGAAAAAAGATTGAATAAAAAGTACTTCAAAAGGACTACTCACGTTTGACAAAAAATAAGGATATATAAAAGCAAATAACCAGAATATTAACAATCTAAATTTTATAAGAACTAAAGGATATATTTTATAGCTTAGCGCAAGAAGTGAGGGTGTCAGAAAGTTTGTGTAAGTTGTAAAAATAGTTAAGAATAAAATTAATTAAAACAACTTAACATGAGGCTAATATGAAAAATAAGAACAAAGTATCAAATCCGACTATAGAAAAAGTAGTATCAGACATACTATCACAAAGTGACCCATGTGAAATATTTGGCAAAGGAGGGATCTTTGAAGAATTAAAAAAACAGCTGGTGAATAAGATCTTAGAGAAAGAAATGGAGTCTCAGGTAACTGATGGTGTATTAGAGGATGCTAATGCTTGGCAAAATAGGTCACTTGATAGTATCTATCCTATGATGTATTTAGATTGCATTTATGTGAAAGCAAGAGATAATCATGTAATAATTAACAAGGCAGTTTATTTGTCTGTAGGTGTGAATTTAGAAGGTAAAAAAGAGCTTTTAGGCATTTGGATAGGCAAAAATGAAGGCGCTAAATTCTGGTTGTAGATAGTAACAGAATTAAAGAATCGTGGAGTTGAACAAATATATGTTGCATGTGTTGATGGTTTAAAAGGCTTTCCTGAAGCTATAAACAGTGTGTTCCCCAAAACGATAGTACAGCTCTGTATAGTCCATATGATTAGGAATTCTGTAAAGTACGTATCGTATAAAGATTTAAAATCAGTTATAGCAGATTTAAAGAAAATTTATTCTGCAATAAATGAAGCAGAAGCTTTAAGAGAATTACAGAGTTTTAGCAAAAAATGGGATAATAAATATCCAGTTATTTTTGATATATGGCAGCGAAATTGGCCTGGTATAGCTCCTTTTTTAGCTTCCCGGATGAAATCAGAAAAGCAATTTATACGACTAATGCTATTGAATCAATTAATCGTCAAATCAGAAAAATTATCAAGAATAAAGGGGTTGTTTCCAGATGATAAATCAATTCAAAAAATAATATTTTTAGCATTGACAAATGCTTCTAAGAAATGGACAATGCCAATCAAGAATTGGGCAATGGCTTTAAATCAATTTGCTATACTTTGTGATACTAATTTACAAAATTGGGCAAATGGAGAAATTCTACTTACACAAAGAATCTGACAGACTCCTACATAATGATCCAATAACATTTCCTAGCACTACAGGATGTACAAAACCAACTGTGGGAGGAAAATGTTATGTACCAGATTCTAATAATATCTCTGATAATGTTATGTTATTGAATTATTAAAAATTAATCCACATATATTAGATGAATGTGATGTAGAAGTATTAGGAAATATTTTAGACTGATCTAATATACTATTGGCTATAGCTATTCATAAAGCTAATTCTGCAGGATTCGCCTCATATATTCTCCTAATCATCACAATTAATTTGTATAAGCTCTTTCTAGCTTCGCTAGCAACTAAGTATGTCATAAATTTATTTAATTAATTCACCTAATAGTAACCACATGAGGTACTATATAATATATTCTCTTATCCTACCTTATTCCATAAACCACGAGAATTTTGAGTAAAGCAATCTATAGGATTTTTTTGTCCGGCAACTTGACCGATTTTTAAAGCTAGGGTTTTTAACTCTTCGGGCAAATCGGTTATTATAATTATTCTTTTAAAAATACCGATATATTCTTTAGCTTGTAAAATTTTATCTATATTAGGTGGTGAGATAATAATAAGCACTTCGGCTTTATTAGGATTTTGTAGCTCATTAGTGATGTAGATCGGTTGCTTTTCAGGTTGGGGGTCGACTTTGCTGCCATGAGGTATAAATTGCTTGCGAGAATAAGTCCAAAGATTCTTGTTAAGCATTTCTTGCTGCTCTGTATCAACAGTAAGTACAACGCTTTTAAGATCAGAATAATAACATTTCTCTATTAAAAGAAATATTGCTTTAAGCAGTAATTCATCGCTTGTTTGATAGATACTAAATTGCTGCATAAAAACCTTAATATTATTTTTATGAGAAAAAATTCTAAATGGTACGGATGAAGGGACTTGAACCCCCACGCCTTGCGGCACAAGAACCTAAATCTTGCATGTCTACCAGTTCCATCACATCCGCATATACTCGATAAACTTGAAAAATTGGTGGCGTTGTTTCTCGCTTTTGATCCCCCTGTACGCTGTGGTCAAAAACCTTGATATGCCTTACTCTTTTCCAAGTTGATCTTCGTCTACTTATATCTTATAAATTTATCTACGCTCGGCAGACTCGCCCTTAAATTCATCTTGTCTGAAGCTTTCTAAATTGGTTGTGCTTCACAAAATTGGCTACGTTGACTAGTTTATCATAATGTCATTCCCGTGGAAGCGGGAATCTAGAAAAAAATTATAAATACAGTAAACTTTTTAAATTAAAAGCTCAATTTATCTCGCTTTATGCTGGATTCCCGCTTCCGCGGGAATGACATAAGTATTATGCAACAATACACCGCTTACATGTGTATTATAATTCCATCAAAAAATTATAATACACATCATATAATTTTTGTAAATCGCTAATTTTGCTATATTCGTTTATTTTATGTGCAGTGCTAGATAATAAACCGAATTCAACTAAGGGGCAATAATTTTTAACAAATCTTGTATCCGAAGTACCCCCGCTTGTTGAAAATTGTGGTTTTATATTAAGGGTTTTTTCTACTATAGCAGCAAATTTTTTTATTTTAACATTAGGATCTTGAATAAAGCTATCGGCTGAACTACTATATTCTAACTTATAATTCGTTTTGTATTCTTGGCAATATTGTTTAACAATTTCTTCTACTTGTTTCGCCAAAGTTTCTGCACTATGTAAATTATTAAAACGTATATTGAAGCTTGCTGTTACATCGGCAGGGATTACATTCGTAGTATTATTATCCACATCAATATTTGTTACTTCAAGATTTGAACTTTGAAAAAACTCCGTTCCTTCATCAAGTTTAATGTTTATTAATTCGTTTAATATTTTTATTAAGCAAGGCAAAGGATTATTTGCTTTTTGCGGGTAAGCTACATGTCCTTCTAAACCTTGTATACTTAATTTAAGATTAACGCTTCCTCTTCTACCGATTTTGATCGTATCACCTATTTCTGTTTCACAAGTAGGTTCACCAACAACAGCAAAATCAATTTTATGCCCTTGAGCATAAATATATTCTAGCATTTCCTTAGTGCCGTGTTTTGCTTTACCTTCTTCATCACTAGTAAGTAAAAAGCTAATTGAACCTATAAAATTATTCTTAGTGTTTATGAAATTTAGAGCAGCTGCTAAAAAGCAGGCAATAGAGCCTTTCATATCAACTACGCCTCTGCCGTATATCTTTCCATCTTGCTCGTAAGCGTTAAACGGATTAGAATTATGCCAAAGCTTGTAATTGCCTGCCGGCACTACATCAACATGTCCGACAAAGCAAATGTTAGGCTTATTGCTTCCATAAACTGCATAAAGATTAGTAACTTGTTCCTTAGAATCACCGAATATTTTTATTTCAGTTTTGAAACCGTGTATTTTAAGTAAATCATCAATATATTCGATAGCCCCGTTACTTTTAGGAGTTACTGACTCAAACTCAATCAAATTTTTCAGATAAGTGATATACATAAGTTATTATTAAGCAATATATTGATAATATATATTTTCATATTTAATTGCACAAGTCATATAAAAGCTGAAAAGCAACTTATTATTTCATTCAAAAATAAACAGCTATTGAGTCTGTCAGATTCTTTGTGTAAGTAGAATTTCTCCATTTGCCCAATTTTGTAAATTAGTATCACAAAGTATAGCAAATTGATTTAAAGCCATTGCCCAATTCTTGATTGGCATTGTCCATTTCTTAGAAGCATTTGTCAATGCTAAAAATATTATTTTTTGAATTGATTTATCATCTGGAAACACCCCTTTATTCTTGATAATTTTTCTGATTTGACGATTAATTGATTCAATAGCATTAGTCGTATAAATTGCTTTTCTGATTTCATCCGGGAAGCTAAAAAAAGGAGCTATACCAGGCCAATTTCGCTGCCATATATCAAAAATAACTGGATATTTATTATCCCATTTTTTGCTAAAACTCTGTAATTCTCTTAAAGCTTCTGCTTCATTTATTGCAGAATAAATTTTGAGGGTGTCAGAAAGTTTGTGTAAGTTGTAAAAATAGTTAAGAATAAAATTAATTAAAACAACTTAACATGAGGCTAGGCACCATCAAGTTAAGTAAATTGGTTTCAAAAAGTACTATGTTTTTATATTTCAGGCAGCAAAAAGTCTTTGAGTAGCTTCGTCCCAAATAGATTTAGCGGATGCAAATGCAATTCTTTGCTCTGGTGCGGTTTTAGTATATCGTCCAACATTGACGGCAAATATATTTCTGACTTTGCCCATCAGTGATAATATACGGCATCGTCAAGTTAAGAGAGATGTAAATTTAAGTATTGAGCGATTGAAAGGAATGATTTATAGAATAGCAGTAACCATTTATCAATAAATCTTAACGCTATGCATATTACTCAAACCCCGAAGAGACATCGTTTTCCAGCAAGCATCATTAGCCATACAGTATGGTTATATCATCGCTTTAATAATAGTTACCGAGATGTTTAAGAACAGATGGCGTATCGAGGTATTATTTTAAGTCATGAGACTGTAAGATTTTGGTGCAATAAATTTGCGATTTATTTTCAAGCTGTCATCAGAAAGAGAGAGAGGAAAGCAACTGACAAATGGCATTTAGATGAGATGAACATCAAGATCAAAGGCGAAGTATTCATATTATGGAGAGCTGTTGACTCCAAGGGGCATGAATTAGAAATATTATTGCAGAAGCGTCGTAACAAGAAATCAGCTATTCACTTTTTATCAAGATTATTGGGTAATTATCCAACTCCAAGAGTAATTGTTACTGATAAGCTCAGGAGTTACATTAAACCGATTAAGCTTATGTGTCCTAACACTGAACATCGTACTAGTAAGAGACTAAATAACTGTGTTGAAAATGCTCATCAGCCAACTCGACGAAAGGAAAAAATATTGATTAAATTTAAGCATCCTAATTCAGCACAATGTATATTATCACTGATGGGCAAAGTCAGAAATATATTTGCCGTCAATGTTGGACAATATACTAAAACCGCACCAGAGCAAAGAATTGCATTTGCATCCACTAAATCTATTTGGGACGAAGCTACTCAAAGACTTCTTGCTGCCTGAAATATAAAAACATAGTACTTTTTGAAACCAATTTACTTAACTTGACGGTGCCCACCGAACACATTTTCCGATCCACGCAACAACGCCACCACGGCATGACACCGAGGGTGTTTTTTGATTTATGCAACAAAGCCGGTTATCTTAAGTAATGATAAGAATAGGTATGATTCATGCCGCAAAGCTAAAGCCGCGAAGGAAGTAAAAATCTATGCAGTAAGTTTTTGTAATGAAGAAGAAATCTATCTACACAAGCCAAGTGTATGAAGATTATTACTTTTTTAAAATATGAGTATTCCCTAAAATTATTCTGCTTAATTCATAATTAAGTATTGAGAAATCAGCCGTATCAAAGCCTTTTCTTGGAATAATTATTAAAGCAAGTTTTATCATTTTGTGATTAGAACTACTAAAAATAGTTCTAATAAGATGCCTTATACGCCTTTTAATTTTATTACGTACTACAGCTTTTTTATTTAGTTTTCTACTGACTTTAATTCCTAAAAAAATATTGTATTTTGATTCTAGGAAAATTTTTGGAAGATTTTTCGCTATCACCAAAATAAAATATTTTTCATGAAATTTTTTACCAAGCTTATTAATAAGCTCAAATTCCTGTTGATTCTTTAGAGAGGTGATAGACAATTTAATAGGTCAGATTGTTATTTATGCGGATAATTTTTTTCTGCCTTTAGCACGGCGATTTCTTAAAATTGCTCTTCCTGATACGGTAGCCATTCTAGCTCTAAAACCGTGTCTTCTTTTTCTAACTAAATTACTAGGTTGAAATGTACGCTTCATAATATTTATACCAAACGAAAATTAATTATACCTTTAATACTCCAAGATTTGGTACAGCGTCATTCAGAAAACTTGATCCAAGTGAATTTTTCGGGCATAGACTGTGCTCACGTACTTATTGACGTCTTGCGCAGGCTCGTCTTTAAATTCATCTTGTCTAAAGCTTTCTGAATTTAACTGTGCGTCAAATTTTGGGACTCGTCTGTGCTCACGTACTATTTGACGGCTTTCGCAGACTTGCCGCTTATTTAACTTCCAACTTTTGAAGTATTTGCGGTATACTTATAATGAAATATTTTAACTCTGTCAATATTGCATGGTTCTGATGTCATTACCACGGAAGCGGAATCCAGAATTTTTTTTGTCACTCTGTTGCTTGCTAACTAGGTCTTGCGTTACAAACTATGCTCTAAGGTCTCGTGATCGAGTCGCGGGATTACAAAATTATCTGATTCTCGACCTTGGTTGGAATGACATAAGAGCAAATCCATACCGCAGTAATGACGTCTTAAATGTTAAATATGTGCCTTTGCTTGCTCAACGATACTTGCGAATCCTTCGCTATTATTTACGGCTAACTCTGCAAGGACTTTACGATCTATATCGATTTCTGCTTTTTTAAGAGCTCCCATAAACTGAGAATATACTAAACCATGCTCTCTTACGGCAGCATTTATTCTTTGAATCCACAAACCTCTGAAATCACGCTTACGATTTCTACGATCTCTATAAGCATATTGTAATGCTTTTTCTACTTTTTCAATAGCTACTCTAAAGCAAGTACTTGCTCTACCTCTATAACCTTTAGCAAGTTTGAGGATTTTTTTATGTCGATTTTTGGAAATTTTTCCTGATTTTGCACGTGTCATTACTTATAGCTCCTTAATTCAATTAATTGATACCGTACGGTAAAAAGTATTTTTTAATATTATCTCCATCTTGAGGACAAAGAATAGTAGTTCCTCGAAGATTACGAATTTGAGCTTTAGTACGACGACGCATAAAGTGTTTTTTACCTGCTTGGGAGGCTACAACCTTGCCGGTTGCGGTAAGTTTAAAACGCTTTTTTACAGCGGATTTTGTTTTAAGTTTAGGCATGATTATTCCTTTAATTGGTATTTACAAGAATCTGTCAGTAATATTTAATATTTTAGGCATACCAAAGCCACGTTACCGATTGAAGATAAACAATAGCTTTTTTTACAATTTATTGCAAGTTTTTTTTTGTAATATATGCTATAATAATCGTCATTAACATAAATTATAAAATAATGTTTGGACAAAATCCTAAAAGAGGAGTTTTTATCGGCGACGGAAAGAAGTTACAAGTGCAGTCTATTTTTAAGACTATTCAAGGGGAGGGAGTATTTGTAGGTGTTCCTGCGGTTTTTATTAGGCTTGGCGGTTGTAATCTTGCATGCAATTTTTGTGATACCGAGTTTGAGGATTTTAAATCAATAGAAATAGATGAGATTTTAAATAAAGTCGATATATTAGCGTTAAATTCTAATAATAAACAATCAGTTAATTTAGTAGTAATAACCGGCGGTGAACCGATGCGTCAGCCGATAGAATTATTATGTCAAAAATTATTAGAACAAAATTTTAAGGTGCAGATAGAAACAAACGGCACGTTATACCGCACTTTGCCTGATGAAGTGTCTATAATATGTTCGCCGAAAGCAGGAAAAAACGGTTATAGTAAAATAAGGGTGGATTTATTGCCTAAAATTAGTGCTATAAAATTTATCGTGGCTAAAAATATTCTAGAGTATAGTTTAATACCGGAAGTAGGACAAACTCCTTACAATATACCGGTTTTTGTTCAGCCTATGGATCAAGGCGATTATAAGCTTAATAAAGAAAATAATGAGTTAGCAGTAAAACTAGCGTTAGACAGTGGTGCTAGGTTATCATTACAAACTCATAAATTCTTAGGAATAGAATAAATATTTGATACTTAAACTGTAGTCAAATATATCTTGAATTCTAGATTAAACTATACTATTATAATCTTTTTTAAAGTTTATAAGTGTTGAAATAATGAGTGAAATATTAGAACTTGAAGCGAAAGCCCGCACAGAATTTGGTACGGGTGCAGCAAGAGCATTAAGAGGAGAGGGACGTGTTCCAGCTATTATTTACGGTGCAAAAAAAACTCCTGTTAGTATTTCCTTAGAGGAAAAAGAAATAACAAAATATTACAGAAAGCCGGCTTTTATATCTCAGTTAATTAATTTAAAGGTTGACGGTACGGAATATAAAGTATTGCCGAAAGCTGTAGAATTACATCCTGTTACGGATATAGTTCGCCATGTTGATTTTGTCTTTTTAGAAGATAAAACCCAAAAAATGGAAGTACCTGTAGTATATGAAGGGAAAGAAAAAGCGTTAGGTGTTAAAAGAGGCGGATATTTTAATATAGTAAAAAGAAGAGTTACTTTATTATGTGATGTTAATAATATCCCAAGAAACGTAACTATCGATGTTACTAATATGCCGATTGCTACTTCTTTAAAATCCTCTCAAGTGAAATTACCAGAAGGAAGTAGTTTTGCTACGAAAAAAGAATTTGTCCTTGCAACAATAATAGGGCGTAGAGGAGCAAAAACTGAAGCCGAGGGCGAACAAACAGCTGAAGCTGCGAAGTAATCTGTTACCAGCGTTAGTGTAGCTCGGTTTTTTCGTCTTGCTGAAAAATCAGCTTTGTCATGCCATAGCTTGTCCGGTCTTGTTGGATGGATCAAAAAACGCATCCAGTGTCATTCCCGCGTAGGCGTGAATCCAGTATCGAACTTTTAATTTTAAAAATTTTCTGTATTTATGTTTTTTTTCTGGATTCCCGCAGTTGCTAAGAATGACATAAGTGATCCATGCAACAACGCCGGACAAGCCATGGTATGACAAAGCTGATCCACGAAATAATGCTCTTCAAATGAATGGCATACTAAATATCTCCATTTTATACTTCAAATCATATCTCTTTAAAAATTTTTCATTACATATTAGGTAAACGCTATGATGCTTATTATTGGTCTTGGTAATCCGGGTAAAGAATATGAGCGTACACGGCATAATATTGGCTTTGTTGCTTTAGATAAATTAGCAAATCAATACAATACCTCATTTAGCGTAAAGAAAAAATTTGATTGTGGAATTGCTGAAAGTAACCAAGAAAAACAAAAATTAATATTTATAAAACCTACTACTTATATGAATTTATCAGGTAAGTCAGTGATAGCGGTAAAAACATATTATAATATTACTCTTGAAAAAGTCTTTGTTATTCATGATGATATTGATTTAGAACTAGGTAGAATAAAGCTTAAAACTGGTGGTGGTAATGGTGGGCATAACGGTTTAAAATCCATTGACGGTGTTATAGGAAATAATTATAACCGTATCAGAATCGGGGTCGGTAGACCTCAAAACAATCAGGATGTAGCTGATTATGTGCTAAATAACTTCCCTAAATCGGAATATATAGTAGCAGAACAAGCTATAAATAAAATAACCGATAATTTTGATTTAATATTAGAAAATAAATTAGAAGAATTTAAGAGTAAAGTGGTTTAGGTATATCGATTGTCATTGCGAGGAGATGCGTAGCATCGACGCGGCAATCTCATGAAATAGCGTTCGGTGTCATCCCGTAGCTTGTACCTAGGTTATTGTATGGATCAAAAAAGGTATACAATGTTATTCCCGCTTTCGCGGGAATGACATTAGTGATCCATGCAATAATACCAACTTGACATTGGAATTATACAACAACGTCCGATTAGCTAAATAAAAAATAAAAAGATAAATTATGACACAAGATTTTGAAATCATATATGCCGATGAAATGGATAAAGCATATCAAACTATAATTTGTGATGCCTTTAATAAAAGATGCTAGAGAAAAGAAAGGTTTAATAGGAGATTTAAAATCTTTTTCATTTTCTTTGTTAAATCGAGATAAAAATTTTATTGCCGGAATTGGCGGTGTGAGTTTCTGGGGAGGTTTTTATATTAATTCATTATTTGTAGTTAAAAATCACAGAAATCAAAAGCACGGAAGCTTGTTAATGGAAAAAGCTGAAAATCTAGCACGTGAACGCAGGTGTAATTTTGTTGTTTTGTCGACTATGGATTTTCAAGCAAAACCATTTTATGAAAAATTAGGATACAAACTAGAATTTACAAGACACAGTTATGAAAAAAATTCAGTTTTTATTTACTAAGGAAAGATTTATGACATTAAAATTAGGGATTGTGGGTTTGCCGAATGTCGGTAAGTCAACGTTATTTAACGCCTTAACGGCAAGCGTGGCAGCTGAAGCCGCTAATTATCCGTTTTGCACAATTGAACCGAATAGTGCTAAAGTTTCGGTACCTGATGAGCGTTTATACAAATTAGCAAGCTTAGCAGGAAGTGGCAAAGTTATTCCGTCTTATATCGAATTTGTAGATATTGCAGGGCTTGTTAAAGGTGCAAGTAAAGGGGAGGGGCTTGGTAACAAGTTCTTATCGAATATCAGAGAAGTCGATGCAATTTTGCATGTATTACGTTGTTTTGAGGATGAAGATGTAACACATGTGCATAATAAAGTTGATCCAATTCATGACCTTGAAATAATAGAGATGGAGCTAATACTTGCCGATATAGAATCAGTAGAAAAACGACTCGCTACAAGCGAAAAACGCTTAAAATCAGGCGATAAAACTTTAATAGAGCAGATAGAGCTATTAAAAGAGGTTCATAAAGTGTTAGCTGAAGGTAAACCCGCACGGGTGCTGAATAAAACTTTAGGTGCTGATAATTTAAAACAGTTACAACTGCTTACTTCTAAGCCCGTTCTGTATGTGTGTAATGTGCTTGAGAAAGATGCAGCAAGTGGTAACGAGCTTACAAAATTAGTAGCAGAGCAAGCAAAAAAAGAAGAAACTAAAATTGTCATAATCTCTTCAAAAATAGAAGCAGATATTGCTTTACTGGAAAGTATAGAGGAAAAAGAAGAGTTTTTAAAAGATATCGGTTTAGATGAAACAGGGCTTAGTAAAGTAATTAAAGAAGGATATAATTTATTGAATCTTAAAAGCTTTTTTACGATCGGTCCTAAAGAAGCACATAGCTGGACTTTTAAAGACGGTACGCTTGCACCAAGTGCTGCCGGTATTATTCATACCGATTTTGAAAAAGGATTTATCAGAGCGGAAGTTATAGGTTATGCAGATTATATAAATCTAGGTAGCGAAGCAAAAGTCAAAGAAGTAGGCAAAATGCGACTAGAGGGTAAAGAGTATAAAATGCAGGATGGGGATATAGTACATTTCAGATTTAACGTATGATATACTCGTTGAACTTGAAAAATTGGCTACGTCGTCTTTGTAAATCCTCGGTTGCTCACGTATTAAGTATACGCTCCGCACCTCGGTTTACAGATTCCTAGCTCTTTTCCAAGTTGAACTTCGTCTATCTATTTGTTATTTTCTCGAAGTATACTTAAAGTATTATATACTCAATTGGTGGCGTTGTTGCATGGCTCTTATGTCATTCCCGCGTAGGCGGGAATCCAGAAAAAAAGCCTAAATACAGTAAATTTTTAAAATTAAAAGCGTAGGTTATCTCGCTTTATACTGGATTCCCGCCGTTGCTGGGAATGACACCGAACGCATTTTTCGATCTATGCAACAAAGCCGTCTTGTCCACGAGATAACAGATTTGAGCCATACGAGAATGCCTTCGTAGGAATGATATAGAGCACGCTTCTTGGCTCATACAGTACACTTCTCACGGTGTGACACTAACCCATACACAAAAATTTATGAAAATTATTGCAAAGATTCCAGCATGGATGCTTTTATGCTTATTTACTTTATCGCCCATAACGGAAACAATCTATACTTCAGGACTACCAAATATTACTGAATATTTTAATATTGATGATAGTGCTGCTCAAATTACTTCTAGCTTATATTATTTAGGTTTCGCTTTAGGTATTTTAACACTCGGAAGATTATCGGATATTTACGGTCGAAGACCGGTTGTTTTGTTGGGTCTTTTTATTTACGTTATCTCTTCGATCATTAGTATTTTCGCACCTAACATAGAGACGTTAATGTTAACCCGTTTTGTGCAGGCTTTCGGTGTGAGTGTTGGTTCAGTTATCGGGCAGGCTATGGCTCGTGATTCTTATCAAGGTACGGAATTGTCTTACGTTTATGCTAGCCTATCTCCATGGCTCATGTTTATTCCTTCTTTAGGTTCGTCTATAGGAGGTTATATTATAGAATATTCAAGCTGGCATTATAGTTTCGTATTTTTTAGTCTTACAGGTGCAATATTATTAAAGCTATATTATAAAATTCTACCTGAAACGAATCCCCATATGGATCTTTCCCATAATAGCAAATATTTTGAGGTTTTAAAAGTAGTTATCAAAGACAAAGTTTTATGGTTGTATGCTTTTATTATCGGAGCATTTAACGGTATATATTACGGTTTTTATATAGAAGCCCCTTTTATTTTTATCGATAAAATGAAAGTTGCCCCATCTTTTTACGGTAAATTAGCATTCCTATTGTCTTTTGCCGGTATTTTTGGAGGATTTTTAGGAGGATATTTAATAAAAAAACGTCACATACATGATCAAAAAGTAATGATTTTGGGAATTGTTTTTAGTGTAGTCGGTTGCAGCTTACTTGCAATTGATGCTCTGATTTTACAAGATAAAGAGGTAAGTCAAAATATAGCGGTTATTATAATATTTGCACCTATGATGATCCATATGGTCGGACATAATTTGTTGATTCCGATGACTCTACGTTATGCCTTAGAGGATTATGCTAAAGTAACCGGAACTGCAGGTTCAATATTCGGCTCAATATATTATGTACTTATCGCAGTTATAACATATCTTGTTTCTAAAATACATAGTGATACGATAAGTAACTTTGCTTTATTGTCCGTAGGTTTAAGTATTAGCTGTGCAGCTTCGTTTTATTATATCCGGAGTTCATACAAGAAAAAATTGATATAAATAATATATTTCTTTTAAAAAAAAAGATTATAATTATTTAAGTATTCTAGATGGAAAGTAACTTCCAGCTAGAATACTAATTAAATTTGTTTTTTCTAAATTGTTAGGCCTACGGCCGTATAGCTCAAGACAACTTGATATTTAAGCTAATGCCTCGCCTCCACAGGAAATTTGGAGAATAATAAATTTGTTTTTTTATCCCCTAAAATTTTGTCGATTAAGTTTAGCATTTCTTGCTCCCTTGATCGGATTTTTTTTACTTACGTCTACACTATTTTCAGGTATAATCGCTTTAGTCATATTTTCCTTAATTTGTTCAACACTTTGAAGAATCTCATCATTTTTTTCTCTAAAAGTAGAAAAGGTCATTGCTGGTTTTTCATTTGGAAAGTTTGATATAGGTGAGTTTGAATCAGATAATTTTTCAGATGTTTTTTCGGTATTTGATATAGAATTATCTTTAGGTTCAAAGCTTTCTAAATTTGTTTTAGCAATATTTGTAGCTCTATGCGGTTTTCCTACGGTTGCAAATTTAGATTTTTCGCTTTGAGTTTTAGATGCTTCATCTTGAATAATAGGCGAATTTAAATCGCGAGTTTTGAAATCAACTATTTTTTCATCTACTTTGAGTTGCGTATCTTTAGAAATCTTACCTGCTCTTTCAATTATACTTTTTTCTTTATCGTTAATTAATTTTTTAAACTTATCCTCAGCTTCATGTAATTTTTGATCTATTTTTTCGATCGCTTTAATATTATTTTTTATATTTTTTGCTAAAATTTGCTCGTTATTATTAACAAAAATATTTTTAATTTTTTGCCAACTATTGGTTAATTTTTCAAAGAAAGTAAAAGGTATTTCTGCTCTTATTTCAGCAACTTGCTTCTTTATCTCCTTAAGTTCTTTGATGTTAGAATTCTCAGTCAATAAATTTAGAACATTTTGCCTTATGGCATTTAAATCGTTATGCTGATTTTCTAATTCCTCCGCACTAGAAAAATGCAAAGCTTTAACCATAGTTGGTGAAGCAAATTTTTCACCTTTAGCTGCATATTCGTTATAAAATAAATTACTGAGACTTTTACGTTGTTTTTCGGATAAGTCTGTTTTCCCTGCTAGGTCTTCAAAATTTTTTTTAATTTCCTGTTGTAGAGTTTGTTTTAAAGTAGAGGATTTATCTACTATAGATAATATAGTATTATCTATACGCTTTAATAATTTATTATTTTGTTCTATGGCTTCTTTAGTTAATTTTTCTTCACTTTTTACAAAAGCATATTTTATATTAGATACCGTATTTACTAGCTTTTTAAACCAAGATAGAGATTTGTTATGTTCTTTTTCTAACTCTTTAACATCTTTTTGAATCTTAATAAAGCCTTGTAAATTTTTATTAAGTTTACATAATTCGTCTAGGGTATTTAATATGTTTTCTAATGCTTTTTGTTGATCATCTAGATCTGTTATTTTTGCCATATAAACACTCATTATAATTTAAATTAATATTATAATAAGGAATTATTAAAAGCAAATAAAAAGCTAGTATAATTATGTATTAAATATTAACGTAACTTAAGTGATGATAACCCAATAAGCACAAATATAAGAGAGATAATCCAGAATCTTATTACGACTTTTGATTCTGCCCATCCGCTTTTTTCAAAATGATGATGGAGAGGTGCCATTTTGAATATTCGTTTTCCTTTAGTAGCCTTAAAGTAATATACTTGCATGATTACCGATATTGTTTCAACAACAAATAATCCGCCGACAATGGCTAAAACTATTTCATGTTTAGTAATAACGCTAATAATTCCAAGCCCCCCTCCAAGACTTAAACTTCCTGTATCGCCCATAAAAACTTCAGCCGGCTGTGCGTTAAACCATAAAAATCCAAGGCAGCTACCTACTATACTCGCGCAAAAAATTGTTAATTCTCCGGTATTAGGTAAATAAGTTAGCTGCAAATAATTTGAGTAAATTAGATTGCCGACTAAATAGCTTATTAGGGCAAAAGAGCCGCTACTTAGTGCAATAGGAACGGTTGCAAGTCCATCAAGTCCGTCAGTAAGGTTGACAGCATTTGAAGCACCAACTATAACGAATATAGCAAAGAATATATATAAATAACCAAGATCCATACTTAAATTTTTGAAAAACGGTACGTTAAGTATATGATTAGGGCTATCGCTTGTATATTCTAATAAAATACATACTATTAGGCTAATAAGAATTTGAAGTAATAGTTTACTTTTTCCTCTTACTCCATAATGATTATTTTTAGTTACTTTTGTATAATCATCAAGAAAGCCGATAATACCGAAGCTGATAAAACCAAATAATGTAATCCAAATATATTTATTAGTTAAATCAGCGAGCAATAAGGTAGAAAAACAACTGGATAATATGATCATAATGCCTCCCATAGTGGGAGTACCTGCTTTGGTTTGGTGAGATTCAGGTCCGTCTAAACGTATAGGTTGTCCGTTCTTTTGTAAAGCACGTAAAGATTGTATTAATTTCGGACCTATAATAAAACTAAGGCAAAGGGTGATTAAAACAGCAAGACCGCTACGAAAAGTAATATAGTGAAATAAATTAGCTATGTGTGAATTATGAATGTAAGGCAGTAAGAGGTTGTATAACATATTTAAAGGTTAATTAGAAATAAAATTATCTTAATCTGGTTGTTCAGTATTATGCCGTGGCTTGTCCCTAGGTTGTTGCATGGGTCAGCTTTGTCATTCCGTGGCTTGGGAACTAGATCCAATAATTAAAAAATACAATATAGCAAGTTTTTAAAATTAAAAGCTCGCTTCGTCTCGCTTTTTTCCGGATCCCCGCCTTTAAGCTAGGGATGACATTGTGTATGCTCTCCTATCCATGCAACAACGATGGCTTGTCCACGGGTTGAAAAAAACTAAATAACATACTGGATTTTAACTGTTTATTATCCTAGTCTAGTTTATTATAATAATCAATAGCCCCCTTACATAAAGCAGCTAATAAAGAGAAACTTGTAGGAAACGCTTTACTGCAAACCGCAGCGTACATATAGTACGTTAGATTTGAGTACCGGATTGACACCCAAAATTACCTTTAGACGCAGGTTATGTAAGAAGGCTAATAATCTTGTCAAGTTTTACGCCCCTAGACCCTTTTATTAAAATAAGTTCGTTATTTTTAAATAAATAGTTTATAGATGTAATTAATTCATCAACATTTTCAAAATATGCTTTAGTTATTTTTTCAGGTAATGAGTCATAAATACATTTAGTATTTGCACCTATTAGAAAAACCTTAGAGCAACCGGAATCTAATATATAAGGTGCTAGCTCTTTGTGCAGATTTTCTGAATTCTGCCCAAGTTCTAACATTTCGCCTATTATAGCGGTTTTGTTTTCGGCGGGTATTTGCTTTAAATACTCTAATGCGGCTTTCATTGATACCGGGCTTGCATTATAATAGTCACAAATAACACGGCTATTTCCTACACTGATAATTTCGCCTCTGCCTTTTGTTAGGCGAATATCAGCTAGATAATTAACAGCTTTATCTAGATTTTTATTTAGTAAGGAAATGATTAATAATATACCGGCATAATTCTCGGCAAAGTGCTTAGGTATGAAGGGTACGGTAACATCTAAAATTTTGTTATTTATATTATATTTTAAATGAACGTGTTTTTCTGAAGCTTCATATAAAATTAATTCGGCTGAAGATGATTTGCCAAAGCTATATATATTGTCGATAGATAGCTTTTTTAATATAGATAAAATTTTATCATCATTATTAACTACGGCGATATCATCTGTGTTAAAGCTTGCAAAGATCTCACATTTAGCTTCAGAGATATCTTCAAGTGAGTTAAAAAACTCTAAATGGGCTTCTGAAATATTAGTAATCATCGCGATATGCGGCTTTAATATTTGAATTAGCTCCCTTATTTCGCCTTTATGGTTCATGCCAAGCTCAAAGATAGCAAACTCCGTATTATCAGGCATTGAAGCAAGATTAGTTAGTAATCCTAAATGATTGTTAAAATTACCACGGCTAGCAAAAGTTAGTGCATCATGCTTTAATAAAGTTTTTAAAGCCTCTTTAGTAGACGTTTTGCCGACACTGCCAGTTATAGCGATGAATTTAGCCTTTGAATGCTTCCTTTTATATAAAGCTAGATTTTTTAAGGCTTCTAAACAGTCATCTACTAGAATAATTTTATTTTCATCAGATATGTCTACTTGCTTACTAACTATTACTGCGGATGCTCCGTTATCGATGGCATCTTGAACATAATCATGACCGTCTTTATTGCCTTGAAGTGCTATAAATAAGTCTCCTTCTTTAACATCTTTAGAGTTAAATTGTACTTCTTTAGCAATAATAGATTGCGGTACTTCTACATTTAAAGCATCGCTTAAAGTTTTATAATTCCAAATCATGTGTGTTTGTTGTTATGTGTTTTTACTGTATTGTTTATGTCATTCTTAGCAACAGCGGGAATCCAGTCAATTATATTTTCATCCCGTGACTTGATCACGGGATCTTGTGCCATAGACTGTGTCCTAAGATACCTAAGGTACAAGCCGCGGTAGGCGTTGTTGCGTGGATCAATTTTTCCTCTGTCATCCCGCGACTTGATCGTGGGATCCAGCTTAAAATACTAAAATTATTAGTATTAAAAGTTGTTTTTCTGGATACTGTGGTCAAGCCACGGTATGACACCGAACACGTTTTTCGATCTACGCAACAATGCCGCTGCGGTATGACAGTCTTTTTACTGGATTCCCGCCGTTGCTAAGAATGACATAGATGCCACCTTAGCATCGTCAAACTCTACCTTATCATTACCTATAATTTGATAATTTTCATGACCCTTGCCGGCGATTAGTAGAATATCATTTTCTTTTAAACTATTTATCCCGTATTTAATAGCTTCTTTTCTATCAGCTATCTCCGTGTAATTTGTTGTTTCTATCCCGCTAATAATTTCTGTTCTAATAGCTTTTGGATCTTCGTTGCGTGGATTGTCGTCCGTTACGATAACATAATCAGCTATTGTCGCCGCTATTTCCCCCATTAGCTTTCTTTTTGTAGTATCACGATTACCGCCGCAGCCAAAAATTACGCTTAATTTACTGCCCTTAGCTTTAATATTTTTCAGTTCAGTTAAAGCTTTTTCAAGAGCATCGGGAGTGTGAGCATAATCAATAAATATATTAGCATCTTTAACTCTTTCCATTCGTCCCTTAACGGCTTTAACTTTAGTCAAAGCATCAATAATTTTACTAAATTCAAAACCGGTATGATAAACGCTAAGTGCTGCGATTAATAAATTACTAGCCTGAAAGCTGCCTATTATCGGTGTATTAAAAATACGTTCTTTGCTATCAAAAATAAAATTAATATTTTGTCCTTTTAGGGAGCTGTTTATTTTAGTTATTTTACAATCACCGCTTGTGCCAATGCATAAATATTTTACCTTATGCTTATTTAAATAATCTTTAATGAAATCTATCTCTTCTATATCGGAATTTATAATAGCGATGCCATCTTTCGATAAATGATTGGTAAATAACTTTAATTTAGCAAGCAAATAATTTTTTTTTGTGTGATGATAATCAAGATGATCTTGGCTAAAGCTAGTGAAACATGCGATATTTACTTTCAAATCGCCAAGTCTTTGCTGATCTAACCCATGACTTGAGGCTTCAAATGCTAAATAATCTATACTATTTTCAGCTAGTTTATGAATAATCTTCCTAAAGCTTAAATAGTCAAAAGTGGTTAATGCAGGAAAATTATCGCTAAAACTATTGATGCCGAAAACTTCTACGCCTATTGTTCCTATTGATGCTGCTTTTTGTCCAAGCAACGAATATATTTGAGCTATGTATGACACTACCGAGCTTTTACCGTTAGTACCGGTTACGGCTATCATAGTTTTGGGTTTTTTAAGGTAGAAAAGTTCTATAGCTTCGTATAAAGCTATTTGTGCATTTTCTACATATATTACTTTATCTGTAGCAATAGTTTGTTTATTATCGGTAATTACTAACACCGCTCCCTTACTTAAAGCATCCTCAATAAAATTATTCCCGCCTTTAATGGCAAAAAAGACATCATTTTTCTGAGTAGTCTTAGAGTTATTCGATAAACCTTGTACGTAATGTTTCTCAAATAATTGTTTTAAGGTTAGAGTCATATGTTATATTATGATTATAATGTCGTTCCCGTATGGTGTCATCCCGCGGCTTCTACCTAGGTTGTTGCATGGCTCATATGTCATTCCCAGCTAAAAGCGGGAATGCAGTCAATTATATTGTCATCCCGTGACTTGATCACGGGATCTTGTGCCACAGACTGTGTCCTAAGATGCCTAAGGTACAAGCCGCGGTATGACAGTCTTTTTACTGGATTCCCGCCGTTGCTGGGAATGGCGTAGAAAACCGCCACAGGATGACAAATATTTAAATTTCCGATAAATTCCATAGTAACTGATTCGCCTCAGAAATTATGTTCTTACCTGCCAATTTCTTGATAAATAATAGTTTATTGTCAGGTTTAATTTTTGCCTGATTAGGATAGGTGCTTACAAATTTTAGCACCTTATCAGCCATATCGGCATTTTTATAGAATTTAATGACAAAGCCGTTATCGCCTGAATCTAGATTTTCAATATTCAGCTTAAAGCATAATAACTTTATTTTGACAATATCAAGTAAATTATTGAATTCAGCTGGTAAACTTCCAAACCTGTCAACCATCTCATCTTTAAATTTCTCTACTTCTAAGTCATCGTTTAGATTACCTACTCTTCTATATAACCCAAGCTTCAGCACCGAATCAGATACGTAATCATCAGAAATAAAGACCGATAAGCCTAAATTAATAGTCGGGACGAAGGGTTGCTCCCCGCTTATCGGTTCATTTTTAAAGATAGCTATTTGCTCTTCTAGCATTTCTTGATAAAGTTCGGTTCCTACTTCTCTAATTTGTCCTGATTGCTCCTCGCCGATTAAATTACCGAAACCTCTTAAATCCATGTCATGACTTGCAATGGTAAAGCCTGAGCCTAAAGCACAGCTATTTTGGATTATCTCTAAACGCCTTAAGGAGTGCGGCGTCATCTTCTTATGACCTGCTACGGTTAGGTAGGCATAACCGCGTACTTTACCTCGCCCGATTCTACCGCGTAATTGATATAGCTGACTAAGTGTCCGCATATCGGCTTTATGGATAATCATAGTATTAGCATCCGCTATATCAATTCCCGACTCTATTATAGTCGTTGAGACTAATATATCGAATTTGCCGGCATAAAACTCGCTCATAATTTCATCAATCTTATTCGGCGACATTTTACCGTGTGCTACTTTATAGCTTAATTCAGGAACGATTTGTTTTAGCTGCTTTTCAATATCCTCTATATCGTTAATCCTTGGAACGACAAAAAAGCTTTTACCTCCCCTAAAATGTTCACGTAGTAATGCATCTCTAATAATGACAGGATCAAAAGGCATAACAGAGGTGCGGACTTCTAGCCTATTTAAGGGAGGTGTTGCGATAATACTTAGCTCCTTTAAACCGGTCATCGACATTTGCATAGTACGCGGTATTGGGGTTGCCGACATTGCAAGCACGTGCGTAGAAGATTTGAGCGATTTAAGGAATTCTTTTTGGCTAACGCCGAAATGCTGCTCTTCATCTATAATTAATAGTTTAAGGTTATGGAATTTTGTGACCTTATGCAACAAAGAATGCGTACCTATTATTATATTTATCTTACCGCTTTCAAGTTCCGATCTTACGATTTTTGCTTCTTTGGAACTAACAACGCTAGATAATTGCTTGATATTCAAGCCGAAATCTTTAAACCTTTCCGTAAATCTTGCAAAATGTTAGCTGCATAAAATAGTAGTCGGCACGACAACCGCCACTTGCGGCAAATGCTCGTTTAAGGATTTAGCAACCATAAAAGCGGCACGCATTGCTACTTCAGTCTTACCGAATCCAACATCCCTGCATATTAACCTATCCATCAACATGCTGGTATTAAAATCTTCTCTTATCTCGTTTATTGCATTTAATTGATCTTCGGTTTCGGTAAAAGGAAATTTGGCACAAAATTTATCATATTCTTCAAGATCAAATTCAATAGCAGCTGTAGTATTTAGTTTTCTTTTTGCAGCTATTTGCATTAAATGCAAAGCAATTTCCTTAATACGGTTTTTGAGCTTAGCTTTACTTTTTTGCCATGATACGCTACCTAGCTTATCAAGCTGTGCAACGTCACTGCCGTATTTCTTTATTACCTCAATATTTTCAACCGGTATATATAGCTTATCGTTACCGGCATATAAGATTTTTAAAAAGTCATGAAGTTTGCCTTTGATTTCTAAAGCTTCGAGTTTTAAAAACTGTCCTACACCGTGATCCTTATGGACTACTAGCTCTCCTTCAGCTAAATGATCAAGCTCAAGTAAGATATTCTTAAGTTTTTTGTTAGTATTTGTAGGGGTAACTTTTTCTTCTAACAACTCGCTAGCTGAAATAAATAAATATTCAGGAGTAGAAAAACTTTGATTTAAAGGTAATATTGCAATATTTATCGCATTTATTTTAGCCTCTTCCAAATATTCTATTTCATTATAGCTATATTCGTAATTTGTGATGATGCTTTTAACCCGCTCAAAACTACTTAAAACACTTGCTCCTATGATAATTTTCTTACGAGAATTAGCTTTTATAACCTCAAACAACTTATCAAAAACGGTTTTCTTCTCCAAAAAGCTCGCAGCTGATATATTTTCAACTACGCTTGCTTGGTCAGAATTTTCATAGCTAATTACAATATTATTTTCCTGTTCAAGTAATTCTATAGTTTCAAGAGAGGTAAAATATAACCCAGAAGGCGGAAGAGTAGGGTAAAAGCTATTAAATTTAAGCTTATTTGCATCTAGCCTTGCTTTATAAAAATCGTTATAGCTATGTTCGAATTCTAGAATAGCTTGTTTTGTTAAATTATCAAAGATGATAACCGGACTATTAAGGTAATCTGTAAGGCTAGAATAGGAATCATAAAATAAAGGTAATAATTGCTCATAGCCTGAGAATTTTCTTCCGCTAGTTATTGCTTCATATAAGTGGTTGTCGGTGTGGTTAACGCCAAAATTTCGCAGATAATTATCTTTAAAATTACCGATTGTTTTAGAATTCAAAACTATTTCATTCGCAGGGCTGATAACTAGCTCGTTGCAAGATTTTGTTGAGATTTGCGTATCGATATCAAATTGTTTAATAGACTCGACATAATCCCAACTAAAATTTATTCTATAGCCTTTAGATTCAGGTAGTATTACATCAACGATTTCTCCCCTAACCGCAAATTCTCCAACATCCACAGCGCTTGCATTCCTTGTAAAGCTATTTTCTACTAAAAACTTGCTAAGCTCGTTTGCACTTAGCTTCATTTTAGGAAATAATTTTAGGTAATATTTAGCAAAAAAATCTTTAGGCGGTAATTTATTTAACAAATTTGCCACGTGGGTAATGACTAATTTATTTCCTTTATTAGTCGTTAGCTTCGTTAGGGTTTCGGCTCGCTTAGATAGAATATTGCAATTTGGTGACGTATGATCATAAGGAATCGTATCGTAAGCTTGGAAAATAATATATATTCTCGCTCGGTAAAAAAAATAAAGCTTGCTTGCATAATTGCAACGCCTCTTCTTCATTGCTTGTAACTAAGACGAAATCTTGTTTTGAATTCTTAATAAAGTTATCAATTGCGAAGAAAGATTTAGCGGTTTGCGGAAATTTTTGTTGTAACATGTATTGATAGGGAGCTATATTTTTGCTATTTTGCGTAAATTATCTATTATTTCGGCATCTAAATTAGAAGGAACCGAAGATTTATGGGTAATCCAATTATAAAGATCATTATCATTTTGATCAAGTATTAAAGCGTAGCTTAAAAGCTTTTTTTCCTCCATAAAAGGTAAGTAAAGATCGGCAAAGTTACCGAGTATGTAATCCATTTCTTTACAGCTGCGATTTTTACTACGATAAAGAAGTTTCTTTTGTAAAGAGTTTTTATTTAATTTATTCATGCTATAAAATCTTGCAAAAAATTTTTATAATAATATTATTGAAACTACCAGATACAAATACTATTTTTTAAATAAATAATCTACTGAATTCATTTTTACATGAATAAAATCTAAATAATTTA
Source organism: Rickettsia endosymbiont of Argas persicus (assembly GCA_050920645.1). Lineage (GTDB taxonomy): Bacteria > Pseudomonadota > Alphaproteobacteria > Rickettsiales > Rickettsiaceae > Rickettsia. Next base: position 236,036 of record CP133316.1, on the reverse strand, counting down.
AGTACTAATTTAATATTATGTTAGTTCAAAATATCTGCTCTCCGGATGCTTATAATATCTTGCTACATATCATAATGCTTTCCTTGTTGATGTTAGAACAAAAGAAGAGTGGAAAGGGGTAGGTATACCTAAGCTGGACGATAAAGAAGTAATATTCTTAAGTTGGCAATTATCGGAAGATTTTAAGGATAAGCTTCTATCAATTATTGATGATAAAATGTCAAGCTGGATATTGTTTTTATGTCGTTCCGGATATAGATCATTAATGGCAGCAAATTTTATAGCTAGTATGGGCTATAAGAATTGTTATAATATTATTGATGGTTTCGAAGGAAATCTTCAAAATAAAGGCTGGAAACAAAACAACTTACCGTGGCAGTTTTAAGTGAGTACTAATCAAATAATTTTAACAAATCAAGGCGATAGCTGCGTAAATGTCTGGGGTCAGGTAACCAAAGATCTTTATAACTATTACGGTGAAGCTTTATATAATAGTTGGTTTAGCAAAGTCAACTTTATAGAATCTTCGTTAAATACCGTTATTCTTTGCGCTCCTACCAATTTTATCAGAGATTGGATAAAGTCTAAATATTCCGTAGTCATATTGCAGTTATTTCAGCATTATAATAATGCTATTAAGTCAGTTGAGATTATTACTAAGGAACTACCTTCTTCTAGTCAAACAACTCTTGAGCTACCTACTAAAACTTTTTCGGATATCGGCAGTAGTGAACTTAATTCAGAGAATATTTTTTCAACGCTTGACGTACGTTTTACTTTTGATAATTTTGTTGTCGGTGCTCCTAATGAGCTTGCTTATGCTGCCGCAAGAGCGGTAGCCGAATCCTCAAGTGCCGTTTCTGAATCTAATCCGCTTTTTTTATATGGTGGGGTAGGGCTTGGTAAGACGCATTTAATGCATGCAATCGGTTGGTACATAAAGCAAAATAACCCAAGCCGTAAAGTTATATATATGTCGGCAGAGAAATTTATGTATCAGTTCGTTAAGGCTTTGCGTAACAAAGAAGTTTTATCTTTTAAAGAGAAATTCCGTTCAGTTGACGTATTAATGATTGATGATATTCAGTTTATTTGCGGTAAAGATAGTACGCAGGAAGAATTCTTCCATACATTTAACACTTTGATTGATAATAACCGTCAAATGGTTATTTCCTGCGATAGATCACCTTCAGATTTGGATGATATCGAAGACCGTATTAAATCTCGTTTAGGGTGGGGATTAGTTGCCGATGTTCATAGCACTACTTATGAGCTACGTCTTGGTATTTTAGAGTCCAAAATCGAGCAGATGAATGTTAAAGTTCCAAAAGATGTAATTGATTTCCTGGCTTCTAAGATTGTTTCAAACGTAAGGGAGCTTGAAGGAGCATTAAATAAGGTTATTGCTCATTCCAATTTTACCTTAAAAGAAATTACGCTTGAAAATACCCAAAATATTTTAAGAGATTTGCTTCGTTCTAATGAAAGAATAATTACGGTTGAAGATATTCAGAAAAAAGTAGCAAATCGTTACAATATTAAATTATCCGATATGTCTTCGCCTCGTAGAATGCGTACCATTGCAAGACCGCGTCAGATAGCTATGTACTTAAGCAAAATCCTCACTCCAAAAAGTTTAGTCGATATCGGTAAAAAATTCGGTAAAAAAGACCACACCACCGTTATGCACGCTATCAAGAAAGTAGAAGAGTTATTAGAAAGCGATTTAGAACTTCGTGAAGAAATTAATTTAATGATGAAGATATTGCAGAATTAGTCTGTGTGTTGTTGCGATGAAAAACTTAGATTATTGCATGGATAGAAAAACACACACGATGTCATCCCGTGACTTATTCATGTAATGATGGTTGTAGAACTGATCCATGCAACAAGCTGTAACGATGGCACCGTCAAGTTAAGTAAATTGGTTTCAAAAAGTACTATGTTTTTATATTTCAGGCAGCAAGAAGTCTTTGAGTAGCTTCGTCCCAAATAGATTTAGCGGATGCAAATGCAATTCTTTGCTCTGGTGCGGTTTTAGTATATCGTCCAACATTGACGGCAAATATATTTCTGACTTTGCCCATCAGTGATAATATACATTGTGCTGAATTAGGATGCTTAAATTTAATCAATATTTTTTCCTTTCGTCGAGTTGGCTGATGAGCATTTTCAACACAGTTATTTAGTCTCTTACTAGTACGATGTTCAGTGTTAGGACACATAAGCTTAATCGGTTTAATGTAACTCCTGAGCTTATCAGTAACAATTACTCTTGGAGTTGGATAATTACCCAATAATCTTGATAAAAAGCGAATAGCTGATTTCTTGTTACGACGCTTCTGCAATAATATTTCTAATTCATGCCCCTTGGAGTCAACAGCTCTCCATAATATGAATACTTCGCCTTTGATCTTGATGTTCATCTCATCTAAATGCCATTTGTCAGTTGCTTTCCTCTCTCTCTTTCTGATGACAGCTTGAAAATAAATCGCAAATTTATTGCACCAAAATCTTACAGTCTCATGACTTAAAATAATACCTCGATACGCCATCTGTTCTTGAACATCTCGGTAACTATTATTAAAGCGATGATATAACCATACTGTATGGCTAATGATGCTTGCTGGAAAACGATGTCTCTTCGGGGTTTGAGTAATATGCATAGCGTTAAGATTTATTGATAAATGGTTACTACTATTCTATAAATCATTCCTTTCAATCGCTCAATACTTAAATTTACATCTCTCTTAACTTGACGGTGCCTCTTGTTATTTTAATTTAAAATTATTATATAAAAAGAATCTATTAAAAATAGTTAATCCTATTAATTAAAATATATTATTTATATGAATATTGATAAATTTACTGCACATGCTAAAACAGTTATAACGAATAGTCAATCACTTGCTGCTAAAAACGATCACCAACAGATATTACCTTTGCATTTATTAGCTAGTCTTTTAAGCGAAGAAACAGGTATTATCAGAACTATTATCAATAATATCGGCGGTGATTTAAATGTAATAAATAATACGGTTCTGCTCGAGCTGAATAAAATACCGAAAGTACAAATTGAAGGTGGAGGGCAAATTTATTTTTCTTCCGAAGCTTTGAAAACTTTAGAGAAAGCAACTAGCCTTGCTAAAGATAATGGCGATACTTTTGTGACTATAGAGCGGATTTTTGAAGCTTTGAGCTTTGATAATACGGTAGCCGGTAAGATTTTAAGCAGTAACGGCATCAGTAGTAAGAAATTAGCGGCTAGTATTTTGCAGTTTCGTAAAGGGAAAAGAGCCGATACCGAATCGGCAGAAAATAGCTATGATGCTTTAAAAAAATACGGCAGGGACGTAACCGAGCTTGCCGAAAGCGGTAAGCTTGATCCAATAATCGGGCGTGACGAGGAAATTAGAAGAACGGTGCAGGTTTTATCTCGCCGTATGAAAAATAATCCCGTGCTGATTGGTGAACCTGGTGTTGGTAAAACTGCGATAATCGAAGGGCTAGCACAAAGGATATTTAGTAAAGACGTACCGGAAGCGCTTATTAATTGCCGAATTATTGAGCTTGATATGGGGGCGTTAATTGCAGGGGCAAAATATCGCGGTGAGTTTGAAGAGCGTCTTAAAGCGGTACTTAGTGAAATAAAAGAGTCAAGCGGTGAGGTTATTTTATTTATCGATGAATTGCATTTATTAGTCGGTACAGGCAAAACCGATGGAGCTATGGACGCGTCTAACTTGTTAAAGCCGATGCTTGCTCGTGGTGAATTACACTGCATCGGTGCAACTACTTTAGACGAATACCGTAAATATATCGAGAAAGATGCAGCACTTGCTCGTCGTTTTCAACCTGTCTATGTAAGCGAGCCGACGGTAGAGGATACGATATCAATACTTCGGGGTATTAAAGAAAAATACGAGTTACATCATGCCGTTCGTATTTCCGATAGTGCGATAGTTGCGGCAGCGACTCTATCTAACCGCTATATTACCGATCGCTTTCTGCCCGATAAAGCTATTGATTTAATTGATGAAGCTTGTAGTCGTATGAAAATCGAGTTATCAAGTAAACCCGAAGAACTTGATGAGCTAGATCGTCGTATTATTCAAATAAAGATAGAGCTTGCAGCTTTAAAGAAAGAAAATGACGAGAATTCTAAAAAGAAAATGGAGCATTTAACCCATGAACTTGAAAAGCTAGAATCTAAATCTTACGATATGAGTTCTAAGTGGCAAGCTGAAAAATCCAAAATTCAAGGGCAGCAAAAGCTTAAAGAAGAGTTAGATCGGGCACGAATTGACTTAGAGCGAGCAGAGCGTGACGCTAATTTAGCTAGAGCAAGTGAATTAAAATACGGGATTATTCCTGAAATTATGAAAAAAATTCAGGAATCAGAGAGTAGCGATAATAAAGGATTATTAAAAGAGGTCGTATCGGAAAGCGATATAGCGAGTATTATTTCGCGTATTACTGGTATCCCGATCGATACTATGCTATCAAGCGAACGTGAACGCTTGCTTGTAATGGAGCAGAAATTACGTGAAGCCGTAATAGGGCAGGATGAGGCAATTAAAGGCGTTAGTGATGCGGTTAGAAGATCACGCGCTGGCATTCAAGATATTAACCGTCCTCTTGGTTCGTTCTTATTTCTTGGCCCGACGGGAGTCGGTAAAACAGAGCTGACTAAAGCTTTAGCAGGTTTTCTTTTTGATGATCGTAATGCAATCTTACGTATTGATATGTCCGAATATATGGAGAAGCATGCCATTTCGCGTCTTATTGGAGCTCCTCCAGGTTATGTCGGATATGATCAAGGCGGAGTGCTTACCGAAGCAGTAAGACGACGTCCATATCAAGTCATATTATTTGATGAAGTAGAAAAAGCCCATCCCGATATTTTTAATATCATGCTTCAAATATTAGATGAGGGGAGACTTACCGATAGCCAAGGTATTACAGTTGATTTTAAGAATACTATTATCGTACTAACATCTAATTTAGGCGCAGAAATACTTGTTAACCAGAAAGAAGGTGAAGATACCAGTAAAGTAAAAGACCAAATTATGGAATATGTCAGAGCTGTATTTAAACCAGAATTTTTGAATAGGCTTGATGAAATTATATTATTCCATCGACTAAACAAAAATAATATCCACGATATAGTCAAAATCCAGCTAGAGAATTTAAAGAAAATCTTATTAGCACAAAATATTACTTTAGAGTTTGATGAATCAGCTTTAAATTATCTAGCTGAAAAAGGTTACGATCCAAGCTTTGGAGCAAGACCGCTTAAACGACTCATCCAGCGTGAGATACAAAATAATTTAGCTAAGATGATTTTAGCAGGCGAGGTAAGTAGCGGAAGTACTGTTAAAATTAGTAGTAAAAAGGGAGAACTAAATTTACAGATAATTGATTAGATTTTATAATTGTGGTATGATATACGTATAACAATAGTACCTAACAGTTTTAAAAAAATATTATATTTTATTTAGGTATAAGTGACCTTATATGTCATTCCTGCGGAGGTGGAAATCCAGCCTAAAGCGAGATAAATCGAGCTTTTAGTTTTAAAAACTTGTTGTGTTTATATTTATTTTTCCTAAATTCCTGCCGTTGCTGGGAATGACATAAAGCAAAAACTGTCCGGTATTATTACGTATAACACACGTACAGAGATGACTTATGCAAAAAAATTAACCATTTCAATCGACGAAGCCGTTTACCCTAATTTATATTCAGTAATTGGTGAGGGCAAATTAGTAAATTAATTGTATATGTAATATTAAGTGTTTTGCCTTTATTCTATTTTCAAAAGTTACGAAAATAAAAATAAGGAGATAAGGAAGTTGTTTTAATTTTTAACCGAATACCGCAGTCAAGCTGCGGTACGGTACAGAATTCAATCAAATTTATACTATTCGTCATGATGATGTATATGATCGCCTGTAAGTGGCATTTTTTTTAATGCATCATCTAATACTTTACTAGTTTCTTGTACATTTGATATGTCATGATTGATTTTCTCAACAAAAACCTTTTGATTAGCTTTTTGCTGCTCCATATTTTTAACAGTTTGTGCTCTTTGTAGCAGCTAGAACTGCTTCTTTTTCCTCTCGTGTTAATTTCTTTTTGAACATAATATTTTCCTATTTAATTAAATTCCTCTCGTTTTATTGTTTGTAGAATTAATAGCAGGAGTATGAGAAGGGCATAAACTCCCAATATTATTTTTGACACTAGCTCGTTCTTTCATTTTGTCGATTAGTGATTTGTTTTTAGATGCTAAAACTTTATCATGGCGCTCTTTATCTTTTACTATACCGTTTGTTTCAATGGCTTTGTGTTGATTTTTCAGAGCTTTATAGTTATTATACTCTTCTGAATCTTTTCCGTAGTTGGCTTTAACAACGTCTCCTAATTTTCTTATTTTATCACCTTGTACTTTCCTAGCTTTTTCATATTCTTCAATTTTTTGCTTTTTTTCTTCTTTGAATTGGCTTAATTGGTCTAAATATGGCTTATGAATATCTACAAGCTCTTGATAAAAACTAAGTTCTTCTTTTAAATCTTCAATTTGTTCAGGTCTTAGATCCTTTTTTTACAATTGCTTTTTTAAATTTGCTATTTCTTTATTCAGTTCTTGCAACTTATTATTTGCTTCCTTATGCTCTTTATCTAAAGCTTCCTGTTTTGCGTAATATTCTTTATGATTTTTATGTTGGGCTAATATTTCTTCATGGGTCAATATTTCATGATGTAATTCCTCATGATCAAAAATATTTTTTGTTTCTAACTTATCTAATACTTTATCTAAGCGTTTATTACTTTTCTCAATTCTTTTAATATCTTTACTAATATTTGTTATAAATTCATTATGAGACTTACTATACATTGCTATTTTTTGTGCAATTTCTTCTCTTGCTTTAGCAAGCTGGGCTTCCTCTTGCATTTGCTTTTGTAACTTCTCTAGCTCCTTTGTATTAATTTCAGAATTACGATATATTTCAACGGGCTTCTTGTTTTTTTTCTATAATGTTTTGTATTTTATCTATTATATAATGAATTGATTATCAGATTTAAGAGATTGTACTCGGATTGCTAATCTACTTAATTCAGCAGGGTTATTGGTTGCAGTGATTTGTGCAGATATAGCTTTAATATTATTTAAAATTTGAGTATCAATTTTATTTTGTATAGTGTCCACGAGGCACCGTCAAGTTAAGTAAATTGGTTTCAAAAAGTACTATGTTTTTATATTTCAGGCAGCAAGAAGTCTTTGAGTAGCTTCGTCCCAAATAGATTTAGCGGATGCAAATGCAATTCTTTGCTCTGGTGCGGTTTTAGTATATCGTCCAACATTGACGGCAAATATATTTCTGACTTTGCCCATCAGTGATAATATACATTGTGCTGAATTAGGATGCTTAAATTTAATCAATATTTTTTCCTTTCGTCGAGTTGGCTGATGAGCATTTTCAACACAGTTATTTAGTCTCTTACTAGTACGATGTTCAGTGTTAGGACACATAAGCTTAATCGGTTTAATGTAACTCCTGAGCTTATCAGTAACAATTACTCTTGGAGTTGGATAATTACCCAATAATCTTGATAAAAAGCGAATAGCTGATTTCTTGTTACGACGCTTCTGCAATAATATTTCTAATTCATGCCCCTTGGAGTCAACAGCTCTCCATAATATGAATACTTCGCCTTTGATCTTGATGTTCATCTCATCTAAATGCCATTTGTCAGTTGCTTTCCTCTCTCTCTTTCTGATGACAGCTTGAAAATAAATCGCAAATTTATTGCACCAAAATCTTACAGTCTCATGACTTAAAATAATACCTCGATACGCCATCTGTTCTTGAACATCTCGGTAACTATTATTAAAGCGATGATATAACCATACTGTATGGCTAATGATGCTTGCTGGAAAACGATGTCTCTTCGGGGTTTGAGTAATATGCATAGCGTTAAGATTTATTGATAAATGGTTACTACTATTCTATAAATCATTCCTTTCAATCGCTCAATACTTAAATTTACATCTCTCTTAACTTGACGGTGCCTTTGGGCTTGCTCAGCTCCATCAGCTTAGAGGTAGAGTAGGAAGAGGTAGTTTACAGTCATATTGTATATTGCTATATAACCCTAAAAGGCTTGGTAAAGTAGCTCGCGGTAGATTTGAAATAATGAAGCAAACTAATGACGGGTTCTATATTGCCGAGCAGGACTTAAAGCTTCGAGGTAGCGGTGAGATTTTAGGCGTAAAACAAAGCGGTGAAATGGATTTTTTCTTTGCCGATTTGGCAAGAGATTATGACTTACTGCTTAAAGCTAATAAATTTGCCGAAATAGGGACAAAAGGTAATCCGGAATTTGTTAACTTTCAGATTAAGTTATTTGCAAAATCACAGATTAGTGAATTGGTTTAAATATATTATTTGCTTTTTTGCAGTAATATTGATAATATGCGGTTTATTATATTATGTCATTCTGAGCTGCGGGCGTTGTTGTATGGCTTATATGTCATTCCCGCGAAGGCGGGAATCCAGTATAAAGCGAGATAACCTACGCTTTTAATTTTAAAAACTTGCTGTACTTATGCATTTTTTCTGGATTCCCGCCTTCGCGGGAATGACATAAGTGATCCATGTAATAACACTGGACAAGTCGTGGGTTGACAGGAGTGGAGCTGATCCACGCAACAACACCGATTTGATTGCAGGATGACATAATAATATCGGCTGGGTAGCAAAGTGGTAATGCCGTGGACTGCAAATCCTCTATTCGTCGGTTCGATTCCGACCCTAGCCTCCATCTAAAATTAAGAATTTTATGGAATTTATTTCTCAATTCTTAGAAATGTTACTCACTGAGCGAGGCTTATCAAAAAATTCTATATTTAGCTATAAACGCGATTTATTAGATTTCCGTAATTATCTCATCAAACAAAATTTATCTGAATTAAACGTTACTGCTGAAAATGTTAGAAGTTGGATTGAGTATTTAGCAGAAAATGGTTTGCAAGCCCGCTCTATTAACCGAAAAATATCAACTATAAAAAGTTACTATGAATTTTTAATTAGTGAAAATCATACTAATTTGAATCCCGTACTCAAGGTAGATTTACCGAAATATCAGAATAAACTTCCCGAAATATTGGGAATAGATGATATTAAGTCATTACTTGAATATTGCTCGCAAGATAGTTCGCCCGAAGGTGTCCGGCTTAATGCAATGATTCATTTGCTATATGCTAGCGGTCTTAGAGTTTCAGAGCTTGTTAGCCTTAAACTTAGCGATATTTTGAGCAATAAAGTATCAGAGGAAGTAAAAAAAATATTTTCTGTATTGGGTAAAGGTAATAAGGAAAGAATAATAGTAATTAATGAACAAGCTGTTAGTAGTGTTATCAAATATCTTGCTATTAGAGATAATTTTGTAAATAAAGCCAAGCCAAAAAACCTAATTTATTTATTCCCCTCTTCTGCTGCCGCCGGCTATATGACTAGGCAAAATTTTGCTATTCTTTTAAAGTCTGCAGCTCTATATGCCGGACTTAATCCTGACCATACTTCTCCACATGTGTTGCGTCATAGCTTTGCAAGTCACTTACTTGAAGGCGGAGCCGATTTAAGAGTTATTCAGGAACTGCTAGGACATGCAGATATATCTACAACTCAAATATATACTCACCTTCAAACTAACCATCTTAAAAAAGCATTATCGCATCATCCCCTCAATAAAAACTAAAAATATTTAACTTTTGTGTAAAGTTATTGATAATATTTGTTAATTATATATAATATGCCTTTTTAAAGTTAAAGAGGTTAAATGAAAATTATTGATTTTTTCTGTATGAAAGTTGAGAAGGATAATGAAGAAGATATTGATTATAATATAAATAAAATCATTAGAATTATTAGAAAAGATAAAATTATATTAGAGGATTTACGGGAATTACAAGAATTATCGGACCGTAAGAAGCAATTGTTTTTATCGAGGTTAGAAAAAGAAATATCTAATGAAGATTTACATGAGCTTAATAAAAAAATAATGGAGAATGCTAAAAGTTTATCTGACTCTAAAGATTTTGCTTTTTTACTTCGTAGCTCAGGAGGTAATATATTTCGTAAATTAATTTATTTAGAAGCGGTAAATAATAATTTTAAGGTAGAAGTAGATGAAGAAAAAAATATAATATTTAACCTGCCTTAAAAAATACTTGAGCTTTATCAAGTTTTAACCACTTTTTTTTATAAAGAAAACTTTAAAAATATTGAATTTCAAAAGAATTTATATCAAGAATTTTATCCGGAAGCAAAAATTCCATTTGAGGAATTAGACAGTGATTTTAAAACGGAGCTAGAAGAGAAATATATTAAGAAAAGTTTAGCAAAAAGTATAATGTGGTTATTAATTACCAAATATATTGAGGAAAATTATGAAATAAACGATTTAACATTTCTTCAATCATTAAATGTCAAAGATTATTCTAAAGATAGTAATTATATTAATGAATTACAACAAAAGGATATCATCATACATTCAATAGGTTACCCAACATTTAATGAAGGATTAACAGGAGTTGAAATAAAGCTTTCAGGAAATGATACGAATAATAATATGACTTTCGAGATACTAACCTAAAATTTTTAATCACATAACGTATAAAAATTTATAGTAATTAATTTAATATAATTATAATATTAAAAAATATATTAAATTTATTAGAAAATATGTCTAAAAACTCAAAACCTAATAAAAGCAACAAAAAAGTTATGAAAAGTACAGAAGTAAAAGCTAAAGGAGAAACGCTAAAGCTGGTAGAGGCAGTTAAAAAAGAAATAGAAAGTCCATATGATATTGACCTTGCTATTTTACAAAAGATGCAAGGAGCATTTGATACGGCAGGTAAAAAAGGACAAAGAGAAGCTTTTAAAAATAAAATAAATAAAAGTTTTAGTAACAAACAGCTGCATAGATTAAATGAAGCGGTAGTAAAAAATGCAGATGTGTTAATGCCGGATAATGATCCTGATTTCATGTGTCGTACTCCTAATAATAAAATTTTTCAAGAATTATTATTATTAGAAGCAAAAAATTGTGGGATGAAAGCAAAATTTAATGCTAAAAGAGAATTGCAGCCTCTTGCCGTTAAAGATATACCACGAGAAATATTAGAACATTATTACATTCTTAGTCAAAAATTTTATCCTGAAAAAGAGTCTTCTGACCCATTAGACACAAGAATATCTAAAAGTATTAATTTTTTATTATATGCTCCTTTATTTCGAGAGTCGGAAGTAGGTAAAAAATTAGATCCGTTAGAGGCTGCTACTGTAGAACATAAACTACAAGATTCTAAGGGAGAATATATTCAAAGTCTAGTGAAAGGAAAAATATCCAAAGAACTAGCAAGTCTTACCCCTGATGGAAATGTTCATAAAACGCTGAACGGAAAAAAAATACCTTCTGAAGGTCACAAAAATAATCAAAAAGATGAAAGATTTTTTCTAATTAAAGAGGCAATAGGAAAGTTAGAAAAAAATAAAAAAGTAGTAGTTGGGAATAGCCAGCGGGAAAAAATCAAAAAATACTTATCGGAGTCCTTAAACAAACTTTCAGATTTAGAAATAACCTTAAAAAAAACTGAGCTAGTAGATACATTTTATCAAGAATTGTATAAAAATCAGACTAAATTTTCAAAATTCGTTAATAAATTAGGTTTATCAAAGCTTTATAGAATTTCAGGAAAAAGCTTGGAAAAAATAGGAAAAGTAATAAATAAAGATAATCACTTACAGTCTATTTTAAAACCGGAAGTACAAGAACAATTAAATAAAATTATAAAAGAACTGCATAAGTCAGATAAATTACTACCGTCAGAAGTGAAAAAATCTAAAACTACAGCGAAGACAAAACCTCCTATACCTAAAAAGCCTGAACATCTTAAAAGACGACACGTCATGACATCTAAATAGTTTTAATATTTTTTTTTGTTAAGTTAATAATTACATAATATTAAAATTATTTAAGTAACTTTAATCAATTTTATTTGCAGTTTGTAATATTATAGTGGATTATATTATAATATAGGTTTTGTATATGTCATTATAAAACAAATTAATTATGATTAATATTTTTCTAATTATCATTTCTTTATTTATCTCCTTAACAACCTATCTATTTATAAAAAAAACGGATATTTTCACTAAGCTATTAATTTTAAATAGCTTTACGTCTTTAGTTAGTCTATTTATTTGTTGCTTGGGGTTGTATCAAGGTAATAGCTCATATTTGGATATAGCAATAATTTATTTTTTACTAAGCTTTATAGCATCGAAAAGTTATTTAAAATATTTCATAAATGAATCAAATAAAAACAAAGCAGATTGATAAATATATTCTAGGATGTGGTTTGAGCGGTATGTTAACCGCTCTTGCTTTTGCCAAAAAGGGTATAGAAACTACAATATTTGAAAGTAAATCTATTAAAAGTTCTGCTTTTTTTAACGATATCAGAACAACGGCTTTAACGCCGTCTTCTAAAGATTTTTTATCTTCCATAGATGTATGGCAGGAGCTAGAAGAATTTGCAGCAGAAATGAAAGATGTTTATGTAGTCGATAATAAATCTCCTGAAATACTAGAATTACAGGCTGATAGCTCTTTAGGATATGTGATTCCAAATAACGATTTTAAAAAGATACTACTATCAAAAGTAGTTGATAATCCACTGATAACATTAATTGATAATAAAGAATATCAAGAAGTTATAAGCCGTAGTGAATATTCCGTTGTTAAGTTTAATGATAAAACCCAAGTTAAATGTGATCTATTAATTGTATGTGACGGGGTAAATTCAAAGGTTAGATCTCATTATTTTGCAAATGAAATAGAAAAGCCTTATCAAACTGCCTTAGTATTTAACATTAAGCATGAAAAGCCGCATGAGAATTGTGCTATGGAGCATTTCATGCCTTTAGGGCCTTTTGCGTTGTTACCTTTAAAAGATCAATATGCTTCTTCAGTAGTATGGTCAACTTCCGCCGAGCAGGCTGATTTAATTATGAATTTGCCTATAGAAGAAGTAAGATTTCTAACGCAAAGAAATGCCGGAAATTCGCTCGGGAAGATTACTATTAATAGTAAGATAAGCAGCTTTTCCTTGAAAGCTCGCATAGCAAATAGGTATTTTCATAATAAAATAGTACTTATTGCTGATAGCGCTCATGTGGTGCATCCGCTTGCCGGTCAAGGTCTAAATCAAGGTATAAAGGATATTGAAACCTTAATTAATATTGTAAATAAAAATTTACCGCTATCGGAATACCAAGAATCAAGGCAAGCAGATAATTTTATTATGTATAAGCTAACGGACGAGCTTAATAATATTTTCTCGAATCATTCAAAAAGTTTAAGGCGTTTAAGACAAATAGGGTTTAAAGCGATAAATAACTTTAAGCCTGTTAAAAATCTGATTACTAGCTATGCAATGGGTAAAAGGTAGAGTTTATGAGCAAAGAGAACTTGGATTCACTGAATAGGAAAGAACAGCTTCAAAAAGACCGACCGGACTTTAACAGAATTAAACCTTCAGTAGAAACGCCTGAGTCAGGGGCAGCTAATGCGATTAATAGTAATGAAGAAGAAGCTAAGCGTACTGAGAGGGTAAATGAATGGTTATATAAACTGTAAAACACTACACTTGACCTGACAGACGGTGATTGATTAAGCAGCAAAAGAGCTGTCAGATAAGTAAGAGTTAATAGACTTATCTTTAGCAATTTTAATGCTATCCTTGAAAGTTTGCATAGGTGTTTTTCCATAACAAAACTTTCCAGAATGAGGTCTTGCGTTGTTATATTTGTTTAAATATTGATCTAAGTCAATCTGTAAATCCTCTAAAGAACTATAAATCTTTTTACGGAATGTGATATTGTAAAACTCATCCTTTAAAGTTCTATGTAATCTTTCGCATATTCCGTTAGTTTGAGGAGATCGAGCCTTAGTTTTAGTATGATCAATATTTTCTATCGCCAAATATAACTCAAAAGCATGATTTTCTACCTTGCCACAATATTCTGTTCCTCTATCTGTTAAGATTCTAAGTAGAGGTACATCATGATTGTTAAAGAACGGTATTACCTTATCATTTAGAATATCAGCAGATGTTATTGCAGATTTGTCAGTATAAAGTTTACAGATAGCAACTCTAGAATAAGTATCAATAAATGTTTGTTGGTAGATTCCTACCCACCACCTTCATATTGCCTACATAATATGTGTCTTGTGAACCAAGATACCCTGGATGCTGCGTATCTATTTCCCCATGTGCTTCTTTAATTTGTTTTGCTTTTTCTAGAGCAGCTAGTTGCTCTTCTGTAAGTAAGATACCATCCTGTGCAGATTTAGCTTCTAATGCTTTTAGTTTTCTTTAAAGTCTCAAGATCATTGCGTAGCCAAATAGAACGTACTCCACTGGATGATACTATAATACCCTGTTTCAATAACTCTTGGCTTGCACGAAGCTGACCAAGAGCAGGATTTTCTATAGCAAGATTTATTACTGCTTGTTCTATATGTTCCGATACACGATTCTTAAGTATAGGTTTCTCAAGATCCATATCTTCTTTTAAAGCCTCCATAGCACAACTACTTGGAATAATTATTTTATTCTGCTCTTCTTGGAATTTTGAACTTATTTGCTTTAAAATATTAATATATAATTTTATTTCTTCTAATGTATAATTTTTAGCTTCATGAAAACATTGATCTATAACTTCCTTAAAACTTGGATTTTTTTCACTTAATTCATTTAAGGTGTTTTTTACTTCTGTTAATATTTTTTTTCTTTCATCTTCTGTATTATTATTGCTTGCAAAACCTTCATCTTGATTTTGAATAATTGGTTGTTTATTGTTTGAATCAAGCGAATTACCGTCTGACCTTTGTATCAATTCTTTTATTACCTTCAACATGATTATTAAAGCTTGCAAAACCTTCATCATCTTGATTTTGAATAATTGCTTTTTCCTTATTTAAGTTATCAAGCAAATTTTTGCATAAACTTTCTATCGATTCTTTATGATCTTCAACATATTTACGCCCTATTTCCTCAAGCTTTTGAATATTTTTCGGGCTTGCATCATCTAAACTTGCGGTCTCTTTCGTGATAGGTAGTTTTATTTCAAAAAACTCATCTTCTCCCGGCAAATCACTTCTAACTTCCTCACTGGAAGAGGCTTCTTTATTATTCATCAATCTATCAATTAACCTTCCTTTTACCAACCAACCTAAAACTCCATCCAAACTGGTTTTCGGTATAGCATTTGTAGGTTTAATATCATTATTGAAATTAAGAGAACATACCATTGTATTATCTAATATTTCTTTTTGTTCCGTACGAGAATGACCTTTCTTCAAAATCTTTAAAACTTCATTTGCCGGTCTATTAGCATCTAACCCCCTCCGTCTGCATAAGCATAAGGAAGACCTGAAGCATAATTATGTCCTTGCACGGCTGCTTTATCCATAATAGGTGAAAAGTATGTAGGAGCTGCCGTTGTTGCAAGTAATACATCTTTTACTCTGACATGCGGGCTATATTTATCCAAGCTGTCAAAAATTTCCAATTCATTGTCGTTAGTAGTTAAGCTATTTACCGGAATAATAAGCCTAGAAGTTGGACTATCCATTCTATTATCGGCTAAATATTTTTCTAATAATTTTTCTAAAGGTTTTCGGCTATATTTATGAGTAAATATTTGCTTAACCGATCCTAAAAAAACGTTAGGGAATATATCGCTGCTACTTCCTTTAAATATCTCTAATGCTTCTTTAGCACTGTATTTTGCTTCTTTCGAACCTGGTTCTTTAGGAATAGTTAGTAAAGCAGCTATAAGACCGCCAACGCTAGTCCCCGAAATGATAGGGAATAATTCTGAAATAGATTTACCGGTTTTTTCTTCTATTTCTATAAGCACCACTAACTCTGCGATTCCTTTAATTCCACCCCCCGAAAGGGCAAGTACTCTATTAGTTTTTATACCCTCTATTATATTTGTCATCACCAATAATCCTATTATTTAAGCTGTGCGGGAATATATGATAAAAGTTAATGGTTGTCAAATTATTATTATATCAAAATTAATAAAGTTTAATATTTGTAGAATATTATTAATTTTATTAAAGTATGCTTGATTAATTAATAGTTTTTAGTATATAGCTAAGATTAACAAAAAATTAAGAGTAGAAATTATGATAGAGTATGATCGCAGCTTAATAAGAGCTAAGACTAATGAAATATATCCTATTATGAACGAGGCGTTTAAAGACTGTTCTAATGATCAAGAAAAAATTGAATGGACTAGAACAGAGATAATTAAACGTTTTGAAAAAAAAGACGCAACCTCTGTATTAGCAATTATTGATTGTTTTATTACAATTACAGGTAAATCAGGCATAATTTTAGGTTTACAGGAAGGCGATAACTCAAATTATAAATCCATTGAAGAAACAATTGCAGATGACCGAGATTACGGCGATGTTTTTTGCCTTGTTATAGGCGAAGCTAGAGCTTTCCACTTTTTTGATTAACATATTAATATTATAACGATAAATGAAAACAAAAAACTTATTTATAGATAGTTCTGATGAAGAAAAAGAAAATCAAGTAGTAAAAAAATTTATAAAAACAAATTATAGTAGTTATCTATTAAATGACCTACTGAATATTCAGAATATTCTGAATGCTGACGATTTTAAAATAAAATTAGGCTTAATATTGCATAACTTAGCCGATAGATTATTTAAAAATTCACTAATTAACGATACATATCAAAATATTAAGATTAAAGAATTAAGCTTAAGCGAAAGTAATTATAATAATCTACTGAATAGTATAAAAACTATTTTTAAAACTAAATGGGATCAATTATTTATTGATAACAGTAAAGAAAATCCTATTACTGATAAAGATTATATTCAATTGTTTAATTTTTTATTTGATAAAAATATTAAGTTACCACAAATTTTTACTTTAAAGGACAGCATTACAATTACTGAAGTAAAAGAAACCTTACTTGATGAAATACACTTATCATCTGATATTGATTTACAACCTTTATTTCAAGATCCTTTAAACATTAAATTAAACTTAAATAACCCAGTAGAAATTTTAGCTTATTCAAAAATTACTAATCGCAATAATAAGAATAAAATAAAATATTTAACAGTACAAAAAACTGATAAATATAGCTCTACTACTATTTATAAATTACCGAATATAAAATTACCCGCTTTTACTGACAGTCACGTAATACATTATAAAACCGGTAACGTACAAACAGAGAAATTTGGATTCGGAAATTATAAAGATATTTTTCAAGAAATATTACAAAATGATAGCTATAGAAAAGATATTGTAGAACGTATCTTTGAGGTTGTACAGAATAAAAGTATTAAAAGTACCTTAAAACTACCAAAGGAACTAAATAATTTTGCTGAACAGTTAACTCATTTATTGTTCATTATTGAAATGCAGAGAAATAATGCAACATTATTTACTGCTCCTATGTTCTTAGAACTTATCGCCAAAGATAATAAATATTTAAAAGATGAGAAATTTTTCCCTATGTCGGCAAAAACTGCCGTTTCTCAAGCACGAGGCATTTCTAAAGATTATCTTAATAAATTGCCTAACACTCATTTTATGGATTATGATACAAATAATATAAAGAATAGTCATAGATTACTTAGTAAAGAAGGAAGTATTTTTTTTATTTGGCTTGATAAAATTATAAATAACAATAAATTAACTATTCTTACTCATACTTTCGATTGTTACGCTCTAGTAAAATTTATTACAAATAAAGAAACCGATAAACTAAGTCTTAAAAATATTCAAAACTTTTTAGAGGATATATACAAAATAGAAAATTATCCTAAAGATATACTAAAAACTTTAGAAGAAAATTTACATAATATAATTCCTTACTTTGGCAGTAGATCAGAACAGTATTTAAAACTTGCCAAAGAAAATCTTCTCGAAAAAACTATATTTTCAGGTAAAGTTAAAAATCTAATAAATACAACATTTTCTGAATTTCAAAAGGTAATACCCAAGCTTGAATCGTTTTTAGCCAAAGTGCAGGAAAATTTTGAAGAAGATATCAAGAAAATCATTCCTGAAATTTTACAAATTTTATCCAGTAAATTAAAAGAATGGTATAATATTGAGACACCGGAATATATCAAGCTGCCAACGAAAAACTCGATGAAAAGAAAGTATTAAGAGATATTACACATAAAATAAATAATTCTACCTTTTCCCAGTCTAACGGTAAATTAAAACTTTTAATGGCACCGTCAAGTTAAGAGAGATGTAAATTTAAGTATTGAGCGATTGAAAGGAATGATTTATAGAATAGTAGTAACCATTTATCAATAAATCTTAACGCTATGCATATTACTCAAACCCCGAAGAGACATCGTTTTCCAGCAAGCATCATTAGCCATACAGTATGGTTATATCATCGCTTTAATAATAGTTACCGAGATGTTCAAGAACAGATGGCGTATCGAGGTATTATTTTAAGTCATGAGACTGTAAGATTTTGGTGCAATAAATTTGCGATTTATTTTCAAGCTGTCATCAGAAAGAGAGAGAGGAAAGCAACTGACAAATGGCATTTAGATGAGATGAACATCAAGATCAAAGGCGAAGTATTCATATTATGGAGAGCTGTTGACTCCAAGGGGCATGAATTAGAAATATTATTGCAGAAGCGTCGTAACAAGAAATCAGCTATTCGCTTTTTATCAAGATTATTGGGTAATTATCCAACTCCAAGAGTAATTGTTACTGATAAGCTCAGGAGTTACATTAAACCGATTAAGCTTATGTGTCCTAACACTGAACATCGTACTAGTAAGAGACTAAATAACTGTGTTGAAAATGCTCATCAGCCAACTCGACGAAAGGAAAAAATATTGATTAAATTTAAGCATCCTAATTCAGCACAATGTATATTATCACTGATGGGCAAAGTCAGAAATATATTTGCCGTCAATGTTGGACGATATACTAAAACCGCACCAGAGCAAAGAATTGCATTTGCATCCGCTAAATCTATTTGGGACGAAGCTACTCAAAGACTTCTTGCTGCCTGAAATATAAAAACATAGTACTTTTTGAAACCAATTTACTTAACTTGACGGTGCCTCTCTTTACTTACGACGCATTCATTATATAATCTAGCAAAAAATAATCAAATTATATTTTCTACTGATAGTTAATAATCATATAAAAATATTAGCTTAACGCAATAATTGAAAAAGTTTACTTAAAATATTAAAATAATTTGACTATTTTAGAAAAAATTCATAATATTTATTAATAAACTCAATCTTAACAATAATATAAAATATGAAAACAACCTTTATCTTCCCAGGTCAAGGGTCGCAAGTGATTGGCATGGGAAAAGACTTTTACGACAATTTTAAAACCGCAAAAGAAACATTTCAAACAGTTGATGAAGCATTAAATCGAAAACTTACCGATATAATTTTTAACGGTACTTTAGAAGAGTTAACATTAACTACTAATGCACAGCCGGCATTAATGGCTGTCTCTATGGCAATAATCAATACTGTAAAAGCTGAAACCGGCAAAAATATAGATGAATTTTGCAATTACGTTGCCGGTCACTCACTTGGCGAGTACTCTGCCCTATGTGCTGCGGAAAGTATTAGCGTTGAGACGGCAGCAAAATTATTGCATATACGTAGCAGCTCTATGCAAGAAGCCTGCCCTACAAATATTGGTGCTATGGCAGCATGCATTGGTATATCCATCGAAAAGCTTGAGAAAATAGTAAAAGAAAGCCTATGCGAAATAGCAAATGATAATATTGAAGGGCAGATTGTTATTAGCGGCAAAATCGAGGCGATAGATCATGCTATTAATTTAGTTAAAGAATCAGGATATAAAGCCATAAAGCTTAAGGTAAGCGCTCCTTTTCACTGCAGTTTAATGAAGCTGGCAGAGGAAAAAATGCGAGCAGCTCTTCATAAGACGGTAATTAACAAGCCTACAGTACCGGTGATTCAGAATTATACTGCAAAACCTGTTATTGATCCTGTAGAAATCAAGCAAAATCTGATCTTCCAAATATGCGGACGTGTTAGATGGCGCGAAACTTTAGAGCTGTTTAACGAGTTAGGTATAACCCATATAGTGGAAATAGGTGCCGGCAATGTGCTAACAAATATGCTTAAAAAAATCAACTATCCATTTAAATTAAGTAATATAAGTAACGTAGAAGAGATTAAATGGCACCGTCAAGTTAAGTTGTATTAGTTGAGATTTGATCTTACATTTAATAAAAATTACGTATTAAAAATACAGATAAAAAAATGGAAGGTCACAATGCACTTAAATCAAAAAATAATAAAGCCAAAATTAGGTTTACTTGAATTAGCTAAGAGTCTTGGTAGTATATCATCAGCATGTAAAGCGATGGGATATAGTAGAGATAGTTATTACAGATTTAAAGAACTGTATGAAACTGGTGGCGAAGAAGCGTTGTATGAAATTAGTCGAAGAAAGCCAATAATAGCGAATAGAGTTGATCCAGCGATAGAGAAGGCAGTAATGGATATGGCAATAGAATATCCAGCATATGGTCAGCTAAGAGTATCAAATGAGCTTAAGAAGAGTGGTATACTTGTATCACCTGGAGGAGTGAGATCAATTTGGCTACGTAATGTGCAGAAGTCAAGATTTAATCTTACAGACACTATAAATTTTGTACCTGATTGTCAGTTAAATTTTGACTGTCAGATATATAATCAAGATACAAAATTTCATTATTCTTTTCAACAGCTAATTTCTTACTATCCTGAAAAGTTTGCATAGGAGTTTTCCCATAACAATATTTACCAGAATGAGGTCTTTCATTATTGAAATGCTCTAACCAAATATCAAGATCTAATTGTAAATCATCAAGATCTGTATAAATCTTTTTTCGCATAGCCGTATCAAAGAATTCTTGTTTCATGGTTTTATTAAAACGCTCACACATACCATTTGTTTGGGGAGAATATGCCTTAGTTGTAGTATGTTCTATACCTTCTATGCTAAGAAATAACTCAAAAGCATGATGCTCTATATTGCCCTTATATTCTGACCCACGATCTGTAAGAATACGCAGTATTGGTATCCCTTGGCTCTCATACCATGGTAACACCCGGTCATTAAGCATATCAGCAGCAGTAATTGCTGTTTTATCAGTATATAGTTTAGCATCCGCTACCCTAGTATAGCTATCAATAAATACCTGAGAATAAACCTTACCTATACCTTTAAAATTACCTACATAATACGTATCCTGACATCCTAGATAACCTGGATGCTGCGTCTCAATTTCTCCATGTGCTTCTTTTTCATTACGACGCTTCTCTAGTACTTGTAACTGAGCTTCAGTAAGAACAATCCCATCTTGAGCCATCTTTGCTTCTAATGCTTTAAGCCTTTTACTGATATTGTTTAAATCATTACGTAGCCAAATTGATCTCACTCCTCCAGGTGATACAAGTATACCACTCTTCTTAAGCTCATTTGATACTCTTAGCTGACCATATGCTGGATATTCTATTGCCATATCCATTACTGCCTTCTCTATCGCTGGATCAACTCTATTCGCTATTATTGGCTTTCTTCGACTAATTTCATACAACGCTTCTTCGCCACCAGTTTCATACAGTTCTTTAAATCTGTAATAACTATCTCTACTATATCCCATCGCTTTACATGCTGATGATATACTACCAAGACTCTTAGCTAATTCAAGTAAACCTAATTTTGGCTTTATTATTTTTTGATTTAAGTGCATTGTGACCTTCCATTTTTTTATCTGTATTTTTAATACGTAATTTTTATTAAATGTAAGATCAAATCTCAACTAATACAAAGAATCAAGAATATTTCCGTAAAAATCTACGCCAGTCAAATCCATTTCTATAGTTTCATCACTTAAATTCTCAAACCCATAACCACGTTTACTAATTACCGCACTATTTTTTCCTAATATTAAATTTCTAAAGGAGCTTATATATGAGAATACTACTAATATATCATTTGAAGTCTCAACATTATAACAACCAAAATAATTCACATTCTTATCGATAGTTACTGACTGGCACAAGTAATTTCTTCATCAGTCTGACTTATACCTATTGGCTTACCTTCAGGTAAACAGAAAATTTTTATTTTTTCATTCTTAGCACATTCTTCTGCAAAAGGTTCTGATACTCCTAATTCTCTAAGACAATAAGGAGTGTCTAGGAAAATTTTAGTTTTTTGATCCCAATTAAAGTGATCTATTTTACGTAGATTCGAAGCTTTTATTTTTTTCATATTTTTTTAACCAATATTAATTTTAGTTTGACCAAATGCGGTTTTTGGCAATATAGAAGAATATAGTAAACATCACTAGAAACATCATAACTTTTAGCCCCATAGATTTGCGGTGTTCCATTTCAGGCTCAGCTGCCCATTGCAAAAATACTGCAACATCATGGCTCATTTGCTCAACACTTGCATTAGTGCCGTCCATATAAGTTACTTGCCCATCCGTTAGAGGAGGGGGCATTGCAATCTGATCGCCCGGGAAATACGGATTATAATGAGCACCGTTCATTAATTTAAAACCCGCAGGCGGTTCGGTATAACCGGTAAGCAGCGAATATATATAATTAGCACCATCATGACGAGCTTTTATTATCAAAGATAAATCAGGCGGATGAGCGCCATTATTAGCCGCTCTTGCCGCTTGTTCATTTGGATAAGGTGGTACAAAACGATCAGACGGAAGAGCAGGGCGGTCAAACATTTCGCCGTCATCATTCGGACCATCTTTTACTGTATAGCCCTTAGCGATCTCCTTTATTTCTTCATCGGAAAACCCGATATCTTTTAAATTACGGTAATATAAATTGTTTAAACCGTGGCAAACGCTGCAAACTTCTTTATAAACCTGAAAGCCTCTTTGTGCAGCCTCACGATCAACACTGCCACGCAACCCTTCAAAATGCCATTTCATCTTTTTAGGATGCAATGCTTCCTCATTAGCTAGGCTTAAAAAAGAGGTTAGTAATATGATGATAGAGATAAGTAGTTTAGTGTTCATAGTGTTTCAAAATTTATATGTAAATCACGTTATTGCAGAGATCAGCTCTGTCATCCCGTGGCTCATCCGGCTTTATTGCTTGGATTAAAGTTATCTTGTATGTCATTCCCGCGTAGGCGGGAATCCAGAAAAAAGTCTGTCATACCGCGGTTTGACCGCAGTATCTCAGGATACAATCTATGGCACAAGATCCCGTGATTAAGTCACGGGATGACAATATAATTGACTGGATTCCCGCCTTCGCGGGAATGACATAAGGACTATGCTCTATAACTCTTCCGGTAATGGTAGCGGTTTTTCATATTTACCTATTAGCGGCAAGGCTACTAAAAAATGGAAAAAGTAATAGCAAGCAGCAAAGCGACTAATTGTAATATACGGCTCTTCTGCCGGTTGCCCGCCTAAATAACCAAGCAATAAACAATCTGCAATAAACAACCAAAAGGCAATGCGATATATCGGTCTATAATTTGCACTTCTAACTTTCGAGGTATCTAACCAAGGTAATAAAAATAACACAAATATACTCCCAAACATTAATAGCACACCGCCAAGCTTAGATGGGACGGCACGCAATATCGCATAAAACGGTAGGAAATACCATTCAGGGACGATATGAGCAGGTGTAACTAAAGGATTTGCAGGAATATAATTGTCTGGATGACCTAAATAATTCGGTTCATAAAAAATAAAATAGGCAAATATTATGAAATAAACTCCGAAACCGACAAAATCCTTGACCGTGTAGTAAGGATGAAAAGGAATCGTGTCTTTAGGGCTTTTAACATCAATGCCTTTCGGGTTATTTGAACCGTGTTGATGTAGAGCTATTAAATGCAGCATTACAAGTGCAACAATAATAAACGGCAATAAATAATGCAGCGAGAAAAATCTATTAAGTGTAGGATTATCAACAGAAAACCCACCCCATAACCACGTAACTATAGACTTGCCCACAATCGGTATTGCTGAAAATAGGTTAGTAATAACCGTTGCACCCCAGTAGCTCATTTGCCCCCAAGGCAGCACATAACCCATAAAGGCCGTAGCCATCATAGTTAGGAAAATGATTATACCGATATGCCAAAGCAATTCCCTCGGGGCTTTATAAGAGCCGTAATATAAACCTCGTGCTATGTGCAAATAAACGGCTGCAAAGAACATTGACGCACCTACCGCATGAGTATAACGTAATAGCCAGCCATAATTAACGTTACGCATAATCCGCTCAACGCTGTCAAAAGCGTGATCAACATGCGGTGTATAATGCATAGCAAGTATGATGCCGGTGATTATCTGAATCACTAAAGCAATGCCGGCAATAGAGCCTAAATTCCATAAATAGCTGAGGTTTTTAGGCGTCTGATAATGACTGAAATGTTTTAAGAAAGAGAAAATGGGAAGACGATAATCTATCCATTCAATAATAGCATTAGTCTTTTCGGTTTTAGGGGTAATATTTTCACTCATAGATAATTACCCGATTCTAATTTTTTTGTCGCTAATAAAAGTGTAGGGCGGTACTGCTAGATTTAAAGGCGCGGGTCCTCTTCTAACTCTGCCAGATGAATCATATTGTGAACCGTGACAAGGACAGAACCAACCGTCATAATCACCTTGATTTGCAAGTGGTACACAACCTAAATGTGTACAAATACCTATAGTTACTAGCCAATTATCGTGTCCTGGTTTTACACGAGCTTGATCTTCTTCAGGGTCAATTAGCTCCGACATTTTTACAGCTCTTGCTTCGGCAATTTTTTCAGGAGTACGGTTAGTAATAAACACCGGTTTACCTTGCCATTTAACCGTAACAGTTTGACCTACAGCAATATTTGATAGATCAACTTCAATCGACGATAAGGCAAGAACATCTGCTGACGGATTTAAGGAATCAATAAGAGGCCAAAGCGTGCATGCAGCTCCGACCGCTGCAATGCTGCTAGCAGTTAGAACCATAAAATCACGACGTGAGGTTTGAGAGTTATTCCCAAACTCTACTTCTGAAGGTAATTTGTGCGTCGAGCCTAGACTTGCACCTGCCTGATCGCTATTACCTTCCTTGTTTCCTATAAATTCCTCTCTATAAGCAACTTTGGAAAGAACTCTATTATTGTTAGTATCTTTAGTATCTGACATATTTATTTAATTTGTATTCGTATTATTACCGTTATCGTTATCATAAGGATTTACTATCGGAGTAGCAGGCTCGGGAATAGTGCCATCTCCACTCCCTTCATCTCCCAACTTCTTAATTAATTTATCTAATCCCTTTTGTAGCTCTTCTTCTTCAGTTCCTTCTCTAACTTCATATTGTCCTGGATTGCTTAAGCAATTCCAGAAATTAACTAAACTATCCCAGTTAGGACCAAGTTTTATAATACAGTTCTGAGCAACTGCTTTACTAGTATCCAATACTTCAACTGTAGAATCAGTAAAATACTTTATAAAACTGATTTTCTCAAGTCCTTTTACTACATAAAATAATACAATTAACGATGCAACCGCTATCATTAAATACCATTTAGTAATAATACCCCATAAGAAAACCCCCATGGGATTAGCCGCAATTAACCTTCGTAAAGCACTCCACATATATTTCTCAAAAAAATTTATATTATTTTATCTTATACTATTACACCCATAAAAATAAAGAAAATAATCATATTATATTATAAATATTACTAATTAAATATGAACTTAAGACAAATGAAATAGGTAAAAAAACTAAATTAATTCCTAGCATAATAAAAATTAACTGTATGTTATTATTTTGTAATACCAACCCTGTCATTATAATATTAGGGATTAGCAAAGGCATAATAAATATACCGATAAAGTTAGCATTAACCTTAAAATAGCTTTGCATACTCCCCGATAATACTACTAGATTACTGGATAAAATCAATATCAGCCATACACTGATAAAGAAAAATACGATTTCCGTCAGGGTTTGATTAAAAAAAATATATATTATAGGTAATATTAAAATCACCCCTATAGTACTACTTATAAATATAGCAAAAAATTTAGCTAACACTATTTTATCCGGATTAACAATAGATAGTAATAATTCTAAGCTTCCGTCTTCTAAATCTGATTTGAATATGCTAGATGAAAAACCAATTAATGAAATTAATAAACAAATTACCGAAAAAATTAAGCCAAATTTTTTAATATCTTCATGACTGTTGATTAAAGTAGTACTAATAATACAAAACAGAAAAAATATCATTAGATATTTAATCATATTATTAATACGATTTTGTATTATAAATTCACGTTTAGTTAGTAAAAATAAGCTATTCACAGTTATTAAATAATTTATAAATTAGATACATAATAGTGGAAACAGTTAACCCTATCCCTATTTCTACGGCAAATATACCTATATGTTGAGCAAGTAGCTTATCATTTATAAAGTTTGCTAAAGAATAATAATTTAAATAATTATCATTAAAAAATAGTGATATTGTACCGACAAATTCGTATATTATAACGCCTAAAGCAGCAATAATTATTAATGTATTTACCGAAAAATATCGATTTAATTTTTGACTACCATACACTAAATCATAAGCAATAAGAGAGGAGGTGAATATAACCCCCGCTTGGAAACCACCTCCAGGTGATGATTCACCGTTAAGCTGAATATATAAACTATATAGGATTATATAAGGTACTATAAAAGTGGTAATATTTTTTATTATAGGAAATGCTTTAAGCTTTATTATGACAGGGTTTTGCCAGCGTTGCTGCATGGTTTTAATATTATTCTCCGCGCACGATACGACATTAGCTTTTGATAATATTAATAACACAGAAATTCCGGCAATTAATATTACACTAGTTTCACCTAATGTGTCAAACCCGCGATAGCTAGCTAAGATAGCGGCTACAAAAGACGGTATCCCTATATCCTTAGCAGTATTCTCTATATAGTAGCTAGTTAAATGCGTGTGGAGTAGGGCATGTTCATCTCCGTAATTCGGTAATTCAAGTCCCATGTAAGTAAGAGTTGCCATAAATAACAAGCATATAAAACTTGTAGAAATAATTCTAGTTTTTTGAATAATTTGTAACTCAGAAGGTAATTTACGCAATAGATTTAGATATACGCAAGTCGATAAACATGCACCTAAAGCTACTTCAGTCATTGCAACATCCGGAGCATCCATAAGTAAATAAGACATGCCTATTAGTACGCTGAAAGCAGAAGTATAAATTACCGTCTCTAATAAATCTCTAGATAAAATAATCTTAGTTGAGATAATAATAATTAAAAAAATAGTGAAATTGAGTAGGTAGGTACTTAGTTCAAAATTTAAAAGAGTAAACATTTTTTACTTTTTCCTAGATCCTTGCTTTCGCAAAAATGACACTGAAAATAAAGATCCCTTACCAAGGGCATGCGTTGCTACTGGATTTAACAAGAAAATTAATAAAGCAGCTAAGACTAGCTTAAAACAGCTTAGGATATTTTCTGTAAGGCATGCAAAACCTATTAAGCAAATCGGTACGCCAAAGCTTTCAATAACGCTTGCTGCATGCAATTTTGTATAAAAATTAGAAAAACGAAAAAAACCAATAATGCCTGAAAGTATAGCAAACAAACCAGTAATTATTAATAATATACCTATAAATTGTAATATCATTTTTTCTCATGTTGATTCGATACGGTAATAGTAAAATTAAAACTGTAGTAAAACAAGTAAAAACTTGCAGATTATAGTAATTTTCCCCAGACATAGCGTTATAACATGCATAAAATATCATCATTAATATCCCGAAGAAGCATTAAAAAAAATTTCAGGAGATATATAGGCACCGTCAAGTTAAGTAAATTGGTTTCAAAAAGTACTATGTTTTTATATTTCAGGCAGCAAGAAGTCTTTGAGTAGCTTCGTCCCAAATAGATTTAGTGGATGCAAATGCAATTCTTTGCTCTGGTGCGGTTTTAGTATATCGTCCAACATTGATGGCAAATATATTTCTGACTTTGCCCATCAGTGATAATATACATTGTGCTGAATTAGGATGCTTAAATTTAATCAATATTTTTTCCTTTCGTCGAGTTGGCTGATGAGCATTTTCAACACAGTTATTTAGTCTCTTACTAGTACGATGTTCAGTGTTAGGACACATAATAAGCTTAATCGGTTTAATGTGTATTAGTTGAGATTTGATCTTACATTTAATAAAAATTACGTATTAAAAATACAGATAAAAAAATGGAAGGTCACAATGCACTTAAATCAAAAAATAATAAAGCCAAAATTAGGTTTACTTGAATTAGCTAAGAGTCTTGGTAGTATATCATCAGCATGTAAAGCGATGGGATATAGTAGAGATAGTTATTACAGATTTAAAGAACTGTATGAAACTGGTGGCGAAGAAGCGTTGTATGAAATTAGTCGAAGAAAGCCAATAATAGCGAATAGAGTTGATCCAGCGATAGAGAAGGCAGTAATGGATATGGCAATAGAATATCCAGCATATGGTCAGCTAAGAGTATCAAATGAGCTTAAGAAGAGTGGTATACTTGTATCACCTGGAGGAGTGAGATCAATTTGGCTACGTAATGATTTAAACAATATCAGTAAAAGGCTTAAAGCATTAGAAGCAAAGATGGCTCAAGATGGGATTGTTCTTACTGAAGCTCAGTTACAAGTACTAGAGAAGCGTCGTAATGAAAAAGAAGCACATGGAGAAATTGAGACGCAGCATCCAGGTTATCTAGGATGTCAGGATACGTATTATGTAGGTAATTTTAAAGGTATAGGTAAGGTTTATTCTCAGGTATTTATTGATAGCTATACTAGGGTAGCGGATGCTAAACTATATACTGATAAAACAGCAATTACTGCTGCTGATATGCTTAATGACCGGGTGTTACCATGGTATGAGAGCCAAGGGATACCAATACTGCGTATTCTTACAGATCGTGGGTCAGAATATAAGGGCAATATAGAGCATCATGCTTTTGAGTTATTTCTTAGCATAGAAGGTATAGAACATACTACAACTAAGGCATATTCTCCCCAAACAAATGGTATGTGTGAGCGTTTTAATAAAACCATGAAACAAGAATTCTTTGATACGGCTATGCGAAAAAAGATTTATACAGATCTTGATGATTTACAATTAGATCTTGATATTTGGTTAGAGCATTTCAATAATGAAAGACCTCATTCTGGTAAATATTGTTATGGGAAAACTCCTATGCAAACTTTTCAGGATAGTAAGAAATTAGCTGTTGAAAAGAATAATGAAATTTTGTATCTTGATTATATATCTGACAGTCAAAATTTAACTGACAATCAGGTACAAAATTTATAGTGTCTGTAAGATTAAATCTTGACTTCTACATATTAGGTAAGGAATTATGCCTAATTTCAGTATGTTCAAAAGCATATTACCTGATCATCATGATCATTTTGCTGAAATCTTTGATCAAATTAATGATTTATTAGAAGATCATAATTATACTGCTGCAGCTAGCAGGCTTGCAGAGCTTCATTATGCTGATCTAGCTGATTTTTTAGATAATTTAAGCCCTAAAACCTACAAAATACTTATTCCCTTATTACAAGATAAAATCAAACCTGAAACTTTGTTTTCTTTAAACGCTTACAGTAAACCTTTAATAATAGAAACACTTGGTATCAAAAAATCGGCAGAATTAATCGATAAGTTAGACATAGAAGATGCTATTGAAGTTGTAATTGATTTAGATGACGACATTAAAGATTTAATATTAAGTAATCTTTCTAAAGAAAAAAAACACCAAATTACCGTCGGTTGTACATATCCGGAAAATACCGTAGGTAGAGTAATTGAGCGGGATTTTGTTAATCTTCAAGAAAATTGGACAGTAAAAGAATCATTAAATTTTATAAAAACCATTAAAAACGATTTTCATTCTGCTATTGTTACCGATAATAAGCTACGCCCTATCGGTATCATTTCTCTTAGCACTCTAGTTAAGCATGAAAAAATGAGTTAATAAAAGATTTAATGAGTAAGGAGTTCAAATTAGCAGATACTTTCACCGACTTAAATGAACTTATTTTTATTTTTAAACAATATGCTTTAACTATAGTGCCGGTAGTCAATAAAAACGGTAAGCTAATTGGTAGCGTATCAATAGACAATATAATCTATATTATTGAAGAACAAGCCGAAAAAGATATTTTATCGCTAAGCGGTGTACAAACTCAAGATACTTTCTTTAATTTCTTCTATACGGTTAAGCATCGCTTTCCTTGGTTATTTGTTAATTTAATCACGGCTTGTATGACTTCGCTTATTATTAATCATTTTAACGATACTATTGCAAAACTAGTTACACTTGCAGCTACTATGCCGATTGTAGCTTCTATGGGCGGAAATGCAGGCACGCAAGTTATGACCGTAACGGTTAGAGCCCTTGCTAATAAAGATATTCATTATAGTAACGTAAATAAAATAATTTTAAAGGAAATAGCTGTATCCGGCTTTAATGGTTTTGTGCTTGCGATTATCGGTGCAGGACTTAGCTTTGTAATGCTAATGGATCTTAACCTTAGCGTAATTTTCGCTATTGCCGTGATTCTAAACTTCATAGCAGCAGGTTTATTCGGCTCGGCAATCCCTATATTGCTGCACTATTTTGATATTGATCCGGCTGCCGGCTCCGGTGTCTTCCTTACTACCCTAACCGATGCACTAGGTTTTCTAACATTCTTAAGTCTTGCTCATATTTTTTTGGTTTAGTAATTTAGACTGCCATAAATAAAGCCTTTATTACCATTTTTTTGATTAAATTTTTTTACAGTAGTAATTTTCTAATTTTTAGGTAGAACAATAAGCTCAATTTGATAAAGATTTAAATTATTAATATCACATCTTGAAATTAACTATTAACTAATCTATAATACGCCGCAAATTCTAAAATAGTTAATATATATTAATAAAGTTTAAATTTATGCGGGTTTTGCAATTTTCAAGAGAAAGTATTTTAGCGCTACCTTTCTGTGAGTATAAGATTCAAGCAGGCTTTCCCTCCCCTGCTGATGATTATATGGATAAAAAACTTGATTTAAATAGTCATTTGATAAGCAACCCTAACAGTACTTTTTTTGTAAGAGCTACCGGTAATTCTATGATTAATGCAGGTATTATCGAAGGTAGTTTACTCGTGGTCGATAAATCAATTAAACCTACCAATAATAAAATTGTCATAGCAGTAGTAAATGAAGAATTTACGGTAAAAAGGTTCAAAATTATTCACGGTAAATTCTTGTTAGTCGCAGGAAATCCTGATTATAGCAATATAGAATTAAATGAAAACTGTTATATCTGGGGAGTAGTTACTGCCGTAATTAAC
Source organism: Rickettsia endosymbiont of Argas persicus (assembly GCA_050920645.1). Taxonomy (GTDB): domain Bacteria; phylum Pseudomonadota; class Alphaproteobacteria; order Rickettsiales; family Rickettsiaceae; genus Rickettsia. The sequence continues at coordinate 204,461 of CP133316.1, read as the reverse complement.
AAGCTCTAATGACTAACCTAAATACCAAAATATTTGCATTAGTTGATTGTAATAACTTCTATGTTTCTTGTGAGAGAATTTTTGATCCTAAACTGAAAAATAAACCTTTAGTAATTTTATCTAATAATGATGGATGCTTCATATCAAGATCGAATGAAGCGAAGGCTTTAGGTATCCCAATGGGCGCTCCTTTCTTCAAATACGAAAATATTTGCAAAGCAAACAAGATCAAAGTTCTCTCTTCTAATTACTGACTTTACGGTGATATATCTAATAGAATCATGAACACTTTAAAAACAATTACTCCTGATATAGAAGTATATTCAATTGATGAAGCATTTATAAGATTAGATAATTTACCTAAAACAGACTTAGTTGATTTTTGCAAGAAAATACATGCTAAAATTTTGCAAGATATAGGGGTACCGACCTCTATAGGAATAAGCACAACTAAAACACTTGCCAAAATTGCAAATCACCATGCTAAAAAGAATAAATCAAATGTATTTGCTATATTAGATAAAAATACTTGCGATTTAATACTTAGAGATTTTGATATCAAAGATATATGGGGTATAGGGAAAAACATTAATATAAAGCTTAACTCTATAGGTATTCGTACGGCACAACAGTTAAAAGATATCGATACTAGAATAATGCGTAAGAAATTTGGCGTAGTCGGTGAGAAAATAGTACATGAGCTTAGAGGGCTTGCTTGCCTTGATTTAGAAACTACTTCTAGATTAAAAAAGAATATTATTATTGCACGCTTATTTGGTAGACCTCTAATAGAGCTTTCGGAAATAGAAGAAGCGTTAAGCCATTATACGGCAACAGCATGTAACAAGATGCGAAATCAAAACAGTAAATTGCAAGGTATATGCGTATTTATTGTTACTAATTGGCATTTAAAAGATCAAGAATTTTATAAAAATAGTACAACTTATCATTTTGACCTTGCTACAGATAATACCATGCAAATTATCACGGTTGCTAAAAGTTGCTTAGCAAAGATATATAAAGAAAATTATAAATATAAGAAGGTTGGTATAATCCTTTTAGATTTAATGGCATCGTCAAGTTAAGAGAGATGTAAATTTAAGTATTGAGTGATTGAAAGAGCATCGTCAAGTTAAGAGAGATGTAAATTTAAGTATTGAGCGATTGAAAGGAATGATTTATAGAATAGTAGTAACCATTTATCAATAAATCTTAACGCTATGCATATTACTCAAACCCCGAAGAGACATCGTTTTCCAGCAAGCATCATTAGCCATACAGTATGGTTATATCATCGCTTTAATAATAGTTACCGAGATGTTCAAGAACAGATGGCGTATCGAGGTATTATTTTAAGTCATGAGACTGTAAGATTTTGGTGCAATAAATTTGCGATTTATTTTCAAGCTGTCATCAGAAAGAGAGAGAGGAAAGCAACTGACAAATGGCATTTAGATGAGATGAACATCAAGATCAAAGGCGAAGTATTCATATTATGGAGAGCTGTTGACTCCAAGGGGCATGAATTAGAAATATTATTGCAGAAGCGTCGTAACAAGAAATCAGCTATTCGCTTTTTATCAAGATTATTGGGTAATTATCCAACTCCAAGAGTAATTGTTACTGATAAGCTCAGGAGTTACATTAAACCGATTAAGCTTATGTGTCCTAACACTGAACATCGTACTAGTAAGAGACTAAATAACTGTGTTGAAAATGCTCATCAGCCAACTCGACGAAAGGAAAAAATATTGATTAAATTTAAGCATCCTAATTCAGCACAATGTATATTATCACTGATGGGCAAAGTCAGAAATATATTTGCCGTCAATGTTGGACGATATACTAAAACCGCACCAGAGCAAAGAATTGCATTTGCATCCGCTAAATCTATTTGGGACGAAGCTACTCAAAGACTTCTTGCTGCCTGAAATATAAAAACATAGTACTTTTTGAAACCAATTTACTTAACTTGACGGTGCCATAAAAATTATTTGTAGAAGTCAAGATTTAATCTTACAGACACTATAAATTTTGTACCTGATTGTCAGTTAAATTTTGACTGTCAGATATATAATCAAGATACAAAATTTCATTATTCTTTTCAACAGCTAATTTCTTACTATCCTGAAAAGTTTGCATAGGAGTTTTCCCATAACAATATTTACCAGAATGAGGTCTTTCATTATTGAAATGCTCTAACCAAATATCAAGATCTAATTGTAAATCATCAAGATCTGTATAAATCTTTTTTCGCATAGCCGTATCAAAGAATTCTTGTTTCATGGTTTTATTAAAACGCTCACACATACCATTTGTTTGGGGAGAATATGCCTTAGTTGTAGTATGTTCTATACCTTCTATGCTAAGAAATAACTCAAAAGCATGATGCTCTATATTGCCCTTATATTCTGACCCACGATCTGTAAGAATACGCAGTATTGGTATCCCTTGGCTCTCATACCATGGTAACACCCGGTCATTAAGCATATCAGCAGCAGTAATTGCTGTTTTATCAGTATATAGTTTAGCATCCGCTACCCTAGTATAGCTATCAATAAATACCTGAGAATAAACCTTACCTATACCTTTAAAATTACCTACATAATACGTATCCTGACATCCTAGATAACCTGGATGCTGCGTCTCAATTTCTCCATGTGCTTCTTTTTCATTACGACGCTTCTCTAGTACTTGTAACTGAGCTTCAGTAAGAACAATCCCATCTTGAGCCATCTTTGCTTCTAATGCTTTAAGCCTTTTACTGATATTGTTTAAATCATTACGTAGCCAAATTGATCTCACTCCTCCAGGTGATACAAGTATACCACTCTTCTTAAGCTCATTTGATACTCTTAGCTGACCATATGCTGGATATTCTATTGCCATATCCATTACTGCCTTCTCTATCGCTGGATCAACTCTATTCGCTATTATTGGCTTTCTTCGACTAATTTCATACAACGCTTCTTCGCCACCAGTTTCATACAGTTCTTTAAATCTGTAATAACTATCTCTACTATATCCCATCGCTTTACATGCTGATGATATACTACCAAGACTCTTAGCTAATTCAAGTAAACCTAATTTTGGCTTTATTATTTTTTGATTTAAGTGCATTGTGACCTTCCATTTTTTTATCTGTATTTTTAATACGTAATTTTTATTAAATGTAAGATCAAATCTCAACTAATACAAATTATTTCAGCTTTTCAATCTCTTCTTTTTTCTTAATCCCGTTAAAGTAATTATTAGATTAGTTTTTAAACTAACTTTGATTAATTTTAGCTATGGTAGTTTTTTCTTCTTTTGCCTTCTTCAATACCTTCTTGTAACCAATGGTGTGCACCACTTTCCATAAATTTTTTTTACGTTACTGTTGCTTTAGTTTTTCAATTTCTTTTTTGCTCAAACCTGTAAAATCTATTATTTCATTTAAAGGTTTATTTTTTATAATATCTTTTTAGCTAAAGTAATTAACCTTAAATAAATTCTACAAGCTTACTTATACGGCAAAAAACTATTGCCTATTTGTGTTCTATAATTTATATTGATCAATGAATAGTATACCACTCTACGTCAAACCTAGATAAATCAATTTTAGATAACTATAATTAAATAAGTCTGCAAGCAGACTATTAGGTAAGGAATTATGCCTAATTTCAGTATGTTCAAAAGCATATTACCTGATCATCATGATCATTTTGCTGAAATCTTTGATCAAATTAATGATTTATTAGAAGATCATAATTATACTGCTGCAGCTAGCAGGCTTGCAGAGCTTCATTATGCTGATCTAGCTGATTTTTTAGATAATTTAAGCCCTAAAACCTACAAAATACTTATTCCCTTATTACAAGATAAAATCAAACCTGAAACTTTGTTTTCTTTAAACGCTTACAGTAAACCTTTAATAATAGAAACACTTGGTATCAAAAAATCGGCAGAATTAATCGATAAGTTAGACATAGAAGATGCTATTGAAGTTGTAATTGATTTAGATGACGACATTAAAGATTTAATATTAAGTAATCTTTCTAAAGAAAAAAAACACCAAATTACCGTCGGTTGTACATATCCGGAAAATACCGTAGGTAGAGTAATTGAGCGGGATTTTGTTAATCTTCAAGAAAATTGGACAGTAAAAGAATCATTAAATTTTATAAAAACCATTAAAAACGATTTTCATTCTGCTATTGTTACCGATAATAAGCTACGCCCTATCGGTATCATTTCTCTTAGCACTCTAGTTAAGCATGAAAAAAATGAGTTAATAAAAGATTTAATGAGTAAGGAGTTCAAATTAGCAGATACTTTCACCGACTTAAATGAACTTATTTTTATTTTTAAACAATATGCTTTAACTATAGTGCCGGTAGTCAATAAAAACGGTAAGCTAATTGGTAGCGTATCAATAGACAATATAATCTATATTATTGAAGAACAAGCCGAAAAAGATATTTTATCGCTAAGCGGTGTACAAACTCAAGATACTTTCTTTAATTTCTTCTATACGGTTAAGCATCGCTTTCCTTGGTTATTTGTTAATTTAATCACGGCTTGTATGACTTCGCTTATTATTAATCATTTTAACGATACTATTGCAAAACTAGTTACACTTGCAGCTACTATGCCGATTGTAGCTTCTATGGGCGGAAATGCAGGCACGCAAGTTATGACCGTAACGGTTAGAGCCCTTGCTAATAAAGATATTCATTATAGTAACGTAAATAAAATAATTTTAAAGGAAATAGCTGTATCCGGCTTTAATGGTTTTGTGCTTGCGATTATCGGTGCAGGACTTAGCTTTGTAATGCTAATGGATCTTAACCTTAGCGTAATTTTCGCTATTGCCGTGATTCTAAACTTCATAGCAGCAGGTTTATTCGGCTCGGCAATCCCTATATTGCTGCACTATTTTGATATTGATCCGGCTGCCGGCTCCGGTGTCTTCCTTACTACCCTAACCGATGCACTAGGTTTTCTAACATTCTTAAGTCTTGCTCATATTTTTTTGGTTTAGTAATTTAGACTGCCATAAATAAAGCCTTTATTACCATTTTTTTGATTAAATTTTTTTACAGTAGTAATTTTCTAATTTTTAGGTAGAACAATAAGCTCAATTTGATAAAGATTTAAATTATTAATATCACATCTTGAAATTAACTATTAACTAATCTATAATACGCCGCAAATTCTAAAATAGTTAATATATATTAATAAAGTTTAAATTTATGCGGGTTTTGCAATTTTCAAGGGCACCGTCAAGTTAAGTAAATTGGTTTCAAAAAGTACTATGTTTTTATATTTCAGGCAGCAAGAAGTCTTTGAGTAGCTTCATCCCAAATAGATTTAGCGGATGCAAATGCAATTCTTTGCTCTGGTGCGGTTTTAGTATATCGTCCAACATTGACGGCAAATATATTTCTGACTTTGCCCATCAGTGATAATATACATTGTGCTGAATTAGGATGCTTAAATTTAATCAATATTTTTTCCTTTCGTCGAGTTGGCTGATGAGCATTTTCAACACAGTTATTTAGTCTCTTACTAGTACGATGTTCAGTGTTAGGACACATAAGCTTAATCGGTTTAATGTAACTCCTGAGCTTATCAGTAACAATTACTCTTGGAGTTGGATAATTACCCAATAATCTTGATAAAAAGCGAATAGCTGATTTCTTGTTACGACGCTTCTGCAATAATATTTCTAATTCATGCCCCTTGGAGTCAACAGCTCTCCATAATATGAATACTTCGCCTTTGATCTTGATGTTCATCTCATCTAAATGCCATTTGTCAGTTGCTTTCCTCTCTCTCTTTCTGATGACAGCTTGAAAATAAATCGCAAATTTATTGCACCAAAATCTTACAGTCTCATGACTTAAAATAATACCTCGATACGCCATCTGTTCTTGAACATCTCGGTAAGCATCGTCAAGTTAAGAGAGATGTAAATTTAAGTATTGAGCGATTGAAAGGAATGATTTATAGAATAGTAGTAACCATTTATCAATAAATCTTAACGCTATGCATATTACTCAAACCCCGAAGAGACATCGTTTTCCAGCAAGCATCATTAGCCATACAGTATGGTTATATCATCGCTTTAATAATAGTTACCGAGATGTTCAAGAACAGATGGCGTATCGAGGTATTATTTTAAGTCATGAGACTGTAAGATTTTGGTGCAATAAATTTGCGATTTATTTTCAAGCTGTCATCAGAAAGAGAGAGAGGAAAGCAACTGACAAATGGCATTTAGATGAGATGAACATCAAGATCAAAGGCGAAGTATTCATATTATGGAGAGCTGTTGACTCCAAGGGGCATGAATTAGAAATATTATTGCAGAAGCGTCGTAACAAGAAATCAGCTATTCGCTTTTTATCAAGATTATTGGGTAATTATCCAACTCCAAGAGTAATTGTTACTGATAAGCTCAGGAGTTACATTAAACCGATTAAGCTTATGTGTCCTAACACTGAACATCGTACTAGTAAGAGACTAAATAACTGTGTTGAAAATGCTCATCAGCCAACTCGACGAAAGGAAAAAATATTGATTAAATTTAAGCATCCTAATTCAGCACAATGTATATTATCACTGATGGGCAAAGTCAGAAATATATTTGCCGTCAATGTTGGACGATATACTAAAACCGCACCAGAGCAAAGAATTGCATTTGCATCCGCTAAATCTATTTGGGACGAAGCTACTCAAAGACTTCTTGCTGCCTGAAATATAAAAACATAGTACTTTTTGAAACCAATTTACTTAACTTGACGGTGCCATTGAAAGGAATGATTTATAGAATAGCAGTAACCATTTATCAATAAATCTTAACGCTATGCATATTACTCAAACCCCGAAGAGACATCGTTTTCCAGCAAGCATCATTAGCCATACAGTATGGTTATATCATCACTTTAATAATAGTTACCGAGAGGCACCGTCAAGTTAAGTAAATTGGTTTCAAAAAGTACTATGTTTTTATATTTCAGGCAGCAAGAAGTCTTTGAGTAGCTTCGTCCCAAATAGATTTAGCGGATGCAAATGCAATTCTTTGCTCTGGTGCGGTTTTAGTATATCGTCCAACATTGACGGCAAATATATTTCTGACTTTGCCCATCAGTGATAATATACATTGTGCTGAATTAGGATGCTTAAATTTAATCAATATTTTTTCCTTTCGTCGAGTTGGCTGATGAGCATTTTCAACACAGTTATTTAGTCTCTTACTAGTACGATGTTCAGTGTTAGGACACATAAGCTTAATCGGTTTAATGTAACTCCTGAGCTTATCAGTAACAATTACTCTTGGAGTTGGATAATTACCCAATAATCTTGATAAAAAGCGAATAGCTGATTTCTTGTTACGACGCTTCTGCAATAATATTTCTAATTCATGCCCCTTGGAGTCAACAGCTCTCCATAATATGAATACTTCGCCTTTGATCTTGATGTTCATCTCATCTAAATGCCATTTGTCAGTTGCTTTCCTCTCTCTCTTTCTGATGACAGCTTGAAAATAAATCGCAAATTTATTGCACCAAAATCTTACAGTCTCATGACTTAAAATAATACCTCGATACGCCATCTGTTCTTGAACATCTCGGTAACTATTATTAAAGCGATGATATAACCATACTGTATGGCTAATGATGCTTGCTGGAAAACGATGTCTCTTCGGGGTTTGAGTAATATGCATAGCGTTAAGATTTATTGATAAATGGTTACTACTATTCTATAAATCATTCCTTTCAATCGCTCAATACTTAAATTTACATCTCTCTTAACTTGACGATGCTGTTGCATGTGTTGATGGTTTAAAAGGCTTTCCTGAAGCTATAAACAGTGTGTTCCCCAAAACGATAGTACAGCTCTGTATAGTCCATATGATTAGGAATTCTGTAAAGTACGTATCGTATAAAGATTTAAAATCAGTTATAGCAGATTTAAAGAAAATTTATTCTGCAATAAATGAAGCAGAAGCTTTAAGAGAATTACAGAGTTTTAGCAAAAAATGGGATAATAAATATCCAGTTATTTTTGATATATGGCAGCGAAATTGGCCTGGTATAGCTCCTTTTTAGCTTCCCGGATGAAATCAGAAAAGCAATTTATACGACTAATGCTATTGAATCAATTAATCGTCAAATCAGAAAAATTATCAAGAATAAAGGGGTGTTTCCAGATGATAAATCAATTCAAAAAATAATATTTTTAGCATTGACAAATGCTTCTAAGAAATGGACAATGCCAATCAAGAATTGGGCAATGGCTTTAAATCAATTTGCTATACTTTGTGATACTAATTTACAAAATTGGGCAAATGGAGAAATTCTACTTACACAAAGAATCTGACAGACTCTTTTGATTTAATGCTATATGTTCATATGGCTGTACTTCTTAATAAAATATTTTTCTCTCCTGAAAATCCTTACTCGGTAAAAGTATTATCTGCTTTTGCTTACTGCTCAACATTTGTGTTTAGACCTTTTAGAGCTTTATTATTTGGTTGGATTGGTGATAATATCGGGCGTAAAACGACGATTATAATTATCACTATAATGATGGCATTTACTTGTATTGGTATGGCTGTTCTTCCTACTTATGATGAGATAGGCTTTGCTGCAACAATACTAGTTACTTTTTTTAGAGCATTACAAGGTATTTTTTCAGCTACTGAAGCCACCGGAGCTCAGCTTTATATTACAGAAATGGTAAAACCTCCGCTGCAATATCCGGCTGTCGCATCAATTACAATATTTTCTACCCTTGGAACATTAGTAGCACTTGGAGTAGCGACAATTGTAACTATCGAAAATTTAAATTGGCGTTATGCATTTTTATTCGGTGCAATAGTTGCTATAACCGGTACCGTAGCACGCACAGCACTTAAAGAAACTCCTGATTTTATTGATGCAAAAAGAAGAATAAAGCTAAGCATGGAGAAAATTGGTTTAGATCCCAAACAAATTGATAATAATGATATTTTAAAACAAAAAACAAATTTAAAAACTTTCTTTTCTTATTTTGCAATACAATGTACTTGGCCTGTATGGTCTTATTTCGGATATTTCTATTGCGGGAGTATTTTAACGGAAGATTTTGGCTATAGTCCTGCAGAAATTATTAAGCATAATTTTTATATTTCTATAGGCGATATTGCGGGTTGCATATTATTAAGTTATCTTAGTTACAAGATTTACCCTTTAAAGATACTAAAAGCAACGTTTTATGTTCTTGTAGCATTCCTTTGTCTTTCACCTTTAATAATGCAAAATTTAACTATTGGATCTTTAATATTAATACAATTATACTTTCTAATGTTTGCTCCTGGTTATTTTCCAGCTACGGCAATTTTTTATAAACATTTTCCGGTATTTAAACGTTTTACTCATACAAGCTTTATATTTGCTATTTCGCGTGCTTTAATGCTTATTATTACCTCGTTTGGTCTTGCTTATCTAACTGAATATTTTGGTTATATAGGAATATTAATGATTATGGTACCTGTAACAATATTCTACTATTTAGGCTTACGTCATTTTGAGAAATTAGAACAAAATATTAACAGTCTTTATACTTCTTGATTTATATATTATATACAATATTAAGGTAGGATTTTAGCGAAATCTTACCTTAAGCCTTAGTGCTCGCCACTGGTTTTATATATTACAATTCCGTCTCATCTATATTTTCGAATTCTGCTTCTTCTTGTAGAGTACATTCAGCTTCTTTTTCTTTCACATTGCTAAAAAAGAAATAACATAAGGTTAAAAAAATAGTTAATATAATAATAAAAGTAATTAATATTGCTTTAAGTTCTTTTCGCGAATTTTTAGACTTTAAGCTGGTTTCTTCTTCACTAAGTTTATATTCCGACATTAAATCTTACTCTTTTTAATTGTTACTCATAATTTCGCTCTTAAAAAAACTTATAAAATTAATTAAAATAAGTCAAGAATTTTAATTTTTAGTTGTAAGAGTTAAATTTTAACTTTATGTGCAGTATATTTAAGCATTTAAATATTAGGGATTAATAAGGTTAATTTTTCTGTTATTGCTTTTATAATTAGTAACCTATCAAATAGATCTTTATATAATGAAAGGGTAAGTGTGCGATATAAATATTATGTTGAATAGTAATAGGTAATTTCTAGAATTTATTATCTTCATATATCTTCTTACGAATTATCCGGATTTTCCAGCTACCCTAAAAATTTTTTAATCGTAATTATCAATGTGTTTATACTGCTTACAAAAATTATATTATTAGGATCAGCTATAATTCTTATTATATTATCCGGTAAAATCTTATCATTATTTAACTATTATAATAAAATAAACGAAAATAATAAGTATTTAAACATATTAATTAAAAAATTTCATAAAATCATCATGCAATTAATTGAAATCTTCCTTTAAAATTATTTTGCCTGCCTAATACATGAGCTTACCAGTTTGTTTAGTATAATGGTATTGTCCAAGTTTGATATTAGGTTTCCTAGCCTTACATATTATTGCTTCTTTACCATTTGTTAGTTGCTTTAACTAATGCTGATAAATAAGTTTTTGTATTATAAATGTTAACGATTCACATTTTAAACCTATGATTCTTTGAAATAATTTAGCTTAGTCCTTTTTATATGCTGTGCAAAGCTATTTAAGTTTATGAAATTATTAATAGAATTTGGCTAAATGTTTTATTAAAAAATTTATTAATTTCTGTTAAAAATTCTCCCAAATTATTAATTAAAATCATTTTATTAACTATTCTATATGTTAAAATTCCTTGACTACGTTTAATTCCTATAATATCCTATAATTTACCATTAAATCCCAAAATAACCCAAATAATACCAATGAATATATTTTTATCGAAATATATCAATAATATTGATAAAAAGGGCAGAGTATCGGTTCCAGCAAATTACCGAACGATATTAGGGAAAGAAGAATTTAACGGTGTGATTGCTTATCCATCTATCAGGAATAATTGTATTGAAGCTTGCGGTATATCACATATTGAAAAATTAAGGCAAATGATTGAAACACTTGATCCATATTCTGAAGAGAGAGATGCCTTTGAAACTATAATATTAGGTGAAGCCATGCAGCTTTCATTTGACGGTGAAGGAAGAGTAATACTACCTGTGTCTTTAATGCAACATGCCGGTATTGAGGATCAGGTATGTTTTGTAGGTAAAGGGGTAATTTTTGAGATTTGGCAACCGCAGAATTTTAAAGAATATTTAGCTTCTGCCCAAAAGCTTGCTCATGAAAAACGTTTAACTTTAAAAAATACGAATTAATGACACAGCCCCATATACCAGTGATGTTAAACGAGATGCTAGAGGTTCTAGCTCCCAAAGCAGGCAAATCTTACCTAGATTGTACGTTTGGAGCAGGGGGATATAGTAAAGCAATATTAAAAAGTTGTGACTGTTATGTAACGGCTTTGGATCGTGATCCAAACGTGAGCGAAGAAGCAGAAAAAATAAAACATGATTATAAAGGTAAATTTAATTTTATAGAAACAAATTTTGGTAATTGTTTTGCAAAGCTTAAGTCAAAGAAATTTGATGGTATAGTGCTTGATTTAGGCGTTTCTTCAATGCAGCTTGATAATGCCGAAAGAGGATTTTCGTTTTTATATAACGGTCCTTTAGATATGCGGATGAGCGGGCGGGGGCTTAGTGCGGAAGAATTTATAAATACGGCAGAAGAAAAAGAGCTTGCTGATATAATTTATAAATATGGTGATGAAACTTTTTCCCGAAGAATCGCAAAGAAAATTGTAGAAGTAAGAAAAACAACAAGAATTGATAGTACCAGAAAGCTAGCTGATATTGTACGCAGCTGTATAGGGTTTAGAAAAGGTAAAATTGATTCTGCAACCAAGACTTTTCAAGCTATTAGGATTTATATAAATAATGAGCTAGGAGAACTTGAGCGGTTCTTGGCAAATATACAAGAAATATTAAAAAAAGACGGGCGTTTAGTCATAGTATCATTTCATTCATTAGAAGATAGGATAGTTAAGAATTTTTTTAAAGAAAATTCTGAAAAGCCGGTTGCAAGGTCGAAATATGCTAAAGAGGATATTGTAGTAAATCCTAGCAAATGGCTTAAAATTATTACTAATAAAGCTTTAGTGCCTTCAGATGAAGAAATAGCATCAAATGTTAGAGCAAGATCAGCAAAATTAAGAGCTGTTACTCGTTTAATTTGAAAAATTGACGTCGTCACTTCTCATTTATGATCCTCACATATATATATGTGAAGGATCATAAATTCTGAGGCTTCTTGCTCTTTTCCAAATTAAACTTCGTATATTGGTGCTTATTTATTGAATTATAAAATAAATTATGAGTATAAAAAAATTTCATTATTTAGTGTTACCGGTAATAGTTATAGCTGTTTTTAGCTTATTTACTATTAAGGAACGTGTTTCAACTCTTGATTATCAATTAAGTAGTGTTGTAAAGCAAATAAATAGTGAAAATAAAACTATCCATATATTAAAAGCAGAAAGAGCGTATCTTCTTTCTCCGGCAAGGTTAAAGAATCTTACAACTGCTTATTTAGAATTACAAACAGTAAAACCATACCAAATGGTAAAGGATCCATTAGCCCCGGTTACTAATGTAAATATTAAGTTTGATCACAATATTAGTATTTCTAAGAGTAATAAGTGGAGATATAAAAAAATAACAAATAATAAATATATACAGACAGTTTCAAGTAGGGAAAAATAAGTGTCCTCCCGTGGCTTGACCACGGGATTTCAGGACACGGTACGTGATGTAAGATACCGCGGTCAAGCTGCGGGATGACATCTGCTTGAAACAAAACAAATTAATATGAAACAGATTTTAGAGAAATGGAAACCTGCTATTAAAAGCTTAATATTTTGGAATATTTGTAGTAGAAATACAAAAATCCGATTATTAATAGTTATTTGCAGTTTTACTTTTCTTTTTTGCAGCTTATCTTACCGATTAATAATAGTTGCTACGAATGTTTATGATAAAAATCTACATGCTCTTAAAAAAAATAATCAGTTCAGAAAAGAGATAGTTGACCGTAACGATAATTTACTTGCCGTAAATTTGCCGTCAGCCTCATTATTTGCTAATCCGCAAGTTGTGATTGACCCTGAAATATCCGTAAAAAAGTTAGCTGAGATTTTACCTGATATTAATAAGAGTAAGTTACTTGCTGAGCTTAAATCAAATAAAAGTTTCATATGGGTTAAAAGAGATTTATTACCTAGTCAGCAAGAAAAAATAGTAAGCCTTGGATTACTCGGTTTCGATTTTGAAGAAGAGCATAAACGTATCTACACATTCTCTAATTTGTTATCGCATGTTGTCGGGTATGTCGGTAGGGACTTAAGCGGTCTTAGTGGACTTGAACTTGCTTATGATAAATATTTAACTAATTCTGATTTTGAGCCGGGAAAACAAAAAGAGCCTCTTAAATTATCAATTGATATAAGACTTCAAAGTATTTTAAGCGAAGAAATTGATAAGACTTTAAAGCAGTTTAGTGCAATAGGAGCGGTAGGTATTATTGCTAATCCAAATAACGGTGAGATTTTAGCATTAGTTAGTAAACCGGATTTTGACCCTCATTATCCAAACCTTGCTAAGCCCCAACAACTTTTTAATATGGCAAGCCTTGGAATTTATGAAATAGGTTCAGTATTTAAGTCTCTAACTATGGCGGTCGCTTTTGATACCGGTGCAATAAATATGAATGATGCTTACGACATAAGCTATATGAAAGTCGGGGGTTTTCAAATCAAAGATTATACGCCAAAACAAGGGTGGCATAGCGTTCCTGATATTTTTCTGCACTCGTCTAATATCGGCGTAAGTCAAATTATGCTAGAAGTCGGTAAAAATAATTTCAGGAAATATTTAAAGAAGTTAGGTTTACTAGATCAAGTGCAAATAGAATTGCCGGAGCGTGGTACACCTCTCTTTCCTTCAGAAAAAAGATGGAGTGAGTTAACCAGTGCTACGATGTCTTACGGTTACGGAATTTCGATTAGCCCCTTGCATTTCGTTAGGGCAATGCTACCGGTAGTAAACGGCGGTATTTTATATGATCTTACTTTATTAAAAAGAAAAGATGAGAAAATTGAAGGGACAAGAGTCTTTAGCGAAAATACTTCTAAACAAATGAGGCAATTATTTAGAACCGTAGTAAAAGACGGAACAGGTAAAAGAGCAGAAGTAAAAGGATATTTGATCGGCGGTAAGACCGGTACGGCTGAAAAGCTATCAAATAGCGGCGGTAAAAAGAAATATCTTAAAAATAGTCGCACTACCTCGTTTTTAGGAGTGTTGCCGGCCTCAAAACCGGAATATATTATTTATATCATGATCGATGAGCCAAAGCCTACTAAAGAGACATTTGGCTTTGCAACAGCTGGTTGGACTGCGGCACCTACTGCCGGAAGAGTACTAGAACGCATGATATCACTATACGGTTTAGAGCCAATAGAGCAGAACGAGGTGGTGGTGGAGTAAAGCGGTTTAGTTGTGGTCATTGTGAATGACTGTAGGCGTGGTTGCATGGATCGAAAAACATATACATGTCATTCCCGCGGAAGCGGGAATCCAGTAATAAAAAGCATAAATACAGCAAGTTTTTAAAACTAAAAGCGTAGGTTATCTCGCTTTATGCTGGATCCCCGCTTTCGCGGGGATGACATTAAAGCTATGCAATAATACCGTTACTTAATGACAATAGCGTAGCCTAATATGTAAACCTTCAGATTTGATCTGACATATTAAGGTTAAAAATAGAAGAGTTTGTGTGTATGTAGATAATTGAGAAGTTATCTATCATATCCAGGAACTAAATATAAAACTCAATTAACAGGAATAATATGTCAAATTACGATCAAAAAATAATCAAGCCTAAATTAGGATTATTAGAACTTGCAAAACAACTGGGCAGTGTTAGCACCGCGTGTAAAGTAATGGGGTATTCAAGAAATAGCTTTTACCGATTTAAAGAACTGTATGAGACAGGCGGAGAAGCTGCACTTACAGATATAAGTCGTAAGAAACCTATACTTAAGAATCGTGTATCAGAACATATAGAACAAGCAGTAATAAATCTTGCTATAGAAAATCCCGCTCTTGGTCAGCTTCGTGCAAGCCAAGAGTTATTGAAACAGGGTATTATAGTATCATCCAGTGGAGTACGTTCTATTTGGCTACGCAATGATCTTGAGACTTTAAAGAAAAGACTAAAAGCATTAGAACGTCAGTTTAGGATAAGAGATAAGTAAGGAAGGAAATAAGAATAAGTTATTTACAAGAGTAGAGTGTTGGGTTACAAAAGTTTTTGATAAAAAAAACGAGAACCCAACAATGAAAAGATGTATCATAAGTTTATTCTATATACTAGATAATTTTTGCAAAATATACGAAGAATGGGAGAAGCAAAAATTAGTTGTAGAAGTCAAGATTTAATCTTACAGACACTATAAATTTTGTACCTGATTGTCAGTTAAGTTTTGACTGTCAGATATATAATCAAGATACAAGATTTCATTATTCTTTTCAACAGCTAATTTCTTACTATCATTAAAAGTTTGCATAGGAGTTTTTCCATAACAATATTTACCGGAATGAGGTCTTTCATTATTGAAATGCTCTAACCAAATATCAAGATCTAATTGTAGATCATCAAGATCTGTATAAATCTTTTTCCGCATAGCTGTATCAAAGAATTCTTGTTTCATGGTTTTATTAAAACGCTCACACATACCGTTTGTTTGTGGAGAATATGCCTTAGTTGTAGTATGTTCTATACCTTCTATGCTAAGAAATAACTCAAAAGCATGATGCTCTATATTCCCCTTATATTCTGACCCACGGTCTGTAAGAATACGAAGTATTGGTATTCCTTGGGTCTCGTACCATGGTAACACGCGGTCATTCAGCATATCAGCAGCAGTAAGAGCTGTTTTATCAGTATATAGTTTAGCATCTGCTACCCTAGTATAGCTATCAATAAATACCTGAGAATAAACCTTACCGATACCTTTAAAATTACCTACATAGTATGTATCCTGACATCCTAGATAACCTGGATGCTGCGTCTCAATTTCTCCATGTGCTTCTTTTTCATTACGACGCTTCTCTAGTACTTGTAACTGAGCCTCAGTAAGAACAATACCATCCTGAGCCATTTTTGCTTCTAATGCTTTAAGCCTTTTACTGATATTGTTTAAATCATTACGTAACCAAATTGATCTCACTCCTCCAGGTGATACAAGTACACCAGTCTTTTTAAGCTCATTTGATACTCTAAGCTGACCGTATGCTGGATATTCTATTGCCATATCCATTACTGCCTTCTCTATCGCTGGATCAACTCTATTCGCTATTATTGGCTTTCTGCGACTAATTTCATACAATGCTTCTTCGCCACCAGTTTCATACAGTTCTTTAAATCTGTAATAACTATCTCTACTATATCCCATCGCTTTACATGCTGATGATATACTACCAAGGCTCTTAGCTAATTCAAGTAACCCCAATTTTGGCTTTATTATTTTTTGATTTAAGTTCATTATGACCTTCCATTTTTTTATCTGTATTTTTTAATACATTATTTTTATTAAATGTAAGATCAAATGTCAACTACTACAAATTAGTACCAACAGATAGAAAGCGTCAGAGGTTAGGAGAATTAAGTCTTTCAGAGCTTTTAACTATAGTATTATATTTTTATTTATCACCGTGCAAAGACTTTAAGAATTACTATTTATATCACCTATCATATAAATACAGAGGATATTTAAATTACCAAGTTATAGCCGAATAATACAATTATGGCCGAGATTAATTCTACCGTTTGCTATAATGCTGCAACTATTTAGAGGAGAAGAAACAGGAATTTATTTTATTGATTCAACTAAATTATCAATATGTCATACAAAACAGTTTTTTTTCCTCCAAATTAAATAACCAAAATCTTGCCCTTTATACGGATATTCTCGAAAGCTACTATAAGAAAGATCAGTAAGACCAACTGGCCAACACCCAATATCCTTGCCCCCAGTCGTTGCCTTTGGATTTACCATCTGTAGCTTGTACTGACTTTTTTTAATCTTTAAATTTTTAGACTTGCGGCATAAAGGACCGTTCACCTTAGAACTGCTTGTTGAAGTTACATCCGCAAAACCTAGTCTATGCTGCTTTGCAAGAACTCTTAAAGTTAGTAAACTACTCGATTGCACCCCGGCCCTCATGATCCACATTTGCTCCGCTGAAGGGATACATATTGCCAAGACAACCTCCGCACCAAAACATACTATCTATCGGTAATTTAAGACTTGCAGCAGAGCAGTCCATACTACATGCTGCTTGCGCTACCTGCCTGCCAAACAAAATTGCCTCCAGGTTTAACAGGCTTTGTAGTTTTGGGTCATTCCAAGTAACATCAAACTCCGACATATAGGCAACATCAAAGCTACCTTTTTCTAAACACATGAAATCGGTAATTAACTCTAGCCAGTAAATTAATGGATGAGCGTAGTAATGCACATGATAGAAACTATCATGTCTATAGCTGTTACTTTCATAACTCCTATTAAAACTACTTATTTTCTTGCTATCACTACCTAGCGAAACACCACCTAAATTAGTCATACAATATGGCGTTCTTGTCACATCCACTAAACGCACAGGCTCCCAAAACCCTATCGATATTCCTGGCGTTGGAATATTTGCTTTTGTGCACATACAAATAGGACTAATTGGATTCTTAGTATCTCTCTTTTTAGGAGCTAACCCCTTACCAATATTGATGCTTCCAATGGAAATAGGTAATATGCAAGACCAGCATATATCCGTTATCGGATTGACAAATCTCCCCTGACATGTAATATTTGCAGATACTGAAAAAGGCATGAAAATTGCCATGATCAGTATGATGATCTTTTGTGTTATCATCCGATTCTCTGCGTAGCCGGCAAGCATTCTGCAGAGAATCGAACTTCTCGTATTATACTTCATGGCTATTTATACTATTGCTCCTTCAGTTGTATTTGTCGGTTAATCATTATGCACTCTTGGATTTTGTACTTCCGTATTTTACTTTATAATAGCACGAAAGGAGATGGGTCAACGACCTGTTGACGAATCTCAACTACAGACACAAGTGGTTAATTAGCCAGGCAATGCATGACTAATTTTAAACTCTTCATTTTCAGATATCTTTTGTTACTATTTACTATTCAGTTTTGGAGCGCCTCTTAATCTCCTTAATTTCACGTATCAGTTCTATTTCTAGCTCCTCTTCACTTGGCAAATGAAATTGATACTTACTTGCAAAAATCTGTTTAGCCTTATCACCCAAAGTATATTTTACCATTGCATCACTCTTTTCAGTACAAAGTACTAATCCGATGGTCGGATTATCTCCTTCATTTGCTATCTCTTGATCAAAATAATTCACGTATAATAACATTTGTCCTAAATCGCCATGAGTTAATTTTTGTGTTTTAATATCTATAATTACATAACATTTGAGTATTACATGATAAAAGACTAAGTCTGCATAAAAATGGTTGCCATCTAATGTTAATCGCTTTTGTCGTCCAATAAATGCAAAACCTTTACCAAGCTCAAGTAAAAATTTCTGTAAATTATTAATTAATGCTTCTTCTAACTTTGATTCCACTAATTGATGAGCTTCCGGTAAACCTAAAAATTCTAGTACTAAAGGTTCCTTTATAGTATCCTCAAATTTTTGGATTTCTTGACCTTTACAGCTTAACTCTAATAACCCTTGCTTATCCTTACTTTTTAAAAGCCTATCAAATAATAAACTATTCACTTGTCTTTCAAGTTCACGACCTGACCAATTATTTTTTATTGCTTCTATCTCATAAAATTGACGTGCTTCTTGTCTTTTTACCCTCATTAATACTCTATAGTGAGTCCAACCGAGCTTAAAACTCAATCCGCCACGCATTGCGTGGCTTTTTGGCCCTGTTTTATTTTGCTCTTCAAATTTAATCACACTAGTAATATTTTGTTCTGGCTCTATATATGAATAGACTAAATAAAATTGTCTAATATCTTTTAACGTGCTAATACTAAAACCACGTCCATATTTCCCTGTAAGTCGTTGCGAAAGCTCTGTTAATAAAAGACTACCATACTCTGAACGTTTTTGACCTTGCTGTTCTTCTTCTACAATATCTTTACCCATATTAAAATAAGCTTTAACCATTTCTGAATCCACTACCCTACGTACAGATTCACGTGCGTAGTCAATATGACTAACAGCTTTTTTAAATAACTTTTCTATTTCTTGTGCTTTAAAACTTAATTCATCTTTAGCCTGTAATATTTCTTTATCTTTTATTACCATAACTATCCAACCTTATTCATATTTTAAACTATTATATATTTTTAGATTCTTATTTCAGATATCTTAAGTTTCTTACCATCTTGCACCACTAACGCTGGTACTTGGTTGATACCAAACTTGCTTGTTAGCTCCCCGCTTGATCAAAATATAAAGTTCTTCCTATGTTCTCTTGTAATTCTAATATTTTTCCTCCTACAAGTATTATTCGAGTTTCTAATTTTCTACTAACTTCCTTTTTGTGATGCATATTTTGATATGCTTCCTGCTTGTCTTTTGCTGCGCTAGTCTCTGCTTTAACCATGTTATTTGTGCATTACTTCTTCCATCCACAAATATTAGCTCACGATCAAATACCATATGATCCAGTGGGTTCACTTTTGTGCCTGCCTTATGTAATATCTTGCCGCCCGGTAATTTAACATCCTCCGTTAATGTAAAACTCGGATCATACCAAAACTCTCTTGGCTCACTTGTAGCTCTGATACCCACAACAGGTGCTGGCTCTAATACTTGACGTTTCGCTGTTCGTAGCATCTCTTCTTGATGTTGCTGCAAATCAAGTGCCGATAAACGTCCCTTAATCATACTGACAAACCCTTCCTCTACTACCTCGTATGTTGCTCCTAGCTTTCCAAAAGATATCCCTAGCACCGAGCTACTTATTACTAATATTATGAATCCAAATATTAATTTCACTTCTGCCTTCTTTAAATGGATTATTACCACTTACTACCGATAACTATTGTTTTTAGTAATAGTAAGAATACAAAGATACTGCCAGGTACTAATAACCACATTACACCGTAGTGAATTACCTCCCATAAACCTATAGATTTACATAATAATAAACTCATCATTGACAATAACATGCTTGCAGTACCACATATTCCTACCTGATCTAATCCTTCCTGCTTTTGCTTAACATAACTTGCAATCACACTACCACCACTAAAAAACATAATATAAGAAAACATATTACTTGCTTGGTCATATCCTGTATTTGCAAACGGCACATAACAAAATATGTACCATATGATGACAGTCAGTAGTATTAGACTGAAGTTATATGGAGTATTTAATTGTATTAGTTGAGATTTGATCTTACATTTAATAAAAATTACGTATTAAAAATACAGATAAAAAAATGGAAGGTCACAATGCACTTAAATCAAAAAATAATAAAGCCAAAATTAGGTTTACTTGAATTAGCTAAGAGTCTTGGTAGTATATCATCAGCATGTAAAGCGATGGGATATAGTAGAGATAGTTATTACAGATTTAAAGAACTGTATGAAACTGGTGGCGAAGAAGCGTTGTATGAAATTAGTCGAAGAAAGCCAATAATAGCGAATAGAGTTGATCCAGCGATAGAGAAGGCAGTAATGGATATGGCAATAGAATATCCAGCATATGGTCAGCTAAGAGTATCAAATGAGCTTAAGAAGAGTGGTATACTTGTATCACCTGGAGGAGTGAGATCAATTTGGCTACGTAATGATTTAAACAATATCAGTAAAAGGCTTAAAGCATTAGAAGCAAAGATGGCTCAAGATGGGATTGTTCTTACTGAAGCTCAGTTACAAGTACTAGAGAAGCGTCGTAATGAAAAAGAAGCACATGGAGAAATTGAGACGCAGCATCCAGGTTATCTAGGATGTCAGGATACGTATTATGTAGGTAATTTTAAAGGTATAGGTAAGGTTTATTCTCAGGTATTTATTGATAGCTATACTAGGGTAGCGGATGCTAAACTATATACTGATAAAACAGCAATTACTGCTGCTGATATGCTTAATGACCGGGTGTTACCATGGTATGAGAGCCAAGGGATACCAATACTGCGTATTCTTACAGATCGTGGGTCAGAATATAAGGGCAATATAGAGCATCATGCTTTTGAGTTATTTCTTAGCATAGAAGGTATAGAACATACTACAACTAAGGCATATTCTCCCCAAACAAATGGTATGTGTGAGCGTTTTAATAAAACCATGAAACAAGAATTCTTTGATACGGCTATGCGAAAAAAGATTTATACAGATCTTGATGATTTACAATTAGATCTTGATATTTGGTTAGAGCATTTCAATAATGAAAGACCTCATTCTGGTAAATATTGTTATGGGAAAACTCCTATGCAAACTTTTCAGGATAGTAAGAAATTAGCTGTTGAAAAGAATAATGAAATTTTGTATCTTGATTATATATCTGACAGTCAAAATTTAACTGACAATCAGGTACAAAATTTATAGTGTCTGTAAGATTAAATCTTGACTTCTACATATTAAATGATGATAATCATCTTCATAATTTAAAGCTTCCTTGCGAATTAAATCAATTGCCTTATTAATCTCTCCAAAAAACATTCTGCCTTCTGGATCTTGTTCCTGCTCAATTCTTGCTTTCTCTAAATCCATTATCTCACTGCGTGATACATATAATATTTGCATTTTATCTTGATAATGAACAAACATTCGAGAACCAAGATGTCCACAACAACACCCTATTAGAAATATCAACAATACTATTGCAATCATTGTCACATTCATTTTATGCTTACTTACTGCAATATTATTTAACGCCTCCACCCACAGTGATGCCTTAGACTCATTATTTGATATCTGATTCTGACTCATGTTAAAATTATCTCCTCTTTTATGTTTTTTTGCACCACTTTCTCATGTTCTATCTTAAATGCTGGTAGTTTCTTACCTTTCTTTTTGATAAGCTCCCTAATTGCCGTATCCTTATCTAATCCATTACTTCTACATTGATGCAAAAAGCCATAATCCTCACTCTCAGTCGAGTATAAGCACTCACTATACGGATCTACCACTAACCTCCCAACTACTCGTAAATTACTTCCCATGATCATAATTTCAGAATATTTATTATCCGCGTCTTTGGTAAGAGTCTCTATTAATGACACGCAGTTCTTAAATTTCTCAGAGTGCCGCATCTGACCAATTCCAGCTGGCTCTTGTCTTAACACAGCAGTCCAACTACTGTTATTTAAAATTGCCTGATGCTTCGGACCGTTATCTAAATCTTTGAACTCCTGTACGCATGTGATTAAACTACCACCGTACTTTCTGACAGTTCGCGCAAATGCTTCTAAAAACCTACACTATGGTCAATAATTCTCCATGCCTCATCAACAATTAACACAAATCTTTTGCTACGATCTCCACATAAAAACTGCATTGTAATTTGCATTAATATAATGCCCAAAATGACTGATAAAAATACATCATCACCTTTAACTTCTTCAAATTCAAATACAGTCAAGGGTGAATTGAATTTAGCATTCTTTCCTTGCCTAAAATACCTGCCATGTACCCCGTTGGACGTATATGGATATAATGATATTGCAAGATCTCTTCCTATACCATTTTCCATCTCTTCTAAAACCTTGGCGTATCTATCTAAATTGAGAGTTTCCCCGTACTGCCTGATCCC
This sequence comes from Rickettsia endosymbiont of Argas persicus, assembly GCA_050920645.1. Lineage (GTDB taxonomy): Bacteria > Pseudomonadota > Alphaproteobacteria > Rickettsiales > Rickettsiaceae > Rickettsia. The sequence continues at coordinate 181,583 of CP133316.1, read as the reverse complement.
TTCATTTAATCCCTTTTCAATGATAGCTTCTTTGGTATTATCACCGCTAACACCGCACATCGTACTAATTGTAGTCTTTGCATAAATGATCGCATCTTTCGTTACAAAATGCTCTCCAATCTTTAAAACCTCAATAGTCTCATTTTCTGCTACTTCTCTTGTCTCGTGGTTCCCGGAAAATAATATTTCTAATCCTTCAGAAGTAAGACCGGTACGCTGCATTATTTCTTCTCTGCTTCTACCCTTCTCGTTTAAGCTTCTGCGCCTCTAAATATACCGCACCACTACCTATAATCCCATGAAACGGATTAAGTGATAGATCATTTAATGCATTAAATCTTAAGAACTCACTATTATCCATAGCTTCTGCAATATTCTGATAAGACGCACCAATATCAAGTACAAATACTTGTACATTTTGGGACACTAAACTCGTCGCTAGCTCCTGTAAGAAAAATGATTTACCGCTACCTGATGGTGCCATCACACATACATTATAATTGCCCGCTCCTCCTACCCTATAAAATGGATTCCAGTTAAACATCTCGCCTTTTCGACCAAGTAGTAATACGCCGCTTCTATTAATACCTTTCCATTCTCCATGAATCGGTAATTTCGCCACTACCTCACTTGCAGGAACGTTTTTTACTAATTGAAAGAATTTTAAAGATTTCCAAAATGCCGCTTGCTGCATTGGCAGTATTGATAAAAGATCAACAAGATGTAATTTATCATTCCGAGCTAACTGAAAATCTAAACTGTTATAATGACTAAGTAGTTTCTCTTCTGCTATCTCCATAGCATTTTTCGTAGTTGTGATAAATACTTGAAAATTCTCAGTTAAAAATCTCTCACCATTCTTATTGCGATCAATTAATACCCTCCACCACTTCGCTTCATTCTGCAGGCTTAAATCATGCCTTGTGTACCATTTCTCAGATGCATGAATGCTACGCATACCTTCAGCAATTATTTTTCCCTCATCTGCCTTGTTGATGTTATTAGCTACAGCGTAGCTAATAACTAATCTTGCAGGAAAACCACCTTCAAGATCAGGTCCAAGAAGCGATACCATGTCGTTAATTGCAAAGCTCTCAGGTAATTTCTTGAGTGTATATCCTCTAGTTACTAAATCGGTTTTTAGATGCTTAATCCCGTCTTCAGTAATACTTGCCTGGTTAATACCTTCAAATATCTGATCCGATATACGCTCAAGTAAATTATGCTTATTAGAATTACTTTGGGTATGACTGTTACTATCAAAGTTTTTTGTAATAATACTATCTTCCGAAGATAAAGGCGTGAGCTGCATATTAACCAAATCATTTGTAAGATACTTTAAGTCATTAAAATCACAGCTACGAGCATTAAGCTTAATTGATGCAAATTTCTTAAGTAGCTTTGCTTTAAACTTAACTAACAGTTCAAGCTTACTATCATTACCGTCAACACCTTTCATACTGCAACTGACAAAAGTCCTCCAGTCCCTACAAGTACGACCATCACTATTACCTATATCCCTTGCTCTCTCTCTTAAAAAAGCCTCCCGATATTTTGTGATCCGCTCTAACATTCTATCATTATGTGACTTTCTGCCTTCCCGCCATAAACTTATTTTGTCTTCAATATTATTGCTGCCTACTACTAAAAACTGCATGTATATACCTTCTGGTATCTCATTATTAAAAAAGAGATTTAAGTTCTTCTCAAGTGCCTCACTACTACCCACTCTCATTGAGATTTCTGTTAGAAAACCAGCAATACCATCATCGTTAAAAAATATACCAATACCTTCGACATAACTTTTATAGTGCAGATAATCCCGCAGCGGTACTGCTCCTAAAAAATGACGCTCAAGATGCTCATTTAAGCACTTTTTGAAGTTTCTTTCATGTATGGACCTACCCGATAATGCAAGAAAAAAATAATATATAACAGCAAAAAAATCGAATGCAGTCATGTATCCGGCTTATAGTTAATAAATCACTTTAAATTTACCCTATAGCCCTGATGGAATTCGCTGGCTTACAAACTTATTACTTATCATCTCATCGGCTTCTAAACGAGTCCCTGAAGAAATCAGTTTTTTTGTAAGCTAAGGTTCGTCTTATTTACCATCAATATTATCATTCTTTCGCATATTCCGGATTAGAATCTATTAAATTTCTATTTATCTATAATATTATCTCGTCAACTATTTATAGCAATTCTTTAGCTACAAACTTTACTCTCGGTATAATCATTGCCTGAACTGAGTACTGCAAACACCACCCTTGCTAGTTTATTAGCTACTGCAACAATTGTTTTATTATGCCCATTTCGTTCAGATAAATTAAACATCCACTCGGTAAACTTGCTATAATCTTTTTTAGATTTTTGCTCTTCCGTGGTAAATCTTATCTTACTATTCAGTACTGCTCTTGCTCCTTGAATTAACAAAGTACGTAAATAGATATCACCACAATTTTACGAAGTACAGAGGATTTAAGAGCTTTTGTGACAGATTTTTATACAATTGGGCAAACAGCTGCACAAATGAGACAGTGCTAAATTAATATTGTTTATTATCTCAACTCTTTATCCATTACATATAAATCCAAAGTAGCATTAATTATGCTACAAAAACTATCAAAAATTCCTTTGAATATGGTATTTTGCTGGCATTTAAGCCTACTTTATACTATAATTACAGTATAAATATTTTAATAATAATTTCATGTCAGTAAAGAACTTAGATAAACCACAACCATTCTTGCAATGGGTGGGTGGTAAAAGAAAAATCGTTGATCAATTAGTTAAATTTATTCCTAAAAAACTAAACAACTACTATGAACCATTTCTTGGTGGTGGTGCTTTATTCTTTCATGTACGAGATAAATTTAAACAATGCTATTTATCTGATATTAACCTTGAGCTAGTCACGTCTTATAACGCAGTTAAGACAAATCCTGATGCAGTTAGTAAATTACTAGACTCACATAAAGCAAAACACTCTAAAGAGCATTATTATCAAGTGAGAGCCAATAATGATAGTAGTGATCCAATAAAAATTACTGCAAGATTTATTTATCTTAATAGATATTCATTTAAAGATATTTACCGGATTAATATTGATGGCAAACCAGCTCAAACTTTCTCTGGTAGAAATTATAGTAAATCTGATATTGCATCTAGACTAAAGCAATGTAGCAGCTTACTTACTGGTACATATATTTGTGCTATAGATTTCTCTTTCATTGAACCACAACAAAATGATTTTGTTTATTTTGATCCTCCTTATCATAAATCAGGTGAGAAGTTTTATACCAGATTACCCTTTGATGAAAATGAGCAAACGAGACTTAAAGATTTTGCTACAGAACTCAATAATCAAGGTATAAAAATAATGATTTCTAATAGTAATACTCCCTTTATTAGAAACTTATACAAAAATTTTAATATTAGTACTATTAAGGTTAAATATTCTATGCCTGAGCACAATAAAATATCTGATGAAGTAGTTATTACAAATTATCAATTACCACAATAGCTTAGTTATATTCAAACTTGATTAAGTCAAAGCAATAATCTTGAGTCTTAAAAGCTTCTTCTAGATCTTGCATATGACGATTCCTAACATAATAATCATTAAAAGCTGATATTGATTTGAGGATTACCTTTTATTGACTATATCTTCCTCTACCACTACTAATTTAGTTAATACACCAAAATCAATATATTGGTTATAACGTTCAATAAGAAATTTCCGTGCCCTGTACCATACTGAATCAGGATTTAATTGTTTGCTTAGCTGCAATAGATAATTTTGTTTTTCATCTTCAGTATTATTCTGCTTCGCTTCAAGCTCAGCAAATTGTATGATTTTCAACTTCTCAATACTACTGCCATAGATCATTTGTACTTGCTGTAGTATTTTATCTTGTGCATTTTCTGAAAGCATAATATTTTTAAGCAGTTTTATTTGATACTGATTATTTACTACCCCAATAAATAAGCAGGAGCTTAGTAATTCATAAGCTGAATCAGGATCAAAACTACCAATGATTTTACGTTTTAACTGAGATTGTTTGCTAGTGTCAAGGCTGCTTTCTATCTTATCTAGATATCGGTCTTTAGCTTTGTTTACATCGCTAGATTTAAACTGAAACTTCTCACAATTAGCTTGAGTAGTTTCTCTCAGTTCATGAGCTAAAGCTTTAGCCATGTAATTTAAAAACACTTTTTATGACCAAAATGGTGTTCTGGGTATTGTTCGGCTAATTTCAATAAGAGCTTGTTAATAAAAGTAAGATTAAATTCTCGATTTGATTTTATCTGTAATAAATCAGCCTCTTCTTGGGTTAATGGATGGAAATCTGTTAATTTCTTTCTTTTGAACCAGCTTTTATGATTAACAGCATTAATTGCTGCATTATTGCTATTTGATGGTGTAGAGTCATATTTTTTAGAGATTTTATTAATAACTGCTTGTAGTGTAGTATTAATCCGTGTAGCACCTGTTGTGATATTAGCACTAGAGAAATTAGTATTATCAGCTTGTTGTTGATCATTGGTTGAGCTTGTTATTTTGAATTGTAAATTTGTTTCAAGTTGTTGTTCTTGTAACTGAGTTTGGTTATTATGATTAAATATATTTTTTTCATTTTGAAAAAATGTAGATTTGCTAGATCTAGATTTATTAGATATATTTTTATTATTATCTATATATATTGTCTCATCCAAACTTTTTTCGGGTTGACCTGAAATTTCTTTCGGGTTGGGACGAAAACTTTTTCGTGTAGTGCTAAAATTTTTTTCGTTTTTACCTAAAGATTTATGATTATAAGGCTGGAAATCTTTTGCTAATTTCACACAGGGAGTATTACGACATTTGATACCATATTTAATAATGGTTGAGGTAGAAAGATTGATGAACCCAGATTGTTCTAGTTCGAGTAGACATTGTCTTACTCTTCGTTGACAAACCCTTAAGTGTTGTTCAAAGAAATGATAGGTTTCCTGAAGTTCGTCGATACTATCGTTATAGTAGATTTGCAAGCGGAAGACTATTAGAGATAGTAGTTGCCTTGCAGTTTTACTTAATGTTTTACCATTATGAGATGAGAGATTACTCCATTCAGGGGGGATAAAATTACCGACAAAATTGTAGAAGATAGTGGGATTTTTATCACCTTCATTATGGATTACACAATCATGAGTGAAATGTGAGCAGCATATAGTGTGCATAAGACCTCAACTTAAACATCAGTTTATAAGAGGCACACAAGGCAATTATAGTACTATTTTTCAAAATGCAAGGAGCATATAGTGAGCATACGGAGTATGGAGATAAAATTAGCAGATTAAGAAAAGCTAGGAGATAAGGTGGTGGGCGATAGAGGGCTCGAACCTCTGACCTTTACGATGTCAACGTAACAGTTCGTTTTTTTAGATATTATCTGAGCAATTTTATAAAAATAAAATACAACACTATAGTGCTGCATCACGCCTAGTGAAAGCCTTATATTCATAGCTACCTCTTCGATGTGTAAAGAAATAATTTTACTGTAGTTAACTTTGAATGACCTGTCAAATACTTATTAACATATACTAACAACTTACGCTGACAGGAGAACATATGGAGCATTAATATTATCAACCATTATCTAATTCCGGTGATTATTCTTATATGATTTGCTATCATAGCCAAAGCATATTATAACTTTAGTTATCAATGCTCTTATGAGGTATTTATGTCAGTAAAATCTTTATTCTTTACTAGAGAAGCATTAAATAACATTAAAATCCCAACAGAAAAACAAAATATATATAGAGATACTAAAGAAAAAGGATTATTTTTAATAGTATCATACGGTGGCAGTAAGACATTTTATCTTGGTAAAAAAATTCAACAATTATACCAAAAAATCAAGATAGGGCGTTTTCCAGAACTATCTATTACTGAAGCAAGAACAAGAGCATCTGAATTAAAGGGTGAGATCGCCAAAGGCTATAATCCTGTAGAAGAAAGAGCTAGATTAGCTAAGGAGCCTACCTTTAAGGAGTTTTATGACAAATATATTAATGAATATAGTAAAATTAATAATAAAAGATGGAAAGATTATGCTGCTTCTGTAGATAGATATGCAAAGCATTTATATTCTAGAAAAATATCTACTATTCACAAAACAGATATTCAAGAATTATTTAATAATTTAACTAAAACTGGTAAATATGGAGCTAATAGATTTCTTGAAGTTTTAAGTCCTGTATTTAGTAAAGCAATCGAATGGGAATTATTAACAGTAAATCCAGTTATTGGCATAAAGAAGCATAAGGAACAATCTAGAGATAGGTATTTAACTAGGGAAGAAATACCACAGTTTTTTATGGCAATAGCAGGTGAGGGAAACCAAGTAATGAAGGATTTTTTCTTAATAGCTTTGTATACATCAGTTCGTAAGGATAATTTACTTACTATGAAATGGGAGCAAGTAAGTTTTACTGACAAACAATTGTATCTTCCAGAAACTAAGAATGGTGATCCCCACCGTTTACCTTTATTAGATCAGGCAATAGAAATATTAAAAGCTAGGAAAGAGCAATCTAATAGCATTTGGGTATTTCCAAGTGAGAGTAGCAGTAGTGGTCACCTGCAAGAACCAAAGAAAGCATGGAAGAGGATTTGTAAAAAAGCAGGAATAGAAAATTTAAGGATACATGATTTAAGGAGAACAATACCAAGTTGGATGGCAATGACTGGAGCAAATCAATATGTAATAGGCCAACTCCTAAATCATAGAGATCCAAGATCAACGGCAATTTATACTAGACTTGCCACTGATACTGCTCGAGAATATATGCAAAAAGCCATTAATGAAATGATCTCTACAGTTCAACAATAATAAACATAGTAAACTTATATAGCTAGGAGGATATATATATGCCATATAAAACAATGATTGATAACTTAAAAGATAATCAAAGTTTATCTCTTAGTAATATAGGAGAAGGCGATGTTAAATCTCTAGCTCAAGCTCTAAAAGGGACTCAAATTGCTAGACTTGATCTTAGTAATAATAACATAGGATGTAATGGTCTTAAGTATTTAACTCAAGTTTTGAGAGACACCCAAATTACCACACTTAATCTTAAAAATAACAATATAATGGATGAAGGTGTAAAGTATCTTACTGAATCTCTAAAAGATACGCAAATTACTGAACTTGATTTGAGTGAAAATAAAATTGGAAGCGATGCAGCACAATACTTAAATGAGATGCTGAGTAATACTAAAATGAGATCTCTTTATCTTGATATCCATTACACAGAAGATGGTGATGTTAATAAGTATATATCTCAAAGATCATATTGTGATATTAAGAATATTCATATTACTATCCATAATAATAAAATAGGCATTAAGGGTGCTCAATATCTAAATAAAACCTTTCAAAATATTGCAATTGCTGAGCTTACACTTGATAGTCAAAACTTAGAAGCCGATGATGCTCAATATCTGGCCCAAGCTTTCAAAAATACTAAAATTAGTGAGCTTAAAATGTCTTACAATCATATTATGCAACTTAATGGTATTCAACATTTAGTTCAAGCATTTAAAAATAGTCAAATTGCCAAATTAAATGTACATGCAGAAAAAATAAGAACTACAGGTGTTAAGTATTTAGCTGAATTTTTAAGAGAGGTTAAAGTTTTAGATCTGGATCTTCGTCTAAATTACATAGGAGATGAAGGTATGAAATATTTAGTACCAGTACTTAAAAATAGTGATATTATGTATATTGATCTTGCATGGAATGATATAGAAGCTGAAGGAGCTAGATATTTATCTAAAATCTTACAAAATTCTAAGATTCTTTTTATCGATTTGTGCAATAATGGTATAGGAACTGATGGTGCTAGATATCTAGCAGATGGCTTGCCATATAGTCAAGTCACTGGTATTCATCTTCACGGAAATATGATTGAATATGCAGGATATCAATATCTTATTGATGTTGTTGATAATACTAATATATCTTGGGTTAATTTACATGGCAATAATATAGAAGCAGGATTAGAAGAAGGAACCAAACTATGGCCTTATAGCATACCAAGAAATACTACTCCTGTTAAATGTAAAATACGTCATGTATTTAAAGAATTAGTATCACTAAATCCTATGAGTAATGAGTTTGAATTTATTGTACCTAGCAAAAATACATACCCTCCTGTTGATATTGATCAATATGCTTTTTGGTCAGGACTTTAAATGATAATCCAAATTCTAAGGTACATATTTTCGATATGATGTGTAAAAAGGATCATGGTAATGGTTATGACTTTAATATAATGAACAATATTAATGAATTAATAGCAATAATGCCGAACAAATTTAATACATTTATTGATAGTAAATTACCGGACTTAGTAGAATCATTTGGCAGTTATAACTACGTAAATCTTGTAAAGCAATTTGAAGATATGAAACTGTATGATATTGTTCAAAATCTATTATTACATAGGGTATTATATTATGTAGATGAAAACCAGGAAATTTTACATCCATATATTTACAAGATGTTAGATAAATATAGTATGCCTTTATATAATGAACAGCTTGAACCGAATAAAAAAGAAGAAATAATTGCTTATTATCAAAGTCATCAAGAAATTGATGGTGTACAGGAAATTATAGATTTGTTAGGATCAGAATCTTTTAAGTAAAATTAATAATAGACCTAATTTAAACTTACTTTATTGATAGAAAATTGAATTGGTACATTTTCATTATTTTCTATAAGGAAATGATAATATTGTTTTGCAAGATCCACAGCATCATAACTACAGCAAGACTGGATAGCAAGTTTTAAACATTCTAGTTTTAACTCTACATCATTTCTAAACATACACAACTCACCAATAATTTATTTCGTTAATATTAGCAAAATTACTGCCAGTTATCAACAAATTCATGGATAGAGCTATAGATTCTATCTCCAGATATCCACAGTTTTAGATGAATTACAGTTTTTTTTATTATGGTTTAAAACTCCACTGGCAATGTAAAAATTAGGATGTTAATGTCATCACACTAGAGAACTGATCTATTAATGGAAATATCACTTAATTAATATGAATAATAATTGTGCTAATCAAAGATTATATTGGTCACTATCTACTCCCCTAAAATATATGGCCTTAAGCTTAGATGAGTGGTTTGTTATATTACTTGGTATAGTACCTGGGATAGTGTTACTAAATAGCGGACATGCTAAGCTTGGGATGATATGCATTATAGCTGGTATTGTACTTTGCTATACATTTAAAAAGTTTAAGAAAATATCAGAATATTTTATACTTAAGAGTTATTTAGTAGCTAAGAAATGGCTATATGCTCCTACTTCTTATCCTAATCTACTTGGTAAAAAGGTAGGTAAGTAATGGATCATTTATTTAAGCAAAGCTCCATACAAGAACTTGTTAAATATAATAAGAGATTATTGCTGATCACATTGCTGCTTGCAGTTACAAGTCTACTTGGAATGATGAAAACAGTTAGCACGGAAGAAAAATGGTTATTAATTCCGGCAATAGAGCCAGATCGTCGGATGATAGTATCATCCAAGAGCTATCATGAGACATATCTTAAAGAATGGGCAGTTTTTGTAATGAAAGAATTATTTACTACTTCAGCAGAAGAAGTAGAGAGGCAAATAGCAGATATGAAGGTGGTATCTAGTAATACAGAGCAATTGGATAAATTTTTTAAGGAACATTTAGATTTTGTTAAAGGCTCTAATATTTCATCGGTATTTTTTCCTAAAAAAGTAAAAGTCATTGGGGATGGAGTATTAATTAACGGAACATTGCGTTATTGGTTTTCCGAGAATAAGCATGTCGCAGCTGATAAAACTTATTTGTTAACCTACAAGCGAGGAGCAAATCATTTATTATTACTTACAGGTATTAAGGAAGAAGAGGCAAATAAGCAATGAAAAGTTTAAAGTCAGAGTTGCAGATCTTAGTAGTTTTTGTTGGCATAATGCTTGCAAGCTTTAGTAGTAATGCTTATGGAATAAACTACATGTTACATGCTGATTCTTTGTTAGAGCTGCAAATAGCAAAAGATGCTCCAACTAGGATTAATATCGAAGGAGAAAAGATCAATGATATCTTTATTCATCCGCAGGAAGCTGCAGAAATAGTAGTACATAATTCAGGATGTTTATTTATTTTGCCACAGCAAGATCAATCTAAGCTTTACCTAACCCTAATTGGGAAAAATGGCACGATCCAAGATTTAATGCTGAATTTTACTAAAACTAAACCAACACCAATTAGACTTATGAAGTTTGATTTAGGAAAAGAAGTAATAAAGTTAACTAATAACAAAGAAGAGAAGCATCATGAATGTAAAAAACAAAGATGTAATAGAAAAAGAAAAGAATAAACAGTCTTTAAGGATAATATATCCTTTATTGCCGGTATTATTAATTTTTTGTGTAAATGTAATACTATCTGAAGTTGCTTTAGGAGAAACATTAGAAGGACAGTTAGATCGCATTGATGGACTCTCTACCGGTAAACTTAAAACTATCGGGATATCAGGAGCAACGATTTTATCATCAATCTGGGCAGTGGTCAGGGGTAATTTAAGACTTGCCGGAGCAATTGTAGCCATTGGTATTATTTTAGGGTTTTATTTAGAGTGGGTCTCTAGTGGGATGAAAATCAGTTAGATAATTAGGATATTGATTAAAAGCAATGGATCAAGAGTTCAATAAGCAGGAAGAATTACAAAATACAGTAGAGGATCATAAATTACCATCTACATTTAGTAAAAGATTATCAGAACTCATAGAAATAATTAAAAACAGACCTTTAGTAACTTTAGCTTGCATAGGCGTGATAATGGTTTTGGTATTTTATGGATTTGCCGAAAATGAGGTCAAAACTTCCCGAGGTTTACAAGAAGATAGACAATCAAGGGAAATATTTGGAATAGAAAAGGCCATAGATCCAAGGGCAAAATGGACTGCAGAAATATTAAATGAAGTCAAAAACATGCAGAATCATTTGGAAAAGCTAATAGAGAATAAATATTTAGAAACTAAAACTAAAATTGATGATTTTAGTCAAAAATTAGAATCATTAGAGAATCCTCTTAAAGAAACCATATTATATGATGGTAATGATTTTAATAACAATCACAAGATAGAAGATTTATTAGATAATAACCTCGAGCAAAGCATTGCTTCTGCTCCTACTGCTCCAGTAAAAAGATTACTTGGTTATGTAAAAAGAGCTGACTTGAAGCCCAAAAAAAACGTTAAAGATTATATTACTACTGGCAGCTTTGCAAGAGGTGTGCTGCTTACTGGAGTGGTAGTTGGAACTGGTACTAATAACTCAGCATCTCCTGAGCCTATAATGGTAAGGCTTGTTGATACAGCTATTTTTTCTAAAGGATATAAAACGGAGCAAATCAAAGAAGCAATTTTAATTGGTTCTTGCAACGGGGATATTTCCTCAGAACGGGCTAAATGTCGGTTGGAGACTTTATCATTGTTAAATCGTAATGGAGAAATTATAGAGAAAAAAGTAGAAGGCTGGTTGGCATCGTCAAGTTAAGAGAGATGTAAATTTAAGTATTGAGCGATTGAAAGGAATGATTTATAGAATAGTAGTAACCATTTATCAATAAATCTTAACGCTATGCATATTACTCAAACCCCGAAGAGACATCGTTTTCCAGCAAGCATCATTAGCCATACAGTATGGTTATATCATCGCTTTAATAATAGTTACCGAGATGTTCAAGAACAGATGGCGTATCGAGGTATTATTTTAAGTCATGAGACTGTAAGATTTTGGTGCAATAAATTTGCGATTTATTTTCAAGCTGTCATCAGAAAGAGAGAGAGGAAAGCAACTGACAAATGGCATTTAGATGAGATGAACATCAAGATTCAAAGGCGAAGTATTCATATTATGGAGAGCTGTTGACTCCAAGGGGCATGAATTAGAAATATTATTGCAGAAGCGTCGTAACAAGAAATCAGCTATTCGCTTTTTATCAAGATTATTGGGTAATTATCCAACTCCAAGAGTAATTGTTACTGATAAGCTCAGGAGTTACATTAAACCGATTAAGCTTATGTGTCCTAACACTGAACATCGTACTAGTAAGAGACTAAATAACTGTGTTGAAAATGCTCATCAGCCAACTCGACGAAAGGAAAAAATATTGATTAAATTTAAGCATCCTAATTCAGCACAATGTATATTATCACTGATGGGCAAAGTCAGAAATATATTTGCCGTCAATGTTGGACGATATACTAAAACCGCACCAGAGCAAAGAATTGCATTTGCATCCGCTAAATCTATTTGGGACGAAGCTACTCAAAGACTTCTTGCTGCCTGAAATATAAAAACATAGTACTTTTTGAAACCAATTTACTTAACTTGACGGTGCCGACTTTGCCCATCAGTGATAATATACATTGTGCTGAATTAGGATGCTTAAATTTAATCAATATTTTTTCCTTTCGTCGAGTTGGCTGATGAGCATTTTCAACACAGTTATTTAGTCTCTTATTAGTACGATGTTCAGTGTTAGGACACATAAGCTTAATCGGTTTAATGTAACTCCTGAGCTTATCAGTAACAATTACTCTTGGAGTTGGATAATTACCCAATAATCTTGATAAAAAGCGAATAGCTGATTTCTTGTTACGACGCTTCTGCAATAATATTTCTAATTCATGCCCCTTGGAGTCAACAGCTCTCCATAATATGAATACTTCGCCTTTGATCTTGATGTTCATCTCATCTAAATGCCATTTGTCAGTTGCTTTCCTCTCTCTCTTTCTGATGACAGCTTGAAAATAAATCGCAAATTTATTGCACCAAAATCTTACAGTCTCATGACTTAAAATAATACCTCGATACGCCATCTGTTCTTGAACATCTCGGTAACTATTATTAAAGCGATGATATAACCATACTGTATGGCTAATGATGCTTACTGGAAAACGATGTCTCTTCGGGGTTTGAGTAATATGCATAGCGTTAAGATTTATTGATAAATGGTTACTACTATTCTATAAATCATTCCTTTCAATCGCTCAATACTTAAATTTACATCTCTCTTAACTTGACGATGCCGTAACTAACTCTAAGCTAATAGCTTAACAAATTGTCTAGAAAACTTTCGACAAATCAACATATTCTTTGGATAGTCAGTGTCTGAGCATCTGATAAAGATCGCCTACAGATGCTGCCTTAGAGAGATCATCACCGGTAATAGTTTGGCCATATTCTGTGTCGAACATGACGATAACACCAAGGGCAGCAAGCGAATCCCACTCCGGCAAATCCTTAAGCAATGTATCCATGGTCACTTCTACAGGATTCTGGAAATCTGTCACAGACAGGAAATTCTCAAGAAAGGTCTCCTTCCTCATTCAATACCTACTAATAGTTTGTCTTTTCTAATAAAATGGCTTATAGTAAATTGTGTCGAGTAATGATATACAAGAATACGAACCGATTCATAGTGTCCAGAGTTTGAGTATTTTGATCCGGTGGTACAATGCAATTTTTGAGAATTGAATTTATTTATAGCATTGATTATTTAAAAACATATCTAAACAATCCACTAATTCTCACTTGCTATCTTAAAATCTTAACTAAAGTTATCGTCTCTCTTACTATATTGAAATTATTAAGTTATTAATAATTCTGTTCTAATACGAACACAGAGCTAATTTTATAAAACTTAATACTAAAATGCAAGTGTATTTATTAATTGTAGAAGTTCTGACCGTATTGAGTTTTCAAAAATATCACATCTAGTTCTAAATTAACCACTAATTAGATAAAATTGATTATGACTTAAAAACATTTTTTATATAATAAAGGAATGTCATAATATAAAAAAGTTTGTTTAATCTAATTAAAGTACGAAGTAATTTATGGATAACAAAAATGAAAAAATTTTTTTTAGCTCACAGATTAGAATCTGTACATGATGATCTATGGAAGGCCAAATCCGTAGGCGATCTTTATCAGATGCTCAGAGACACTTACTATGCCGACTTCTACTCTTAATAATGTACGTTTCGCCGGAATGTCAACCTGTGTTCCCAAGAACAGTGTTTCCAACTTGACGGATTGCAAGCCACAACTGCGCTCCGAGCGTGAACGTTTAGTGCGTAATATCGGTATCGAGATGCGCCGCATAGCACCAGATTGGCAGTGCTTTTCTGACCTGGCCTTTGATGCTGCTGAGATCATACTAGAGAACCTAGCCTGGAAGCGCAAGGAGATTGATGCACTGATCGTGGTGACCCAGTCCCCAGATTACCTGGCTCCGGCTACTGCGATTATACTACAGGATCGGCTGGGGCTTTCCCTAGCTACAGTAGCATTTGATGTTAATCTCGGTTGCTCCGCTTATCCATTCGGCATCAATCTGTTGGGTTCGATGATCGCCGCCGGCGGCGTGAAAAAAGGGCTGTTACTAGTAGGTGATCGTGGTGCGAAACTGAACGATCCGATCTTCTCTGATGCTGGTACCGCGACAGCACTGGAGTTTTGCGAGGGGGCTCCGCCGATGTACTTTGACCTAAACAGCGATGGTAGCGGCTACAAGACGATCATTCTACCGGTTGGTGGACACCGTGAGCCGGTTAATCTTCAGCATCTGATTCCGTTCCGCAAGGATGAGAACGCCCACTGGCAGCATGCTATAGACCTGCAGTTGGATGGATCGGCGGTGCTTAGCTTCTCGATCCAGTGCGTGCCTAAGGCGGTAGAAAAGCTGCTCTCCTACGCTGGTGCCATTAAGAAAGATGTAGATTACTTCGTCTTTCACCAGGCCAATCGAATGATCAACGAAACCATCCGAAAGAAACTTGAACTGCCGACAGAAAAGGTGCCATCCACTTTGCGTGAATTCGGCAATACTAGTGGCGCTTCGTTGCCATTGACTATGACCGTCCGCATCAACAAGGAGCTTGAGGTTAGCCGTAAACGTGTACTGCTCTCTGGCTTCGGTATTGGTTTGTCGTGGGGAACCTGCTTAGTGGATATCGAAGGGGCAAAGTTCCCTAACCTGATTGAATCCTGAAAGTAACAAACATGGAGTGATCCCAAATGAAAGACGAGACCTGTTTCAACCCATTCAATCTGTCCGGAAAGCGTATATTGGTCACCGGTGCCACTTCAGGATTAGGTGAGGCAATAGCCCAAAATTGTGCTCGAATGGGGGCAGAGATTATAGTCACTGGTCGTAATCAGGAGCAGCTGGCTCGTAGCTTGGACGCACTACGCTTGATTTCAAAGCTGCCACATCTTTCTGTTCAAGCAGATCTGACTGTGGCTGAACAACGTGCTGAACTGGTGGCTACGCTTGGCACGAAGATTGATGGCCTCGTGCATAGTGCTGGTATTTCACGACTGTGCCCAGTGCGGATGATGAGCACTGCCCATCTTTGCGAAATTCAGGCGATCAATGTAGAGGCTCCAGTAATGCTGACTCAAGCATTACTGAAGAAAAACCTGATTGGTGTTGGTGGATCAATTCTGTTTATCTCTTCCATTGCTGCACACATCGGTGTAGCGGGGTCGGTGCTTATTCAGGCACCAAGGCTGCTCTGATCGCAATATCCCGTTGTCTGGCCATGGAAGTTGTGAAACGAAGGGTTCGGGTCAATTGTCTGTCTCCGGCACTAGTAGAAACATCGATGCTAGAGCGCATTTCCATGGTTGTTGGCTCCAGGAAGTGCGAGGATAGTAATTATCCGTTGGGATTTGGCAAGCCAGAGGATATTGCTAATGCTGCAATCTTTATGCTCTCGGATGCTAGTGGTTGGATAACCGGAACCACATTGGTGATGGATGGCGGCCTGACCATCAGTTGAGATAATGGAATGGACCTACCCTATATACAGAATGAGAAGCAAATGCTAATCTTCTAGGATAGGAAATGAATCCTAAACAACAATAAGGAGGTCCATATGGAAGTTACCACAATTGGTATAGATATTGCAAAAGAATTTTTCAAATTCACGGTATAGATAAAAATGGTAAGACAATATTAAAGAAAAATTAATGAGAGAGCAGGTTCTAACTTTTATGGCTAATTTACCAACCTGTCTAGTAGGCATGGAAGCTTGCGGTGGAGCTAGCTATTGGGCAAGAGAATTAACAAAATTAGGTCATAATGTAAAACTAATGGCTCCACAATTTGTTAAGCCTTATGTTAAAACTAATAAAAATGATCAAGCAGATAGCGAAGCAATATGCGAGGCAGTGGCAAGACCTAATATGAGATTTGTGCCTATCAAAACTGTAGAGCAACAAGATATTTTATTTATTCATAGGGTAAGGCAGCGATTGGTAAAAAACCGTACTGCTCTTGCTAATGAGATCAGGGGATTATTACATGAATTTGGTTTTGTTATTCCGCAAGGAATCAATAAGATTATGACAAAATTAACCGAAATTTTAGATGAAGGTGATTTAAGTCAGCTAAGCTACCAAACGTTTAGAGAGTTACAAGAAGAATTTCTAGAGAATGATAAAAAAATAAAAGAACTAGAACAAAGATTAAAAATTATAGCTAGCCAGTATAGTAATCACCAACAACTAATGACGATACCAGGTATAGGGTTAATTACTGCCACAGCCTTAATAGCGTCAATAGGTAATGCTAGTTGTTTTGAAAATGGCAGGCAATTATCAACATGGCTGGGATTAGTGCCAAGGCAACATTCTAGTGGTGGCAAAGATAAGTTACTAGGTATTAGTAAAAGAGGTGATATCTATTTACGTACTTTGTTAATTCAAGGAGCAAGAGCAGTACTGAATAGTAAGATAAGATTTACCACGGAAGAGCAAAAATCTAAAAAAGATTATAGCAAGTTTACCGAGTGGATGTTTAATTTATCTGAACGAAATGGGCATAATAAAACAATTGTTGCAGTAGCTAATAAACTAGCAAGGGTGGTGTTTGCAGTACTCAGTTCAGGCAATGATTATACCGAGAGTAAAGTTTGTAGCTAAAGAATTGCTATAAATAGTTGACGAGATAATATTATAGATAAATAGAAATTTAATAGATTCTAATCCGGAATATGCGAAAGAATGATAATATTGATGGTAAATAAGACGAACCTTAGCTTACAAAAAAACTGATTTCTTCAGGGACTCGTTTAGAAGCCGATGAGATGATAAGTAATAAGTTTGTAAGCCAGCGAATTCCATCAGGGCTATAGGGTAAATTTAAAGTGATTTATTAACTATAAGCCGGATACATGACTGCATTCGATTTTTTTGCTGTTATATATTATTTTTTTCTTGCATTATCAGGTAGGTCCATACATGGTAGAAATAGCAAATTCGTCATTCTGGTGGTGTAATCAGATTAGTCTAGTTGCAGATCAATTGGCAAAGAGTTGATATGCAGATTGTGATGTTTGATAATGTGCTCGGCGGGAACGTCATAGTTGCTAGCCTTGCCATGGTGATTTACAATAATTCATTAAGTGTGCCGTAAGGCCAAGGAAGGATTTACATATGATACGTCATGCACTGGATGCGGGGCACTACATAAGTCCACAAACATTCTCTCTAGAAAGTGACAGGATTTTTAGCAAGTTATGGATCTTTGTTGGTTTCAGCTCAATGGTACGCCAGCGTAACCAGTTCTTCACCCGTAAGGTAGCCGGTATTCCAATTTTGGTACAGCACACTGACACTGGCGTGCGTGCCTTCGTTAATCAGTGTCCGCACCGACTGTCAGCGATCCAGACGGAATATACGGGGCAGCGCCCTCTAGTTTGTCCATACCACGCCTGGTCCTTCGGTCCTGAAGGTGAACTACGAGCTATACCCAATTCCAACCTCTACCGTTTCACGGACGAGGAGCTGAGTGGTATCTGTCTGCATAAGCTGCATCTTGCGGAAGTTGGGCAATTGCTGTTTGTGAACCTAGCAGTAAAGCCGATTCCACTGTATGAGCATTTCACCAATGATTATCTGGAGGTCCTGAGAGAAGTTTCCTCGCATTTAGACTCCCGATTAATTTATAGCTGTCATCGGGTCCGTTATAACTGGAAGCTGAATATGGAGAATGTGCAAGACTCCAACCACGTGCCCTTCATTCATCCCAAGACTCTCCAGCCAATAATGACTTCACCTGTCAAAATGGTTAAGCATGATCCGGAAACACCGTCCGAGTTAGTTAGCTTGCTACAGCTTGGCAAAGTGCCTAACCTCAATTCACTTAGCTATTCTGCACAAACGCCTTTACAACATCTAAACAGGAGCTGGTTTGCCAATCTCTGCCACGTCTATGGGGATGAACACGTCTACTACAGTTGGTATATCTATCCGAACGTCAACTTCTGTAGTGTGAACGGTGAGCATTTCCTGTTACAGCAATATGATCCGGTTTCTCCAGGTGAAACCGACTACCACCTGTGGATGATGACGGCACGTCGCAAGAACGAGCACACTGATTTCACCGCTCTATTGAATATATTGATCAAGAGGGAGCGTACGGTCATTGCCGAGGACACAGTGGTTCTTGAACGATTGCAGGAGGGACTCAGTACTCACTCTAGGCATTTTACCCATGGCGATTATGAGACGCACTTGGTACGACAGCATCTGTGGTATCGAGCACAGGTAGTGGGAAAGGTAGAATGAAGAGATTCATAATCGTCGGCAAGGGGCGAATGCTCGAGGAAGCATGTGAAACGGCTCGTGACAGTGGGTTAAACTGCCTGCAGCTCGAACTCAACTCCTCTGATCAATACGACTTCGATACGAACCCTCTGTTTGAGAACTATACCTTGGTGGAAAACGAGGTCTTCGTGGCTTTGGACGAACGAGCCATCAACTATGCTCGCCACAAGTTGATTGCAAAGATTCGTTTGGCCGGTTACCGACTATTTAATATTGTTTCGTCTAGAGCCATCGTCAACGTTAATATCCAGCTACTGGGTAATGTATACATCGGACCCGGATGCAATCTAGCCCAACATTGTATCATAGGAATGGGAAGTTGGCTGGATCGACAAGTCATCGTCGAGGATGGGAGCCGTCTCGGTGTTTGCACTACGTTACTGTCGGGAGTCCAACTTGGACGGGAGGTTGAAATCGGCCAAGGTAGCACGTTGGGGAGTGGATGTATCGCAAGTGCCAAGACAAAAGTGGGACGCCATTGTGAATGGCTGTTACCAGGCATGCTTCCGGAAAAGATTCCGGATCACTCATTTTATGACCAACTCATGCCACAAGGGGCCCGTATTCTGGACTAGAGGGGTAAATTCAGGCGCTGGATATATAAGTATATAAATTTCTCAAAGGTTATATAAAAAATATAATATAACAAAAAGAGAAAATAGAATGAGTCCAAAACAAAATGAAGCGATGAATCAAGCAATAGATTTATTAATAAATAATGATACAGATATATCAACATTATTTAAAGAAGATGGTCTATTAAAACAATTAACCAAACGGCTTGTAGAGAAGGCTTTGCATTCAGAGATGAATAATCATTTAGGATATGATAAATATTGTCGTGCTAATAGTGATAATGTGCGTAATGGCAGCAATGTAAAGAATCTAGTAACAAATAGTGGAGTTGTGGAAATTGAGGTCCCAAGGGATAGAAGTAGTACATTTGAACCAGCATTAATTCCGAAGCGGCAAAGACGTTTTGACGGATTTGATGATAAAGTAATATCGTTATATCTGAAGTTTTGACAAAAAGATAACCAAACTTGTAATTTATGATATAAATGCGCTCAAATAAAAAATGGTTTTTAGTGTGTATGATGATTCAAGAAATGTTACAAGAGGTAAAAAATTTTTCCCTATAACCAAGATGTTATTTTAGAATTAATATTATCACTAGTAACTAATGATAGCGTTAAAGCAAGATCTGTTGTTGAGTTGACAACTAATAAATGTTTTCAGCGTAGTTGGTCAAGTGTATACAGAGCTATAGAGAATTTTTACTGTGCTCGTGATGAATCATTAAATACAAGAGATGCACAACGTTTTAAGACTCGAGAAGCTATAGAAAAGTACTTAATAAGTAAACTGATTAATGAGAGTAAAAACTTACTACAAATAGATACTACAGTGAGTAGCAAGAGAGATTCCAAGAAAGCAATTGATCGTACATATATTAGGAATAATGCTAATAATTGACCAGTTGCTGGTTATGAATATAGTGTAGTTTGTATCGGTGCTCAGCCTAAATGGTCTGTACCAATATCTATAGATAGAGTAAAATCAGATGAGAATAAGTATAGCAAAGGTAGCAAACAAATAATGAAAATTGTTAAGCAAATACCATAAGAGGTTCTAAATATAACAGTAGGTAATGCAGGTTACAGTGCTCTATCTTTTATTCACCCGTTGCACAATGAAGCAAATATGGTAACAATAACCCGCCAAAGGATTAATCGCAGTATTTACAAAATATATATAGAAGAGCAAAAAACAAGAGAGCGTAAAAGATGCTAAGATTTCGTGTAGTAGTTCTGATAATTTACTGATTCCAGATACAGAAGAAACTATAGTAAAGGCTACAAAAAATGGCGACATATCAATTAGGATTTCGCTATTTAAGAATTATCTAATCAAGGGTAAGAAACAGCATATCATGTCTGATAAACCGCTAAATTTTATTCAGGTTAAAGTGTTAGATGTAGCGGGAAATAGAAAATATAACAGAGATTTATTAAGAAAATCAATAGCAATTTGTTGTCTCCGAGTGAGGTTTACAGATCTATGTCACAAATTTCACTTGAAGAAATATTAGAAAAGTCTATATCAAGCGGGATACCAGATCATAGAAATATTAGAAATAATCATAAGGTCAAACCATTTGCACCAGTAATACGCAAAAATAATAAATATGGTAAATTAGAAATTACAATAAAATCAAATCTTGATGGAAGTAATAAAATTACTAAAACCTCATTTAATAAAAAGTTAGAATTACCAAATAATATTAGTGAGTATAAACCAGCAATATTAGAAAAAATTGCTACAGTTTTTGATACACTATGTACCCAAATAGAATAAATAAATCTTGTTATTACTAAAAACGCGAATTTAGGATAAGCTACCGGGGCACCGTCAAGTTAAGTAAATTGGTTTCAAAAAGTACTATGTTTTTATATTTCAGGCAGCAAGAAGTCTTTGAGTAGCTTCGTCCCAAATAGATTTAGCGGATGCAAATGCAATTCTTTGCTCTGGTGCGGTTTTAGTATATCGTCCAACATTGACGGCAAATATATTTCTGACTTTGCCCATCAGTGATAATATACATTGTGCTGAATTAGGATGCTTAAATTTAATCAATATTTTTTCCTTTCGTCGAGTTGGCTGATGAGCATTTTCAACACAGTTATTTAGTCTCTTACTAGTACGATGTTCAGTGTTAGGACACATAAGCTTAATCGGTTTAATGTAACTCCTGAGCTTATCAGTAACAATTACTCTTGGAGTTGGATAATTACCCAATAATCTTGATAAAAAGCGAATAGCTGATTTCTTGTTACGACGCTTCTGCAATAATATTTCTAATTCATGCCCCTTGGAGTCAACAGCTCTCCATAATATGAATACTTCGCCTTTGATCTTGATGTTCATCTCATCTAAATGCCATTTGTCAGTTGCTTTCCTCTCTCTCTTTCTGATGACAGCTTGAAAATAAATCGCAAATTTATTGCACCAAAATCTTACAGTCTCATGACTTAAAATAATACCTCGATACGCCATCTGTTCTTGAACATCTCGGTAACTATTATTAAAGCGATGATATAACCATACTGTATGGCTAATGATGCTTGCTGGAAAACGATGTCTCTTCGGGGTTTGAGTAATATGCATAGCGTTAAGATTTATTGATAAATGGTTACTACTATTCTATAAATCATTCCTTTCAATCGCTCAATACTTAAATTTACATCTCTCTTAACTTGACGATGCTAGAAAAATCCTATTATACCGCCCTTTTAAATCGCTAATTTAGTATTACGAGTTTTAGAGGTACACTGTGTATAAAAAACTTTTTTGTTATTTCAGAATTTGTATTAGTTAAGATTTGATCTTACATTTAATAAAAATTACGTATTAAAAATACAGATAAAAAAATGGAAGGTCACAATGCACTTAAATCAAAAAATAATAAAGCCAAAATTAGGTTTACTTGAATTAGCTAAGAGTCTTGGTAGTATATCATCAGCATGTAAAGCGATGGGATATAGTAGAGATAGTTATTACAGATTTAAAGAACTGTATGAAACTGGTGGCGAAGAAGCGTTGTATGAAATTAGTCGAAGAAAGCCAATAAACGCCAGTTTAGGATAAGAGATAAGTAAGGAAGGAAATAAGAATAAGTTATTTACAAGAGTAGAGTGTTGGGTTACAAAAGTTTTTGATAAAAAAAAACGAGAACCCAACAATGAAAAGATGTATCATAAGTTTATTCTATATACTAGATAATTTTTGCAAAATATACGAAGAATGGGAGAAGCAAAAATTAGTACCAACAGATAGAAAGCGTCAGAGGTTAGGAGAATTAAGTCTTTCAGAGCTTTTAACTATAGTATTATATTTTTATTTATCACCGTGCAAAGACTTTAAGAATTACTATTTATATCACCTATCATATAAATACAGAGGATATTTTAAATTACCAAGTTATAGCCGAATAATACAATTATGGCCGAGATTAATTCTACCGTTTGCTATAATGCTGCAACTATTTAGAGGAGAAGAAACAGGAATTTATTTTATTGATTCAACTAAATTATCAATATGTCATACAAAGCGTATAAGCAATAATAAAGTATTCGGTAATATTGCTAAAATCGGGATGAGTAGTTATGGATGGTTTATGGGATTTAAGTTGCATATAGTAATTAATAATAAGGGAGCAATTATGGCAATCAAAATTACCAAAGCAAATAATAGTGATTTATCAGCGGCAGAGGCTATAACAGCTGGATTACAAGGTAAAATCTTTGGTGACAAAGGCTACATATCTAAGGATTTATTCAGTAAATTATATAATAGAGGTTTACGGTTATTTACAGGGATAAGGAAAGATATGAAGAATCATTTGATTGAAATGGAAGACAAAATGCAACTTAGAAAAAGGTCATTGGTTGAATCTGTATTTAATGTTCTGAAAAAGAGTATGGACCTTGAGCATTCAAGGCATAGATCACCTACGAATTTTTTAGTTCATATTCTTGCTTGTGTTAATGCTTTTAATATCAAAAAATCTAATATTCTTTATTCTTCTTTTGATATTAACAAACTTCACTTATCCTAAATTCGCGTAATAATAGCGAATAGAGTTGATCCAGCGATAGAGAAGGCAGTAATGGATATGGCAATAGAATATCCAGCATATGGTCAGCTAAGAGTATCAAATGAGCTTAAGAAGAGTGGTATACTTGTATCACCTGGAGGAGTGAGATCAATTTGGCTACGTAATGATTTAAACAATATCAGTAAAAGGCTTAAAGCATTAGAAGCAAAGATGGCTCAAGATGGGATTGTTCTTACTGAAGCTCAGTTACAAGTACTAGAGAAGCGTCGTAATGAAAAAGAAGCACATGGAGAAATTGAGACGCAGCATCCAGGTTATCTAGGATGTCAGGATACGTATTATGTAGGTAATTTTAAAGGTATAGGTAAGGTTTATTCTCAGGTATTTATTGATAGCTATACTAGGGTAGCGGATGCTAAACTATATACTGATAAAACAGCAATTACTGCTGCTGATATGCTTAATGACCGGGTGTTACCATGGTATGAGAGCCAAGGGATACCAATACTGCGTATTCTTACAGATCGTGGGTCAGAATATAAGGGCAATATAGAGCATCATGCTTTTGAGTTATTTCTTAGCATAGAAGGTATAGAACATACTACAACTAAGGCATATTCTCCCCAAACAAATGGTATGTGTGAGCGTTTTAATAAAACCATGAAACAAGAATTCTTTGATACGGCTATGCGAAAAAAGATTTATACAGATCTTGATGATTTACAATTAGATCTTGATATTTGGTTAGAGCATTTCAATAATGAAAGACCTCATTCTGGTAAATATTGTTATGGGAAAACTCCTATGCAAACTTTTCAGGATAGTAAGAAATTAGCTGTTGAAAAGAATAATGAAATTTTGTATCTTGATTATATATCTGACAGTCAAAATTTAACTGACAATCAGGTACAAAATTTATAGTGTCTGTAAGATTAAATCTTGACTTCTACACAGAATTTTTTATAAATGATTTTTCAAACAGCAGAGTAAATTTTACAAGAAATATGTTTACTCTAAAGAACTAATAAAAGCTTCATCAAGACCTGTTACACTAGAGATTAAAGCAATATTGCAACCTTGGGATAGCATTTTTTTTGCTATTTCAACTCTTTCCTCAGCTTTTCCTTCAGCTTTTCCTTCAGCTTTTCCTTCAGCTTTTCCTTCAGCTTTTCCTTCAGCTTTTCCAATTTGGATACCTTTAGCTTCACCAACTTGTAAGCCTTCAAGAATACCTATTTCTTTCCCTTCTTGTTGCCAATGCTCTGCTAAACTTCTCATAAGCCTTGTCCCTATTTCTGGATTTAACTTTGTTGATAATAAATTTTCTAGTTCTATTTTATCAGCTTGCTCTATCTTTGTCAAAGTATAATATAATATCATTTCTAGATAATCATAACCTATCGTTATTTTTGTTAATTCCGGTAATATATCTGATATTTCTTGCCATCTTTTTAACAACTCTCTCTCATGTATATGCTTGAGAAAAAATTCTAATATCCCTGACCATATCCTTTGTTTAAACTCTTCGTCAGGAATTTCATGAACATTCACTAACTGGTAATCATTAATCCATAATTCTTTTGCTAATTTGTTATTAGCAAATAAATCCCATAAATTCCTTGCAACATTGTATTTCTCCTGACCATTATAAAATATCATCGGGTATATTAATGGTAAAGTCTTAGCTTTAGGATTTTGTATTAAATGTCGCTCACAAATATTAATCATATATTTAAATAGCCTAAAAGCCATAAAATGATCTGCTTTTGATTGATGCTCGACAAGCAAAAATAAGTATCCGTCTTGTTTATCAAATTTGCATGAGAATAAAACATCAGAGATAGAATCTTTTAAAGAGCTTTCTACAAAAGTGGTATTTTCCATTGCTAAACTAGGAAAATCTATTAAACTTTTAATATTTGGGGGCAAATGTGCATTAAAGAATTCATGGGCAACTAGAGGATTCTCTAGTGCCTTACGAAATATCTTATCATGCTTAGCTTTCTTCGTGCCTTTATCTGGATCACCAAGCAGGTTTCCTTGTTCACTCATATATTTACATTTTTTAACTTGATAAAATATTATTACATTACATCCTAAACTCTTATTCCTTGATTTAGCTTGATCTTAGAGCAATTCTTTACCGCACTTTTTATTTCTTTATCTATTTCTGAGTTTGGACTTATGTACTGCATTACTTGTTTATCTTTTCCTATGGCATTTAAGTAATCTTCAGGGACGAGATGGCTTTTGCCTTGAAAATCATATATTACTATATCAGAAAATCTTTTATCACCAAGATTATAATTAGGATCAAATTTATTCTGCATAATTTGTAAATCCTTCTGTATCTTCTTTTCTATTGCTGCTATGCAAATTTTGTTACTATAAGCAGTACAAGAATCTATACCTTTTTCTCTGTAGATTTGTATTGCGGTATTGATATTCTCTGTTGTGCCAAACTGTGCTAAAGCTTGTATTTGCTGTTGCTGCAAATTATTTAGTCCGTTATTATCGTTATTTACCATTTTTGAAAATAGTAATTCTATAGACTTAAATTGTGATTTTCTATCATCACTTGCTTTTAAGGATGACTGTTTAGTTACCTTAGTAGCTGCTGTTAATTTTATTATTTCAGGCTCTAGAAGATTTCTAATAGATTCTGCTCCTTGAGATTTTAGCACATCATTAAAATCTCCTGTCTCGAGTGGTCGTACTATTGCTACCGCTGCTCCTTTGCTAATTAATTCTTCTTGAGCCTTAATTACAGTATTAACTGATACTGCTTCTTTGCCATCGTTATCAGCAGCAATTATTATTCTCTCTCCTTTGATAGGCTCATAGTTCCTAATGTTACTCACACCTAAGCTACAAAGAATTTTGCCTTTAATACCAGCTTCCCCAATGCTTAAAGCCGTCTCTAACCCTTCTGCTATAATCGTTACATTACTAACTAAATTGTTGCCATCTTTACTGCTTTGTACGTTCCTGCTTTGTACGTTCTGCTGTTCATTATTTTTACTAATCTCAACAAAAGAACCTCTAATTTTGCCAAATGAACGTTTATTAACTTCTATACTCGCTTTTGACCCTGTTTCTTTATTTAAATAAATAGATTGACCTCCGGTAATATTACCATCTTTATTTCTAGCAAAAGCAATTAATGCAGGATAATATTGTTTACTATTACTATCCCACATCATATCAGTTCTAAGATCATTACTTAGTTGGTAGGCACCGTCAAGTTAAGTAAATTGGTTTCAAAAAGTACTATGTTTTTATATTTCAGGCAGCAAGAAGTCTTTGAGTAGCTTCGTCCCAAATAGATTTAGCGGATGCAAATGCAATTCTTTGCTCTGGTGCGGTTTTAGTATATCGTCCAACATTGACGGCAAATATATTTCTGACTTTGCCCATCAGTGATAATATACATTGTGCTGAATTAGGATGCTTAAATTTAATCAATATTTTTTCCTTTCGTCGAGTTGGCTGATGAGCATTTTCAACACAGTTATTTAGTCTCTTACTAGTACGATGTTCAGTGTTAGGACACATAAGCTTAATCGGTTTAATGTAACTCCTGAGCTTATCAGTAACAATTACTCTTGGAGTTGGATAATTACCCAATAATCTTGATAAAAAGCGAATAGCTGATTTCTTGTTACGACGCTTCTGCAATAATATTTCTAATTTATGCCCCTTGGAGTCAATAGCTCTCCATAATATGAATACTTCGCCTTTGATCTTGATGTTCATCTCATCTAAATGCCATTTGTCAGTTGCTTTCCTCTCTCTCTTTCTGATGACAGCTTGAAAATAAATCGCAAATTTATTGCACCAAAATCTTACAGTCTCATGACTTAAAATAATACCTCGATACGCCATCTGTTCTTGAACATCTCGGTAACTATTATTAAAGCGATGATATAACCATACTGTATGGCTAATGATGCTTGCTGGAAAACGATGTCTCTTCGGGGTTTGAGTAATATGCATAGCGTTAAGATTTATTGATAAATGGTTACTACTATTCTATAAATCATTCCTTTCAATCGCTCAATACTTAAATTTACATCTCTCTTAACTTGACGATGCCGCTTTAATAAATATGGTCTAAGGCTCATGTCAACCGCCCAAATTAAAGTTAACATAAGTTCAGCGACTATTTAAACGCCAGTTTAGGATAAGAGATAAGTAAGGAAGGAAATAAGAATAAGTTATTTACAAGAGTAGAGTGTTGGGTTACAAAAGTTTTTGATAAAAAAAACGAGAACCCAACAATGAAAAGATGTATCATAAGTTTATTCTATATACTAGATAATTTTTGCAAAATATACGAAGAATGGGAGAAGCAAAAATTAGTACCAACAGATAGAAAGCGTCAGAGGTTAGGAGAATTAAGTCTTTCAGAGCTTTTAACTATAGTATTATATTTTTATTTATCACCGTGCAAAGACTTTAAGAATTACTATTTATATCACCTATCATATAAATACAGAGGATATTTTAAATTACCAAGTTATAGCCGAATAATACAATTATGGCCGAGATTAATTCTACCGTTTGCTATAATGCTGCAACTATTTAGAGGAGAAGAAACAGGAATTTATTTTATTGATTCAACTAAATTATCAATATGTCATACAAAGCGTATAAGCAATAATAAAGTATTCGGTAATATTGCTAAAATCGGGATGAGTAGTTATGGATGGTTTATGGGATTTAAGTTGCATATAGTAATTAATAATAAGGGAGCAATTATGGCAATCAAAATTACCAAAGCAAATAATAGTGATTTATCAGCGGCAGAGGCTATAACAGCTGGATTACAAGGTAAAATCTTTGGTGACAAAGGCTACATATCTAAGGATTTATTCAGTAAATTATATAATAGAGGTTTACGGTTATTTACAGGGATAAGGAAAGATATGAAGAATCATTTGATTGAAATGGAAGACAAAATGCAACTTAGAAAAAGGTCATTGGTTGAATCTGTATTTAATGTTCTAAAAAAGAGTATGGACCTTGAGCATTCAAGGCATAGATCACCTACGAATTTTTTAGTTCATATTCTTGCTTGTGTTAATGCTTTTAATATCAAAAAATCTAATATTCTTTATTCTTCTTTTGATATTAACAAACTTCACTTATCCTAAATTCGCGTTTTAACGCTTAAAAGGCTTGCAGGTTTCATAAATAAATTTGATTAAAATGTTATTTTTCATATTGTTTTAATAAGTGCAGGATAAGTAAAAAGCAATAAATGTGAGAGGTTTAGCCCAAAATGCACAGTCATAGAGCATAATATTTTGTTTGTCTTATAATATGCATAACCATAGAAAAATCCGCATATGCAGCTTAAAGCTATATATGTCAAACCGCCTTGAAAATGTGTAGCTCCGAATATTAAAGATGCTATAACTAATGCTAAAATTTGTTGTTTAGGTAGTAAATTTTTTAGCGTTCTTTGTATAAATCCCCTAAAAAATACTTCTTTACTGAAACAGATGAAAAAGAAATTATTAATCATCCATATCGGCAATATATCGGGTAGTTTAGGCTCAAATAATGCATATCCGCTTGTTAATGCTAGAATTATAACTATTGCTATACATGATAGCAGCGGAAATAACGTATATTTAACAATTCCGTCACTTTTCGACTTTTCTAAAATAAATAAATCACTCATAGTAAAAATTATTAATGCCGGCATAACCTTATCAAAATTTAAATACATCGAAAACGGTATAGATAAATCTGATAATTGTAACTTGTTAATAGCCATTACATTAAAAAAGCCCGGTACTTTATGAAATGCAAAAACGGCAAAGCAAACCGAGATTAATATAAATAACAATGTTCTTATTACTTTATTCAGCTGCAGAAAATGAAAATAGACGTAAGTGATAGCGGCTAAGACAACTAAAGCCCCAACACCCATAATGTTTATTATACCTTGATAAAAGGCTGATAAAACGGTAACTCTGATAGCTGCATATGCAACTCGTTTATTAGAACAGAATAAAGAAGTTATAATTGTCGTGATAAGTAAAATATAAGTTGTATTTAAAGCTTGCATAAAAATATCTAGTTTTTTTATTTATCCTAGTATAGTTATAATCTACCAAACTCATCAACTAGAAAATAAACCATTATTGAAAGTAGTGCTACTAATCCTATATATAAAATTCCATATTCAATACGTACAGAATTTTTAATATTATAGTACTTATCATAATTTTCTACCGGAGTATTCCAAGCTTTTATTAACTGAGGTATGGAAAAAATAGCAATTAATATAAGCATAGGACTTTGCTTATAAAGCCATAAAACAAGCAATATTGGAATACCGAAAACCATATACGAGGAGAGATTATCGCCGTAATTCTACCGCCGTCAAGAGGTGACAATGGTATTAAATTAAAAAGATTAAGCAAAAAGCCGCTTTGAGCTAGTACTAAAGCTAAGTTACTACCGTTGTGTCTACCATAAAAATAAGCAACAAAACTAGCAATTGTACCAATAAAAGGTCCGGCATAAGCTACGTATGCTTCTACTTCAGCGTCCATTGGCTGTTCTTTTAATTCTACCCATGCTCCTATAAATGGTATAAATGTCGGTAATTCTACTTGTAAATTTTTTTGTCGTGCTGCTATGTAATGTCCCATTTCATGCAAAAATATTAGGACTATCAAACCAAAAGCGTAATACCAGCCGTAAAAAACCGCATATGTAAAAACCGATAAAATAATACTAAGTGTAGGAATAAGAATTTTATTAAATTTCAGAAAACTGATAAGCAATATTAACGTGTTCATTTATAAATCTTTGTCTTTTTTAAAGAATTTAATGATTTTACTAAAGAATACAGCAACAGCTACCGCTACTACTTTCCATATTTTTAATAAAAATACACCTATAATACTAAGTAAACCGGCTTTTTTAGCAACAGCACCACCGATTAATGTGGCAAGCCCATAAGTTGCTACTTTATCGCTTCCTTCTAGGAAATCCTCATATCTTTTCCCTTTATTATATTCAATAGAATCAAGTATTGTTTTAGCATGTATTTTTTCTTGCTCTATATTCTTATACCCTGTAACGAGGTTAACTATAAAATACCCTTCTCTACCTAATGCATATGTATTATAGTTTACTCCATATTCTTCTTCGTTTGATTCTCCCTTAACTCGGCTAAGCATTGACCATATCAAAGTATGTTTTGACTGATTATATATGGGTTTTTCTATCCATTTTACTATTTCTAACTCATCAAAATTTTGCTTTTTACGCAGTTTATTTTGTTCTTCTGTACCCTCTTTATAGGATTTAAATATCTCATCAATATCCCAATTTTTTGCCTCATCGTCTTTAATATACCCCGAATCTATATAGTTTATTTCAATAAACCAATCTTGATCTTTTTGGGGTATTATAATTCCTACTAGATCTGAATTTCCAAAATTGCCTATAAAGCTGTAGCTTCATCTTTAGGGATAAATAAATATTCTTCCGGTAAATGTAATACTCCTTGTTTTATTAACGATATGTCGGCAGGAGCTTCAATAGCCGCTTTCCACATGTTTTCTACAGCTGTTTTGTATTTTTGAGCTTGGGGCGAAAGTGTTTCCTGCTCTTCGGCGAAACTCAAAGAAGATTGTATTAGAAGGCTAAATAGATATAATAAAAATAAATTATAAACTTTAACAATTTTCATAAATTTAACATATTTAAAATATAATTAAGCAATTATATAATATTTCTTCTTAATTATCCATTAATATTTTTAGATGTTTTTAAATTTTTATGATTAGTTAGCATAAAGTTTAAAAATACTTAAGAATGTAAGGGTTGAGGCTTATAGTAGAAATAATTATTTTATTTTCGATAATCTAACGCTATGTCTACCGCCTTCAAATTTAGTAGCTAAAAACTTATCTATGATATCAAAAGCTGCTTTGGAATCTAAGATTTTTGCTCCTAGTACTAAAATATTAGCGTCATTATGAGCTTTAGCATTTTCGGCAGTTAAAGTATTAACGCATAGGGCCGCTCTTATTTCCGAGCTACGATTAGCAGCAATCGACATGCCAATACCCGTATCACCGATTAAAATACCGATGCGAGCTAGCTTCTCAATAATATTATCGACTACTTTTTTGGCAAAATCCGGATAGTCAACAGGCTGCGTGTTATTTGTCCCGCAATCATAGACACTTAAAGATTTTTTCTGTAAATAATCGATAATTTCGGATTTGAGTTCATATCCTGCGTGATCACTTGCTATAACAATATCGTAAGTTTTCATAATTAATTTTTTTAATAGAAAATGAATGATAAGAATTATATAATAAGTATAATTTGATAGCTAACAATAATACAATAATTATAATAATTTGGTTGAATATATGAAATACCCTGTTGCACTAAGTATCCTAATCTGCTTATGTTTGACTGCTTGCGTTGATCAACGTCCTGCCCCTATTGAGTATAAAGAAAGGGGAATTACCGTTAATAATTCTACTAATGTAATCGATAACGATGAGGGAATAATAAGTAGCAGTACTATAGAAGAAGAACCTAAGGCAAAAAAAGTAAGCGGTAATTTAGAAGAGCCGATAATAGAAACGTCGGAAGACGATAATGATATTATCGAAATTCCTACCACAAAATGGACCAAAGAAATATCAAAATTAGATTTTATAAAACCTTTAGACGGTGAAATTGTTACCGAGTTTGAAGCCGGAAAGAATAAAGGCATAGATATTGCAGTTTTAGAAGAAAGCAATGTTAACTCTATTGGCTCAGGAACTGTTATATTTTCAGGGAATAATACACAATTCGGTAATTTAGTAATAGTTAAACTAGATAAAGAAGATTTAGAAGTAGCCTATGCCGGTTTAAAAGATTTATCGGTTAAAAAAGGTAGTAAAATTGCTAAAGGCGACTTAGTCGGTCATGTAGAAGATAAGCTATATCTAGCTATGCGTAAAGGTAAAGTAGCAGTTGATCCTACTAAGTATATTGAATTTTAATATGGAATTCATTACTCTTGATAAATATGGTGAACCTCAAAATGTAGCGGTAAGAAGAAGCCCGCAAGCTAAAAATATAAGCATCCGAATTACCCATAAAGGTGCAGAGCTTGTATTACCCATAAAAGCTAACTTTACTAAAGGTCATAATTTTTTATTAAGTAAAGAATATTGGGTTAGGCAAAAATTACGCCGTAACGTAACTAGACCTTTAAGCGAGAAAAATACAATTTCCATTTTAGGCAAATCTTATCAAATAATCCATACCGATTCATCTGAAAATAAGATAAGATTACAGGATGATACATTGGAAGTATACTGCAGTGCAGTAACGTGCTGAAAAAAATCAGTATAGAAGTTTTCCTTAAAAAGATATTACTGTCAGAAATAAAAACAATAGTAGAAAACTTTGCAAAAAAGTATAATCTAACTTACTCTAACATTAGAATAATGGAAAATGTCACTAGATGGGGGAGTTGTAGTAGTAAAGGTAATCTTGCTTTTAATTGGCAGATAGTTTTTGCTCCTGCTGAAGTACTGAAATATTTAGTAGCTCATGAGATGGCACATTTAAAAGAAATGAACCATAGCAAAAATTTTTGGCAGTTGGTTGAGGATATTTACCCTGAATACCCACCGGCTAAGTTATGGCTAAAAAGAAACGGCAGAAATTTATACCTTTGATACTTCAAGTATATTATGCTCATGATGCAAAAAAAGATTCTATGTCATTCTTAGCAACGGCGGGAATCCAGTTTTTTTATTGTCACCCCGTGACTTGATCACGGGGTCTCGTATCGCAAACTGTATCTTAGATACCGCGGTCAAGCCGCGGTATGACATAAAAACTTTTTCCTGGATTCCCACCGTTGCTGGGAATGACACATGAGCTAGCACTATTTTACAACAAGTTTAACCTAGAGGAATAAATGAATAACACGACAAAAAGAGTAGTAGTACCGGCACTTGAAGAAATTTTATATGAACCTATAAAAATCCTAGATCACGGTTTTATTAGAGTAATCGATTATATGGGCGACGATAGTGCTATAGTGCAAGCTGCCCGTGTATCTTACGGTAAAGGTACAAAACAATTAAATCAAGATAAAGGTCTGATTAATTATTTGCTGCGTCATTATCACACTACTCCTTTTGAGATGTGCGAAATCAAGTTTCATATCAAATTACCGATCTTTATTGCAAGGCAATGGATTAGGCATAGAACAGCTAGCGTTAATGAATATTCCGCTAGATACTCAATTTTAGGCAATGAGTTTTATTTGCCGGATCCGCAAAATATTGCCCCACAATCTCAGATTAATAAACAATGTCGCGAGACCGATAGCTTGCCGAAAGAAGTAGCCGAAAAAGTCTTAAATATATTAGAAGAAGATGCCCGCAATTGCTATAAGCATTACACCGCGCTAATGAACACTGACGAAGAAGGCAATGTTATAGACGAAAATACCGTAGGTATAGCTAGAGAGCTTGCCCGTATGAATCTGACTTTAAATTATTATACGGAATGGTATTGGAAAATTAATTTACATAATCTACTCCACTTTTTAAGGCTACGTGCCGACCCGCACGCTCAATATGAAATTAGAGTTTATGCCGAAAAGATGCTTGATATAGTCAAGGCTTGGGTACCGTTTACTTATGAAGCTTTTGAGGAATACCGTCTGCAAGGTGCTAGTATTTCCCGTAAAGGTCTAGAAGTAATTAAAAAGATGATAGCCGGCGAGAAAGTTACTTATGAAACTAGCGGAATGACTAAGAGGGAATGGGACGAACTAACGAAAGTTTTAAATGGTTGATATCGAAAATTTACAGAAGCTTGCCTTATCTCTAAAAAACAAGAGTTTCGCTAATAAAATATTAGCATATTCTAAACACTTTATAGGCAAGCCTTATGATACGGAGCTAGGTACAAATTTAATCATTTGGGATAAGAATAGAGATAAAAACGAGTTAATTAATCTTGAAACCTTTGACTGCTTAAGCTATATAGAAATGGTTATAGCACTAGCGGAAATACAAGGAGCAAGTAAAGACCTTGTAAAATTCAAAGAACAGTTAGTAGAAGCTCTAGCAAAAATTATGTTCCATTCTAAGGACATATCATATGTTAATAGAAATCATTTCATGGATGAGTGGCTAAGAAAATAATAGTAAATATTTTACCATGGAAAATATATTTGCCGAGCTTCCTTATGCCAAAGTCAAAACTGCAATGATTAATAAAGCAGGTTTACTTGAGACTCAAATTGCTAATTACGCTAAAGACAACTTACCTGAAAATGAACGCTCAGCATTTACCGAAAAATATAATAGCCAAATAAAATCGATTAAACCTTTTAAGTCAGATATTAGCTATATAACCTTTACTGATTTCTTAGAGCATAAGCAGGTACTAACAAAACAATTAAAAGGTAAAATATACCTTATAATAATAATGATAGATAATCCGGAATTACTTGAGCTAACAAAATCAGAACATAATATAACTCACGTCGGGTTTATATTTACTAAAAACGATAAGCTTTATTTCAGACATGCAACTCCGATAAATCCTAAAAAAATTGTTGAAGTTTCTTTAGAAGAATATGCAACCGGCAAGAAAGAAAGCAAAATCTTTACTGGCTTTACTTTGTTTAATTTAGAACAAAAATAATATAAGTATAAAAATATTGTACAAATTACAAATTGGATTTATAATTTGTACAGAAAGAAATAAAATATATTATGTTTGATCGTGATATAACCGATTATGTAAAATATTCGGCAAAGTATTATCCGGTAGTTACTATTACAGGACCTCGGCAATCCGGTAAAACTACTTTAGTGAAAATGATTTTTTCAGATAAGCCTTATGTCTCGCTTGAAGATATTGATATGAGGGAATTTGCCCAGAAAGACCCTAGAGGTTTTTTGTCTACCTATAGTAAAGGAGCAATCATCGATGAAGTACAATACTGCCCTAATTTATTTTCGTATATACAGACTAAAGTAGATAACGACCAAGTTGCGGGACAATTTATCTTAACAGGCTCGCAGAATTTTTTATTACTTGAAAGTATTTCACAATCTTTAGCAGGTAGAGCAGCTATAATATATTTACTTCCTCTTAGTTATAATGAAATAAGTAAAAAGCTATCTGTTACGGGAGACCCTCTAAATTTTATATATAAAGGCTTTTATCCTAAACTTTACACTCAAGATTTATTACCATCAATATGGTACAGGAACTACATCCGTACCTATATAGAAAGGGATGTAAGGCAAATTAAGAATATTAGCGATATTTCAACATTTCAAACTTTTTTAAAAATCTGTGCGACTCGTATAGGGCAATTAGTAAATTTCTCATCTATAGCTACTGAATGCGGTGTTAGCTATACTACTATAAAATCATGGCTTTCTTTATTGCAAACGAGTTTTATAATCTATTTAGTCAAACCGCATTATAAAAACTACAACAAACGTTTAGTTAAACAGGAAAAGCTATATTTTTATGATACGGGACTTGCTTGCAGCCTGCTTGGGCTAGAGTCAATTGAGCAACTTGAAAAATATTATGCTAAAGGGAGCTTATTTGAAAATATGATAATAATTGAACTACTTAAAAATCGTCTTAATAAAGGCAAAGAAGAAGGTATATATTTTTGGCGAGATAGTCACGGTCATGAACTCGATATATTAATTGAAACTGATAAGCTAACTCCAATTGAAGTTAAGGCAAGTAAAACTGTAATTCAAGAATTTTTTAAAGGCATTAATTATTGGAATAATTTAGCAGGTCAAGAAAAAGGCTATTTAATATATGCAGGTGATACGGAGCAAATAAGAGGAAATATAGAAGTTTTACCTTGGAATAAAATTAACAAGATCATCACTTAAATTATATTATCTTTATAATCCAGAACACTAACTTAACTATCCAGCTTAACATTAGCGTTGATAACAATCCCGTAAGCCATAGGATAATAAACCACTGCCACTGTTTTAATCGAAGCATTAGCAATCGAGATTTAATATAACGGATGATGCGAAGATTTGCCACGGAATATATAATAACAATAAAAAGTATAAGTAAGTATAAAAGGCAAGAATATTCCTGCCCCGACTAACAACAAAGATTGTGACTCCGGTGCTGCGGCTGCATTTGCAAGCGTCACCTTATACGGTACTATAAACGGCCATATGCTTATAGCAAGCCCTATATATCCTAGTAAAAACAAAACAATAGTATAGATAAAAGGGGCTATCTCTTTTTTATCTTTAACAGCTTTAATTAGTCTAATAAATATTAAAACCGTTAAAATAGGAATGATCAATAAATAATAAATATTCGGTATACTAAACCAGCGATGACGTATTTGGTCATTTAAGAACGGAACCCATAAACTTACCAACCCCATGAAAAGAGCGACATAAAATAAAACATATAATGTAGATTTATATGCCCAATCTTGCGTTTCATTTTCGGTTTTCATGATAAGCCACGTACTACCTAAAAGAGCATAACCGAATATTAGAGCTATTCCTGTCATTACCGAGAAAGGAGTAAGGAAATCAAAGCTACCGCCTGCAAATACGCGTCCTTCTACCTCTATACCTTGTACAAAAGTGCCAAGCATTAATCCTTGACAAAAAGCAGCCAACATTGAACCGAAGTGAAAAGCATAATCCCAAATATAACGATGACCGATATGGGCTTTAAACCGGAACTCAAAAGCTACCCCACGGAATATTAGCCCAAGCAACATCAAGATAATAGGGATATATAAAGCCGGCATTAATAAAGAATATGCAAGCGGGAAAGCAGCAAGCAACCCGCCGCCGCCAAGTACTAACCATGTTTCGTTGCCGTCCCAAAAAGGTGCAATGGAGTTGATCATTTTATGACGGCAATCATCGGTAGGAGCAAACGGGAATAATATACCTACTCCTAAATCAAAACCGTCTAATAAAACATATAAACAAATAGCTGTAGCTATCACCCCACCCCAAACGAGGGGTAAATCTAAGTAAATAGAGAAATCAAACATGGGTTTTTCTTTTTATAATAGGTTATTTATTTAGATATATCAATAATACTTAATTACTTTAATTTTTTGAAGAGTAATATAACTAAAAATAAATGATAGGTTTAATCAAGCTTGGAGCAAATTTAAAAAATAAAGATCAAGGTTCGAGAATATTTTTGGATATTTTTTGAATAATAATCCAAAATAACTTAATGACTATTTTATGGGTTATAAATGGAATGATAGCGATACTAGTTCTTTAATATACATTTTAACAGAAATAGGTAACAAAATAGAGCTTTCATGAAAATAAATGTATACGTATATTCTTAACCTAAAGGGGTGTTGTTGTATGAATCGAAAAACGCGTGCGGTGTCATTCCCGCGTAGGCGGGAATCCAGCATAAAGTGAGATAACCTACGCTTTTAATTTTAAAAACTTGCTGTATTTATACTTTTTTTTCTAAATTCCCGCTTTCGCTGAAATGACATATAAGGTCACCTACACCTAAATAAAATATAATATTTTTTTGAAGCCATCCGGTACTATTAGAGAATCCTAGCAAACAAATTATTGTTATATACCGCAGATACTTCAAAAGTTGGTAAGTCAAATAAGCGGTGAAGAGGCTAGGCGTATATTAATAAGTGAGCACAGACGAATCCCGAAATTTGGCTTGCCAAATCTTAAAGAATTAAAACTATACATAACAAACTTTTTTGACAGCTTCTATTATGTCGTTTTCGCTTGGTAATGCTAGCTTCTCTAGATTCACGGCATAAGGCAGCGGGACGTCTTTACTGCTTACGATCTCTACCGGTGCGTCTAGATAATCAAAAGCTTCTTTCATAACGATAGCGGCGATACTTGCACCGATTCCAGCAAAAAACCAACCTTCTTCAACTACAACTAAACGACCCGTTTTTTTTACCGACTCTATTATAGTCTCTATATCGAGCGGTTTGATAGTTCGCAAATCAATCACCTCACAATTAATATTGTCATTTTGCAAGATATTTGCTGCATCTAATGCGAGCTTTACCTGAATCGAAAAAGTAACTATAGTGACGCTATCACCTTCTTTTAAGATTTTTGCCTTACCGAAAGGTATAGGCTCAACATTTTCAGAAATGTCAAAACTGTGACCGTATAAAATCTCGTTCTCTAGAAAAACAACCGGATTATCATCTCTAATAGCCGTAATCATAAGCCCCTTATGGTCTTCTGCACTATAAGGAGCTACTACTTTCAGCCCCGGGATGTGAGCATAGCAAGCTGCATAATTTTGGCTATGCTGCGCTGCTACTCTACTTGCGGCTCCGTTCGGCCCCCTAAATATTATAGGACATCTAACCTGTCCGCCTGACATGTAATGCGTTTTCGCAGCCGAATTAACTATATGATCCATCGCTTGCATGGCAAAGTTAAAGGTCATAAACTCGACAATCGGACGAAGCCCTGCAAAGGCGGCTCCAACAGCAAGCCCTGCAAAGCCATATTCCGTTATTGGTGTGTCGATTACTCTTTTAGCTCCAAATTGCTCAAGCAATCCTTGCGTTACTTTGTAAGCTCCTTGATATTCTGCAACTTCTTCACCTATAACGAAAACTTTTTCGTCTCTAATCATTTCTTCTTGCATCACATCCCGCAATGCTTCCCGTACGGTTATTTGCATCTTTCTTTTTATTTAAATTAAATCCTTTAATGTTATGCCGTGACTTGATCACGGCATCTTGTATCACAGACTGTATCCTGAGATCCCGCTACAAGCGCGCGGGATGACACAACTTAAACATATATATTCGTATACAACTCTTCCTCATCAGGCAGTGGGGAGTTCTCTGAAAACTCTACAGCTTCCTTAACTATCTCTTTAACTGCCTGCTCGATTTCTTTTAAATCGGCTTCACTTGCATATTTATTTTCTAATATCGCTTTTCGTATTTCAGTAATAGGATCGCGTTCTTTATATGTTTCAACTTCTTCTTTGCTGCGATATTTTGCCGGATCGGACATCGAATGCCCACGATAGCGGTAGGTTTTCACCTCTAATATCAACGGCATGCTATTTTCTCTAACATATTCCGCCGCCTGCTTAACACCGTTATACATTTCCTCGAAATTCATACCGTTTAATTGGAATCCTTTAATCCCAAACGATTCACCTTTTTTATAGAGATCACGCATAAAGGTAGAACGAGCAACTGAAGTACCCATAGAATATTCGTTATTTTCGATAATATAAGCTACCGGTAATCCCCATAAAGCAGCCATATTAAAGGCTTCATAAACTTGACCTTGATTAACGGCTCCGTCACCTAGGAAAGTAAAACAAATATTGTTCGTACCGTTATATTTCTCGGCAAAAGCAAGCCCCGTACCTATTGGCACTTGAGCTCCTACAATACCGTGCCCGCCGTAAAATTTATTCGGCACATCAAATAAATGCATCGAACCGCCTTTACCTTTTGAACAACCGGTAGCACGGCCCATAAGTTCGGCTAACACATATTTCGGTTCTATACCTGCTAAAATAATATGTGCATGATCACGATAACTAGTGATAGTACTATCTTCCTTTCGCTTAACCATATCTACGGCAGAAATTACTGCTTCCTGTCCAATATATAAATGACAAAAACCGCCTATCTCGCCCATACCGTATAGCTGTCCGCATTTTTCTTCAAAACGCCTTAGCAACAACATATCTCGGAAAGCTTTTATATATTCTTCTTTAGTCGGTTTATATTTTTTTGGTCTAATTTCCACTAATTACTCCTTATAATATATTGTCATGCCGTGACTTGATCACGGCATCTTGTATCACAGACTGTATCCTGAGATCCCGCAGTCAAGCCGCGGGATGACATTAGAAAAGTCAATTCAAAGTCACAAAATACGGTACGTGATCAGAAGGCGGCGTCCAATCTCTTGCATCCGATAATAAATGCATAGAAAACAATGATTCTTTCAAATTATTACTGACCCAAATATGATCAAGCCGTCTGCCTCTGTTAGATTTTTTCCAATCTACGTTTCTATAACTCCACCAAGTATAAAACTTTTCATCAAGAGGCACAAAATGCCTACTACTATCAATAAACTCTAATGAGTTTTGCAATTCTACTAGTAAAGAACGCTCGATATCGGTATGGCTAACAACATTTCGCAGCTGTTTACTAGACCATACATCATGCGGGTGCGGGGCTATATTTAAATCACCTGCAATTACAATCCTATCATCTTTACTGCGGTTATTAGTTAACCACTCTTGCATCAATCTTACATATTCTAGTTTATGCTTAAACTTTGAATTTATTTCTATATCCGGTATATCTCCCCCTGCAGGAACATAAAAATTGTGTATCTCTATATTACTAACAGTAGCTGCTATATGCCTTTTATCACCGTTATATAGCTTCAGGGAAAAAACATTTTGCAGCGGTAATTTTGAAATAATAGCAACGCCGTTATATGATTTTTGACCTGCATATATTACATGTTCATAGCCTATATTTTTAATTAC
Organism: Rickettsia endosymbiont of Argas persicus; assembly: GCA_050920645.1. GTDB lineage: Bacteria > Pseudomonadota > Alphaproteobacteria > Rickettsiales > Rickettsiaceae > Rickettsia. The sequence continues at coordinate 140,632 of CP133316.1, read as the reverse complement.
TTCAAGAGGAAATAAATTATCATCTACTTTTGTTTCTTGTAATAAAATAATATCAGGTTGATGTTCATGGGCTAATTTCTTTAATAGATCAATACGTAAACGCAGCGAATTAATATTCCAAGTAACTATTTTCATTTACTATCTATTATCTATAGTTAATTTAGTCAGACTTGATGACAAGTACAAATGAATAACATATTATCTGCTTTCAAATTAATTAACTACAACATCATCTTTTATAGCAGCATTTATTATCGCATCTCTAAAATAAACTATTCCAAGTTGATTTAAAGGATTACTCATATCAATTTTATCTTTTTCTTCTTTAGGAATTTTTACCATAGTGTTGCTAAGTATAGCAAAATAGAGATTATTAGGTAAAATATACCCTACCTCACTTTGTACCCCTAATGCCCTACCCGTATAGTGAATCATTAAATGCTTAGAATCAAGCTCGGTAAGATAAATTCCGTATCCCATATAAGTCTTACGATTATCAATCTCTTTTGCAAAAAAATATTTTGTTGTCATAAGCTTATACGATTTTTTAGAAAGAATTTTTCCTTGATTTAAGGCTCTATACCATTTAATAAGATCACACGGAGTTGATATAATTCTGCCGTCAGCACAAGGTACAGCTACGAAATTAGAAGTAACCGGAGTAAATATAGGCTTATTACTATTATTAGGCGTTATAAAATATCTAACCGGATAGTTAGAACTAACGACATTTCTTTGAATTCTGGCGGCTTCACTATACGATGCAAAGCTAGTGGATTTCATATTTAGAGGCTTAAAAAATTCATCTTGAAAAAAGTTACTTAAATCTTTTTTAGATACTTTTTCAATAATCATACCGAGGATAACGAAATTGGTATTACTATGTTTAAATTTTTTTCCTATAGATATTTCTAAAGGTTTAGAAGCAACAAATCCTAATATTTTTTTACGAGCCTCTTTTTTAGACATATTTAAATCAAGTTTTACAAAACTAAAATATTCGGCAATACCGCTACTATGCGTTAATAAATTATGAATCGATATTTTATGCGCCCAATCAGGTACTTTCCCCTGCCACATTTCTGCATCAATATATTTATATATCTTGTCATTAACATTTAACAATTTCTGCTCTTGTAGTCTTAAAATCCCTGCAGCTGTAAAAGGTTTTGTAGCAGATGCAATAGGCATCACCTCATTTGCTTTTAACTGCTCACCGTTTAAAGCAAAAATACCCTTAGCCGCGGTCAATAATGATTTATAATCATCAGCAAACATAAAAGCAGCATTTAAAAATCTATTACTTATATATTCTTTTTCTGCTTCAATAATCTTTTGCTGAATATTTGCAACTACTAAATTAGAAATACAATTAATGAATAAGAAAGTAACTAATAAAAAAACCTTACGAATCATAATTTAAAACCTATCACTAAAATATAAGGGTAATTTTGCTTCTATCTTAATTTCTTTTCCAAAAACTTCTTTAGACAAAATTATGGTATGCGCATGCAATAACATGTATTTACTATACGGTATTATTTCCTTATTACTATATTTGTCATCTCCTATTATTGGACAATCTAGTAATTTTGCGTGCAATCTTAGTTGATGCATTCTACCTGTAACTGGATTAAATTCAATTAAAAATAAGTTACTACCCAACGATTTTAATAATTTATAATAAGTAATGGCAAGTTTACCATTATTATCATTTATATTAGTGACTTTAGGTATACTACCCTTACTTTTTTCTATATTAGTTTTAACTTCTCCTGTATTTTTAATAGGTTTTCCATAAGTTACTGCCAAATAAGTCTTTTCAACTAATTTTTCCTTAAAGGCGTTATGAAGCTTTACGCTACTAGCATAATTTTTAGCGATTACTAGCAAACCACTGGTTTCTTTATCAAGTCTATGAACTAACTTAAAATTACGTCCTTTTGAGTTTAAATATTTCAATGCAGAATCAACCGATAGGTTTATTTTACTACCTCCTTGCGTTGCAAGCCCTGCCGGCTTATTGATTGCTATTATATTATCATCTTCATATATTAGATATTCAGCCATAACCTTCTTAGCTAATGTAATTTCAGCATTAGTAAAAACTATTTTTCTCGGTTGCGCTACAGGCAAATTAAATTTATCGTTAATAAATATTTCATCACCATCTACTACCCTTAAATTTGCTTCTGCTTTTTTAGAATTAACGATTATTTGCTTTTGGCGTAATGCTTTCTCTATTACTCCTTGAGTCAAAAGAGGATATAAACGTTTTAAATATTTATCTAACCTTGAATGGATTGAAGTAGCTACGGTGATGATCATATTTTAATTAAATACAAATTAAGGTTTTTGCATCACGTAGCTAATAAAGAGGAATTTGCAGGAGATACGAAGGACAGCACCGCAGCGTACATAAAAGTACGTGAGGATGTGAGCATCGTATCGACGCCCAAATTACCTTTAGAAGCAAGTTATGCGTTTTTTATTAGAGAATAGCAGTATACTACTACCGTTAAAAGAACTATAGCAAAAAATTGATGCATAGATGCTGTTATCATAGGCACTTGGTATAAAAGAGTAATTATTCCTGTAGTTAGTTGGGCGAGTAAAGCAACAGCTAAACAAAATACTACTTTGTTTAATTTCGGATGTTTAATTTTTAACAAAGAAATAATTAGAGCTATAATTATTACGGACAAGCTATAAGCACATAAGCGATGCATAAATTGAATAAAAACCGGATCATACCAATTTTGTACGCTGAAAAAATTACCCTGAAGTTCCAAAGGTATAAAGCTTCCACCCATCAACGGAAAGCTGTTATATATAAGTCCTGCATCAAGCCCTGCAACTAAGGCCCCTAAAAAAATCTGTACATATGTTATAGCGATTCCGGCAACGCAAAGTATTAGCTGTAATGTTAAATTTGTTTGCGATGGGATTAACAAGATATCACAATGATTTTTAACTAACCTATAAAAAAGCAAATAATAAATAATAACGGCAATAATTAAATGAAAAGCTAAGCGAAAGTGGCTAACGGACGGGTGGTTAACTAAACCGCTTTTAACCATATACCAGCCCATAAAACTTTGCAAGAAGAATAACAGTAAAACAATTATGTAAGTTGCAATATCACGGTTTTTTATGATTCCTTTAAAGTAAAAATATATTAAAGGTAATACATATATTAAGCCCGTAACCCGACCTAGTAACCTATGCACAAATTCTAATAAATAGATGAATTTAAATTGTGATAAGGTCATGCCGTAATTAATGGAATTGTACTCCGGAAAGGCTTTATATTTAACAAATTCAGCTTCCCAAGCTTCAAGGCTAAAAGGCGGCAATATGCCCGTCACCGGACGCCACTCGACAATGGACAAACCAGAATTTGTAAGCCTTGTTATTCCGCCTACAACAATCATCGCTACGACCATTATGCAACAAGTAAATAGCCATTTGGTAATTCTTTCAGCATCATTTCCGCGAAGGCGGGAATCTTGAAAAAAACTTGAGAACATAAAATATAGAGACTTTTGAATTAATTTATTGCACGGATCGAAAGACACCCATAATGTCATTCCCGCGTAGGCGGAAATCCAGAAAAAAAGCATTAGTACAGTAAATTTTTAGAGTTAAAAGCGTAGGTTATCTCGCTTTATGCTGGATTCCCGCCTACGCGGGAATGACAAATTTGATCCATGCAACAAAACCGGCTTGTCCACGTGATCCAGTTAAAAACATCAAGTTTATTTATACTTCATCATCTTCAACAAAATTTGTTTATTTTTTTGTATAATATTATTATTAGGATCTAACTCTATTGCTTTATCATATGCTTCAAGTGCTTGTTCATACTTACCTGATTCGTATGGCTCATAAGCTTTATAAAAATAATCTTGTGCCGATTTAGTTTTATCATCTAATGAATAAACTAATCTATTTATATTATACTGGAAAGAAAATCCTTTAATTATTTTATTTTATGCTCATAAATACGCTTTATAATATTTGAAGTTACTCCAATATATAATGTACTGTTACCTTTGCTTGCTAAAATATATACATAATATTGTTTCATTATATTATTGAAATTTAAAGCTCGATTTATCCTGGATCTAGTTAGCAAGCCACGGGAGGCGTTGTTGCGTGGATCGTTTCACCATTGTCATCCCGCGACTTGATCGCGGGATCCAGTTAAAAATATAAAAATTATTAATATTTTTAGTTGTTTTTCTAGATACCGTGGTCAAGCCACGGTATGACACCGAATACATTTTCCGATCCACGCAACAATGCCGCCACGGGATGACACTGATTTTTCCTCGCAATGACACTTTTTTAAGCCTCTTCCGTCCCCACTATTCTCCTTGTATGGACCTCCTGTACAATGCAAGAAAAAAATAATGTCAATAGTACAAAAAACAAATGCAGCCATGTATCCGGCTTATAGCTGATAAATCAACCTAATTTACTCTACAGCCCTGATGGAATTCGCTGGCTTACAAACTATATACTTATCACTCCATCGGCTTCTAAGCGAGCCATGGCAAAACACAGTTTTTTTGTAAGCTAAGGTTTGTCTTATTTACCATCAATATTATTATCTCACGCATATTTCAGGTTGGAATCTCTTACATATTGTTATTCATTAAATAATTCACTATTTATTCTAATTATAATAGTGCTGTTACTACACACACTCTATTAACTACAAACTTTACTCTCTACATAATCATCTCCTGATCTGAGTAAGGCAAACACCACTCTTGCTAATTTATTAGCTATGGCAACTGTTGTTTTATTATGGCCACTTCGCTCAGATAAATTAAACATCCATTGCGTAAATTTGCTAAAATCTTTTTAAATTTCTGTTCTTCCGATGTAAATCTTACCTTGGCATTTAATACAGCTCTAGCCCCTGAATTAATAAAGTGCGTAAGTATGTATCACCTCGTTTGCTAATTCCAAGCAGCTTATCTTTTCCTCCACTTGAATGTTGTCTTGGCACTCTAATCCTAGCCATGCCGATAATTGCCTACCATTCTCAAAACTTTTAGCATTACCTATTGATGCTATTAAAGCAGTAGCAGTAATTAAGCCAAGACCAGGTATGGCGGTTAATCGTTGATATTGAGTTAAGTTACTAGCTATCATTGTTAATCGTTTTTCTATCTCTTTTATTTTTTTATCATTATCTAAGAATTCTTCTTTTAGTTCACTAAATGTTTGATAACCTAACTGGCTTAATTTCCCTTCATCTAAAATCTCGGTTAATTTTGTGATAACCTTATTGATGCCTTGGGGGATAATAAAACCAAACTCATGTAGTAGCCCCTAATTTCATTAGCAAGTGCTGTACGATTTTTTACCAATCTCTCTCTTACTCTATGTATTGATAAAATTTCTTGTTGCTCTATAGTTTTAATTGGAACAAATCTCATATTAGGTCTTGTCACAGCTTCACATATCGCTTCAGCATCTGCTTGATCATTTTTATTAATTTTAACATATGGTTTGACAAATTGTGGTGCCATTAGTTTTACTTCATGCCCCAATTTAGTTATTTCTCTTGCCCAATAACTAGACCCACCGCAAGCTTCCATCCCTACCAAACATTTTGGTAAATTAGCCATAAATGTCAAAACCTGATCTCTCATCAATTTTTTCTTTAACACTGCCTTGCCATTTTTATCTGCACCATGAATTTGGAAAATTCTTTTTGCAATATCTATACCAATTGTAGTAACTTCCATATGGACCTCCTTGATTGTTGTTTTAATATATTGAATATTAACTCTAGAAGATTAGCAACTGCTTTTCATTCTCTATATCAGGAGGTCCATACCATTACCCCACCCCATATGTATACGAGCGATAGGTACGCCTGCAGACTCACCGTAATAATCAATAATAGCCTGATAATGCTCAAGCACGATATCTAACTGCTCCGCTATGGAAGGTGCGGGCTTTTCTTCGCCTGTTTTAAGGTAGTGGTCAATTTGTAAAATAAGCCAAGGCTTGCCGTATGCTCCTCTGCCGACCATAACTCCGTCTGCACCGAACTTCTCTAGTGCTTCTTTAGCTTTGGCAAAATTAGTGATATCCCCATTAGCAATAACCGGAATTTTTACCGCTTCTTTAACGTTTTTGATGAACTCCCAATCCGCATTACCCGAATAAAACTGACATCTGGTTCTGCCATGAACGGTCACCATCTGAATACCTGCATCTTCAGCCATTTTAGCTAAAGTCGGAGCGTTTCTTGTTTGATCGTCCTAGCCTATCCGCATTTTAACGGTGACCGGAATTTTTACCGCCTTAACTGCCGCTTCAAAAATCTTACCTGCGAGCTGTTCGTCTCTCATCAAAGCCGAACCTGAATAGCCGTTTACCACCTTTTTTGCCGGACAGCCAAAATTAAGATCAATAATCTTTGCCCCCATATCCTCATTCATCTTAGCGGCTTCGGCTATAACCTTCGGCTCACAACCGGCAAGCTGCACGCAAGCACTCGTTGCATCGTCTTGCATGATAGAACATTTTTGCAGTGACTGCCTAGATTCCACAATCATTGCTCTACTTGCGATCATTTCCGAAACTACAAGCCCTGCCCCGAATCTTTTCACCAATTTTCTAAATTCCAAATCCGTAACCCCTGACATCGGAGCTAGTATTACATTTGAAGAGAGTTCAATATTGCCAATCTTTATCATAAATAATGCTGTATAAATAATTATGCATTATATTATAATTTCTGATTTTTGTCTAATATTACTAATAAGATATAGACAAAAGCTGATTAATCTCTTATAAGGATTAGATTACTTTTCTTTATTAGATATCTATTGGCCATGTAGCTCAGTTGGTAGAGCAAAGGACTGAAAATCCTTGTGTCGTTGGTTCGATTCCGACCATGGCCACCACTCTTTAGTTTACGGTATTTTCACAAACACACCAAACGATAAACGCAAAAAATAACCAAAATTAAATCTTTTCAGAAATCTTTGTAGAATCTAAGGGTTAGCAACGGCATCGTCAAGTTAAGAGAGATGTAAATTTAAGTATTGAGCGATTGAAAGGAATGATTTATAACGCCAGTTTAGGATAAGAGATAAGTAAGGAAGGAAATAAGAATAAGTTATTTACAAGAGTAGAGTGTTGGGTTACAAAAGTTTTTGATAAAAAAAACGAGAACCCAACAATGAAAAGATGTATCATAAGTTTATTCTATATACTAGATAATTTTTGCAAAATATACGAAGAATGGGAGAAGCAAAAATTAGTACCAACAGATAGAAAGCGTCAGAGAGGTTAGGAGAATTAAGTCTTTCAGAGCTTTTAACTATAGTATTATATTTTTATTTATCACCGTGCAAAGACTTTAAGAATTACTATTTATATCACCTATCATATAAATACAGAGGATATTTTAAATTACCAAGTTATAGCCGAATAATACAATTATGGCCGAGATTAATTCTACCGTTTGCTATAATGCTGCAACTATTTAGAGGAGAAGAAACAGGAATTTATTTTATTGATTCAACTAAATTATCAATATGTCATACAAAGCGTACAAGCAATAATAAAGTATTCGGTAATATTGCTAAAATCGGGATGAGTAGTTATGGATGGTTTATGGGATTTAAGTTGCATATAGTAATTAATAATAAGGGAGCAATTATGGCAATCAAAATTACCAAAGCAAATAATAGTGATTTATCAGCGGCAGAGGCTATAACAGCTGGATTACAAGGTAAAATCTTTGGTGACAAAGGCTACATATCTAAGGATTTATTCAGTAAATTATATAATAGAGGTTTACGGTTATTTACAGGGATAAGGAAAGATATGAAGAATCATTTGATTGAAATGGAAGACAAAATGCAACTTAGAAAAAGGTCATTGGTTGAATCTGTATTTAATGTTCTGAAAAAGAGTATGGACCTTGAGCATTCAAGGCATAGATCACCTACGAATTTTTTAGTTCATATTCTTGCTTGTGTTAATGCTTTTAATATCAAAAAATCTAATATTCTTTATTCTTCTTTTGATATTAACAAACTTCACTTATCCTAAATTCGCGTTTATAGAATAGCAGTAACCATTTATCAATAAATCTTAACGCTATGCATATTACTCAAACCCCGAAGAGACATCGTTTTCCAGCAAGCATCATTAGCCATACAGTATGGTTATATCATCGCTTTAATAATAGTTACCGAGATGTTTAAGAACAGATGGCGTATCGAGGTATTATTTTAAGTCATGAGACTGTAAGATTTTGGTGCAATAAATTTGCGATTTATTTTCAAGCTGTCATCAGAAAGAGAGAGAGGAAAGCAACTGACAAATGGCATTTAGATGAGATGAACATCAAGATCAAAGGCGAAGTATTCATATTATGGAGAGCTGTTGACTCCAAGGGGCATGAATTAGAAATATTATTGCAGAAGCGTCGTAACAAGAAATCAGCTATTCGCTTTTTATCAAGATTATTGGGTAATTATCCAACTCCAAGAGTAATTGTTACTGATAAGCTCAGGAGTTACATTAAACCGATTAAGCTTATGTGTCCTAACACTGAACATCGTACTAGTAAGAGACTAAATAACTGTGTTGAAAATGCTCATCAGCCAACTCGACGAAAGGAAAAAATATTGATTAAATTTAAGCATCCTAATTCAGCACAATGTATATTATCACTGATGGGCAAAGTCAGAAATATATTTGCCGTCAATGTTGGACGATATACTAAAACCGCACCAGAGCAAAGAATTGCATTTGCATCCGCTAAATCTATTTGGGATGAAGCTACTCAAAGACTTCTTGCTGCCTGAAATATAAAAACATAGTACTTTTTGAAACCAATTTACTTAACTTGACGGTGCTTTTAAATAGCTTATTCTCTTTAAATTGTGCTTTATATTTTTCATTATCTGAAATTAGTCTATCTAGTATATTCATATGGATAATATTAAAATTGTCAAGGTAGGTTAATATTAATAAAGTATTATTGTTACTAATTATTAACTTTTATTTACCAGTTTTTAAAACCATATGTGTATTTGTAGACAAACATAAACTGCAAAATTACAATTTGTAGACAGTAGATATATAAAACATTTCGACTTATATATTTTATATTTATGAATATTTTTTTTGAATAATCACATATAGTCATTAATATATAAATAATTATTAAGAAAATAGCATTCAAAAGTAAATTCATATTTGAAAAATTATTTATGCTAATTGAAGGTATAAACATGAAGAAAGTTGAATGTAAGAGTGTAGCAAAAATTGTTATAAAGCAGCAAAGCTTTAGGTTTTTTGGCTCATGCTTGGCAATAAAGCCAAGTATCATTATAGCAATTACAAGAGTCCCGTAATCAATATACGACCAACTAAAATACCATAACATTATCATTAAAATAACATGACAGTACCCACTATAAAAAAAGTGATTTAACGAATTACGGAAGTAATAAATATAACATTGTCCCAAATAGATGGAAATTAAGATATTAGTAGTGATAAATTGTTTAAGTATTATTGTAGTAAAAAGTAATAATAACATTCCATATATTATTATTTTAGTTTTCGGTTTATCATGAAAATTATAACCGGTAAAAAAGCAAAAAACCGGCATAGCAGTTCGACCTATAATTCTTGTAATCTCTAATTCAGGATACAAATATAAACCTATATGATCGATGATCATAGCTATTATTGCTAAGGTTTTTAATAAGTCTTGGTAATTTGATTGGTTTTTATTATTTATTACTAACATGCTCAACCACTTTTAATAAATATGCTACACCGAAAAAAGCTATAATACCCGCGGTAATAGTACAGCCTAAAGCAAAAATTTTGATTAGCAAATATTCCGAATAAAAATATTCTAAGCAATAATATTTAATTAGTCCAATAATAATAACCATTACCAAGCAGCATAGTAAAACTTTACCGCAAAAAAACTTTATATCCTGCTCTATATGCAGTCTATTCTGCTTTTTAGTATAGCTATATAACAAGCCTAGATTGTACCATGCTGCAATAGAAGTACCGACTGCAATACCGATATGTTTTAAAGAATCCATTAATAGCAAGTTCATGCCTGTATTAATTATTATCGAAAATAATGTTATTTTAAGAGGCGTTTTTGTATCACCGTTAGCGTAAAAAATAGGAGTTAAAATTTTTGCTAAGATAAAAGCAGGAAGCCCTAAAGCAAAAGCAGCAATAGCCTCTGCCGTGTTTGTAGTATCTTGAGCGGTAAACGCTCCTCTTTCATAAATTACGTTAATAATAGGATGCGATAAAACTATAATTCCGAATGTTGCAGGCAGCGATAAAAATAGCCCCATTCTAATTGCGTTATTCTGCACTTTTGTAGCTGCTATTATATCATTTGATTTATATATTTTCGATAATTCAGGAAGTAAAATAGTTGAAAAGCTAGTACCTATTATTGATAAAGGAAATTGATAGATTCGGTCAGCATACGATAATATCGAAATAGCACCTTCAATAAAGCTAGCAATAGATTGAGAGATGAAAAGATTTAATTGTTGTACGCCTGAACTGATAGTTGCCGGCCACATATTAATCAAAAGCTTTTTTACGTCAGGATCATTCGGCTTAAAAATGAACGGAAAGCTTAAATCTGCTCTTTTAACGCAGATATACATAAAAGAAACTTGCAATATTCCAGCAATTATTAAAGATAAGCTAATTGAAACGCTAGATTCTGTATAATTATCTAACATTAAAGTACAGATTATTACGCATACACTTAAAATAACAGGTGAAAAAGCAAAAGCGGCAAACCTTTTCACGGAATTTAATATCCCCCCTAATAAAGCGGTAAGAGATACAAATATTAGATATGGTATAGTGATTCGGCACAAAAAAACCGTAAGCTCAAATTTTTCTTTTTTACCGTGAAAACCAGGAGCTATAAATAGCATTAATTGCGGCATAAAAATCTGCATCAACACTATTATAATTATTAACGTAAAAAGTAAGAGCGTAAAGACTTCACCGGAAAATCTATTCGCCGCACTTTTTGAAATGAGCATTTTTTCGTTATAAATAGGAATGAATACGCTTGAGAGAGCACCTTCGGCAAAAATTCTTCTAAATAAATTCGGTAGTTTAAAAGCAACATTAATGCTATCCCCCATAGTTGTAGAGCCGAATAGTGATGCAATAAATTGCTCACGTACAAGCCCAAATATGCGGGAAATTAGTGTAAAAAAGGCTACTACAACCCCTGAACGAAATAATGTCACTGTTTATATTTTTATTGTTTTTTTAGATACGTCATTGCAAGGAGCAAAAAACTCCCTTGATGTCATCCCCGCAAAGGCGGGAATCCAGAAAAAATTCACTAAATATAATTTCAGATTGTAAAAGTTAATTATATTTATGTTTATTAATTAATGAATCCTCGCCTTCGCGGGGATGACATAAAAGCCATGTAACAAAGCCGAACTTGTAGCGGGATGACAAAATTAGCTATCTAGCCCTTTCTACCACTTCATCAATCAAGCTATCGGCTTTGGCTTTATTTTCCCAACCGGTAACTTTAACCCACTTACCTTTTTCTAAATCTTTATAATGCTCAAAGAAATGAACAATACGTTTTTTAAGCATCTCGCACAAATCATCTAAGTCTTTAATATGGTCAAAAGTTATATCAAGCTTAGATGTCGGCACTGCTATAATTTTTTCATCAAGCCCTGATTCATCCTCCATCATCAGCACCCCAACAGCTCGGCATTTAATAACCGATCCAGGGACTACCGGATGATGAGCAACAACAAGCACATCTACAGGATCACCGTCATTAGAAAGAGTATGCGGAATAAAACCGTAATTACATGGATAGCTCATCGTAGTTTGCATGAAACGGTCAACAAATACTGCTCCCGATTCTTTATCAAATTCATATTTAATTGGACCGCTATTCATCGGAATCTCAACAATTACGTTTATTTCATCGTTATTTGCTTTGGCTTTAATTTTATCTATGAACATGGTTTTTATTTATTTTATTTTTTGTTGATTGTGTGTGTCATACCGCGACTTGATCGCGGTATCTCAGGACACAGTCTGTAGTACAAGATACCGTGGTCAAGCCACGGTATGACATGTTAATTACTCAGGAGGTCTGTAATTTTCATCATGTTTTGTCAGTAACTCTCTCGCAATAAACTTACCCTCCAATAGCTTACCGATTGCAATAATTCCTTGCCCCTCTCTAAACAAAGCAGGTAAGGTGCCTTGATATATTACTACTAAATCTTTGGTATTGTCGGTTATTATAAAATTTATCTTGTCGGGTGCAATTTTATGGATTGAATTTGCTTTAACGAGTCCGCCTACTCTTACTTCTTTACTAGCATCTATTTCATTAATTCTAGACGGCGGTAAAAAAAATACTATATTTTTTTCTAAATTATAGAGTATTATGCTAATTCCGATTACTGCTGAACAAAAACAGATAACGATAGTTATTAACCTATTTTTTACTGCTTTTTGCATCAGAATTTTTTTTCTTTTTTTTATAAATTAAAAAGCTACTAGTTAGTAATATACCTAAAGCTATAAAAGTAATTAAATACGCTATTAACACGGTGCCGTAACTTGATTCAAGCGGATTTTGTCTGTACTCCTGCACTGTATTATGCTGCGTAGGATTAGTTTTAATTTCCTTTTGTTTAAGCCGATCATGATTTAGCTGTGAATAATCACTCATTAGTTACTTTTTAAAAATTCTACGATTTCAAGCGGTGGAGAATCTAAATGAAAATGCTTTAAATATTTTCCGTTTTTATCCATTAAATAAGTAAAAGATGAATGATCTAGCATATAGTTTTGATCATTATCGCTTTCGCTAGCAGCTTTAGCATAATAAATTTTAAATTTATCTGCCACGTTTTTTATTTGCTTATCATTACCAGTAAGCCCTATAAATTTAGTATGAAAATGTTTCAAATATTCTTTTAATACTGCAGGCGTATCACGATCAGGGTCAATCGTAATAAAAACCGGCACCACTTCTATTTTATTTTTAGTTAAAACTTCTACAACTTTTGATATTTTATTTAAAGAAGTCGGACATATATCAGGACAGTTAGTAAACCCAAAATAAATCAGACTTAATTTACCTTTTAATTCATCACTATTAAATACATCTCCATTTTGATCTATTAACTCAAAATCACCGCCGATTTTTACATCATCTTCATAAATATTTACTTGACCGGCAAGAGGTTTATCAGGTGTTTTTAAGGATAATAATAGATATAATGCTCCGACTCCTATTAGTAAACTAATTCCAATAATAATTTTTATAAAATTTGACTGCATTTTTACACTCTCAAATCTTGTATACAAGAAATTTAAATTAACCTGCTTCAGTTTTTAGTGACAAATTATAAGATTTTTTTAATAAAAATAACTATTCTAACAGAAATCATATTATATTTTCCCATAAAAATACATTAGGATATAAATACTTTAAAATTCTACACAAGTCCTAATTTTTTAGGTTTAAAATATTTTACCCAAATATCTATTAATAATTTTGTAATTACAATTGCTGCAAACATTGATGATATAATACCAATTGTTAACGCAACAGCAAAACCTTTTATTGCTCCGACTCCAAATATATAAAGCAGAAAAGCAACAATTAAAGTAGTAAGGTTAGAATCTAAAATAGTAGCAAAAGCCGATTCAAAACCGGTTTTAATAGCATAAAGATTAGAAGAACCTTTAGCTAACTCTTCCTTGATCCTTTCATATATTAACACGTTGGCATCAACTGCCATACCCATGGTAAGTATTATTCCAGCAATCCCAGGCAGAGTTAGAGTAGCTTGAAACAACGATAATAAGGCTAGAATATATAACATTGCAAGACTTAAAGCTACATTTGCGAATAGACCAAGTATGCCGTAAGACCACACCATAAATATGCAAACCGCAATAAAACCAATAAGTCCTGCCTTTTTTCCTGATTCTATGGAATCAGCACCAAGATTTGGTCCTATACTTCTTTCTTCAATAATTTTAAGCGGTGCAGGTAGTGAACCGGCACGTAATAATAGTGCAAGTTCATTTGCCGACTCAACCGTAAAATCACCTGAGATTATACCGCTACCACCCATAATCGGTTGATTTATTTTTGGAGCACTAAGTAGCTTGTTATCAAGGACTATTGCGAGATGTTTGCCAACATTATTCTTAGTAATTTCCCCAAATAATTTGCTTCCTAAATTATTAAAAGAAAACGATACTACAGCTTGTGAATTCTGGTCAAAAGAGGCTGCTGCAGTAGTAAGTAAATCACCTCCTAAGACAGCTTTTTTCTTTACAACTAGGTGACCGATTTTATCTCCTTTAACAAGCATTGAACCGATAGGCACGTGACCTTTTATCGCTTCTTCAATATTGGCATTTTCGTCAACTAAATGAAACGTTAACTTAGCAGTTTTACCCAAAATATTTTTTAAATATGTTGGATTTTCCTCTCCCGGAACTTGCAATAATATATGTCTATCACCTTGTTTCTGCAAAGTAGGCTCTTTAGTACCGGTACTATCAACCCGCATTCTAACAATTTCAATAGATTGTTCAACTACCTTATTAAGCAAATCATTCAACCTAGATGTGCTATAGGAAAGCTTTACCCTATTCTCATTTACTTCAACGTTAATTTCAGGATCAATTTTATTAATTATTTTCTTTAGCTGATTTATTTCTTCCTGAGATCTTAATTCTAATTGAATATTATTTTGCTTAACTACTAGATTTTTATAGCCTATTTTATCTTCACGAAAGTTTTTACGCAAACTATCGGCTAAATTTTCCATTGAATCATTTAAATAGGCGTCAAAATCTACATCAAGTAATAAATGCGCCCCACCCCTAAGATCAAGCCCTAGATTTACCGAGTCATGAGGCAAGTATTTAGATTCTACTTGCGTAAAATTAGGCAACGCACAAATAACTGCAAAAACTGTACATATTATAGAGAGGAAAATTTTCCACTTAGGAAGATTTTGCACCGCTTACCTTCTTATCTTTCTTGTTATTCTTATGATCTTCTTTTTTAACCGGTACTTCTTTAGAACGGCTAGTTATGTCAATAATAGCAGTTTTTAAAAGTTTAATACGCACGTCTTTAGCTATCTCAACTTCAATATTAGCGTCACCTTCATTAGCTTTCGTTACAATACCGTAAATTCCGCTATTTGTTAAAATCTCCTCGCCTTTTTTAACCCCGCTTACCCGCTTTTCCCTTTCCTTGCGACGCTTTTCTTGAGGACGTAATACTAAAAAATAGAATATAACAATAACAACCAAAAATGGGATCAAGCTTCCCATAGGTGATTGCAAGAAATTAGTTTCTGCCGGTACTACTACTTCGGTTTCTTGTATTTCTATAGTGTCATTACTGTTGATAGAATTACTCTGCTCGCTTGTTGACATAAATCATTTCCTTTAAGTTGTAAAAAATTCAATAGAATAAAAATAGCTACCTAATCGTTTTTATGCAAGGGTAAAATATTATGCTCTTCAATATATTGTTTATCTACGAAGTATTCGCTGACCAATAGTCCTATAGAATGTAAAATAAATGCAGCTAAAATAAGATAACGTTGATAACTTGAAACTAATATGTCGATTACAAATTTAGTAGAATACAGAAGATTAAATGGCACCGTCAAGTTAAGTAAATTGGTTTCAAAAAGTACTATGTTTTTATATTTCAGGCAGCAAGAAGTCTTTGAGTAGCTTCGTCCCAAATAGATTTAGCGGATGCAAATGCAATTCTTTGCTCTGGTGCGGTTTTAGTATATCGTCCAACATTGACGGCAAATATATTTCTGACTTTGCCCATCAGTGATAATATACATTGTGCTGAATTAGGATGCTTAAATTTAATCAATATTTTTTCCTTTCGTCGAGTTGGCTGATGAGCATTTTCAACACAGTTATTTAGTCTCTTATTAGTACGATGTTCAGTGTTAGGACACATAAGCTTAATCGGTTTAATGTAACTCCTGAGCTTATCAGTAACAATTACTCTTGGAGTTGGATAATTACCCAATAATCTTGATAAAAAGCGAATAGCTGATTTCTTGTTACGACGCTTCTGCAATAATATTTCTAATTCATGCCCCTTGGAGTCAACAGCTCTCCATAATATGAATACTTCGCCTTTGATCTTGATGTTCATCTCATCTAAATGCCATTTGTCAGTTGCTTTCCTCTCTCTCTTTCTGATGACAGCTTGAAAATAAATCGCAAATTTATTGCACCAAAATCTTACAGTCTCATGACTTAAAATAATACCTCGATACGCCATCTGTTCTTGAACATCTCGGTAACTATTATTAAAGCGATGATATAACCATACTGTATGGCTAATGATGCTTGCTGGAAAACGATGTCTCTTCGGGGTTTGAGTAATATGCATAGTGTTAAGATTTATTGATAAATGGTTACTGCTATTCTATAAATCATTCCTTTCAATCGCTCAATACTTAAATTTACATCTCTCTTAACTTGACGATGCCTTTGCATCCGCTAAATCTATTTGGGACGAAGCTACTCAAAGACTTCTTGCTGCCTGAAATATAAAAACATAGTGCTTTTTGAAACCAATTTACTTAACTTGACGGTGCCCTTCGATGTCATCCCCGCGAAGGCAAGGATCCAGTAATTAATAAACATAAATAGAATTAATTTTTACAAGCTAAAATTGTATTTATTAAGTTTTTTTCTGGATTCCTGCCTTCGCGGGAATGACATCGAAGCTGTTTTTCGAGCCATGCAACAAAGCCGGTCAAGCCACGAGATGACACGACGTTTTACAATTTTATCAATTGTGATTTATTGCCGAATTCTTCTATGCCTTTTAGATCGGTAGCCGTGACCCATAGTTGTAGATGTGTACTTATAAAAAACTCTGTCAAATATCTGCGTCTTCTATCGTCAAGATGGACAAATACCTCGTCTAAAAGCAAAATAGGTACTATTGTAGTCAGTTTTATAGCGTAATTCATTTCAGCAAGTATTATGGCAATTAGGATAGCTTTCTGCTCACCAGTAGAACAAAATTTTGCTAAAATATTCTTATGTTTATGCTTAACTAAAAAGTCGCTTTTGTGAACTCCAAAACTAGTACGACCTAGTAGCTTATCTTTATCTCTCGTTTTATAAAGTTCTGAAATAATAAAGCTAACAATATCTTCTTTGCCGTTTAATATTTCCTGCTCTACAATGCCGTCAATCGATAAATCGGCTTTTGGAAATTCATTTTCGAGATCATCGATTGCTTGTTGCATGAACTCTAAAGTTTTTAAGCGGTTAGTAGCAATACGGCAAGAAAGATCAGCCATTTTTCCTTCAACGATTTTAAGCCAATTATCATCCTGTATATCTTTAGCTAGAATTTTATTTCGCTCATACATATAATGTTCATATTTACTAACCAATTCTGCATGTTTTGGGTCAAAATTATAAACTATCCGGTCGAAAAATTTTCTTCTATCACTGCTACCACTTGTAAAAATTCCCTCCATTTGGGGCGTTAACCATACCATGCTAGTAAATTTGCTTAACTCATTATTGGCTATTTTGGAATCGTTATATTCAGTTATTCTTCTGTTGGAACTGCGTTTGATTTGTGTGCTAAACTCTGCAAGTCCAAGCTTACTTTGCAATAAAGCTTTAACAGTACAAAGTTCCTCGGAATCTCTGCATATATCGACAAGCCTAGCCGATCTTATTCCGCGCCCCGGGTAGAAAAGCGATATTGCCTCTAGAATATTAGTTTTACCGCTACCGTTTTCACCTATGATAGTTACCGGAGTATTGTCTGTTTTTAGCTCAAGATTTTTAAAATTACGATAATTCTCGAGTATTAAAGAATGTAAGAAAATATTTTTCATCAATAAAAAGAAGTAATTGAGTTTAATACCATATTATCTCATTTTTGGTGAATTTGTAAATTTGATAATCGTTTGTTTTATCTATCACCTTTGAATCCCAGCCTTTTAAAAGATCAAGAGGGAAAAAAGTATCTCCTTCGTAATACTTATTTATTTTTGTTAGTAGAAATTCATCTATGTGATCGGCATCGTCAAGTTAAGAGAGATGTAAATTTAAGTATTGAGCGATTGAAAGGAATGATTTATAGAATAGCAGTAACCATTTATCAATAAATCTTAACGTTATGCATATTACTTAAACCCCGAAGAGACATCGTTTTCCAGCAAGCATCATTAGCCATACAGTATGGTTATATCATCGCTTTAATAATAGTTACCGAGATGTTCAAGAACAGATGGCGTATCGAGGTATTATTTTAAGTCATGAGACTGTAAGATTTTGGTGCAATAAATTTGCGATTTATTTTCAAGCTGTCATCAGAAAGAGAGAGAGGAAAGCAACTGACAAATGGCATTTAGATGAGATGAACATCAAGATCAAAGGCGAAGTATTCATATTATGGAGAGCTGTTGACTCCAAGGGGCATGAATTAGAAATATTATTGCAGAAGCGTCGTAACAAGAAATCAGCTATTCGCTTTTTATCAAGATTATTGGGTAATTATCCAACTCCAAGAGTAATTGTTACTGATAAGCTCAGGAGTTACATTAAACCGATTAAGCTTATGTGTCCTAACACTGAACATCGTACTAGTAAGAGACTAAATAACTGTGTTGAAAATGCTCATCAGCCAACTCGACGAAAGGAAAAAATATTGATTAAATTTAAGCATCCTAATTCAGCACAATGTATATTATCACTGATGGGCAAAGTCAGAAATATATTTGCCGTCAATGTTGGACGATATACTAAAACCGCACCAGAGCAAAGAATTGCATTTGCATCCGCTAAATCTATTTGGGACGAAGCTACTCAAAGACTTCTTGCTGCCTGAAATATAAAAACATAGTACTTTTTGAAACCAATTTACTTAACTTGACGGTGCCCCGCAATTTGGCTTACCAAATCTTGAAGTATCAAAGGTATATATTATTTGTCTTTTATTTAAAAGTAACCTATGCTAGATGTTACTTAAAGAAAAATGTATGAATCTATGGAAATTGTTAATAGTGTTGATGCATCTGTATCTTGCTGTGGTAAAGAGCCGCCTTATGATCATCCAAAAGTTTATTTAGAAATCGATAAAGAGAAAAAAGAAATTATTTGTCCATATTGTAGTAAAATATTTATATTAACAGAACCAAAATGACTATAAAATTTCTGTCAGAAAGTACTATTAACCGTATTGCTGCCGGTGAGGTTATTGAAAGACCCGCTTCGGTTGTAAAAGAATTGGTTGAAAATGCCGTTGATGCCGGTAGTACCAAAATTGACATTATCTTAGAGCGTGCCGGTAAAAATTTAATTATTATTTCCGATGACGGTGTCGGTATGACGGATAAGGAGTTAGAGATTGCCGTTGAGCGTCATACAACTTCTAAACTTGATGAAACAGACTTTCTAAATATTCATACTTTCGGCTTTAGAGGCGAGGCATTACCTTCTATTGCGGCAATCAGTAAAATGCTTATCAGCTCGAAAAAGCGTGACACTTCAAAAGCGTTTCAGCTTAAGCTAATCGGTGGTGATGAGAAGCAAATTGCCCCTGCTATTCATAATGAAGGCACTAAAATCGAGATACGTGATTTATTTTTTGCAACGCCCGCACGTCTAAAATTCTTAAGAACCGATAAAACCGAGCTTGCCGCTACTGTTGACTTTGTTAAGAAAATCGCACTCGCACATCCTGAAATTTCTTTTAGCTTAACGCATGACGGTAAAAGTTTGTTAAAGCTTAAGGGGCAAAATAAGGATGCAGAAAGCAATTTGAAGCAAAGAATTATTGAAATAATAGGTGAAGATTTTATAAAAAATGCTTCTTATATTGATTTTAAATTTCCTGATTTTTCCATTTACGGCTATACAAGCATCCCGACATATAATAGAGCATCAAGCGAAGATCAGTTTTTATTTATCAATAATAGACCGGTAAAAGATAAATTGCTGCAAGTAGCTTTACGGGTAGCATATCAAGACTATATGCCGCGTGACCGTTATCCGTTGTGTGCTATATTTTTGCAGATCGACCCGCAGCTTGTCGATGTAAACGTGCATCCGGCAAAAGCGGAGGTTAGATTTCACGATCCGAATTATGTACGAAATTTATTGATAGATTCAATCAAAAATGCTCTATCGAATAAAAGCCATATGGCATCCACTACTATTGCAACAAGTGCTATTGAGCTGTTTAAAAATCCGTTAGTGAATAAACAATCTCCTCAATTAAGTAAACCATTGAGCGTTAATAGTAAATCCAATGAATATCGACCTGCTATATCGCCGATTATACCTAAACCTATAAAAAATAATATTTGTGAAAAGCTGATCGATACACTTCCCCATGCAAAAATAGAGCAAGAAGTAGAGCAACGCATCCAAAATGAACCGCAAAAATCTTCACAATATAGACTTGGAGCCGCTAAAGCTCAACTTCATACTACTTATATTATTTCACAGACGGAAGATAGTATCGTAATTATCGACCAGCATGCGGCACATGAACGTCTGGGATATGAAAAAATCAAAAATCATATTAAAAATGAAGAATTAATAAAACAGCGTTTACTTATTCCTGAAATAGTAGAATTACCGGATGAAAAAAGAGCCGATATTTTGTTTGAAAATAAAACGAAACTATCTAAATTAGGTTTATCCTTAGAAAAATTCGGCGAAAAATCTATTATAGTAACTGAAATTCCAAGTATTCTCGGTGATATAAACGTTCAAAAGCTAATTCAAGACTTAGCCGATCATTTAGCAGAATGCGGGGAGAATATAGCCTTAACCGAGTTAATTGAGCATGTTACCGAGACTTACGCTTGCCATTATTCCATAAGAGCAGGGCGAAAATTATCGGCAGATGAAATGAATACCTTATTACGCCAAATGGAAGATACCCCATTTTCAGGGCAATGCAACCACGGCAGACCTACCTATATTGAGCTTAAATTGAAAGATATAGAGCGTTTATTCGGACGGAAGTAATGTCATTCTTAAGGGGCGTTGTTACAGGCATCGTCAAGTTAAGAGAGATGTAAATTTAAGTATTGAGCGATTGAAAGGAATGATTTATAGAATAGCAGTAACCATTTATCAATAAATCTTAACGTTATGCATATTTACTTAAACCCCGAAGAGACATCGTTTTCCAGCAAGCATCATTAGCCATACAGTATGGTTATATCATCGCTTTAATAATAGTTACCGAGATGTTCAAGAACAGATGGCGTATCGAGGTATTATTTTAAGTCATGAGACTGTAAGATTTTGGTGCAATAAATTTGCGATTTATTTTCAAGCTGTCATCAGAAAGAGAGAGAGGAAAGCAACTGACAAATGGCATTTAGATGAGATGAACATCAAGATCAAAGGCGAAGTATTCATATTATGGAGAGCTGTTGACTCCAAGGGGCATGAATTAGAAATATTATTGCAGAAGCGTCGTAACAAGAAATCAGCTATTCGCTTTTTATCAAGATTATTGGGTAATTATCCAACTCCAAGAGTAATTGTTACTGATAAGCTCAGGAGTTACATTAAACCGATTAAGCTTATGTGTCCTAACACTGAACATCGTACTAGTAAGAGACTAAATAACTGTGTTGAAAATGCTCATCAGCCAACTCGACGAAAGGAAAAAATATTGATTAAATTTAAGCATCCTAATTCAGCACAATGTATATTATCACTGATGGGCAAAGTCAGAAATATATTTGCCGTCAATGTTGGACGATATACTAAAACCGCACCAGAGCAAAGAATTGCATTTGCATCCGCTAAATCTATTTGGGACGAAGCTACTCAAAGACTTCTTGCTGCCTGAAATATAAAAACATAGTACTTTTTGAAACCAATTTATTTAACTTGACGGTGCCATCATTCTCCCTATACTGCACACTTATTTATTATCCTTCCGAACAAAGCCTCTCTCAGATGAAAGTGGTTGATTTCAGTTCATTGTGACCTTCCATTTTTTTATCTGTATTTTTAATACATAATTTTTATTAAATGTAAGATCAAATGTCAACTAATACATAATCTTATGACTTAAATATTAGATAATTTTTTTATGATACTGTATCAATTTTCAGTCGGCACATATTAAAAATCTGTATCATTTTTCGACCGGTGTTGACACAATTGCAGGAATTATGTGGAGCTGAAATCAGTGAGAGCTTAATCAGTAGGATTACAGATGGGCTCTGTCCAAGTAATTGTGTAAGTTGTAAAAATAGTTAAGAATAAAATTAATTAAAACAACTTAACATGAGGCTAATATGAAAAATAAGAACAAAGTATCAAATCCGACTATAGAAAAAGTAGTATCAGACATACTATCACAAAGTGACCCATCTGAAATATTTGGCAAAGGAGGGATCTTTGAAGAATTAAAAAAACAGCTGGTGAATAAGATCTTAGAGAAAGAAATGGAGTCTCATATAGGATATGAGAAGCATTCTAAAACTGAGAAAGAGTCAGATAATAGGCGCAATGGTAATTATGAAAAAACCATTTTAGATGAAGAAGGTCGTAAATTAAGAGTAGAAGTACCAAGAGATCGTGACGGAGAATATGAACCTATACTTATTCCTAAGGGAGTTCGTAAATTTGAAGGATTTGATGATAAGCTAATATCATTATATGCACGAGGTATGACTACTAGAGAAATTCAGGGCCATTTAGAAGAATTGTACTCTACCAAGGTGTCTGCTGAGTTAATATCAAAGGTAACTGATGGTGTATTAGAGGATGCTAATGCTTGGCAAAATAGGTCACTTGATAGTATCTATCCTATGATGTATTTAGATTGCATTTATGTGAAAGCAAGAGATAATCATGTAATAATTAACAAGGCAGTTTATTTGTCTGTAGGTGTGAATTTAGAAGGTAAAAAAGAGCTTTTAGGCATTTGGATAGGCAAAAATGAAGGCGCTAAATTCTGGTTGCAGATAGTAACAGAATTAAAGAATCGTGGAGTTGAACAAATATATGTTGCATGTGTTGATGGTTTAAAAGGCTTTCCTGAAGCTATAAACAGTGTGTTCCCCAAAACGATAGTACAGCTCTGTATAGTCCATATGATTAGGAATTCTGTAAAGTACGTATCGTATAAAGATTTAAAATCAGTTATAGCAGATTTAAAGAAAATTTATTCTGCAATAAATGAAGCAGAAGCTTTAAGAGAATTACAGAGTTTTAGCAAAAAATGGGATAATAAATATCCAGTTATTTTTGATATATGGCAGCGAAATTGGCCTGGTATAGCTCCTTTTTAGCTTCCCGGATGAAATCAGAAAAGCAATTTATACGACTAATGCTATTGAATCAATTAATCGTCAAATCAGAAAAATTATCAAGAATAAAGGGGTGTTTCCAGATGATAAATCAATTCAAAAAATAATATTTTTAGCATTGACAAATGCTTCTAAGAAATGGACAATGCCAATCAAGAATTGGGCAATGGCTTTAAATCAATTTGCTATACTTTGTGATACTAATTTACAAAATTGGGCAAATGGAGAAATTCTACTTACACAAAGAATCTGACAGACTCTTTTGTTATGGAAAAACACCTATGCAAACTTTCAAGGATAGCATTAAAATTGCTAAAGATAAGTCTATTAACTTACTTATCTGACAGCTCTTTTGCTGCTTAATCAATCACCGTCTGTCAGGTCAAGTGTAGTGTTTTACAAATTATCTTTTTGATTTTCTATTAAACTATGACTTAAGCTATGAAAAACTTCAGCTTCTCTATCATTATAATTTTCATTCTTCTTATATGCTTGAATAAAGCTTGAAACTTCTTGTTTGCTAAATTCAATAAATTTTTTTAAATTTTCTTTTTCTTCTACATATTGATAATTTTTATGCAGATTTAAGCATTTTTCAAATAATTCAGTAATTTTAGTCATAATATTTTCCTCTTTAGTTAATTATAATTGGCAAAAATCTAAAAGTACGAATATAAGAAACAGGTAGAATATTGAATAAGCGAAAAATCTTTTTGCTTGTTTATTATTGCTGCTATCATAAAATAAAGTTACAGAATAGTATAAAAATATTAAACCGAGTATCCCCGCAATTATTAAATATATATAACTACTCATACCTATAAAAAAAGGCATTAAAGAAGTTACAAATAATAATATACTATAAATCAAAATCTGTTTTTTAGTATATAAGGTACCTTTTATTGCAGGCATCATAGGTACTTGAGAGTTTTTATAATCTTCATTACAAAATAGTGCTAAAGCCCAAGAATGCGGCGGAGTCCAAACAAATATGATTAGAAATAATACGAAAGACTGAATAGAAATATTATTATTTACCGCGGCATAACCTATTACCGGCGGAAAAGCTCCTGCAACGCCGCCAATTACGATATTTTGCACAGAGCTACGTTTTAACCACATAGTATAAATGCAGATATAGTAAAAAATAGTAAACAATAATAAAAATGCTGAAAGTAAATTCACGCATAGCGCCATAAAAAATACTGAAAAAAATGCTGTTGTAAGACCAAACGATAAAGCTTCATCGGGTTCTATAACTCCTCTTATTATCGGTCTTTTTTGCGTACGTTTCATTAATGCGTCTATATCTCTATCATACCACATATTAATCGCTCCGGCACTCCCCGCCCCGATTGCTATACAAATTAAAGCAATTATACTAATTAAAGGATGTACTTTAGAAGGAGCAAGCCATATCCCTGAAAAACCTGTAAAAACTACTAATGACATTACGCGTGGTTTCATCAGTAAAATATAGTCTTTAACAGTACTTGAAGAATGATTAATATTATCTAAATTTATCGATTTTGCTAAAGAATTCATATAAAAATTATAAAGTTATATATAAAACTGAATATAAAAAGTTTTAGGTTAAAAATCAACGATTGACTTTACTGTAAGAAATGTATATATTTTTGTGTAATTATAACAAAAGTTAAGGATATTTTCAGTGACAAAGATCGTACGTTCTAAATATAAAGCTAGCAGAAGACTAGGTGTTAGCTTATGGGGTGATAGTAAAGATGCTTTTAATACCCGTAATTATCGCCCCGGTCAGCATGGGCAAAATACCATGGTTAAAACCTCTGATTATGGGTTACATTTAAAGGCTAAACAAAGAATAAAGTGCCATTACGGTCGTATCACTGAGAAACAATTTAGAAATCTTTTCGGATCTGCTCAAAAAATGAAAGGCAATACTGGTGAAAACTTTATCGGATTACTTGAAAGCAGACTTGACACTATAGTTTATAGAATGAATATAGCTCAAACTATTTTTGCTGCTAGACAATTAGTTTCACACGGTCATATCAAAGTAAATGGTCATAAAGCCGATATAGCAAGTATGCGTCTTAAAGAAGGTGATGTAGTAGAGATTAAAGAATCTTCAAGACAAATGACCGTTATTCAAGAATCGGTTTCAAAACAAGGTCAAACTACTCCTGATTACGTATCATTCGATGTAGATTCGTTAAGCGGTAAATATTTGAGGGTTCCTACAATTTCTGATGTTAGATATCCTTTCAAGGCAGAAGTTCATTTAGTAGTCGAGTTATATTCTCGTTAATATTAAAATATTTTCCACATTGTTTAAAATTATTCCCGCGAAAACTTTGCCTGTGTGGATTAAGAATGGTTTTCGGTGTCATCTAGTTGCTTGCTAACTAGATCAAGTAAACTTGTCACCCCGCAACTTGCGAACTAGGTCTTGTGTTACAGATTGCATCCTTAAGATCTAGCTAGCAAGCCGCGGTATGATATTTAGGTTATTTGGATTCCGGGGACAAGCTATGGGGGGATAACAGACCTGATCCCCGCGAGCAAAGCACTATGCTCAAAGGAATGACATTGTGTCTCCATTTAACTTCCCTTACTCTTTTTCTTTTTTGCTCCAATTTAATTAATGGTCTAATTAGTTTTAAATATTTTAAATTAATTAAGTTTTGATCTCATTAAATATTAAAAAACAGAAGAAAGTATATTTAAAATCCCGAAAAATACTAAAATTTGTTAAAATATGGTTTCTTTAAAAGAGAAAAATATTACGGATATAAAATTTACAATAGAAAAAAATATCGAAGATAATGTAATTATATGGTGTGAAGATTATTTATATGCAAGTTATAGATTTCCTTCGAATTATAAAAAAAACGATAATATCTTGTAATGATTCATCATATATTTTGTTTGTACCTATCTCGTCTAATTCTAGTAAACAAATTGGTGTTGAAGTTACACCTTTTCTTAATTCATATAATAGTATTTTAATTGATGATGAGTTAAAATAGTACGCTTAGGAGATAGCGACTATAATGTTAAAATTTGCTAAGAGTATTTAAAAATCAATCTTTAGAATTTTTTAGGATTTCTTTATAGACTTCAAGGTTTTTTCGGAGCATTAAATCGAGGGAGAAATTATCTATTACAGTGCGTCTTGCGGCGATTTGAATTTTTTTAGCCTCATCTGTCCCCAAAATCGATAAGCAATAATCTATTTTTTGGGCTAAATCTTCGGCATCATTCGGCTTTACGTGAAAACCTGTTACATTATCATTTATCGTTTCAGTAGCTCCACCAATATTAGTTGCAATAACAAGCTTTTCCATTGCTTGCCCTTCTATTATAGTACGACCGAACGCTTCTGGTTCGATTGAAGCAGAAACTATAATATCAGAAATACCGTAAAGATTTATAATATCGGAATCATTACCGAAAATTTGAATTTTATTTTGAAGTTTTAAATTGACTATAAGCTCTTTTACTCTATTAGTAAAATTAGGATGTCTTGATAAATCCCCTACCATTAAACAATAAAAATCTCTATGTTTTAATTTACTTAAAGCTTCTACTAAAATAAGATGTCCTTTCCAACTTGTCATTCTGGAAGGCATTAATATTATCGGTATATTGCTCGGTGCATCATATTTATCACGACATTTTTGGAGTTTTTCAGGTGTTAGGTTTGCCGGGTCAAAATAATCACAGTTTACACCACGTTCAATTACTACTATTTTATTTTCATCAACTTTATAATTTCTAAGCAAATGCTGTTTTACAAAGTTTGAAACGGCAATAACTTTCTCGCCCTTTAGCATCACACTATTATAGAATTTTTTAAGGCTATTAGGAGTGGTATAAATACCGTGAAAAGTTGTAAGAAATTTTACATTTGTCCATTTTGTTGCTAAATAGGCACTCCAAGCAGGTGCTCTTGATCTTGTATGAACTATATCAACATTATATTTTTTGATTACTTCTGCTATTAGTTTTGCATTATTTAAGATTATAAAAGGATTCTTACTATTACTATTCATTTGGATATGTAATATATCTTCTTTATCTAATTCTTTAACTAAAGTACCACCTGCTGAAATTATGATAGGAGTATGACCTAAGATTTTAAGATATTTCGCAACTTCTATAGTGCCGCGTTCAACACCTCCTGAAACTAAAGCAGGAACTACTTGCAAAATAGTATATTTATTGTATCGTTTACTAGACTTTAATAAAGGCATTATAACTTCATCTATTAAAATAATTATTTAAAATGCACAAGCTTTATAATAGAACACAAGACAAATTCATTGTCTATAATAATTATAGAAATAATAATATAAATGTTCCAGATGTAATTCTTTTACACGGCTTAATGTCGGGCATGCATTTAACTAAAGCTCTTTATTTAATAGATTATTGTAAAAAACACAATTATAATTTTACTATTTTTGATAATTTTGGTCACGGTTCTGCATCGGGGCAATTTATGAAAGAAACTATTAGTAGTTGGTTGGAAGGTATTAGTCTAGTTTTAGATGAATTAATTGAAAAAGAAGCTATAATAGTTGGCTCAAGTACGGGTGGATGGCTTGCACTTCTTGCATCTCTAAAATTTCCGAATAAAATCAAAGGACTTATATGTTTAGCCCCCGCTCCTGATTTTACCGAAAATATTTGGCAAAACATATCATTGGAAAATCAAGTTAAAATGCAAAAAGAAGGATTGTTAGAAATACAGGGCAAAAATTGTGACCATAAATATCCTATTAGTTTAAAATTAATAGAAGATGCAAAAAAGCATTTATTATTAACAAAAAAAGAAATTAATATAAATATTCCGGTACATTTAATTCATGGTATACTAGATGAACAGGTGCCTTACGATGTTTCCATAAAGCTACTAGAAAAAATAACAAGCAACCAGATGGTATTAAAATTAATTAAAGATGGAAAACATAATCTATCTAGAGAAGAAGACTTAAGAGTAATGACAAATTCTTTAGAGGAACTAATACAACAATTAAATAAACAATAATATATGCATAGTAAAATAAATAAAATTCATGATTTTAAAGAAGTTATAGAAGCAATAGAAAAAGCAGATAAAACCTGCTTGGTGCTTTTTGATGTAGATGAAGTAATAGTTATGGATTCGGATGAATTCAGATTAACGCATGACTACCGTAAAGAATTAGTAAATAATATTGAAAAAAGACTTCCTATAGAGCAATGTAAATTATTGTTAAGCGTAGTTTTAAAAGATCGTAAAGCTAGATTTGTGAATGATGATATTTTAAAGATATTCGCTTTACTTAAGGAAAAAAATATTCCGGCTATGGGTCTTACTAAACTTCCTACCGGAAAATTTGGCGTAATTGAAGATATGATAGAATGGAGAGTTCGGGAACTGGCCTCATTAAAAGTAAACCTTCAAGAATTATCACCTTTAAGCGATGAACTCATAATTAAAGATTTTAATATCGGTTACGGTGATCCTATTTTAAAAGATGGTATAATTTATACTGCTGAATATGATAAAGGAGAGGTACTAGAGTATGTATTGCAGAAAACAAATTATTTTCCAAAATCAATAATATTTATAGATGATATAGAAGAAAATTTATTATCATTACAAAAAACATGCAATAAACTAAAAATTAATTACCAAGGATTCGAGTTTATGGGTTCTGCAATCGTTCCTGAACCTGACCTAGATGAACAATTAGAAAAAATTAGATTTGAGATTTTAGAAAAAGAACTTAAATGGCTTATGGATGAGGAGCTTAAGAAATCCACTGTGTCACCCCGTGACTTGGGAATTAGGTCCAGTTAAAAATATCAATATTATTGATATTTTTAGTTGTTTTTTTGGATACCATGGTCAAGCCACGGTATGACATCGGAGGTGCTTTTTGATATCCACGCAACAACTTAAAATATAAAAGTATAAATATGCCTATAAAACTAATTAGTTCTATTATCTTCTTATTACTTTTACTAACTACCATAGCAAATAAGAAAGTGGAAGAGAAAATCATAGGAGTGAAAGTTACTAAAGCACAAATAACAGAGTTTTACGAAGTCTTTAATATTGTAGGTCTATGTCAGAATGATAATAGTCGTGATTACTACGCTAATGCTACAGGTGTTGTTGAAAAGGTTAGGACGCAGCAAGGACAAATAGTCAAAAAAGGTGATATATTATTAGTAATAGATAAAGATATAGCAGAAACTACTAAAGCGAAAGCTGAAGCTTTTTTAAATACAAAGCAAGAAGAGCATGATAGAAAGGAGACTTTATTTGCTAAAAAATTTATTAGTACCCAAGAATATAAAAAAGTAAAAAGTGAGCTTGAAGAGGCTAGATTTAACTATACTATGGCATTAAAAACTTATAATGATATGGTAATTACTGCGCTCCCTTTGATGGTAAAATAGGCGTAATTAAGCCTATGGTCGGTGAAGAAGTAAAAATAGGAGATTATCTTTTTAGTATTATGGGGAAAGATCAATCACAAATTATTTTAATAGAACTACTGGAATCTTTAAGCGGTAAGGTTTCAACGGATACAGAAGCTATAGTTAACGGTGAAATTCATAGTAAAATTTCAGCGATTTCGCATTATTTATCAAATAACGGTACTATAACAGCTAAAATTGCTCTACCATACGAAAATATACAAGATACAGACCCTTTGAAGAACGCAGCTAATAAAGAGGAATTTGCAAGAAACACGGCACGCAGCACCGCAGCGTACACACTAGTACGTGAGGATGCGAGTACCGGATTGACGCCCAAATTACCTTTAGAAGCAAGTTATTCAAGAGGTCTGTTGCATAATAGGTTATGTAGATGTGCAGCTCATAATCAATCCACATAAGAATTTAGCAGTTCCCGAAAAATCTATACAAAGAAATAATCAAGGTAATTTTGTTTATAAAATCGAAGATAACACGGCAAAACAAATATATGTAAAAACCGGTTCGCGTACTAAAGGCTTAATTGAGATTACTTCTGATAATATCAAAGAAAATGATTTAATTGTTACAGAAGGTGTGATAAAAATAAACAACGAAGCAAAAATAAAGATATTAAAAGATTAGTTTAGATTCTATAAATTTTTTTTAAAAATTCTTCTGAAGGTTTAATATCTATTAAATCTTCATTATTATTTAAAAATCGTCTTACAGCCCTTGCAATTGATAAAGGAGAATTTGGATCAAATGTCTGAATTGGGTTTACTACATCTCTTACGTAATCTAGCTCAGAAGCAAGAATAGGAAGATTATATTGCTTCGCTTCAATTAAAGGCAATCCAAATGATTCAGACTTTGAGGGATAAATTAATGCTGAAACTTGAGTATATAAGTTTAATATTTCTGCCTGTTGTACTTCTCCTAAGTTAGTTATATCTAATTGGTACTCTTGTTTATATCTTTGTAACTCTTGTGAAAGCTCAGAATATAATTTTGCATTTATAGTTAAAGCAAGAGACGGCTTTATACCGATATCAGCAAGGATTTTCCAAGCTTTAAATAAGTTAAGATGATTCTTATGCAATTCTCCACTTGCAGGATAAATAAAATCAAATTTCTTAGGGTTTGAATCTTGCTTTTGTATCGGCTTATATTGAGAAGCAAAAGGTAGTATTTCAATATTAATATCTTCCCCTAAAAATTTTTTAGCAGAATAAAGCATAGAAGGAGTTTGTACTATATATTTTATATTTTTCTTAGAACCTCTTAAATTTAACCAAGCTTTCTTTAGAAAAATACTTAGCTTATTAAAGATTGAATAATTATTACCTTGAATAGGTTCCAGTAAAATACGGTTTTGTAAAAACACTACTACTTTACCTTTTACGGGAAATAAAGGCGGTAATCCATTGAAACATAAAATAGTATCGTTCGTTTTACAATTTTGCTTTAACTTCCATTCTGTTAATAATCTTGATTTAATAAAAATGATATTTTCTGAAAAACTTGATAAATTTAGTTTATTTTTAGCACTTTCATCTAAATAAATACGCCTAAAGTTATTAGTAAAATCTTTAGTATTTAGAATCTCTTGTAATAATATTAAACCGCCTCCCGTATGGATACTAGGAGCATAAAATATAAAATTATTTTTTAGTATTCTCTGTTGATACGAATTTTTATCCATTTAAATATTTTTATAATCGTTGCTGATATACCGTATTTTCTTAGAGAATAAATTGTAGTTGCAACAAGATTTTTTGGATTATCTTCAATTAAAACCTTACCTGTTATACCTTTCTTTTTCAAGTATTTTAAATGCTTTATCGTTTTTGGTAATAAATAAACAAGCAAGGTACTAAAATCGCTTAAATATTCATTATTTGCAACAAAAGAGGCAATATTTATAGTACGTAATGATTCTTTTTGTGAAATTACATGTTTCGGTAAAGAAGTATCGACCCTAATCTTAGATAATTCTTCACTACAACCTCCTAGCAAATTTCTACTAGCTAAAGTAATCCAAAGGCAACTATCTTCCCCTACCCTAATACTTTCTGGAAATTTGTTTGATTTTAAAAGAGATGATCTGACAATAACAGTGGAAGTAATAATGGGATTATGATATATAATCTTTGGAAAAACTTTTCCGTTAAAGTTACTAGATTGTATGTTTTTTGTCCAGTTTTTGTTTAAATCTATTCTTTTATACGAAGTATGAGAAAATTTAAAAATATTTTCTGCCATAAATTTTAGTTGAGATTCTAATTTATTCGGCATAAATAAATCAGTTGCATTAATAAATGCAATATACTTTCCTGTAGCCTTCTCAATACCAAGATTTCTAGCTGCAGCAGGTCCTTTATTTTTTTGGCTAATATAAATTATTCTTGAATCTTTTCGGCAAATTTCCTGTAATTTTGTTGTATCTTCAGTTGAGCCGTCATTTATTACAATCAGCTCAAAATTCTCATGAGTTTGTGCAAGTACGCTTTCTATTGCCTGAATTGCAAAATTAATAGAATTATACACAGGCATAATTACACTAATTTTAATTTTTGGAAGTTCAGGTTCTCCCATAGAGTAAGCTAGTTTAGATGATTCTATATATCCGGCTTGTTTACAAAAAGCAGCAGCATGATATAAAAATTCATGAACCGAATCTCCAACTTCTATCATTTCCTCTTCAGTTATTTTTTCTAAAAAGCCTGACCATAATGCTTCAGCTTCTTTTAGCTGATTTGGGACAACATGAGTACTTTGTTCAGGATGTTCACGAGATTTTATGAGAATTTCGGAATCAAAATAAATTGGAGCGATGCGAAAAAGTTTGAACCAGTAATCGTAATCTTGTGTATGTTTTAGCGTTTCATCAAATAAGCCTATTTCTTTAAAATATTTACTAGGAATTAATAAAGTACAGCCATGAATTAGACCGTGTAAAAGAGCGAATAACGGAATATTTAATTTTTCTTTAGAATGTTTTTGGTCCGGTTTTATAAAATATAATGATTGTGATTTACTATTAATTAGCTCGTAACCGCAATAAAGTATAGTATCTTTATTTTCTAGTTTGTTTAGTATATTAACCTGATGTTCAACCTTATTAGGATAATACACGTCATCGTGACTAAGCCATGAAAAATATTCACCCTTCATATTTTCTATGCCAACGTTTAAAGCTGAAGCGCATCCGCCGTTTTCTTTAGAAAAATATCGTATTTTATCTCCGTAAAATAAAGCAATTTGTTCCGTTTTACCGTCATCTCTAGAGCCGTCATTGATAACTATAATCTCAATATTTTTATAAGTTTGAGCTAAAGCACTATCTATAGCCTCTCGCATATAGTTAGCACCGTTATAAACCGGAATAATAATTGAAACTTTTGGAAACATATTAAGATAATACTGATTTTAATTGGCGATATAAACATTTGACAGCGCATTTTATATGATAAAATGCAGCGGAAAAACCTATTGTTTGCTTGGCATCTTCATTTGAAGTAATAATAGCTATTTGATCTGGATTAAGCATTTTAGCAATTCTAATTAACTCATTACCGGTAGGAGCAAACTCTGGTACTGTTTGTAGTGCTTGACCATAATGTACATATAGTTTTGCTAGATTCTTTTCTAAAAAAGGTATCCCATATTCCTGATCTTCATTCAAAATTTTTAAAGAATAGTATTTTAGAGCAGATGCTATTTTTACCGGATCTTGATTTAATAAATGATTATCGCTGTGCGTTCTGAGCCTACAAGTAAACTCAGGCATAGCACCGATCTCATAATGTTTTGATATACGGCGCCACATGTCGGTATCTTCGAAACGATACATTACCTCATCAAAATTACCGGCTTTTTCAAATACCTGGCGTCTCACCATTACAGTTGGTAAAGTAATAGTTACAGGAATAAAAAAAGCTATATCTTTATAGATTTTTCCGGAAGTATTAGCCTCATATTTATGGTTTAAATCTTTACCTAATTCATCCATACAATATGCAGAAGTATAGATCATATAAATATTAGGATTTCTTTCCATATAGTCAAATTGAATCTCAAGCTTATTAGGAAGATATAAATCATCTGAATCAAGGAAAGTAATATATTTACCTTTAGCGAGACCAAGTGCTATATTTCTAGCAATAGAACGACCTTTATTTTCTTGATAATAATAGCGTATTCTTGGATCTTTTAAGTTTGCTATTATTTCTTTAGTAGAATCATTTGAGCCATCATCGATTATAATAACTTCAAAATCTTTATAGGTTTGTTTGAGTACACTTTCTACCGCTGCTCCTATAAATTTTTCTTTATTATAAGTAGCTATAATTACGCTAACCGTCGGTAAATTATTTACTTTTGTCATATATTATCGCTTATTACTTCTTTATATAATTTTACTAAATTTTGTACATGTAATTCTTCACTGTAGTATAACTCAGCAATCTCTCTTCCTTTTTTACCCCGTTGTATACGTTCAGCAGGATTATTAATCAAGCGTTGTAAGGCTTGATGAAAAGCTTCAGCATCACGTGAAGGTACCGCCCACATCTGGAACGTGCGTGATGTCATGTCATATAGTGCGGTACCGTCAAAAATAATTACAGGTTTTCTGCATGCTATTGCTTCTACAGCCATCATACCGAATATTTCAGCCAAAGAAGGCATAAGAAATATATCAGAGGCTGCAATTGCGTCCCTCATTAAAACCTGATCATTTACCCAACATAAATTTAATGACTTGGAAACGATTAGCAAAATTCTCTAAAGCAGCATAATTTTTTGAGAATCCACATATTAGAAGTGTTATAGGTTGATCGGTTTTAACTTTTTCAAGTGCTGAAACAATATAGGATACTCCTTTATAAAGATTATCCATATCCCCTCTAAAACAGATTACAAGCGATTCTTTTTGTATATTATATTTTTCACGAAAATCAGTAGATACTTCAGGAGAAAAAAATTGTAAATCAAGACCGAAAGGATGTACACAATGACCTGTTAATGCCCATGGATCATGAAGTGTCCATACCGTAGGTTTTAATTTTGTAATCTTAGGCAAATCACCGATACTAAGATATCCGGTATGAATAATATGAAGATGTACAAGATCTGCTTCTTGAAATTCAGGCATTTTGATCATTTGTAAGGCATTACGATATAACATCGATTGCAAAGAGAGTTTAGTTTCTAAATTAGTAATAAACTCATGTATTTTTTGATCTCTCTGAAATGTTAACACATCAGGATTATTTGTATCTTTATCCCAGACTAAATGTTTTGATTCCACACCATATTTTTTTAAAATAGGAGTAACAGCGAGTCCGTGAAAAACGTGCTCCCGGTGACTCAAAAGCATTTACCTGTAATATTTTCATTTTAAATTCATTCTAAGATCAATAATATTTTCTTGTAAGATTTCTATCCTTATCGGTAAAATCGTGTTTTTTCCACAATGCTCTATGAGGATCTTTTATAATATCGTTAGCTTCATCACGAGGAGCTTTAGTATAATAATAAAGAATAATAGATTTACGATATTCTCCTTCGGGAAAGTTCAATGGATCAGGAAGACCGTGATAACTCTTATCGTGAGTATCAAAAGCAACTAATCGATTAAAAAGCGGTTCTACTTTTTTTACGCATTTATCTCCGTTCTCGTCATATATGCTGAATTCTCCGCCCCACCCTTTTTGCCAATTAGGGTTTAAATATAAAATAACGTTCATACGACGGTTTAGTCCTGTTGCATCATGATAATTGCCGTCAACATGCACGTCTAGCAAACCGCCCGGCATTGTGATGTTAAGCCCTCCGCCGGTAAAATAAGGATCAGGTACTAGTTTTGGAATTTCAAAAAGCTCTGCTAACGTATAAAGCATATCGGAGGAATTAAATAAACGCACTGTATCAACAATGCCCTCAGGAATATCAAATTCAGATTTCCAAGTTGAGCGCTGCTTTATTTCTATGTCTTTATCGTTTGCTATATCCCAGTGTTTTTCTTCTGGATTAGGAAAATCTTCTAAACAACTTTTAGCAAGTTCTAGAGGTAAAAAATTATCAATTACTAAATGTTTAAAAGGTGATAAAAAATACTCTTTTTCTTTTGCTGCATTAGATATTTTCTTTATACTTTCTTCTGCAAAATTTTTCATTTGCTGTTGTGAAAATCTTTTAGTATTCATTATTATATCCTCTTAAATTTTAATTATACTGCAAAAAAAACGAGATATACTTCGACACGACTTAGAAAAGAGTAATCGGTCTAAAGCCCTTAGAGCGTATACTTAATACGTAAACATCCGAGGTCCTGCAAAGAGACATTGTCATCAATTACTTAAACCAAACTGTACGATTAATATAATCGACATAACTTAAAACTATACGTAATATTTTCTTTGATACAAGCCCTGAACTTTCATAATCAGGCACTATAGCTAGCCTACGTTTATTGTTATCGTGTTCTTCCGTAATAGTCTTTACTGCTTGTAATACTCGATCAGCTTTAAACCCGGACATGATTAACGTACCTGTGTCCATACCTTCAGGACGTTCATGAGCTTGTCTAATATTTAAAGCCGGTAAGTTAAGTATTGATGCTTCTTCGGTGATAGTACCGCTATCGGACAAAATACAAAATGCATCCATTTGAAGTTTGACGTAATCGGTAAAGCTAAAAGCGGGCAAGAATCTTATTTTGTCTCCTAGCTCTTTAAACCCTTCTAAATCTTCAAGTCTTTTCCTAGTTCTTGGATGCGTAGAAAAAATTACCGGATAATTATATTCTTTAATAAGCATTTGTAAACTATTTAATAATTCTTTTAGATTATCTTTGACGTCTACATTCTCTTCACGATGCGAGCTAATTAGGAAATATTTTTTAGGGGTAAGTGATAATTTATCTAGAATATTCGACTTTAATATCTTAGGCATTAAGCGATCAAGCACTTCCGGCATATGCGAACCTGACTTAAAAGTAAGTTCAGCCGGCAATCCTTCGGCAATTAAATAACGCCTAGCATGTTCTG
The DNA here is from genome assembly GCA_050920645.1 of Rickettsia endosymbiont of Argas persicus. Taxonomy (GTDB): domain Bacteria; phylum Pseudomonadota; class Alphaproteobacteria; order Rickettsiales; family Rickettsiaceae; genus Rickettsia. The sequence continues at coordinate 103,677 of CP133316.1, read as the reverse complement.
TTAGGGTAATATTAACGTCACTAATATGGTCAATGATTTTACGGTTTATTTCCTCAGGCACACGCTGATCAAAGCAGCGATTTCCTGCTTCCATATGAAAGATCGGAATCTTACGGCGTTTAGCGGCAATAGCAGAAAGACACGAATTAGTATCACCATAAAATAATACAGCGTCAGGCTTTTCTTTCTCTAGTACTTCATCTACTTTCTCAATAACAAGTCCGATAGATTTTGCCGTATTATCGGCTGCTAGTTCTAGGAAATAATCAGGTTTTCTGATTCCCATATCCTCAAAAAAAACCTGATTTAATTCATAAGCATAATTTTGCCCGGTATGAACTAATATATGGTTAGTGTGTTTATCAAACTCAGAAATCACGCAACATAGTTTGATAAGTTCAGGACGAGTGCCGATGATCGTCATTACCTTAAGCATTTTTTAGCTCCTCTTGAACATAATCAAGATTTAATAACAGCTCTTTTACTTCTTCTAAATTTAAACGTTTCGTGTTATGGGAAGTATAATCCTCTAAAAATGCTATTTTCTTTTCGCCTTCGACAAAATATTTTGCATAATTAAGATCACGTCCATCCATAGGGATACGGTAATAATCTCCTAGATCCTCAGCTTTTGCCATTTCTTCAGATGATACTAACGATTCATAATGTTTCTCACCATGACGAGTACCGATAAAGCTTATTTTGTTTTTACTGCCGAATATCTCTTGTAATGCTTGAGCTAGTACTTCAATGGTGCTAGCAGGAGCTTTTTGTACAAAAATATCACCCTGACGCCCATGCTCAAATGCGTATAAAACCAAATCGACCGAATCGACTAACGACATTAAAAAACGCGTCATTGAAGGCTCGGTAATAGTAAGTTGCTTATTTTGTTTAATTTGGTTAATGAAAAGAGGAATCACCGAACCTCTTGATGCCATAACATTACCGTATCTAGTAACGCAAAGTACCGTCTTATCCTTTACGTTCATCCGAGCTTTTGCAATTGTTAGCTTTTCCATTAATGCTTTAGATAATCCCATCGCATTAATAGGGTATACGGCTTTGTCCGTGCTAAGTACTATAACTTTCCCAACTTTATTGATTATTGCTGCTCTTAAAACATTTTCGGCACCTAAAACATTCGTATTGATTGCTTCCATCGGATAAAATTCACAAGTCGGAACTTGTTTTAAAGCAGCAGCATGAAATACATAATCTACGCCTCTCATTGCATCATCAATACTATTATAATTACGGACATCCCCGATATAGAACTTTATTTTTGGATTATTTAAAGCAATACGCATATCTTCTTGCTTTTTTTCATCTCTACTAAAAATTCTGATTTCTTTTATATCGTTGATAATATCGTTTTTAAGAAAACGAGAAAGCACCGCATTACCAAATGAACCGGTGCCACCCGTAATCAATAAAGTTTTATCTACAAACATTATTTATTAAATACCTGTTTTTTAAAGTTAACTGTCACTCCATGACTTGATTACGGGGTCTTGTATCACAGACTGTATCCTAAGATCCCGCGATCAAGTCGCGGAATGACGGAGCTGACCCACGCAACACCACTTGAGTAAATGAAAATTAAGTAGACGAAGTTCAACGAGTATACCGCAGATACTTCAAAAGTTGGTGAGTCAAATAAGCGGTGAGTCTGCGGAGCGTATATCAATACGTGAGCAAAGACGAATCCCCAAATTTGACTTGCCAAATCTTGAAGTATTAAAGGTATAAACTATTTAAACTCATACATACGCTTCACTAACTCCCTCCAATCAGGCGGAGTATAACCCGTGACCTCATTAAAATGAGTAGCATCAAGAGAGCGATCTATTACCAATTCGTCTGAAGGTATAATCTCAATCTTCTTACCGTAAATTTCAGCTACTAGCTTTAATAATTCTAGCTTATTAATCGGTTTTGATGCAACATGATAAAGCCCGTGCAGATCTTTATTAGGTAATACAAAATCTTTTATTATTCTTGCTAACTCTACCGTTGGAAAACCTGAGTATATAGCTTTTTCAAAACCTTTTACGGAGCCTTCCGAACTTAAAAACCAGTTTATCAAACTTCTATTCCCACCAAGTTCATGACCTATAATTGAGGTACGCAGGGTAATAGCGTTCGGATAATCTACCTCACTGAGGAATTTAGAACGCCCGTATAAATCGTAACAATCAGAAAAATCACTTTCCTTGTAATTACCTTTTTTTCCTGAAAATACGCAATCAGTACTAATATGAATAAACCTTGTGTTGGTAAGCGCACAAAGTCTTGCAAGTCTATGCGGCAGTAAGCTGTTAATTGGTAGTGCTTTTAAAGGATCGTTAGCATCAGCTAGCTGTTTTATTAGCCCTATACAATTTATTACTACATCCGGCTTTACTTTGTTTAATACTTCAACTAAAGAATCTTGATTCTCTACATCTATATTGGTTATTAACTTATTTGATAAATCCTTAGAAAAATGCGAATAAGCCGAATTATTACGGCTTGTCGCATAAACGTCAAGAGCTTTATCACCGCTTAAAAACCTGAACATGCTATTACCAAGCATGCCGGTTACCCCTAGAATCAATATTTTCATAATAAATTTACTTTATTTTTACCGCCTCGGTTCTATCATAAATAGTATATGGTTGCAATAGGTTTTGTGCATTGTCACTCCGCGGCTTGACCGCGGGGGCTCGTGCAACAGATTATGTCCTAAGATACCGTGGTCAAGCCATGGTATGACAATTAGTCAATCTTCTCAATATCTCTTCCCTTTCTATCAAAGGCAACACCTTTGCAATTTCAGGACCTGATTCCTTACCCGTTAGAGCAAGGCGTAGCGGCAAAAATAATTCTCTACCTTTTTTACCTGTACTGTCTGCTATTTTCTTTGTCCAAATACTCCAAACTTCAGTTGTTATTTCTCCTGCCGGCAATAAATCTGCCGCTTGCTTTAGATATTCTTTATCTAAATTCAGATTCTGCACGTTTGGAGTTTTATGGCAAACTTCCCACCATTCTTTTACGTCCGATAATTTTTGTAAATTAGGTCTTACCGATAGCCAAAAATTTTCATCAATATAATCTACCTCTATTTCATTAAGGCGATTTTTTATCTCATTAAAATCTAAGCTTATTAATAATTTATGATTTAGCCTTTCTAAATCTTCTGGCTGGTAAATAGTCGGACTTTTGGAAAAGCTGCTTATATTGAACTGCTTTACTAACTCCTCCATAGATTTAAACGGCAAAATTTGTGCCGATGACCCTAGTAAACTAAAAAAGCTAGCAATTGCCATAGACTCTAACCCTACTTGCTCTCTTAGCGTTGCAATCTCAAACCCCCCTACTCTTTTTGAAATTTTTTCATCTTTACTAGTGATCAAGCTTAAATGCCCAAAAACCGGCGGAGTCGTATCTAAAGCTTCAAACATTTGTATTTGAATAGCGGTATTGCTTACGTGATCTTCCCCTCTAATAATATGCGTAATATCATAATCAATATCGTCGATAACCGAGCATAACATATAGGTCATACTACCATCTGCTCTTATAATTATCGGATCGCTTAACGCCTTACCTTCATATTTAACTTCGTCTTTGATCATATCATGCCAAGTAATAGGCTCATGATTTACTAAAAATCTATAATGCGGCTTTCGTCCCTGCTTTATATATTTCTGTTTTTGCTCTTCGGTTAAATTTAAAGCTGCACGATCATAAATCGGCGGCAATCCTTTAGATAGCTGGAATTTACGCTTTAACTCAAGCTCTTCCGGAGTTTCATAACAGGCATATAATCTTTTTTTGTCTAATAATAGACTTTTGACTTCATCATATCTACTTAAACGACTTAATTGATTGAATGTTTGATCCCAATTAAGGTTTAAAAACTTCAGGTCTTTTTCGATAGCGTCTTTATATTCTTGCTTACTACGCTCTAAATCCGTATCGTCAAATCTTAAAATAAACTGCCCGTTATGCTTCTTTGCATATAGCCAGTTAAGCAGTGCTGCCCTGATATTACCTACATGTAACATACCCGTCGGTGATGGGGCAAATCGTGTTATAACTTTTGTCATTTCTATTTATTTTTTTGTAATTGTCATCCCGTGGCTTGACCACGGAATCTTGTATCGCATATCGTGTCCTGAGATCCCGCGATCAAGTCGTGGGATGACAATTTTTTATGTCTTTTTCTTCTCTAGCTTCGCTTTATTGTCTTCTATTAGCTTCATTGCATCATCTAAGCTTAAATTTAAGAAATCATATTTTTTTGGAATGGAGATAAACTTGCCCATATATTTTATATAAGGACCAAATTTTCCATATCCAACTAAAATTTCTTCACCGCTATCTTTATGATTACCGATCTTAAGGGGTAAACTTAAAAGTTTCAGTGCCATATCAAGCGTAATATCACTTTGATTTATACCAAGAAGCAAAGGCGCACGTTTTGGTTTTGTTTTACTGTCTACCTGCTCACCGTATTGTATATAAGGTCCGTAAGGGCCTTTTTTTAAGTGTATTTCTACCCCTTCTTTATCCTTACCTAAAATTCTATTTTCATTAGTAATATCTTTTACTTCCCCTTCATTCTCGGTATTATCATTACCGCTAACGATAGACTTTCTAAAATTACATTCAGGGTAATTACTACATGCTAAAAATGCTCCAAACTTCCCAAGCTTTAAGCTTAACTCTCCCGTTTTGCATGAAGGACAAGTTTTAGCTTCTTTATTATTCCCAAATAAGTGATAATCAAGAGATTTCTGAACATAGCTTATAATTTCAGTGATGTTTTGTTTACTTACGGATTCTATATTATGGTTAAAACCATTCCAAAAATTATTTAAAGCAGATTTCCACTCAAGCGTGCCAGCTGCTATTTCATCTAGCTCATTTTCAAGCCCTGCCGTAAAATCATATTCAACATATTTTTTAAAGAATCCAACCAAAAACACTGTTACTAAACGCCCGAGTTCTTCAGGCATAAAACGCTTTTTCTCTAACGTTACATATTTACGATCTTGCAAAACCGATAAAATAGTAGCATAAGTTGAGGGACGACCGATTCCAAGCTCTTCAAGTTTTTTTACTAAACTAGCTTCGGAGTATCTTGGCGGCGGCTCGGTAAAATGTTGATTAGGGATAATTTCTTTGGTTTTTAGCTCCTCATTTTCTTTTAAAGGCGGAAGCATTTTATTTTCTTCTTCAGCTTCGTCATCTACGCTTTCACGGTAAACCTTATAGAATCCATCAAATGCTATTGTAGATCCGTTTGCTCTTGCTAAAAACTCTTTATTTTCCGATGCTAGGGTTGCCGTCACCAAATCCATTATAACATTTTCCATCTGGCAGGCTATAGTTCTTTTCCAAATTAATTCATAGAGTTTATAGTAATCTTTCTCTAGCTTTTCCTTTAAATCATCGGGAGTATAATTAATATTTGTCGGTCTTATAGCTTCGTGGGCTTCTTGAGCGTTTTTTACTTTTGATTTATAAGCACGAGGGCTGCTTGGCAAATATTTATTACCATAATTTTTATCGATTAATTTACGTATTTCATCTACCGCATCATTTGACAAAGTGACCCCATCAGTTCTCATATAGGTAATAAGCCCAATAGTTTCCTTACCGATATCCACGCCTTCATAAAGCTTTTGTGCTATCTGCATAGTTTTTTTAGCACTAAAACCTAATTTTCTTACTGCTTCTTGTTGCAGAGATGAAGTAATAAACGGAGGTTGCGGCTGACGCTTTTGTTGTTTTTTTTCTATCTTATCGACATGAAACTTTTGAGTTTTAAGCTTTTCAGTTAAATCTTTTGCTTCTTTTTCGTTAGTAATCGAAAATTTTTCTAGCTTCTGGTCGTTTACATGAGTTAGTTTAGCAGTAAATAGCTCGTTATTACTATTTAGCATCTTAAGGTTAATATCCCAATATTCTTCTGACTTAAAACGCTCTATCTCATCTTCACGCTCGCATATCAAGCGAAGGGCTACAGACTGTACACGTCCTGCTGATTTACAACCCGGGAGCTTACGCCATAAAAGCGGGGAGAGCGTAAAACCTACTAAATAGTCTAAAGCTCTTCTTGCTTGTTGAGCATTTACTAAATTATTATCAAGTTTCCTAGGATTCTCTATAGCATGAGTAATTGCTTTCTTGGTAATCTCATTAAAAGCTACTCGTTTAAAAAAATCATCAGATTTGACTTTATTCTTTTCTTTAATTACTTCAGCAACATGCCACGAGATAGCTTCTCCTTCACGGTCAGGATCGGTTGCTAAATATACGGAATCAGCTTTTTTTGCATCTTTAATTATAGCATCTACATATTTACCTGCTTTGTCTGAAATATCATATTTCATCGTGAAATTTTCATCAGGCAATACCGAACCTTTCTTAGAAGGTAGGTCTCTAATATGACCGAACGAAGCGATAACCTTAAACTCATTACCTAAATATTTATTTATTGTTTTTGCCTTTGCCGGCGATTCTACTATTACTAATTTCATTTATACTTATTATTTATTATAAACTAATGAGACCCTATTACCGTAATGACGTTCTACTCTACCGGCAAGCTCTAACTCTAATATTATAGTATATAGAATAGGGAGCGGTAATTTTGTCTCTCTTTCCAGATAATCAAAATCTATAGGTACTGCCGACAATAAACTTATAACTAGCGTACGCTCTTTTTCTGACGGTTCCTTTACATATTTGGTATTTATTGTTTTAAAATCAACATCTAATTCAGCAAAATTTTTAAATAGACTCTCTTCTTTCTTTATAAATTCTTCATATTGCGGCAAATTAGTTACAATATCATTTACTGACTCTATTAAATGTGCCCCTTGCCTAATTAACTTATTTGTACCTTGGCATCTTGGATCCAAAGGAAATCCGGGAACGGCAAAAATCTCTCTATTCTGTTCAAGAGCAAATCTTGCAGTAATTAAAGACCCTGATTTTAGGCTTGCTTCTACCACTACTACCCCTAGTGAAAGCCCTGAAATTATCCTATTACGCTGCGGGAAATGTTTACCAAGCGGCGTAGAGCCTACTGGTAATTCAGCGATTATCAACCCTTCTTTTTCTAAATTTTCAAATAATTTCTTGTTTTCCGGCGGATATATATGATCAATACCCCCTGCAATAACTCCGATAGTTTTAGAGATCGTAGCTTGATGGACAGCAGAATCTATCCCTCTTGCTAAACCTGAAACCGTGACATACCCCTGCTCTACTATATCATTCGCTATTTTATGAGCAAAGCTCCTTCCGTTTGCGGAAGCGTTTCTTGCTCCCACTATTGCCACACACTTATTATTGTTTAATAAATTTATATTACCTTTATAACTTAGTATCGGCGGTGGGTCATAAATTTCAAGCAATAATTTTGAATATTCTAAAGATTTATATGTAATAAGTTTAGCATTATTTTTCTCAAGTAGCTCTATTTCTTTTTCGGCATCACTTTTACTGGCACCGTCAAGTTAAGTAAATTGGTTTCAAAAAGTACTATGTTTTTATATTTCAGGCAGCAAGAAGTCTTTGAGTAGCTTCATCCCAAATAGATTTAGCGGATGCAAATGCAATTCTTTGCTCTGGTGCGGTTTTAGTATATCGTCCAACATTGATGGCAAATATATTTCTGACTTTGCCCATCAGTGATAATATACATTGTGCTGAATTAGGATGCTTAAATTTAATCAATATTTTTTCCTTTCGTCGAGTTGGCTGATGAGCATTTTCAACACAGTTATTTAGTCTCTTACTAGTACGATGTTCAGTGTTAGGACACATAAGCTTAATCGGTTTAATGTAACTCCTGAGCTTATCAGTAACAATTACTCTTGGAGTTGGATAATTACCCAATAATCTTGATAAAAAGCGAATAGCTGATTTCTTGTTACGACGCTTCTGCAATAATATTTCTAATTCATGCCCCTTGGAGTCAACAGCTCTCCATAATATGAATACTTCGCCTTTGATCTTGATGTTCATCTCATCTAAATGCCATTTGTCAGTTGCTTTCCTCTCTCTCTTTCTGATGACAGCTTGAAAATAAATCGCAAATTTATTGCACCAAAATCTTACAGTCTCATGACTTAAAATAATACCTCGATACGCCATCTGTTCTTGAACATCTCGGTAACTATTATTAAAGCGATGATATAACCATACTGTATAGCTAATGATGCTTGCTGGAAAACGATGTCTCTTCGGGGTTTGAGTAATATGCATAACGTTAAGATTTATTGATAAATGGTTACTGCTATTCTATAAATCATTCCTTTCAATCGCTCAATACTTAAATTTACATCTCTCTTAACTTGACGATGCCATCATGAATCTACCAGATCTTACCTGTTATGTAAAACTTGTGGGTAATTTCCCTATTACCAAACTTAAAATGAATTTACAAACTTGATTTAAATCTAAAGATATAAAACCATTTTAATGGCATTTTTAAAAGATTTTAATTGTTTGATGGAGGGGGATACCTTATAAAGAAAAATCCTATTATAATGCCCATTTAAATCGCTAATTTAGTATTACGAGTTTTAGAGGTACACTGTGTATAAAAAACTTTTTTGTTATTTCAGAATTTTTTATAAATGATTTTTCAAACAGCAGAGTAAATTTTACAAGAAATATGTTTACTCTAAAGAACTAATAAAAGCTTCATCAAGACCTGTTACACTAGAGATTAAAGCAATATTACAACCTTGGGATAATAGTTTTTTTGCTATTTCAACTCTTTCCTCAGCTTTTCCTTCAGCTTTTCCAATTTGGATACCTTTAGCTTCACCAACTTGTAAGCCTTCAAGAATACCTATTTCTTTCCCTTCTTGTTGCCAATGCTCTGCTAAACTTCTCATAAGCCTTGTCCCTATTTCTGGATTTAACTTTGTTGATAATAAATTCTCTAGCTTTATTTTATCAGCTTGCTCTATTTTTGTCAAAGTATAATATAATATCATTTCTAGATAATCATAACCTATCGTTATTTTTGTTAATTCCGGTAATATATCTGATATTTCTTGCCATCTTTTTAATAATTCCCTCTCATGTATATGCTTGAGAAAAAATTCTAATATCCCTGACCATATCCTTTGTTTAAACTCTTCATCAGGAATTTCATGGACATTCACTAATTGGTAATCACTAATCCATAATTCTCTTGCTAATTTGTTATTAGCAAATAAATCCCACAAATTCCTTGCAACATTATATAGAGCGGCACCGTCAAGTTAAGTAAATTGGTTTCAAAAAGTACTATGTTTTTATATTTCAGGCAGCAAGAAGTCTTTGAGTAGCTTCGTCCCAAATAGATTTAGCGGATGCAAATGCAATTCTTTGCTCTGGTGCGGTTTTAGTATATCGTCCAACATTGACGGCAAATATATTTCTGACTTTGCCCATCAGTGATAATATACATTGTGCTGAATTAGGATGCTTAAATTTAATCAATATTTTTTCCTTTCGTCGAGTTGGCTGATGAGCATTTTCAACACAGTTATTTAGTCTCTTACTAGTACGATGTTCAGTGTTAGGACACATAAGCTTAATCGGTTTAATGTAACTCCTGAGCTTATCAGTAACAATTACTCTTGGAGTTGGATAATTACCCAATAATCTTGATAAAAAGCGAATAGCTGATTTCTTGTTACGACGCTTCTGCAATAATATTTCTAATTCATGCCCCTTGGAGTCAACAGCTCTCCATAATATGAATACTTCGCCTTTGATCTTGATGTTCATCTCATCTAAATGCCATTTGTCAGTTGCTTTCCTCTCTCTCTTTCTGATGACAGCTTGAAAATAAATCGCAAATTTATTGCACCAAAATCTTACAGTCTCATGACTTAAAATAATACCTCGATACGCCATCTATTCTTGAACATCTCGGTAACTATTATTAAAGCGATGATATAACCATACTGTATGGCTAATGATGCTTGCTGGAAAACGATGTCTCTTCGGGGTTTGAGTAATATGCATAGCGTTAAGATTTATTGATAAATGGTTACTGCTATTCTATAAATCATTCCTTTCAATCGCTCAATACTTAAATTTACATCTCTCTTAACTTGACGATGCCGTCTTGATTGCTCTGCTTGAATTTTTAATAGTTCTGTTTGAGTTCTTAATAAATTTAAAACATTTTTCATACGAAACTCAATATTCGATAGTTTAGAACAACTATTTTTATAAGCTTTATTAATTTTATGAAGACGTAATTGCATAATAAATATGTTTATTATTAGAAAAAAGAAAAAACAACCTATTATATAAAATTTTGTACGATTTTGCATTTAATAACCATTATTCTTTAGAGAATATAAACTATAAATTAATAAAAATAATATGTAAATTTAAAGTTCTTAAGAATCTTATAATTTACAGCAAAAAAGAGCCAAAATTAACTCTTTTTAGAAACCTTCATAGAGCCTAATAAAATGATATATAAATATCTCTAGAAATTTTCAAAATTTAAATATAAGATGAAAATAAAAATAAAAAGGGTATTAACATGGAATATGCATTATTAATTTTTAGTATCATAGCTATTTTAGTTATGATACAAATGGTTAAAGTTGTGCCCCAGCAACAAGCTTGGGTTGTGGAAAAGCTAGGAAAATTTGATAAGGTATTGCAACCTGGATTAAATTTACTAATTCCGGTAATTCAAAGAGTAGCTTATAAACATACTTTAAAAGAAGAGGCGATAGACGTAAATGCTCAAACTGCTATTTCAAACGATAACGTAACGCTATCTATCGACGGTGTTTTATATGTTAAAATTATTGATCCGACGGCAGCATCTTACGGCGTTAGTAACCCATACTATGCTATAACTCAGCTTGCACAAACTACTATGCGTTCGGAAATCGGTAAATTACCGCTAGATAGAACTTTTGAGGAACGTGAAGCATTAAATATTGCTATCGTATCGGCCATTAATCAAGCTGCTATAAATTGGGGTATACAATGTATGCGTTATGAGATTAAGGATATCCAGCCGCCGCAATCTATTCTTAAAGCTATGGAGTTACAAGTAGCGGCAGAACGTCAAAAACGTGCGCAAATTCTAGAATCTGAAGGTAATAGACAAGCAAAAATTAATCATGCAGAAGGGGAAAAAGCCCAGATTGTTTTAAACTCGGAAGCTTCTTATACCGATCAAGTCAATAGAGCAAAAGGTGAGTCTGAGGCAATAGGATTAGTTGCAACCGCTACGGCTAAGAGTATTGAGACTATAGCAGCGGCAGTACAAAAAACTGGCGGTAGTGAGGCGGTATCTCTTAAGATTGCCGAACAATATATTAACGCATTCAGTAATTTAGCTAAGGATACTAATACCGTAATCTTACCTGCAAACCTTTCAGAACCGAGTAGTTTTATAACGCAAACTTTAAGTATATTTAACCAGCTAAAAGATTCATCAGCAAAGAAAGTAAGCAAGAAAAATTTATAAAGATTTATTGTTGTAATGATAATTAGTTTTATATATCATATCAAATCATTAACTAACCAAAGGTAACAATATGTCAATAGGTGAAAATATTTGTGAAATTAAAAGAGTATTCGTAGGAAAAACTGCTCCGGATTTTACAGCTACGGCGATTATGCCTAATAACAATATAGAAAGTGAATTTACTCTTAGTCGTTATGCTAAAGGACATAAAGTCGTATTATTTTTTTACCCTCTAGATTTTACTTTTGTATGTCCATCGGAAATTATAGCATTTCATAATAAGCTCGGTGAATTTACTGAAAAAAATACTAAAATAGTATCCGTTAGTGTTGATTCGCATTTTAGCCATTTAGCGTGGAAAAATACTCCTCATAATAAAGGGGGCCTTGGACAGGTTCAATTCCCGATGATTTCTGATCTTAAGAAGAATATTTCTTCAATGTATAACGTACTTAATGATGACGGTATTTCACTGCGTGGTACTTTTTTAATAGATGAAGATTTTATAGTGCGTCATATGTTAGTTAATGATTTGCCGATCGGTCGCGATATCAACTATACTTTAAAAGTAATTGATGCATTAGCTCATAACCAAAAACACGGCGAAGTTTGCCCAGCAGGTTGGCATAAGGGTGAAGAAGCTATTACTCCGTCGCATGAGGGGATAGCACATTATTTAAGCTCCCATGCCGAGAAATTGTAGTATATATTCTTGTCATCCCGCGACTTGATCTCGGGATCTAAGGATACAGACCGTGACAAAAGATCTCGCTACAAGCTCGCGGGATGACAATACCACGCAACACCCAACAAACTTTACCTAATGCTAAAAGAATTATTTTCTGCTCCTAGTTCTAAAACCTCTTGCGATCTTGAAACAATCAATATTTTACGGCTTATTAGAAGTGAAAATGTTGGTCCCAAAACTTTTTATAGTTTAATTAAATTGTTTGGAGACGCTGCCACTAGCATAGATAATGTCGGTGACTTTTCATTGCGAAGCGGAAAATCAAAACCAATTAAAGTATTTAGTAAAAGGGCATCGTCAAGTTAAGAGAGATGTAAATTTAAGTATTGAGCGATTGAAAGGAATGATTTATAGAATAGCAGTAACCATTTATCAATAAATCTTAACGTTATGCATATTACTCAAACCCCGAAGAGACATCGTTTTCCAGCAAGCATCATTAGCTATACAGTATGGTTATATCATCGCTTTAATAATAGTTACCGAGATGTTCAAGAACAGATGGCGTATCGAGGTATTATTTTAAGTCATGAGACTGTAAGATTTTGGTGCAATAAATTTGCGATTTATTTTCAAGCTGTCATCAGAAAGAGAGAGGAAAGCAACTGACAAATGGCATTTAGATGAGATGAACATCAAGATCAAAGGCGAAGTATTCATATTATGGAGAGCTGTTGACTCCAAGGGGCATGAATTAGAAATATTATTGCAGAAGCGTCGTAACAAGAAATCAGCTATTCGCTTTTTATCAAGATTATTGGGTAATTATCCAACTCCAAGAGTAATTGTTACTGATAAGCTCAGGAGTTACATTAAACCGATTAAGCTTATGTGTCCTAACACTGAACATCGTACTAGTAAGAGACTAAATAACTGTGTTGAAAATGCTCATCAGCCAACTCGACGAAAGGAAAAAATATTGATTAAATTTAAGCATCCTAATTCAGCACAATGTATATTATCACTGATGGGCAAAGTCAGAAATATATTTGCCATCAATGTTGGACGATATACTAAAACCGCACCAGAGCAAAGAATTGCATTTGCATCCGCTAAATCTATTTGGGATGAAGCTACTCAAAGACTTCTTGCTGCCTGAAATATAAAAACATAGTACTTTTTGAAACCAATTTACTTAACTTGACGGTGCCCATTAAATCTGCTTTAATGCTTGGTGAGCAAGAAATTATTGAAACTCAAGAGAATCTCTCTTATGGTTCTAACTCCATGCGTGATGGAGTTAATATGCACAGCTTAGAGAAAAGGAAATTATTAGTAATGCCTTCTGAAATCATGAAGGCACCGTCAAGTTAAGTAAATTGGTTTCAAAAAGTACTATGTTTTTATATTTCAGGCAGCAAGAAGTCTTTGAGTAGCTTCATCCCAAATAGATTTAGCGGATGCAAATGCAATTCTTTGCTCTGGTGCGGTTTTAGTATATCGTCCAACATTGATGGCAAATATATTTCTGACTTTGCCCATCAGTGATAATATACATTGTGCTGAATTAGGATGCTTAAATTTAATCAATATTTTTTCCTTTCGTCGAGTTGGCTGATGAGCATTTTCAACACAGTTATTTAGTCTCTTACTAGTACGATGTTCAGTGTTAGGACACATAAGCTTAATCGGTTTAATGTAACTCCTGAGCTTATCAGTAACAATTACTCTTGGAGTTGGATAATTACCCAATAATCTTGATAAAAAGCGAATAGCTGATTTCTTGTTACGACGCTTCTGCAATAATATTTCTAATTCATGCCCTTGGAGTCAACAGCTCTCCATAATATGAATACTTCGCCTTTGATCTTGATGTTCATCTCATCTAAATGCCATTTGTCAGTTGCTTTCCTCTCTCTCTTTCTGATGACAGCTTGAAAATAAATCGCAAATTTATTGCACCAAAATCTTACAGTCTCATGACTTAAAATAATACCTCGATACGCCATCTGTTCTTGAACATCTCGGTAACTATTATTAAAGCGATGATATAACCATACTGTATAGCTAATGATGCTTGCTGGAAAACGATGTCTCTTCGGGGTTTGAGTAATATGCATAACGTTAAGATTTATTGATAAATGGTTACTGCTATTCTATAAATCATTCCTTTCAATCGCTCAATACTTAAATTTACATCTCTCTTAACTTGACGATGCCGCTAAAAGTTTTGAGAATGGTAGGCAATTATCGGCATGGCTAGGATTAGAGTGCCAAGACAACATTCAAGTGGAGGAAAAGATAAGCTGCTTGGAATTAGCAAACGAGGTGATACATACTTACGCACTTTATTAATTCAGGGGGCTAGAGCTGTATTAAATGCCAAGGTAAGATTTACATCGGAAGAACAGAAATTTAAAAAAGATTTTAGCAAATTTACGCAATGGATGTTTAATTTATCTGAGCGAAGTGGCCATAATAAAACAACAGTTGCCATAGCTAATAAATTAGCAAGAGTGGTGTTTGCCTTACTCAGATCAGGAGATGATTATGTAGAGAGTAAAGTTTGTAGTTAATAGAGTGTGTGTAGTAACAGCACTATTATAATTAGAATAAATAGTGAATTATTTAATGAATAACAATATGTAAGAGATTCCAACCTGAAATATGCGTGAGATAATAATATTGATGGTAAATAAGACAAACCTTAGCTTACAAAAAAACTGTGTTTTGCCATGGCTCGCTTAGAAGCCGATGGAGTGATAAGTATATAGTTTGTAAGCCAGCGAATTCCATCAGGGCTGTAGAGTAAATTAGGTTGATTTATCAGCTATAAGCCGGATACATGGCTGCATTTGTTTTTTGTACTATTGACATTATTTTTTTCTTGCATTGTACAGGAGGTCCATACAAGAAAAAAGGTATTTTCGGAGCGATAAAATTTTATACCATATCAAATATTTATTCCAGTTTTTTAGCAAGCATAATCACCGCACCCGTAGTAATAAATCAATTCTTTATATTCTCTACTTACTCAGTACCGACAAATCTTATTGCCGTGCCTATTATGTCTTTTTTTCTGATACCCCTTGCTTTACTATCTCTGCCCTTTACTATGATTGGGTTTGATAGTTATATTTTAAAAATTATAGGTTTTTTTATTGAAATAATAATTAGATCAGCCCACTATTTTAATAATTTGACCGGTTCGGTATGGTATTTCGGCTACATAACAAATTTCAGTATTTTACTCTTTCTATTTGGCTTTTTTTGGATTTGTATATGGAAAACCGCGTGGCGATTATTTGGGCTTGTGATTATGACGGTATCTTTTATATTTATGCTTTATTCACCAAAACCTGAATTAATATTTGATGCAAACAATATAGCAGTCGGTATTAAGAATAAACAAGGTATGCTTGAAATTTACACCGATAAGATGCCGGCATTTAATAGGGTTTATTGGGCTAATTGGTTCGGACAAAAAGATAGCACTATATTACCGTTAAAAGATAATATATTCATAACTAATTACGGACAAAAAATTATTTTTAATAAAAATAACTATTGCAAAGAAGCCGAAATTCATATCAATCTTAATTATAAAGCAAAATATACAGGAACTTTGATAACTATTAATAGAAATTTTTTAAGTAAAAATCCGGTTATACTTATATTTTGCAATTCTAAAAAATGTAGAATAAAATCAAACAATGCAGCAAGTTATACATAAAACATTAAATATCCCTTCGAAAGGATACAAAAAAATTTTGAGCCTTCTTAATGAAAAAGGAGAAGCAAGATTAATAGGCGGGTCGGTGCGTGATGCATTACTTGGTAAAGAGAGTTACGATATTGATATTGCTACTAATTTATTGCCGAATGAAGTAGCTGATACTTTATCGCAAGCTAAGATAAAAACTATACCGACCGGCTTAAAGTTTGGCACTATTACAGCTATTTTAGAAAGAGAGCAATTCCAAATCACAACTCTTCGAAAAGATATTGAATGTAATGGTAGACACGCTGAAGTAGTTTTTACAAGTGATTTTGCCGAAGATGCAGAAAGGAGGGATTTTACCGTTAATGCCCTAAGCTATTGTCCTTTTAGAGGTGAAATATTTGATTACTTTGAAGGGTTTAAAGATTTAGAACAACAAAAAGTAGTATTTATAGGAGTAGCCCAACAAAGAATTAAAGAAGACTATCTACGAATTTTACGCTTCTTTCGTTTTTCTAGCCATTATGCACGTGAGCTTGACTTCAAAGGTCTTAGAGCATGCAAGGAATTAAAAAGCGGTTTAGTGAATCTGTCACGAGAACGTATAAAAAGCGAGTTTGATAAAATTATATTATCTAACGGTAGCCCACAAATTTTAAAAACCATGTTTGAAATAGGAATTTTAGGATTAATATTTTCCATCCAAAATTATGAAATAAAAATTATGGAACAAGCTAAAAACTTTAATTTAGAATTAGCTGCTAGATACGCACTATTATTATATCATCAAGAAAATTTAAATTTAAAAACCTTTTTAGATTGGAAATTTTCAAGACAGGAAAGTATTCAAATATTATCTATATTAGATTTTATTAACCAAGATGCGATCAAGGTGTTTAATATAAAGAAAATTTGGCTAGAGCATAAAAATTATAAAGAATATTTACTAGCGGCAAATATAATAGGGAAGTTAGAATATTCACAAATAGTAGAATTTATAAATACATATGATTCCTTAGCACACCCCAAATTCCCGATAAACGGTAATGATTTACTGAATATGGGTTTAGAGCAGAAAGATATAGGCGAAAAACTAAACTATTTAAAAGAGGTTTGGATTGATAAGGATTTCAAGCCTAGCAAGTCGGAGCTACTGAATATGATAATGTCATTTCCGCGCAGGCGGGAATCCGGTCATCAATAAGGAATCAAAATTATGATACATAAAAACTTCTTTTTTCTGGATTCCTGCCTGCGCGGAAATGACATAAGAAGCATAGCAGCACAAAGTCTAATACTACTCTACCTCCTATTCTTCAGCCTCACTAGCTACGCTAAACCTAAAATAGTTACTAGTATCACGCCGATTGCAAGCATTGCCGCAATGCTTGTTAAAGATAAGGGAGATATAGAAAGTTTAGCAGTTAGTAACGGCTGCCCCCATCATTACAGTTTAAAGCCGAGTGATCTAGCAAAAGTAAAGAATGCCGATATTGCAATTTATATAGATGAGAATTTTGACGGCTTTGCTGAAAAGTTAATTAATAATCATGCTAAAACTATTATAAAAATCAGTGATATTAAAGATTTAAAAATTATTAAGAATTCAGTCAATTCAGTTGGGCTTGGATACAAGGAGCAAGGAGCGAAGCCTATAGATAATAGGAGAGCGACGAGCCACGATGTAGACGAGTCAAAATCAATTGACTGTAATTGGCATATTTGGCTTGATCTTGATAATGTTCAAATTTTGATAAAGGAATTTGCTAAAATATTTAGTGAGAAATTTCCTGAATTACAGCAAGATATCAATAATAATCTACCTTTGGCACTTAAAGAATTACAAGCTCTACAAGAAATCAAAAATCATGAACTTATTAATTTAAAAGATGTAATTTTATTAAATGACAGCAGCGAATACTTTTTTGTTAATGCAGATATCTCTATTGTAAAATTATATAGCGATAGTCAAAAAAGCTTACGATATTTCAGCAAATTAGAAGATTTTATTAAGCACTCTGGTAGTAAATGCCTTATCTTAAGCCTTGACCAAAACCCGGAAGCTTACAAAAACTTCAAAACGATAATACTAAATAGTGAAAATTGGGAAATCAAAAATATTGACTCAAATAGTTTTCAAAAGCAATATTTACAAATGATTTCCCAAGTTAAAAAATGTTTGTAATATTAAAATAAAAAGTTCTTTGTACCTAACAAGCTAAAGTTTTCTTGAGCTTTTGACTAATAAGTGTTAAATTGAAACTATAAAATTCAATTAGTCAAGCTCTGTATATACCGTGGCTTATCCGGCGTTATTCCATAGTTCTTATGTCATTCTTAGCAACGGCGGGAGTCCAGAAATGAATTATAAATATAGCAAGATTTTAAAATTAAAAGCTCGATTTATCTCGCTTTATGCTGGATTCCCGCCTCCGCGGGAATGACATTGTACACTTTTTCTGATCTATGCAACAAAACCTGACAAGTCGCAAGATGACACTAAGTGCACTAATTCAGATACTCCTTTAAATATCTACCAGTGTGACTTTCCTCGCATGCGGCAATATCACTAGGGGTACCGTGTACTACTATCTTACCTCCTTTATCCCCCCCCTCAGGACCAACATCGATAATATAATCAGCGGTTTTTATCACATCTAGATTATGCTCGATAACCAAAACAGTATTGCCCATATCTACAAGTTTGTGCAGTACTTTCAATAATTTATTGATATCGTCAATATGTAGCCCCGTAGTCGGCTCATCTAGTATATAAAGCGTTTTACCGGTTGAGCGTCTTGATAATTCTTTAGCAAGCTTAACACGCTGCGCCTCCCCTCCCGAAAGAGTAGTTGCCGATTGACCGATTTTAATGTATCCAAGCCCTACTTCATTTAACGTAATAAGCTTTTCATAAATTAATGGGATTTTTTCAAAAAACTGCATTGCGTCTTCCACTGTCATCATTAATATATCGGCAATAGATTTACCTTTATATTTTATCTCTAAAGTTTCTCTATTATACCTATGACCGTTACAAATATCGCATTTCACGTATACGTCAGGTAAGAAATGCATCTCTATTTTGATTAAGCCGTCTCCTTGGCATGCCTCACATCTACCGCCCTTAACGTTGAACGAAAATCTACCGACTTTATATCCTCTGGCTTTTGATTCAGGAAGTTCTACAAACCAATCTCTGATATGAGTAAATGCACCGGTATAAGTTGCAGGATTGGAACGAGGCGTTCTACCGATTGGAGATTGGTTAATATCAATAATTTTATCTATATATTCAAGCCCTTTTAATTCTCTATACTTTCCTGGGTATACTTTGCTAGTCGGCTCTAAATGCTTTAAAGCAGCTTTATATAGCGTGTGGATCATCAAGCTTGATTTACCGCTTCCTGATACTCCTGTTATAGCGGTAAACGTACCGAGCGGGATTTTTATGTCAACATTATCCAAGTTATTAGAAACCGCTCCAAGTAGCTCTATTGCTCTATTGTCATGCCCTGCTCTCGTCTGGGTCGGTACTTTAATCGTTTGACGACCGCTTAAGTACTTTCCGGTAATACTTTCTTCAAAATTCTTTATTTCCTCTGCACTACCTTCAGCAATAACGCGACCGCCGTGAATACCGGCACCAGGACCTATATCAATAATATGATCAGCCTCATACATCGTTTCTTCATCATGCTCTACCACTAAAACGGTATTACCAAGATCTCTAAGTCTTTTAAGCGTTTCAATTAGCCTAGTGTTGTCACGCTGATGCAAACCAATAGATGGCTCATCAAGAACATATAAAACACCACTAAGCCCCGAACCTATTTGTGAAGCAAGACGAATACGCTGACTCTCACCGCCTGACAGAGTACCGGATTCCCTTGATAAGGTTAGATAATCAAGTCCAACATTCATTAGGAACTTTAATCTCTCGTTAATTTCTTTAAGTATACGTTCGGCGATTAGTAGCTGCTTTTTATTTAGCTTTTCTTCTAAGTGAGCAAACCATTGTTGCAATGTTGCAATGCTCATCTGGGCTACTTCACCTATATGAAGATGTGCTATTTTAACGCATAACGCTTCATCCTTTAATCTGTAGCCTTTACAAGCAGTACATTTATGCTCCGATTTAAATTTAGCTAACTCTTCCTTAATCAAAATCGATTCTATAGTACGATCCTTTTCTTGCAAACTTGGTATTATCCCTGCAAAAGGTTGATTCATTACCTGCGTTTTAGAACCGTCATGAAACTCAAACCTTATTGATTCTTCCCCTGAACCTTCAAATAAAATTTGCTTAACATTATCGGATAAGCTTGAAAAAGGTACTTCGATAGAAAATTTATAATGATCTGCAAGGGCTTTTAGAGTTTCCAAAATAAACTTAGAGGAAGTACTACCCCAAGGCACTATCGCACCGTCTTTAATAGATATTCTTTGATCCGGTACGATTAAATCTCTGTCAAAGAAAAACTCCTTGCCTATTCCTTCACATTTAGGACACGCTCCAAAAGGACTATTAAAAGAAAAAATACGCGGCTCAATTTCCGTTAGCTGAAATCCCGATACCGGGCAAGAATATTTCTCGGAAAAAGTAATACGCTGATTTTTTTCAAATGTAGTTTTAACGTCAGAAGGTAACTCTACTATTTCCAGATAAGTAATTCCTTCTGCTAATTTTAATGAACTCTCTAAGCTGTCGGCGAGCCTATTACCTAAATTTTCGTCTAAAACTATTCTATCTACTATTACTTCGATATTATGTTTTTTGTTTTTATCAAGTTTCGGTAAATCATCAATTTCACAAACTTCCCCGTTAACTATTAATTTTTGAAACCCTTGTTTCTTTAAATTTATAATTTCACGTTTGAATTCCCCTTTATGTCCTCTAATAATCGGAGCTAACAAGTATATTTTTGTTCCCTTAGGTAATTCGTTAATTATATCAACCATTTCCGAAATGGTTTGACTATGTATCGGAAGCCCCGTTACCGGAGAATACGGTATTCCAACGCGTGCATATAATAATCTAAGATAGTCATAAATTTCCGTTATAGTACCGACTGTAGAACGCGGATTTTTAGAAGTAGTTTTTTGATCAATCGCAATAGCCGGAGATAACCCTGAAATAGCCTCAACATTCGGTTTATTTTGTAGATGCAAAAATTGCCTTGCATATGAAGATAAACTTTCAACGTATCGCCTTTGACCTTCTGCATAAATTGTATCAAAAGCTAAAGAAGACTTACCGGAACCGCTAAGACCTGTAATAACAACAAATTTATTTCTTGGGATATCAACGTTTATATTTTTTAGATTATGCTCCTTAGCACCGCGGACCTTAATGTATTCTTGGCTCATATTACCTACACTAAAAAATTTTTAAGAGATTTTTAAAAAACCTGTAGTATTATAGGCTCTTTTATTTTATTATTGCAATAATAATATTTTTAAAATAGGTAATCTATGGCAGGTAGCTTAAATAAAGTAACATTAATAGGCAATTTAGGACGCGATCCTGAAATTAGAACTACAGGCGAAGGAAAAGAAATAGCTAACCTTTCTTTGGCTACTACCGAAACTTGGAAAGATCGCGTTACTGGTGAAAAAAAAGAAAAAACCGAATGGCATAGAGTGGTGATATTTAATGAAGGTTTAGTATCCGTAATAAAAAACTATGCTAAAAAAGGTACTAAATTATTTATTGAAGGATCATTACAAACTCGCAAATGGAACGATAATTCAGGACAAGAAAAATATACTACTGAAATCGTACTACAAAATTTTAATTCACAATTAATATTACTAGATAGCAAAGGTTCTAGCTCGCATGTTCAAGATTCGGGACAAAGTGAATATAAACATTCCGAGCATAAAGATCACTCTCATTCGTTTGATCACAGTGATTTAGACGACGAAATACCTTTTTAATTATCTTAATAACGTCATTGCGAGGAGCGAAGCGACGTGGCAATCTCAGGACGTTTGACGAGATTGCCGCGTCGATGCTACGCATCTCCTCGCAATGATGAAAAAGTAACCATTACCACAATGAAAAATTTTATTTGGATAATATTTTTAGTTTCTATTTTACTTTCCGGTTGTTCTACCAATAAGGATGTTGCAACTAGAGTAAAAGAATCACAAGATCTAGCTACGCAAAATAATTTTCAAGCACAGCTTGTAAAAGGCGGGGATTTCGTTCTTACTACTTATCAGCGTATTACTGACCGTAATCAGCCGTTTGTATTTTATATTGAAGGAGATGGACAACTTAAATATAGAGGAGGTGGTTCCAATAATCCTACCCCTGCAAGTCCAATGTTGTTAAAACTTGCTGCAATGGATAAAAGACCAAATGTTGTTTATATAGCACGACCTTGCCAATATACTTCTTTAGAAACAAATCCAAAATGCGTTAGTGACTATTGGTTAGATAAAAGAATGAACGAAGAAGTTGTAACCTCGATCAATGAGGTTATAAATACTATAAATAATGGACAGAAATTTAACTTAGTCGGCTTTTCGGGGGGGGGGAGGAATTGCGGTTATAATTGGAGCAAAAAACAAGAATACAAAAGATATCATAACAATTGCGGGTAATCTGGATACTGAAAAATTTGATAAACATCATAATTATCGCGGTTATCTAATTAAATCGTTAAACCCGATCAAATACGCCAAACAAATTAATGATATCCCGCAATTACATATATCAGGTGCAGATGATAGAAAAGTTCCGCCTTTTATTGCAGAGCTTTATATAAAAGCTAGCTCTTCTTCTTGCGTTAAGCACAAAATTTTTCCGGATGTCGGTCACACTAAAGGCTGGGATAAGGTTTGGTCTAGTATATTAAATATCCCTCTGAACTGTGATTAATGATTAATTTTATTTTCACAAATTGTAGTTTTCTCGTAATTGCAAGGAGGAAGGCTTTGTTACATGACTCTGATGTTATTCCTGCGAAAGCAGGAACCCGGTAATAATTAAACGTAAATATTATTAGTTTTTACGATCAAGAATTATATTTATTTAAATTTCTCTGGATTCCCACTTTCGCGAGAATGACATATAAGGAATTTTCCTATCCATAGAATAACGCCGGAGAAACAAACACACCCACGTGGCAATCCTATTAAACATTCTGAGGTTGCTTCGTCGAAACTTATAGTTTTTTCTCACAATGACGTTTCTAGGCTCTGTGAAGCTTACTAAAAAGGTTTAATTTTGGCTCTTTTTTGCTGCAAATTATAAGTTTTTTTTGAAATATGAATAACTATTCCAGTAAAAATCTTATTAATTTTCGTTAAAAAACATCTCAAAATGGAAAATCAATTAGAAAACTTTACAGAACCTAGAAATTAGTAATCCGTTTTCATAAAATAAAGACCGCATGCAGGGGCTGTAGGTCCCGCAGCTTTTCTATCTTTCGCTTCTAGAACTTCTTTTATTTGCTCTGTTTGCCACACATTTTTACCGACTAGCACTAAACTACCGACTATGTTACGCACCATATGATGCAGAAATGACGGAGCAGAGAAATGTAATTTTATTTCTTCGTCTTCTTTTATAATATCAAGTTTTGTTAAAGTTTTTATTGGTGATTTTGATTGGCATGAGCTAGCTCTAAATGAGGTAAAATCATGCTTACCTAAAAGATATTTACCACTTTCCTGCATAGCTGCAACATTGAGCAGTATACTAATCCACCAAACACGATTATGATTAATCACTGAAGGATTAGGTCTGTTAAGAATTCTATATATATAATGACGAGCTGTAGCAGAGAAACGTGCATGAAAATTTTTTGAGACTAATTCGCAATTAACAATACCTACCAAGTGCGGTCTTACAAAATAATTAACGGCTCTAATAATTTTATAAGGTTCTAGATATTTTGAAAGATCAAAATGTGCTATTTGCGCAATAGCGTGCACTCCGGCATCAGTTCGCCCTGATGCAAATAATGTTGCTTGTTCACCGGAAAATTTATAAATAGCCTCTTCTAGTATTTGCTGAACCGACATCACTCCGGACTGTCTTTGCCAACCTGAAAGATTCGTACCTAAATATTCAATAGTGATTTTATATCGATAGAATGACATACAAATGCTTTAAAAAAGAGTAGATAGACGAGGTCAATTTCAAAAAAAGAGCAAAGAATTTAAAGCCCTCGGAACGGAGCGTATACTTAATACGTGAGTACCGCAGATCTTATAAAACGACGTAACCAATTTTTGAAATTCACCAAGTATATCAAGCCTCTAACAAATCAGAAGGGCTACCCTCATTACGCTTGCCGCCGCTTCTAAAACTGTTAAGCTTCTTAGATCTGATCGGATGTTGTAACTTTCTTAATGCTTTGGATTCAATCTGTCTGATACGTTCCCTAGTTACTTTGAATTGCTGCCCTACTTCTTCAAGCGTATGATCAGTATTCATACCTATACCGAAACGCATTCTAAGCACCCTTTCCTCACGAGGTGTAAGAGTTGCAAGTACTCTAGTAGTAACCTCACGTAAATTTGACTGAATCGCAGCATCAATCGGTGCTATAGCGTTTTTATCTTCAATAAAGTCACCTAAAGAACTATTGTCGGTATCTTCACCTACTGGGCTTTCAAGACTAATAGGCTCTTTAGCTATTTTCATAACCTTTCTTACTTTATCGATTGGCATAAAAAGCCTTGCTGCTATTTCTGCGGCTGTCGGCTCATATCCAAGTTCATTAAGCATTTGTCTTGAGGTTCTGATTATTTTATTGATCGTTTCGATCATATGTACCGGAATACGTATAGTTCTTGCTTGATCGGCAATAGCTCGTGTTATAGCCTGCCTAATCCACCAAGTAGCATAAGTAGAGAATTTATAACCACGGCGATATTCGAATTTATCAACCGCTTTCATAAGACCTATATTACCTTCTTGAATTAAATCCAAGAATTGTAACCCTCTATTAGCATATTTTTTAGCAATAGATATAACTAATCGCAAATTGGCCTCTATCATATCTTTTTTAGCTTGCAGTGTTTGCCTTTCACTTTTTTGTATAGTGTTTACTAATTTTTTAAAATCATTAACTAACAGACCGGTGCTATGCTCTATAGTCGATAATTCTGTGATCATTTGATCTATATAATCGGATTCTTTAGTAATTAATTCCTTCCAAGCAGCTTTTTTATTTTTCAGCATTTTTTCTTTCCATGCTGCATTAATTACTGCTCCCATATACTCTTCTAAAAAGTTTTGACGAGTTATTCCATATTTCTCGGCAAGTTTTAAAAAAGCTGTTTCTTTATTTATTAAATCACGATTTATCCCGTACATTTTATTTAGGATTTCTTCCGTTCTTTTAGAATTAAAATGTATTTCTGAAACCTCACTAATTAATAGGTCTAAATTATTATTATATTTTTTGCTATTTTGTAAAATTTGGGGGTCGAAAGTTTTTTCAAAAGTCTTTTTAGCTTCAATTAACAACTCCTCGCAAATAAACGAAATTCTTTTCATCCGCTCTATAATATTAGGTAATATTTGCGTTTCTACTTTAGACATTGATAGAACATTTTCTTCGTGGTCGTGATCGTTTTCATGATCATGACCATTTTCTTCCCCTTCAGAATCACTACTATGATCATCTTCACTTTCTGAAGTTTCATCATGCATCATATTAGATTCTAGATCGATAAGATCGCGCAATAACATTTGCTCATTAGCGAGTTTCCCGTACCATTCAGCAAATTTGAGCATAGCGATAGGGCTTCTACATAAAGCGGCAATCATTGTTTTACGCCCTTCCTCGATTCTTTTCGCTATTTCTACTTCGTTTTCACGCGTAAGTAAGTCAACACCTCCCATGTCTTTAAGATAAAGTCTTACCGGATCGTCGGTAGTACCTAAATTTTCTTCCTCTACTTCATCTTCAGATTCAGAATCAATATTACTAGTAGATATCTTAAACCCCTCTTCCATTTCCATGTCATCAATTTTAATTTCATCATCCTCACCGGATTCTAAAATATCTACTCCCACATCGGAAAATTTTAGTATGGCTTCTTCTAACTGTCTTATAGACGTATTTTTATTTAAAGGAAGAGCTTTATTTATATCATCATAAGTAACCGGTACTTTTTTAGATTTAGCTTTCTTGATTAAATTATCTATTTTATTTAGATCAGTGTCTACAATATTACTCATTAAATGCCTATAAGATAAATTAAGTTGATTTCAAACTTAGGATATATTTTTTACAATCTTACACTAAGTCTGTATTATATTATAATTATGATTAATAAAAGATTCGTTTAAGAGCTGCAATTCATGTGCAATCTTTAAAATTTCTTTCTTGTATAATAAAATTTTTTCAAAATTTTGATTATCGATATCGCTTACCGTATATGTGTATTCCTGCTGTAAATTTATCAAATAATATTTCTTAGATAACCATTGCCATAGCAAATCCAATCTAATATTATCTTTATTAAATGATATGTCTAAGAATAAATTGTCTGCTTTTGATAATAACAAAAAAATATCAAAAAAGCTAGTTTTTTCCACAAGTTCGTTAATTTTATCAGCCTCTACGGCGTTTTCGATAATCTCTGTTAAGTACCAGTTACGAAATTCTTCTAATAATTTGTTATTAAAATTTAAGTTTAGTATAAAATCTTTGATTTCAGGCTCTTCCAACGTTTGCGGAAATTTTACTAATAAAGCACAAAAAGCATGCTCTAATATTTCAAGCTCTGAATAGCCGGAACTTAAAGGTATTGAATTCGAGCTTTTAACTACAATTTTCGGCTGTTTTGTTACTAAATTTTGCCATATTTGATCTTTAAAAAACCTATAATAGCTTGCTTTTAAGTTACTATCTGAGATTTTACTGCAATAATCTTTTAAATTTTTTTCCAAACAAGCTTTTTCTTCCGCAGTTTTAAAGTTCTTCCCAGTATATTCTATATGCCAAATCATTTCTGATAAGCTTATTCTTGCATCCATAAGCTTTGCAAAAAAGTCTGCACCGTTTTTATTTACCGCATCATCAGGATCAAGACCACTAGGAAGTCTAACAAAAGAAATCTTTTTTTCGCTATTAATAAGCGGCAAACTGAAATTAATTGTTCTAATACTAGCTTTTATTCCGGCATTATCACCATCAAGACATAATATAATTTCATCACCTGCTCGCCATAATTTATGCAAGTGATTTTCAGTAACGCTAGTGCCGAGGCTTGCTACCGCTTCACTAAAACCTGCTTGATGCAAAGCAATAACATCAAAATACCCTTCTACTAAAATCGAGTAGTTTTTCTTATAGCTACTACTTATAGCTTTATGCTCACCGTAAAGGGTTTCGCCTTTTTGAAATACTATAGTTTCAGGAGAATTTAAATATTTAGGTAATCCTTCGCCGACTACTCTTCCCCCAAAGCCTACTATTTTGTTGTAAATATTTTTAATTGGTATAGTTATACGGTTAGAAAATAAATTATATATTTCGCCGTTTTCTCGCCTGCCGATTAAACCGGCTTTTCCAAGCTTTGTAATATCTATATTTTTATCACGAAAAAATTTTTCAAATCTATTATTTCTAGGTGCAAAACCTATTGAAAATTCTTTTATTGTTTGCTCGGTAAAGTTTCTTGCATGTAAGTAGTTTAATATATCAGGGGTTAGTTGTGCTTTAAAAAATTTATTAGCTAGTTCCAAAATATTTAGAATTTCATCAGATTCTTCATAAAATTCTTTTTGTTTTTGGCTTAGTCTTGGTATTTCTATTCCATAATCGTTAGCAAGCTTTATAGCAGACTCGCTATAAGACAAACCGCTAATGCTAGAGGTGAACTTAATAACGTCTCCTGCCGCTTTACAACCAAAACAATAAAAAAATCTTTTACTATCACTAATGGTAAAGGAAGAAGTTTTTTCTTGATGAAATGGGCATAATCCTACATAATTGCCGGATTTTCTAGTTAAAACTACTTTTTGGCGTACAACATCGGATATGTTAATACGATTTCTTAAAAGTTCATAGAATTCCGGCGTAACTCGCATATTTTACACTATGTAAGAAAAAATAGCAGTAGATAAGCAATAAGTAAGAGGTATTAACAAATTATCATTAATTTTCAAATCCTTTGCATAAAATTCTACCGCAGTTGTTGCCATAGAGCTTATTATTATAATAATAAAACTAGTGTTAAATCCTAAGTAAAAATACACTATTATACTTATAAAAATTGTAGATGCTAAAAAAGCTGAAGAACCTGCTAACGACTTACCGTTATCTAAAGCATCGCCTATCTTTGTACCTATAAGAGCTGCTAAACAATCTGAAATAATTAAAATTAACCAAGAACAAATTGCTAAATTTTTAGGAAAAAATAGTGCGGTTAGAAAAAAACCGACCATCATAAAACTAGAACCACTCAAGGCAAAGGTACCGTTATTTTCTTCAATGCGCATAATTTTTGTAAAAAATTTAGTAACAAACTCACTAATTTTAATGTTACTATGCCGCGATATATCCAAATATAAAGTTGTAGCACTTATTATAAACAATATGAAGATAATAGATGTCCTTGAAATAAATATGTATAATAAAGGAAATATTATAGCCGCTAAGTGAAAAGTTTTACGCCTTTTCTCAAAATCAAAATCCTCAATGTTCATCAGGCTACTAATTTTATGGTATAGAGAAACTAGGTTCTGCATATGAAAGTTTTAAGTTATTTTATACGAAAATTAATAAGATTTTTGCAGGAATAGTTATCTTTATTTCAAAAAAATCTTATAATTTGCAGCTAAAAAGAACTAGAATAGATTATTTTAAATTTTTATACACAGAGCTTAATATATATGATATGATATCATACTAAAATTACCAAATTTATACAATATATTTATGATAGCAAAATTTCCTATCACCGTTAAAGGTTTTGAAAAGTTAGAACAAGAGCTTAAACATTTAAAACATGTAGAGCGTAAAAAAGTTAGCGAAGATATAGCAGAAGCACGAGCACACGGTGACTTGTCAGAAAATGCCGAATATGAAGAAGCTCGTAAAAAACAAGCATTTGTAGAGGGGCGTATTCAACAGCTAGAAGATATAACCGCGAGAGCAGAAATTATAGATATTTCCAAATTGTCGGGTGATATCATAAAATTTGGTGCTACCGTTACTTTAATAGACGATGAAACTGAAAAAGAAGTCACTTATCACATTGTTGGAGAATATGAAGCTGACATAACTAGAAAAAGAGTTTCTATTGCCTCTCCTATAGCTAAAGCCTTAATCGGCAAATCAGTAGGTGACGTTGTGGAAGTTACAACACCCGGAGGAGTTAAATCTTACGAGGTGGTAAAGATAAAATATGAGGAACTAGAACTTTAAAAATTCTGTATTATCTAGTTGATTGTACCTAATGCATCAAGAAAAACAATAAAAAATATTAATAACAAGATATTATTTTCATATATTAGTATTTCTTAACTGGATCTTTAGTTCCCAAGCTTTACGGGGTGACAGCGGAAACTAATCCGCGCAACAGAGCCTTCGCTATTATGACAATGAGGATAATTCTCAAACCATATAACAAGTTTTAGGAGGGTAAATGTCAAATAACTTGCCGATAAATACTACCAAAATAGAACTTACAGATTTAAATAGCTACTTTAAAAATTTACCTCATTCTTCTAAACCGTCTAATATAACCAATTTCTTAGCTCTTAACTCAGAGCTTAGAACAGAAGGTTTAAATGCCTTAAATAATGCTTTAAACTTTGAAATCAGTATTGAAGAAATAAGACAAAAATATAGTCAAAAATTGCTTGCAGATGTTGAATCTTTAACTAAACGTGCCGATTTTCAAGAACTCACCAGCGATATCCCTAAATTTAAACCGGAATTTTATGCAGAATTAACGAAGCCTTTAGGAGAGAAATCTAAAGAGTTTAAGCAGTTTATAACATCCTGTGCCGATGTTATGAAAAATATTGAGGACAGAAACGATATAACCGCTACTGAGTTAATTTCAGCCAAAATGCTCGTTCTTCTTGATGAAAAAGACACAACAACAGAAAGTCTTAAAGAAAAACTAACTGCCGATCTTACGGCTTATAAGAAGAAATTCACAAATCAAACAGCTAAAGATATAGGTAGTAAAGATGCAGAACCGTCTAAAGTCGGGCGAGAAGAAGTATTTTTTAAAGATACAAACGGAAATACTAAAATCCTAACCAAAGAAACACTTTTACAAGAAAAATCTCTAACAGGCGAACAAAAGGATTTTATAGTTTCAATGTGGTATCAGGGCAGATTTGGCACCGGCTGGTTTATGGAAGCTGGAAAAGAATTTAAGCAGCAATTAATAGATAATATGGGTGATGTCGATCTAAACAGCGATAAAGACTTTTTAATGATTGATATGTCCGAGAACGGTCAAGTAAAAGTTCGTAGTAGATTAACTGCTAATATTGTACCTAACGTTGAGGACATGAGTAAAAAAATTAGCTATGCTCAAGGGGTTTTGGAAGTAGATATCTCTGATTTAAAAGGCGACAAATTTACCCCGGGTTGCAGTACGGCTGAGCCAAAAATAAATTTTTATATATCAGAATTTAATAAAGATTATAAATATCCTTTGCCGGAAGACCTAAAATTCAGCCAAGATTTACAATATGATAATGTAAGACAAGGAATGATGGAAGATAAAAAATAAGCTTGTATTGACGAAATAATAAAAGAAGGGGGAAATAAAGATAAAGCATTACTTTCACTATCTAAATTAACCGGACTAGACGAAAATATTTTAGCAGAATTTAAAGAAAGTAAGATATTAGAAGGATTTAAAAAAATCACGGTCAGTGAAATACAAAATTTGCCACAAGAAGCAAAAATCGAAACTTTAGCCGTAAGATGTAATAAAGAGGTCATACCTGAAAACAGTTAGAATTTGCTAAACTACAATTATTAAAATATTGTGACAAGCAAGATATTAAAGTTCTAGATTCTAAAGAAAGATAGAATTAAACACGGTATAGTTTCAATATTAGATCCGGTTGTTTACGATCCTAACGAAAAGAAAAATCTAGATAAAAATATTGGAGGTGCTATTAGAGCTTGTGCTAGCCAAAAAAATATTTCGATGAGTATTGTTCAGAGATTAAAAATGGTAATTGATATCGTTTTTAAAGCAAGTAGCATAAAAAAAACAATCGACAAGTTTAACGCAGTTAAATCAATAGCTAAATCGACTAATAAACCTCAATATAACGTTAAGGCAACAAGAAGTAGATAATATAACTTAAATATGGTACAATTTATTACTATACCAAGCCCTGTAAACTATCAAGATAGTTTAATATTAATGGAAGGTTATGTTAATAAAATTATTAATGATACTGCTCCGGAAATAGTTTATTTAGTTGAGCATTCAGATGTATATACTGCCGGTACTAATTATAGGCAGGAAGAATTATTAAATCCTAACGACATTCCTGTTATTTATACCGGTCGTGGCGGTAAATTTACTTTCCACGGAAGTGGTCAACGCGTTATTTATCCTATTCTTAATCTAGCTTTACCAAACCGCACTAAAGACTTAAAACTATATGTAAGAATGCTTGAAGAATGGATTATAAATAGTCTAAATATACTTGGAATAAAAGCATATACTATAAAAGATAAAGTAGGTATTTGGGTAAATGTAAAAGATAACATACCTGCTAAAATTGCTGCAATAGGAGTCAGAGTACGAAAATGGGTTACATATCACGGCATAGCCGTAAATATTTCAACTGACTTAAGTAAGTTTAATGGAATTGTTCCTTGCGGTCTTGAAAATTCTTTAGTAACATCTTTGAATCAATTAGGAATTTATATAGATATTCTAGAATTTGATAAAATTCTAGAATATGAATTTATTAAAATATTCAAATGATGAAAAAAATTTTCCTTACAATTTTTATAATATTTGCTATTTGGCTTAGCGG
Source organism: Rickettsia endosymbiont of Argas persicus (assembly GCA_050920645.1). GTDB lineage: Bacteria > Pseudomonadota > Alphaproteobacteria > Rickettsiales > Rickettsiaceae > Rickettsia. The sequence continues at coordinate 71,756 of CP133316.1, read as the reverse complement.
CTTTATTTATTATTTATATCTAATAAATTCTTATAAACCCAGTAGTAATAGTGCTAATGCAATAGTGGTGTTTGCCGGCGGGGGACATAAAATTGAAACCGGTATTGCTTTATTAAAAGCAGGCTATGCACCTATACTATTTATCACAGGTATTGAAACTTCCGAGCAGTTAAAAAATCTATTGAAGGAAAATAATATTTTAGAACAGCAAGTGATAATTGCCCCGAATCAAATAATGTCGGAAGAAGATTATATTAAAAAAGTTACGGATTTTATTTTAAAATATAATCTCACTTCAGTGCTTGTAGTGGCCTATAATTACGACATGCCTTCTATAGTTAACAACATTACCAAAAACGTCTCATATTCTAATAATCTTTATATAGTTCCTTACCCTGTTCCTGTTAAGCAAAATTATAAAATGCTAATTAAACATTATAATAAATATTTATTGAGTCTATAATATGCTCTTTTTAACTTATTAGATATGTACTTATAGTGGAAAAACATACATAATGCTTTCTTATTAGTAAGTAAATTTAAAACTGTTTAATTTTCGTATGGAAAATATCGTAATCAAGATAAAAAGTTACTATTATGGATAATAACTGCTATAACGCAAGTTTGGTATTTAGAGTCTGTTATAAAAATTACAAAATTATCTAAAGAAGATTTAGAAAATAGAAATTTAAGGATAAAACCTAATAAATAAGGCAAATTCAGAAACAATCATTTGTAAACTTTCAGATTTGATCTGACATATTAAGGTTAAAAATAGAAGAGTTTGTGTGTATGTAGATAACTGAGAAGTTATCTATCATATCCAGGAACTAAATATAAAACTCAATTAACAGGAATAATATGTCAAATTACGATCAAAAAATAATCAAGCCTAAATTAGGATTATTAGAACTTGCAAAACAACTGGGCAGTGTTAGCACCGCGTGTAAAGTAATGGGGTATTCAAGAGATAGCTTTTACCGATTTAAAGAACTGTATGAGACAGGCGGAGAAGCTGCACTTACAGATATAAGTCGTAAGAAACCTATACTTAAGAATCGTGTATCAGAACATATAGAACAAGCAGTAATAAATCTTGCTATAGAAAATCCCGCTCTTGGTCAGCTTCGTGCAAGCCAAGAGTTATTGAAACAGGGTATTATAGTATCATCCAGTGGAGTACGTTCTATTTGGCTACGCAATGATCTTGAGACTTTAAAGAAAAGACTAAAAGCATTAGAAGCTAAATCTGCACAGGATGGTATCTTACTTACAGAAGAGCAACTAGCTGCTCTAGAAAAAGCAAAACAAATTAAAGAAGCACATGGGGAAATAGATACGCAGCATCCAGGGTATCTTGGTTCACAAGACACATATTATGTAGGCAATATGAAGGTGGTGGGTAGAATCCTACCAACAAACATTTATTGATACTTATTCTAGAGTTGCTATCTGTAAACTTTATACTGACAAATCTGCAATAACATCTGCTGATATTCTAAATGATAAGGTAATACCGTTCTTTAACAATCATGATGTACCTCTACTTAGAATCTTAACAGATAGAGGAACAGAATATTGTGGCAAGGTAGAAAATCATGCTTTTGAGTTATATTTGGCGATAGAAAATATTGATCATACTAAAACTAAGGCTCGATCTCCTCAAACTAACGGAATATGCGAAAGATTACATAGAACTTTAAAGGATGAGTTTTACAATATCACATTCCGTAAAAAGATTTATAGTTCTTTAGAGGATTTACAGATTGACTTAGATCAATATTTAAACAAATATAACAACGCAAGACCTCATTCTGGAAAGTTTTGTTATGGAAAAACACCTATGCAAACTTTCAAGGATAGCATTAAAATTGCTAAAGATAAGTCTATTAACTCTTACTTATCTGACAGCTCTTTTGCTGCTTAATCAATCACTGTCTGTCAGGTCAAGTGTAGTGTTTTACATATAATTTAATATTAATAATCTTCTTGCGTTAATTTTAAGTTATATATTATTATGTTATTTGAAACTCTATAAATTAGGGGGTTAAAAATAATTTTAAAACTAATTAAAGTTATTGTGTTAATTTATCCTTAAGATTCAAGCTAATATTGAGATGTGAATTATGCCTAAAATCAAATTACCTAAAGAATATAGACCGTCTAAAGATGAAGAATATATGTGTGAAAATCATCTGGAATATTTTAGACAAAAGCTTTTAAAGTGGAAAGATTCTTTATTAATAGAATCTCAAGAAACCTTAACCCATTTAAAAGAAGAAAATCGCAATGAATCTGATTTTAATGATCGAGCTTCTTCCGAAACTGAAAGAGCTTTTGAGCTTCGTACTAAGAACAGAAATTATAAATTATGTGGTAAAATAGATGAAGCATTAAAACGTATTGAAAAAGGAGAATACGGTTATTGCGAAGAAACAGGCGATCCTATAGGTATAAGAAGGTTGGAAGCAAGACCGATTGCAACCTTATGTATTGAAGCACAAATGCGTCATGAAAATTATGAGAAAAATCATTTAGACGACCCCAGAAATTAAGATTCTCGTCATTGCAAAAAGTTGCTTGATTCACCTTATGGATTTGTCAACAGGATCTAACATAAAGCGAGATAACCTACGCTTTATATTTATATTTTTATAATTGGGTTACATGGATAAGCTACTAGATGACAAAAATTACTAGTATTTTTAATTGGATCTTGCTACAAGCCCGGTGAAGATTATAAAGATGAAATGACCCATGCGAGCAAGCCTTACCCGGGAATAGGATATTTTTTTATCTACATAGGTAAATTATACTAGTCGTAAAATAATATAAAAGTTTTGAAAAATAATTAATAGTATAATTTATAGAAATGGTGACCCCTACGGGACTCGAACCCGTGTTACCACCGTGAAAGGGTGGTGTCCTAACCGCTAGACGAAGGGGCCAATGCCACCCCGCAGTCTAACCGCGGGATTTAAGAAATAGTATTTTTAAATACCGCGGATAAAGCCGCGGTATGACATTAAGGTTTTATACACCAACTTTACAAATATTGCAAGTATGAATTAAGTTATAAATTCACTTTTAATTTAATACTACCTTGACGGTGCCTATAAAATATATGATTTAAAAGCAAGTAGTATAATAAACGTCTTTTGAAAGAACAATATAGTAATGTTTTTAAAGAAGATCTTAAAAAGATTAAAAAAACACTAGAGGCTCATTTCGCAAAAAAACAACCTAAGACTGATATAGCACCAAATTTTAAAAAGTAAGGTAGCGGTAAATCTAATACTCGGAAATTATATTACACAAACGTTTATTACTATCCAGCATTTCCAAATTTACTTTGATTAGGGGTAGAGGCAGTAAATGTTTAATAATATCCGCCCATTCTATCAGGGTTAAGTTACCGCTTAACGCTTCCTCGAATCCTAATTCATAGATTTCTTCAGGGGATTTTAGACGATAAAGGTCGTAATGATAGATAGTGAAATTATCGGCTTTATAAGTTTGTAATATATTAAAGGTCGGGCTTATAATTGCCGTATTTTCACCGCAAAAATATTTGATAATTTCACGGCAAAAAAATGTCTTACCCGCTCCAAGGTCACCGTTAAATAGCACGATATTATTTGGATTTAAGTTTGCCGCAAACAGTTTAGCAAAGCTTTTCGTTTCTTCTTCACTATTTAATATGGTTTGATTGTCTAACATTTGTGAGAGTAATGGCTTTGCCCGCATGGCTTATATGTAATTCATGCGAAAGCGTTGTTGCGTGGATCAGGGGGCTTGGGAACTAGATCCAGTAATTAAAAAGTACAATACAGCAAGTTTTTAAAATTAAAAGCTCACTTCGTCTCGCTTTTTTCTGGATCTAGTTAGCAAGCCACAGGATGACACTGAGTCCGTTTGTAAGCCGAGTAGCGGAGCGTACAAAAGTACGTGAGCAAAGGCGAATCCCGCAATTTAGCTTCCAAATCTTAAAGTATCAAAGGTATATATCAGGCGGCTAGCTTTTCGCGTAACACTTCCACCAACTTATTAATTGCTTCAGTTGGATCGATGTTTTCAAGGATGGCAAGCTCGCCCGCTAGTCTATTTAAAGCTGCTTCGTATAAAGTTCTTTCGTTATAAGAGCGATCATTATCGACATTCTTATGTAAATCGCGTAGTACTTCGGCAACTGCTACGATATTACCCGAATTAATTTTTCCTTCATATTCTTGAGCTCTTCTACTCCACATTCTATTGCCTTGTTTTGGTTTGCCTTGAAGAGTGGAATATATTAGATCTAAATCTTTTTTGCTTGCAACTGCTCTAAGACCGACAACCGTAGCTCTATTAACAGGAATTTTTAGTGTCATTTTATCTTGCGGAAAAGATATAACATATACTTTAATTTCAGTACCTGCTATATTATGATTCTCGATATTTACTATTTCCCCGACACCATGTGCAGGATAAACAATTCTCTGTCCTATTTTAAACTCGGATTTATGTTCGGATTGTGTTATATTTGCCATTACTAAATTCCTCCGTAGTAATTTTAGTGCCTAAAAATCCAATGTTATGTTACAATATTTATCTATAATAGCATATTTTACTTTAATGATAAAGCGGATAATTTATTATAGTAAAATATTTACTATTGAAATAAGATTAAGAAGATCTTATTGTATTGTTAATTTAATGGTAAGAGAGATAAATATATGATACGAATCGCCTTTATTACGTTAATATCTTTATTATTTTTAAGTAATTGTTCAGAAGAGAAAACTCGAGATAAAGAACAAATAGTAGAGCAAGAAACTGCTCAAAATAACGAAGAGCCTATAAATGATAACTCTATGCCTTCTCAAGAAGAAAATGTACAAAATACTTCAGAGTCTATAGCTCCAGATAACAATATTAATCCGGCTAGTGAAGAAGAAGTTACCCCTGCAACACAACAAATAGAATTAAAACCTGAATCAAAACCTATTAGAGTTACTTTTATGGTTGAAGATACGGATATGGTTCTCGGCAATAAAGAATCGAATGTAGTTGTAGTTGAATATTTTTCTCCTACCTGCCCGCATTGCGCTTATTTCCATTCTACAATTTTTCCTGAAATTAAGAAAAAATATATAGATACCAATAAAATAGCATATATTACCAGGGAATTTATTGCCACTAAACAAGATTTAGATGCCTCTATTTTAGCACGCTGTAGGGGTGATATAAATAGCTTTATACAACTTCATGAGATTATATTAAAACAGCAAGACAAGTGGGCATACAGCAATAAATATAGGGAATTATTAACCAATATAGGGCAGCTTAGCGGCATTTCTCCTGAAGAATACAAAAAATGTTTAAGTAATGATAAAATTTCTGAAACATTAATTGCTAATACTAACTTTGTATCAAAAGCACCTAAATTTATCGGCACCCCTTCTTTTTTTGTCAACGGAGTGCAAACTGAAAATTATAGTATAAATAGCATTTCATCAGCGATAGATGAAGCTATAGAAAAAGCAAAAAATAAGGTGGATTTATAAGTATACTCGATATTAAATTGTGAAAGATGTCGTCGCATAAATCAGTAATGTCATCCCGTGGACAAGCCACGGGATGCGTTGTTGCGTGGATCACTTAATGTCATTCCCGCCTACGCGGGAATGACATTGTACACTTTTTTCGATCCACGCAACAGCACAACAAAGCTGACTCGAACATAAGATTAAATCCACGCTATAGCAGAGCAGCTAATGAAAAATATGGATACAAATAAGTTAAAAGATATTCAAAAAAGGATAAAAGAGCTAAAGCCTGCTGAAAACCTTGACACCAAGCCTACTACTGAAGTTAGTCCGTTTACTATAGCTATAGATTTAGTTTCAGGAACGATGGTAGGCGTTGTTTGCGGCTTATTAACGGATAAGTTTTTTAATTCTAAACCTTTTTTTCTTATTATATTTACTATAATCGGAATTCTAGCAGGATTTAATATAATAAGGCAAAGACTAAATAACAAGAAGTAACAAAATGCATCATAACCCTTTAATACAATTTAGTATCAAAAAATTGATAGAAATCAATGTTATGGGTTTTGATATCAGTTTTACTAATGCCAGTGCTTACATGTTACTAGCTAGCGGTTTAGCATTAACCTACTTTTACGTAGCTTTTTACAGTCAACGCTTAATTCCTTCAAGATTGCAAGCAAGTGCCGAGGTAATTTATAATTTAGTCATTGATATGTTAGACAAAAATGTAGGAGAAAAGGGACAAAAATTTATTCCTATAATTTTTACTTTATTTATTTTTATATTATTCTGTAATTTACTTGGAATGATACCTTACGGTTTTACCGTTACTAGCCATATCGTTATTACTTTCGCTTTGGCAATTCTGGTATTCTCAATGGTTACTATAATCGGCTTCATGAAACACGGGATGCATTTCTTAACTCTCTTTCTGCCTCACGGTACTCCTTTATGGCTTGCTCCTTTAATGATAGTAATTGAACTATTTGCATACTTAGCAAAACCTGTTAGTTTATCACTACGTCTTGCCGCTAATATGATGGCAGGGCATATATTATTGAAAGTAATCGCGGGCTTTGCAGTTTCTTTAATGATTTACTTGAAATTTCTGCCGATCTCTCTTATGGTTATATTGATTGGGTTTGAAATTTTTGTTGCAATGCTTCAAGCTTATATTTTCACTATTTTATCTTGCGTATATCTAAATGACGCAATTAATTTACATTAGAGTTTCCCCAAACTCTATAGATATAGGTAGTTTTTTAATTAATTAAAGTTGGAATTTCTTATGGATATGGTTTCTTTAAAGTTCATCGGTATAGGTCTTATGGCTATCGGTATGTTCGGAGCAGCTTTAGGGGTAGGTAATATATTTAGCTCATTACTTAATTCGATAGCTAGAAATCCTTTGGCTTCCGAACAATTACAAAGAATGGCACTTATCGGTGCAGGACTCGTTGAAGCGATGGGGCTTTTTTCTTTTGTAATAGCAATGTTACTTATTTTTTCTTAAAACTAACTGCTACGTAATATGCCTCAATTTGATATTAGTACATACTATTCTCAACTTTTTTGGTTAATTATTACTTTTAGCCTATTATATATTTGTGTTTATAAGTTTATCGCTCCTAAAGCTGAGAGAATCTTAAATAACAGAAATTTTAATATTCAAGATAATATTGCACAAACCGATAAATTAGCTTTAGAGGTAGAAAAGCTAAATAGATATTATAATAAAGAAGTAGAAAAAATAAAAAATGAAGTAGATAAGTTAAAAAAAGAAAAAATTGATTCATTAACGGCAGAATTTTTAATAAAAAAAAATAAGCTGGAGAAGGAGTTATTAAAGTCAATAAATCAAAATATTATAGATATAGATTCGGCTGCAAAGGAATTTAGAACTGCCAAAGCTGAAGCAGTCATAAAGCTAGCCGCCGGCATAATCGAAAAAATTACCGACACTAAAGCAGATATAAAATTACTAAAAAATATAAAAGTACAATAAATGAATTTTCTAGATGAAAGCTTTTGGCTTGCTTGTAGTTTTATACTATTTATATATTTAATTTATAAACCGGCAAAAAAGGTAATTTTAAAATCTTTAGATACAAAGATTTTAGAGGTGCAAGAAAGAGTATTAAAAGCACAGAAACTAAAAGATGATACTGCTTTATTATTTGAGCAAACAGAAGCACAAATAAAAAATCTAGAAATCTTACGTCTTGAGATGACGAAAGAAAGTAGTGAAATTACGGAAAAAATTATTCAAGAAAAAAGTAAGGAAATTGAAGAATTTATAGAAAACAAGAAAAACGAAACTATCAAACTAATCGAAAATCAGAAACTAGCAGCAAGTAAGGAATTACAAACAGAATTTTGTAATGACGTAGTGAGTCTTGTTTCAGAATATTTTCAAATGACTAAGAATAATAACCTTTCAGACAGCAACATCGCTAAAAATTTAATGAGCAAGGATAAGTAATATTGAAACCTTAGCAGTCATCGTGAAAAAATTACACCAGCCAATAAACCTTTCTACTTTATAATTGTAAGATTATTACGACTACAAAAAAATGATTTCTTAAAGATAGCTGATTTGTAGAAGTCAAGATTTAATCTTACAGACACTATAAATTTTGTACCTGATTGTCAGTTAAATTTTGACTGTCAGATATATAATCAAGATACAAAATTTCATTATTCTTTTCAACAGCTAATTTCTTACTATCCTGAAAAGTTTGCATAGGAGTTTTCCCATAACAATATTTACCAGAATGAGGTCTTTCATTATTGAAATGCTCTAACCAAATATCAAGATCTAATTGTAAATCATCAAGATCTGTATAAATCTTTTTTCGCATAGCCGTATCAAAGAATTCTTGTTTCATGGTTTTATTAAAACGCTCACACATACCATTTGTTTGGGGAGAATATGCCTTAGTTGTAGTATGTTCTATACCTTCTATGCTAAGAAATAACTCAAAAGCATGATGCTCTATATTGCCCTTATATTCTGACCCACGATCTGTAAGAATACGCAGTATTGGTATCCCTTGGCTCTCATACCATGGTAACACCCGGTCATTAAGCATATCAGCAGCAGTAATTGCTGTTTTATCAGTATATAGTTTAGCATCCGCTACCCTAGTATAGCTATCAATAAATACCTGAGAATAAACCTTACCTATACCTTTAAAATTACCTACATAATACGTATCCTGACATCCTAGATAACCTGGATGCTGCGTCTCAATTTCTCCATGTGCTTCTTTTTCATTACGACGCTTCTCTAGTACTTGTAACTGAGCTTCAGTAAGAACAATCCCATCTTGAGCCATCTTTGCTTCTAATGCTTTAAGCCTTTTACTGATATTGTTTAAATCATTACGTAGCCAAATTGATCTCACTCCTCCAGGTGATACAAGTATACCACTCTTCTTAAGCTCATTTGATACTCTTAGCTGACCATATGCTGGATATTCTATTGCCATATCCATTACTGCCTTCTCTATCGCTGGATCAACTCTATTCGCTATTATTGGCTTTCTTCGACTAATTTCATACAACGCTTCTTCGCCACCAGTTTCATACAGTTCTTTAAATCTGTAATAACTATCTCTACTATATCCCATCGCTTTACATGCTGATGATATACTACCAAGACTCTTAGCTAATTCAAGTAAACCTAATTTTGGCTTTATTATTTTTTGATTTAAGTGCATTGTGACCTTCCATTTTTTTATCTGTATTTTTAATACGTAATTTTTATTAAATGTAAGATCAAATCTCAACTAATACAGCTGATTTTTGCATATGCCATAAATTAATTTAGGTAAATTTATGATAAACGAGGGAATGAAACTGTAGTTTATTAAATTAAACAAGTTTTTTTCTAGCCTTATTTGTACTGACCTTATTCTATAAGTTAAACTGAAATTCGCGTCGTTGTTTTGCAATCTCGTATAGTATAATACCGGATGAAGTACTTAAATTAAGACTTTCAATAATACCATACATTGGAATATTAATACAAACATTACTTCTCTCAACTGCAGTTTTACTAATGCCTGTTCCTTCATTTCCGAACCAAATTGCAAGCTTTTTATACTTAGTATAATCGTGTTTATGAAGTACTACATTTTCGTATCCTTTTCAAATGAGGAGAAGTAACAAGCGAAACAAAACCTTTTGCGTCCAAGTGATCCATACAACTATTTGTGTCCTTAAAAATTTTTACAAAACTCCATTTAATAGCTGAGACAGATATAGCATTAAGTTTTTGCTCTGTACGCATTTCTTCCCATGTATCAGGCAGTAATTTTTGGTTGGTAACAATATAGGCTTTCTCAATACCGAGTGCATTAACATTTCGAATAATAGTACCAATATTCTTTACATTATTAGGGTTCTCAATTACGGCAATCAAGTTCTTGCACCTGAAGGTTTACAATTTAGCTTATTTTCTTCTTCGATTAATGGTTTAATTATATCGTCGATTATTTCTTTCTGAATTCTATAATTCTTTTCAAGTAGTTCTCTTATTCTATTTTCTACATCTAAAGCTTTAAAAATATTCTCTATTTCTACCGGCTTCTTTTCGCCGATAACTTTATCACGTAATGCTGCTTTACTTGACTCATCATTTTCGCTTAATAATATCTGTAACTTAACATAGTACTCGTCTAAAGAAAGATAGAGCTTTAATTTGCTCATCCTCTATCAACTTCGGTAAAAGTATCTTGAGAACTATATAAAGCTTTTAATTTTGCTGTTAATGCAACATCAGGTAGTGAAAAAGCTTCAGTTTCTTCTTTCATATTGAAAAATAATTATAAAAATATTCAGAAAATTATATCAGATAAGGATGCAAGTTTAAATTGTAAAATTTTAAACTTATTCAAGTTTTTTTTAAATTATTGAATACGATTCTAGATTACTGACTTACTTCATCCTAATTACAAAAACTGAGGTGGCCCAATTTGTTTAGACTAAAAATTAAGATTTATGAGATATAATTTGCGTTATAATTTTACTCAATAATTTTTGTAAAATACACCTGTTCCGGAGTGAGATATTTCAATGATTGGTGCATTCTTTTTCTATTATAAAAATTTATGTAATCAGTTATAGCATTTTTTGCCTCCTTGACAGTATTTAAAACCATCAAATATATTTTTTCTTGTTTTAATGAACGCCAAAATCTTTCTATAAATACATTATCCAGGGCTCTGCCTTTGCCATCCATACTGATTTTGATTTCACGTTTAATTAGTTTATCTGTGAAATTTTTTGATGTAAATTGAGAACCTTGATCTGTATTAAAGATTTCAGGCTGACCATATTTTATTATAGCTTCTTCCAGTGCAGCAATACAAAAGTCACTTTCTAAACTAATAGATACCTTCCAGCTTACAATATAACGACTAAACCAATCAATAATTGCTACCAAATATACAAATCCTTGTGCCATTCTAATATAAGTGATATCTGTACTCCATACCTGATTTACTTTAATAATTTCAACTCCTTTTAAAAGATATGGATATATTTTATGAGCTTGATTGCGCTTACTTAAGTTCATTTTAGGATAGATAGCTTCAATAGCCATTATTCTATAATAACGACTTACTGCCTTGCGACCGATTGTGATTCCAAATGGTACAAGGTGCTCAGACATTCTTCTTGCTCCAAAGTAAGGATGCTGTGTGTATATTTCATCAATCACTTGCATTATTTCTAAGTCTTTTTGGGTTAAGCCTTGTGGCTTGTAATAATAGCTAGATTTGTTAATAAACAGTAGTGTACATTGCCTAGCGATACTTAGATTACTACAATCTTCATCTACCATATTTTTTCTAATTGCTAAGTCCAAACAATGTAGATTTTTTTTTCAACCAGTCACGTTCAACAGTTAACTGGCCTATTTGTTCATACAATTGTTTTATTAAATCCTGATGATCTGGATCCTTAGATTGTGGCTTAATTTGAAAACCACTAATTAAATTTTCTATACCTCTTTTTTTCCACGCTTGTATTTGTGTCGGATGAACTCCATATTTGCTACTAATTTGAGCTATTGTCATTTCAGCTTTTATTGTTTCTAAAACTATCTTTGTTTTTTCTGCTGCACTATATTGTTTTGCTTTTTTAGACATATAATTTCTCTTTTGTATTTGAAAATTATATCTCATTCTATCATTTTAGTAGTCCAGTTTTTGGGTACCATTATACTTAGTCGAAAGGTTTTACTATAACCATAATCACTGTGATAATCATGCAAATAGTAGGGATTTCGTTTACTATACGGTAAAACTTTTCAGAATGGACATTACGACCGTTAACAAAATCTTTTCGCCATCTTGCAAGCAAAACGTGAAATATTACTAAAACTAATACTGCAAACATCTTAATATGAAACCAAGTATCAAGAGCAGCAAATCCATAAATATAAGCGTTTATTAAGCCAAATATAAAGGTGCTAATCATTGCAGGATTCATGATGAATCTAAGAAGCTTTAATTCCATAATTTGGAAAATTTTATCTGTTTCGCTACCTATTTTAACCTTAGTATGATATACATATATTCGCGGTAAATACAATAATCCGGCCATCCAACATATTGCAGAAATTAGATGAATAGATTTAAACCATAGGTAGTAATTTGCCATTTTCTTTTCTTTTTAATTTTTTTTTATTGCGATTTATACAAGGCGTTTGTTACATGGCTCGAAAAACAGCCTTGATGTCATTCCCGCGCAGGCTGGAATCCAGAAAAATTTTAATAAATACAATTTTAGATTATAAAAATTAACTTTATTTATGTTTATTAATTACTGAATTCTCGCCTTTAGCTAAGATAACATAGGAGCTATGCAAAAACGATAATTATTTATACAAACACTTACTGTATTTACCGGGACATATTCTTTTAACGTTACTACTAGCTGCTAAAAAATTATTTTCTTTTATAGAAATAAATTTTAATAGAGTGCTTGTCAAACTATTAATAAAGTTTTCATTCACACTAAGAGTCGGTATTCTAATATACTGTATTTTATATTTATCTGCTATCAATTTATATTCTATATCAAGCTCAACTAACGTTTCAACATGCTCCGAAACAAAGGCAATTGGTACAATTATTATATTTTTGTTCAGCTTTCCTGCTATCTCTATTTCATCTTCTGTATTTGGCTTTAACCATTCTACAGGTCCTACTCTACTTTGATAAGTTATTTTATAATCTAAATTTTTAATATTTAGTTCCTTAACTACCGCTTTTACTGTTTCTTCTATTTGAAAACTATACGGATCTCCTGCGTCTATAATTTTTTGCGGCAAACCATGAGCTGAAAATAATATTCGGAAGTTTTTATCAAGTATTTCCTTTTTTATCAAAGAAGTATGAGCTTTTATAAAATTTTCTTCTGTCGGGTAACAACAAACAACTTTAATGGGAATATTAAGGTTAAAATTACTTAAAAATTCCTTTACCGATGAACCTGTTGTTGTTGTTGAAAATTGAGGATATAACGGCAATAATATTACCTCTGCCGGATCGTATTCCTTTATTTGCTCTAGTATTTCTTTTGTTTGCGGTGAAGCATAACGCATATTTATAAATATAATGAAATTCTCTTCCGTAACTTGCTTTAGCTTTTCGGTTAAATCTAATTTTTGTTTTTCCGTTTCTTCGAGTAAAGGCGATTTACCGCCTATTAAGGAATAGATTTTTTGAGATTTTTTTTCTCTTGTAGTAGAAATTATTTTAGCAATGATATAGCGAAAAGGGTTAGGTAAGTTAATAATAGCTTTATCATAAAACAAATTAAACAGGAAAGACTTTACCGATTTAAGGCTATCAGGACCACCTAAATTGAAAAGTACTATAGCTATTTTTCTCTTACTTATATTCATAATTCCTGATACATTCTACTAAAAATTCTACATTTTCCGGAGATGTTTCCGGTAGAATACCATGCCCTAGATTAAAAATAAAATTTTTATTTTCCATTACCGATAAAATTTTATGAACCTTTTCTTTTATTATTTTTTTATCGGTAAGAAGTACTACCGGATCTAAATTACCCTGCACTACCACTTTACTACTCCATAATTTCATTTTTTCAAGCGGAACTAACGGGTCAATAGCTAAAATATCTGTTGGAACTTCTTCTATAAATTTTTCGTATAAAAATCCTGCACCTTTAGGAAAAGTGATAATAGGAATATCCGGAAAAGCTTCTTTTATGTATTTTATTATTTTCTTGGTTGGTTCTATTACAAATTTTGTAAATTCTTCTTCCGGTAAAATACCTACCCATGAATCAAAGATTTTTACTATATTTGCGCCTGCTTTTATCTGATTTATAAGATGTTGAATTGTTTTTTCCGTGAGAAATTCAAGTAATTCTTTTGCTAATTCTTCATTTTCATAAATAAATTTCTTGCTAACTCTAAAATCCTGTTTGCCTTTTCCCTCTAACATATATGTCATTACTGTCCAAGGGCTACCTGCAAAACCTATTAAAGATGTAGATAAAGGTAATTCTTTTCTAACCTTTTTTATTATTTCGTAAACATTTTTTAGTTTCTCATTAGGGTTGTTTTGCAGATATTTAAAATCTTCTTTTGATTTAAATTGCTGTAATACCGGTCCTATATTTTCTTTAAAATCTACTTCCCAGCTGTGAGCATGAGGTAATACTAATATATCGGAGAAAACTATTGCTGCATCAAAACCAAAGCGTCTTATAGGCTGCAGCGTTACTTCTGCAGCTTTATCTATATCATAGCAAAATTCTAGAAAATTTTTCACCTCTTTTCTTACTGCCATATATTCGGGCATATATCTACCTGCTTGCCGCATTAGCCAAATTGCAGGCGTATTATCTGATCTTGTGAAGGGGATTACGAGCATGCTACTACCATAAAAATAAGTAATAATAATATATATATTTTATTTGTTGTATATGTAAACAGAATTATGTAGATTAAATCTTTTCTACATAGTTATCAACAAGATTAATACTAAAATAATTTTTAAAATATCAGCATTTTTAATAATTATTTACATAAATTCGAATCAAGTTTTTATTAGTGGATAACTAAGTGTAAAGTTGCTTTATTACTTAGAAAAGACCATATTTTCAAAGGAAAATGTTATTTATTCACAATTTTATCCACAATCTATTTGTTTAAAGTAAACTATATAAGATATGCTTGATTTAATAAGGGTTTTAGAGATTTTCTAATAATTTTTAATAATAAAAATATCAAGTTATCAAAATTTTTATCCACATAAGCATGTGTAAAATATGACAAAGCTGATTATTCACCTAGTTTCGGACTCTTCAGTGCAAACTACAAAAAGTGCAGTACACTCTGCTCTTGCTCAATTTACTTCTTTAAAACCAAAATTATATCACTGGCCGATGATAAGAAATTCGGAATTATTGAAAGAGGTATTAAACAAAATAGAATTAAAACATGGTATAGTACTTTATACTATTGCCGATCAAGAACTAAGAAAATCATTAACAAAATTCTGTTATGAATTAAAAATTCCATGTATTTCAGTTATAGGTAAAATTATTAAAGAGATATCGGTTTATTCAGGAATCGAAATAGAAAAAGAACAAAATTATAACTATAAATTTGATAAAACTTATTTTGATACACTTAACGCTATCGATTATGCGATAAGACATGATGATGGCCAATTACTAAATGAGTTACCGTTCGCGGATATTATATTGATAGGCCCTTCGAGAACTTCTAAAACTCCGACTTCAGTATTTTTGGCATATAACGGTCTAAAGGCAGCAAATATTCCTTATGTTTATAATTGCCCTTTTCCTGATTTTATAGAAAAAGATATAGATCAATTAGTAGTAGGGCTTGTAATTAACCCGAATAGACTTATTGAGATAAGGGAAACTAGGTTAAATTTGTTACAAATTAATGAAAATAGAAATTATATTGACTTTAATATAGTGCAGAAAGAATGTTTGGAAGTTAGGAAAATTTGCGAACGAAAAAACTGGCCTGTAATTGATGTAACTACTAAATCTATCGAAGAAACAGCAGCTTTAATAATGCGGATATATTACAATAGAAAAAATAAGTACAACAAATAATATTTACAACTATAGTTCAGTACTTTATAATTTTATTTATGAACGAATAGAGGATATATGGCAAATAGCGTAACAGATAATTCTTTTGAAGAGGAAGTATTAAAGTCAGAATTACCAGTATTGGTTGATTTTTGGGCAGAATGGTGTGGACCATGTAGGATGCTGACGCCTATAATAGACGAATTAAGCAAAGAATTAGAAGGCAAAGTAAAGATATTAAAAATGAATATAGAAGAAGATCCTGAAACGCCTAATAAATTCGGAATAAGGAGTATTCCAACTTTAATATTATTCAAGGAAGGTAAGCAACTAGAAACAAAAGTAGGAGTAAAGCAAAGTAGTCCAAAACAAGATATTATAGACTGGATTAATAAATCTATTTAATTTATGTCGTCTAGCCATTCAAAAGTATTTATTGAGATAACAAACGGTTATGTCGAAGGTATAGATACTCATAAAAGAGCATTAGGGTTAAAGCATTTTTTTCTTAATAGAGGAACTTCTTTTTCTCCAAATATACCGATATTAGATAATATTAATTTTTCTTGTTACGAAGGTGAGAAAGTAGCTTTTATAGGTAGTAACGGTTCAGGAAAGAGCTCTCTTTTAAAAGTAATAGCTGGAATCTATCCTTTAAAATCAGGTAATATAAAACTTCATGGAAATATAGCGGCAATTATAGAAATGGGAGTTGGTTTTGAACCTGAACAAACCGGACGTGAAAATATTAAAATGCTAATGCTATATAATAATATGTTGGATAAATATAACAAAGAAGTAGAACAAGAAATTATAGATTTTTCGGAACTCGGAAATAAAATTGATTTACCGATAAAAATTTATAGCTCAGGAATGCTATCACGTCTTGCCTTCTCC
This sequence comes from Rickettsia endosymbiont of Argas persicus, assembly GCA_050920645.1. Lineage (GTDB taxonomy): Bacteria > Pseudomonadota > Alphaproteobacteria > Rickettsiales > Rickettsiaceae > Rickettsia. Next base: position 55,206 of record CP133316.1, on the reverse strand, counting down.
GTATCCATATTTCAAAGCCCTCAAATTCTTCTGCTAGATGAGGTCTTTGCTGCCGGAGATAGTTATTTTATTGAAAAGTCTTTAAAACTAATGAAAAATAAATTTCAAAATACTCCTATTTCCATAATTGTAAGCCATCAAGAAGAGATTATAAAAGATAACTGTAATAGATGTATCTTATTACGTGACGGTAGTATAATCGGTGATGGTACTCCTTCAGAAATATTTAAGATTTATAATAAGGGAAGCTAAATGATAAAATATTTTTTATCTAAAAAATATTGGCAATCGGTAATATTATTGGTTAAAGCTTCTATAATTAGGCAGAATAAAGATTCATTTTTGGGTTCTTTGTGGAGTTTAATTCAGCCTTTTGTTCATATAATGGTAATTTCTTATTTTTTTGGTTTTTTACTTCACCAACCAAGAGAGTTTTTAATAACGAACTTAGTTGGGGGAATCCCTCTGTGGAGTTTTATAACAAACAGCCTAACAATTTCTTCAAATTCTTTAGTAGCACGTGATCAAATAGTGAAAAAAGTTAGAATTTCTAAGACTTTTTTTCCGGTTGCGGATAGTTTAGGGCAATTATACAATTTGATTTGTTCATTTTCAGCAATGTATTTTGCTTTTATCTTGCTATATCCTGAAAAATTTTCTTGGCAGATAATGTTTATTCCTATATTAATTTTACCTTTAGCAATTTGTGTCATAAGCAGCTCTATTGCTACAGCATTTTTAACTCCATATATTCGAGATATTCCACAAATGTTAAATGTTATTTTAGGTGTCATTTATTGGAGTATACCGATAGTTTATCCATACTCTTTAATTCCTGAATCTAAAAAAATATTCTTTGAATTCAATCCGTTTTTTCTAATCATAAGGCCTGTCCAGTCGCTTGTAATTGATGGAAAATTACCGGAACCTATATTAATTTTTAAATCTGTTATAGTAGCGTTTATTACAGTTATTGTAAGTTTTATAATTTATAAACGATTTTCAAAAAGAGTTATCTTTTATCTATGAAACTTGGTTTTAATCTAAATTTTAATAAATTAGATTTAACCGGGCTTAAAAATTTAGATCAAATATTTTTAGATTATCTATCCGAAGCCGATAAATCGCTTTATGATAATCTGTTATTATTTAGATCTAACCCCTACTCTATTCTTTCCCGAGATTATTCCAATTTTTTATTAGAAATAGCCCCTTATTTAGATGATTTCCTAGCAGAATTATTTTGTATTTCAAATGAAGTCACAAATTTAAGATTACAGCATAAAGATTTTGATATTATTTATGAATGTAAAAGAAAGTTTGTTCAGCGTGTAGCCGTCAAAAAATATCCATCGGAAAAAATAAAAGATATTGATTTTGAAGATGTATACTTAAAACTAACTAACTTGATAGGTAAAAACTTCACTTCTGGAGAATTTGCAAGGCAAGTAATTATATGGCAGCAAGCGGAAAATGATTTTGCTGAAGAGCTAGACATAGCCGCCCAGTATTCTGCCTACAGAGTGTCATCTAGTTGCTTGTCCGATGCAAATCGTCATTGCGAGCGACTGCAAGGAGCGTGGCAATCTTATAAAAATGTCCTGAGATTGCCGCGTCGAGACTCCGTCTCTCCTCGCAATGACGGGAAAGCTAATCCCATGGACGAGTTACGGGATGACATCTTATTCAATCTCCCGCAAAAAATAGACAAAGAGAATTTAATAGATGATAGAAAAATATTAAAATATCAAAAAAATCAGCGTTTAAATTTTGATTATACGGATTCTTTTTTAAATCTAGATGAAGCTTTAAATAATGCTCATTATTGTATTTATTGCCACAAGCAAGATAAAGACTCATGCTCTCATGGATTTATGGATTCCCGCTTCCGCGGGAATGACACAAGTGGTTGTCCCTTAAAGCAAAAAATTTCCGAGATGAATTATGTTAAGGCTCGAGGTTTTAATTTAAGTGCTCTTGCGATTATCGTTATTGATAATCCGATGGTTGCGGCAACGGGTCATAGAATTTGCAACGATTGCTCAAAAGCTTGCATTTATCAAAAGCAAGATCCGGTAGACATTCCGTTAATAGAATCAAATCTTTTAGAAGAAACGCTTAAATTGCCTTATGGCTTGGAGATATACCTACTTCTTACTCGTTGGAATCCACTTAATATTTATACCCCGCTACCTAAAGATTCCACTAATTACAATGTTTTAGTTACAGGACTTGGTCCGGCGGGTTTCAGCCTTAGTTATTATTTACTAAGGTCAGGTCATAATGTTACGGCTATTGACGGCTTAAAAATTACTCCCCTTCCTTTTGATGTTAATAAGCCGATAAAGTTTTGGCATGAATACAAGAACAAATTATCTGAAAGAGTGCCGAAAGGTTTTGGCGGAGTGGTTGAATACGGTATAACTGTCCGCTGGGACAAAAACAATCTTGATATATTAAGGCTAATACTAGAGAGAAATAATAATTTTAAATATTATGACGGAGTAGCTTTAGATTTTAATATAACGAGAAAGCAAGCATTAGATTTAGGTTTTGATCACATAGCTATCTGCACCGGAGCGGGCAAGCCAAAAATTTTGGATATAGAAAATTTTGATGCTAAAGGTGTTAAAACGGCTTCAGACTTTTTAATGACTTTGCAAAGCGGTGGAGCGTTTTTAGAAAATTCCAATACTAACATGCTAATTAGGATGCCGATTGCGGTAATCGGCGGTGGTCTTACTTCCTTAGACGTAGCAACGGAAAGTTTATATTATTATAAAAAGCAGGTGGAAGAATTTGTTAAAGATTATGAATTTGCGATTGCTAAATACGGTAAAGATTATGCGGAAAAAGATTGGACGGAAGAAGATAGAGAAATAGCCGAGGAATTTATCACTCATGCGAAATTATTAAAAAAAGCCAAGAATGATGAAGGGTTAAGAGACGTTTTTAATAAGCTCGGTGGAGCTACGGTTTATTATCGCGGTAAATTACAAGATTCACCGGCATATAAATTAAATCATGAAGAGCTAATATATGCATTAGCACTTGGTGTTAATTTTAAAGAAAATATACAACCTTTGAGAATCAATACTGATAAATATGGGCATGTGGAATCGGTGGAGTTTGAGAGCGGGAATGACATAAAACACGGTAAAATAACCGCCAAAACCGTAATCATGTCAATCGGTATAGAAAACAACAGTCTACTTGATAAAGATAAATATAGCTACTTTGGAGACTGTAATCCTCAATATTCGGGTAGTGTAGTTAAAGCTCTTGCAAGCACTAAAGAGGGCTACGAAGCTATTGATAGGAAGCTTATGAACCAAAGTCCTAAGTTTAAAGGCAGTTATAAAGATTTTTCTGATCGGCTTGATAGTTCATTAATTAGTATAGTTCATAAATTAAATATCTTGGATAATAAAACTACAGAATTGATAATATCCTCACCGCTTGCTGCTAAAAATTTTAAACTTGGACAGTTCTTTCGCTTACAAAATTATTCTGATGATGTGGCTAAATTAATAGAGCCTATAGCTTTAAGTGCTTCGAATATTGATGTAGAAAAGGGTTTAATTAGCTTCATAATTTATGATGTAGGTAAGTCCACTAATTTATGTAAAACATTTTCTGAAGGTGAAAAAGTGGTTTTAATGGGACCAAGCGGGATGCCATTAGAAATACCAAAAAATAAGAAAATAGTAGTTATCGATTCCGAACCAAGTAATATTTTAATTAAAACTCTAAAAGATAATAATAACGAGGTTATGTTTTTTACCTATCATGAAATAAAAACACAAAAATTAACTTCAGTAGATAAAGTGATAATTAACGCTTCTCCTGAAATAGCAAAAGAGTTACAAGCCTCAAAAATATTCAGTGAAAATGCAGAAATAATTGTTAGTGTTAATTCATCGATGCAATGTATGATGAAAGGAATTTGTGGGCAGTGTATTCAAAAAGTTGAAGATGAAAGAAAATATATTTTTGCCTGTAGCTGCCAAAATCAAAATGCAGAAATAATTGATTTTAAAAGCTTAAAAACTCGCCTAAGGCAAAATTCTTTGCAAGAGAAAATGAAGAAATTGACATAGGAATCACTACATCTAACCCCTCATCCTTTTAAAAAATTCTTTCATCAATAAGCTTGAATCTTCGGCAAGTATATTTCCGTATATCTCTGGTCGGTGGAAGCAGGCTTTACTGTTAAAAAATCGTAAGTTACTTTCAATTGCTCCTTGTTTAGGGTCAGTAGCTCCATAAAACAGACATTTTAACCTGCTATGAGCAATGGCTGCTGCACACATAGTACAAGGCTCTAAAGTAACATAAATATCGTAATCACTTAGATTTTTAGATGATATAATCTTGCATGCTTCATTGATCGCGATAATTTCGGCATGATAAAGAGCATTATTTGCTTCCTCGCTTTTGTTATAGCCGCTAGCAATAATTTTGCGATTTAACCTATCTACAATAACCGCTCCAACCGGTACTTCATTTTTATCAAAAGCAATTTTTGCTTGTTCTAAAGCTTGCTTCATAAAAAAATTATTAAAATTTTTATCTAACAATATATTCACGATAATTAACGTGTTCTTCTACTCCGTAAGGATCTTGGTGAATTATTATTTCGGCCTCAGGAAATTCTTTTAATATTCTAAGTGCAATTTCATCGCTAATTTCATGAGCATTATAAAGTGACATATTACCGTCCATTTCTAAATGACATTGAATAAAAGCTTTTTGAGCTGCATATCTAGTTTTCATTTCATGCATACCTTTTATGCCTCTATGCTCGGTAACTATTGAAATAATTTTTTTTCTATCTTCTTCAGGTAATTCTTGATCAACTAAGTTTTTAAAGGCTTTTCTAAATAAAGAATAAGAAGTTTTAAATATATATAGCGAAATAATAACGCCAAATAAAGAATCAACAAACCAAAAACGATCACTTAGATTTATAGAAATAATTACTATAATATTTGTAAACAAATCCGTAAAATAATGTAATTTATCCGCCTTAACTATCTCAGATTTTGTTTTTTTTATTACGTAAGTTTGATAGAGCACCAAGATAACGGTTAAAAATATACATATATACATTACAATTGTGCCGTCACCAATATTTTCCGGTTGAGTCTTTTCAAATAAAGATTTAATAGAAGAAAAGCCAACAAGAAAAGCTGAAGCAAAGAAAAATATCGATTGTGAAAAGATCGTTAAATCTTGTATTTTTTCATGACCAAATCGATGCTCATGATCAGGCGGCTGCAAGGCAAATCGTAAAGCTATTAAATTGATAAAAGAAGAAGTTATATCAAGCATCGAATCAACCAAAGAAGCGAGTATTGATTGCGAATCAGTCACAAACCAAGCATACATTTTTACACTTAAAATGATTAATGCCGTAGTAACCGATAAGTAAGATGCTGACTTTATTAGTAAGTTACGGCTTTGAGTGTCCATAAATAGTATTTAATTTGTTTTTTTATAGTTTAACACTATTTTTAAAAATTAATAGTGCTATTGTTTTATACTTTACAAAATTGTAATTGTTTTATACTTTACAAAATTGTAAAAACCATATAATTATAAAATATAGTACTTTAAAATGAGAAATTATATGAAAATAATATCTAAAATCTTAGTTATAATTCTTGCAACATCAATGTTACAAGCATGTCAAGGTCCGGGCGGTATGAATAAGCAAGGCGGTGGTACGCTAATCGGTGGAACGGCAGGAGCGTTACTTGGTTCACAGTTCGGCGGTGGAAAAGGTAAACTTGCTGCTGTAGGTGTCGGTGCATTACTTGGTGCCATAGTCGGTAATCAAATCGGAGCAGGTATGGATGAGCAGGATAGAAAACTTGCGGAGTTAACATCACAAAGAGCTTTAGAAGCTGCACCGAGCGGCAGCAGTGTAGAATGGCGTAATCCCGATAACGGTAATTACGGTTATGTGACACCTAGCAAAACCTTTAAAAATAATAGCGGTCAATATTGCCGTGAATATACCCAAACAGTAGTGGTAGGCGGAAAACAGCAAAAAGCTTACGGTACTGCATGCCGTCAACCTGATGGACAATGGCAAGTTGTTAATTAATTACTGAAACGTCATTACGAGGAGAAATAGGTGTTGTTGTGTGGCTCCTATGTCATTCCCGCGAAGGCGGGAATCCAGAAAAAAGTAAAAATACAGCAAGTTTTTAAAATTAAAAGCTCGACTTATCTCGCTTTATGCTGGATTCCCGCCTTCGCGGGAATGACAAAGACAGCCCTCGATCCATGCAACAAAGCCTACCATTTCTCGCAATTACGCTATAAATAATAAGGAGTCCCTTATGATTTTTAAAATAACAAGCACGGCTTTTAAGCATAACGAGCGTATTCCTGATAAATTTACTTGTAAGGGTCAAAATGTTTCTCCGCATTTAGAGTGGAGCGGATTTCCTGAAAATACTAAATCTTTTGTGCTTATCATGGACGACCCTGATGCACCGGTAGAATTAGCCCCGCCGCACGGCATATGGGATCATTGGATAGTCTATAATATTCCGGCTTCTGTTACCTCTTTTCAAGAAGGAGAAGAAAATAACGATATTAAAATTTTAAATAACGGCTGGAAAGAAAAGAAATATGGTGGACCATGCCCGCCGGCAGGTAAGCCTCACCGGTATTTTTTCAAAATATATGCTCTAAATGATTATCTTGATTTAGAAGAAGATGCTAGCAAGCAGGATTTAGTGTTAGCTCTGCAGAAGCATCTTTTAGGACAGGCTGAGTTGATTGGTATTTATTCAACGTAGAGGATGTTATTGGCTTTGTTGCATGGATTAAAAAATGCCCACAATGTCATAGAGAGTTAATTAGTCTTGAAAAAACCCATAATAGAATTTCATAATGTATCTAAAAAATTCGGTAATAAATTACCGATAAGCAACGTTAGCTTCACCGTCAAGAGAAATAATATTACCACTTTAATAGGACCGAACGGAGCAGGCAAAACTACCATTGTTAGACTGATGCTTGGGCTTGAAAAACCAACAAGCGGTGAAATCGTAATAGATTCGAAATTAAAAATCGGTTATGTACCGCAAAAGTTTGGCTTAAGTTCTGATCTGCCAATCACGGTAAAAAAATTCTTGGATTTATTGGCTCCCAATAACCTTGCTAATGATATTAAAGAAATTCACTCATTCATTGATTTAGAGCTTTTAAAAGATCAGGAGCTTTCTACGCTTTCAGGCGGGCAATTTCAAAAAATAGTTCTAGCCTCTTCTTTGCTTAGTAAACCCGATTTGATTATTTTAGATGAACCTTTGCAGTCTTTAGATGTCACAAGTCAACAAGAATTTTATCAGCTTATCAATTTAATTCGTAAAAAGTTAGATATTACGGTTTTTATGATTTCGCACGATTTATTTACCGTAATCAAAAATTCTGACCAAGTAATATGCTTAAACGGTCATATATGCTGCACCGGAACCCCAAATGCTATCACTCCAAACTCTAACTTTTCAAATGCTCTTTCCTCTTTAGGCTTCTATACTCACCACCACGACCACAAGCATTAGCTATGCCAATTTAGGATAAGGAATGAATAAAAAAAAGTTAGTTTTGAAGATTATAAAAATTAATATGAGGTTCTCACAAGGGATTAGATAATCGAGTATAGAATGTTTATTAACCTACATAACAATATTATATCTAATTATACTTTATTATGCAATGATCTCATCAAAGATTTATTAAAAGAAAATAATAACCAAAAAATAGATGTAATTGGTGATCATGGGATAACTTTATATCATGATCCTAAAAATTCTATTACTATTCAAATAGCCAATAGTCAACTACTAGCAGATTTACAGCATACCCCAGTCATCAGTGATTTTCGTATTAATGATGTTAAAAATGGTAGACAAGGAGCCCCCCTAGCACCTATTTATCAGCAAGCTCTTTTAGATAGATCTAGCTATAAAATTGGGTAGTTGTTAATCTTGGTGGTACAGCAAATATTACTTTAAAGAATTCTAATGGTGAACTTGTAGGATTTGATACTGGTCCTGCCAATGTCTTTCTAGATTGTTATATTAGATCGTACACAAGAGGGAAATCACAAATGGATCAAGATGGAAAAATTAGTCTTTCCGGAAGAATTATTTTAGAATTTCTAGAAAATTTAAAAAATGAAGCAATCAATTATTCAGGAGAAAACTACATAGAAAAATTACCTCCTAAGTCTCTATGCATAAGTAAGGCATCGTCAAGTTAAGAGAGATGTAAATTTAAGTATTGAGCGATTGAAAGGAATGATTTATAGAATAGTAGTAACCATTTATCAATAAATCTTAACGTTATGCATATTACTCAAACCCTGAAGAGACATCGTTTTCCAGCAAGCATCATTAGCCATACAGTATGGTTATATCATCGCTTTAATAATAGTTACCGAGATGTTCAAGAACAGATGGCGTATCGAGGTATTATTTTAAGTCATGAGACTGTAAGATTTTGGTGCAATAAATTTGCGATTTATTTTCAAGCTGTCATCAGAAAGAGAGAGAGGAAAGCAACTGACAAATGGCATTTAGATGAGATGAACATCAAGATCAAAGGCGAAGTATTCATATTATGGAGAGCTGTTGACTCCAAGGGGCATGAATTAGAAATATTATTGCAGAAGCGTCGTAACAAGAAATCAGCTATTCGCTTTTTATCAAGATTATTGGGTAATTATCCAACTCCAAGAGTAATTGTTACTGATAAGCTCAGGAGTTACATTAAACCGATTAAGCTTATGTGTCCTAACACTGAACATCGTACTAGTAAGAGACTAAATAACTGTGTTGAAAATGCTCATCAGCCAACTCGACGAAAGGAAAAAATATTGATTAAATTTAAGCATCCTAATTCAGCACAATGTATATTATCACTGATGGGCAAAGTCAGAAATATATTTGCCGTCAATGTTGGACGATATACTAAAACCGCACCAGAGCAAAGAATTGCATTTGCATCCGCTAAATCTATTTGGGATGAAGCTACTCAAAGACTTCTTGCTGCCTGAAATATAAAAACATAGTACTTTTTGAAACCAATTTACTTAACTTGACGGTGCCCATTTCAATAATGAAAGACCTCATTCTGGTAAATATTGTTATGGGAAAACTCCTATGCAAACTTTTCAGGATAGTAAGAAATTAGCTGTTGAAAAGAATAATGAAATTTTGTATCTTGATTATATATCTGACAGTCAAAATTTAACTGACAATCAGGTACAAAATTTATAGTGTCTGTAAGATTAAATCTTGACTTCTACACTTTATTATCTTTTGCGGTATCATTTTCTTTATCATCTTTGGTAGCCATAACTGAGAAAGATAATCTTTGTTTATATTTCTGTTCCTGTGTTAAAAAGTTTTGAGCTTCTTTAGAAAGGCTATTAAATAATTCTCGTTTTTTCTTATTGATATTAACTATTTCAACTCTATATTTTTGTATCTCTTCACGTATTTCCGGTTTGATAGTACCTGCATATGCATAAAATTCATCTATAATTTTTTGTGCTGTACTGTCGTCTTTTTTTTCTGTATCTTTCTTAGCAGAATTAGTATTAGCATTATCAGCTAAACTGTTTGTAGAGAATAATAATATTGTAAAAATAGTAATAATTATTTTTTGCATTATGTAAACCTTAATTAATATTAAACTTTAGTTATAAAGTAGATCATGTTTAAATCTGATAGTCAATTAAAAGCTATTTTTAAAATTTCATTTGATATTCAATATTGTGATATTGATATCTTTGAAGAATTTTTTGTAGAAAAAGTAAGTGCTACATCAACATATGAAATTAAGTCTAAAACTATAGAATCACAATTCGATGATACTTGGCGTTTTGAAGCTTATTATAATATTAAACCTAATCTTACTTCTTTAAAAAAAGAAATATCAAAATTTGCTGAGGTAAATGACATAAAAATTGTCAGCGATATTATATTAGAAGAAATTGAGAATAAAGATTGGGTAACACTTTATCAAAACCAATTATCGCCGCTCCAAACAGAGCGTTTTTTTATTTGTACAAAATTACATCAAGGTGAATGTCCTAAGGATAAAGATTTAATCTTAATTGAAGCTTCTAGGGCTTTCGGTACAGGTAATCATGAGACTACATTCGGATGTATTAAAGCTTTAGAGTATCTTGCGGATATTAAAGCCTATAAAATTCTTGATATTGGAACCGGCAGCGGTATCCTTTCTTTTGTAGCTGAAAAATTATGGAGTAAGGCAAAAATTTTTGCTGTGATATTGATGAATTATCGATAAAAATCGCCAAAGAGAATGCTTATTTTAATAATTCACAGGTTCAATTTTATCAAAATACTTCTAAAAAAATCTCATCAGATAGTAATAATAAATTTGATTTAGTTATAAGTAATATTTTAGCTTTGCCTTTAATTCAACTATCTACTCAAATCAGCAAACTTATAAATAAAAGCGGCTATTTAGTATTGTCTGGTTTTCTTGATTGTCAAGCGGAAGACGTAAAAAATGCTTATGAAAAAATAGGATTTAAGGTTAAAAAAGTTTTTAATAAAAATTCTTGGGTAATATTAATTTTGGAATTTATACTGGTTAAATAGTCATTTGAGTTGAACTTGGTGCTTCGTTATTCATCGACTCGCCTATTAGTTATATGTAGAAGTCAAGATTTAATCTTACAGACACTATAAATTTTGTACCTGATTGTCAGTTAAATTTTGACTGTCAGATATATAATCAAGATACAAAATTTCATTATTCTTTTCAACAGCTAATTTCTTACTATCCTGAAAAGTTTGCATAGGAGTTTTCCCATAACAATATTTACCAGAATGAGGTCTTTCATTATTGAAATGCTCTAACCAAATATCAAGATCTAATTGTAAATCATCAAGATCTGTATAAATCTTTTTTCGCATAGCCGTATCAAAGAATTCTTGTTTCATGGTTTTATTAAAACGCTCACACATACCATTTGTTTGGGGAGAATATGCCTTAGTTGTAGTATGTTCTATACCTTCTATGCTAAGAAATAACTCAAAAGCATGATGCTCTATATTGCCCTTATATTCTGACCCACGATCTGTAAGAATACGCAGTATTGGTATCCCTTGGCTCTCATACCATGGTAACACCCGGTCATTAAGCATATCAGCAGCAGTAATTGCTGTTTTATCAGTATATAGTTTAGCATCCGCTACCCTAGTATAGCTATCAATAAATACCTGAGAATAAACCTTACCTATACCTTTAAAATTACCTACATAATACGTATCCTGACATCCTAGATAACCTGGATGCTGCGTCTCAATTTCTCCATGTGCTTCTTTTTCATTACGACGCTTCTCTAGTACTTGTAACTGAGCTTCAGTAAGAACAATCCCATCTTGAGCCATCTTTGCTTCTAATGCTTTAAGCCTTTTACTGATATTGTTTAAATCATTACGTAGCCAAATTGATCTCACTCCTCCAGGTGATACAAGTATACCACTCTTCTTAAGCTCATTTGATACTCTTAGCTGACCATATGCTGGATATTCTATTGCCATATCCATTACTGCCTTCTCTATCGCTGGATCAACTCTATTCGCTATTATTGGCTTTCTTCGACTAATTTCATACAACGCTTCTTCGCCACCAGTTTCATACAGTTCTTTAAATCTGTAATAACTATCTCTACTATATCCCATCGCTTTACATGCTGATGATATACTACCAAGACTCTTAGCTAATTCAAGTAAACCTAATTTTGGCTTTATTATTTTTTGATTTAAGTGCATTGTGACCTTCCATTTTTTTATCTGTATTTTTAATACGTAATTTTTATTAAATGTAAGATCAAATCTCAACTAATACAAGTTATAGGCGTCACTCCTCGTGCCTGTCGCCAAATCCAATTGAATTGACGATAATCAATAGGTTTGACTTTTTCTATATATTTTAGTATAGTGTGTATCTTTGAAATAAATAGAAAAATTTAATTTATGAGTACCACCAAAAGTAATAATTATATTTCGGAATTAAGAAAAGTAATTTGGCCTATCGAGCGATATGAAAATAAAAAATTCTTGCCGATGGCGTTTATGATGTTTTGTATTTTACTAAATTACTCAACGCTTCGTTCGATTAAAGACGGCTTTGTAGTAACAGATATAGGAGCTGAAGCAATAAGTTTCCTAAAAACATACATAGTATTACCCTCTGCAGTAATTGCTATGATAATTTACGTTAAGCTTTGTGATGTTTTAAAACAAGAAAACGTGTTTTATGTTATTACATCATTTTTCTTAGCATATTTTGCATTATTTGCCTTTGTTCTTTATCCTTATCCCGATTTAGTACATCCAAATCCTGAAACTATCGAATCTTTAAGTTTAGCATATCCTAATTTTAAATGGTTTATAAGAATAGTTGGGAAATGGAGTTTTGCATCTTTCTATACTATGGCAGAGCTTTGGGGTACTTTAATGCTAAGCTTATTATTTTGGCAATTTGCTAACCAAATTACTAAAACCGATGAAGCTAAGCGTTTTTACTCTATGTTTGGATTACTTGCTAATTTAGCATTACCTGTAACCTCCGTTATTATCGGTTATTTTTTACATGAAAAAACTCAAATAATGGCTGAGCATTTAAAATTTACCCCACTATTTGTTATTATGATAACAAGTAGTCTGTTAATAATATTAACATATAGTTGGATGAATAAAAATGTTTTAACTGATCCTAAGCTTTATGATCCTACACTTGTAAAAGAGAAAAAATCTAAAGCAAAAATGTCGCTTATAGACAGTTTTAAAATGATTTTTACTTCTAAATATATCGGTTATATTGCACTACTAATTATTGCTTATGGTGTTTCAGTAAATTTAGTTGAAGGCGTTTGGAAATCGAAAGTAAAAGAATTATATCCAACAAAAGAAGCCTATACTATATATATGGGTCAGTTCCAATTTTACCAAGGTTGGGTTGCGATTGCTTTCATGCTTATAGGTAGTAATATTTTAAGAAAAGTATCTTGGTTAACTGCTGCGATGATAACACCTTTAATGATGTTACTTACTGGTGCTGCATTCTTTGCATTTATTTTCTTCGATAGTATGATTGCTATGCATTTAACCGGAATCCTTGCATCAGGTCCTTTAGCTCTTGCGGTTATGATCGGTATGATTCAAAATATTTTAAGTAAAGGTGTAAAATACTCATTATTTGATGCTACTAAAAATATGGCTTATATTCCGCTTGATAAAGATTTGCGAGTAAAAGGACAGGCTGCTGTTGAAGTTATCGGCGGAAGATTCGGTAAATCAGGTGGAGCCATTATTCAATCAACTTTTTTTATTTTATTTCCGGCATTTGGATTTGTTGAAGCAACCCCATATTTTGCTTCTATATTTTTCGTGATAGTAATATTATGGATATATGCTGTTAGAGGTTTAAATAAAGAATATCAAGTTTTTAGTAAATAATACTGAGAAATAAATTTTTTAAAATTTAATATTTTAATCAAGGCAAGTTTTAAATAAAAACTTGCCTTCCCTTATACTATAGGATTTTATGATATGAAAAATACAAAACCTAAAACTCCAAGAACACCTTATGTTAAAAAATATAATAGTTGGCGGGTTAGAATTTTGTATTCTATTATTATAGGTTACGCGGTTTTTTATTTTTGTCGTCAAAATTTTAATATAGCAACACCGGCTATAAGAGAGTATTTCGGTGTTACAAAAACTCAAATAGGGTGGATATTAACTACTTCTTCCATAATGTACGGGGTAAGTAAGTTCTGTAACGGATTTATTAGTGATAAAACTAATGCTCGGATATTTATGGTGTCAGGGCTGTTATTTGTCGGTATCCTTACTGTTTTAATAGGTTTTTCCGATTCGTTATTACTTATCGGAATTTTGTGGATAGCAAGTAATTGGTTTCAATCTATGGGTTGGCCCCCGGCAACGAAAATGTTAACTCATTGGTTTGCTTCTAAAGAACTTGGAACTAAGTGGGCAATGGGTGCAACGTCTAATCAAATAGGCGGTGCTTTAGCTATGATAAGTTGTGGTTATTTAATCGATAAATTTGGTTGGAGAGCCGCGTTTTTTGTTCCAGGCATAGTTGCGTGTTTAGTATCACTTTTTTTATATAATAGACTTCGTAATTCTCCAAAGGATGTAGGTTTATCTACTGTTGAGGAATATAAAGAATATCCTCCTGAATCAATAAGTAATTATGAAAAGCTATTAACACCGCAATTACTTAAAATGGTGTTCGGTAATAAGTTAATATGGTATGTTTGTCTAGCAAATATGTTTGTATATATAATACGCTCCGGCGTGATTTATTGGGCTCCGACATTTTTAAAAGAATTACGAGGAATAAGTCTATCAAATGCCGGATTACAAATAGGCTTATATGAAATGATAGGAATACCGGGAGGACTAATAGCAGGCTTTTTATCGGATAAATTGTTTCAAGGAAGGCGAGGACCGATTGGCACAGTATGCATGTTATTGCTTAGTTTACTATTAATACTATTTTGGAAAATTCCTACTCAAAGTGAACTATTAAGTATTATGGTTCTTTTTTTAATAGGTTTTTTTGTTTCTGGACCTCAATTACTTGTGGGTATTGCAGCAGCTGATTTTAGCACTCGTCAAGCTGTCGGCACGGCTAATGGATTATCAGGGTTGTTCGGTTATCTAGGGGCAGCTATTGCAGGTGTTTGTGTAGGATGGATAAGCGATAATTATGGATGGGATGGAGTATTCGTGTTTTTCAGTATTTCTGCTCTTTTAGGAAGCGGCTTGTTTGCATTAACATGGAATCATTCAGCAAAAAAATAAATTTAAATTATAATAGGTAAAAATGACAATACAATATACTTTTTCAATGATTAAGCCTGATGCTATCAAAAGGAACAAAATAGGGCAAATTATTACTTACTTAGAAAATGCGGGCTTAAAAATAGTAGCTCAAAAAATGGAAATGCTAACTAAGTATGAAGCAGAATGTTTCTATGATGAACATAGAGCAAGACCATTTTTTAATAGCTTAGTTGAATATATTACTTCCGGCCCGGTAATACTCCAAGTTTTAAAAGGAGAAGATGCAATAGCTTCAAATCGTAGAGTTATGGGGGCTACTAACCCTTCGGAAGCAGAAGAAGGTACTATCAGGAAAGATATAGGTGAATCAATTGAAGCTAATAGTATTCACGGTTCAGATAGCGAAAATAGCGCAAAAAGAGAAATTAATTTTTTCTTTAATCCAAGTGAGGTTATAGAATAAGTAATGTTAAAATATGACGTAATAGTTATAGGAGGCGGGCATGCGGGTGCCGAAGCAGCTGCGGCGTCTGCACGCTTAGGGGTATCTACTCTTTTAATTACGTTAAAACCTAAAAATTTAGGTAAATTGTCTTGTAATCCTGCAATTGGGGGAATTGCAAAAGGTACATTAGTTAAAGAAATTGATGCACTTGACGGATTAATGGGATATGCCACAGACCAAGCAGGTATACACTACAAAATGTTAAATGAGACTAGAGGACCTGCCGTTTGGGGACCTCGTGCTCAAGTTGATCGTAAGCTTTATAAAAAAGTAATGTTTCAGCTGTTAACAAATTATCCTAATCTAACTATACTTTATGCAAAAGTAGAAGATATTTCAGTTAAAACCTCTGAAGTAAAAGCTGTTATTTTAAATGACGGTAGTAAAATACCTTGTAAAAAGATTATACTAACTACAGGGACTTTTTTATCAGGTCTTATTCATATTGGCTCAATAAAAATCTCTGCAGGTAGGGTAGACGAGGAATCTTCATGCGGTTTATCAAATACTTTAAAAAAAATTGGCTTTAAACTTTCTCGTTTAAAAACAGGTACTCCTCCAAGGATTGATGGGCGTACTATTGATTATAATAAAGTTGAATTACAATCAGGTGACAAAATACCTAGACCTTTTTCAGAATTAACCAGCAGTGTAAATGTTCCTCAAATAAATTGCTTTATCACTAAAACTACTACCGAAACTCATGATATCATCCGAGCTAATCTTGACAAATCTGCAATGTACTCTGGGCAAATAGAAGGTATAGGACCGAGATATTGTCCTTCAATTGAAGATAAAATAATTCGATTTAGCACAAAATCAGAGCATCGTATATTTTTAGAACCTGAAGGGTTAGACGATCATACGGTTTATCCTAACGGAATTTCTACCTCTTTGCCTGAAAAAGTACAAAACCAATTGATAAAAACTATATTAGGATTAGAAAATGCAATAATTTTACGTCCAGGTTATGCTATAGAGTATGATTATGTTGATCCACGTGAAATAAAAGCTACATTAGAGACAAAGAAAGTAAACGGTTTATATTTTGCAGGTCAAATTAATGGTACAACAGGATATGAAGAAGCAGCAGGGCAAGGTATAATAGCAGGTATTAACGCTGCGTTAGCAGTAAAAGATAAAAATCCGTTTATATTGACAAGAGCAAATAGTTATATAGGAGTAATGATAGATGATCTAATAACTTGTGGCACTTTAGAGCCTTATCGTATGTTTACCTCACGCTCGGAATATAGATTATCTATAAGGGCTGATAATGCTGATGTGCGTTTGACACAGTTAGGAATAAATATTGGACTTATATCGCAAAGGCGTAAAGAAATCTTTAATAATAAACAAGAAAATATAAAAAAAATAAACTCTCTATTGAATAATTTATCTTTAACTACTAGTAAGCTTGTTAAAATGGGTGTTCAAGTCGCACAAGACGGTACATATAAAACAGTACTTGATCTATTTAAAATGCCTGGATTTAGTGTAGAACAAGTTACAAAAATTTTTCCTGTGCTTGAGGGAGAAAATAAAAATATTCTACAGTTACTCTATATAGAATCAAAATATTCTTCATATTTAAATAGACAATATGCTGATATTAATTTATTTCACGCTGAAGAATCACTATTAATACCTAAAAATATTGACTATTTTAAAATACCTAGTATATCATTAGAAATACAAGAAAAGCTTTCCTACTATAAACCTATTAATATTGGGGCAGCACGACGCATTGCAGGAGTTACGCCTGCGGCGATTACTGCAATTATAGTGTATTTAAGAACTAAACATAATGATGAAAATTCCACATGAAATAATTGAGAAATTACAAATCTTTCAAGAATTAGTACAAAAATGGAATAAAGCTATTAATCTTGTATCAGAAAATAATATAACGAATTTGTTGAAACGACATGTATTGGATTCCTTACAACTATTAAATTATATTAACAATAAGAAAATACATTTAGTTTGATATAGGGAGCGGTGCAGGTTTTCCAGGTATTATATTATCTATAGCGGGAATAGCACAAGTAAGCCTTATAGAATCAGATTTACGTAAATGTATTTTTTTAGAGAAAGCATCAAAGTTATCAAGAAATGATATAAAAATAATAAATCAGAGAATAGAAGAAACAGAAATAAACTGTAATATATTAGTTTGTAGAGCTTTTTCCAATTTAAATAATATATTTGGTTGTACAAAAAATATTTTTGTACATGACAAATTATTATTGTTAAAGGGAAAAAGCTATTTATCTGAGATAGAAGAAGCAAAAAAATACTGGTTATTTAATTATTCAGTAAATCAAAGTTTAACTTCTAAAGAAGGTAAGATTCTTGAAATTAAGAACTTAACAAAAATAATATGACCATAAAAGTAATTGCTATAGTCAATCAAAAAGGAGGAGTAGCTAAAACTACTACTACCGTAAATTTAGCTACTGCGCTTGCTGCTATGGATAAGAAGGTTCTAGTAATAGATCTTGATCCGCAAGGTAATAGTAGTACAGGTTTTGGTATTAGTCAGCAACAACGTAAAAATACTATTTATCAAGCCCTAACGAATTTAATAAAGTTATATGAAGCAATAATTCCCAGTAATATTCCAAATCTAGAAATAGTTCCTTCAAACGCTAACTTAGCAGCTGCCGAGTTAGACTTAACTATGTTAGAGGAGCGAGAATACATTTTAATGAAGTTGTTAGAAGAAATAAAAAAATTATACGATTATATAATTATTGATTGTCCTCCTTCTTTGAACTTATTAACCATAAACGCTTTAGTAGCAGCAGATGAAGTATTAATCCCAATGCAATGTGATTTTTATTCTTTAGAAGGATTAAGTCATCTACTAAAAACAGTTGAAGTTATAGAAAGAAACTTAAACCCAAAGATAAAAATTGCAGGTATACTATTTACGATGTATGATAGACGCAATCGTTTAACTGAGCAAGTAGAAGAAGATGTAAGAAACTGTTTAGGTGAATTAGTATTTAAAACTGTAATCCCTAGAAATATTAAGTTATCTGAAGCTCCCTCATATGGAAAACCCGCTATTATATATGATTATAAATGTTCTGGAGCAGTTGCGTATATGGAATTAACAAAAGAAATTTTAGGAAAATATAATGAAAAATAGAGGATTAGGAAGAGGTTTATCTTCTTTACTTAGAGAAGAGGTTATATCTATAGAAAAGGAAGTATCAGAAATAGTACAAACTATAAATATCAATAAAATAAAACCAAATGAGAATCAGCCTAGAAAAAATTTTGAATATGATAAAATAAAGGAGTTAGCAGATTCCATATTAAATAATGGGTTATTGCAGCCTATTATCGTTGATAGTAACTTTCAAATTATAGCCGGTGAAAGACGTTGGCGTGCATGTAAGTTAGCAAGAATTTCTGAAGTATCCGTAATTATAAAAAATTTAGATGTTAAAGAAAGTATGGAGATAGCCTTAATAGAAAATATACAGCGGTCTGATCTAACGGTTATGGAAGAAGCACGTGGCTTTAAGTATTTAGTAGATCACTTTAATTATACGGCAGAAAAATTAGCAGAAAGGCTTGGAAAAAGTCGTAGCCATATAGCTAATTTGTTAAGGCTAAATAATTTACCTCAGTCCATTCAAGAGAAAGTAGATAATGGGTTACTTAGTATGGGACATGCTAGGTGTTTAATTAACCATGAACATGGAGAAGTAATAGCAAATCATATAATAGAAAATGATTTAAATGTACGTCAAACAGAAGAATTAGTAAGGCAATGGTCCCAAAATGATTATATAAAATCCCCTGATAATAATAAGTTAGGAAAACGTTTATTGAATGAAAAAGTATAGATAACGATTTACAAATGTTAGTAAAAGTTTTAGCAGAAAAGTTTAACATAAAAGTAACAATAGAAAACTACTCTCTAGGAGGAAAGTTAATATTCCATTATAAAGATTTAGAAGAACTAGATAAAATTTTATTAAAATTAAATTAAGGTAAGGAAATAATAATTTATGTCATCTCAATACGTTTATGAAATGGGTAAACTAAGTAAAAATATTAATGGTAAACAAATTTTAAAGAAACAAATTTATCTTTTTTACCAAAAGCTAAAATCGGAATAATTGGGCATAATGGAGCAGGTAAATCTACTCTACTAAAAATTATGGCAGGTATTGATAAAGATTATGATGGCAGTGCAGGGGCGGCATTAGGAATTAAAGTAGGTTATTTACCTCAGGAACCTCATCTTAATCCTGATAAAAATGTTTTTGAAAATATTATGGAAGGGCTCCATGAAAAGAAAAAGCTTATTGATGAATTTAATTATATAACAAACAAATTTACTGAAGAGCTTACAGAAGAGCAATTAAACGAATTATTCGTTAAACAAGCAGAATTACAAGAAAAAATTGATAGCTGTGATGGATGGAATTTAGAGCGTAAAGTAGAAATAGCAATGCTTGCTCTTCGTTGTCCTCCAAAAGAGGCAAACGTTACTAAAATTTCTGGAGGAGAAAAAAGAAGAGTAGCTTTATGTAAAATACTCTTAGAAAAACCGGATATGTTACTTCTTGATGAGCCTACAAACCATTTAGATGCAGAATCAGTTTCTTGGCTTGAAAATTATCTTAAAGCTTATGATGATGGGACAGTAATAGTTATTACTCACGATCGTTATTTTTTAGATAATGTTACAGAATGGATACTAGAAATAGATCGTGGTAATTGTATTCCTTGGAAATCTAATTATAGTTCTTGGCTTGAACAGAAACAAACCAAATTGGCTTTAGAAAGCAAAGAAGAAGATGATAGAAAAAAACAATTAAGTCGTGAACTTGAATGGATTCGTCAAGCTCCAAAAGCTAGACAGTCTAAAAGTAAAGCACGTATTACAGCTTATCAAGAATTATTAAATAAACAACAAGCACAAAAAATCGATCCTACTCAAATAATAGTGCCTAACGGACCGCATTTGGGTGATTTAGTTATTGAAGCCGAACATATAGCTAAAAAATATAACGATAAAATACTATTATCAGATTTCAGTTTTAAAGTTCCACGTGGAGCAATCGTAGGAATAATCGGACCAAATGGGGCAGGTAAAACTACTTTATTTAATATTATTACAGGTAAAGTAAAACCGGATAGTGGTTCTATTAAAATTGGTCCAACAGTAAAACTAGGGTGTGTTGACCAATCACGTGATCATTTGAATGATAATAAAACCGTCTGGGAAGAAATTGCAGAAGGATTAGATGAATTACGACTTGGTAATAATATTGTAAAAAGTAGAGCATATTGTGCTGCTTTCAATTTTAGAGGTGGGGATCAACAAAAGAAAGTCGGCCAACTTTCAGGTGGAGAACGTAATAGAGTGCATTTAGCAAAATTATTAAAGGAAGGAGCAAATGTCATATTGTTAGATGAACCTTCTAATGATTTAGACTTAGATACTTTAAGAGCTTTAGAAGACGCTATTTTAGATTTTGCAGGCTGTGTATTAGTGATTAGCCATGATAGATGGTTCTTAGATAGAATAGCTACTCATATTATTGCATATGATACGGAAGGTAATGCTACTTGGTTTGAAGGAAATTATCAGGATTATCATGAATATATGCTAAAAATAAAAGGAGAAAATGTTTTAAATCCGAAATATAAACATAAAAATTAGTTTAAATATGACATTGGCACAAGCATTAGTAGTATTGTTTATAGGATTGTTTGCAATAAAACCGAAAGATATTCCAGTAATTATAAGAAAAATAAAAGATATAAAATCTTATATAATGAATATCAGTCAATCAAATGATTTACCAAAAACAGAACAATTAAATTTTTATATACAAAAGATTATTAATATAGAGGGGTACTATGATGGTGATTATGATTTAGTAAAAGAAAAATATAATAAATTGATCAAATCAATTATTGAAAATAGTACCCCTTAATAACTTTACACCCTTTTCCGTATTATTTGCGATTGGTGCCGTTACCACATTGCAAATAATATAAAATTATTATATAGTATCAAATAAAAACGGTTATTTTAATATGATGGACATACTTCTTTTTGTGCATATTACCATTGCAGTATTACTGATAATGGTAATTTTAATGCAGCGTAGTGGATCAGATGGAATTAGTAATATAAGCGGTGGCAGTAACATGGGAGTAGTCAGTGCTAAAACGGTAAATAATTTTCTTACTAAAAGTACGATAATATTAGCTACATTATTCTTAATAAATGCAATAGTACTTGCTAATCTTTTTCTAATAAAAAAACAGACTTAGTAGCCAAAATTAATGAAATTGAAGAAAACGAAGCTAATAACAGTTTACCTATAGCTAAATAATTATAATTATGCAGAAAGTAATAAAACTTAGAAATCTAGAAATAGGTAATAATTTACCTTTTACTTTGATTGCAGGGCCTTGCCAGATTGAAGGACAAGATCATGCTTTATTTATGGCAGAAAAACTAGTTAGATTAACCACCAAACTTAATATCTCTTTTATATATAAATCTTCGTTTGATAAGGCCAATCGTACTTCTATAAATAGCGCTAGAGGTCTTGGAATTGACGAAGGCTTAAAAGTTTTAGCTGAAGTAAAAAGGACATTTAATTGTCCTATTGTTACGGATGTTCATACTGAAAATCAATGTGCTGAAGTAGCAAAAATAGTTGATATATTGCAAATACCGGCTTTTTTATGCAGACAAACTGATTTATTGCAAGCTACAGCTGCAACTAAAAAAGTAATAAATGTCAAAAAAGGACAATTTTTAGCTCCTTGGGACATGAAAAATGTATATAAAAAGTTAGAATCTTTTGGAGCAAAAGATATATTATTAACAGAACGTGGAGCATGTTTTGGTTACAATAATTTAATATCTGATATGCGTAGCCTTGCAATAATGGCTGAGTTAAATACACCAGTAGTTTTTGATGCTACTCATTCTGTCCAACAGCCTGGGGGGCTTGGAGGAAGTACGGGAGGAGAGCGTAAATATGTAGAGTTACTTGCAAAAGCTGCGATTGCAGTAGGAGTTGCTAGTATTTATATGGAAGTACATCAAGATCCGGATAATGCTCCAAGCGATGGTCCATGCATGATTAAACTAGATAATTTAGAGTATATTCTTATAAAACTTAAGCAATATGATGAAATTACCAAAGAAAAACAATATATTTCATAAAGCTTAATATGATAACTTACCAAGAATTTGAGAATGTTAAATTACTCTCAGGAACGATTATTAAAGTAGAAAAGTTTCCAAGAGCTAAGAAACCAGCATTTAAAATTTGGGCTGATTTCGGTACAAAAATTGGGATATTGCAAACATCCGCACAAATAACAAAGCATTATACCGTGCAGGAATTAATAGGTAAATCCATATAGTCGGTTGTATAAATTTAGGAGAAAAGAATATAGCCGGCTTTTTGTCTCAATTTTTATTAGTAGGTTTTGCTGATTCTAATAACGATATATGTTTAGTTACAATTGATCCTAAAGTACCAAATGGTCAAAAGCTGTGTTAAAACTTAAAACCTTTTTAAATTAATTGGTTTTATCAGTATATTATTTATTTCACAGCAGCAAAGTGCCGGAATAAATAATGAAGTAGTTGAAGATATAGGAAATTGTTTATACAAGAGTAATTATAAAACTCTTGAACTTAATTCTATAGAAGGAGATTTTAACATTTCCTATATCCCAAATGCTGAAAAAGATTGTTTTAATCCTTCTTTCCCCATTATTCACATTAAGCTTAAGCAAGAACATAACGCTTAGCTTCAAGTTGTTCGCACTGATTGTTCAGATAAGAAATTACAAGAATTTATAGAAATGTAGAATTACATCCTTTTTATACCCTAGAACAAGATTTCTACGACGCCCCTTTATGGCGTTATACGCTTTTTTCCTAAGCCTCTAACTTACTGGACTGGCACACTATACCTATGCAGTAAAAATAGATCATTCAAATAAAAATATAAAAGTCATAGGGGCATCGTCAAGTTAAGAGAGATGTAAATTTAAGTATTGAGCGATTGAAAGGAATGATTTATAGAATAGCAGTAACCATTTATCAATAAATCTTTAACGCTATGCATATTACTCAAACCCCGAAGAGACATCGTTTTCCAGCAAGCATCATTAGCCATACAGTATGGTTATATCATCGCTTTAATAATAGTTACCGAGATGTTCAAGAACAGATGGCGTATCGAGGTATTATTTTAAGTCATGAGACTGTAAGATTTTGGTGCAATAAATTTGCGATTTATTTTCAAGCTGTCATCAGAAAGAGAGAGAGGAAAGCAACTGACAAATGGCATTTAGATGAGATGAACATCAAGATCAAAGGCGAAGTATTCATATTATGGAGAGCTGTTGACTCCAAGGGGCATGAATTAGAAATATTATTGCAGAAGCGTCGTAACAAGAAATCAGCTATTCGCTTTTTATCAAGATTATTGGGTAATTATCCAACTCCAAGAGTAATTGTTACTGATAAGCTCAGGAGTTACATTAAACCGATTAAGCTTATGTGTCCTAACACTGAACATCGTACTAATAAGAGACTAAATAACTGTGTTGAAAATGCTCATCAGCCAACTCGACGAAAGGAAAAAATATTGATTAAATTTAAGCATCCTAATTCAGCACAATGTATATTATCACTGATAGGCAAAGTCAGAAATATATTTGCCGTCAATGTTGGACGATATACTAAAACCGCACCAGAGCAAAGAATTGCATTTGCATCCGCTAAATCTATTTGGGACGAAGCTACTCAAAGACTTCTTGCTGCCTGAAATATAAAATGTATTAGTTGAGATTTGATCTTACATTTAATAAAAATTACGTATTAAAAATACAGATAAAAAATGGAAGGTCACAATGCACTTAAATCAAAAAATAATAAAGCCAAAATTAGGTTTACTTGAATTAGCTAAGAGTCTTGGTAGTATATCATCAGCATGTAAAGCGATGGGATATAGTAGAGATAGTTATTACAGATTTAAAGAACTGTATGAAACTGGTGGCGAAGAAGCGTTGTATGAAATTAGTCGAAGAAAGCCAATAATAGCGAATAGAGTTGATCCAGCGATAGAGAAGGCAGTAATGGATATGGCAATAGAATATCCAGCATATGGTCAGCTAAGAGTATCAAATGAGCTTAAGAAGAGTGGTATACTTGTATCACCTGGAGGAGTGAGATCAATTTGGCTACGTAATGATTTAAACAATATCAGTAAAAGGCTTAAAGCATTAGAAGCAAAGATGGCTCAAGATGGGATTGTTCTTACTGAAGCTCAGTTACAAGTACTAGAGAAGCGTCGTAATGAAAAAGAAGCACATGGAGAAATTGAGACGCAGCATCCAGGTTATCTAGGATGTCAGGATACGTATTATGTAGGTAATTTTAAAGGTATAGGTAAGGTTTATTCTCAGGTATTTATTGATAGCTATACTAGGGTAGCGGATGCTAAACTATATACTGATAAAACAGCAATTACTGCTGCTGATATGCTTAATGACCGGGTGTTACCATGGTATGAGAGCTAAGGGATACCAATACTGCGTATTCTTATAGATCGTGGGTCAGAATATAAGGGCAATATAGAGCATCATGCTTTTGAGTTATTTCTTAGCATAGAAGGTATAGAACATACTACAACTAAGGCATATTCTCCCCAAACAAATGGTATGTGTGAGCGTTTTAATAAAACCATGAAACAAGAATTCTTTGATACGGCTATGCGAAAAAGATTTATACAGATCTTGATGATTTACAATTAGATCTTGATATTTGGTTAGAGCATTTCAATAATGAAAGACCTCATTCTGGTAAATATTGTTATGGGAAAACTCCTATGCAAACTTTTCAGGATAGTAAGAAATTAGCTGTTGAAAAGAATAATGAAATTTTGTATCTTGATTATATATCTGACAGTCAAAATTTAACTGACAATCAGGTACAAAATTTATAGTGTCTGTAAGATTAAATCTTGACTTCTACATCTCCTGTAGGCTTTATTTCATCAAACACCTCACACCATGTTTTTAATATTGGCTGTAATACTATTCCTTTACCTAAAGGTACTATACTTACTTCTTTAGTATTGAATTTAAATTTTTTAGGTAATCTTACTGCTTGACTTTGACCGTTCATAAATATTTTTGCTTTGTTCATAACCATACCTAATTAGTATATATTAATTTATTATCATAGTAAACTAAAACTACTACTTCATACTTCTTAGATGATCTTCTAACTTACGAAGTTTTCGCCCCTCGCTTTCTACCGGTTTAACATATTTTTCCATTTTAGCGATTTCTCTATATTTATTAATACGATCAATCTCTTTATTTACTTCTGCAGTTATTACTTCTTTCCTATCTTCTATTTTAGTTAGCACCGCTGCACTATATTCATAATTTTTAACATTGGCATTAAAGTTATTAATTTCTTCAGCGATTCTTTTTTCTGCTTCCGGTGTTTTATCGGTATCTTTAATTTTTTGAGCTATTAATGTCGGTATTTCTTCAAGCTTAATATCATCTCTTTTAAAATGATCTTTAAGATCTTTATATGTTTTTTCTAAATTTTCTTGAGCTTTTTCGTGCATAATATCGTAATGCTCTTGACGGCGTCCGTACCAATCTTCATTAATAAGCTCTTCATGTACTTTATGAGCATTATCTATCATAGCGCGCATCTGGCTATCAGTTGCTTTTTCCTGCATAAATGTATCACCCATTATAACAGGATCCTCCCCTTCCGATAATCTACTATGCACCTCATGAACAAGCTTCCTTTTAGACAATTCTTGATAAAAATCTATATCACTTTGTCTTCCAGAACGCTCTAACCTTGCAAGATACTCTGGTGATAATATATCTGTTTGAGCCGAAAGAGTTTCTTTACTTATCTGCATTTGAAGCTCAGCGTATTCACGCTCTTTTTCTTTATCTTTTAAGCTTTCACTATAAGTTCTTAACTGTGGATCGTTATAGTCAAAGCTGCGCCACTCAGCACTAGTTAGATTGCCTTCATAAGCATCACGTAAATCTTTACCGACTATTGCAGTAAGAGCATTTCTTTTAAGACCTGTATAACCTGCATATATTTTTTTCACCTATAGCTACACGTTTTTGTTCTTTTAAAGCACGTTTTGTTTTTACACGATTTTCCATTTCTTGCCAGCTTCTAATCACCCCGATATTTTTACCGAGTAATCCTACGCCTCGACCCGACATTTCTTGGTGAGCATTCTTATAAGCCCTTTGATAATCTCTAGTAAAGCTTGCATCACTAGCTAGTTCACGTATAGTTTTTGTTGACTTGTCCTTATCTCCTAGATCAGATTTCATGAACTTATCAAGCTCGGCTTTTTGTTCCTTAGTTAGAGAACTATAATTTTTTACACCATATTTGTTTTCGGCAATTTTATCTCGAAGCTGGACAAAACTTATATTGGACAAAGCTTTTGGATTTAATTTATTACCTTCCGGCAGAAAATCTTTATTACTTATTAATGCATTAATGCCTTTTTCATAATCAGCGCCAGCTCGCATATTGACATCTTTATGATCTATGCCGTATCTTCTTTTGACCTCATTTTGTACCGATTTATTAGCAGAAGAACTAATAGCTTTATTCTCCAGCCTTCCCATCATAAACCCTTCATACCGTTCAGCAAAGAACATACTCGTTCGCTCTTGTATCGCATTTAAAGGCTTACTAATCATTCCTGCTGCATAATTTATCGGTCTATTAACCTGTTTCATAATAGAGTCGTAAGATTGCTGATTAACTGCCTGAATTTTAGTTAAATTACCTGAAGTACCTGCTATAAAACTTGCCGTTGATATAGCAGTCTCATTAAACTTACTTAGTAAATAAATAGAAACAAAAATTAGCAATAATCCATCAAGCTGAACGAATTTACCGTTTACAAAATTACTAATTCTTTTTGCATCTTTAACTAAATCTAAAAAAGGTAATTCAATATAACGGTTATCAATACACTCATATGCAGCGCAATTAGTACCGTCATCTTTTTTATAATCTTCCGGCACCAATATATCTGCTTTATGAAAATTATTAATTCCTCCTTTCATAGGCGTAGGAAACCACCAATAAAATATTGAATCACTGAGGCTTGGATCTAAATCCTCAATAAAACTACCGAATATTTTATTTATAGGTCCTAAATTAGGAAAGTCATGTTTACATACGGCAAAACCAAGCGTTGAATATATTTCGGTTCTAATAATCATCGAAATAAAAGCGATACCGACAAATAAAATGATAGGCTGCAAGGCATATGATATTAGCTGCCTCAACCAATTTTCAAATAACGATCTAGTTATATTAAATAACATGAAACAAATAAATATTGGCCCCATAGTTATTATCATACCGATAGCTATTAGAGCAGTAAGATAAACAATTGTAGCTTTAAATATAAGTAGGAAAATAAAATATAAAGCTATCAAATAAAGTATAATATATACAAATCCAAGCGGATCTACAAATAATAGAGAAAATAATTTAGATAAAGTTTGCGGAGCGATAAGAAGTCCAAGTAAACTTTGAGAACCGGGCCCGCTAGCAGAAGCTTCATTAATTATTTGCAGTATTTGCTCAACCCCTTCAACAAAAAATACAAATAAATAGTCATGGAAAAATGTCCAAGCTTTACTTGTGCTTAATAATATGGATATTATGCTAACTTTTAATATTCTAACTATCAATTCAACTTGAGTAAGATTTATATTACCTATTAAAAAAGAAAAACCGGTAAACATTATATATAAGGTTAGAATAGCCGAAACACTTAAGCGGTACCCCGGAGTTTCGATTATTTTCTGATATGTTTTTCTAACAATACCCTGGTCTTGATCACTAGTGCTGAATAATACATTTTTTATTAAATTTGTTAAAAATTGTAGAGGATCAGGTCTTGTATCACTCACTCCAGATTTTATAACTATTCGGTATTGTCCGCTATTATCATCATAAAATTTATCTAAAATTTTAAAGTATAAAGGAGATTGAGCGTAATCTAATGCTTTCATATCCTCATATCTGTAATTTATGCCACCGGCTGGTAAAAATTGTCCGGTACTACTAATACTATAAAATGCATAACCTTGATTCAAAGTTGGCTCTCCTAAATGTCTAGTTATCCCCTTCGGATGACGTTGTGAATCAGGTGATATATTAGGATCATTACCTTTCTCAGCAATCAGAAAATAAAGCCCTACCCCGTTTGTAAGAATGCAAGGGGCGTTCTTAATAGGAGCATCATTTGGAGTAGGAGTAGGACACATATTGTTGCTAATAAATTCACAGGGATTCAATTTAACGCAAAAGTCAGCTAAAGTAGTAGTATTATTTTTCTGACCGTACCATGGACACCAAGCCGATAACTGCCCTGACTTATTTTTATCTCCGAGCATATAGCTCCAAGGTCTTACCATAATTGTTAATGGGTAACCGTTTACTTTATAGGCACTATCACGCCAAGGTGCTACTTGATCACCTTCCTGCCTTGAAGTGACTTCATCAGGATTATATCTAGAAGAAATATTAAATTTTATAAAACCGAAATCATCGGGATCAATACAAGTGTCACCCGTACATCCTGACAGCACTAATAACGATATTAATAATGTAATAAAAATATTTTTGTTCATTTATTTATATGCTTAATTTCAACGTCATTGCAAGGAGAGGCAACGAATCGACGCGGCAATCTCAGAAATTTTATACTACTTCATAAGATTGCCACGCAAGTACTTCGACTGCTCGCAATGACGATAATTATAACTGTTTTTCTTATTTTGTTTCCGGTGGTTTTTCTGTTTTCGGCTCATCTTTATGATCATTACGATTAGCAAAGAATTTACCCGTATACTCGCCTTTTTCGTTAGATTTTCTTGCCGTATAATTTTGATCAATTACCTTATCTTTAAATATTCGTGCAGGTGCAAGTGCAGCTTTCTTAATCGGTGCTGCAACAGCACCTAAATCTTTCATAACGGAATCCGTAGAGTTAGCAGGTGGGTTATAATTTCCCTCAATTCGTGCAGGCGTAACGTTTGTTAGCATTCCTACAACGATAGTTACAAAACTTACTAAACCGTATGACATTAAACAGTATGAATAAAATAATAACGCTGTAGTAAATAACACTAAAAATGTACTAGTATTATTTGTTAAAATATTAGAGCTACTAATATCTTGCACATCCGGAACAAAGAAAGGTATTCCAGGTAAGAACGGTAAAGTGAAAGAGAAATTTAACGGTATACCAAGATGTGAGAGATCAAGACCAACTTTAATCGGTATAAGGATATCCCAGCAAGCTCTAACAACTACCTTTAGTAACTGTTCAGATAAAACCTGATCTATTAGTAAAAAGAAAATCAGTAATATTGTCGGTTGCACTACATAACTAAGTAACATCGATATCCAGTTCTCGAATAGAGGTTTTGTCTTTTCAAATAACATTAAAATTATGAAAAACGGTGCTAGAGAAATCATAACAGTTAGACCTATAAAAGCGAGAACATAACCTATTATCACTTCGAGTATCGCTCTAAAATACGTAATAAGAGAGTAAATTGTTATGATAGCAATAAAAGCAAGACCATTTTGTATTTGTAATAATTGAATAAATAGTAATCCCCAAATTCTACCGTTTGTGTATTTGTCAAATATTGGGTCAATAAAACCAAAAATATTTGATTTGGAGCTGGTTGCCCCTACTACGCTAGTTGCAAAAAATCAATGCCGTCAATAAATGCATTGAAGAAATTTTTATTGAAAAATCCCAGCTTTCCGGTCTTAGCATAAAAGCTACTACAGTTATTTTGAAGATACGGGTTACTACTTCTACCGCAGTTAACTTTAACGCTCCCATAACAAACATTAAACCGAATATAGTAACATATAAAGTTAAAGAAGCTTTAGCTATATTCTGCACAGCAGAATTTTTAATCAATTTAAAATAAAAATTTTCACTAAATCCTCTAAACTCATCTGTAATAGGTTTAATTGCACCTTTATAAACTATATCTGAAAACCAAGTTGTACCAGTATAGTTAGCGAAATTTACACTAACCACCCCTTGTATGTTATTATTAGGTGCGACAACTCTTAGCCATAAATAACCATCTTGCGGCGCATCACCCGAAAAATCATAATCTACTTGCGTTCCGGAAGTGGATGAGCTTGGCAGCGTTCCATCCGATGTTATTAAATATTCTAAATGTATATTTTGTTGATCACTCAGGCTAACCGAATTTGCTCCGTTACCTATCTCAATAATCATAGTATAACGACCGAAATATAAAAAATTTGCTGACCAATCTTTATCATTTATGAAATTTGCAAAACTACTATAATCTGAGAAGGTTCTATTCCAATCACTCATTAAAAACGAATAGTCGAACATATCAGTAGTTTGCCAATTACTACTAAAATCTATAGTACCACCACTAGTTGCTTGATAATATATAAAACTATTACTACCGTTATTTACAAAACTTTCATCACGATCCTTAATAACTTGCCCTCCTACCTTAATTATCATGCCTCTACCCTGATCATAATAACAAGCGGGGTTAGTATTTAAATTAGAGTTAGCAGGACAAGAACTAATTGAGCTTATAAAATTTTGTAATAAATCAGCACTCATAGGCTTACCTACTAACTGCATATTAGTAGGATTTTTATATTTTGTACTGCTGCCGGTACCACTACATACAGTCTTTCTCGAGGAATCTATAATATTACATACCTGTTCAGCAGATGAATATATTATTCTATTTTCGAAGTTCCCGAGATTACTTTCAGTATAAAGGGCAGAAGCGGCAAATATCGAACTATCGAGTTCTTTTGTTAAAATATTATTTAGGGTATTTGGAATAGTAGGAGTACTAGGACTAAAAAAATTATCTTTACTAACCAAGCTAATATTTACTACATCTCCTACATTCACGGGTATTCTTGAATTACCGTTAGCATAATTAAAATAATTAACATAATCAGACATTTTAGTAAATGATAATGCATCAAGATTTTTATCGGGTGGTATATTTCCATCTTTATTTACAGTAGTAGGAAAACCCTGAGCTTCAAACTGTGAATTAGCATAATTATAAGTTTTAATAAAAACTTGCAGAATGCTAAATCTTGGATCTATCCTGTACAATACTAAATATTTTTTAGGTTTAGGAGTAATACCGACAGTAGACCAATTAATTTTAAGTAATTTACCTTTTTCAACGTTATTACCTGTTGACTGCCAAGTTCCGGCAGTCGATAAACTAATCCCTATTTTACCCTCTTGGAAACTTGTAAATTTAGGTACTTCCAAACAACCGAATAAGCTTTTTAAACCACTAATACTTGTTGACATCCAAGCAAAAGCGTCATCACCTCTAGCCGGATAAGCTAAAAATAACAATAATAAAATCAAACTCTTAAGAATTTTCATCATGTTAATAATATTATTTCGGCGATTCAACTTTAGGCGTTTCTGCAATTTTTTTAGTAGGATCTTCTTGCAGCATATTCTTTCTTCTTCTCAGCTTGTTTTATCTCAGCTTGTTTTAAAGTTTCATTGCGTTTTTCCAGACGTTCTTTAGCATTACCGGTAATAGATTTTCTTGTGTTCTTATCCATCCCTATTTTACTTAATGCTCCCTGCTCTGCAGCGGTAGACATCTGCTCGCCCATCTGA
This sequence comes from Rickettsia endosymbiont of Argas persicus, assembly GCA_050920645.1. Lineage (GTDB taxonomy): Bacteria > Pseudomonadota > Alphaproteobacteria > Rickettsiales > Rickettsiaceae > Rickettsia. The sequence continues at coordinate 23,029 of CP133316.1, read as the reverse complement.
GTTGCTGAAGGTCCTGCTGCACCAGTTAACTTTGCAGTCATTCTTCCTGAAAATTCAACATAACCATACATACCGTAAGAAATAATAATTAAGGCAACTATATTTTGCATGTTTACGCCCATCATGCCGGACATATAATCCATTCCCCAAGGAGCAAACCAATTAATACAAAATATCGGTACGTTAAGTAATGCAACTGGTAAAATAGTACCTATAAATGGAATTTTTATCGGTAATGCACATTTCCAGCAAACACTGTAACCTAAAACAAAATCCAAATATAAGGTAAAGAGTTGAGTAAGTACGATAATACCTGCCATCATAATTACCGGCTCTAGCATATATCTAAACGTAAACCTTACCCAATTATCAAATAAATACCTAGTAAAATCAAATAATAAGAAACTAATAAATAAAGGTGCTATACCGATTAATATACAGGTTGCCATAAATGCCATAATATATACGGCAACAGCTCTAAATGCCGTTATGATAACAATCATTAATGCGATAAAGGTAATTATGAAATATATAATACCGCTAAGTCCGAGTGACAGCAGCGCCAATAATTGAGCAATAAACGTTTTACTAAAAAATATTTTACTCATTACTGCATCTAAAAACATAAACGGGTTAGAAATTTTATTAGTAGAAGTAAATAAGCTATACCCGCTCATATTAGAAATAATTTCATCTGAAAAACCGGTAATAGCATCGAATAAATAATTATTGAAAAACTCGAAAGTTTTACCGTTCATAAGCCCGCTAACAATCGCTATTTTTACTATTCTAATTACTAATTCTCTTTGATTTATTTTAGTAAATCCGAGTAAAAACATAGCTCCGTAAGTCATCACATATAAAATTAATAGTGCCTTTATATAATTAAAAAGTTGGTACAAGATGAGCTATTACCTTTATAACATACGATATTTTGGAAAATAGATTTAGCAGCCCCTTGAACTTTACTTTTGAACAATTCGAGTAGAGGCTGCATTACTTTTATAGTAAAACTTCCAACCTGCTGAACTGTTAAGAAACTTACCTTATAATTTCCTTCACTATTTTTATAGTCGACCGGGTCGTTTAAAATTTTCATCCATATAACCCCTTCACTCGTAGCCTCAAACTTAGTCTCCCCTTTGCTATCGACATCAATTCCGTTAATTGGATAGCTTTTACCGTTAGTATTTGGATCCTCTGAACTCGGAACTATAATATATTGTACCTTCCCACGATTACTAAAAACATCGTTAAAACTATTTCCGTTTTCTCTATAGCACTTAGTTTGTTTTATATTTAAAACATATCCGCCCGTATTTTTACTTGCATCTTGAGAAGATGGACTCCAGAGCCTATATTGCAAATAGTTTTTTTCAGTATTACTATTAAACGGTATATTATATATAACTTTATATTGTTTGCCGTATTCTTCTGGTTGATCCGAGCTTTCCACAAATTTAGCAAATTGCGGATTAGAAGGTAAATCTGAACTTACGCTACCTGTGCTACTTAATTGCCATATTAGTCCCGTTGGCCCATTACCTCCATTACCGTCTGCCGTGTACCAGAATCTTCGATTTTTTTGAAAATCTCCACTATTACATATTTTTCCGTCATAATCACCTTGGCAGTCTTTGCCTCCTATATAATCCTTATCTTTCGCATCACGATTACTAACGCTATCGGGACATTGACCATTTGGCGGAATATTAGCATTATTAGAACATTGAAGATTTGCATAATCAATAAATAAGCTACCTGCATTATCTGACCAACTAAAAGTAAATGTACCGTCATCTTGATAAGGTTCAGGCATAATTCTTTTTTTATTTATCCAAGCAGGCAGGGATTCGCATTCGTAATAATAACGACACAAAACCGAAGGTGCCGTATAACACCAATCTATCGCCCCCCAAACGCAACCTTTTGGACATTTTTGTTTTTTATTACCTTGCCAGTAATTTTTTTTATACACACAAGCATTTACATATTCTCCTGAATAAATAGAATATCTACCGCAAATCGGATTATACGTAGTTTGACCTTGAGAGCAATCAGCCGTAACTTTAGTACCTTTAAAAGCGTCCGGAACTGCTGCAGCCGTACCTGTGGTGTAATTAGGAGAGACAGAAATTAGTACTCTATCATTAGCGTATAACTCCGTAATATTACGCCATTCATTATTTTTAGCGTCTATTATTAAAGAAAGCGGCGGTGTATTAACATCCGTAACACGCGGAATTGGGATCATATTACCTTTATCGTCTAAATTGGACTTTCCAGGTCTTGTGCTTTCGGTAAATTGCAAATTATCCTTCGGTACATAAGCAAGACATAAACTAATCTGACCAGTTATTTGCAAGTTTACCGTTTGCTGATCTACTACTTCCACGTCAGTATTTAGCCATTCACCGTAATGAGCAGGATCAGGAATAACTTGCATTGTTCCGTTAGGTAACATATTAGAAGTATCTTTATAATTAGCGTTAGCATTAAGAGTAACAGTACTACTTATAGAATCGGAACCTGCTTTACCATCCGGACTGTATCTCATAAAACAACCGTTACCTATGCTTACCGCTCCTATCATCCCAAGAGCCGCAAGAATAAAGCAGACAAGGGTAGCTACTATAGCAAGTATTCCTAAAACTTTTAACAAGCTATTCTGCATATTTTTCTACTTACCTCCGCTCGTTAATGTCGAGTCACCGCCGCTGCTACCGCCACCGCCTTCTCCGCTAAGCGTATCCCCGCCCTTTGACCTTCTGAACACTTACCGCCGCCATCGTCCGGCTTTTCGCCGGCAGGAGGCTTACCTTGGGAGGCTTGCACCGCATCTTTAACAAAAGCTGCACCTTTCTTTACTAGATCAACAACTTTAGTTGGGCTTGCCGTAACTTTATCCATGTTTGGACCGTTGGTTAAGTCAGACGCAAACTGACCTATAGACTTAGAGAAATAATAGAAAATGACCGAGAACACTAACACGCATAAAAGCTCTGCAAGAATAGATACCACATCCCTTGTTATTGACTTTATAGGAAATAGTATAACTAAATGTTCTTCCCACCCCTTGCCTGCATAATAATTTAACATTTTATAGCCAAAGCTTTCTTGGCATTTCTCGGCATCAGTAGAAGGTAGCCTTAACTCAAAAGTACTAAATTTGATATCTCCTTTTTCATAATCATGTCTTAAGAATTCACAATTTTTATATATCGCCGAATCATACATGGTAATTAATAATGCTATAAAACCTGCTATTACCGCCGGCTGCAAAGCACAAGAAAAACACACCTTCAACCACCCGTCAAAATAAGCTTTAGTTTTAGTAAATAATGCCATAGGTATAAATATCGGAGAAATATATGTCATTACATAAATAGTAATCATACAAACTAAATAATGGGTGATAAAATATAATAATACAGATAAAAATATTACCGAAAATATTATACCTCCTGCAAAGATGATAATGTTCCCTGCCATAAAGAAGCCAAACATAACGGTAAAAAATCTTAAGGAACCGACTTTAGTTAGATCCTTTGGGCTTTTTGAATCGGGAGTCCCAAGATTTGGTATAGGCGTATTATTACCCCCGCTACCACCACCGCTTGAAAAACTGCTTAAAATTCCGCTTTTATCTATATTATAAAGTAAATCTAAACCGAGATAATATCCTATGCGGCAATCGATAGCATCCCATAAACCATAAAATTGATAACCGTCTTTATATTTAGATGTATCAAAAGTACATAATCCTTGTGAACCTGCGGCATTAAAAATAATTTGTGCAAATTCTGGTGCTGCGCTGGTCAAGAGAGGTAAACCGTACTTTAATATACCGTTTTCTCTACTTGGTGTACCGCTGCTAAAGTCTAAAGGACCAAGACCTATGGAAAAATAAGCTACAAACAAAAACTTTATTATAAAAAGAGCTATTTTATCGATATTTGCATATTCTCTATTTAAGATCATATTAAAAGCAAAAACATCACATATAGAATTAGTGCAGCATTAACGGCTTGTTTTAAATAACCTTGAAATGTCGGAAATGCTGTCAGGTTAGTAATTTGCGTATCTTGATTTTGAGAACTGCAGCTATTTCCTACAAAAAATACTTTATCCAGTGTTTCCTTTAAGCATTGAACTGCAAGACCCGAAAAATTAATTAATGATTGACTGTAATTTCCTCCCGTATAGCAGCTTTGTCCTATATTACTACAATTAGGATTATCCGGAGGAGGAGTAGGAGGAATAGAACTTAAGGATTTACAAGCTACCGGCATTGGTCCTCTTGATGTAGGCATAAGCAAACAAACATCATTATCCAATGCTTTAACCGTTAAAACAATATTTTTTAATATAGGATTTGCACCAAGGTTTGGATTATTATCAGTACTTAACTCACTAATTTTTTTAGAATCACCTTGATTTAAAGTATACATAGTACAAGGGGCGCTGCTACCATCTTTATTCTTAAAGCAAAAAGTTATACCCGGCTTGCTTGCATCACAATTTCCTCCTGGTGCTTTCATATCAATACTACGAATTATATAACCGTACGCAGTATTTCCTTCTAAATATCCATCCGTAGTAGTCGGCAGCGTAGAACATGAATCCCCAAAACCGGCAAGGCTATTTAAAGAAAAACATTCTAAACAAATTATAATAATAATTTTTACAATATTATGAGTTTTCATCGGAATCGCCTCTGCCACTTTTTTCAGATTTAGTATCTATTTGCTCGGCTTTATCCCTTGCTCTACCGCCACCGCTACGATATAGCTCTTCGGTTTCTCGCTCAAACGCCGCTCTTCTTGTACGAATTTCAGCATTTTTTGCTTCTTGTTTTACATATCCTGCTTCACCTTGTTTTAATTCATGACTTTCTTGCTCTTTAAATACTCTATCATCTGAAAGTCCCTTACTAGAAGGGCGCGTAATACTAATCGTTTCATCTAAAACAGCTACGTCCTCAATCTCCGTGCTGTATTTTGTTTTTCGTTCCTTTGGCGATTCTGTTTGCTTTTCTTTTTGAGAATCAGGTCCCGCTTCTTCAGTTTTTGTTTTTAAATATAGTTTTTCTGATAAATCTTCAAATTTATCTTCCTCCGTACTTCTTTTAACTTTTGGTTCTTGGGTTAGCGGTCCCATCTCTTCAGTTTTTTTACTAATATTACTATTTTCTTTTAAATTCTCTACTTTATCTTCTTGATTGATTTTCGTAACACTAGGTTGAGTTGTAGTAGAAGGCTGAGCCGATTGTATAGGTTGCTGTATTGGCGCTTCTATACCGGCTCTATTGCTAAAGCTCATATCAAGTCGCTTTTCAGAAGCAGTACCCGGTGCAGCGCCTCCACTACTACCGCTAACAGTTAAGGGGGCAGCAGAAGACGGAGTTGCAGAGGTAGTGGTAGATGTCGGTACTCCGCCGCTTGTGCTTATTTCATCGCTCGAACTTCTGCTTCCATCTTTACCTACTAAATTATCACCGAATCTTCCGCCTCCGCTGCCTAACCCGTCTCCTCCCAATTTTCCTCCTTTAGCTGCTAATTGGTCTAGACCTTTAGCTGCAGCACCCGCAGCGGCAAGTCCTGCCATTGCAGCCTTAAATATTGCCTGCGGTTTTATTGCAACATTGCTAAGAGCCACCCCTTCCGTCATATCAGCCGCAAATTCAGCCAACTGACTACTAAAGTTATACATTAAATATAGGGTAAAACATGCCGTAATCAGTGCAAGTAAAATATCTTTTATCTTTTCAAAAAGTACTTTAGGCGAGATAAAGAACATTCCGGGTCCTAAAATTATCCCTGATAAAAATTGGAATTTAGAAAGAAATTTATCGGTAGAACTAGCACCAGGTTTATCAGTTACTATTTGATCCAAACTATCCTTTGCAAAGTTAAACGTAGTTGAAATTGGATTATTTAGCATATAACCCAAACTATTTTGACAGCTTTCCGCATCTTCTTTACTGTATTGCGACCAATCATTATTTATATAAAATATTAGAACATCGCGCTTAGAAGTAATACCGCCTTGGATCTTGTCTTCTATACTATTGTTGATTAATTTGCTGCTATACTTACATTTACCGTAAAAACCGAAATCATATACCGAAAATATAGTAATCATAAAAGTAACTACTACCATAGGCTGAAGCAAAAATGAAATCATTAGCTTAACCCAGCTTTCAAAGTAAGGTTTCGTATACGTGAATAAAAGCATAGGTACAAAAAAAGGCGCTAAGATTCCAAGAATTACTATAGATATCATACACATGATTGTTGCATTAACCATAAATGCGGCAACCGAAATCACAAGTAACGGGTAAGAAAGAGCTAGAGATACTAGCATCATATTACCTGATATTATAGCAGGAATTAGTAAATAAATATAAGGCGGAGCACTAAAGCTAAAAAAGTCAAAATTTAAAAAATCATGACTTCTATAGGTATTTTCCACTAGTAATGTAGATAACATATCAAGCCCCAAGTAATGAGCTACACGGCAATCTAATGCATCCCATAAGGCAATATATGAAACTGTATTATCATATGAAACATTTGTACCATTAAATTTGCATAAATCAGAAGGGGAAGCATTCATAACCCAACTAGCTAAACCATTTATGCCGTTAAGTAAGAACGGAAAAGCCCATTGAATCATTCCGTCCATCCGATCATAAGGCGAAGTACTACCGGGTGTTATATTAAGCCCTATTGAAAAATAGGTTACAAATATCATTTTCAGTACAAAGTTTATAATCTCGTTTCGTGGCGGCACTTCAGCTGAGAGAAGCAGTTTTATACCGAAAAACATAACGTATAAAGTTAAGAAAGCCGTAACTATCTTATACATTGCGACTTGGAACTGAAATAAAGAACTAGTGTTTCTTGAAGCCAAGTTAATTACGGAATTTACATCATCAAAACTACATACGTCTTTGCTAATCAATAATCTCGCGATCATTTGTCTTATGCATTCTATAAGCGGAGAAGTCATTACTACCGCTGTTTTTGAAGCATTATAAGCTTTTTGATAACAACCGTCGCCTGCCGCACTACAAGAAACTAGGGCTAAAGGATCGGTAGGAGTTGCGTTCGGATCTTCAATAAAATTACTGTCGCTTATATCCATAAAACTATTATACATAGATTTTGGAAACGGCTCTTTTATATATTTACATCCGACAGGGACATATCCCGTAAATCCTGGTGTTGCTACACATAGCCGATCCTTGTCCTGAATAACTTTCCATATTATTACTGGAAAACCAATGTCAAACATTGTACCGCTCTGGCCCGGCTTTCCGGTATATATATTGTAATAATCCGCTTTATTACTTTTCCAAGAGGCTTTTATATCATCCCACGGATCTTGACCGGTAAATACGGCTTTAGCAATAGCAAGCGCTGATTCTGCAACTGCCGTTGCTCTAACTTTTGCAAGTAATGTATTACTACATAATCCAAACGTTAATTCCGGTTTATTAGGATCAATTCTGTTTTCACGTGTACACTGCCCTCCCGGGAATTGCGCACCGAATAAGTCATTATCGTTTATTTTGAGTTTTAAGAAGGTATTCATGTATAAAACAGGAGAAACAAGATTCATTACCGCAAAAGTAAAAAAGGTGCAACAATACATGTATGCGAAAACTCGCTACGTAATAAGTCACCGACTCCTTGTGTTTCACATGTAAGACTTGTTAATGTACTGGTAATAGTATCGAGTACGTTATCGGCATACGATTTACTTACGAGCCCCAAATTTAGGATAAAACTTGTGATTAAAATTATAAGAGAGCTACGAGGAAATAATTTCATGACTAGCTACTTGCCTCACATGTAGTGTCATACCTTGGCTTGTTACACTCGTAATTGCGAGGAGAGACGAAGTCTCGACGTAGCAATCTTAGGACATTTTTATGAGATTGCCACGCTCCTTGCTGTCGTTCACAATGACGTTTTGGTATCATTGCAGCAACACTAGACAAGCCATGGGATGACAACTCTTTTTGAATTAAGTCTGATCTATAATGTTTTAACTGCTTCATAAAATATAGGTAACCATTTATCCGGATCATTGCCGTATTTCTCTCTAATTTGATCGAGCAATATTACGGTTTCCACCCTACCGGATAAAACACTAATAATGTTGTTCATACCGTCTAAATTAACTTTAGCAACTACAGCATCTATTCCTTGTTTTATCAGAAAGTAACGCGTTGTAGGATCGGTAGTTTTAATTAAAATATATTCTCTCTGACTTAACATGAAAGCACTACGATAAATATCCGTAGCCTTAAGGTTAGGCAAAAGATTTGCGTTGCGGTTTGCTGAATCAATGTATCACTAATTCTACTCTTTGCAGCATCTTCTACGCTTTGAGTAGCAAATATAACAAAAGTGTTTAATTTTCTCAATACTTTTAACCAGTCTTTGATTTTAGGCGCAAATACCGGATTATCAATTAAAGCCCAAGCCTCATCAAGCACTATCATAGTTTTTTGACCGTCTAACGAAATGTTAATACGATGAAAAATATATAATAATACAGGTGCAAGGCTGATTGGGTCTTTAAGTAATTCAGTCATATCAAAACCGAATACTCTAGCTTTTTGTAAGTCAATTTCATCCGTTTCATTATCAAATATTTTTGCGTGTGATCCTTTACCAACCCACATTGCGATCCTGCTTGCTAAGCTATTTGGCGTATCAATTCCAAGGAATGCTATAACATTGCTTAGACGCCTATCTTTTTCTCTAACCTGAAATTACCGCTTACTGCTTGTGCTAATACCTTATTATCTTGTGCCGTTAAACTTTCACCGTTCGAAGTTACAAGTACCCGAAGCCACTCTAAAATAAACGTTCTATTTTCGCTAGTATCTTCAAGCTGCAAAGGATTAAAGTTACATTTTACCCCGGGATCTATAATTGTATAAACGCCGTTTAAAGCTCTGATAAATATTTCAGCACCACGATCTTTATCAAAAAGAACATACGCGGCTTAAATTTTTGTGCTTCAGCACATAAAAATTCATAAGAACCGTTTTACCGGCACCGGTCGGTCCAATAATTAAAGTATGCCCAACGTCTCTTACATGAAAATTAAAATAGAACGGTGTACCTGAAGTAGTATCTAACACTGTGACATATTCTCCCCAGTGGTTGTCTCTAATCTTACCAAGAAGATAGTTATGTTGAGAAGCAAAACTAGCCATATTAAGGGTATTTATAGTTGACGTACGGACTATATACTCCATATTTCCCGGGAGCTGCCCCCAATAACTAGGCTCCATGTTAATTTTTTCTCTAACAGGCTGGATTCCTGAATTAGAAAGCTCTACAGAAGCCATTGATAATATATCTTCTAAAGCTTTAATATTACTAGCAGAGCATAATAATGATAAATGATGATCTCCAAAACCGATATCACCGCTGGTTGCCATATCAAGAGCCGTTGAAATTTCGACAATTTGGGAAGTAGCTTTATCACCTGCCTGTATCATTCTGTTTTGCTGTAATTGCATTTTATTTATAGCAACCGTTCTATTAGCAAAACAAAGCTTTGAGTCATAATAAACTCAAAGGGCATTTGCAGGAACCCATCAAAAATACCGGCTGAAGTACTAGGACCGTATTCAAGGATACTAATTATTCCGGCATACTTCCTTCCAAGCGGGCTTCTTACTTCAATAGTACGTGAATCAAAAACAAGCGATGCGTCGGTAAATATTCATCAATAGTACCACGCGGCAATGCTACCGGACCGGGTGAATCACCGCAATTTACTAAAGATGAAAGAAATCCTAAAATTTCACAAAAATTGCCTTTTGGAGTCTTACGAACCCCAAGGATTCTTGCCCCATAACTTCTAAAAGTGTTAACTATCCTATTTGACATTTCTTGAAGATTTTCTTTCATCTCCTTCATATCATTTTCCCAAGCACTTTTATTAGATTTTTGTCTAAGTTTTTTTAAAAAATACTCAACTATAGCAACACCGCCAGTATCAGGTTTATATAAAACACTGATGTATAATTCATTAAAGAATGACCTAGTACCTGCGTGCTTTTACGCCACTCTACTCCTAAATAAGTAATAAAATCATTTGGTACTTTTACAGTAGGATCATAAGTAAATTCAGTATCGTCAAATATTACTGCTTTACGTCTTCTAATAGTATGGAAATATACAACGATATTTCCTGAAGCCATGTTTTTAAATAAGGAATTTCTGATATTTTTTTAATATCTAAATCTTCATCATCAGCTGTTTCAAAAGAAAAGCCGTTTATTTTAATAACTTGTAGGAGCGAATTATCTTTAGTTAAAATAGTATTACTATCCCAATGACATTTATACGGAATAAAATGTGAAGTAGGTTTTTCTTGTTTTGATCTAAATTCTTTAGCTGCTCTCGTTCTAAATAACTTCATTACATAACCTAATTTAACTATTTTGATTTTCAGTTCTTATAATATCATTCCCGCATAAAGTTTGCTCCCTGTGGATCGATTTTTCCGTCATTGCGAGAAGAAACTGTATGTTTTGACAAAGTAATCTAGTTAAAAAATGCTATAAATTAGCATTTTATATTATTTTTTCTAGATTACCACGCTCCTAACAGTCGCATAGCTCGTGACGATTCGGTATCCTCGAGGGGCAAACCTTATGTGGGAATGACATATGATCTATATAATGGGCTAATACCATAAAGATATGACATCAAATGCCGTATGAATTTGCTCCATAGTAAAATTTATTAGGGCATTGACTAGTTCTAGACATTTTATTCATATATAATTCTATAAATCGCGGTTCTTTAAAGCATATGATATATCCTATTAGATGAAGTGCCGCTGCTATGAATAAAATCGTAATACCGTTATTCCAGATAAATACCACCATAGTCATTATCATATTTAGTGCAGCAAATTTAATACTTACCCCAAATATCATCGCAGGTCTTGTTAAACCTACGAATAAAAGATCTAATGCTAATGCCCCTGCCATATTTTCCTCCTTTTCTGTATCTTTCTAATATATATTTATGTTTTGATTCGCAAATAAAGTTAATAATATTGAGTTTTGTACTTTACTGTTAACAAAATGCACATAACCGCCAATATTTTCAAGTACATTTATTGCTATTTTAATTAATTCTTCTTCTATAAAATGATTATTATCATCAAGCATTGATTTTAATAAGCTTGAACTTTGTATTTTTACGTTATACTGAAAATCTCTAAACGAACGTGATACTTCATATGGAAATACTAAATGTTCTGCTCCTAAAACAGAAGCTATTGTAGCGGCAGTTAAATTAACATTCAGTAAATGGGTATTTTCCTGCTCATCATTTGCAAAAGGAGCTATTACAGGTATGATATTACTATCTTCAAAATTTAATAAAATTTCAGGATTTACTATAATAGGCTCACTGATAAATCCAATATCTATAACATCGCGATTTGAAATTCTACAATGTAATAATTTTGATTTTTTTGCTTGTAGTAGATTAGCATCTTTACCTGAAATACCAACCGCATAGCATCCGGCACTACTTAGTTTTGTTACAATAAGTTTGTTAACATAACTCGATAAAATTTCCATTACAATAGGTTTATTGGAGCTATCTTCATTTATCTTACTGATTTTTTTACTAAAATTCTTATCTATTTATGTTATTAAAGATAGATTACCTAAATCTATATGATCATGTATTATATAGATTTTAGCACCACACATCTCAAGTAATCTAATAGATTCGATAAAAGAAGTAAATAACTTCTCATTAATAATAATGGTGACCGGTAATTTTAAAACTATTACTTGATTTTTAAGATCGTTACTACTTATTATATCTTTAATTATAGTAACACTATTTAATTCAGAAATATCCTCTATTTCCTTATTTTTCAAGTTTGATGCATTTTGCAAAACTAGTTTTAAGTTCTCTTTGCACCTTCTTTACTCCTACTACTTACATAAATAAGATTACATGAGTAGTTTAAAGTTGCAAGGAAATTCTTTGCTTCATGGGTAAGGTTTTTGCGATCCGTAACTTTATCGGATTTTGTGAAAATAATTTGGAAATCTCGTTTATTTGCTAGTAACAACTCTGCTACTTTTTTATCGTTTTCTTTAATTCCCTTCTTGAATCTATCAATAAGTTAACTAATTTAAGATTATCGCTACTGCGTAAATAGTAATTAATTAATATTTCCCATTGCTCTTTAACTTGATTTGGAACCTCCGCAAAACCATAACCTGGCAGATCAACTATTATGAGCTTATCTATAAGATTAAAAAAATTGATTTGTCTAGTTCGCCCTGGGGTGTTAGAAACTTTAGCAAGATTTTTGTTATTACATATGGTATTTATTAGACTTGATTTGCCTACATTTGATTTACCCACAAAAGCAATTTGAGGGAGTGCAAAGTTAGGAATTTGCTTTATATTCATAGCCCCTGTTACAAACTTAGCTTGATGACGAAAAAGTTTATTATCACCAATTGCTTTATTATTAGTTTCTTTTTCATCAGTCATAATTTTGTAACCTTATTATATATATAGTTCTAGTATGGTATTTTCTGTGTAGATTCAGAAACGCCCCAACATCATTCCTAGCCTAAAAGGACGTTGCCCGTGTGGATCGAAAAGCACTTTCGTTGTCATACCGTAGCTTGACCACGGGATCCAATAATCTTGTCACCCCATGACTTGATCGCGAGGTCTTGTGTCACAAAATGCATCTTAAGATACCGTGGTCAAGCCACGGTATGACATGACTGATCCACGCAGACAACGCTTTCCCGCCTAGGCTTGCACGTGCGGATCGATTTTTCTGTCATTACAAGGAAAAACTGCAAGTTTTGACAAAGCAATCTAGTTAAAAAATGCTAATTTAATAGTCGTTCGCAATGACGATTTGGTATCCACGCAGACAATGCCTATTCCACTCAAAAATAGCATAAGGGTGGTATAATAGACAAGCTTGTTATAACTTTTCTTAATTTGTCTTGCCTTAAATTATATATATTATAAAGAATTTTTTAAATGGTAGCGGGGGCTGGACTTGAACCAACGACCTTCAGGTTATGAGCCTGACGAGCTACCGAGCTGCTCCACCCCGCAATAATTGAAGATTTATGACTTTGTTATATTATCGTTATAAATAAATATTGTTGATACATATATTCCTTTTAGAAGAAGTTTATAATTTTAATTTTCCAACTCTTCAAGTTAAGGATATATATAATTAAAGTAAATTAGTTTTATAAATTTTCGACTAATTTATTTTTGCCGAACTGTAGCTGTCCACAGATTCTTGTATCACAGATTACGGCTTAAGATTCTGCCGTAAGCTTAGCTAGGGCAACACGCGATTTCCTAACGTTGCCCCATCGAAGCGTCACCTCTCTTTGCAATACTAATTAGTTGCCTTTTTTTGACCGCCAAATGAAAGGCCAGAAAATTTTTTATTAAAATCACTAACACTTTTGTTAGATTGATTTACTACATTTCCGACATCTTTATTCCATGCAGGGTGCTTTCTAAAATCAACGTCCATTAAGATCTCACCTGCAGGATGAGTTGACATTGTTTCAAAAACATCGCTACCAACGTTGATTAAAAACTTTTTATACTCCGGATGTATACCATTTTTCATAATGACTTTGCCGTTTTAGTCTGAATTATTTTTTTCTTAATAGCTTTGGCCGTGCTAGATAAAACTTTATTATCAGCTTTTAATATATAGGCATCAAAACCACCTGCTTTTTTCAACCGAACTTATACATCTAGCATTAACCGACAACCTATATTCTTGCGTCGTTATATCACTTATAAATTTAACTGACCTTAAATTAGGCTCAAAACGCCTCCTAGTTTTACGCTGTGAATGCGATACATTATTGCCGTATAAAACGCCCACACCCGTGAGCTCACATTTACGAGACATAATCTTAACCTATCAAACTTTAACTTATATAATAGATAAAAAATATAAAGTAATACTTACAAGCTGTCAAGAAGTAATTACTACAGACTAGTTAGAATATAGGCTATTTCTGTAAGCGGCATCATTAAGTGTATTAAGTTTGGCCTTGATAGCTGGTGGCGGTTTTGCCTGCATGGATAACGATGCTTGCAATGACGAAAAACCGTTCTACACCGGCAACGCCTATACCTTATATAATTCTTTTAAAAAAGACTATAATATTTATTTTTCCCACTCTTCAAGTTAAGGATGTACACAAAGCCTTTTTAATTTTATTTATAGATTGACTTTTTAGTTTAATCACGCCTTGATGACTTTGATATTTTTTTTTGTGTATGATAATTATACTCAAGCTGACATATTTATATTTTTCTTCGTCAGAAGCACATTACCTCCTATATTATAACCGAGTTTAGGCTGCTTCGGTAAAATAATTAATTCCTCTATCGTTTGATTATTAAATGTTGCTTTTGCTTTTATTTTAGCATTCTTATTATGAAAATTACTCTCTATATCACCGTGAACGCTCGGCATCAACATTATATTATTCCATAATCTTATAGGCTTAAGTATGATTTTACTGCCAAGGCTACCTGTTAATAATTGATTCGATTTCTTCTGTATTATTAAATTTTGTATGTTATCACTTTCTTTATAATTCCCATTTCTCGAGTAATCATATTTAAGACCTATATTAGGTACTAAATATATATTGTATTTAGTGCGATATTTATAGCTTAATAATCCTTCGAAATTAAAATTATTATTCTTCTTCCCAACTATATTACTAGTATCTATAACCTTGCTCTTTACATAATTATAACCGTATGACGCTATAGCTTGCAGCAAAAAAGTTTTTCGGCAACTCCTTTAAACCGTAAATACTAAATATGTGTCCATTAAGAGCTGTCTTACCTAACTTCTTATTATATTTAAAGTGTGATTCTACTCTCGAATAAGCTGCACCTATTACGTCAGAGCTGTCACTAAACTCTGCATCTGCACCGATAGTTACACCGGCAGTGCGACCTTGATATTTCGGAATATTCTTCCACGCTCCTTGGCTGCTTACGCCATACAAACCGCTAATCCATACACCTCTATTGATTGTCACTTCTTCATCTCCTGCTGCTATTACATCTGAATTATATCTCTCACCGATAACCATATGAACATTTTTAGTATTGGCTAATTTCATTTTTTTAAATAAAGCAACATCATGAGCTTTTTTTGATATTTTTTCTTCTTTCTTTAACTTTTATTATTAAGTTTTGCTGTTCCTCTATTTCACGAGTTTTTTGTTCTAAAAATTCTACCTCACTTGAGTTATATAATTTTTTGTGATTCTGAATTTAGTAATTTTTCTAACTCCATTATTATATTTCTATAATCTTCTGCTGAACATTTTTCGAGAAAAGCTAGAGTATTCGGGTTACTAAATATAGCCGGAAACAAATTTGGATTTTCCTTTATTATATTAATAAATTCTGGATTATCTTTTAAGATTTTAAATATAGTTATCAAGTTTTTATCAACAGATATTGTTACATCCTCATCCTTATTTAAGTCGAACAATATAGCTAATTTTTTGTATTTATCTAATTTTTTTTTGATATCTTATTTCTAATTCTTCTAATTGTTTTTTGTATCTTCAAGTTCCGTAATTAAACTAGAATTATCAGTATTACCTTTTAATAATTCAATTTGATCTAGTAATTTTTTTACTTGTTCGCTTTCATTCAACGATGAATTAATAACACCTCCTATTACTTGCGAGACAGGTATTTTTTTAGGAGTTAAATCCCAATCATTTTCAGCCATTATTAAATTAAAATCTGCATTATCTACATATTCTTCAGAACCGTCTTCCTTTATTATTTTTAATCGTTTCCCTTTTATTTTATCATTATCTTCTGTTAAAAATTTTGCGATTACTGCACGTTTTTTGCTTCATTTATAACTATTTTTTCATACTCTTCATAGCTTATTTTATTGCTACCACCACCGGGTTTAGGAACTGTATAACTAGCCCAACTATCTTCTCCGAATTTTTCAAATATTTCCGCATATTTTTTTTCACGTTCTTCATCAGATAAATTTGGATTCAATTTATCTGTTTCTCTTTTGATTAACTTTGCTTTCTCATCATAAAAGCATGT
The DNA here is from genome assembly GCA_050920645.1 of Rickettsia endosymbiont of Argas persicus. Lineage (GTDB taxonomy): Bacteria > Pseudomonadota > Alphaproteobacteria > Rickettsiales > Rickettsiaceae > Rickettsia. Next base: position 6,848 of record CP133316.1, on the reverse strand, counting down.
TTATAACCTAAACTTTGCGTTATTGTATCTTTTTCATATTTTGTAAAATATTTTTCATAACTATTACCACCTATATTATTATCATAATAGTCAACATATTCTATATTCTTACCGTAAGCCGACTTTATTAGCGATTCAGCTTCCGATTTTACTAGATCATATACTCTTGTTTGCTCCATTTGTTTAAGTACTACTGTATCAAACTTTGTATAAGAATTTCCTTTAGAATCTTTTTCAAAACCTTTTACTATATCAATCACTTTAGATGTTATATCTTTTTCTAAAATTTCTGTTGGTGTACTATATAAAATTTTATATTGATAGTTTGGATTAAAATTAGAAGTATAAGAGGGTGGTTTTATATTATTATTCAAGTTTGTATTATCAATTATGATGTTACCTTCATCATCTTTCTTATATATTCCATTATTAGCTGCAATTTGATTTGCTAAATTGAATTGATCGCTAAGAGATAATTTTTTATTCCTTACAACATCATTTAAAAATTTTTTACGTAATTCTTCGTTATTATCGTGCTGAGCAAGAGCGATAGAAAATAACCTGTTCAATTGCGCTATTGTATCCATTTTTAAAAAATCCTCTAAATCTTTATTGTGGCTTCTTGTCCGGTATTTTTTTCTTATTTTTATTAAGCATATCGTATGGATCAAATTCTTTACCTAATTCAATCGCAATTTCCCGTACATTTGATGATTTAGTCTTAGAAGAAGTCGCAGGAATAGAAATTATCTTTTCATCTAAATTAAATGTGGGCGGAGGAGGCGGTGGTGGAGGCGGTGGTGGAGGCGGAGGAAGAGTAGCTGCAGCTTCTACTTGGTTATTTATAGTTAATAACGCTATTCCTGAAGCAATTGTCAACAAATTTATTGATATAAAAACAGCTAAAGAGTATGTTAACAATATAGACTTTAATTTACGCATCGTACTCATCATTTACCTTGTTGGTTAATTTCTATTAATAATTAGTGAAGCAATGTATGATGGTCATTAATATAAATCAATATATTTTTTTAATTTTTGTTAGGGATTAACGAATTTTCTAATATTGGTATGTTATGTATATTACATATTAATTATAAAAATTTAATTTTGAATAAAATTTAAATAATTATGCAAATTTACTTATATAATACGCTCACTCGCAATAAAGAAATATTTGAGCCTGTTAGTAAAGACAATATCAGAATGTATGTTTGCGGACCTACCGTTTATGATAATCCGCATATCGGTAATAGTAGATCAGTAGTAGTATATGATTTGCTTTATCGTATACTTATTAAAACATTTGATACTAAGTCGGTAAAATATGTACGTAATATTACCGATGTAGACAATAAAATAATCGCAAGGGCAGAAGTACTCAGTATTACCATTAACGAATTAACAGAAAAAGTTACGCAAGAATTTCATACAAATATGAAATATTTAGGTTGCTTATTACCAAATATAGAGCTGAAAGCTACCGAGCATATTGATATAATGATCGAAATAATAGAAAAGTTAATTAAATTCGGACATGCATATATTGCGGATGACCACGTTTATTTTGATGTTTTGTCAGCTCCAAATTATACTGAGTTATCTAACAGAAATTTGGACGAGATGTTTGAAGGAGTACGGATAGAGAGCAGTAAAACTAAAAAGCATCTGCAGGATTTTGTCTTATGGAAACCGGCAAAACCGGATGAAGCTACAGATATAAATTTTAAGAGTCCTTGGGGGCTTGGTCGCCCCGGATGGCATATTGAATGCTCAGCTATGAGCTATAAATACTTAGGTGAAAATTTTGATATTCACGGCGGCGGAGCTGATTTAATATTCCCGCATCATACTAATGAAATTGCACAAAGCAAATGTGCCTTCCCAAATTCTACTTACGCAAAATATTGGGTTCACAATGGATTTCTAACGGTTAATGGTGAAAAAATGAGTAAATCTCTTGGTAATTTTATTACCATAAGAGATTTAATAGATAAAAAAATTAAAGGGGAAATAGTAAGGTTATTTTTATTAAGCAGCCATTATAGACGTCCTCTTGATTATAATGATAAAGCTATAGAAGATGCTAAGAAAACTTTAGACTATTGGTATAGAGCCGTTCAAAATATAGATATACAAAAAACGGATAATATTCCGAGTGATTTTATGGAAAGCTTGTTTGACGATATGAATACACCGCTTGCCGTTAAAACAATTAACGACTACGCTAAAGCCATTTTCACGGCTACTACTGAGGAAGAGAAGCAGTTCAATGCCTCTAATCTTGTTGCTTGTGCTAATTTTATCGGATTAATGAATCAAACCCCACATGAATGGTTTAATAGCGATATTGATGAGTCTTATATAAATAAGCTCATCAATGAACGCTTAGGTGCAAAAAAACAAAAAAATTGGCAGCTTGCCGATGAAATTCGTAACAAATTATTAAATGAAAAAATAGTTTTAGAAGATAAATCGGACGGCACTACGATATGGAGGAAAGAATAAAACTTGTAAATTGCGGAATATAAGTATATAATATACAAGCTTATAATTTAAGCAAATTCACACGTAAAATAAATGTTAGTTCATTAGTAAGCATCACCTAAATTGCAAAAAATGAAAAATAAGTAGACGAAGGATCAACTTCAAAAAGAGCAAGGAGTCTATAAGACGAAGAGCGGAGTGTACACTTAGTACGTGAGCACTGAAGTACTTATAGAACGACGTAGCCAATTTTTGAAGTTCATCGAGTATACATTTTACGGAGGTATAAACTAACAACAAGGAGATTATAAATGTCAAAAATACCCCCAGTTAACGTTAAAGATTTATTAGATGCGGGAGTGCATTTCGGTCATAAGACCTCACGCTGGAACCCTAAAATGGCACCTTACATATACGGTGAGCGTGACGATATACATATCATTGATTTAAGACAAACTGCCGCTTTAATGGATGTTGCTTTAAATGCGATATATGAAACCGTGAAAAAAGACGGTAAAGTATTATTTGTAAGTACTAAAATACAAGCGAGCGATATTATAGCTGAATATGCCGAGAAATGTGGACAATATTACGTAAATCATAGATGGCTTGGCGGCATGTTAACTAACTGGAAAACTATTTCAGGTTCTATAGAGAAATTAAATAAGTTAGAGGAAACCTTAGGAAACGAAGAAGCTTGCAATGGTTATACTAAGAAAGAAATTCTTGATATGAATCGTAAGAAAGATAAATTGCTCTTATCGCTTGCCGGAATTAGAGAACTAAATTCTAAACCGGATTTAATAGTAATTATCGATACTAATAAAGAGCATATTGCAATTAGTGAAGCTATAAAACTTAATATACCTATCGTTGCGGTAGTAGATACTAACTCTAATCCGGACAATATAGATTATCCGATCCCAGGAAATGATGATGCTATAAGATCTATTAGATTTTATTGTAACTTATTTGCTAACGCCGCACTACAAGGTTTAGAAGAATCAATGAAAGCTTCAGGAGTTGATTTAGGTAGCATACAAGAACATAACGAGAAAAATTTAGCTCCTAAAAACGTTTCTAAATTAAAACAAACTAAAAAATTCTCTAAAACCAAAAATATAATCGAAGAAACAAGTACTGAATTTGAACAAGCGTTAAGCAATAACGATGAAAAATAAAAAATTCTGAAAAATGCATAATTAAACGGAGATAAGTAAACATGAGTGTAGTAAGTATAAGTGCAGCGGACGTTGGAAAGCTAAGAGAAAAACCGGCGCAGGCATGATGGATTGTAAAAAGCATTAATGGAAACTAACAGTGATCTTGAAGCAGCAGTCGATTTTTTACGTCAAAAAGGTCTTGCTGCTGCAGCAAAGAAAGCAGGACGCGTTGCTGCTGAAGGTTTAACGGCTACTAAAGTTGACGGATTAACCGGGGTAGTTATTGAAGTAAATTCCGAAACAGATTTTGTTGCTAGAAATCCAGAGTTTCAGGATTTAGTTAAAAATATTGCCGATCTTGCAATAAGTGCTGAAAATGTAGAAAAATTAAAAGCTTCTATAATGCCAAATGATAATTCAGTAGAAGAAGATATTATAAGATGTGTTGCAAAAATAGGTGAAAACTTAACATTACGTCGTATGGAAGTACTCCAAGTACCTGAAGGAGCAATCGGCTCATACGTGCATAACGAAGTTATACCGAACTTAGGTAAAATTTCTGTGTTAGTAGGCTTGCAATCAAGTGTAAAAGATACCGCAAAGCTAAAAGCTTTAGCTAACCAAATTGCTGTCCATATAGCAGGAAATAACCCTCAAAGTATAGATGATTCTGGTTTAGATCAAACACTCGTAGAGCGTGAAAGAAAAGTATTCTTCGAGAAGTCAAAAGAAGAAGGTAAACCTGACAATATAATAGAAAAATGGTAGAAGGAAGAATACGTAAATTCTTCTCGGAAGTTGTACTATTACAGCAAAATTTCTTATTTGATAATAAGCTTACCATTGCGGAAGTAATTAAAAACGCTGCCAAAGAACTTGGAGCAGAGATTCAAATTACTAAGTTTATCCGATATGAACTTGGTGAAGGAATTGAGCAGGAAGAAAAACTTCGCCGATGAAGTGGCAGCCGTTATGAAAAGCTAAATATTCTTCTGTTTCATTGTCATTCCTGCGTAGTCAGGAATCTAGTATAAAGTCTTGTCATACCGCGGCTTGTACCTAAGATATCTTAAGATGCAGCTTATAGCATACGATGCCGTGATCAAGTCACGGCATGACATTAAAGGTGGCTGGATTCCCGCCTACCGGGAAGGCTTGCTAGCGTGGATCAGCTCTGTCATTCCGTGGCGGCGTTGTTGCGTGGATCAATTTTTCCTCTGTCATCCCGCGAGGCTTGTAGCGGGATCCAGCTTAAAATACTAAAATTAGTTAGTATTAAAAGTTGTTTTTTCTGGATACCGTGGTCAAGCCACGGTATGACACCGAACACATTTTCCGGGATCCATGCAACAACGCTGCTTTTAGCTAGGAATGACATTTAGATGTATTAGTTGAGATTTGATCTTTACATTTAATAAAAATTACGTATTAAAAATACAAAAGATAAAAAAATCGGAAGGTCACAATGCACTTAAATCCGCAAAAATAATAAAGCCAAAATTAGGTTTACTTGAATTAGCTAAGAGTCTTGGTAGTATATCATCAGCATGTAAAGCGATGGGATATAGTAGAGATAAGTTATTACAGATTTAAAGAACTGTATGAAACTGGTGGCGAAGAAGCGTTGTATGAAATTAATCGAAGAAAGTCAATAATAGCGAATAGAGTTGATCCAGCGATAGAGAAGGCAGTAATGGATATGGCAATAGAATATCCAGCATATGGTCAGCTAAGAGCATCAAATGAGCTTAAGAAGAGTGGTATACTTGTATCACCTGGAGGAGTGAGATCAATTTGGCATACGTAATGATTTAAATGGTCATCAGTAAAAGGCTTAAAGCATTAGAAGCAAAAGATGGCTCAAGATGTGATTGTTCTTACCGAAGCCCAGTTACGGCACTAGAGAAGCGTCGTAATGAAAAAGCAGCTATTACGAGAAATTGAGACGCAGCATCCAGGTTGTCTAGGATGTCAGGATACGTATTATGTAGGTAATTTTTAAAGGTATAGGTATGGTTTATTCTGTGGTATTTATTGGATAGCTATACTAGGGTAGCGGATGCTAAACCATATACTATTAAAACAGCAATTATTGCCAGTTATTATGTTTATCATCCGGGTGTTACCACATATGATATTTAAGGGATACTAAATACTGCGTATTCTTACAGATCGTGGGCTTTGAATATAAGGGCAATATAGAGCATCATGCTTTGAGTTATTTCAAAGCATAGAAGGTATAGAACATACTACAACTAAGGCATATTCTCCCCAAATTAATGGTATGTGAGAGCGTTTTAATAAACCACATGAAACAAAGAATTCTTTGATACATATGCGAAAAAGATTTATACAGATTCTGATGATTTACATATTAGATCTTGGATATTTGGTTAGAGCATATCAATAATGAAAGACCTCATTCTGGTAAATATTAGTTATGGGAAAACTCCTATGCAAACTTTTCAGGATAGTAAGAAAATTAGTCTGTTGAAAAGAATAATGAAATTTTTGTATCTTGATTTATATATTCAGACAGTCAAAATTTAACTCACAATCAGGTACAAAATTTATAGTGTCTGTAAGATTAAATCTTGGACTTCTACAATTTAGGAGCGTTTTTCAAGCAATCGTAATACAGCCGGTAACGTTAAACTCTTTCTAATAATTCAAAATTAATAAATCCTTATCTATCCTAAATCCTTTAAAGCGTTCAAGCACAGACATACCGGAGAAGTGAAACATCAAGTTCGCCAAGACCGATATGTCCTTTAACGTCTTTAAATTCTCTTCCGATTACTACACCATTCTAACGCTATTACAGGCGCTGCTTTGCTTTTCACCGTTAGTCGTTAGGTAAGTTCTAGTATAGCTTCAATTTGCTTAAACCAAACTTGCCTAGCTTTAGCATCATCTTTAGTTAAAGCAACATCACTTGCACCGGTATCAACCATACGAATTTTATCTTTAACGTTATTTACAAGAGCGTGGATAAAAATGCCCGTCACCATTACGAGCCATAATTATTTCGCCCGCTTCAGTAGACCAATTATATGACGGAACTAACACTGAAATAACTCTCTGATAAGCATAATTCCAGCTCAAACCTAAAAGCATAACCGATTTATTATGAATCAAGAAAATTGCTGCCCATACTGCTAATTGCTGGAAAAATTTGCGTATTTCATTCTGACTGAT